>NZ_BBRO01000002.1:0-1421632 GCF_001047015.1 Sphingopyxis sp. C-1
GTGGCAAGAGCGAAACGCCGGCCGAAGCACCGGCAGCGGGTGAGTCCGCTGTCGAAGCGCCGGCGGTCGAACCGACAGCGGCGATGGGCGAACAGATATTCCGCCGCTGCGTCGCGTGCCACACGATCGACAAGGGCGGCGCGAACGGGATCGGCCCTAATCTGCACGGCGTCGTCGGACGCGCGGTCGCATCGCATCCCGGCTTCTCCTATTCGGGCGCGATGAAAGCCAAGGGCGGCATCTGGGATGAAGCGGCGCTCGGCGCCTATCTCGAAGCGCCGATGAAGAATGTTCCGGGCACGCGCATGGCGTTCGCCGGGGTTATCGACGCCGCCGATCGCAAGGCGCTGATCCTCTATCTGGAAGCCCAGTCGAAATAATCTCGTCGCCCCCGCGCAAGCGGGGGCCGTTGTCGACCTGACTCAACGTCTCTCGCGGCCCCCGCCTGCGCGGGGGCAACGAGATTTTCAATGATGATCGAGTTTCGCGTAGAAATCCTGGATGATCTTCCACGCCTCGTCGGCGGTCTCGACGAATTTGAACAGGTCGAGGTCGCGCGCGCTGACGACGCCTTCCTCGACCAGCGCGTCAAAATTGACCACGCGCTGCCAGAATTCCTTGCCGAACAGCACGATCGGGATCGGCTTGATCTTGCCCGTCTGGATCAGCGTGAGCAGCTCGAACATCTCGTCGAAAGTGCCGAAGCCGCCGGGAAAGACCGCAACCGCGCGCGCGCGGAGAAGGAAGTGCATCTTGCGCAGCGCGAAATAGTGGAACTGGAAGCTTAGTGACGGCGTGACGAAGCGGTTGGGCGCCTGCTCGTGCGGGAGCACGATGTTGAGCCCGATCGATTCGCGGCCTTCGTCTTCGGCGCCGCGGTTTGCCGCTTCCATGATCGACGGCCCGCCGCCCGAACAGACGACGAAGTGGCGACAGCCATTGTCGTCGCACGGATATTGGCTCGCGAGCCGCGCCAGCGCGCGCGCCTCGTCATAATATTTCGCCTTGGCCTTGAGGTGGCGGGCAATGTTGCGCTGCGCATCGTCGGTCGCCGCGGTTTCGAGCGCATCCGCCTGCGAGGGTTCAGGAATGCGCGCCGAGCCATAGATGACCAGCGTCGATTCGATTCCTGCCTCGTCCAGCAGCAATTCGGGCTTGAGCAGCTCGAGCTGGAAACGAACGGGACGCAAATCCTCGCGCAGCAGGAAATCATTGTCCTGAAACGCCAGTTTGTAGGCGGGGTGCGCCGTTTGCGGGGTGGTTGTCGCCTGCTTGGCGAACTGCGCGTCGTCCTTGGCTTTATGGAAACGCGAACGATGGGGTTGTTTGTCTTCTGCCATTAGCGAGCGGCTACTCCCTTAGCGCGACTTTGCCAAGACGGAGGCGTGTTCAGCGGCAGTAGCCGTTGCCGCTCATGTCGAAATGGAAATGATTATAGTGCGCCGCGTTGTAATCGGGGCCAAGCACGGTGCCGAAACGGCGACAGCCCGATTTGTGCAGCGCGCGGAGAAAATCCTGCGACGGTTTGTCGCCCTTCCACCCGCCATCGAGCATGATGCGGCGGCCGTCAGCGAGCACAAAGCCCGACACGTCGATCGCATTCGAAAAAGCGTGCTGCGACATCCGGCCCGATCGGCCGCCATAGATGTTGCGGCAGCTATAGGTACCGAAAGTCTCGATCTTCACGACTTCCTGCCCGAAATATTGCCGCGCTGCGGGCTTCACCGCATATTGCGCCCATGCCGCGAAATTCTTTGCGAGCGGACAGGTCATCGCGCCGAGGCCCGATACCGGGGTACCGATATCGAGCAGCTTCACCGAATCGATCGATGTACAGCCGCCGCCATGATCCTGGTTCGGCAGGGGCGTGAAGCGGACGCCCGCCTGTTTAAGGTCGAACGCGCACTGCTGCGCTTCGGCGCTGGTGAAGGACGGTGTGCCGACGACCTGCGGCCGGCTCGGCTTGCTTGCGGTCGGACGCTTGCCGCCGCCGTTCTTCATTACCTCGGGAGAGCCGAAACAGGCAGATAGCGCCAGCGCCGCGCTGGCGGCGATCAGGATCCGGGGCTTTAGGAAAGTCGGGATCGGCATATCGTCAAAATACCGACGAAATGGTTAACAAGCTGTATACCTTTCCCTCCACTCGTCGAAAATTTCGCGCGGTCCGTGCAATTTGTTTGACAGCCCGCGCGACCGCCCTAAACGCGGCGCCGGGCCACGCGGTCCCAACGCCGCGCGAGCTCTCTGCAAGGAGAGACTATGATGAGTGAAGTGACGACGCCACAGGTGCGCCCGACGCGCCCCTATTTTTCTTCCGGACCCTGCGCCAAACCGCCGGTCTGGTCCCCTGAAAAACTAGCAACCGAATCGCTGGGCCGTTCGCATCGCGCGAAGATCGGCAAGACGCGGCTTGCCCTTTGCATCGACCTGATGCGCGAGATGCTGCAGCTTCCCGACACGCACCGCATCGGCATCGTTCCGGGATCGGACACCGGCGCCTTTGAAATGGCGATGTGGACCATGCTCGGCGCCAAGCCCGTCACGACGCTCGCATGGGAGAGCTTCGGCGAGGGCTGGGTCACCGATGCCGCGAAGCAGCTCAAGCTCGATCCGACCGTCATTCGCGCCGATTACGGCCAGCTTCCCGACCTGACGCAGGTCGACTGGTCGAACGACGTCCTCTTCACCTGGAACGGCACCACTTCGGGCGTCCGCGTCCCGAATGGCGACTGGATCCCCGACGACCGCGAAGGCCTGAGCTTCGCCGATGCGACCAGCGCGGTGTTCGCTTACGACCTGCCGTGGGACAAAATCGACGTCGCAACCTTCAGCTGGCAGAAAGTGCTCGGCGGCGAAGGCGGCCACGGCGTGCTGATCCTTGGGCCGCGCGCCGTCGAACGGCTCGAAAACCATACCCCCGCCTGGCCGCTGCCGAAGGTGTTCCGCCTCGTCAGCAAGGGCGCGCTTGCCGAGGGCGTGTTCAAGGGCGAAACGATCAACACCCCGTCGATGCTTGCAGTCGAGGACGCGATCTTCGCGCTCGAATGGGCGAAGTCGCTTGGCGGTCTCGACGGACTGAAGGCGCGCAGCGATGCGAATGCCGCGGCGCTCGACAAGATCGTCTCGGAACGCGAGTGGCTGAGCCACCTCGCCGCCGATCCCGCCAGCCGTTCGAAGACTTCGGTCTGCCTATCGGTCGCGGGCGCCGACGAAGCCTTCATCAAGAAGTTCGCCGGGCTGCTCGAAGCCGAAGGCGCGGCCTATGACATCGCGGGCTATCGCGACGCGCCTCCGGGCCTTCGCATCTGGTGCGGTGCGACCGTCGACACTGCCGATGTCGAAGCGCTCGGCCCGTGGCTCGACTGGGCCTACGAAACCCTCTCCGCCTAATCATTTTGTCGTCATCCCCGCGAAAGCGGGGACCCAGTTCTGACGTTGGCGATTTGCCGCACTGGGTTCCCGCTTTCGCGGGAATGACGAGGTTAAAGGAAAAACCAATGACCGCTCCCAAAGTTCTGATTTCCGACAAGATGGACCCCAAAGCCGCCGCGATCTTCAAGGAACGCGGAATCGACGTCGACGTCATCACCGGCAAGACCAAGGAAGAGCTGATCGCGATGATCGGCGACTATGACGGCCTTGCAATCCGTTCGGCGACGAAAGTCACCGCCGACGTGCTCGCCGCCGCGACCAATTTGAAGGTCGTCGGCCGCGCCGGCATCGGCGTCGACAATGTCGACATTCCCGAGGCGTCGAAGAAGGGCGTCATCGTGATGAACACGCCGTTCGGCAACAGCATCACGACCGCCGAACATGCGATCGCGATGATGTTCGCCCTCGCGCGCCAGATCCCGGAAGCCAACGCCGGAACCCAGGCGGGCAAATGGCCGAAGAATGACTTCATGGGCGTCGAGCTGACTTCGAAGACGCTCGGTCTGATCGGCTGCGGCAATATCGGCAGCATCGTCGCCGAACGCGCCCTCGGCCTCCGCATGAAAGTCGTCGCCTTCGACCCCTTCCTGACGCCCGAACGCGCGATCGAACTCGGCGTCGAAAAGGCCGATCTCGACACGCTGCTCGCCAAGGCCGATTTCATCACGCTGCACACGCCGCTGACCGACCAGACGCGCAATATCCTGTCGAAGGAAAATATCGCCAAGGCGAAAAAGGGCGTCCGGATCATCAACTGCGCGCGCGGCGGGCTGATCGATGAAGCGGCGCTCAAGGACGCACTCGATAGCGGCCATGTCGCGGGCGCCGCACTCGACGTGTTCCAGACCGAGCCCCCGGCCGCCGACCATCCGCTGTTCGGCGCGCCGAACTTCATCTGCACGCCGCACCTGGGCGCGTCGACCGACGAAGCACAGGTAAATGTCGCGATCCAGGTCGCCGAGCAGCTTTCGGATTATCTGCTGACCGGCGGGATCACCAATGCGCTTAACGTGCCCAGCCTGTCGGCCGAAGAAGCGCCGAAGCTGCGGCCCTATATGAGCCTCGCCGAAAAGCTCGGCAGCCTCGTCGGCCAGCTTGCGCACGACAATCTCACGACCATCTCGGTCGAGGTCGAAGGTGCCGCCGCCGAACTGAACCTCAAGCCGATCACCGCCGCCGTGCTCACCGGCCTGATGCGCCGCTATTCGGACAGCGTGAACATGGTCAACGCCCCGCATCTCGCACGCGAGCGCGGGCTTGATGTCCGGGAAGTTCGTCACGACCGCGACGGCGACTACCACACGCTCGTCCGCGTTACGGTGGCCACGGAACAAGGCGATCGCTCGGTCGCCGGCACCTTGTTCAGCAACGGCGACCCGCGCCTGGTCGAGATGTTCGGCATCAAGGTCGAGGCCGATCTCGACGGCCACATGCTCTACATCGTCAACGAGGACGCGCCGGGCTTCATCGGCCGCATCGGCACCGCGCTGGGCGAGGCCGGGCTCAACATCGGCACCTTCCACCTCGGCCGCCGCGCCGCAGGCGGCGAAGCGGTGCTGCTTTTGAGCCTCGACTCGCCGATGCCCGAACCGCTTCTGTGGCAACTTTGCCAACTTCCGGGCGTGAAGACCGTGAAAGGTCTGAAGTTCTGACCATTCGGCGGGAGCGGTTGAAACGCTCCCGCCACCCGCCTAAGGCCACCTCCATGACCAAGGCCCCTGCCCTGCTGCCCGAAGGGCTGCGCGATCGCCTTCCGCAACAGGCGGAGGCCGCGTCGCGCGTCACCCGCGCGCTCGTCGATGCGATGCGCGCGCATGGCTATGGCCGCGTCTCCCCGCCACTGGCCGAATTCCGCGAAACACTCGGCGGCGAAGATGATCGCACAACGCGCGACCTGCTCCGTTTCACCGACCCGGTGTCACAGCGCACGCTGGCGTTGCGCCCCGACATCACGCGGCAGGTCGGTCGCATCGCGACCTCGTTGCTCGCCAAGGCCCCACGCCCGCTGCGCCTCTGCTACGCCGGGCAGGTCGTCAAACTGCGCGCAAGCCAGCTCCGGCCCGCGCGCGAGATGCTGCAGGTCGGCGCCGAACTGATCGGCAGCGACAGCGTCGCTGCGGCGCGCGAGATCGTCACCGTCGCGATCGACGCGCTCGAAGCCGCTGGGATCGGCCCGGTCACGATCGACTTCACCCTGCCCGATGTCGTCGACCTGCTCGCGGGTGGCCCGCTGCCGGTCGATGCCGATATCCAGCAGCTGCGCGACGAACTCGATGCCAAGGATGCCGGCGCGCTTACGCGGCTTGGCGCCGAAGCCTATCTGCCTTTGCTCCGCGCAACCGGCCCGTTCGATCAGGCGGTTGCCGATCTACGCGCGTTCGATACGTCCGGCGTGCTCACCGCGCGGATCGATGCGCTCGAAGCCATCGCGGCGCCGATCCGCGACCGCGTCACGCTGACGCTCGATCCGACCGAACGCCACGGCTTTGCCTATCAAAGCTGGTTCGGTTTCCAGATTTTCGTGCCGGGACAGGGCGACGCGGTCGGCCGCGGCGGCGGTTATTCGATCCCGGTCGGTGAACAGGAAGAATCGGCAGTCGGCTTCTCGCTTTATCCCGATCCGCTGATCGACGCGGGCCTCGGCGCCGAAAATGATGCCGAGCGCCGCATTTTTCTGCCGCTCGGCCATGACCCCGCGCTCGCGGCCAGCCTGCGCGCCGACGACTGGCAGACGGTCGCGGCGCTGTCCGAAAACGACGATGCAAGGGCACTCGGCTGCGGGTTCATCCTCGGTCCCGACGGACCGGTCGAAGCCTAAAAGTCCGAAACACCGAAACGCGGGATGCCCTGGTTGACCCCGGGCGGGTCGAGCACTGTCACATCGAGTTCGACGGGTTCGCCAATCCACTGCGCCAGCGTCGTATGATCGGCAAGATCGTCGTCGGTCAGCGGATGCACCAGCGCGCGTAGCCCCGTCGCCTCGATCGCCGCGACCACGGCGTCCTGCGACCGGGCAAGGAAATGAACCTCATATTGCGCGATCGGATGCGGCCCTGCCGCACCGTCGGTCATGGCGCCGACGAACAGGATCGCGCGGTCTTCACTGAAGGCATCGCGTAACGCGACCGCGGCGGACCGCTCCGCAGGGTCGTAATAGATATGGGCGTGATAAGGCGCGTCGAGGTTCGTCATGACGTAACCCTATCGCAGCGATAAGCGCGCGAACAGCCGTTTCAGCCAGTCGTCGACCGCTGCCGTCGGCGCATAGGATGGATCGCCCAGCCGCCGGTTGATTTCGGCATGACCCTGCAGACCCTCACCAGGAAAACTGCCATGTTCGACAAGGCTGCCGCCCGCCGTCAGTGCATCGCCGAATGCTTTCGCCTGCCGCACGCCGTCGGGACGCTGAACATAGAGAAGCATGAATTGCGGCGCATTGGGCGCCGCCGCCTGCAAGGTCGGCGACAACGCTTTCTGTCGGACCGGATCAGTCCCGAATGCCTGTTTGTAGGTTGCCTGCATGATCGGTGGCCCGTCCCTCGTCTGCGCTGGCACATCATAGGCGGCGCCATCGATCGGGACGACACCGGCGATATTGGCGAACGACAGTCCGGCGCCTTTCAGATAGCGCTCGTCGGTGCCGACCAAGGCGGCAAGATGTGCGCCAGCGCTATGTCCCATCAGCACGATCCGCCGCCTGTCGATGCCGAGTGTATCCGCTCGATCCACCAGTGCCCTGACCGCCGACGCGACGTCCGCCGCCTGCTGTTCGACCGTTGCGCCCGGGACAAGGCGATAATCGATCGACGCAAAAGCATAGCCCTTTTCGGGATAATGCAGGGCTTTGAAGCGTCCCGTCGCATTGTCCTTGCTGCCGCGTTTCCAGCCGCCGCCATGGACAAAGACAATCAGCGGTGCGTGGGTGTCCGCCGCCTTCGCCCGCCAGACATCAAGGCGTTGGAGCGGATAGCGGCCATAAGCTATTGTCTCGCTCTCCGGCGCCTTCGGTCCCTCGTCGGCGCCCATCCGGCTGGCGAGCCGTTCGCGCAACCGGTCGCGCATCGTCTCGCGCGCATCGGCGAAGGGCGCGGGCACATTGACGCTCGCGACCACAAATGCCGCCAGCGCGGCATATCCAAACCAGCTTTGTTTCGTCATCGCGCGTCTCCACAGGGCCCGGCGCAAGCAATCTTGCCCGCAAATGTCGCAAAATCATCCCGCTTTGGGTTGCCTCTGCGGCCAAATCCGCTAAGGCCGCGCCGGGCCGGCGCTGGTCGTTTTGTGGCCCAGTTCAGCAGGACAGCATCATGGCAAATGTTACCGTCATCGGGTCGCAATGGGGCGACGAGGGCAAGGGCAAGATCGTCGACTGGCTCGCCAGCCGCGCCGACGCCGTGGTCCGCTTCCAGGGCGGTCACAATGCCGGCCATACGCTCGTCGTCGGTGAACAGGTCTACAAGCTGTCTTTGCTCCCCTCGGGAATCGTCACCGGTACGTTGTCGATCATCGGCAACGGCGTCGTGCTCGACCCCTGGGCGCTGCGTGACGAGATCACCAAGCTGCGCGGCCAGGGCGTTGCGATCAACCCCGAGAATTTCGCGATCGCCGACAATTGCGCGCTGATCCTTCCCTTCCACCGCGACCTAGATGCGCTGCGCGAAACGGCTGCGGGCGCGGGCAAGATCGGCACCACCGGCCGCGGTATCGGTCCCGCCTATGAAGATAAGGTCGGCCGCCGCGCGATCCGTGTTTGCGACCTTGCGCATCTCGACAAGCTCGAACCGCAGCTCGATCGTCTAACCGCACATCATGATGCGCTGCGTGCCGGCTTCGGCGAGCCGCCGATCGACCGCGAGCGCCTGATCGCCGACCTCACCGAAATTGCCGACTATGTGCTCGAATATGCGCAGCCCGTCTGGAAGCGCCTGAAAAAGGTCCGCAAGGCCGGCGCACGCATCCTGTTCGAAGGCGCGCAGGGCGTGCTGCTCGACGTCGATCACGGCACCTATCCCTTCGTCACCAGCTCGAACACGGTCAGCGGCACCGCCGCCAGCGGCTCGGGCCTCGGCCCCGGTGCTGTCGGCTTCGTGCTCGGCATCGCCAAGGCTTATACGACGCGCGTCGGCAGCGGCCCCTTCCCGACCGAGCTTGAGGACGAGATCGGCCAGCGGCTCGGGGAGCGCGGGCATGAATTCGGCACCGTCACGGGCCGCAAGCGCCGCTGCGGCTGGTTCGACGCGGTACTCGTGCGCCAGAGCTGCGCTGTGTCAGGCGTCACGGGCATCGCGCTTACCAAGCTCGACGTCCTCGACGGCTTCGACACGATCCGCATCTGCACCGGTTACCGGCTACGTGGAAAGATCCTCGACTATTTCCCGGCGCACGCCGCCGACCAGGCCGAAGTCGAGCCGATCTATGAGGAAATGGACGGCTGGCACGAATCGACCGCGGGCGCGCGGAGCTATGCGGACCTGCCCGCTCAGGCGATCAAATATATCCAGCGCGTGCAGGAACTGATCGAGACCCCGATCGCGCTCGTGTCCACGAGCCCCGAGCGCGAGGACACAATCCTGATCCGCGACCCGTTCAGCGATTGACGCCGGCAGCGGCGACGTCGCGGATCGCCGCGACGAAGCCCACCGGATCATCCTCCTGAATGAAGTGGCCGCCCGTCAGCGTGCGGTGCGACATGCCCTGCGTTCCGGGTACACGTCCGGTGAACAGCGCATCGCCGCCGCGCGTGATCGGATCGCCATCGGAGAAGCAGCAGAGGAACGGCTTGTCGAACGCCTGAAGCGCCGCCCACGTGCGTTTCTGATCGGGGACCGCGACATTGTCGCCGAGCGGAACGAATGAGGGATAGATGCGCGCCGCTACCTTTGATGCCCGCGTGGGGAATGGCGCATCATAGGCCGCGATTTCCGCATCGCTCAATTCGCGCTTGGCCCCCGCCTTGACGATCTTGCCGATCGGGAAGACCGGACTGTAGCGCGAGAAGGCGCGCCAGATCGCGAACGCGCGAGGTGCTGGCTGGCCTTCGGGAAGGCCGCCGTTCGAAAGCGCGACTCCGGCGAAGCGCTCGGGCATTTCGGCCACAAGGCGCAGCCCTATCAGCGAACCCCAGTCCTGGCATGCGAGCACGATATTTCGAAGGTCGAGCGCCTCGATCCATTGCCGCATCCACGCGACCTGCGCGGCATAGCTATAGGCATCGCGGTCCAGTGGCTTGTCCGAACGGCCGAAACCGATCAGGTCGGGCGCAACGACGCGGAAGCCCGACGCGGTCGCGGGGCCGATCATATGGCGCCAAAGATAGGACCAGGTCGGCTCGCCATGCAGCATCAGCACCGGCTGCGCATCGGTCGCGCCCTCATCGACATAATGGACGCGAAGACCGCCCTCGATCTCGAGATATTTCGGTGCATAGGGCCAGTCGGGCAGCCCTTCGAAGCGCGCGTCCGGCGTACGATATATGGTCATGATGTCGATCCCCCCAAAACCCACCTTAGCCCGCGGCGACGCACTGGCAACCACTTGCCGGACGCCCCCAAAGTCTTAGGGTTATACGATGCGTTTGACCGCCCTTTCCGCCTGCCTGTTCCTCGCCGCCTGCGGCGCCGCGAGTTCGCAGCCTGCGCTGCCCGCGGGCACCAAGGCCGACCGGCTGCTCGTCGACAAGAGCGATCGCGTGCTGATCGCCTATGCCGGGAACCGCGAGATCGTCCGTTACAAGAATATCCGCGTCGGTGACGCGCCGACTGGGCACAAGCAATTCGAAGGCGACGAGCGCACGCCCGAGGGGCGCTATACGATCAGCGGTCGCAACCCCGGGAGCGCCTATCATCTGTCGCTGCGCATATCCTACCCCAACCCCGCCGACGGCGCCTATGCAAAGTCGAAGGGGCGCTCGCCCGGCGGCGATATCTTCATCCACGGCCAGCCCAATGCCTGGCCCGGCCCGCCGATCGCGCGCGACTGGACCGATGGCTGTATCGCGCTGTCGAACGCGGAGATAAAGCAGCTATGGGATATCGTCCCCGACGGCATCCCGATCACCATCCGACCCTAGGAACCCACAATGTCCCGCCACATCCTCGTTTTTTATGGCAGCTATCGCCGCGACCGGCAGGGGCTGAAGCTCGTGAACTGGCTGGTCGATGCGATCAATACGCGCGGCGACCGCGCCGAACTGATCGACGCCAAGGCGGTCGACCTGCCGATGCTCGACCGCATGTACAAAGAATATCCGAAGGGCGAGGCACCGGCGGCGATGGAGGAACTCGCGGGCAAGATCCGCGCCGCCGACGGCTTCCTGTTCGTCACCGGCGAATATAATTGGGGCCCTCAGCCGGGCCTCAAGAACCTCACCGACCATTATCTGGAGGAATGGTTCTGGCGACCCGCGGCGATCGCCTGTTATTCCGCCGGCTCCTTTTCCGGGGTGCGCGCTATGATGGGGTGGCGCGACATTTTGGGCGAGATGGGAATGGCGGTGATCTCGTCGATCCTGCCTGTGGCGCGCATCGGCAAGCTTTTCGACGCCGACGGCCAGCCCACCGGCGACGATGCGAAGCAGCTCGAACGGCTGTTCCCGCGCTTCGCCGACGACCTTAATTGGTGGATCGACGCCGCCAAGGTCCAGCGCGCAAAGGTCGACCCGCCCTATTAACCGGACTTGAGTTCGGCATTGAGACGCAGGCTCGCGCGCCAAAAGAAGAAGGCGGGGATGAGACCGAGCCACGCCGCGCCATAAAGGACATAGCGCACACTCTCGACCCCGACCGAGGGCTTGAGCATTTCCGACGCAATGCCGAACAGCAGCGGCCCGAGCCCGAGCCCGATCAGATTCTGCAGGAACAGCATCACCGCACTTGCCATCGCGCGCGCCTGCGGCCGGACGAGGCCGTGGACGCATGCAAAGGTAGGCCCGTAATAAGCGGCATTGAGCACCGTCGGAATGAACAGCAGTGCGATGGCAATGTGCCATTCGTCGACCCAGTATCCGAGGAACAGGATCGGCGCGGCGATCGCCATGCCGACCGCAGGCGTCGTCAGCATATGCCGCCGGTCGACCTTGCCGAAACGGTCGGCAAGATAGCCGCCGAGCCAGGTACCAAAAATGCCCGCGATCCCGAGCGCGACGCCAAGCAACAGCCCCGTCTCGCCCGGACTGAGGCCATGCGAGCGCTGAAACAGGATCAGCGCCCACACACCCTTGCCATAACCAAGAAAGGCGGTGATCGAAGAGGCGATCGCGATGTAGAGAAAGGCGCGCGTGCCGAAGACTTCCTTGAGCGCGCCCGCGACGCTGAATTCCGTTGCCGGCGCGGGCGCGTCGGCCGGCGCCTTGTGACGGACTTCCTTGATCATCATCGGCAGAACCAGCGCCAGCAGGATTCCGGGAACGCCGACGACCATGAAAGCGACGCGCCAGCCCCATTCGTCGGCAATCAGGCCGCCGACGATCAGCCCGAGCAGACTGCCGATCGGAATGCCAAGACCGTAAAAGGCAATCGCTGACGCGCGCTTGGCGGGATCGACGCGGTCGGTGATCAGCGAATGCGCCGCGGGCGTGCAACCCGCCTCGCCCACCCCGACGCCGATCCGCGCGAGAAGCAATTGCACGAAATTTTGGGCCATGCCGCACAGCACGGTCATCCCCGACCATATCGCGAGCGAGACCGAGATCAGTCCGATGCGGTTCGTCGACGGCTTGTCGGCGTAACGCGCGATCGGAATGCCAAGAAAAGTATAAAAGAGCGCGAAGGCCAATCCGGTGAGAAGCCCGATATCGGCGTCCGAAAGCGACAGGTCACGCGCGATCGGTTCGGCGAGAATGTTGACGATCTGACGATCGAGAAAGTTCAGGATATAGACCGCGAGCAGCACCCACAGCATCCGCCGGACTGGTGTCGCCGCACTTCCCGCAGGCGCCGTCGCTGCGGCCGCCATCGCGTCATTCTGGCTCATCATTTTCTCCCGTACCGCCATGGGAGCAGACGCGCGCCCTTCATGTCAACGCCATTGCGCGGCCCTGCCATTCGCTGTTTGCAATTGCCGCTACGGCTGGCGGCGTGCAGCGCATGCAAAAAATTTCGCTGCTTGCCGCCGCCGCTTCCCGAGGTCGAGGGCAAGGACGCGGCGACGCTGCAGGCTGAAATGGAAAGCGGCATGCTGTACGACGGGCGCCGACCTATCGGGCCAGCACCGCGCCCTGATGCTCAAGCCGGCTTTTTGAACCGCATCATGAAGCGGTCGGTCTTACCGCGGATCGCGGGGTCGAACACATTCTTGCTGTGATCGTCGGCCGTGATGCGCAGCGCTCCACTGTCGCCGTCAAAGACGAAACCCGCGCGCTCCATGTCGGCGCGCACTTTCGCGGGGTCGATCCGGTGCAATTTCTCGACCAGCTCGCGCGTGTCGCCCGCCGGGCCGACATGGTCGACGACGATTATCGATCCGCCAGGCCGCACCGCGCTGAACCAGTTGACGAGCATCGCATCGACCTCGACGCGCGGGAATTTGAACTTTTCGCTCTGCCAGTAGAGGTCATGATAGGCGAGGTGGGTAAAAATCATGTCGACGCTCTTTGGCGCCAGCACGATCGTGTTCACCGGGCGCACCATCGGCGCGATGTTGGGATAGGCCTTTGTGATCGTGGCCCAGGTTTCCGGCTCATGGAAACCCGACGGGTTCATCGGGATGACGGTACCCTTGGGCCCGACGAGATCGGCCAGCATTTCGCTGTAATAGCCATTTCCGGCGAGCAGGTCGGCGACGGTCGAGCCGCGCTTGACCTGAGCGAAGGCGAGCACGTCGGCGGGGTGACGACCGTCGTCCAGCTTGCGATTTTCGGCGAGGCGGCTCTTGTCGGCGACCGCCGCGGCCACGGCCTTGTCGGGTGCGGCGGCGACGACGGGCACGGCTACCAGCATTGCAGCCCCGACGAGCGGCGTCAAAAGTCGATAGTTTCGCATGACATCTCTCCCCTGTCTCACCCCAAGGTGGCGGAGAAATGCGGCGCTGGCGAGCAAGCTTCGACCAGCCGCCGCCCTGTGTCTATCAGCGCCGGTCGCGCCGCTTCTTCCAGCCTTCTTCAAGCTCGAGCAATTCCATGGGCACGTGTATCGCGCGCACCGCCAGCCGGACCTCGACAAGGAAGAGGATCAGCGAAACGAGCAACAGCACCATCGCCAACGCAAAGGCCCACGACGCCGCGACACCAAGGTTGATGCCCGTAAAGGCCTGCGTGAACAGCAACGCGACGAGCAGACACACGACGATCCCGCACGCCACGGCGGAGAGAATCGAATTGTTGATGATCCCCATGCGCCGGTCGGCGATGCGCAGTTCGGCAACGATGCGCTCATGCTCAAGGCCCTCGGTCTCTGCCCAGCGCTCTATCAGATTGCGCGAACGGTCGACGACACGCGCCAACCGCCCGGCAATGACGTTGAGCAGGCTGCCGGTCGCCACCAGCAGAAACACCGGCGTGACCGAAAGCTGGATCGTCTGCGCAATCGCGCCGGCGTCGAGATCCATCATCCCCCGGCGGCAACCGACGGCGTGTTCACGCCATGCATCGCGAGGAATTTCCGGACATTGCGCGCCGCCTGCCGGATGCGCTGTTCATTCTCGACCATCGCGATACGAACATAGCCTTCGCCATCCTCGCCATAACCGACGCCCGGCGCGACCGCGACCTTGGCATGGGTGAGCAATTGCTTCGAAAATTCGAGGCTGCCCATTTCCTTGAGCGCCGGCGGCAGCGGCGCCCAAGCGAACATCGACGCCTTCGGGCTGGGAATGTCCCAGCCGGCGCGACCAAAGCTTTCGACCATCACATCGCGGCGCTTCTGGTAAAGATCGCGGTTCTTCTGGACGATATCCTGCGGGCCATTGAGCGCCGCGCAGGCGGCCGCCTGAATCGGGGTGAAGGCACCATAGTCGAGGTAGGATTTGACGCGCGTCATCGCTGCGATCAGCCGCTTGTTGCCGACCGCAAAACCCATGCGCCAGCCCGCCATCGAGTAGGTTTTCGACATCGAGGTGAATTCGATCGCGACGTCCTTCGCCCCCGGCACCTGCAGGATCGAGGGGGTCGGATTGCCATCGTAATAAAGCTCCGAATAGGCAAGGTCGCTGAGAACCCAGACCTTATTCTCCTTCGCCCAGGCGACCAGGCGCTCGTAGAAAGCAAGGTCGACGGCTTCGGCGGTCGGGTTCGACGGATAGTTGACGACAAGGATCGACGGCCGCGGCACGGTGAAGGCCATCGCGCGGTCGAGGGCACGCCAGTAATTCTCGTCGGGCGTCGTCGGGACACTGCGGATCGTCGCACCGGCGATAATGAAACCGAACGTGTGGATCGGATAGCTCGGGTTCGGTGCGAGCACGACGTCGCCGGGGCCGGTGATCGCGGTCGCCAGACTCGCGAGCCCTTCCTTCGACCCCATCGTCACGACGACTTCGGTTTCCGGATCAAGGTCGACGTTGAAGCGGCGGCCGTAATAATTGGCCTGCGCGCGGCGAAGGCCCGGAATGCCTTTTGACTGCGAATATCCGTGCGCGTCGGGCTTCATCGCCACTTCGCACAGCTTTTCGATCACATGCGCCGGCGGCGGCAGGTCGGGATTGCCCATCCCCAGGTCGATAATGTCCTCTCCCGCGGCGCGGGCGGCCGCACGCATCGCATTCACTTCAGCGATGACATAGGGCGGCAGGCGCTTGATGCGGTAGAATTCATCTTCGGACATGGGAAACTAGAACAACTCCTTTGCGTTACTTGTGGGTTGACGCGAGCGGCAGCCTCGCCAGCCGCATCGCGGCTTGTTATAGGCATATTATCCGCACTGACCAGCAGGAACGAGCATGAGCGATACGGGTAAAGACGACACGATCGAGACGCCGAATCCCTTCCTGCCATCCCCCGAAGACATGCAGCATTGGGCGAGCGTGATCGGCCGCGCACAGCAGATGATGCTCGATTATGCGCTGGGCCAGGTCAACGAAGGCAATACAAGCGCCGCCGCGCTGTTCGACCCCGCCAAATGGATCGACAATCCGGCGACGCAGATGTGGACGCAGCAATCGTCTAAGATGTGGGATCAGGGGGTCGCCTTCTGGACCTCTCTCGCCAGCATCGGTCAGCCGATCGCCCCCGACGCGCCGCCCACCGATGCGAAGGACCGCCGCTTCGCCGATCCCGACTGGACCGGCAATCCGGTGTTCGCGATGATCCGCCAGACCTATGGCCTGCTCGCCGAACAGATGCTCGCGACCACGCGCCAGCTCGACGGCCCCGATCCCGCCGCACGCGCGAAAATGGAATTTGCCGCAAAATCGATGGCTGACGCGATGGCACCCACCAACCTTGCCCTCACCAATCCAGAGGTGATCAAGCGCGCGGTGGAGACCCGGGGCGAGAGCCTGCTCAAGGGCCTGAAGCATATGCTCAACGATTTGTCGCGAGGGCAATTGAGCCATGTCGATCCCGACGCGTTCGAGGTCGGGGTCAATATCGCGACAACGCCGGGCAAGGTGATCCACGAAACCGACCTTTACCAGCTGATCCACTATGCGCCGACGACAAAGGACGTCTTTACCGTCCCGCTCATCATCTTCCCGCCGTGGATCAACCGCTTCTATATCCTCGATCTGAACCCCGCGAAGAGCTTCGTCGCCTGGGCGGTCGAACAGGGGCTCAGCGTATTCATGGTATCGTGGAAGTCGGCCGACGCGTCGATGAGCGAGATCGTCTGGGACGACTATATCGCAGGGCAGGTCGACGCGATCGACACGGTCCGCGAGCTTCTGGACGTGCCGCATGTCCACACGATCGGCTATTGCGTCGCGGGCACCACCCTCGCCGCCACGCTCGCGATGTTGGCGGCGCGCGGTGAAGCCGACAAGGTGAAGTCGGTGACCTTCTTTACTGCACAGGTCGATTTCGAACATGCCGGCGACCTCAAGATGTTCGTCGACGACAGCTATCTGGCGCTGCTCCAACAGCTATCGGCACCGGGATTCCTCGACGGGCGCTATATGGCGGCGACCTTCAACAGCTTGCGCGGGCGCGATCTGATCTGGAACTATGTCGTCAGCAATTATCTGCTCGGCAACGACTATCCGCCGTTCGACCTCCTCTACTGGAACGGCGACGTTACCAACCTGCCCGCCAAATGGCACCGCCAATATCTGGTGGACCTTTACCGCGACAATCGCATGGTAATCCCGAACAGCCTGTCGGTGATGGGCACCCCGGTCGACCTCAAGAAGATCGAGACCCCCGCGTTCATTCAGGCGGGACGCGAGGATCATATCGCCCCGCCCGCCAGCGTGTGGCGGTTGATGGATCATCTGTCGGGGCCAAAGACCTTTCTGCTCGCGGGCTCGGGCCATATCGCCGGCGTGGTCAACCCGCCCGCCGCGGGCAAATATCAATATTGGACCGGCGACAGCAACGCCGCAACGCTCGACGAATTTGTTGCAGGCGCCAGCGAGACCAAGGGTAGCTGGTGGCCGCACTGGATTGACTGGATTACGCAGCAGGACGGCGCAAAAACCCCCGCAAAGGGCGCGCGCATCCCCGGAAAGGGCGGCAGAAAAGCGATCGAGGATGCCCCCGGACGCTACGTCAAACAGCGGTAATATCTCGCGAATATAATCCCATCGGGCCGGCGCTCGGACTATTTTTGTGCACTGCACAAAATTTCTCTTGAAATCGCCGATCCGCTCCTATATTGTGCAGTGCAACATAAAGGAGTTGTTCCGATGGCTACCAAGATGGATAGTGCCGAAAAGGCTTTCGAAGCCGCAACGCTGGAAACCCCCGCCAAGCCGGCGGCGACTCCTGCGGCCCCGGTTGTTGCTGCTCCGGCAGCCGAAAAGACTGCGGCGCCCGTAAAGACCAAGACCGTCACGGCGAAGGCCAAGCCGGTCCAAAAGAAAGCCGCAAAGCCGGCAGCAAAAAAGGCCGCCCCCAAGGCGGCTGCCAAGACCATTGCCCCAAAGACCAAGGTTGCGCCGAAGCCGGTTGCTGCCGCCACCAAAGGATTCAAGACCATGAACGACACCGTCAAGAAGTTCGCCGACGAAGCGAAGACCCGCGCCGAAGCCCTGACCGCCGACTTCAACGAGAAGGCGAAGGAAGCGATGAGCAAGACCAGCAAGCTCGCTGAAGAAGCCGTCGAATTCAACAAGGCGAACGTCGAAGCGCTCGTCGAAGCCGGGAAGATCGCTGCCAAGGGCATCGAAACCCTGGGCCAGGAAGGCGTGACCTATGCTCGCAAGAGCTTCGAAGACACGACCGCTGCGCTGAAGGGCTACACCGCCGTCAAGACCCCGGCCGACTTCTTCAAGCTCTATGCCGAAAACAGCAAGAAGGCGTTCGACGCCGCTGTTGCGCAGACCTCGAAGACCAGCGAACTCGTCGTCAAGCTGACGAACGACAGCTTCGCGCCGATCTCGAACCGCGTTTCGGTTATCACTTCGAAGATGAAGGCCGCCTAAGCGACTTCACCTTCATTTCGTTGGCGCGGGCACTCTCCCCCTCCCCTCCCGTCTGCGCCGACACCCCAAGGCCGCTCGCTTCCTCCGGGAAGCGGGCGGTACTTGTTTGGGCGCCCCGATCCGGCTGGCGAACAAGAGGTTAAAATCCGCGACCGCACCTCTTGCGCTTCGCCCGCGGCTTGCGATATTCCTGAGCATGATGTTTTCAGTTTCGACCATGCATCCGGTCCGCGCCATGTCGGACAAGGACGACGGCTCGCCCGGCACCCCCGGCGTCGGGATCGCGACACGCACGCGCGCGAAGGCGAAAAAGCCTTCGATGTACAAAGTGCTGCTGCTCAACGACGATTACACGCCGATGGAATTCGTCGTGATGGTGCTCCAGCGTTTCTTCAACATGGATATCGAACAGGCGACGCAGGTAATGCTGCACGTCCATCAGCAGGGCGTCGGCGTGTGCGGCGTGTTCAGCTATGAGGTCGCCGAAACCAAGGTCAATCAGGTGATGGATGCCGCGCGGCAGAACCAGCACCCCCTGCAATGCACGCTGGAAAAAGCCTGACCTAGGCCGTTCGTGCGGCCTGTTCGGCCTTGAGCGCCGACGAAGGCTCGCCTTTCAGATCGCCGTAACCGAGTTCCGCGCCGCACCCCGGACAGATTTTCGCGGTCCCGACGTCAGCACCGCATGTCCGGTGAACATAGCGGATCGCGGGCCCGTCCTGGATTTCCCCCGCGGCATAGGCCCAGCGCTCGGACCAGTTGCGCATCGCGTACAGGACATCGAACAGCGCCTTGCCCTTGTCGGTCAGCCAATAATCATGGCGCAGCGGCCGTTCGCTGTACACGCGACGCTCGGCGACCCCTTCCGCAACGAGCATCTTGAGCCGCGCCGATACCAGTTGCGGTCCCAGCCCTGTGTTCGCCGCGATCAGTTCGAAGCGCCGACGCCCGAACAGCAACTCGCGCAGAATCAACAGCACCGCGCGATCGCCGAGAAGCTCGGCCGACCGGCCGACGGGACATAGGGTATCCAATAAATCCGCGCGTTTGGGCAAAGGTCACCTTTCCTCTTGTCACTATGATTATCATAGTTACTATGCCGCGCAAGAGGAGAGTCGCTCATGCCTAATCCCGCAGCCGTCATCATCGGAGCAGGCGACGCCACCGGCGGCGCCATCGCCCGCGCCTTTGCCGCCGAAGGACTGACGGCCTGCGTCAATCGTCGGACACGCAATGCCGACCAACTCGAAACGCTCGCGCAGTCGATCCGTGACGCGGGCCATCAGGCGCGCGCCTTCCCCGGCGACGCACGCGAAGAAGATGACATGATCGCACTGTTCGACCAGGTCGAAGCCGAGGTCGGCCCGATCGAAGTCGCGGTGTTCAACATCGGCGCGAATGTGAATTTCCCGATCACCGAAACGACGGTCCGCGTTTACACCAAAGTCTGGGAAATGGCGTGCCTCGGCGGTTTCCTGATGGGGCGCGAAGCGGCGAAACGCATGAGCCCACGCGGCCGCGGCACAATCATCTTCACCGGCGCGACCGCGTCCCTGCGCGGCGGATCGGGCTTTTCCGCTTTCTCGGGCGCGAAGGGCGCACTCCGCATGCTCGCCCAATCGATGGCGCGCGAACTGGGGCCGCAGGGCATCCATGTCGCGCACACGGTCATCGACGGCGCGATCGACACCGAATTCATCAAGGGCCGTCACCCCGATTTTGACAATGCCAAGGTGCAGGACCTCATTCTCAATCCGCAAGCCATCGCCGCCAATTATGTGATGCTCCACAAGCAGCCCAAAAGCGCGTGGACGCATGAACTCGACCTCCGCCCCTGGGGAGAAAAATGGTGACCAAGAGCCTCGAACTCATCTTCGATTTCGGCAGCCCCAACGCCTATCTTTGCATGAAGGCGCTGCCCGAACTGCTCGATCGCACCGGCGCCGATCTGGTCATCACGCCCTGCCTGCTGGGCGGCATCTTCAAGGCCACGGGCAACAAGGCGCCGATGATCCAATATGCCGACGCACCCGCAAAGCTGGCCTATGAAAATCTGGAGATGCGGCGCTTCATCGCCAAGCACGGCCTCGTCAAATTCCGCATCAATCCGCATTTCCCGGTGAACACGCTGACGATCATGCGCGGCGCGATCGTCGCCGACGACGAGGATAATCTCGACGATTATGTCGACGCGGTGAACCGCGCGATGTGGGAGGAGGGGCTGAAAATGGACGATCCCGAGGTCATTGCGACCTTCCTCTCGGCAAACGGTTTCGACGGCCCCGCGCTCCTGGCGCGCACGCAGGAACCCGCGATCAAGGCCAAGCTCGTCGCCAATACCGAGGCCGCGGTCGCGCGCGGCGTGTTCGGCATCCCGACCTTCTTCGTCGGCGGCGAGATGTTCTTCGGCAAAGACCGTCTTGCGCAGGTCGAGGAAGCGCTCGCCTAGGGCCTGACCCTAGCCTTGCTCGGCAGGCTGCGGGCGTCCGGCAACCAATATTCCGGCAACGATCAGGGCCAGCCCGGCGACGTGGAAAAGGTGCAGCTTCTCACCAAGGAAAAGCATCGCAAGCCCCGCCCCCATCAGCGGCATCACATTCATATATTGCCCCGTCGCCGCCGAACCGATCAACTCGACCCCGCGATTGAAGAAAAGATAGGCGAGAAACGAGGGAAAGATCGAGACATAGGCGATGGCGAGCGCGCTGCCGGTCGCCGGCACGATCAGCCGTCCCGACCACAGCTCATGCGCGTAAAAGGGTGCGATCACCGCGATACCGACCGCCATCGATGCGGCGAGAAAACTCAGAGGATGGACAGCAGGCCGGCGGCGGAGCAGCACCGAATAGAGTGCCCAGAGCAGCACCGCACCGCCGATGATCGCGTCGCCGATATTGAGCTGCAACCCCCACAGCATCGCCGCGTCACCGCGCGCGATGATCGCCAGCACGCCGGTAAGCGAAATCAGAACGCCCGCGATCTGACGCGGGGTTGTGCGGTCGCCCATCACCAGCGCGCCGACGACCAGCACGAGCGCCGGCAACGCCGATTGAATCAGCATCGAATTAAGCGCCGTCGTGCTTTGCAGGCCCGTGTAGAGCAGGATGTTGAACGACCCGATCGCCAATGCGCCAAGCAGCGCCACGATCTGCCAATTCGCGCGCAGCACCGGCCAGTCGCGTTTGAGGTGCGGCCAGGCAAGCGGAAGCAGCAAGGCGAGCGCGAAAGTCCAGCGCCAGAAGGACAAGGCGGCGGGCGGCACCAGATCGCGTGCCGCACGCCCGACGATCGAATTTCCGGCCCAGCAAAGCGCGGTCACCGTCAGCAGCGGGTAAGCCCGCGACCATAGCGCGGCGGCCGGACCGCCTTCCTTCATCATTCCGCTGCGCTCCGCTTTACTCGAAATTCGCCACCCGAATAGCGGACGCCCCTCCCCTGTCTAGGTAAAGTCGAGTTGGATGATGTCGGTCGGCGTCGCGCGGCAATACATTTCGATCTGCTTCGCGCCGTCAGGATAGGTCGCGGTCATCGCCGCGCGGATGCGCCAGCCGCCATTGCCCTGCTCGAGCGAGATCAGCTTGTCGTACGACAGCCGGGTGCCGCCCGTGATGCCGATCTGGCGGGCCGCATCGTTCATGCAGTTGAGCACCGAAGGCCGCGATGCGCTGGGCAGG
The DNA here is from genome assembly GCF_001047015.1 of Sphingopyxis sp. C-1. NCBI lineage: Bacteria > Pseudomonadati > Pseudomonadota > Alphaproteobacteria > Sphingomonadales > Sphingopyxidaceae > Sphingopyxis > Sphingopyxis sp. C-1. The sequence continues at coordinate 21,618 of NZ_BBRO01000002.1, forward strand.
CTATTGAGATTGGCGCTGAGCGTCGCCGGCCCCTTCGCCGGATGCGTCGTCGCGCTTTCCTCGGCCGCGCCGTCGGCCTTCTTCTTTTTCTGGCTCGCAAGCAGCGCAAGCAGCCCGCCCGCCACGACGATACCACCGATGATCAGCCCCGTGCTCGGTCCCTTGTCCTTATCCTTCTCGGGCGGGCGGACATTGCGATAGCCATAGCCGAATTCGGCGCGGCACCCCTTGTCGACCCAGATATAGTCGCTGGTGTAACCCCATTGGCGCCCGGCATTGCACTTGCCCGCAATCTTGCGCGTGAGTTCGACGCGATCATTCGTGCGGACGTTGCACTGTTGATAGCTATAGTTCCACGATTCGCAGTTTATCGTGCCTGCATAATCTTCGACAGGTTGCGGAAGCGGCGTCGGATAGCCGCCGTCATTGGCATAGCCATAAGCGAATTCGGCGCGGCAGCCACCCGACACCCATATCTGGTTGGCGGTGAACCCCCAATCGCGGCCCTTCGAACAACGTCCGCCGATGACGCGCTGCAGGTCGACACGATTGCTGGTGCGGACATTGCAACGCTGCATCTGATTGTTCCGCGATTCGCAGCGGATCGTCCCCGCATAACCATCGCCATAGCCGGGGCGCGGTGGCTGGATCTGCGGTCCGCCGGGCGGCGGGTACGGCAGCGTCGTCGCCTGCGGCATCGCAGGAACGGCAAGCTGGCTGGCAATAAAGGTGGCTGTGGTGACGATCGTGACGACATTGTTCCGCATGATCTTAACTCCCCTGTGAAAAGCCGCTTTCCGTTTACGCTGTGCTTGTTCGACCCCACTATCGGCGCGAATAGTTTCATATTTTCACCGCCAACGCCATGAAGAAAGCCGAGCGCCGCCAGCAACAACCTGACCATGCGCGCGGCTTCCCTTATTTCACCACATCGACTATTCTATTCCTTCCCCGGGTCGCACCACAGCAGGGGATCCAATCATGCCTACCTCGATCATCGACGGCCGCATCGAAGCTGCCGACCTCAGGCGCGCCAAGGGTGGCGCGACGATCTTTCGCAGCATTACCTTCCAACAGGATGGCGTCGGCACCCGTACGATCCGCAATGCCGTCGTAAAGGACAATGTCGCGGCCGAACTGGTACCCGGCGCAAGCGGCCGTTTCTATCTCTACAACGCGTTCGACCTGAAGGGCGTCCATGGCGTCCGCACCACGGGTGGCCGCGACGTTTATGGTTTTGCCGGCAACAATCAGAAGATTTTCCTGATCCTCGGCATCTTCAATATCATATGGATCATCTTCACGATCGCGGTGCGCGGCGGCGTCCCATTGCTCGGCGCCGCATTGCTGGTCCTGTCGATCGTCGGCTATATTTTCATGGGCAAGGGGCAGCGCGAGGCACAGGAACAGTTCGATGGCGACGCCGGCTATCGTTCCACATAGCTAGTCCGCTTGCGCGGTCCCGCGCATGCGCTAAAGACAGCCGATGGATCAGATCGTCATTCGCGGCGGCCAGCGACTCAAGGGCCGTATCCCCATCTCCGGCGCCAAGAATGCGGCGCTCACGCTGCTGCCCTGCGCGCTGCTCACCGACGAGCCGTTGACGCTGCGCAACCTGCCGCGGCTCGCCGATGTCGACGGGTTCGGCCACCTGCTCAACCAGCTCGGCTGCTCGACGACGATCGAAGGATCGCGGCCCGAGGATTTCGGCCGCGTGATGACCGCGCGCACGACGACGCTGACCTCGACCGTCGCGCCCTATGACATTGTGCGCAAGATGCGCGCATCGATCCTCGTGCTTGGACCGCTGCTCGCTCGCGCTGGCGAGGCGACGGTGTCGCTGCCCGGCGGCTGCGCGATCGGTAACCGCCCGATCGACCTGCACCTGAAGGCGCTCGAAGCCTTTGGCGCCGAGATCGAACTCGCGTCAGGCTATGTAAAGGCGAGTGCGCCCGGACGCGGACGCTTGCCCGGCGGCAAATTTACCTTCCCCGTCGTTTCGGTCGGCGCGACTGAAAATGCGCTGATGGCCGCGGTGCTCGCCAAGGGCACATGCGTGCTGGAAAATGCGGCGCGCGAGCCAGAGATCGTCGACCTCTGCAACTGCCTCGTCGCGATGGGCGCGCATATCGAGGGTATCGGCACCGAAACCCTGACGATCGAGGGCGTCGACCGGCTGCACGGCGCGACCTATCGCGTGATGGCCGATCGCATCGAGGCGGGTAGCTATGCCTGCGCTGCCGTCATTACCGAAGGCGATGTCGAACTGGTCGGCGCCAAGGCCGACGAGATGGAAGCGACGCTCGCCGCGCTACGACAGGCGGGCGCGACGGTCGAAGAGACCAAGGGTGGCATTCGCGTTGCCATGTCGGGCCGCGCCGAACCCGTCACGCTGTCGACCGCGCCCTATCCAGGCTTCGCGACCGACATGCAGGCGCAGTTCATGGCGATGGCAACGCTCGGCAAGGGCGCGTCGCTGTTCACCGAGACGATCTTCGAAAACCGCTACATGCATGTCCCCGAACTCGCGCGCATGGGCTGCGACATCGACGTGCGCGGCCGCAGCGCTGTGGTGCGCGGCGTCGACCATCTGGTCGGCGCGCCGGTGATGGCGACCGACCTCCGCGCTTCGATGAGCCTGATCATCGCCGGCCTCGCTGCGCAGGGCACGACCGAGGTCAACCGCGTCTATCACCTCGACCGCGGTTACGAGCGGCTGGAGGAAAAGCTGCAGGCGGTCGGCGCCGATATCGAGCGGATCAGCGCCGGGTAAGGCGTTCGGCGCGACCATAGGCGCCGCGCGCGTCGCCCTTGATCCAGTCGCCGAGCAATTTCAGATAGCCGTTGGTGATGCGCGTGACGTCGCGCGATCCGTCGGCGTTCGTGGTGAATTCGAACATGCCATGGTCGGTGTCGGGGAACAGGTAGACATCGACCGGCTTACCCGCTTTCGCCAGCCCGAGCAGCGCGCCGCGCGTCGTTTCGATCGGCGCTTCGCGATCCTCGCCCGCGAGCACCCAGAGCAGCGGCGTATCGAGCTTTCGGAGCGCCGCGACGGCGTCATAGTCCCAGATGAGTTCCAGATTGTCGACGCGCGCGCGGCCGATCCGCTTGAGTTCGTCGTTCGGCATGCGCGCGATGGCGCCGCTATATTCGCCTTCGACCTTCGTCGCCCACGGTTTGTCGCTCATCTCGGCGCGCACGGCGTCGAGCGCGTCATAGCCTGAGCGGAAATCGGACAGCAGCAAGCCTGCGGTCGCTTGCGACAGGCGGCTGACCAGTGCTTCGGCATCCTTGCCCAGCCCCGCCGCGCGAACTTCCGATACCATCTGCTCGCGATCTTCCTCGATCGGCGAGGCGACAAGGCCGAAACCGATGGCGACGAAATCGGCCTTTGTCCGCGTCGCGGCGAGCGGTGCGACCCAGCCGCCCTGGCTGCCGCCGAAAAAGCCTGCGCGTCCAAAGCGCGCCGTCGCCATGCCGCGTGCATGGTCGAGCGCCCTTGCCGCATCCTCGGCGAGCAGCTCGAAATTCTGGGTATATTCGCCCTCGGAACCGCCGGTGCCGCGCTTGTCGTACAGGAAGACCGAAATCCCCTGCGCCGCCACCGCATAGCCATAGACGCCCCCGATCGGCGAAGTGCGTTCGGACCCATGCACCATCACGACAAGCGGCCGCTTGACGTCGGGCGCACCCGGCGGCTCGATCAGCACGCCGTTCATTTTCGTGCCGACGCTATCAAAGGTCGCGGGCGTCTCCCGGAAGGCGATCGGCGTCCACGACTTGCCGTTCACCGTCACATCCTTGGCACCGCACGTCAGCGGAACGCCGGCGTCGCTCGTCGCGCCGCGGCGGCCGTCGCGAAACAAGTAACGCAGCCCCGGCGCCGCCACCGCCGGCGACTTCACCATCACGACGAAGTCGCCGTCGGGCGCGGCATAGGTGCCGGGTGTGCAGGCCGTCTGTGCAAAGGCCGGTGCCGCAGAGAGAGTGGAGAGGAGGGCGACTGCGCCGAGGAGATATTTCATACCGCTGTACTATCCAAACAATACAGCAATGGCAACTAGCTTTCGGGATCGACCGGTACCGACACCATATTGCCGCTGACCGACGGTCGTTCGGGCCGTTTCGCGACCGCGATCACCAGCCCGATCAGCGCGACGATACCGCCCGCAATCGACAGCGTCGCCCAGCGATAGCCCTCGAAAGCGGTCGAAAAGCCCATCGCGATGATCGGGATCAGGACGCTGGACCACGCCGCCTGCCCCGGCCCGACGGCACGGATGATGTTGAAATAAAGCGGGAAGGTCACGGCGCTGGCGATCACGCCAAGATAGAGCACACCGCCGATGTAGGTCGCGGTCGGCTCGATCGTCGGCGGTCCGGTCGTGATCCACGCGTAACTGCCGTCGGCGAGCGCCCCGAAAAGCATTGCCCACGCAATCATTACCACCATCGACTGCGCGCGTGCGATGCGCGTTCCCTGCATGACATTGGCGGTCGACGCGCTCATCACGCCGGCGAGAGTCAGCATGGTGCCCAGCAGCACCTCACCCGCATCCAATGCCGCGGCGCGATATTCGTGGAGGATCATCAGCCCGACGCCGATGATCGCGATGCCCGCGCCGGCAAGGAAACGCCCCTCGAGCGGCGTCTTGAGGAAGGCGCGGCCAAGCAATGTGTTGGGGACGATCAGCAGCGCGAAAAGCACGGCCACCAGGCCCGAGGTGATATGCTGCTCGGCGCGGTAGACGAAATTGAAGTTGAAGGTGAATTGCGCGACACCGAGCGCCACAGCAAAGGCCATCGCCCCCGGCTCAAGCCACAACCGCTCCCGCCGTATGATGGCAAAAGCGAACATCGCGATCGCCGCAACCGCAAAGCGATAGGTCACCGACCAGCTAGGCGGCACGACGCCGAGTTGTCCCGTGATGACGATCCAGGTCGACCCCCAGATCAACGTCACCAGCATGAAGGGCAGCAGCACCCTTGGGCTGAGCAGCGTCGGCTGCTCGCTGCTCACAGCGCGCCGATCGCGGCCGCCAGCGGCGCGACCGCCTCGGCGTCCTGATCCCAACTGACGACAAGGCGCGCCGCGCCTTCGCCCCAGTCATAGAAATCGAACCCGGCAGCGCGCAGTTTCGCGGCTTCCTCGACCGTCAGGCGGACGAACAGCTCGTTCGCCTCGACCGGATACATCAGCCTGCCGCCGCATGCCGCCGCCAGCTTGGCGGCACCGGCGTTGGCGGCACGCGCGTTGGTGAGCCACAGGTCGTTCGCCAGCATCGCGCGGATTTGCGCCGCAACGAAGCGCCCCTTGCTGAGCAAATGGCCGCCGCGTTTCTTGAGTTCGCGCACGCCCGGTCCGCCGCTGCCGCCGAAAAAGACGATCGCTTCGGCCATCATCGCACCATTTTTGGTGAAGCCGAACGACAACGCGTCGACCCCCGCGCGCCAGGTCACATCGGCGGGCGAACAACCCAGAAACGCAACGGCATTGGCAAAGCGCGCGCCGTCCATGTGAAGCTTCATGCCCGCGCCCTTGGCGATCTCGCTGATCTCGCCGACTTCGCCCGCGCGCCACGACAGGCCATATTCGGTCGCGTTGGTGATGCTGATCGCCGCGGGCTGGACCTGATGCACATCCTTCCGGATTCCGGCGATTCTTGTCTTCAGCGCCTGGGCATCGATCTTGGCCCCGCGGCCGGGCAAGGTCATCAGCTTGGCGCCGCCCGAATAGAAGGTCGGCGCGCCGCATTCGTCGACCTCGATATGCGCTTCCTGGTAACAGAGGATACCCTGCCACGGGCGCACGAAATGGGCGAGGATGATGCTGTTCGCCGCGGTTCCGGTGGGGATCCACACGACTTCGCAGTCGGTTTCGAACAGGTCGGAGAATGCGGCATCGAGCGACTGGCTGAGCGCGTCGCCGTCATAGGCTGTGTCGACATGATTGGCAGCCGCCAGCGCCTCCATCACCACGGGATGAACGGTTGCGGCATTATCGGAGAAGAAACGGGTCGCAGTCATGCACCGCGCCTTAGCGCAGGTGCGGGCCGCTTGCTAACCCCTCATTTCTGTTGCGCTTCGCCGGATACGTCTGCGGCTTCGTCGGGCGTCGATCCGCGGGCGAGACTAGCGCCGCCAGCAACGCCAAGGCCGCCCGCCATACCCATTCCGCCGCCACCCCCGCCACCGCGTCCACCGCCCCCGCCGGCCCCGCCGCGCGCCTCGTTGCTGCGGCCGCCGGCCTTGCCGCCGCCGCTCGACGGGCGTGTCGGGCCTTGGGCGGGGATGACGACGTCGGCCGGAACCGGATCCAGATCGAGCGCTTTGCGGATGAAGTCGCGCAGTTCGACCACAAGGTCGTGGACATGCACCGGTCGCCCCTCGGCAAGTTCCTGCGCCGCGCGGCTGGCAAGCCGTACCTGCGCCTCGGTGCCGAGCAGGATGATGTCGGAGAGCGCGGCCTCGACAGCGTCGCGAATGCGGCGCGGCCGGTCCGATTCGCCGGGCGCATCGTCATCCGGCGCGGCCTCGTCCGACAGGTCGACGGCCAGTTCGGCGCCGCTCGCCTGACGCTTGATGTCGCGCAGATGGCGCGGGTCGACCATCAGATCGCCGGTAAACGAGCCACCGAGCGTCTTGTATGCCGCCATCAATGTGCGGAGTCGCTCGTTGATCTGGCGATTCATCCGTTCGCGGCGCTGCTGGATCGTCATCATGACCATCAGCCGGATACCGACGCCGATCAGCGTCACCAGCGCGAGGCCCAGCAGCGTCGTCCCGACGCTTTGCCATGATGAAAAATCGAAGAAGCGCATGTCGGCGATTGTGCCGACGATCACCCGTTCGCGCCACCGATTTTCCGTACGGCGCGGCGGCGTCCAAAATCAGATGCCAAGACCATCCGAACAATCGAGCGCCGAAGCGAGCTTGCCGCGAAAACCGGAGGTGTCCGATCCCGTATCGACGAGCACCGCGTCGCCCGCATCGAGCCGCTCATGAAGCGCGATCGTCAGCGAATCCTCGCTGAACAGATCGCCGACGAAGCGGTTGTGCGCCACGAAGCGAAGACGCTGCGGCGAGGATTCGATCACCACCGCGCGCCATGCGGGGCCATAGCTCGACTTAGCCCACAGTTTCGCGCCCACGGGCAGCGCACGCGTCGGCTTGCCCGTCACGACCGCCACATTGATCATCGTGCGGTCGGCGTCGTTGAACGCCTGACGAATCTCGATCGAGCCAGTGCCGAAGCGTGCGACACATTCGCCCGCGGTGCGGTTCACATAGCCGAGGTCGGCATAGGAGGCGTCGTTGAACGCGGGCGTCAGGCTGGCGGCCGCCAGCAAAAGCGAGAACATGGACCAAGGCTCCTGTCGAAGTCGGGCCCGTGCCCGGCCGCTTTATTGACCCTGTTTTGCCAGCAATTTCAAGCGCAAGGCGTTCAATTTGATGAAGCCTGCCGCATCCTTTTGGTCGTAAGCGCCGGCGTCGTCCTCGAAGGTCACATGGCGTTCGCTGTAGAGGCTGAGCGGCGACTTGCGCCCGACGACGCTGGCATTGCCCTTGTAGAGCTTGAGGCGGACGGTGCCGGTGACATTCGTCTGGCTGTGATCGATCGCCGCCTGCAGCATCTCGCGCTCGGGCGCGAACCAGAAGCCGTTGTAGATGAGCTCGGCATATTTCGGCATCAGCTCGTCTTTCAGGTGCGCCGCGCCGCGATCGAGCGTGATGCTTTCGATGCCGCGGTGCGCACGCGCATAGATTTCGCCGCCGGGCGTTTCGTACATGCCGCGCGACTTCATGCCGACGAAGCGGTTTTCGACGAGATCGAGGCGGCCGATGCCGTGCTTGCGGCCAAGATCGTTGAGCGCTGCGAGCAGCGTCGCGGGCGACATCGCCTGCCCGTTCAGCGCGACGCCGTCGCCGCGTTCGAAATCGATCGTGATATATTCGGGCGCGTCAGGCGCGTCTTCCGGATTCACCGTGCGCGAATAGACATAGTCGGGGGTCTCTTCCCACGGATCCTCGAGCACCTTGCCTTCCGACGAGGTGTGCAGAAGATTGGCGTCGGTCGAAAACGGGCTTTCGCCGCGCTTGTCCTTCGGCACCGGGATCTGATTCTTCTCGGCAAAGTCGATCAGCGCGGTGCGGCTGGTCAGGTCCCATTCGCGCCAGGGGGCGATGACCTTGATGTCGGGGTTGAGCGCATAGGCCGAAAGTTCGAAGCGCACCTGGTCGTTGCCCTTGCCCGTCGCGCCATGCGCGACCGCATCGGCACCGGTTTCCTTGGCGATCTCGATCAGACGCTTCGAAATCAGCGGGCGGGCGATCGAGGTGCCGAGGAGGTAATCGCCCTCGTAGCGCGCATTGGCGCGCATCATCGGGAAGACGAAATCGCGGACGAATTCTTCGCGCACATCGTCGATATAGATATGCTCGGGCTTTACGCCCATCAGTTCGGCCTTGGCGCGCGCAGGCTCGATCTCTTCACCCTGCCCCAGGTCGGCGGTGAAGGTCACCACTTCGCAGCCATAGGTGACCTGCAGCCACTTCAGAATGACGCTGGTATCGAGGCCGCCCGAATAGGCGAGGACGACGCGCTTGAAGGACTCGGACATTTTGACACCTTTGGCGAGGGAAGGACGCGGGCGCGGCTAGCAGGCCAGCCTTGATCGCGCAATGCATGTGTATTGGCATACATGCACCGCGCCCCCGCGAAAGCAGGGGCCCATCTCCCATCGCCGCGAAGCAAATCAACGACCGCGTTCAGTCCTTAGTGTCGGTGCAGGCCACCTGCCTTCGCAGGGGCGCGGCATCTTATGAAACGCGCGTCCAATCCATGAACCAGCTATCGTCCCACGTCTTGCCGCCGTCGCGCGAAGTCCCCTGGAACCCGCGGCAGCTTTTCGGGGTGATCCGGTCCCATACGCCGCGATAGAGTTCGGGCCCCTCCGCACCCTCGCCTTCGGACAGAAAGGTGCCGGCGCCATCCTCGAATACGCCGAGTTGGCCGGGCACCGCGACGACGCCCGACTTGGCGTTGACCCAATGGTCGGACCAGATCTTCTTTTCGACATCGAGCAGGCGGAGCCCCATTCCCGAAAAGCCGCGCGCGGGGATGCGCAGTTCCTCGACGCTGGCGATGCCCCCGAGGATGCCGACGACGGTCGCTTCGCCGGGGAATTCGATCCACTTTTCGCCTTCGCGGAATTTATTATGGATGCGCCATTCGCCGGTGAGGAAATCGAAATCGCCGGGCTTGCCGACGGGGGCTGGATTGATCGCAGCGGATACCGCGGCGGGAATGACAGTGGACATAAGGGCTCCTGCGCTAAGGGCGATGACGGTGCGGCGGTCGATATTGGCCATGGGGTCCCTCCCTCGGTGACCAGCCCCTGCTACGCCCGCTATCCTGACATTCTCTGTCAGTTATTTTCTGCTACAGCGAAAAAATGCGCGCGAGCCGCCTCCTCTCGATCCTGATCCTGTTGCAACTGCGCCAGCGGCTGACGGCGGCCGATCTTGCCGCCGAGTTCGAGGTGTCCGAACGGACCATCTATCGCGACATCGATGCCCTGTCGGCGGCGGGGGTGCCGGTATATGGCGATCGCGGCCCAGGGGGCGGTTTCCAGTTGCTCGACGGCTATCACACGCGGCTGACGGGACTGTCGGCGGAAGAGGCCGAGGTGGCGACGATGATCGGCCTGCCCGGTCCCGCCGCCGAACTGGGACTTGGCGCGGCGACGAGCGCGGCGCGCGGCAAGTTGCTTGCTGCGATTCCGGGTGGCGGCGGGGCGGTCGCCGACCGGATGGCGGCGCGGTTTCACCTCGATCCGGCGGGCTGGTACCGAAGCCGCGAAAGCCTGCCGTCGCTGCCGACGATCGCGCGCGCCGTGTTCGACCAGCGCCTGCTCGCGATGCGATATGACAGCTGGCAGGGGCTGCGTGACTGGACGGTCGAACCGCTCGGCCTCGTGCTAAAGGCCGGCGTTTGGTATCTCGCGGCGCGCGGCGCGGGAAAGATCCGCGTCTTTCGCGTCTCGAACATTTTCGATCCCAAAGCGGACGAGGCGACGTTCGAATGGCCGAAGGATTTCCGGCTGCCGGCATGGTGGCAAGGCGAACAGGCGCGTTTCGAGGCCGAACTTTTTGCCACCGCCGCGACCGTTCGCGCATCGCCCGAAGGTTGCAAGCGGCTGGCTCAGCAATCGCCGCGCGGCGCGGATGCAGTGGCGACGGCAGGCGCACCCGATGAACGCGGCTGGCGCGAAATGACGTTGATGGTCGAGGATAGCGACCATGGCGCGCGCGAGATGATTGCGCTGGGCGCCGAGGTCGAAGTGGTGGTACCCGACAGCTTTCGTGCGCGCATCGGCACGCTGGCGCAGGCGATTGCGGTCATGCACGGCTGATTGCTTCGCGCCGTGGGCGCGCTATTCTCATCTCACGGCGGGAGAGAGGCGATGGGCAAGGATGAGATCAAGACCAAGGCGACCGAAGTGAGCGTCGCCGACTTCATTGCCGCCGTCCCCGACAGCCGGCGGCGCGACGAGGCAGCCGTGATCGACGCGATGCACCGCCGCGTCACCGGCCTCGAGCCCAGGATGTGGGGGCCGTCGATCATCGGTTATGGCAGTTACGACTATCTCTATGACAGCGGCCGGTCGGGGACGATGTGCCGCGCGGGCTTTTCGCCGCGCAAGGCTGCGATGACGCTTTATCTGATGGGCCATTACGAGAAGCGCCAGCCCGAGGCCGATGCCCTGCTCGCCAAGCTTGGCAAATATAAGAATGGCAAGTCCTGCCTCTACATCAACAAGCTTGCCGACGTCGATCTGGACGTGCTCGAAAAGCTGGTCGTGCTGAGCTGGGACGTCATGAACGAACGTTATCCGGGCTGATCGAATTCCACGTCGACGAGACGAGGATGGAGGGAGTCGCTCCCACGCGAAACCAGCCTATCGCTCCTCCCAAAAATCGAACACCGCCTGCTGCTGCTCGCGAATGAAGCGCGCCGCCGCGGCCCCCTCCCACGGTCCATCATAGCCGAGCAACAGCGCGGTCCCGCCGACCCACCAGCCTTGGCCGGGCAGACGGTCGCTCTCGCGCACCACCAGCACCGCCAGATCGGGTTCGCCGTCCAGCGCGCTGAGGCGGTCGACTTCCTCCAGCGTCCGGCACACCGCGCGCATCTTGGGCCGCGTGAAACGGAAGCCGAGGTCGCCCAGCAATTCGGAATAGCTGACGCTTCGCCCTGCGCGCGCAGCGGCAATCAGGATCGCGCGAATGCGCGGCGCGTCGCCCAGCGCCGACACATCGGCCGGGCTTTCCTCGCCGCCTAAGCCCCGGTCTTTGGCGGCCACGGAATGAATCCGGAAGTGCGCGCGACATAAGCGGCATAGTCGGGCCGCGTCTTGTGCAGCCCCTTTTCGAGCAGGGCCTTGCCCGACCATTTGGTGAGGGTGAAGGTCAGGAAGACAGGGCCGATCAAGCTCGCGAGCGCGGGCGCCCAGCCGATGTCGGCGACCACCAGCCAGATGCCCCACCAGGTCAGCGCGTCGCCGAAATAATTGGGGTGGCGCGTATAACGCCACAGACCGGTGTCGAGCACCTTGCCCTTGTTCGCCGGATTCTTGCGAAATGCGTCGAGCTGCGCATCGCCGATGCTCTCGAATGCGATCCCGGCGAGCGCCGCGGCGGCGCCTGCCCATCCAAGGATGCCGATGTCCTGCGGACCGAGCGCACTCGCCCAGATGCCAAGCTGTGCAGGCAGGCAGGTGACGAACAGCAACGGCGCCTGGGTCAGGAAAACCATGATCAATGCGGTCTTCGCCCAGCTCCATTTTCGTTTTTCGCCCGTGTAAGCGAGGATTTTCTTGTAGCGCGGATCTTCGCCATGGCCCGCCCAGCGGATCGTCAGATGGATCGCAAGCCGCAGACCCCAGAGCGTGGTCAGACCCAGCAGCAGCTTCGCATGCGGTGCCTCGACACCGACCTGCCAGGCGGTGCCCCATGCGAGCAGCACCATGCCGAACGCCCAGAAGGCGTCGATGAACGACACATCGCGGATCACGACCGAAATGCCCCACAGGACCAGAATTACGCCGAGCAACCCCGCGAAATTGGTCGCCAACAGCAAAAGGGCATCGATCATGCGCGCATATCCGGTTCCTCGTCGACACCGACTATATCATCGATCGACTGGACCGCGCGCTCGGGAAATTTGGGAATGCAATTTTTATAGGTTTCCAACACCTTCAGCATGTCGGCGCGAAAATCGCCGGTGGGCCAGATCAGCGGGCCGAGCCCACCCGTCTTCTTGCTGTAATCCATGAAGCCGACGACCAGCGGTACCTTCGCCGCAAGTGCAATCTGATAGAATCCGGTGCGCCATTTCTTCGTCTTGCCGCGCGTCCCTTCGGGCGCGACGGTCAGGATGAATTCGGTGCGGCGCGCGAACTCGCCTACCATCTGCTGCACGACGTTGGTGCCGCCGCGACGGTCGACCGCAATGCCGCCCATCTGTTTCATGAAGCCGGCGAGCGGCCAGCGGAACAGCGACAATTTGCCCATGAAATGCGGCTTGATACCCAAGTCGCCGGCAACGCCGAGGAAATTGACGAAGTCCCAATTGCTCGTATGCGGCGCGGCGATCAGCACGAAGCGGCGCGGTTCGGGCACGCTCCCGACCGCTGTCCAACCGCGCATCCGGTACAGCAAAAGCAATAATCGGCGCACGCCGCGCGCCACCAACCCCGGCGGGTGGTCATCTAGTCTCGTCACGCTGGCTCCTGTCCCCCACGGACACCCGATTGCGCGAAAGCCCTTCGCGGCGCAAGAGGCTGCGCATCGCGGCTTGCAGTCGCGCGGCCTTTCTGCTCCCTTCGGCGCAATCAAATGGGGGAAATAATGATGAAAAGACTGTCCGCGCTGCTGGCGTCCACCTTGTTCGTCGCGGCGCCCGCGATCGCCGCCGATGCGGCGCCGCGGCCTGATCAGCTCGCCTTCCGCGATCTCTATAAGGAGCTTGTGGAGACGAACACGACGCTGTCATCGGGCAGTTGCACGCTCGCCGCCGAACGCATGGCGGCGCGGCTCAAGGCGGCGGGCATCCCCGACAGCCAACTCACCCTTTTTGCGACACCCGAAAATCCCAAGGAAGGCGGCCTCGTCGCCGTCTATCCGGGGACCTCGAAAACCGCGAAGCCGATCCTGCTCGTCGCGCATATCGACGTGGTCGAGGCGAAACGCGCCGACTGGGAACGCGACCCCTTCGTCATGGTCGAGGAAAATGGCTATTTCTATGGCCGCGGCACCGCCGACGACAAGGCGCAGGCCGCGGTGTGGGTCGACACGCTGATCCGTTTCCAGCAGGCCGGATACAAGCCGAAGCGCGCGGTCAAGGTCGCGCTGACCTGCGGCGAGGAAACCAATGGCGCGTTCAACGGGGTCGAATGGCTCGCCGCGAACAAGCGCGACCTGATCGACGCCGAATTTGCGCTCAACGAAGGCGGCGGCGGCGACAGCGACGGCAAGGGCAAGGTCCTCGGCCAGTCGGTGCAGGTCGGCGAAAAGACCTTCGCCAATTTCCGCCTCGAAACGCGCAACCCCGGCGGCCATAGTTCGGCGCCCGTGCCCGACAATGCGATCTATGAACTTGCGCGCGCGCTGACGAAGATCGGCGATTATGACTTCCCGGTCGAAATGACCGACACGACCCGGCGCTTCTTTGCCGAGGCGGGCGCGGCACGCGGCGACGAGACGGGCCGGGCGATGGTCGCGCTCGCGAAGAACCCCGCCGACAAGGCGGCCGAGGCGATCGTGAACAAGGACCCATTCCTGCATAGCAATCTGCGCACGACCTGCGTCGCGACGCTGCTCGACGGCGGCCATGCGCCGAACGCGCTGCCGCAGCGCGCGGGCGCGAACATCAATTGCCGCATCTTTCCGGGCCACAGCATCGAATCGATCAAGGACGAGCTCGCAAAGGTCATCGGCGACCCGGGTGTCGCGATCACCCAGCTAGCCCCGAAACGCCCCGCCCCGCCCGCGCCGCCGCTCGACCCCAAGATCATCGGACCGATGCAGAAGCTTGTCGACAAATATTGGCCGGGACTGAAGGTCATCCCGTCGATGGCGAACGGCTATACCGATGCGACCTTCCTCGGCGCCGCCGGCATCCCCACCTATGGGATACCCGGCATGTGGGGCGATCCCGACGGCAACGGCGCCCACGGCCTCAACGAACGAATGGAAGTCAAATCGGTCTATGTCGGACGCGACTATATGTTCGATCTGGTAAAGGCCTACGCCGACAAGCCCTGACGGGATTTGGCCCTAACCGACGAACGCGCGCTCGATGACGAAATCGCCGGGCGCGGCGTTCGATCCTTCCTTGAAGCCCAGCCCCTCGAAACGGGCCTGCAGGTCGCGGATCATCGCCATGCTGCCGCACATCATGATGCGGTCGGTCGCCGGATCGAATTCGGTCGGGCCGGTCAACGGATGACCAAAGAGCGAACCATCGTCGATCAGCGCATCGATGCGGCCCGTCGTGCGGAACGGCTGGCGGGTCACCGTGGGCAGATAGTGGAACTGGAGCAGCGCCTGGTCCTGCACCAGCGGATCGCCCGCAAGCTGGCTTTCGAGTTCGTCGCGGAAGGCGAGGTCGCTGACCTGCCGCACGCAATGGACGATCACGATCTGGTTGAAGCGCTCATAAATGTCGGGATCGCGCGCAAGGCTTAGGAAGGGTGCGAGCCCCGTCCCGGTCGAGAGCATGAACAAACGCCGGCCGGGGGTCAGCGCATCGGCGACGAGCGTCCCCGTCGGCTTGCGGCCGAGATAGACCGGATCGCCGGGCTGAATCAGTTGGAGCCGCGAGGTAAGCGGGCCGTCGGGCACCTTGATCGACAGGAATTCGAGCTCGTCGGCATAGGCGGGGCTGGCGATCGAATAAGCGCGCAGCAGCGGGCGGCCCTCGCCCGGCAGGCCGATCATCACGAACTCGCCCGAGCGGAAGCGGAAGCTCGGCGGACGCGTGATCGTGAAGCTGAACAGATGCTCGTTCCAATGGCGCACCGACCTTACTTCCTCGACGGTCAACGAGGCGGAGGGGGCCAGCTTGGCGGCTTCGGCAATACGGTCACTCATCACTTTGAACTTTCCTGATGCGTCATGGAGCCGGCCGCGAGGGCCGGCATATCGAATCCCGCCGCGAGCAGCCGGTCGACCGCCGCGCCCATCGCCTTTGCGATCGGGCCGACGCTGTCTCCCTCGGCCATCAAGGCCAACGTCGCGCGGGCATTTGCGGCATCCCCAAGCGAAAAATCGCGCCAGAGTCCAAGCAGAATTGCTTCATCCTCTGAAATCTGGAGGCAGGGCATCGGTGCGAGCACCAGCGTTTCGACCGCGTCACCGCCGAGCAGCGCCATCGCGATATGGAAATCGGGAAGCGCCCCGGCGGCATCGACCGCCGCAAAACCGCGAAACAGCATCTGCGGCGGACATTGCCCCCGCTCCGCCGCTGAAACCCACCCGCGCATCGCCCAGAGCAGGAAACGACCGCCATTGCAGAGGTTTTCCACCGGCCGGTCGACAAAGGCGTACATCATATCCCTTTCCAGCGCGCACGACATGCCGCTGGCGGGCTTATATGTTATTGCGAGTCATTTGCAATTCAGATTTTCTTTGCGCCATGATTTTCGACAGCAAGAAACATCGCCCCGGGTCGCTGCCAAAATCCGCTTGCACGAACATTTCTAATCGGGCATTAATTTTCCTATTGGATAATTTGTTGCAGATGGGGATCATTCATGAAAAGCGCGAAGCGTCTGACTATTGCCGTGGCGGCCTTGACGATGGCTGCGCCCGTGGCGGCACAGGAAGCTCCGCGGTCGTTTCAGGGGCTCTCGCTATTGGGAGAGCCCATGTATACGGACGACGTCAATCCGACCAATGTCACCGATACCCAGACGCTGCTCTGGGCTGTCGCCGACGCAAAGGCTGCGGCAGAGCGCGAACCGACGATCGACAATATAGTCTGGTATGGCCGCATGCTCGGTTACCAGACGCTGGGCCGGGAAGCGGTTGCGGTGTTCACCGAAGGGCTCAAACGCTATCCGAACTCTGCCAAGCTCCTGCGCCACCGGGCGCACCGTTATTTCAATCTTCGCGAGTTCGATCTCTCGATCGCTGACGGTCTGAAGGCGGCGGCGCTATATGAAGGCCAGCCGCTGGAGCGCGAAAAGCTGGGGCCCAGCCAGTTTCCCGGCACGCCGGACATCGTCCAATTCTATCTATATTATCATCTCGGCGGCGCCTATTTCGCAAAGCGCGACTATCGGAATGCCGAAAAATGGTTCGACAGAGCCTATCAACTGATCCTGTTGACCGGAAACCCTCAGGACATCGCTGCCCCGCTATATTGGCGATATCTTGCGTTGATGAAGCTCGATCACACGATCGAGGCGGACGAATTGCTCGCACGGTATAAGTTCAGGGCCGAGGATCTATCGCCGACAGGCGAAGGGCCGTTCTATTTCAACGCCATTCAACTCTTTCGTGGAAATCGGTTTACCGAGGATTACTACACCGAAAGGGATTCAGGCCGGCCGTTCGGCGGAGCGGATGGCGCGAAATCCTCGTCGAGCTACACATTGGCCATGTACTGGCTGATGCGCGGCGAGAGGGAGAAGGCCAAACCCTGGCTTGCCCGCGCGATCGACATCAAGACTTGGGCCTATTTTCCGCGCATTCAGGCCGAGGTGGAATGGAAAAACCTTTATGGCGATGAAAAGCCTGTCGTGACTGTGCCTTGAATGATGAAGGGCGGATAACGACCGGGAGCTGCCCTCTCCATATCGTCACCCCGGACTTGATCCGGGGTCCCGCTTGAAGTCGAAGTCGGTGAGTGCGTCAAAAAGCGGGATCCCGGGTCAAGCCCGGGATGACGAAGTGGGGTGACGCAACGTCCGCTCTCCACCTCATATCCGCCGTTCACCGCCAATCTGGATGGAATGACGGGAACCGACCGATTGCCGCGCTATCTTTCCTCGTCATCCCGGGTCAAGCCCGGGATGACGGAAGTGGGGTAAACGCAAGACAGCTCCCCACCGCCTGCCGGACATCAACCCAAAAGGCTCTTCGACGCCTGTTCGGTCACGTCGCGCGACAGGCCGGGCTGCGCGAGGATGCGTTCGAGTTCGGCGCGCATCAGCGCCTGCCGCGCGTCGCCGAAACGTTTCCAGCGGCCGAGCGGGGGGATCATCTTTGCCGCGGTCTGCGGGTTCTTCGGATCGAGCGCGATGACGAGATCGGCGATCAACCGGTAGCCCGCACCATCGGCACGATGGAACGCCGCCTGATTGCCCGTCAGCGCACCATAGAGCGAGCGGACGCGGTTCGGGTTCGCCAACGTGAAATCGGGATGCTGCGCAAGGCCCTTCACCGCATCGACCGTGTCGGAACGCAGCGACCACGCCTGTACCTGGAACCATTTGTCGAGCACGAGCGGATTGTCGCGATAGCGTTGATAGAAGATGTCGAGCGCATGAGCACGCTCATCGCTGTCGCCGTGCGCGAGCGTCGCCAATGCCGCCTGCCGTTCGGTCATGCCGTCGGCATTGGAGAAGATGTCGAACGCAAGCGCGGGCGCATCGTCCGCCCCGGTGGCTGCGAGATAGGCAAGCGCAACGCCGCGCAGGCGGCGGCCGCCCTTGGCCTTGCGCGATAGGTCGGTCGCGGGCGGCGCCTTGCCGGCAAGGATGGACCGCCATTCGCTTTCGAGCGCGGTGCCGATCGCCGCCTGCAACGCGAGCCGTTCGCGGCGGATCGCGTCGGGATCGACGGTGAGCATCTGGTCGCCGATGAAAGCTTCGCTGGGCAGCAGCACCGCTTCGGCAACGAAAGCCGGATCGCTGGCCGCCCCCGCGAGCGTCTGCCCGACGGCGTCGATCACCGCGCGGCGGTCGCCCGCCTCACCCGATACCGCGGCGACAAGCGTGTCGAGCATGAGCTGCTGCAACGCTTCGTAGCGCGCGAACGGATCATCGTCATGCGCGGCCAGCCAGGCGAGTTCGCCGGGGCCACGTTCGAAATCGACGATGATCGGTGCGGAGAAAGTGCGGTTGACCGACAGCGCCGGGCGCGCCGCAAATTGTCCAAGCGTGACACGCTGTGTTGCGCCGGTTACCGTGACCAGCGTGTCGGCAAGCGCGTCGCCGCTGCCGTCCATCGCAAAGGCAGCCAGGCGCAGCGGCAGCATCATCGGCTGTTTCTCCGGCTGGCCGGGCGTCGGCGGCACCATCTGCACGATATCGAGCGACCAGTCGCCAGCCTCTTCGACCAGCGAAAGCTTCAGCCGCGGTGTCCCCGCCTGTTCGTACCAGCGGCGAAACTGCGCGAGGTCGATGTCCGCGCCGTCCTCGATCGCGCGCACGAAATCCTCGCACGTCGCTGCCTCGCCGTCGTGACGGTCGAAATAGAGGTCGGTGCCTTTGCGGAAGCGTTCGGGTCCGACCATCGTCGCCATCATGCGGATGATCTCGGCGCCCTTGTTATAGATGGTCGCGGTATAGAAATTCGAGATTTCCTGAAAGCTGTCGGGGCGGATCGGATGCGCGAGCGGCCCCGCATCCTCGGGGAATTGCGCGGCGCGGAGAAGGCGGACATCCTCGATCCGCTTGACCGGCGGCGAGCCCATATCGGCGGAGAAATTCTGGTCGCGAAAGACGGTGAAACCCTCTTTCAGGCTGAGCTGGAACCAGTCGCGACAGGTGACGCGATTGCCCGACCAATTGTGGAAATATTCGTGCGCGACGACGCCCTCGACACCATCATAATCGACGTCGGTCGCGGTGTCGGGGTCGGCAAGGATATAGCGGGTGTTGAAGATGTTGAGGCCCTTGTTCTCCATCGCCCCCATGTTGAAATCGCTGACCGCGACGATGTTGAACAGGTCGAGGTCATATTCGCGGCCATAGACCTCCTCGTCCCATTTCATGCTGTCCTTCAGCGCCTGCATCGCGTGGCCGGTGCGATCCTGATCGCCGCCGCGAACCCAGATGCCCAGTTCGACCTTGCGACCCGACATCGTCGTGAAGCTATCCTTGTTGACGACAAGGTCGCCGGCGACGAGCGCGAACAGATAGGAGGGTTTCGGCCAGGGGTCTTCCCACAGCGCCCAATGATCGCTCCCCGCTTCGCCCTGATCGATGCAATTTCCGTTCGACAGCAGGATCGGGAACGCCGCCTTGTCGCCCTGCATCCGCACCTTGTAGCGGCTGAGCACATCGGGGCGGTCGGGATGAAAAGTGATGCGGCGAAAGCCCTCGGCCTCGCACTGGGTGCAGAGCAGGCCGCCCGATGCATAAAGCCCCGAAAGCTGCGTATTCGATGCGGGGTCGATCACCGTATCGACCTCGACCGTCGCCGCGGTCCGTTCGCCGAGATCAACGACCAGGTCGCCGCCGTCCATCCGCCAGTCGTTCCATACCTCGCCATCGACGCGTACCGCCGCCGCAGTCAGCCCGTCGCCGCGCAGCAGCAGCGGCACCGGCGCATCGGCATCGCGCACCACCGACAGCGTCGCGCGGACCTTCGTCGCGTCGATCCCCAGCGCGAAATCGAGCGCGATGTCGGGGATCTGCCATTCGGGCGCGCGATAGTCGCTGCGATAGATGGTGACGGGAATGGCGGGCGTAGAGGAAGCGTCGGTCATCCGATCGATCTAGGCACAGCGCCGCCGACGCGCAATAAGGCGCGCGATGGGACAGATGCTGATTTTCGGAATGGGCTATGCCGCGAGCCACCTCGCCGGACGCTTGCGCGCGCGTGGCTGGGACGTGGCGGGGACGACACGCGACGGCCGCGAGGGCAGCATCGCGTTCGACAATGAGATCGCCGTGCGGCGTGCGGTTCGCGAGGCGACGCATATCCTGTCGTCGGTGCCGCCCGTCGAAGGGGTAGACCCCGTCCTCGCCCGCTATGGCGAGGCGATCGCCCTCTCCGCCTCGATATGGACCGGCTATCTCTCCTCGACCGGCGTCTATGGCGATACGGGTGGCGCGTGGGTCGACGAAAGCGCGCCGATCAAGGGCCGCCGCGCGGATCGCAATGCGGCAGACGCGGCATGGCGGGACTTGCGCAGCGACGTTCGCATATTTCGCCTTCCGGGCATCTACGGACCCGGCCGCTCGATCCTCGGGCGCATCGCCGAAGGCCGCGCGCACCGCATCGACGTGCCCAGCCAGGTCTTCAGCCGGATTCATATCGACGATATCGCGGGCGGCGTCATGGCGTCGTTCCGCGGGCAAGCGGGCGTCTATAACCTCGCCGACGACGAACCCTGCCATCAGAACCGGCTCGTCGAATGGGGCTGCACAATGCTCGGTGCGCCATTGCCGCCGCTGCAATCGCTCGGCGAAGCCGGCCTGTCGCCCGCCGCTCGCGCTTTCTATGCCGAGAATCGCCGTGTGGCGAACGGCAAGGCGAAGCGGCTGCTCGGCTGGGCGCCGCGCTATCCGACCTTTCGTGAGGGGCTGGCGGCGAGCGCCTAGATCAGCACGTCGACCGTGTGGATCAGCACGCCGACCAGGCCGCCGACGAGCGTGCCGTTGATACGGATATATTGCAGGTCGTCGCCGACAGCATTTTCAAGCCGGTCGGTGATCGTCTTCGCATCCCAGCCGCGGATCGTGTCCGACACCAGCTTGAGCGCGGTTTCGCCATAGCTGTCGACCATGCCGACGACGGCGCGGCGGGCGTAGCGGTTGAGCGTGCGCTTGATCCCCGCATCCTCGCCAAGCATCGCGCCGAACTGCGTGACGAGTTCGCCGATGCGGCCGGCGAGCATCGTGTCGGGGTTGCGCGCGGCCTTGAGCAGCGCGGTGCGGCCCTGTTCCCACAGGCCGTCGAGCCAGCGCTTGACCGCCTTGTTTTCGAGCAACTCGTCACGAACCTTCGCGACCTTCGCCTTCACTTCGGGGTCGTGCTGCAGGTCGAGCGCCATCTTGGCGAGCCCTTCCTCGACACGGATGCGCAGCGGGTGCGTTTCGTCGACCGCCATTTCGCTGAGCAGCTTCGACAGGCCCGCGACGATGCGGTTCGAGATGCTTTCGTCCAGCCCGGTGAAGCGCACGATCGCGTTCGAATTGTCGTGCACCATCTGGTGGATCAGATGCTCGTTGAGTTCGAGCGTCTTCGACCCCCATTTGACCATCGCATCCAAAAGCGGTTGATGCCGCCCCTCGGCCAGCGCCGCCTGCAGCGCCTGTCCAAGCAGGGGCGCGACGTCGAGTTCGCGCAAGCGATCGGCGATCGCCGATTTGACCATGCCGCCCAGACGCTGCTGATCGAGTGCGCCAAGGCCGTCGGCAATGATGCGCGACGCACCGAGGCGAAGCCGCCCGCCGCCCTCGCCCGGTTCGGACAGGAATTTGCCGACCGCGCCCGCGACGTCGACCGCTTGCATCTTGCGTGCAATCAGGCGCGGCAGCAGGAAATTGGTGAGCAGAAAGCGCGCGAGCGTGTCGCCGATGCGGTTCTTGTTGCGCGGAACGATGGCGGTGTGCGGGATCGGCAGCCCCATCGGGTGGCGGAACAGGGCGGTGACCGCGAACCAGTCGGCAAGCCCACCGACCATCGCCGCCTCGGCAAAGGCGCGGAGAAAGCCGATCGCCGGATTGACGTCCTGAAAATATTTCGCGCCGATGAAGACAAAGGCCATGACGACGAGCAAGCCCGTCGCAACGACGCGAATGTTCGATGCTCTGGCCGGAATGGCGACACCAATCGGCAGGGAGAGCGTGCGGTCGGTCATGCAAACCAAATGGCGAAATGCCGCAAAGGTTGCAACCGGCGCAGTGGCTTACCGCGCCGGCCGATCCCCATTACTCCGCCGGTTCGGGGGTCGGCGCCCCGTGCGGTTTCGTATCGTCGCCCTTCCGATAGGTGAGCAGGTTGCTCGAGAAGAAGCGGCCAAGGCGCTTTTCGATGCTGTCGGCAAGGCTGAAGCCCGCCGGAACGATGAGCAATGTGAGCATGGTCGACAGGATCAGGCCCCCGATCACGACGACGCCCATCGGCTGTCGCCAGGCACCGTCGCCCGACAGCGACAGCGCGGTCGGCACCATGCCCGCGACCATCGCGACCGTCGTCATGACGATCGGCTGCGCGCGCTTGCGCCCGGCATCGAGCAGCGCGGCATCCTTCTCGACGCCATGGTCCATCTCCTCGATCGCGAAATCGACGAGCAGGATCGAGTTTTTGGCGACGATACCGAGCAGCATGAGCAGGCCGATATAGACGGGCATCGAGACTTCCATGCCGGTGATCCAGAGGCCGAGCAGCCCGCCCAGCGGCGCGAGCAGCAACGACGACATGTTGACCAGCGGCGACAGGAATCGGCGATAGAGCAGCACTAGCGTCGAGAAGACGAGCAGGAGTCCGGAGACGACAGCGATCATGAAGTTGGTGATCAGTTCGGCCTGCCACTTGGCATCGCCCTGGATCACCTTGCGGATGCCCTGCGGCATCGTCTTGACCGCGGGCAGCGCATCGATCTTTTTCTGCGCGTCACCCGTCACCAGCCCCGGCGCCAGGTCGGCACCGATCACGATGCGCCGCGTCTGGTTGTACCGGCGCAGCTCGGTCGGCCCGGCACCGAAACCGATCACCGCGACCGATTTCAGCGGCACCGTCGTTCCGCGCGCAGTCGGCACGGGCAGATTCTCGATCGTCGCAAGGTTGCGGCGCGAATCTTCGGACAGCAGCACGCGGATCGGGATCTGGCGATCCGACAGCGAGAATTTCGCGGCGTTCTGATCGATGTCGCCGAGTGTCGCGATGCGGATCGTCTGACTGAGCGACGAGGTCGTCACGCCGAGTTCGGCAGCGAGATCGAGCCGGGGCGTCACGATGATTTCGGGACGCGGGATATCACCCTCGATCCGCGAACCGCGAAGTTCCTTCAACTTTTCCATCTGCGACACGATCAGGCGCGCATGTTTTTCGAGCGCGACCGGATCGTCGCCGCCGATCACGAAAGTGATGTCGCGTCCCGAGAAACCGCCCGACTGGCTCTGGAAATTCACGCGCGCGTCGGGGATCGCCGCCATTTTGGGCTGCAGGCTGCGTTCCCAATCTACACTGGTGACCTCGCGGTCCTTCTTCAGCGTGATATAGACACCGCCGTCGCCGACATTCACTTCGTAAAAGGCGTTTGCGACAGTCTTGTCCTTTGCCAGGATCGCGTTGATCTGGTTCGAGATATGCTCGCTCTGCGCCAGCGTCGAACCCGGCGGCAGTTCATAACGGATCTGGCTATAGTCGCTGTTGATCGTCGGCTGGAACTGCTGCGGCAGGATCATCAGCAACACAACGCTCAGCCCCAGCGACAGGACGCCGATGCCGACGATCCAGACGCGATGGTCGAACAGGCGCGCCCAGGCGCGCTGGACCATGAACTTCGCCCAGTTGGTGATGCCCGGCCCACGCACCCCCACCACCCAGGCAAGCGCACCGAGCAGGATGATGAGCAAGGCGACGCCCAGATAGGTCATGATTGCTTCGACCGGCGTCTTCAGCAGGAAGTACATCGCCGTATTGGGCTTGTCCTGCCCGATCGGCACCGGCTGGAAATAGGCATAGATTGCGTAGAGCACCGACAGCCCGGCAAGGATCAGCGGAACCGCCAGATAGGCAAGCTTCGTCGGGTGCGCCTCGTAACGCGCACGCACCGCATGATGCTTTCGATTGTCGAGCGTCCAGGCAAGGATGCGCTCATAACGGTCGACCCATGGGCCGGACGCATGGTCCTGCTCGCCCTGCGCCGACAGGAAATAGGCGGCGATCATCGGCGTGATCATACGCGCGACCGCAAGGCTGACGAGCACCGCGAATACGACGGTCAGGCCGAACTGGATGAAGAACTGGCCCGAAACCCCCGGCATCAATGCGACGGGCAGGAACACTGCGACGATCGACATCGTCGTCGCGACGACCGCCAGGCCGATTTCGTCGGCCGCGTCGATCGACGCCTGATAGGCGGTCTTGCCCATGCGCATGTGTCGGACGATATTCTCGATCTCGACGATCGCGTCGTCGACGAGCACGCCGGCCACCAAGCTCAATGCGAGCAGCGACAGCCCGTTCAGCGAAAAGCCCATCAGGTCCATGAACCAGAAGGTCGGGATTGCCGACAGCGGGATCGCGAGCGCGCTGATCAACGTCGCACGCCAGTCGCGCAGGAAGAGGAACACGACGACGACGGCGAGCACCGCGCCTTCGATCATCGCCAGCATCGAGCTGCGATATTGTTCCTTCGTATATTCGGTCCGCGTGAACAGGATCTTGAATTCGACCTGCGGGTTCGACTTCTTGATCTCGGCGAGTTTCTTCATCGTCTCGTCGTGGATCGTGACGTCCGACGAGCCCTTCGCCTTCTCGATCGAGAAAGAAAGCACCTGCTTGCCCTCGATCTTCGCAAGGTTGCGCTGCTCGGCATAGCCATCGGTGACCTTCGCGACATCGGCGAGGCGGATGGTGCGGCCGTTGCCGATCGAGATGCGCGTTTCGCCGAGCTGGAAAGCGTTTTCGGCGTTACCGAGCACGCGTACCGCCTGTTCGGAACCGGCGATTTCGGTGCGCCCACCCGCGGCATTGACGTTCACTTGCCGCAGTTGCTGGTTCAACTGACTCGCCGTCAGGCCATAGCTTTGCATGCGTGCGGGATCGAGGATGACGCGGATTTCGCGATTGACGCCGCCCGAACGGCTGACCTTCGCCATGCCGGGGATCGAAAGCAGTTCCTTCGCGACCGTGTTGTCGACGAACCAGCTCAATTGTTCGAGCGTCATGTCGGACGTTTCGACCGCGAAATAGGTAATCGGGCCGCCCGCGGCGTCGACGCGAACGACCTGCGGCTCAAGAATGCCTTCGGGCAGATCGCTGCGGATCTGCTGCACGGCCTGATTGACGTCGTTATAGGCGCGGTCGATCGGGGTACCGATTGCGAACTGCACCATCGTGCGGCTGTTGCCCTCACCCACATAGGATGAAAGTTCATCGACACCGCTGACGGCGCGTACCGCAGCCTCGATGCGCTGGGTAACCTGCGTCTCCAGCTCCGACGGCGCTGCGCCGGGCTGGACCACGACCACCTGCACCATCGGAAATTCGACGTCGGGATTGTCGTTCACGTCCATCCGGTTGAAGCTGACGACGCCCGCCAACAGCAACAGAATGAACATCACGATCGGCGGCACCGGATTGCGGATGCACCAGGCGGAAATGTTGCGAAAGCTCATGATCAAACGCCCTTGTGCACTAAATCTCTATGCGTGCCGTTCGGCCGATTATTGCGAGGTTTTCTGAACCACCGGCTTCACCTTGTCGCCAGGGTTGAGGAACGCGCCAGCCAGCGCCACGACCTTTTCGGTGCCCGTCAGGCCCGACGCGATCGACACGCCGCCATCGGTCACGGTGCCGACCTTCACCGGCTGCCGCTTGATGACGTTATTGGCATCGACGATCAGCACGAAATTGCCCTCGGGACCGCTCTGCACCGCGCTTTCGGGAAGCAGCGGAGCTTCGGCGGTTCCCGCGATCAGCCGCGCGTCGGCGAAACCGCCCGGACGCAAAGCCTCGCTGTACGGGACCGCGATGCGGACCGTGCCCTGACGGGTATCCATGTTGATCACCGGCGACTTCTGCCAGACCTGCCCGGCAATCTGAGCATCGGTGCCGACCGGCGTCACCGTCGCGCGCGTACCGACCTTGACGCGGGCCAGATCGGCCTCTGCCATTTGCGCCAGCATCTCCATCTCGCCGCCGCGCGCCATCCGGAACAGGATGCCGCTGCCGGCGCCGACGATCTGGCCCGGTTCAACCTGGCGCGTCAGCACCAGGCCTGCCGCGGGCGCGACGATGTTCAGGCGCTCGTTGCGTGCGGTGGCCTCGCCATATTGCGCCTGCGCGACACGGACGCGCGCATTGGCGGCATCGCGCGTTGCGCGCTTGCGATCCATGTCGGCTTTCGAGATGAAGCCGCGTCCGACAAGCGCCTGCGCGCGTTCCAGTTCGGCTTGCGCCAGATTGGCATCGGCCTGCGCAACGCGGATCGATGCCGCGAGGCTCGCCGCCTGCTGCGTCTGCACCGAGCGATCGATGACCGCCAGCGCCTGTCCCGCGCCGACCCACTGGCCGGGCTCGACGAGCACGCGAACGACCTGTCCGCCCTCGCCCGCGACGCCGACCGGCATTTCGCGACGTGCCGCGATCGTGCCGTTGGCGGAAATCACTGCTTCGACCGACACACGGCCGGGAATGACCACGGTGACATTCGGGATCGCCGCCGCGCCCTGCCCTCCGGCATCAGCCGCGCCCTTGCCGTGGGTAAAGGCGTAATAGGTGGCGCCGAGCGCGAGCGCGATCAACACCAGCGCCACGATCAGAAATGTCCGTTTGCGGCGGCTGTCGTCCGCCTCCTGATAATAGCTCTGCGTGCCCGCCAGGCTGTCCATCGCTTCCACTTTCCGCTCGTAGTTCACGCCTAATCCTCCCTGTCTCGCGCGGCATACCGGCGCGGCAGGCGCAACCGCGCCTGTCCCCTCAACCCCGCACGACAGGATCAAATCCCGTATGAGGTGTATTACCTAATTAAATCACCACTGGCAAGAGGCGAAACTTCGCCATCCCCCCGCGCCCCGGATCGCGGCTCATAGGCTTGTCTTCGTACAATTTCCAGCGTTTACAGGCGTGAAAAAGGGCGGCGCGCCTTGCGGCGGCCGCCCCTTTCATCGCGCCGATCGCTTGACGGACCGGCGGTTGGCGATCAGCGAACCCGGCCGCGCCTGATGAGGTTTACGATCGCGAGCAGGATGATCGCGCCAATGAAGGCCGTTACCAGCGTCCGCCAATCGAAAGCGTCGCCGCGCAGGTGACCGCCGCCGAAGACACCGCCGAGCAACAGCCGGCCGAGGATTGAACCGACGCAACCGACAATGATGTTCAGAAAGATGCCTTGCTGGGCATCGGTGCGCATCACGATGCTGGCAAGCCAGCCGATGACGCCGCCCATGACAAGTGCGATAATGAAATCAATCATGTTCTGACCCCCTACGATCATTATGGCGCCTGATAGAACAGGCCCAAGGATGCTAACTCAAATATCTGCAATCGCCTAGTGAAATGGCGAAAGCGGATTTCTCGACCGCCCTGCGTTTCAGCGAACGCTGCCACGGCGGAAAAGGTTGATTATACCCAAAAGCACCACCGCGCCGATGAAGGCCCAGAGCAATCCTATCGGACTGAAGGCGTCGAGGCTGGCGCCCATGCCGAAGAAGCTGCCGAGGAAATTTCCGAGGAATGCGCCGACGATCCCGACAACGATATTCAGAATGATGCCCTGTTGCGCGTCGGTGCGCATGACGATGCTCGCCAGCCAGCCAATGATGCCGCCGACGATCAATGTGATGATCAGACCCATGTTTTTCCCTTCCCTGGCCCGGCCGGGAACACGCCGGCGACGGGCGATTATCGAAACGTCCGGTCGTGCCTGGACAACGCCTGAGCGATATCGAGACAATGCCGTTCGGAAGCGAAAGGTTCCCAGCCGGCCCGTGTGAGCTCGGCCGGGAAAGGGGGATCGGTTCCTGATCGGGAACGTCTCCGGGTCGCAAGACGCCACTAAGCAGCCGCGTTTGACGCTGGTGTGACGAAAGTCACAGGGTCGAAAATAAATGGAGGGTCCAGGGCCAGGGCCTGGCAGGTTGCGGTTGCGGTTGCGGTTGCGGTTGCGGTTGCGGTTGCGGTTGCGGTTGCGGTTGCGGACCGTGATGCGCGGCGTTTGGCGCGATGCGCAAACGAAATGGGGGCCGGCATCGCTGCCAACCCCCACTATCCGGCTTTGCCCCACGCACTCCGCTCCACTTCATCCCGGTCCGCTTCTCTTTCGATCAGCAGCCCGCAAAACGATGCGTTGCGGCGCACGCCGGAACAATCCGGCGACGGTTTGGTCGGCCCCCTTTCGGGGGCCGGCCGCACCTGGAAAGCCCTTCATCATCTCTTCCTGCGTCTGCCGAAGCAGTCGCTGCCCAAGCGATGGACTGCATTTCCTGTATCCGATCGGGTTCGCATCAACTCGTGGGAATCGCTACGTTCCGTGACCAGACTATCGTTAGAGTTCCTCGTCAATCCGTCCGTTCTCTTCTGGCTAGTCTTGCAACTACCCTTGATGTCCCGGTGGTCTGTCGTCTCTGTCTTCCGATGATTTGAAGCTGACATGAAGCTTTCGGGTCGCCAACAAAAAATGCGCGAAAACCCAGCCCGAACCGCGTGCGCTTGTGGATAAGTCCGGCATTAGCAACAAGCGGATTCATCGCAGCATTTTTGTAACAGCGATGCAGCATTTTCGGATTCAAAATCGGGACCGACTCGCGAAGCGGGGGGCCCGGGCCGAGTCGATTTTCGGTCCTGCGAGTCGCGACTCAACAAAAAAAAACGGGACCCGCGGGCCCCGCTTTCTTCACGCTCGATGAGCGATCAGCCCTTCACGGTAACCTCGACACGGCGCGCCGCCGAATTATCGGTTCCCGTGGTCGTCGCCTCGGCCGGCTTTTCGAGCAAGACCCGGTCGGCCGCGAAGCCGAGCTTCTCGAGCGCGGCCTTGACGCTCTGGGCGCGATTCTTCGACAATTCGGCGTTGGCCGCCGCGTTGCCCGTCGGGTCATTATAACCCGACACCGCGATCGTCGCCGCCGGGTTGCCGTCGAGATAGGCCTTCACCGCCGATGCCGCGGTCGTCAGATCGTTCGACACCTCCGATTTGCCCGTATCGAAATAGACCGTCAGCATCGGTTTGCCCTCGCGGTCGGCCGCGACGACGCCGGAACCCTCGGGGATGGCAGCGACCGGGGCCGTTGCCGGTTCGGTGGGCGCGACGGTCTCGCTGATCGCGGCCTCGTCGGCGGCCGGGGCCACCGCGGCCTCCTGCTTCGAACAATAGCGCAGGCCAAAGAACAAAAGCGCCGCGAGCAACAGCAACAGCAAAAGCCATGGCAGCCACCCCAACCCACCCCCCTTCCCACTGTCTCCGTCTCCGCCCGAATAGGCTGTTTGCGGACTGGCTGCCGACGGAGCCGGAGCCGCCACCGACGGTGCGGGAGCAGGCGAAGCAGCGGGTGGCGGGGCCGCTGCAGCCGGAATGGCCGACGCACCGGCTAGACCCGCGGCGGCGAGCGGAACGGCCGATGTCGTGTCATCATCCTTGCCCGAATCGTCATCCGTACCGCCAACGGCTGCGAAGCCGGCAGCAGCGCCCGCCGCACCAGCCGCACCCGCAGCGCCGCCAAAGAGCGTGAGCAGGCCGAAATGTTGCGCGAGGAGATAATAGACGGTGACGCGGTTCTTGGTCCGGTCTTCCTTCATCCGTTCACCGACGCCTGCGATCGCTGCATCAAGCGTGGCATCGTCGTCGGTCAGCCCAAGCTTCTTTTTGAGGAAATTTTCGCGAACGCGGTCGGTTTCCTTTTTGTCGGAAAAGGAAACGAGCGAGGAGTCGCGGTTTCTGAGCGCTATGCCGAGATATTTGACGATCGCCGACACCACCGTCTCATCGGCGTCCGCGACATATTTCCTGACATCCGCCAGCCAATCTTCTGCCATGCGATTACCTCCTGCCAGACGCAAGAATTCGCCGTCAGACGCTCGCACGGGGGGCGAGACTCGCGCCTTAGGAGGCGGAACCTATATCATTTTTCGCGAATGCGACATCGCGGCCGGACATCGGAAGTTATCGCTTGCCGAGATCGCCCTTGCCGACCGTTCCCGAAGCCATTTCGAGCATCCGGTCGAGGCTCTTGCGCGCGGCGAGGCGGAGCCCTTCCTCCATCTCGATCTGCGGCTTGAGGTCGCGCAGCGCGATGTAGAGCTTTTCCATCGTGTTGAGCGCCATATAGGGGCAGATGTTGCAGTTGCAGTTGCCGTCGGCACCGGGGGCGCCGATGAAATTCTTCTCGGGCAACGCAAGTTCCATCTGGTGGATGATGTGCGGCTCGGTCGCGACGATCAGCGTGTCGCCGGGAAAGCTCTTCGCGAACTGCAGGATGCCGCTGGTCGATCCGACATAATCGGCGTGGTCGACGATGTGCGGCGGGCATTCGGGGTGCGCTGCAACCGGCGCGCCCGGATGCTGCGCCTTGAGCTTGATCAGTTCGGTTTCGCTGAACGCTTCGTGGACGATGCACACGCCCGGCCACAGCAGCATTTCGCGGCCGAACTTGCGGTTGAGATAGCCGCCGAGGTGCCGGTCGGGGCCGAAGATGATCGGCTGGTCCTCGGGAATCTGACTGATGATCGTCTCGGCGCTCGACGAGGTGACGATGATGTCGCTGAGTGCCTTCACCGCTGCCGAGCAGTTGATGTAGGTCAGCGCGATATGGTTCGGGTGCGCTTCGCGGAAACGCTTAAACTGTTCGGGAGGGCAGCTATCCTCGAGGCTGCACCCTGCATCCATGTCGGGCAGGATCACGGTCTTTTCGGGGCTGAGTATCTTCGCGGTCTCCGCCATGAACTTGACGCCGCAGAACGCGATGACGTCGGCGTCGGTGTCGGCCGCCTTGCGCGATAGTTCGAGCGAGTCACCGACGAAATCGGCCAGATCCTGAATCTCCGGCTTCTGGTAATAATGCGCGAGGATGACGGCGTTGCGCTCCTTGCGCAGGCGCTCGATTTCGGCGCGCAGGTCGAGGCCCGAGAGATTCTCGCGAACGGGAGCAGTCATCGCTTTTCCTTATATGGCTTCAGCCTTGGCGCACCCCCTACACCGCTGCCCGCCGCAGGGCAATTCGGCTATCAACCGGCCAGCCGCTCCGCGAGCGCAATGACGGGGGGTGTCATCGCCAGCACGTAGATGGTGACGCGGACCGCGATGATAATCGCCGCGATCGCCTTTGTCGCCGGATGGACGCGGCCAAGCGTGCGGCGATCGTAGAGCGCGATGATGCCGACGACGCCAAGCTGGATCAGTCCGATGGGAATATCCGACCAGCCGATCATCAGCGGCATCGGCAGGATGCGGCCGAGCGCGGGTTCGAGAATGACGATCGTCGCGCCGATCATCAGGCGCCGATGCCATGCAGTTGTGTGCCGACGGCGGACCGCCGCCCATACCATCAGGCCGAAGACCAGCGACTCCACGGCCGTCAATGCCAGGAAATAGGGCGGAGTGAAAAAGGGCGGAAAGCGACCCAGGACGAGCGACGCGACGCCGGTAAAAATGCCGAGACAGGTTATGAGCATCGCAAGCGCCGCGCCAGCCCAGCCGAGTTTGCGATGAAGCGCGAGATTATCGCGCGAGACGAGCGTCGGCTGGACGATCAGCAGCGCAAGCCATGTCAACATGGCGACCCCGTGCAGATGGACCCAGAAGGGCGCCGCGACCGGATCGACGAAGCCCCTCAGCGCAAATTGCAGGAAACCGAGAACGATGAAGATTGCGAGGCCGATCGCCATGCGATGCCAAAAAAGCTCGGCGCGCGCGGCGCCGCCTGCGGTGCTAGCCATGCGAGTTCCCCCTGCCCGACCCGGAGGGAGAATAACGCAGCGTTGAAACGACGGAAAGCCCGGGATTTACCCAGTCGGGGCTTCGGCGAAACGCGCGGTGACCTTTGCATCGATCCCCGCTGCCTTCAGCGGCATCGCAAAGCTTTGTTCGACCGCGGTGCGTGCCGCACCTTGCGCAAGCCGCATCGGCGTCGCGCCCTTCGCCTGCGCGATCAGTTCTTCCTGCGCGCGCTTGCGGTTCGCGGCGTCGAGCGTGCGTTCGGCATCGGTTAGCGTCAGCAATATCTCGCCGTCGCGATATTCGCTGATCGCGTCGATATCGATTTCGGGCCCTGCGAGCCGGAGCGGCGGCAAGGTCACGGTGAGCGCGCTGGTCGTAGCATCCCAGTCGAGATCGGACTGTTTGAGTTTGCCGAGGTCGAGTTCGTAGCGCACCGTCCCCGGCATGATCAGCGTCTTCTTCGCGCTCAGCCCCAGCCGGCTCTGCGTCGAGGTCACGACCGCGACATAGCGCGCGGTGAAGGGAACGAGGACATTCTGTTCCTGCAGTCCCTGCAGGCTCGCCGCGACGACGGTTTCGGGATCATAGCCCTTTTGCCAGTCCTGCCAGGCCGCGATCGCCCACCAGACGGCGACGAGCAGCATTGCCGCGGCGGCGAGCAGGATCAGGCGGGGGGCGAGGCGCGCGGGGGACGTGGTCATGGGGTCGTATAATCCGAACAATCGGGCGCCGGCCGGTCCATTTCATAGCGCGACGTCGCGGGGTTATAGCGCAGCGTGCGTTCGTAGCTGCACTCGGGGTCCTTCTCATGAACGAGGTCGGCCGCTTTGAGGCGCTGGCCGCTGTTGTCTTGCGACCGGCGCGATGTACGCGGATAGGCGGTCGCGACCGCACGATATGTCAATGCGGGAAGCTCGCCGGCCTCGGCCGGCCCGGCGGACAGTGCGCCGGTGAAATTATAATCGTCGTGGCACGCCTCGCGCCGGTCCTTCATATCCTGCTCCGAAAAGCAGGCGCGGATCATCAGCGAGCTGTCCCAAACGACATCGAGCACCTCGTCACCGAGGCGCGTGTTCGAAGGCGTCGTGTCAAGGCGAAGCAAGTGCAGCCGGCTGCCGTTGCCACCGCCGCCCGAATACATCGCGGTTGCGCTGACAAGAACGCCCATCAGATATTGGCGGGAATCCGGCGCCGCGCCCTCCGGCGAAGGCACCGCTATCAGATTCGGCCACAGGTTCAGCGTCTGTCCGTCGCCCCGGGCAAAGGGCAGCGCGAGATCGTCGCCTTCGCCATTGTCCGGCGCCGAGAGGACAAGGCTGCTGTCGCCCGCATCCGTGCCCGGCACATCGAGGCACAGGCTTTTGTCGGGAAGGCATTTCCGGTCACCCTCGCCCGCGACAAGCGCGATGACGATGGGATCGGACGCGGCGGCAGGCTGCGCGGCGGCGATCAAAAGCGGCAGCAGCATCAGGCGAGCATCCATTCGTCATTATCGTTGCGCACCGCGCCGCGCGTCTGGAGGTCGATCAGATGCGCGAGCACCGAGCGGCCGGCGGCACCGGTGAGCCGCGGATCCAGTCCCTTATACATATGCTTCACCATCTCCGGGATGACGCTTGTCCCCTTTTCGAGTTCCCGCAAGATTTGCCGCTCGCGCTGCTTGCGGTGGCCAAGCATGCCGCGCACCAGTTGTCGCGGCTTGGTCACCGCGGGGCCGTGTGCCGGGTAATAGACACGGTCGTCGCGGTCATAGAGCTTCGTCAGGCTCGCCATATAGGCCGCCATATCGCCGTCGGGTGGACTGACGACGCTTGTCGACCAGGCCATGACATGATCGCCCGTAAACAGCGCGCCGCTCTCTACCAGGCCGAAACAGAGGTGGTTCGAGGTATGCCCAGGGGTTGCCACTGCCTCCAACGTCCAGCCGTCGCCCGAAATGCGTTCGCCATCGGTGAGGATGCGATCGGGGGCATAGTCGGTGTCGAATGCCGAGTCCGCGCGCGGTCCGTCGTCGGACAGGGCAAGCGGCGCGCAGCCGATGATCGGCGCGCCCGTCGCCGCCTTCAGCGGCGCTGCCGCGGGACTATGATCGCGGTGGGTGTGGGTGCACAGGATCGCGGCGATGCGCTGGCCTGCGGTCGCGCGCAGGATCGCGTCGACATGCCCCACGCCGTTGATATCGGCGGGGTCGCCGATGCTGAGCCCCGATCCGGTCGGGCCGGGATCGATCACCGCGACGTCGCTGCCCGCCCCAACGATCCACGTCTGGGTTCCCGTGAAGGTATAGGGCGACGGGTTGGGCGCGAGCACGCGGCGGACCAGCGGCTCATGCTGTTCGCACTCGCCGGCGTGGATGCTGTCGGGCCAAGGCTTTTCTTCGCTCATGCCGCCCATGTGGCACCGCGCGCGACGAAGGAAAAGGGATGGGCGCGAAAAAGCGCACCCAAGAAGTGAGGGACGTGAAAAAGGGAGCGACATGGGCCGCCCCCTTTCCCGCCCCTGCCGCCGGCCCCACCGGGGAGCAAAGACCGGCGTAGAAGCTGCTCGAACCTAGTGGTCCGATTTCTCCATATCGGCGATCGCCTTGTCGAGGTCGGCTGCGACCTTGGCGCGCATGGCGTCAGACAGGTTGCTATTGCTCTCGCGGAAGCTTTCGCGCGCTTTCTTGAGTGCCGACAGATGCTGCGCCTTTGCCTCGGGACCATCGGAACATGTGATCATGACATAGCGGCTGCGCTTGCCGCCGATGACTTCTTCGCGGTCGACCGTCGGCGCCGCCTGCCCCGAACCGCAGCGCGCAACCGCGGCGGCATGGCCCTGTGCCTGCGCCCACGCTACGGGCGGACGGGGTGCCTTGGGGGGCAGCGGCGGCATCGGCGCCAGCGCGGTACGGAGCCGTTCCTTGCGCTTCGCTTCCAGCTTGTCGGCAATGGCATCGGCCTGCTTGCCGCTGATCCCCTGTTCTTTCAGCGTCGCGAGCACATCGTCGCGCGACAGGCTGCCCAGGGTCCGCACCTCGATCTGGCGTGCCTTGGGCGTCTTGCCGTCGGCCGGGGCGAACATCACCGTCTTCGCTTTCTCGCCCTCCCCGTCACTGCGGATGACGATCCGGTGCACTTCGCGTCTTTTTCCGTCGTCGGATGTCGTGACGCTTTCGGTCACATCGTCGCCGGTCGAAGTATAGACCATCGCGTCAGGTGCCGGCGGCGCTTCGGGCGGAGGCGGCGCATCGACAGGCGGCGGCGGAGCCGGCGGTTCGGGCATTTCGGTGATCTCGGCGCTGATCCTCGCCGCGCGGGCGGGGACGAGCGTCGCGGTCGTGGCCAGCATCGCGAGCGTCGCGCCGCCGATCAGCAGCCGGCCGGTCAGGCTGCGCTGTTTCGAAATATCCTTCTGCGTCAACATCGTCAGCCTCTCCTGCAGATTATCGTGGACCGCCATCGGCGCGGCGAGCGACAGGCGCGGGCCGACCGCGGCCTTCACGATCGCAGTGGCGTAGCGCGCGGTCCGTTCGCCCCGTTCTTCGCAGTCGGTCATCGTCAGCACGCGCGCGTCGCATGCCGCCTCCTGATCGAAACGAAAGGCGCGGATCGCGCGCCAGGCGAAGGGATTGAACCATTGGGCGGCGAGCAGCACGAGCGCCGCGCTGTTCGCCCACAGATCGCCATGGCGATGGTGCGACAGTTCATGGTCGATGGCGAGCGCGCGCTCTTCGGCAACATAGCGTGCAAAAAAATCGTGCGGGACGGCGACATAGCGCCGCCACAGGCCGAAGGCGACGGGGCCGTCGACCGCATCGGACATCACCAGCCGGATCTTTCCGATCGGCTCGAGTTCGACCGCCTCGCCCAGCACCGCACGGCGAAAACGCGCGTGCGAGATCATCGCGGTGGCCAGCACGGCGACCATTCCCACTGCCCATAGCGCGAAGAAAAGCGGAATCAGGTCGGCGAGCGACCAGAGCGGTTCGGCAACCGGTGCGGGTGCCGCAACGGGCAGGCCGACTGGAACTTCAACGACCGTAGCGATCGCCTGCTCTGACATCTCGACCACCGGGTCGGCGAATGGCAAGGGCGGCAGCACGAGCCGCAGCGCGGGCACGGCCCACAGGGCATATGTCAGCCGCGGACCGAAATGCCGCGCAAACGGCTTTCGAATGACCAGGATCAAAAGGACGAGAATGCCCGTCGTGACGAGCGTATCGGTCCACGCCTGAAGCAACATCGCGGCGCTCATGATTTGAGCTTCTTCAAGAGCGCTTCGATCTCGGCGATATCGGTGTCGGTCAGCGCCTCGCGGTCGGCGAGATGCGCGATCAGCGGGCTGACGCGGCCGCCGAACAACCGGTCGACGAAGCGCTGCGATTCCTCGCCGACGGCATCGGCGCGTTCGATGGCAGGGCTATAGAGATAACGCCGTCCGTCGGCTTCCGCCGTGACCGCGCCCTTTTGGACAAGCCGCGCGAGCAAGGTTTTCACCGTTGCCTGCGTCCAGCCGTTGATCTTGCCGATGCGCGAAGTCAGGTCGGCGGCTGTCTGCGGGGCTTTCTCCCACAGCGCCGACAGCACCTGCATCTCCGAATCGCTTGCTCGTTCTGCCATGCGGACCCCTCCCATTGGCACTGTCGATATGATGCGACTACAAATGTAGTCAATGGGCTGAACGCTTCCTGAACGAAGATGAACGGCCACCCCTCCGCCAGGATGCGTTGCTTGATGTGTCGGAATATTTGACATCGGGCGATGCCGGTAAGGAATTGCTAACCAGCGTCTCGGGCCCAAATCCGCGAACCCCGTAAAATGGCACGGCAATTGTATGGTATAAGATGTTCCCGAGTGTTCCGCTCAATGGAGCGGTGGGGGACATCAGTCTGGTCCCTGATGTCCCCTGCCCCCACCCGGGAAAACCCCACTTGCCCCCAATGCAGACGGGGGGCGGAGCGGCCGAAAGGCCCCGCCCCCCGGAAGCTTTTTCAGCCCAACGAAAAAAGGACGGACCGCAACGGCGGCCCGTCCAGAAATTTGGCCGCCGCGAACGGCGGCCACCCCATTTCGTTTATTCGGCTTCTTGCTGCTCAGCCTCTTTCTTGAGCTGACCCTTGGTCATTCCGGTAACGAGGACGTCGCCCGACCCGGCAAAGCTGGCGGCAGGCAGCGTCGCGACGCGGTCACCGACCTCGACCGTCACAGCCTGCACGACACCGCTGCCCGTCTGGCGCAATTCCTGGACATATCCGATCACCTTACCGCGCGCGTCGGTCACGGCCATGCCGGGTTCGACGGCGAACATTCCGGCGCCATTGGCCGCGCCGCTTCCCGCGGCGGCGAGTTGGCCGAGGCTGCCCTGGAAGCCGCCCGCGACCGATCCGGCACCACCCGCGCTACCTGAGACGCTCGACAGTGCGGAGCCCATCCGGTCACGGGCGGTCCCGACCGCACCGCGCGCGGTGTCGGTTGCGGTCGAAGCTGCACCCGTTGCAGTGCCAACAGCGCCGCGCGCGGTGTTGCCGACGAAATCGGTGCCCACCGCCTGCGCATCGAGGCTGCCGCCGCCCGACGCATTGCCTGCGCCTTCGG
This sequence comes from Sphingopyxis sp. C-1, assembly GCF_001047015.1. NCBI lineage: Bacteria > Pseudomonadati > Pseudomonadota > Alphaproteobacteria > Sphingomonadales > Sphingopyxidaceae > Sphingopyxis > Sphingopyxis sp. C-1. Next base: position 58,764 of record NZ_BBRO01000002.1, read on the forward strand.
CGTTGCCGACGACGCTGTTGCCGAGCAGATTGCCGGCGCCATTGGCAGAGCCCTTGCCATTTGCATCGGCATTGCCCTTGCCCTGCACGCGTCCCGAGCGGCGGTCGACATGGGCGTCGCCGCGACCCGAACCGGCGAGTTCACCCGCCGTACCGAGCGTGCCGCCGATGGGGCCGGTCGGGTTGCCGAGCGTCCCGCCCAGCGTGCCGCCCAGCGTGCCGCCCAGCGTGCCGCCCAGCGTGCCGCCGAGGTTGCCGCCCAAGCCGCCACCGCCGCCAAGCAACTGTGCCGCGGCCGGAGCCGAAAAAGCCATGGCCGACGCGGCGAGCGCGATGGCCGAGATGAAGATGCGATTTGCCATTGTCCTACTCCTGAGTTTGCGGCCCGGAGGGGTTGGGCCTGGAGAGAGAACGATGGCGCGTTCGATTTTCTTCCGAAAAAAGTTCGCAGAGGGGTCAGCGGCCTCCGCAAGTCCCGCAAATCAGGCCATGGCCATAGATTTTGTCGCGCCCGGGCTTGCCCAGATCGCGGGCCTCCATGACGAGCGCCGCGACCGCCGGGCCGATGCGATCGATCGCAGGGACGGGATAACGCAGCGCGAGCCGTCCGGCGACAAGGGGCGCTGCAAAGGATGTGCCGCGGAGCCGATCGCTGCTTCCCACGCCGGTCGCCGCCAGCACCGCATCGCCCGGCGCGGCAAAATCGACATGTAGCGCGCGGCCGGCCTCAGGCAGCGCACGCCCCTTCGCGTCGATCCCGGTGACGGCGAATACGCCTTTATAGGAAGCGGGATAGGCGGGCGGCGCGGCCGGTCCGTCATTGCCCACCGCCGCAACGATCAACATGCCGCGTTGCTGCGCACGGCTGACGGCGGCGGAAAGCAGCCTGTTGTCCGGGCCGACAAGGCTGATCGTCGTCACCGCAACTCCGTTCTGCGCCAGCCAGCCGAGCGCGCGCGCGATGGCGCTGGCGTTGCCGCCGGCCGGATCGCTGCCATAGACATCGGCCGCGAGCAGGCGCTGACCGGGCGCCGCGCCCTGCACCGCCCCGCTGCCGACGAGCAGCGACGCGACCGCGGTGCCATGGCGGCTCGCCGACGGCGCGCCCTTGGCAAAGCCGCGTTGCTCGACGCGCCCCGCGACCGATGGATGCGCCGCGACGCCGCCGTCGATCAAGCCAAGGCTCGCCTTGCCGCCGCCTTGGGCGGCCGCGAGCGCGGCCCCCGGCAGCGCGCCTGCCGGGCCGCTTGGGAAATAGAGATTGTCGGCATCGACCTCGACGCCCGGCAGCAGCTTTGCGAGCTGTTTGCGCGCACGGGCGAGGCTGCGGCCATCGGGCACCCGAAAACGGGCGATATCGAGATCGAGCCCCTCGATACGCTCGCGGTCGATTAGCGCAAAACCCGCCTCGCCCGCCCGCGCGATCATCGCCGCATCGACCCCGCTCGCGACCAGGACGCCGCGCACCGCAGGCTCGCCGCGCTCGTCGAGTTCGATGCTGTCGCGATTGCCGCGAACCAGCGCAGTGATCCGGTCGAGCCGCAACTGCGTCAGATTGTCACCCATCACGGCGACGCGGCCAATATCGACTTCGGGCAGCGACGGCAGGGGACCGGCGGCGCCGGGAAGCTGGACTTGCGGCAGCGCGACCTGCGCCGCGACGCGCGCGTCGGTTCCGCCAAGCAAAAGGCAGAGCATCGCCAATGATGTCGTCCAATATCGCATCGCAAGCCTCTCAAGGATCGGCACGCTGGCCGGTTCCCGAAAAAATTTAGCAGGTCGCGGAATAAACGATAGAAGCCACTCGTTTCTTCCTCACACAATCGAAAGGCGACAATGCGCTTCGAAGAGGAACTGGTCGAATTGCTGCCCCGTCTGCGCAGGTTTGCGCGCGGACTGGCGCGCGATGCCAGCGACGCCGACGATTTATGCCAGGCGGCGATCGAACGCGCACTGAAATCGCAGGGACAGTGGCAACAGGGAACAAGACTGGATAGCTGGATGTATCGCATCACCCGCAATCTCTGGATCGACGAGCGCAGGGCCTCCGGCCGGCGCGGCGTCCATGCGTCGATCGACGAAAGCGTCACCCAGATCGCGGGCGATGGCATCGCCGAAGTCGAAGCGGGAACGCTGCGCGGCGATGTCGACGGCGCAATGGCGCGCCTTCCCGACGAGCAGCGCGAAGTGGTGATGCTCGTCCTCGTCGAAGGCTATGCGTACCGCGAGGCCGCCGACATATTGGAGGTGCCGATCGGCACCGTCACCTCGCGCCTCGCCCGCGGGCGCGAAACATTGATGCATCTGCTGGGAGAGGCCGCATGAGTTTCGATCCCGCCACCGTCGCCGCCTTTGTCGACGGCGAACTCGACGACCTGACCGCGCGGCGGATCGAACGCGAGGCGGAGGGCGACCCCGCGCTCGCCGCCGAAATCGCACGCCACCGAGCGTTGAAGGCAAAGCTGGCGGCACATTATGCGCCTGTTGCCGAAGAGCCGGTGCCCGAGCGACTGCGCGCGCTGCTGACCCCCGACGTTGCGGTCGATACCAGCCTTGCCACGCGGCGGGAGGCGAAGCGGGCGCGCTTCGCCCCGATCCATTGGGGCGCGATCGCGGCTTCGCTTGTGCTCGGACTTGCGCTGGGACTGCGGCCATGGGCACCCGCGGCCAGCATCGCCGAAGCGAACGGCGCAGTCGTCGCCGCAGGCCCGCTCGCCGATGCGCTCGACACACAGCTTGCCTCTAACCAGCCGCCCGATGCCGCGGTGCGGATCGGGCTCAGCTTTGAAGACAAGGCCGGGCGCTATTGCCGCAGCTTTGAAAGCGCATCGCTGGACGGTATCGGCTGTCGCGACAACGGACGTTGGCGTCTCGAACGGACGATGCGGGGACAAGCGGGCACCGATTATCGCCAGGCGTCGTCGGGCGAACTTGCCGCCGCCACCGCCGCGATGATGGGGGGCGATCCGCTCGACGCCGCCGCCGAGCGGCAGGCGCGCGACAAGGGTTGGGCGCGCCGCTGATCCGTCAGCTACGCGCGGGTTCGTCGATCCCGAACAGCGCCGCGAAATTCGCACGCTTGGCAAGCAGGTCGGCGAGGCTGTAACCGTCGAGCACGGCCATAAACGCCGCGAGCGCCTCGGCGAGCGCCCCGGTCAGACCGCACGCCGGCGCGATGATGCAGCTTGCGCAATCGACGAGATCGAATCCCTCCTCGGTATGGCGCACGACCGCGCCGACATTGATCTCGGCCGCAGGCTTCGCAAGCCGGATCCCGCCGAAGCGTCCGCGCACGCTTTCGAGATAGCCTGCGTTCACTAGGTCGTTGACGACCTTCATCAGATGGTTTTGCGAAATTCCATAGGCACGCGAAATCTCCGAGATCGGGCTCAGCCGCGCGTCATCCTGCGCGCCCACATAGAGGAGCACGCGCATCGCATAGTCGGTGTAGCGCGTCAGGCGCATCTTGGTCCTTCGAAATTTCCGTCACGCCATAATATGCATTTTTGTTGCATGTTTCAAATTTCGATCATACATGCGCTTTAGATACATGATTGGAGCGAGTCGTGAAACAGGACGACCAGATCGATGAAGCCGCGCTCGAGCGTTTGATTCCGGCCTTTTACGACCGCGTGCGCGCCGACGCCGATATCGGGCCGCTGTTCAACGCGGCGGTGCATGACTGGGCGGAGCATCTCGAAAAGCTCGTCGCATTCTGGTCGTCGGTGATGCTGACGAGCGGGCGTTACAAGGGCAGCCCGATGGCCGCACATCTTGCGCACAAGGAGGCGATCACTCCCGCGATGTTCGACCGCTGGCTGCAGATCTGGGCCGACACCACGAACGAACTGCTGGCCCCGGCCGCCGCGTCCGCGTTGCAGGCCAAGGCCGCGCGTATCGCCGAAAGCCTGCAACTCGCACTTTTTTTCCGCCTGAGCGACCCTGGTCGCCGTGCCGCCTGATTATTGAAGGAGAAGAGCCATGTCCGAAGCGCCTTTTGTCGACCTGAACGTCCACCATCGTCCGATCGATTTCTCCGACCGCATCGCATTCGGCTTTACCAAGATGCTGCGCCTTGCCGCCGACACTTTCTTTGCCAAGCGGTACGGCCACCGCGCGATCGTGCTCGAAACGGTTGCGGCGGTCCCTGGTATGGTCGGTGCGACGCTGGTCCACCTCAAGAGCCTGCGCCGGATGGAAGACGACAAGGGCTGGATCCGCACGCTGATGGAAGAGGCGGAGAATGAGCGGATGCACCTGATGACCTTTATCGAGGTCGCGAAACCGACCTTGTTCGAACGCCTCGTCATTCTCGGCGTCCAGTGGGTCTTCTACCTCGCCTTCTTCGCGCTCTACCTGATCAGCGCCAAGACCGCGCACCGGGTCGTCGGCTATTTCGAGGAGGAGGCCGTCATCAGCTATACGCTCTACCTTCAGGAAATCGACGAGGGCCGCAGCCCCAATCTGCCGGCGCCGGCGATCGCCAGACATTATTGGAAGCTCGCCGATGACGCGACGCTGCGCGACGTCGTTCTCGTCGTCCGCGCCGACGAAGCACACCACCGCGACGTCAACCACGGCTTCGCCAGCGAACTCGCCGGGATCGAACCCGCGGCGCAGGTCGCCCCCTACCCCGAACATGCCGACGAACTGCGGATCGCGGCCTGAACACGCCTAGCCCAAGGACAGAATATAATGCGCACCGCTTCCGCTCACGCCATGGCCATCGTCAAGGCCACCGCCCCCGCGCTCGAAAAGCATGGTCTTGCGATCACCACCGCGATGTACGCCCGATTGTTCGAGAATAAGGATATCGAGGCGATGTTCGACCGCGCCGCGCAGACGAGCGGCGAGCAGCCGAAACGGCTTGCGGCGGCGATCCTCGCCTATGCAAAGAATATCGACAAGCTGCAGAATCTGGGGCCGGCGGTGTCGCGCATGGTCGCGCGCCATGTCGATACCGGCGTGAAGGCGGAGCATTACCCCCATGTCGCCAATGCCCTGCTCCCCGCCATCCGCGACGTACTGGGCGCAGAGATCGCGACCGACGAGGTGCTCGCGGCGTGGGGCGAAGCCTATTGGATGCTCGCCGACATACTGATCGCGGCGGAAGCGCAGGCATATGAGGATGCAGAGGCGGCGTGAAGGTGGCGGGTATGGAGCGGAAGCGGCCCTCTCTACCCTCGTCACCCCGGGCTTGACCCGGGGTCCCGCTATTTCGTGAAGCGTGCCGGTGCCTTCAAAAAGCGGGATCCCGGGTCAAGCCCGGGATGACGGGAATAGGGACGGGATGTCCGCTCACCACCCCAAAAAGAACATCGCCTTCAAATAGGTCTTTCCTACATTATCCGGCCGTGCCAGCCTTCACCCGGCTCTTTGAAATTATTGGACAAGGACGGTTGCTACCCGGACGGCGGCGGGGGCAGCGTGGACCGCGCGCAGCACGTCGCGAGGGTCCGATCGAGGAACGCGACAGGGCTGAACTTTACTGAACTTTGGACCGTCATCCCCGACCCGTCGAAGAGCGCCGCTATGACGAATGGCAGGAATCGACCGTTCATTGCGTCACCCCGGACTGATCCGGGGTCCCGCTATCTCGGGACGCGTGCGGTTGCATCAAAAAGCGGGATCCCGGATCAAGTCCGGGATGACGACAGGCTGGACGAACGAACGCCCGCTCCCCCGCCCCTAAACCGACGTCCGCTCGCTCTCCACATCCCGATGCTGAAGATATCGCCGCTCCGCCTCGGCCAGATAGTCGCGCGTCAGCGGCAGCGCGTGGCGGCTGCGTGCGAACTGGATCTGGTAATTGCCCATCCCGCCGCTCTCGAATGCCGCGGTCGCGCCGGCGAGGTAGAAGCACCACATGCGGAAAAAGCGCGTGCCCATCATCGCGACAATTTCTGCTTCATGTGCCAGCGTCCGCGCATACCATTGACGCAAAGTCAGTGCATAATGCAGCCGCAGCGTCTCGATATCGGTCGCGATCAAGCGGCTCTTCTCGCTCGCCGCCAGCGTCTCGCTGAGCGCCGGGATATAGCCGCCGGGAAAGATATATTTGCGCGTGAAAGCGTCGGTCGATCCCGGCTTGCCAAAGCGGCCGATCGTGTGGATCAGCATCACGCCGTCGGCGGTCATCAGATTGGCGGCGGCGCGAAAGAAAGTCTCGAAATTGGCGGCTCCGACATGTTCGAACATGCCGACGGACACGATGCGGTCGAAGCGCCCCGGCTCGCGCGCGGCAAGATCGCGATAGTCGATGAGTTCGAATTGTACGCGATCGGCGACCCCCGCCGCCTCGGCACGCTGCCGGGCAAGCGCGAGCTGCTCTTCGGATAGGGTGATGCCCAGCACCTCGACCTGCTCAAGCTTCGCGAGCGTGATCGCCATCCCGCCCCAGCCGCAGCCGATGTCGAGAATGCGCTGCCCCGGCGCCAGTGCGAGCTTTGCCGCGATATGCGCCTTCTTCGCGACCTGCGCCTCCTCCAGCGTCATGTCCGGGCGTGACCAGTAGGCGCAGCTATATTGCATGTCTTCGTCGAGGAAGAGCCGATAGAGGTCGTTGCCGATATCGTAGTGATGCTTGACGTTGGCGCGCGACTGGCGCTGGCGATTGATCGATCCGATCCGCGTCTTCACCCATTCGGCGCGCCGACCGAGCCAGGTCTTGTCGTGCAGCTTGGCGCCGCGGTCCCAGGGCGTGTTCGAACGGAACAGCGCGACGAGTTCCATGATGTCGCCTTCGACCAGTTCCATCTCGCCGTCCATGAACGCCTCGGCGGCGCCGATGCGCGGGTCGAGAATGATGCGGCGCATTCCCTTTCGGCTCGTGAAGCGGATCGTGACGTTCGGAAAGCCCGGCGCAGGTTCGCCATATTCCTCGCGCGCGCCATCGGGCGCGATGACGGAGAGCCGCCCCTGATGAATAATCCGGGAGAGAAACGGACGCAGAATGGACATTTTAAGAAACGAACCTCCACCTCGAAAAAAGGTTCCTGTCAGATTCCCGCATACCATTCATAATCGATGCGATCTTCCCAATAGCCGCCCTTGCCCGCGCCGATTCCGTCGAGGCTGGCGACCGCCTCGATCGCGTTCACATATTTGGCGTGCTTGTAGCCAAGCTGACGCTCGATCCTGAGGCGCAGCGGCGCGCCGTTCGCGATCGGCAATATCTTGTCATTGAGCGCCCACGCCATGATCGTCTGCGGGTGGAGCGCGTCGACCATGTCGCAGCTTTCATAATAGAGCGCGTCGCCAAGCCGGTCGGCGCAGCGGAAGACGATATAGCGCGCGCTGTCTTTCACGCCGGCAGCGGCAAGGATATCGCGCAGTCGCGGGCCGGTCCATTGTCCGATCGCGCTCCACCCCTCGACGCAGTCATGGCGCGTGATCTGCGTGCGCCCTGGCATCGCACGGATATCTGCCATCGACAGCGACAGCGGCTTTGCGACAAGTCCCGTCACTTTGACGCGCCAGTCGGCAAAGCCGCTCGCCGCATGCGCGGAATAGTCGGCCCCCGCAGGCAGGCGCGTGCCGTTGGGCCGGAAATAGGGTGACAGGTCGGCCCGGCCATATTCGCGCGCAAGCGCGTTCCTGTCGATCAATGCACGCTGGCTGGCGCGGTTCATTTCCTCGCCCATCGACAATATCTTGCGCACTGCAGGCGCGTCGTTGATCGCATCGCAGCCTGACAGCAAAGGCAAGGCGCCCGCAGCGGCGACCAATCCGCCGGCGCGCGCGATCAACTGGCGGCGCGGGAGGATGATCCCGCTCATGCGCCCGCGTTCCGCTCGGGCGGCAGGCGGAACCAGCCGGTGATCATCGAGCGCAGCTCGTTCATGGGACCCGCAAGCAGCACCATGGCGATATGGACGAGGAAGAAGAAGACGAGTGCCCAGGCGGTGATGAAATGGATCGAGCGCGCCGATTGACGGCCGCCGAACAGGTCGAGCAGCCACGGCCAGGCGGCGTTCATGCCGGGCGACATGGTAAGGCCGGTCGCGATCATCAGCGGCAGCGCGACGAAGATCACGCCGATGTAACTGAACTTTTGCAGGACACCGTATCGCGCCGCCGCCTGCCCACGCGGAAAGCGCAAACGCGCATGATCTTTCACGTCCTGCCAGATATGGCGCGGCGACCATTCGGCCGCGCGGACATGCAGGTCCTTGCGCAAATGCCCGCCGAGCAGCGTCCACAGCATGTAGAGCGTCAGGCCGATCGACAATATCCACGCGAACAGCAGATGCCAGCGCCGCCCGTCGGCAAGGCTATAGCTGGTCGGGATCGTCGCCCAGCCGGGAAAGGCCCAGGTCCGCGACTGCCCTTGCGCATCGGTCCAGCGGCCGAGCACGCCCGTCGTTTCGACCCGATAGTCGCCGATGCGCAGATAACCGCTGTCCGCCGTCGAACCGATCACCAGCCACGCGCGGTCGAAGTTCGCACCATATTCGCCCCAATAGAGGCGCGGGTGTGCATTGAAGATCATCAGCCCGCTCATCAACAGGACGAGCAAGGTGACGGCATTGACCCAATGCCAGATACGCACCGGCAGCCGGTGGCGATAGACGCGCACCGGCACCGATTTTTCGGGAGCGACGGGAGTTTCAGCCTCGGCCATGATCCCGGTTCGCTCCTTTGCCGCTTTCGGTTACGCAACAGCCTTCGCGGCATATTCCTCGCGATAGCGGTTGCGCAAGCTGACCTTGTCGATCTTTTCGCTGCCGAGCTTGGGCAACGCGTCGTTCGACATCCAAATCTGGCATGGCACCTTATAGGGAGCGAGCCGTGCGCTGAGGAAGGCGACCAGATCGTCGGCGGTCACATTGCTGCCGGGCTTTGTCCAAACGACCGCACCGACGCATTCGCCCAGCCGCTCGTCGGGCAGACCGAACACCGCGCATTCGTTGACCTCGGCATGCTCGTAAATCGCGGCCTCGACTTCCTGACAGCTTATATTCTCACCGCCGCGGATGATGATGTCCTTCTTGCGGTCGACGATGAACAGATAGCCGTCCTCGTCGAGATAACCGAGGTCGCCCGAGCGGAAATAGCCATTGTCGAAGAAGGCCGCCTTGGTCGCGGCTTCATTGTTCCAATAGCCCTCGAAATTGCACACCGAGCGGATGCAGACTTCGCCGACGCTGCCCTGCGCGAGCGGTTCGCCATTGTCGTCGAGGATCGCAAGGTCGACGAGCGGCTTCGACGCGGGGCCGGTCGACATCGGCTTCGCGACATAATTTTCGTTGATGATGCCGCAGCCGACCGCGTTGGTTTCGGTGAGGCCATAGCCGAGCAGGGGCTTGGCTTCGCCCATCTCCGTCGCAAGGCGGCGCACATGCTCTGGCGGGCGCGGCGCGCCGCCGCCAGCGTAGCTTTTGCACGTCGACAGATCGTAATTCTTGCGGTTCGGACTGGTGAGAATTTCATAGCTCATCAGCGGAACGCCGACGAAATAATTGCACTTCTCGTCCTGGATCAGCCGCATCGCCTCGTCGGCGTTCCACTTGGGCATCAGCACGAGTTTGCGTCCCAAGGCGAAGCTTTGCAGGAACACCGGGATTTCGGCGGTGACGTGAAACAGCGGCGTGCAGATCAGCGTCGCGGGCTGGATGTCCGACATCTGCCCATCTTCGGTTAGCAGATGGACGATGCTTGCGGTCTGGGTGACATAGTTGAAGATCGCCTGCACCACCGCCTCGTGGCGCGAATAGGCGCCCTTCGACTGGCCGGTCGAGCCCGAGGTAAAGAGGATCGTCGCGAGGTCCTGCCCCGTCAGCGTGGGCAGCACGGTCGCCGCGCTGCCGCCCGCGCCGGTGATCGGCGCGACCGCCAGATCGATCGGCTGCGTTAGGTCGAGGGTAATGACCTTCGCACCATGTTCGACCTCTTCGAGCCGTGCGGCGCGCTGGACGTCGGCAATGACGAGCTTCGCTTCGCTATCGAGGATGCCCGCAGCGAGTTCGCCCCCCTGCCACCAGCCGTTGAGCAGCGTAGCGCAGCCGCCCGCCATCAGGATACCGATGTAGGAAACACACCACGCATTGGCGTTGCGCATCGCAAGCCCGACGCGGTCGCCGCGCTGGACGCCATGGCCCTCGACCAGCCCCGCCGCGACCTGCCGCGCCGCCATATAGACCTGCTTGAACGACAGCCGCTCGTCGCCTTCGACAAGGAAAGTGCCATCGCCATGCTGCGCAGCAAAAAACGCAACATAGTCGGCAAGGTTGGTCGGTGCGGTGGTGATGAAGGGAAGCTGGTGGCCGAAGCGTTCGACGGACCCGACCTGGATCGGTCCGCCCGGACCGGTGATCAGATTATAGGCGGCTTCCAGGCGCAAATCGAGCGCTGATGGCATCTTTCATCTCTCCTCTTGGTCTCGCTCGCCATACCCCTTATGGGGAGGCCTCTCCTGGGGAAGGACAGCGCGACTATATGTTTCTTTTTGCGACCTAATATATAGTCCGCAAGCCCCAAAATAAGCAACACACAAGCAAAAAATCGCAGTTTTCCGCCATTTTCTTGACTTCGAAGGTGGGATACATTTGCGTGTTTCCGTGCGCCCCAATGCGACACTATGCAGGTCGAAAATGCATGGCGAGTTCAGTTTTTACACCCATTATCAATGATTTATCAATTTTGCGTTCAAAACCATCCCCGCGCCAGTTTCCATGGATGGGATAGAATGCGTTTCCCGGGGAAACACATAGGTGAGGGCTGCATTCGCTCAAAGACGAATGACGGCCAGAGGCTTCCGGCTACCTCACCATGGTGCGGAACAGGCAATGGATCACTTCCTTGCCAGCTATATACTGATCCTTTATCTCAACATAATTGGTCGTGTTCGGCAAAGTTCCTTCGTGAACAAACTGGTGACGCCAAGTAATTACATTATTATAAGCCGATTTTGGACTCTTCGAGTGAGCACGAACATAATCATTCTCTGCCCTTTCGAGATTCCTGCCAAAGCGGTCTAAATATCTGGAACCGAACATCTTGACATGTTCATCCTTCAATTCCTTCAATTTAATCCGGCCGTTCATTCGAGAGAATTTAGCACGGGTCACGCTTCCAAGGACCACGTGCTTCTTCTCAGCAAATTCATAGAAGATGTCTTTGATAGCCAACTCATACGCCGTGACAGCCGAAGTTGCGATGAAGCCGGTGTAACGAGCCTCCACAAAGGGGTCTTCAAGACCCGCCATTAAAGGATCGACGTGCGCCAGGTAGTCCTCGACGAGGGTAAAGCGATCACTGTAGGCCATTAATAAATCAGGTATTTTTCAGCCAACGCCAGTCTCAGCTCGACTTCTTTCGGGTCGCTGGTGTTGAAGAATATCGCCTTGCGATAATCTTCATCGGCTATCAGTTTTTCGAACCTGCCTTTGAGGTCTTTTGGTATCTTCGTCGAATGGCGGATGAGGATCGCCATCACCGAGTCCATCGCTGCGAGGTTTAATGGACCGCGAACATGAAAAGGCTTGGGGTCCAGCTGACTGACAATAAGCGCCGTTACCTGACCAAAGCGCTCCACGAATTGCTCGACTTTCCCCGAACTTTTGCCCTTTGTGTGGATCTTCATCTGCTGATTAAGAAACTCCTTCATCGGCTTCTCGTAATCATCCCCACGTTCAGTCATCGCGAATATCCGGAGAATCATTTCGACGTCGCGCTGGTGCTTGTCGAGCGGTTGACGCGACAGGATTGCACGCCAATCTTGATCCTCGTTGAGCTCATGCAGTTCATCGACCAGCGAGCCGTGGAATACGCAGTTTCGAATCTCCTGCGGACGGAGAGGAGTGCCGCCCGTGTTAAGGCGCTCGAAGATGTGGAACATGCTAGTACTCTGATTCACGGGCGAGAGCTGCTTGATGTTCACCGCACGAAGAACCGCATTTTTGATTTTGCGCTGCTCTTGCTCTGTCAGATCGGCAAACTTTTTGCCTGCATAGGGGCTTCCTTTCGACAGGCCCGTCAGCCTAAACACCGCGCGCCGTCCCTGCATATTCTCAGGACCAAAATAACCTTCAAAGTAATATATCACGCTCATTATGCGCTGTTGACCATCTATTACGAGGTTCTTGTTCTCTCCATCAATATAAAAGAATACCGGAGGCACTGGAAGCCCAAGCAGAAAGCTCTCGATTAGGAGACTGGACTGCTTGATGTTCCAAACGAAGTTACGCTGAAATGATGGGACGGTGATGTCCTTATCGCGCCACATATCATGAATGACGGCAAGGGTCAGGTCTGACGGATAGGTCGCGATATCGAACTCGATATGCGTGCCAAGTTCTTCGTCTTCTGCTTCCTCTTCGATTTCGATCTCGTCGTCCGAACCTTTAGCCATATCCACTCCCTCAATGGACCTACGATAGCGAGGAAGTAGCCATGCTACCAGGGGCAAACAGAGAGTGTGCTATTCGGCCTCGTCGATCGGCCGCAGCAAATCGATCGGCTCGCCTCCCAACGGTCGACTTAACTCGTGAAGTGTGAGCACGGTCGGATTCCGACGCCCACGCTCGAGGCCGCTAAGATACTGCTGGCTAACACCAGTTAGCTCGGACGCCTGTTCTTGGGTCAGTCCGCGAGCCAGTCGCAGCCTCTTGAAGTTCAACCCGACCTGGAGGCGCACGTCCATGAGACCTCCCTGCCGCAGCAAGGGCTTGAACTTTATCAACTATAGTATGTAATGATCGTCACACTGAGCGGACGCGACCGAGCGGGGCGCATTCGCAGATTTGGGAAAGGCCAACGAACGTGGAATGGGAACCTGATCCGTCGTCGAGCAAGGGCGAAGGCTTCACGACAACGCACCTCTTCCTGGTCATCATCGCCATTATTGGCCTCGCGATCCTCTACAACGTCACGCGCCTTCCCAAAGGCGATCCTTATGCCAAGTGCCAACGCATCATTGGCCACGACACCGCATGCCGCGCTGACGTCGCCTATAACCAGATGATGCGTGGGCGCCTCTAGCTCGGTCGAGGAAGCCCCGCTTGCCTAAGAGACTTACGAGCCCGCCTACCCCTCGCCTGCTCGGTAGCGACATGGCGGCTGCCTACCTTGGCATCAGTGAGAGGATGCTGGACCACGTTCGCACCAGAGAAGATTTTCCCGAGCCCGTGAGGCTTGGACGACGAATATTATGGGATCGGAAAGCGCTAGACGCTTTCGTGGACAGTCTCGCCCTACGCCCATTCGATCCTTGGGACGAAGTGTGTGCTGTTCCTTAGCTAAGCCGTAGGCACGCCACCAAGCCATGACTCAGTGGCGCGCCCACGAGATAGACGCGCTTGTTGGGCAGGTCCGAGAGGCTGTGCCTTGGGCCACACATGCAGGGCGACAAAATGGCAGCTAGCCGGGGGCCCGTTCGATCGTCTACATGCGAGAAAATCGCTGCCTGATTTGTATCCCGTAACCCTTTTTCTGGCTGGACGACATTAGACAGCATTAGACAAATGCGGGATACATTTTCAGAAAAAATGGTGTAAAATCAATGACTTCATCGTTTCTTTTTGCAACCTTAGCCGAAGCAACGCAATATGTGAACTTTCACGATCTGATGGGTGAGAATTCAGAGATCGCGTTCAGCGTCTTCGGCCTGCCGATCCGCTGGTATGCCCTGGCCTATCTCGCCGGAATCTTCGTCGGTTACTGGTATTTGCTGAAGCTGATCGCGCAGCCTGGCGCCCCGATGGCGCGGCGCCATGCCGACGACATGATCTTCTATGCGATGCTCGGGATCATCCTCGGCGGGCGGCTCGGCTATGTGCTCTTCTACAACCTCGGCAACTATATCGAGAAGCCGCTCGAGATCTTCAAACTGTGGGACGGCGGCATGTCGCTCCATGGCGGCGTGATCGGCGTGCTGATCGCGATCTGGTATGTGACGCGCAAGGAAAAGCTGAGCTTTCTGCGCTTTTGCGATTATGTCGCGTGCGTCGTGCCCTTCGGCCTTTTCTTCGGCCGCCTCGCCAATTTCGTGAATGGCGAACTGTGGGGCCGTGCGACGACCGTGCCATGGGCGATCATCTTTCCGGGCAGCGGTACGATGGACCCCCGCCACCCGAGCCAGCTTTATGAAGCCGGGCTCGAAGGGATCGTGATGATGGCGATCCTAGCCTTCTTCTTCTGGCGCACCGATGCGCGCTACAAGCCCGGTTTCCTCTTTGGCACGGCGGCGATCATCTATGGGCTCAGCCGCTTTGCGGTCGAGTTCGTGCGCGAACCCGACGTGCAGCTCGGCACGCTGTCGTGGGGCCTCACGATGGGCCAGACGCTTACCGTGCCGATGCTGCTTGTCGGCTTCTGGCTCGTCGCCACCGCGAAGGGCCGCCGCAAGCGGATCGAACCGGTGGCCGGGCTCGACAGCGTTGCGTGACGGCCCACCGACGCCCGACGAGTTGATAAGCGAAATCGCGGCGGCGCGGCCCACGACGGTCGCCGACTATATGGCGGCGGCAAACGGCCATTATTATGCGACGCGCGACCCGCTGGGCGCAGCAGGCGATTTCACCACGGCACCCGAAATCAGCCAGATGTTCGGTGAGATGGTTGGTATCTGGGTCGCAGACCTCTGGTCGCGCGCGGGCGGCCCGGCGTTTCATTACGTCGAGCTGGGCCCGGGCCGCGGCACGCTCGCCGCCGATGCGCTGCGGACGATGGCGCGCTTTGGCTGCACACCAGCCGGCATCGACCTGGTCGAGACAAGCCCGACGCTGCGGGCGGCGCAGCTCGCGCGCCTGCCCGCAGCGGAGCATCACGACGAGGTCGACGCGCTGCCCGACGACGTGCCGCTGATCATCGTCGCGAACGAGTTTTTCGACGCGCTGCCGATCCATCAATATATCCGCACGATCGACGGCTGGCGCGAGCGCATGGTCGAACGCCAGGGCGGCGTGCTGGTGCCCGTTGCGGGCGACACACCCGCCGACGACGCCGTACCGGCTTCGCTACGGAACGCGCCCCAGGACACGGTTGTCGAAACAACGCCCGTCTCGGCCGCGATCTTGCAGCGCTGCGCCTTTCGTCTTGCGCGGCAAGGCGGCGCGATGCTCGCGATCGACTATGGCTATGCCGGCCCCGCCGCAGGCGACACGTTGCAGGCAGTGAAGGCGCATCGCTTCGCCTCTCCCTTCGCCGATCCCGGTGAGGCCGACCTGACCGCACATGTCGATTTCACCGCGCTCGCCACGGCCGCACAAAATGCGGGCGTGTCCGTGAGCCCGCTGACGACGCAGGGCGACTGGCTGCGGCGGATCGGCATCGACGCGCGGCTGCAATCGCTCGCTGCGGCTGCGCCGAACCGCGCCGAGGAACTGAAGGGCCAGCGCGACCGCCTCGTCGAGCCGCGCCAGATGGGCGACTTGTTCAAGGTGATGGCCTTTTCCGCACCGGACTGGCCCGCCCCCGCAGGATTTATAGGAGACGCAGCATGACCGCCATCGAACTGGCAAAACCCGGAGATGCGGAGGCCATCGCGGCTTTCGCCAACGGGTCGTTCACTCATACTTTCGGGCATATCTATGATCCCGCCGACCTCTCCACCTTCCTTGCAGGCTGGAACCCGCCCGACCGCGTGCGCGCGCAAATCGCGAGCGATGATCATGACATCGCGCTGGTTCGCGGCGAATCCGGCGCGATCCTCGGCTATATCAAGATGGGGCCGGTCGATTTCGAACTGCCCGAGGAGCAACCGACGGGCGATGCGGTCGAACTGCACCAACTTTATGTCGCCGAAGCCGCGAAGGGCACGGGCGTCGCCGTCGCATTGATGGAATGGGGCATCGCCTGGGCGCGCGAGCGGGCATCGATCCTTTACCTCACGGTCTTCACCGAGAATGACCGCGCGCAGGCCTTTTACCGTCGCTACGGTTTCTACGACGTCGGGCGCAACGCGTTTCGCGTCGGCAATCATATCGACGAGGACCGTTTCTTCAGGCTCGATCTGTGAGCACGCCCTTCGTTACAGCCGCGCCGTTGGACGGTCTCGCGCATGGCTTCTTTGGCCGCCGCGGCGGGGTGTCGACGGGCGAACTCGCCTCGCTCAATTGCGGTCTCGGTTCTGGCGACGATCCCGCGCTGATCGCCGAGAACAGGCGGCGCGTGGCCGATGCGGTGCTTCCCGGCGCGAAGCTGACCGGCCTCTATCAGGTCCACGGCAATCGCTGCGTGATCGTCGACGGCCACACCGATCTTGACGCGCGGCCCGAGGCCGATGCGCTGGCGACGCGCACGCCGGGCATAGTGCTCGGCATATTGACCGCCGACTGCGTGCCCGTCCTCTTCGCCGACCGCGAGGCCGGGGTCGTCGGCGCGGCGCATGCGGGGTGGAAGGGCGCGATTGCGGGCGTCACCGATGCCACGCTGGAGGCGATGGAAAGCCTCGGCGCCAATCGCGCCGATATCGCCGTCGCAATCGGCCCGTGCATCGCCCGCGCTTCCTATGAGGTCGACGAGGGTTTCGTGCAGCGCTTCGTCGAGGACGATCCCGCGAACGAGCGCTTTTTCGCCGCCGGCAAGCCCGGCCATGCGATGTTCGACATCGCCGCCTATGTCGCCGCGCGGCTCGCGGCAGCGGGCGTGACCCGAATTGCCATCGGCGGACAGGACACCTATGCCGAGGCCGACGACTATTTCAGCTATCGCCGCGCGTGCCATAAGGGCGAGAACAGCTATGGCCGCCAATTGTCGGTGATCGGATTGCGCTAAAGATTTCATCCATCGTCACCCCGGACTTGATCCGGGGTCCCGCTTCCACGAAGAAAGCGGGATGCCGGGTCCAGCCCGGCATGACGAAATAAGGGGGACGGGACGGGATGAAGGCACTCGCGATACCGCGCAAACGGTTGGTTTCGATTGTCGGCGGTTCGATGGGCAATCTGGTCGAATGGTACGACTGGTTCGCTTATGCCGCCTTCGCCATCTATTTCGCTCCGGTCTTTTTCCCGCAGGCTGACCCCACCGCACAGCTTCTGAACTCCGCCGCCATCTTTGCCGTCGGCTTCGTCATGCGCCCGATCGGCGCGTGGGTGATGGGCCGCTTCGCCGACACGCGCGGGCGCAAGGCTGGGCTGTCGCTGTCGGTGGCACTGATGTTCAGCGGGTCGATGCTGATCGCGATCGCGCCGACCTATGCCGTTGCGGGCCTGCTCGGGCCGGCGACATTGCTCGTCGCGCGAATGCTGCAAGGCCTGTCGCTCGGCGGTGAATATGGCGCGAGCGCGACCTACTTGTCCGAAATGGCACCCAAGGAGAATCGCGGCTTCTGGGCGAGCTTCCAATATATGACGCTCTGCGGCGGCCAGCTTTGCGCGATATTCGTCGCGGTGGTGCTGCAATTCTTCCTGACCGAGGCCGAACTCACCGCATGGGGTTGGCGCATCCCGTTCGTTATCGGCGCGCTGCTCGCGCTCGGTGTTTATGTCCTCCGCCGCAATCTGGCCGAAACGCCGTCGTTCGAAAACCAGGCGGTCGACCGGCCCGTCTCGACCGCCAAGCTGCTGTGGAAAGAGCATCGCCGCGAAAGCATCCTCGTCGGCATGTTGTCGGCGGGCGGCGGGCTCGCGGCTTACACCTATACCAGTTACATGCAGAAATTCCTGTTCAACACCGTCGGTTTCGACAAGGCCACCGCGACCTATATCATCGCCGCCGCGCTGCTGTGGTTCACCGCGATGCAGCCGGTTTTCGGGGCGCTGGCAGATAAGTTCGGGCGCAAACCGATGCTGCTGCTGTTCGGGATCGGCGGCGCGATCGTCGCGGTGCCGACCTTCATGACGCTGGAGACCGTCACCTCGCCGATCGTCGCCACGCTGCTCATCATGATCCCGCTCACGCTGCAAAGCGGCTACAGCGCGAACAATGCGCTGGTGAAGGCCGAGCTGTTTCCCGCGCATATCCGAGGCCTCGGCGTCGCGCTGCCCTATGCGATCGGCAATGCGATGTTTGCGGGCACGCTCGAAATCGTCGCGCTGGCGCTCAAGGATGCCGGCATCGAACGCGTCTTTTATTTCTATGTTGCCGCGGTGATCGCGATGGCCGGGGTCGCGACGCTGTTGCTTCCCGAGACGAAAGAGCGCAGCCTGATCGTCGAGGATTAGGGTCGGCACGCCGCGCAATATAGTTTCAAACGAAACCGGCGTGCTATAGAGGGCTCCGACACCTCAAGGAGCATCCCCCATGGCCATGCGCGGCAAACCCAAGACAAACACCAAGAAAATCGGCGATCGCGATCTCAGCCCCGCCACGCTGATGATGGGACTCGGCTATGACCCCGTGCTGTCCGAAGGCTCGTTGAAGCCGCCGATCTTCCTGACCTCGACCTTCGCTTTCGAAAGCGCCGCCGCAGGCAAGCGCTTCTTCGAACATATCACCGGCAAGCGTGAAGGACCCGCCGACGGCCTCGTCTATTCGCGCTTCAACGGTCCGAACCAGGAAATCCTCGAGGATCGCCTCGCGGTCTGGGACGGCGCCGACGACAGCCTCGTCTTTTCGAGCGGCATGTCGGCAATCGCGACTCTGCTCCTCGCGCTCGTCGGCCAGAATGATGTGATCGTCCACTCGGGCCCGCTCTATGCGGCGACCGAGACGCTGATCGCGCGCATCCTGTCGCGATTCGGCGTCAGCTTCCTCGACTTTCCCGCCGGCGCGACGCGCGAGGAGATTGACGACATTCTCGCTCGCGCCCAGACGCTCGCCGATGAAAAGGGCGGCAAGGTCGCGCTCGTTTATCTCGAAAGCCCGGCGAATCCTACGAACGCGCTGGTCGATGTCGAGGCCGTCCGCGCCGCGCGCGACGCCGCCTTCCCCTGCGAGCAGAAGCCGCCGATCGCCATCGACAACACCTTCCTCGGCCCGCTCTGGCAAAAGCCGATCCGTCAGGGCGCCGAACTCGTCGTCTACAGCCTCACCAAATATGCCGGCGGCCATTCGGATCTCGTCGCGGGCGGCGTGTCGGGCGACCAGAAGTTGCTCAACATCATCCGTCCGATGCGCAACACGATCGGCACGATCTGCGACCCCAACACCGCATGGATGCTGCTGCGCAGCCTCGAAACGCTCGAACTGCGCATGAGCCGTGCGGGCGAGAATGCCCTGAAGGTCTGCACTTTCCTGCGGGATCACCCGAAGGTCGAGGGGCTCGGCTATCTCGGCTTCATCCAGGATGCGCGCCAGAAGGACATCTTTGACCGCCACTGCACCGGCGCCGGATCGACCTTCTCGCTGTTCATCAAGGGCGGTGAGGAAGAGAGTTTCCGTTTCCTCGACGCGCTGAAGATCGCCAAGCTCGCGGTCAGCCTCGGCGGCACAGAGACGCTGGCGAGCCACCCCGCCGCGATGACCCATTTGTCGGTTCCGCCGGAGCGCAAGAAGGCTCTCGGCATCACCGACAATCTGGTACGCGTGTCGATCGGCATCGAAGATCCCGACGATCTTATCGCCGATTTCGCGCAGGCATTGGACGCGGTTTAACGACCGCCATCGTCTTAAAGCCACAAAAGCCCCGCATCGGCGGGTCGAAATTGTGTCCTTTGCGGCTTTAAGGCGATCCTCAGGATGTTGGCAGAAACGGCCATCGCGGATCGGTGTCGGCGTCATTCCACGACGCTAATGCGCCGCGATTTTGCCGGACAGCGCTATTTGCGGGCGCGCCAGTCGACGACCTGCCAGCCCATTTGCGGGGCGAGCAGTTTCAGCTTGCGCGACGGCGTCGTCGCGACCGCCTCGTCAGCGAAGTGCAGCATCGGATGGTCGGAGACATGGTCCGAATAGGCGCGGACATGCGCCGCCTCGCGCGTGATCTCGTTCGCGGCAAGCCAGTCCGATATGCGCGCGAACTTCGCCTCGCCATAGCAATTGTCGCCCGCCAGACGCGCGTGAATATGGTCGGCGCCGTCGGGTTCGTCGAGCTGCGTCGCGAGCACATCGTCGATCCCGAGCCGCCGCGCGATGGCGTCGACATAGAGGTGAAAGGACGCCGTCGCGAGCAGCAAACGATACCCGGCCTCGCGGTCGGCGGCGATCTGCTGGAGCGCGGCGGAGTGCAGTCCGCGCGTGACGACCTTGTCGGCGTAGCTTTCGGCGAGCGGGGCGATTTCGGTGCGGCGAAAGCGTTTGCCGACGAGCAGTCGAAGGTTGATCGCCTTCAGTCGCGAGCGGTCGATCAGACGCAGCGAATAGGCCGCGCCGGCCAGCCCGACGAGCGGCAGAAGCAGGAGACGCCATTGCTGGCGACGCCGCGCGACATGCATGAGAAATCCACTGTAAGTCCCTGAACGCGTTATCGTCCGGTCCATGTCGTACATCGCGACGCGGTGGGCATAGTCGGGGGTCGGCGTGGCCAGCGGATCTTCCATCCCTCACCCATAGTATGGGCCCATATCGGGGCCAAGGCCTGACAAGCTGAACCATGGATTCACTTGCCGTGCCGGGGCAAATAAGCCAGTGTCCTCCGCACGATGGTGGCTAGGGCTGATTTCGAACATAGCGACGGTGCCGATGGCGCCGAAGTTCGCTTCACCGGCCGTCTGACGCTCGCGCGTTTGGGTGACGTTCCCGCACGGCTGGATGCACTCGGGCCGATCGCGACGCTCGACCTCTCGGCACTCGAAAGGATCGACACCGTCGGCGCGTGGATCGTCACGCGCACGGTCAACGAACATGGCTCGAAAGTCGTCGGGGCGAGCCCCGAGGCGCAGCGCCTGCTCGAAGCGCTCGCCACCGACAAGAGCGAGTATCGCGTCCACCGCGACCGCCGCCCGGCGTGGGCGCGGATGTTGGAGCAGGTTGGCACCGCCAGCGTCGCGATCTGGCACGAACTGCTCGGCATCGTCGGATTCTTCGGCGCGATGATTGTCGCGCTCGGTACCCAGATTCGAGCGCGCCGCCGCCTGCGCTGGAATGCCGTCGTCACGCGATTCCAGACCGTCGGCGTCGACGCGCTGCCGATCATCGGGCTGATGAGCTTCCTGATCGGCATCGTCATCGCGCAGCAGGGCGCGGTCCAGCTTGAGCAATTCGGGCTTGAGGTGTTCACGATCAACCTGGTCGGGCGCGCATCGATCCGCGAACTTGGGCTGTTGATGACCGCGATCATGGTCGCGGGCCGCTCAGGATCTGCCTTCGCCGCGCAAATCGGGACGATGAAGCTGACCGAAGAGGTCGATGCGATGCGCACGATCGGCGTGTCGCCAATGGAGGCGATCGTGCTGCCGCGCGTCGCCGCGTCGACGATCACCATGCCTTTGCTCGGTTTCTACGCCAGCCTGTGCGCGATCGCCGGCGGCGGCGCCTTTGTCTGGGTCGGGCTCGACATCCCGCCGCTCACCTATATCCAGCGGCTGCGCGAAATCATTCCGATGACCGATTTCTACATCATGCTGATCAAGGCGCCGGTGTTCGGCATATTGATCGGCGTCACCGGCTGTTACGAAGGCATGCAGGTGCGCCAGAATGCCGAGGAAGTCGGTCAGCGTACGACATCGGCGGTGGTCGCCGCGATCTTCCTCGTCATCGTCCTCGACGCGATGTTCGCCGTCTTCTTCTCTTCGCTGGGATGGAATTGATGAGCGAAGAAGTCGAACAGGAGATCAAGGAAGAGCTTGCCGCGGCCGACGCGGTGCGGCCCGAAAAGTTCGAAACGGCCATTTGTATTCGCGGGCTGAAGAACCAGTTCGGCGATGCCGTGGTTCACGAGGATCTCGACCTCGACGTCCGGTCGGGTGAGATTCTGGGTGTCGTCGGCGGATCTGGCACCGGCAAGTCGGTGCTGATGCGCTCGATCATCGGCCTTCAAACCCCGACCGCGGGCGAGA
Source organism: Sphingopyxis sp. C-1 (assembly GCF_001047015.1). Classification (NCBI taxonomy): domain Bacteria; kingdom Pseudomonadati; phylum Pseudomonadota; class Alphaproteobacteria; order Sphingomonadales; family Sphingopyxidaceae; genus Sphingopyxis; species Sphingopyxis sp. C-1. The sequence goes on from NZ_BBRO01000002.1 coordinate 80,584, forward strand.
TTGAGGTCTATGGCAAAACGCTCGACACGATCGCCAACGAAGAGGAATCGCGCGACCTGCGCCGGCGCTGGGGCGTGATGTTCCAGGGCGGCGCGCTCTTTTCGACGCTGAGCGTGGCTGAAAATATTCAGGTTCCCCTGCGCGAATATTATCCGCGGCTCGACCAAAGGCTGCTCGACGAAATCGCCGCATACAAGGTCGCGATGGTCGGGCTGCCCCCCGACGCCGGCCCGAAATACCCGGCCGAACTGTCGGGCGGGATGGTGAAGCGTGCCGGGCTCGCGCGCGCGCTGGCGCTCGATCCCGCGCTGCTGTTTCTCGACGAGCCGACGGCGGGGCTCGACCCGATCGGCGCGGCGAAGTTCGACGAGCTTATTCGCGAGCTCGCGGACACGATGGGCCTGACGGTCTTTCTCATCACGCACGACCTCGATTCGCTTTATGCGACCTGCGACCGCGTCGCGGTTCTGGCCGAAAAGAAGGTGATCGCGGTCGGCACGATCCCGGAACTGCTTGCCACCGAGCATCCGTGGATACAGGATTATTTCAACGGGCCCCGGGGCCGCGCTGCGGCGGGCGGGAACCAAACCGCGAAGCGGCGATAGGAAAAGCTGATGGAAACTCGCTCAAACAACGTCCTCGTCGGCGCTTTCGTCCTCTTCTTCACCGCGGCGCTCGCCTTTTTCGTCGTCTGGCTGGCGAACGACAGCGGCGGCACCAAGCGCGAATATGACATATTCTTCAAACAGTCGGTCGACGGACTGAACAAGGGAGCGCAGGTGCAATTTTCCGGCGTTCCCGCGGGTCAGGTGCGCGAAATCGCGCTATGGCCCGACGACCCGCAGTTCGTGCGCGTGCGTATCGAGGTCAATGAAGGCGTTCCGATCCTGCAAGGCACGACCGCCGCGCTCGAGGGCGTCGGCTTCACCGGCGTCTCGCAAATCTCGCTGGACGGTGCGGTCAAGGGCGCGCCTGCGATCGCCGACAAGGGGCCCGCGGGCAAACCCGTCATCCCGACGCGCGTCGGCGGTCTTGGCGAACTGCTCAACACCGCGCCGCAATTGCTCCAGCGCCTGTCGACGCTGAGCGAACGCCTTGCCGAGCTTGCCGACGACGAAAATCAGGCTAGCCTCCGCGGCATCCTCAAAAATGTCGAGGCGTCGACCGCAATCCTCGCGCGCAATGGTCCGGCGATCGAACGGGCGCTGGCCGACACGCGCATTGCGATCCAGCAGACCGGCAATGCCGCTGAACAGATCGGTAATCTTGCCGCGTCGGCGCAGGGCACGATCGACCGCAATGTCGATCCCGCGATGGCGAACCTGCGCGATACGCTGAAGTCCGCAAACGCATCGATGGCGACGCTGGAAAGCGCGATTTCGGACGCGCGTCCCGGCCTCAAGACCTTCAGCGAAACGACGATTCCCGAAGCCAATGCGCTGATCCGCGATCTGCGTCGCACCTCCGCCTCGCTGTCGAGCCTGACCGACAAGCTCGACCAGCAGGGCGCCGGCGCGGTTATCGGCGGCAGCAAGCTGCCCGACTATAAAGAATGAGGACCGACACCATGATCCGCCGCCTCCGCGCTCCGCTGCTGCTCGCCATTGCCGCCGTCTCCTTGTCGGGTTGCATCGGCCTTGGCGGCAAGACCCCGCCCTTCCTCCTCTCGCTCGACGCCGACGCGGCGCCGAGCGCAGGCGGCGCGCGCACCGCAGCCGAAGCCGCGACGCTGACGATCCTGATCCCGACCGCACCCCAAAAGCTGCGCACGACGCGCATTCCCGTGCAGCAGGACGGTGCGAGCGTCACTTATGTGAAGGACGCGCAGTGGGTCGAAGCCCCCTCGCGCCTGTTCCAGCGGCTGGTGTCCGAAACGGTGTCGGCGCGCACGTCTCGCGTCGTGCTCGACGAAGGGCAATATCTGACGGCGCCGGGCGAACAACTCGCGGGGCAGTTGATGGAGTTCGGCGTCGATGCCGCGACCAACGAAGTCGTCGTCGTCTATCAGGCGATGCTGGTGTCGGCAGGCGGCAAGACGGTGACGCAGCGCCGTTTCGAAGCCCGCGAAGCGATCGGCGGCAAGGTCGAGGCGAAACCCGTCGGCGAGGCGCTGACGCGCGCCGCGAACAAGGTCGCGGTCGAGGTGACGGGCTGGATCGGCGGATAACGCCCCAGCGCATTGCCATTTCGCGCGGCCGCCGTTAGAGGGCGCCGCACTATATCGCCTGTTCCTGCGCAGCCTCTTCCGGGTTTCCGGCTGCGCCCTTTCCTTTCGAGCCCGCTGACTTGAAAGGATCATGCCATGGCGTGGGTCATCCTCGCGATCGCCGTCGTTACCGAAATCATCTGGGCGCTCAGCCTTAAATGGGCTGCGACGCTCGGAACCTGGCAGGCATCAGTCGTGCCGATCTCGCTCAGCTTTTTGAACATGGCGCTCCTTGCGTTCGCAATGCGGGGCATTTCGGCGGGAACCGCCTATGCAATCTGGACCGGCCTTGGCGCGGTCGGTGTTATCATCGGCGGGATATTGTTGTTCGACGAGAAAGTGAACCCGGTCCAGATCGGCTTCATGACGCTGATCGTCATCGGCGTCGCGGGAACCAAGCTGTTCTCCGCCAATTGACCGAGGGTGTGAAGGCAGCCTGCGGCGTTAAGGCGACAAAAGATACGGACGTACGTGTCCGAAATGTCTCCTTTGTCGCTTTAAGGCGATGACGGGCGCGGAGTGTCGAAGGGGTGCTCTGCAGGGTAATCGATGCGGTCATCCACGAGGGTAGATCATCGCCCGATATATTAGGAAAGCAGTTTTTGTCCGGCGAGATTCTGGCCGGAATCGACCGGGAGCGGCCCTCTCCCTATCGTCACCCCGGACTTGATCCGGGGTCCCGCTTGAGGTCCAAGCCGCTCGATGCGAAGAAGCGGGATCCCGGGTCAAGCCCGGGATGACGGAAGTGGGGGACGGGATGTCCGCTCACCACCCCAAAGCAGACAAAAAGCCCGCCGGAGCCAATGCTCCGGCGGGCTTTTATATTCGGCGGATACGCGGCTTATTCGGCGCGCGCGGGAATTCCGGTCATCAATGTGTGAAGCTCGCCCGCTTCCCACATTTCCATCATGATATCGCTGCCGCCGATGAATTCGCCCTTCACATAGAGCTGGGGGATCGTCGGCCAGTCCGAAAACTCCTTGATGCCCTGGCGGACTTCCATGTCCTGCAGCACATCGACCGTTTCATATTCAACTCCGAGCCGGTCAAGCATCGCGATCGCGCGCGAGGAAAAGCCGCACTGCGGGAAAAGCGGTGTGCCCTTCATGAAGAGCAGCACAGGGTTGTCGGCAACCAGCTTGCCAATGCGGTCGTGGGTGGTGGGGTCGGTCATAGTCAGTCTCCGGTGGCGTCAAGCGCCGCAAATTTCGTGTCAGCCCCTTATGAGGGGATGGCGGTCGTCAATTGCAAGGCATGAAGTTCGCCGCCCATGCGCCCGCCGAGCGCCGCATAGACCGCCTTGTGCTGTGCGACGCGCGTCATCCCGCGAAAGGATTCGCTGACGACATGCGCGGCATAATGGTCGTTGTCACCCGCAAGATCGGTAATCGCGACCTCCGCATCGGGAAATGCCGCGACGATCATCGCCCGCAAATCATCCTCGCGTATACCCATCGGAACGGCCTCAGTTCTGGCTGTCGATGAACTGGCGGCGCGCCTCGGCGGTCTTGTCGTTCAGCACCGAACGGATTTCGGCATCGCTGATCTCGACATTTGCCGCGGTCAGGTCGCCCGCAAGCTTGCGGATGACGTCCTCGTCGCCCGCTTCCTCGAAATCGGCCTGCACGACCGCCTTGGCATAGGCGTCGGTTTCCTCCGGGGTCAGCCCCATGCGCGCGGCCGCCCATTCGCCGACCAGCCGGTTGCGGCGGGCGGTGATGCGGAACTGCACTTCCTGGTCGCGTGCAAATTGGGCCTCGAAGGCGCGTTCACGATCGTCGAATCCGCTCATTTTTTCCTCGTCCGAATGGAGTGTCCCCCTGCAGATAGGTCGCGCGCCCCCCCGGCGCAAGCCGCCTGTGCGGCAGATCACTTCCCTTTCGCTTACGAAGGGTTTACGGTTCTTGTCCAAGGGAATGGGTCGCACCACAGCAATAAAGTTTCCGCCCTGCCGGCGTCACTTCGGCATGGCGTCGCTACGCCTGTGTTTGGGGGATTTGTGATGACCGCTCGACGTCCGCAACTTGTGCCGATTCTGGCGCTGCTGGCTGTTGCCGCGCCCGGAACCGCATTTGCGCAGGGCAGCGACCCGACGCTGCGCGACAGTTTTTCGATCGGCGAGCAGGGCGGCTCGCTTTGCGAAGTGCAGGCGACCGTGCGCGACGGCGTGATCAAGGGCATGTTCGACCGCGCCTGGACGATCGTCTGCCGCGACGCGAGCCAGCCGGTGGGCACCGTCCGCGAACTGCGCGCGACCTCGGCCGATGCGCTCGCCAGAATCGAGCAGGCCCGCGCCGGCACGATCACATGTACCGCCGCCGATGCCTGTACGATCAAGGGCAGCAATATCGCCTGGCGCACACGTATCGAGACCAAAGGCAATGTGACCTATAGCGTCGAGGGATTCGACGCCTATTCGGACGCGCTGAACCTCGCGCTTGAATCGGTGCGTCAGCACAAGGTCGTGCCGGGCGTGATCAAGGTCGCGACGACATCGGTCGGCGGCAACGACGGTTTCGCCCGGACGATTGCCGGGACGATCGACGTCGACAAGGCGCTGGCCGAGGGATATCGCCGCAACCATAGCGGCGATTATGCCGAGGCTGCCGAATTTTTCGAAGCGCTGTCTCGCCGCGCGACGGAAGAACAGTCGGCCGCCGACATCGATCCGACCGAAGTCACATTGAACCGCGCGCTGCAACGTTCGAACCTTGGCGAGTTCGCCGAGGCCGAGCGCCTGTTCGCCGAAGTAGAGGCGATCCCGACCAGCGACCCGGTCCAGCTCCGCCTCCGTCGCAATTTCCGGGCGATCAACGCGCTCAACCAGCGCGACTATGACGGCGCTGCCACGCGGCTCCAGACGCCGATCCCGCCGCTGACGACGGGCGTGACGGTATCGGGCGACGCAGTAACGCTGACGCCGCAGATCGTCGCCGGGGTCAACAGCGGCGACAATGCCCGCGTCATCCGCCAGAGCAACGATCGCGAGCGCCTGTCGCCGCTCGAACGCGCGCAGATCATCGATGCGCAAGCGACGCATCTGCTCGGCACGGTCGAACGACTGCGCGGCAATGCACAGGCAGCGAAGACCGCGCAGCTCAAGGGTCTGACCGACGCGATCGCGGTGCGCGAGGGGCGCGTGACCTCGATCATCCGCCTGCGCTCGCAGATGCTCGGCGAGCTCGCGCTGGCCGAAGAGGCGAGCGGCGACAAGGCCGCGGCCGACGCGCGTTTCCTTGAATCGGTGAACCTGCTCGCCGTCGAATATCCCGAAACCAACGCGCTCGCCTCCGCTCGCGCGCGCTACGCCGCCTTCCTCACCCGTGAGGGCCAGGACGACAAGGCGATGGGCATCTATCGCGAGGTCGTCACCGCGCTTGCCAACACGCAGCGCTCGACGGCGGGCATGGCGAACATGATGGCGCCTTATTACCGGCTGCTCGCCGCACGGTCGGCCACCGAGCCCAAGGCGATCGAGGATTTCTTCGTCGCCAGCCAGCTACAGATCCGCCCGGGCGTCGCCGATACGCAGGCGGTGCTGGCGCGCGAACTGTCGGGCGGCAGCAACGACGGCGCCCGCCTGTTCCGCCAGGCGACGACACTCAATCGTGATCTCGAACGCGCGCGGATCGAGGATGCGCGGCTCGCCCAGTTACCCGACTCGCCCGAAGTCAACGCGCTTCGCGCCGACATCAAGGCGCAGCTCGACAATCTGTCGTTCCAGCAGGCCGAGACCGTCGTCGCGCTGTCGGCTTTCCCGCAATATCGCGTCGTCGCATCGGGCAAACTCGACCTCGCCGAGTTGCAGCAGGTGCTGCGTCCTGACGAAGCCTATCTGAAAATGCTCGTCGTGGGCGACGGCGTATATGCGATGCTGATCGAGCAGGGGGCGGCACAGCTCTGGAAATCGGACATTAGCGCATCGGGGCTCGAAGCCGCCGTCGACACGATCCGCTCGACGATCTCGGTCGTCGAGAATGGCCGCCGCGTCACCTATCCGTTCGACGCCGCAACTTCGTATAAGCTTTATGGCCAGCTTTTCGGCCCCGTTGCGGCACGGCTGCCCTCGGTCCCGCACCTCATTTTCGAGCCCGACGGCGCAATGCTGCGGCTGCCGATCAATCTCCTCATCACCTCCGACGCCGGGCTCGCCGCTTATGAACAACGCCTGCTCGATCCCGACGCCGATCCGTTCGACATGCGCCGCATCGCCTGGCTCGGGCGGACGTCGCGGCCCAGCACGGCGGTCTCGACCCTCGGCTTCCGCAACGCGCGGCAGGCCGCGCCGTCGAAGGCGAGCCATCAATATTTCGGGCTCGGTGAGAATCTGCCCATCAACGGACGACTGCCCTCGCTCGGCACACGCGGCGCCGCAGGCGGCAGCGCCGACGGCGACTGCCTGTGGGATGTCGCGCAATGGGCGCGCCCGATTTCGGCCGACGAGTTGGTGACCGCGCGCAACGCGATGGGCCGCGACGCGGGTGCCCTGCTCACCGGCGGTGCATTCACCGATACCGCGGTGAAAAATCGCGCCGACCTTGGCGACTATCGCATCATCCATTTCGCAACGCACGGCCTCGTCACCGCGCCCCGCCCTTCATGCCCGGCGCGCCCAGCCCTCGTCACCTCGTTCGGCGGCGCAGATTCGGACGGGCTGCTGACCTTCCAGGAAATCTTCGACCTCAAGATCGACGCCGACCTCGTCATCCTCTCGGCGTGCGACACCGCCGGCGCTGCAAGCGTCGCGGCGACGCGCGAGGCTGGCCTTTCGGGCGGCGGCAACGCGCTCGACGGGCTGGTTCGCAGCTTCATCGGAGCGGGTGGACGTTCGGTGATCGCAAGCCACTGGCCGGCCCCCGACGATTTCGACGCGACCAAGCGGTTGATCGGCGGGCTTTTCGCGGCGACCGAAGGCGAAAGCGTCGCCGACGCGCTGTGGGGAACGCAGGTCCGACTGATGGACGACCAGCAAACCTCACATCCCTATTATTGGGCGGGTTTCGCGATCATCGGCGACGGCGGTCAGGCGCTGCTGCATGGCAGCGCGACGGCACGCAACGGAGAGGCTGCCGGCCGCGCCGCCCGCTGATCCGATGAACGCGCCCGAAGCTCTTGTTCCTGCGGCGGATACGCCGGTGCCCGATGGCCAGCGCGCCGCAGTGCCGCTTCGCAAGCGCGTCCGGCGGCTGGTCATGCAGCTTGGCCCGTCGCGGATGGCGGCGACGCTTGCCTTCCTGCTGATCGCGGTTCTGATCGCGCGTTTCAGTTGGCAGATGCCCTTGATCGATGCCGCCGAGCGCGCGCTTTATGACGCGCGCGCGATGCTGATGGCGCCGCATGTCGAACAGGATAAACGCATCACCCTCGTCACCTATAATGACGAGACCCTGTTCAACACGGGCATCCGCTCGCCACTTGACCGCACCCTGCTCGCCAATGCGCTCGGCAATCTCGATCAGATGGGCGCGAAAGCGATCGGCATCGATATCGCGTTCGATTCGCCGCGCCCCGACGACGATCTGCTGAAGGCGCAGCTACGCGCGATGAAGACCCCGACCTGGCTCGCCTATGCCGAGCAGGCGAGCAACCCGAACACGATTTTTTACGAGCAACAGAAATTCCTCGAAGGCTTCATTGCCGACGTCACCACCGACAGGACGAAACCGACGAGCGTGCTGTTCCGCACCGACGACGACAGCGTGATCCGCAACTGGCCCGACCGGCCGAAGAATCTGCCGCCGCTGATGTCGAACGCGCTTGCCCCGGTCGACGCTGCGCATGCGAATTTTCAGGGCAATATCCGCTTCCTCGTCCCCGCGCGTGCTGCCGCCGGGCAGGAGGAACCGGTGTTCGCCAACATCCCGATCGACGCCTTCGCGCTGCCGATGGATGCAGAGATGCGCGCTGGCTTCGCCGAGCTGGTCAAGGGCCGCTATATCCTGATCGGCGGCGACATCATCGACAACGACCAGTTCAATACGCCGCTGAGCCGCTTTCCCGACGCGATCACCGGACAGCATGAGACGATGATCGGGCTCGAGGTCCATGCGCATATGCTCGCGCAGCAACTCGACAAGGCGTGGACCCGCCCGATCGCGGGGCCCGCGTTGTGGGCGCTCGCGGTCTTCATCGTCCTCGCAGGCGGGCTCACCAGCCTCATTGACCTGCGCGCGCGCTGGGTGGCGCTCGCCTTTCTGGGGCAGATGGCTTTCTTCATCGCCTTTCCCTTTTGGCTGCAGGGGCGCGGCGTCGACACGACGACGCTTCCGACCTTTGGTTGGGCGGTCGGCTGGCTGTTCGGTTACGCGGCGGTCGGCACCGCTGCGCGCACCGTCGGATCGCGGCAGCGCGCCTTCGCCCAGTCGGCGCTGGGGAAATATCTGCCCGCCGACGTCGCGGCACAGATCATGCGCGACCCCGACCAGCTTTCGCTCCATGGCGAACGCCGCAACATCTTCTGCGTCTTCACCGACCTCGAAGGCTTTACCAAGCTGAGCCATGCGGTGACGCCGGAAACCGTCGCACGGCTGCTCAACGAATATCTCGACCGCCTGTCGGACATCGTGCTCGAACATGGCGGGACGATCGACAAGTTCGTCGGCGATGCCGTCGTCGCCTTTTGGGGCGCCCCGATCAGCCGTCCCGACGACGGCGAACAGGCCGCCGCCGCGGCGCTCGCGATGTATCAGGCCGGCGAAAAATATCGCGTAGACCTTGCCGCCGAAGATGTCCCGCCGATCGGAATGACGCGCGTGGGCCTGCACGTCGGCGACGCAATCGTGGGCAATTTCGGTGGCGAGGGCCGCATCCAATACACCGCCCTCGGCGACAGCATGAACACCGCATCAAGGCTGGAAGCGGCGAACAAGAGCCTGAAGACCGGGGTGCTGGTTTCCGCCGAAGCGGCGGCACGTTCGCGGCGCGACCACCTGGTGCCGATGGGCCGCGTGACGCTGCGCGGCCGCGCGCAACCGGTCGACGTATTCACGCCGCGCCCCGACCTCGCGCCCGACCAGCGGGAGCGCATCGCCGCGCTGGTCGCCGCGCACGGCGCAGGCGACAAAAAAACCTATGTGACCTGTGCCACAGCAATACAGGCGGATTTCGGTCAGGATGCAGCCATCATGTTTCTGATAAAACGCCTGAACGAGACCAAAGAGGGAGAAAGCTATGTCCTTTCCTGACTTCCGGATGCGCCGCCTCGGCCTCGCCGCCGCTGCCGCCATCGCCGCCGTCGCCTTTGTCGGCACCGCCGCCGCGCAGTCCATGGTCGTCCGCTCGACCGGACCGTCGGCGAGCAAATATCCAGCCGGCGCCAAGCTCAAGTCGACCGACAAGCTGACCCTCGTCGCCGGCGACAGGATCATATTGATGCAGGCGGGCAAGACACGCACGCTGTCGGGGCCCGGTACCTTTGGCGCAACCGGCACCGTGCAAGCGAGCCAGTCGCTCGGCGGCAATGTCACGCGCATGCTCGCCAAAGGCCCGACGATGCGGTCGCGCGGCGGATTTTCACGTGGCGACACGCCAGAGGCGGGCGAGGTCCGCGCACCGAATCTGTGGCTGCTCGACTATCGTGAGGCCGGCACCTTCTGCGTCCTCGACCCGTCGGTATTGATGCTGTGGCGTCCCAATATGGAAGGCGACACCGCGCTCGAAATCGAAAGCGCCGGCAAGAAGACGACTGTCGCAATCGTCGACGGCGCGAATTTCCGCAAATGGCCGACCGATGTCCTGCCGGTGCGATATGGCGCCGACTATCGCCTGTCGGGCGGCGGTCTGGCCAAGCCGGTGACGGTGCGCTTTGCCGCAGTGGAAAATGCGCCCGACACGGTCGAGGGATCGATCGACATGCTGATGGCCAAGGGCTGCTCGCCGCAGCTCAATCGCCTCGTCGACACAATGTCGGACGCCGAAGCCGGATGAGGTGAAACGATGGGCACGGCCATTGTCCGCCGCCCATCCGTCTGATAATTACCCACGGAAATTCCGCCAATAGCGAGACGGAAGATTTCCTTGGGTCGAAATTAGCGCCGCCGGTTGTCTGGTGGAGCCAGTGGAGTTGGCGCATCGCGATCATCGCGGCGCGCCCGTACGCAAGGGGTGGAAATGACCGTGTCGGGGGACTTCGGAATAAATGCGACCGCACGGTCGAAGCGGGCCAGTATTCATCGGATGCTGGCCGGTTCGGCAGGGCTGATCGCCGCGGCGCTGCCCGCCGCCGTACTGGCACAAGCGACGCCGCAAATCCCGACCCGCGAGGAAATCCAGCGCCCGACAGCACCGCCCGCCGTCCAGCCCAACGAACAGATCGTCGCGGTCGACGACGGGATCGAACGCGCACCCTGCCCGCTCGCCAGCCCCGAATTCGCCAACATCCGCTTCACGCTGCGCGCCGTCGAATTTTCGAGCGTCGAGGGCATCGACAATGCGATCCTGGGCCCAAGCTGGTCCGATCGCATCGGGCAGGAACTGCCGATTTCGGCGGTGTGCGATATTCGCGACCACGCCGCGACCATCCTGCGCTCGCGGGGCTATCTTGCCGCGGTCCGCGTTCCCGCACAGACCATCGGTGACGGCGTTGTCCGGCTCGACATTCTTTCGGCGCGCATGTCGCGGATCGAGGTTCGCGGCGATGCCGGCGCGAACGAACGCCTTCTGCAACGCTATCTCTCGCGGCTCGACGACCAGCCGGTGTTCAACATCGTCGACGCCGAACGCTATCTGCTTCTTGCGCGCGATATCCCGGGGATGGATGCGCGCCTGACGCTGCGCCCCGGCGCGGTTCCCGGCGAGGTCGTCGGCGAAGTCACCGTCGCACGCACCCCCTATACATTCGACTTCAACGCGCAGAATTTCGGTTCACGCGACGTCGGCCGCTGGGGCGGCATCGCGCGCGCACGCTTCGCCGGGCTCACCGGCATGGGCGACCTCACCACGGTCAGCTTCTATGCGACCCCCGACTTCGATGAGCAAAAGGTCGTACAGGCGTCGCATGAATTCCGCGTCGGCGGTGAAGGGCTGCGCTTTGGCGCCAGCTATACCTATGCCTGGACGCGCCCCGACATCACCGGCTTTCCGGTGAAGTCGAACACGCAGATCGTCAGCCTCTACGGCTCCTATCCGCTGGTACTGACGCAGGCGCGGCGCGTGACGATCGGCGGCGGGCTCGATTTCATCGATCAGGACATCAGCCTGACCAGCATCCCGATCAACGAGGATCGCCTGCGCGTGCTCCACCTGCGCGCCGATGCGAGCTGGATCGATCCCGGATCGATCGCCGGGCGCGGCGGTTACAGCCCCAGCGAACCGCGCTGGTCGCTTTCGACTTCGCTTGAGGCGCGCAAGGGCGCGTCGTTCCTGGGCGCCAGCGACGATTGCGGCCCCGGCGGCACGGCATGCTTCCTGCCCGGCGCGGTCCCGCTAACGCGGATCGAGGGGAAGCCTGATGCCTTTCTGGTTCGCGCCAACGCGCTCGCCGAATGGCGACCGGCAAAGCTGTTCACGCTGTCGGCAGCGCCGCGCGCGCAATGGGCGGCCGATCCGCTGCTTGCTTATGAGGAGTTTTCGGGCGGCAACTTCACTGTGGGTCGCGGCTTCGATCCGGGCACGGTGATCGGCGACAGCGGCGTCGCGGTCGCGTTGGAGGCGCGATACGGCTCGTTCGTTCCCGCCAATACCGAAAGCTTTGCCTTTCAGCCCTTCGTCTTTTTCGACGCCGCATGGGTGTGGAACAAGGACACCGCTTTCGACGGGCTCGATCCGCAAAAGCTCTATTCGGCGGGCGGCGGCCTGCGCGTCGCTTACGGCGATCTGGCACGGCTCGACATGACGCTCGCCGTGCCGCTCAACCGCGGCGGTTTCCTGGCCGAACGCCCCGACCCGCGGCTGCTCGTTTCGCTGACTACCTTATTCGGCGTGAGGGCGCGCTGACATGACTATTGCATCGAGGACAAATGCCATGCGTGCCATCGTCACCTCCGCGCCAGTAAGCCACGGCAAGCAGCGTCTGATGACGAGCTGCGCAATCGCCGCGGGCATGGCGGCGCTGGCCTATGGCGGCCCCGCGCTGGCGCAGGTCGCGGCGAACCCCATATTTGTTAACGTCGGCGCGGGCACGGGCGTGAATACCGTCGGCACCCAGACCAACGTCACCGTCACGCAGCAGCAAAGCATCATCGCCTGGGTTCCGACCGACACCGCGCCAACGGGCGGCGACATCAATGTGCTGCCGACGGGCTCGACATGGAACTTCAGCGGCGAAGGCGATTACACCGTCCTCAACCGTTTCGTAAACGGCGGCGGCGGTGCGCTCAGCCGCCAGATCGCGCTGAACGGCACGGTCAACAGCGTGGATAGCCTGGCCTCGGGCGCGCGCGGCGGCAATATATGGTTCTATAATGCGGGCGGCATATTGATCGGCGCGAGCGGCGTGATCAACGTCGGCAGCCTGGTCCTCACCAGCAACAATATCATCACCACCGGCGGCCTGTTCGGCCCTTCGGGCGAAATACGCTTCGACGGCACCGCGGGCAGCACCTCCGCGATCACCGTCAATGGCGCGATCAACACCAACATCGGCCTTAACCCCGGCAACAGCTATGTCGCGCTCGTCGCGCCGCGCATCGTGCAGGCAGGCACCGTGCGGACCGACGGTTCGGTCGCTTATGTCGCCGCCGAAGCGGTCGATATCCGCATCAACAACGGCCTGTTCGACATCAATGTCACCCGCGGCGCCGAGGGCGGCAACGTCATCACCCACACCGGCACCACCACGGGGCCAGCGCATCAGCAGGGCGACGTAGATCAAAGCCGCATCTATATGGTCGCCATTCCCAAGAATGACGCCGTAACGATGCTGGTGTCAGGCGCGATCGGTTATGACGACGCGCTGTCGGCTCAGGTCGATCCTGATGGCGCGGTGCGCCTGTCCGCCGGCTACAATATCACGAACGGCGAGCAGAATTTGGCACCGGCGAACGCCACCGCCGCGAATATCGTCGCCAACGATACGCTGTTCCGCAGCAACACGCTCGCACGCGCCAGCGGCACCTTTGCCGGCGGGGCGCTTCAACAGATCCCGGGGTCGCCTCCCCCGCTGTCGTCGGCCGGACGCATCTTCGTCGAGGGTGACGGGACTTTCAGCGGCGATGCAGGCGCAACGCTGAATGTCGGCACGGGGCAACAAGGCGGGGCCACGGGCAATCTGATCGTCCGGTCGGATGGAGCGCCCGGCGCGGCCGGGACCGTCGCGGTGAACGTCACCGGCGGTTCGCTGACGACCGGCAATCTGTTGCAGATTACCGCGCTGGGCCAGCCCGCCACCGTAACCGGCGACAGCCAGGGCGGAACGGCCAGTCTGACGGTGACGGGCGGCACCGTGACATCGCCGACGATCATGGTATCCGCGCTTGCCGTTGCCGGTGACGGAACAAATGGCGACACGGGGAATGCCCGCGGCGGCAATGCCAGCATTTCCGTCCGCAACGCCGGCACGGCGCTGAACGCCGGTACCGTGACCGTCGACGCGTCGGCTTTCGGCTCGACCAACATCGCCCTGCCAACGGGAAGCGACGCGCAAGGCGGCACGTCCACATTGACGGTCGCCGATGGCGCAAGCTTTCGCGCGACAACCAGTGTGTCGATCGACGCGAACGGCAGCGGGGGATTTGGCCCGGTTCAGGCGGGCAACGGAACGGGTGGCACCGCGCGCATCGACATCCTGGGCGCGAACAGCTCGTTCGAATCCGTGCGTACAACGATCGAGGCGACCGGCACCGGGGGAAGTTTCTCCGGCCCCGACGACACGCTGAACGGCGGCGACGGAACGGGCGGCAACGCCACTGTCGTCATAAATAGCGACAATGGCGGGATAAAATCGCTTGGTATCCTTTCGCTCAACGCGAGTGGACAGGGCGGCGGCGCAGGCGGCGAAAATTCGGTCGGCGGCGACGCGCTGGGCGGCACGGCGAGCCTGACGGCCGACGGCGGCGCCACCGCACAGGCCACCTCGATCGAAATCACCGCTTCGGCAGAGGCCGGAGGCGCGCTCAGCGTCAGCGGCACAACCGGCCGATCGGGTAATGCGCGCGGCAACAATGTGACATTGAGCGCAACCAACGGCTCGACAATCAACAGCAGCGGCGTCGTCAATCTTACGGCGACGGGTTTGGTGTTGGCGGGCGAGCATTTTGGCGCCGGTACCGGCGGCAACGTCAATGTCAGCGCGACGGCAGGCGGCGCGGTAACCAGCAGCAACCGGTTCAATGTCGATGCATCGGCCGGAAACCGGTCCAACACGATCGGGCAAAGCGCGGGCGACGGAATTGGCGGCAATGTCGATTTTGTTGCCGACGGCGGCACCATTCGCGCCGAGGTCTATGACGTCGATGTCAGCAGCGACACGGTCAACGTGGCCGGAATCGGCGGCAACGCGCAGGGCGGCACCATCAACCTGTTCGCGCGCGGCGGCGGACAGATTGCCGCGACGCTCGATGCAACGAACGTCTTCAACGCCAGCGCGACAACGGGCATCAGCACGGCCGGAACGAACGCGACCGGCGGGACGATCCAGCTCATCGCCGACGCGGGCAGCATCAACCTGGCAGTCGGCGCCATCGTCGCGGCCGGAGGGGTTTCGGGCGGCGCAACGGATGCGGCGGCACCCATTTCGTCGGGGACCGGCGGCACGATATTGGTTCGGACCGTCGCCGAAGCCACGGACAGCAGCGCAATCAGCCTCGGCGATTTCGAAGCATCGGCCGAGGGGCGAACCGAGGTCGACGAGGAAAGCGCGCCCGGGCTTCCGCGCGAAAGCTCGGGTCGGGGCCAAGGCGGCGACGTCGATTTCGACATCCAGGGCGGCACGCTGAACGCGGGATCGATCGACGTCTCGGCAAACGGATATGGCGGTAACGGCGCCGCCGATCGCAGCCTCGGTACCGGCGGCACCGCGACCTTTACCCAGACGGGCGGTACGGCGACTATCAACGATCTGCGCGTGAGCGCCGACGGCTTTGGCGGCGTCGTGCAGGGTCAGTCAGGCGCGGGCTTCGGCGGCACCGCGACAATCAATCTGCTCGGCGGCACGATCAATGCCGCCGATATCCGCGCGACCGCGGACGGCGAAGGCGGCGAGGGCTCATCCGGCACCGATGAGGACCCGATCAACATCATCCCGGGCGGGATCGGCGGGATCGGCCGTGGCGGCACCGCGACGATCAATATCGAAGGGGCCGCCATCGTCGGCGCGAGCGTCATCGAAGCGAGCGCCGCGGGCGCAGGCGGGACCGGCGGCGAATTTTTCAACTTCTCCAGCTTCGGCGGTGTGCCGGGCACGCCGGGCGCTGGCGGCGACGGGATCGGCGGCGACGCGACGGTGAATGTCCGCGGCGGCACGACGACGGCCGCCGGCATGGTCGCCAATGCATCGGGACTGGGCGGCACCGGCGGTGCAAGCTTCTTTTCAAGCAGCAGCGGCGCCGCGACCGGCGTCGGTGTCGGCGGCGACGGTGGCACGGGCCGCGGCGGCACGGCCACGATCGCGCTCGAAACAGCGATCGGCGGCGTCAGTACTGCGAACAGCATCGCGCTCGGCTCCGGCGGCGCAGGCGGCGACCACAATGTCGGCGGCAATGGCGGCGACGGCTTCGGCGGCATTGCTCAGGCAATAGTCGCAGGTTTCGACGCAGGCGAACTTGCCGTCACGCTCAATTCGACCGGAATCGGCGGTAACGGCGCCAATGGGCGCGATGGCGCGGGTGGCAATGGCGGCGATGGCGCAGGCGGTACGTCGCGCGTACTGGCCGATGGCGCAGGGGCGAGCCTGACTGCCCTTGAAAGCAATTTCATTTCCGGCGGGACGGGCGGCAATGGCGGCGCCGGCGGGCTGGCCTTTGCTGCGACCCCGGCGGTCGCGCCGAACGGTGGCAATGGCGGCAATGGTCAGGGCGGTACGGTCGAAATCGTCGCCAGTGAGGGCGGCACCGTCACCCTTGGCTTCCTGACCGGCGACAGCGTCGTCCTAAATAGCACCGGCCGCGGGGGCATCGGCGGTATTGGATCCAATGGCGGTTTCTTCGGCAATTCGACCGGCGGCGATGGCGGCAATGGCGGCGCTGGGACCGGCGGCACCGTCCTGTTGCAAGCCAATGGTGGGACGATCACATCGAACGGCGAAGCCGTCGATATCACCGTCAACGGCATATCGGGCGAAGCGGGCGTCGGCGGCACGGGCGCAGGCACCGGCGGCAATGGTGCGAACGGCGGCTTCAGCGGAACCAGGGGCGGCCGCGTCGCGATCGAGGCCGCCGCAGGCGCCTCCGGTCCCGGTCGGATCGATCTTGGCCCGTCAAGCATCACCGCGAACGGCGACATCGCAGGCCGCATCGAAATCCGCGCCGGCGGCGATATCGCTTTCGCAGGGCTCGAGGCACAGGCACTGGGCGTCGCGGCGCCGACGAACAACGATACCGACGAAGCCCTTGCGGGCATCTTCATCGCGCCGACCAGCGGTACGATTTCCAGCCAGGGCGACGTCACGCTGACGACCGACGGCTCGGTCGGCGTGTACGCCCAGTCGGACGGCATGTTCGATGTCGACGGCATATTGACCATCACGGCGGGCGACCAGATCGATATCCGGCACGACCTCCGCGAAGGCACGGCGGCAACGCTTCGGGCCAGCGACGGCCTGATCGCGTCGGCAACGACCAGCATCAGCGCGGCACCGGGCAGCCTGCTCGGCGCTGGCGACCTGCTTTCGTTGAGCGCGACCGGCCCGACGGGCACCATCGGCGTCGACCGCCTCGCGGGCAATAACATCGCCCTCAGCAGCCTTGGCGCCGCAAGCGTCGAACATGCCGAGGCGGTGGGCGACTTCACCGCGACCGCCGGCAGCTTCCGCACCGGGCTCAACTCGATCATCACCGGCGGCAACATCACGGTGTCCTCGCCGGGAGCGGTCGATCTCGGCAATTCGACCGCAGGCGGCTTCGTGCAGGTGTTCGGCCAGTCGATTGCCTTCAACAATATCGATGCCGGCCTGTCGATCAACCTCTCGGCCGAAGGAACGGCGCCCGGCGCCGAAGGCATAAGGGGCGTGTCGCTGAATGCCGGCGAGGACATCAACCTCTTCGCGAACAGCATCGCGCTGACCGGCAATGTCACGGGCGACGCCTCTTTCTTCGCCTTTTCCGGCGGCGGCGCCGTTTCGGTGAACAATGCCGATGTTGCCGGCAATATCTCGATCTTCTCGGCCGCCGACCTCACCGGCACCTATATTTCGGGCGGCAATATCTTTCTGAACAGCGACGCCAATATCGACGCATCGGCGCAGGCGAACGGCGGCTATGTCGATGCCAACGGCGTCGCGGCGCAGGGCAATATGTTCGCCGACGCCGTCGGCAACGTCACGCTGACCGACAGCTCGGCCGCGCGAATGTTCGGCGTCAACAGCGGCGGCGCCGCGACAATCACCGACGCCGCCGCCGGGGAAGACATGCTGGTACGCGCGGGGACGACGGCCAGCCTGACCCGCGCCTCGGCGGGGGACGACCTGACGGTTCAGGCGGTTGGCGATATTACCGCCAACGATGTCCGCACGACCGGAGCGGCGCCCGACACGCATATCTTCGAATATTCGGTCGGATCATCGGGCGGTGTCTTCACGATCGGCACCGGTGAAGGGTCGCAGGGCATCAACGGCGCCGATATCGTGATGGCCTCTTCGGCTGGCGCGATCAACGCCGCCGCTCTCTCGGCGGGCGACGATATCTTGCTCAACGCCGCGAACGGCATCGCGGTCAACGGCGCGACCACGCTGGGCCTCGGCACGACGGGCGGCGACAGCAGCGTCCGCACGCAGGGCGGCGCGACGACGATCGGCAATGTCGACAGCTTCAGCGACGTCATCGTCGACGCCGCGGGCGCCGCCAATCTCGCCGGTCCGGTCGCGGCGGGTCGCGATGTCACGATCAACGCCGCGTCGGTCGGCCTGGCGACCCTGACCGGGCCCGGCGGGGCGATCGATACGCTGACCGCCGATCGCAATATCACGGTCAATTCGGGTGCGGGTATCAGCGGCGGCGGAACGCAGGCGTCTGGCGATGTCATCCTGACGGCAGCGACCGCCATCGACGTCACGCACGTCGGCGGCGGCACGAGCGTCGCGCTCAATGGAGCAAGCGGGGTAACTGCCGGCACCGTCTCCTCGTCGGGGACGACCAGCCTCGACAGCGCGGGCGGCAACATCCGGATCGGCGGGCTCGTCTCCAGCGACACGATCGCCGCCAGCGCCAATGCGATCCGCATCGAAGGCGGCGGCAACATGCACTTCACGTCGCTGAACGCCGCGATCGGCGACGCCTATGTTCGCGGCAACGGCGATTTCTCGGTCGACAATGGCAGCGTTGCGGGAACCGCCGACTTCGCAACCAGCGGCGAGGCGATGAACATCATCGCGCTGACCGCAGCCAATGCGAATATCGCGAACGACGGCGGCTTCCTTACGCTCGGCGCGGTCAACGTCGCGGGCGACCTGAGCGCGTCGGCACGGTCGAACCTTGCCGTCACCGGCGTTGTGACCGGCCAGTCGATCTCGCTCGAATCCGCCGACATCGCGATCGCCTCCGGCGCCCGTGTCGGCACGGCCGGTGTTACGCAGCAATTGTCGATCGAAAACAACAACGTCGACAACCAGACTTTCGTCGGCGGCACCGCGGGCTCCAATGGGCCCAACGGCTATCATATCGACGCCGACGAACTGACGCGCCTTTATGGTACGCAGATCGAAATCTTTGCGCCCGAGGTTCAGGCCGTAGGCGGCGGGTCGGTGGGATCGGCCGAGCCGCCTGATGTGATCGTCGACACGTTTACGATGACAGGTGGCGCGTCGAACTCCAATCTTGGCGCCAATGGCGCGCTGACGATCCGCACGCCGGGCAAGATGCGCGTTATCGGCAATGTCCAGCTTACGGGTCTGACCGACGCCAACATGCTGAATCTGGTCGCAAATGACGCGCTGGAGGTGATCCTTGGCCAAGGCACGGTCCGCCTCGTCAACGGCAGCAGTCCGGCCGGGCAGCTCAACCTTGAATCTGACGATGTCATCGTCGCGACACAGGCGGCGATCGGCGACGTCGGCGCGGCAAGAAGCATGGACGCCATCAACGCGCGGCTCGGTGAGAATGACGGCGTCGTGCTGGACGAAGGCGCGCTCTTCGCTCGCGGCATCCGCGCCAATGTTGTCGGCGGCTTCTATGTCCAGAACAGCGGCGCCGGGACCGATCTGGCACAGCGCCGCGGGCTGACCTTCGGCGCCGGCGGCCTCGACGTGCAGACGCAGGGGCAGTCGCGCATCGTCATCAATGGCGTGCAAATCGGGCCCAACGGGCAGGTTACCGGCCTGGAGGCCCTTCAGCTTCTTACCATCCGCGGCGCGGCGCCGGTGGTCGGCACCTATGATCGCCGCTCCACTGTCAACGGTTGTTTCATCGCCTCGCCGACGGCCTGCACCACGGTCGCCATCGATTTCGAAAACAGCTTCCCCGTCCAGGACATCATCGACGAAGAAGTCGACGACGATGGGCGCGGAGAGGGCAATAATTTCCCGCAGGCGCTTATCACGATGCGCGACATCGATCCGATGACCGGCGAGCCGCTGCTCGACGATCCGGTGACCGGCGCGGGCAATGACGATTTGTGGACGCCGCCGCAGCAATAGGGTCAGGACCCTCGGGCTTTCGGTTGACGCCGGCGGGCGGAGCAAGGCATGGGCGTCGGTAATGACCGACGCCCATGCCTTTCCGCTCAAGCTGTTCAACAGCCTGACGCGCAGCCTCGAAACCTTCGAGCCCGTCCACGCTGGCGAGGCGCGCGTCTATAGCTGCGGCCCGACGGTCTATAACTATCCGCATATCGGCAATATGCGCGCTTATGTTTTCGCCGACACGCTCGGCCGCACGCTGTCGTACAAGGGCTACAAGCTCACCCACGTCATCAACATCACCGACGTCGGGCACCTGACCGACGACGCCGATGCGGGCGAGGACAAGCTGGAAAAAGCCGCCGCCGAACGCGCCCAGTCCATCTGGGACATCGCGAAACATTATACCGAGGCCTATTGGGCCGACGTGAAGGCGCTCAATATCCGCCAGCCCGCGCACTGGTCGATCGCGACCGATTATGTGCCCGCGATGATCGACTTCGCAAAGGCGATTGCGGACAAGCATTGCTACGAACTCGACGGCGGTCTCTATTTCGACACGGCAAGCGTCGCCGACTACGGGCGGCTTGCGCGCCACGGCACCGATGAGGGCGAGAGCCGCATCGATCCCGTCGAAGGAAAGCGCCATGCCGCCGACTTCGCGATCTGGCGCAAGACGCCCGCGGGCGAGACGCGCCAGATGGAATGGGATTCACCCTGGGGTCGCGGCGCGCCGGGCTGGCACCTCGAATGCTCGGTGATGTCCGAAGCCTTGCTGGGCTTCCCCTTCGACATCCACACCGGCGGCATCGACCATCGCGAAATCCATCACCCGAACGAGATTGCGCAGAACCAGGCGCATAGCTGCTCGACCGACAGCGGCGCGCGCATGTGGATGCACAATAATTTCCTCGTCGACCGCAGCGGCAAGATGTCGAAATCGAGCGGCGAGTTTCTCCGTGTCCAGCTCCTCATCGACAAGGGCTATCACCCCCTCGCCTATCGGCTGATGTGCCTGCAGGCGCATTATCGCAGCGAGCTGGAGTTTTCATGGGACGGCCTCGGCGCGGCGCTGACGCGGCTCAAGCGGCTGGTGATGGCGGCCGCCCCGGTTCGCGATGCGGAAGCGGCCGAACCGACCGACCGCCGCCTCGCCGAGCTGCTGGCAAAATTCGACGCGGCGATGTCAGACGATCTCAACACGCCGGTCGCGCTGACATTGCTCGAAGAGGCGACCGCGATGAAGAAGATAGACGCGGGCCAGAAGCGCGCTGCGCTTGCCGCGATGGATGCCGTGCTCGGCCTCGACCTTTTGACGATCACGCGCGCCGACCTGCGCGTTCGGCCCAAGGAGGCAATGATCGGCGAGGACGAGATCGAAGCGATCCTCGTCAGGCGCAAGGATGCCCGCGTCAACAAGGACTTCGCCGCATCCGATGCCCTGCGCGACGAACTCATCGGCAGGGGCGTCGAGGTCATGGACGGCGACCCGCTCGGCTGGGACTGGCGCCTCTCCAATTAGAGGCTTGCCGCTTCGCAGCGGGATGCTAGCCTCGTTGCATGTCGCAACTGATCTGCTGGCTGCTTGTCGGTCTTGTCCACCTGATCCCGGCGCTGGCGCTGTTCCGGCCGGCGCTGATCACGCGGCTTTATGGCGTTCAGCCCGACAGCCCGCTCTTCCTGTTGATGCATCATCGCGCGGCGCTTTTCTTCGCCGTGCTTGCCGCCTGCGTCTGGGCCGCCTTCGACCCCGGCGGGCGCAAGCTTGCGACGCTGCTCGCGGCGATCTCGATGCTCAGCTTCCTCTTTCTCTATCAGTCCTATGGGCGCCCGGCCCAACTTTCCACCATCGCGCTCGTCGACCTGATCGGCCTCATCCCGCTCGCATGGGCGGGCTGGCACGCATTTCAGCAGTAGGAATATCATGACCAAGACCGTTACCGTCCTTTCGGGCCTGATCCGTCCGCTCGTCGAAAACCGCCTGCCCGACTGGATCGAGCCGCGCTTCTTCGCATCGAAGGAAGAGGCGCTCGAACTCGCGCCTCAGGCCGAGATCGGATGGTTCGACATGTACGACAAGAAAGACATGGCGGCCGTAATCACCGCCGCGACCGGGCTCAAATGGCTCAATTCAATCTATGCCGGGGTCGACGGCATGCCGCTCGACCTGCTGCGCGAGCGCGGCACCGTGCTGACCAACGGCGCCGGGATCAACGCGATCACGATCGCCGAATATGTCGTAATGGGCATGCTGACTGTCGCAAAGGGCTACCGCGATGTCGTGCGCGCGCAGGAACGCCGCGAATGGCTGATGGATTCGCCCGGGAAGGTCGAGCTGTTCGGGTCGAAGGCGCTCCTCCTCGGCTATGGCGCGATCGGCAAGCTGATCGAGGAACGACTGAAAGCATTCGCGGTCGACGTCACCGTCGTGCGCCGTTCGCCGGGTGCGAATACGCTGACCCCGGATCAGTGGCGCGCGCAGCTCGGCGAATTCGACTGGGTGATCCTCGCGGTCCCCGCGACCCCCGAAACCGACGGCATGATCGGCGCGGCCGAACTCGCCGCGATGAAGCCGACCGCGACGCTCATCAATATCGCACGCGGCAGCGTCGTCGATCAGGCCGCACTCGTCACCGCACTGAACGAACAGCAAATCGCCTCGGCCTTCCTCGACGTCACGACGCCCGAGCCGCTGCCGTCGGACGATCCGCTATGGAGCCTCGACAATGCGCATATCACGATGCACCTGTCTGGCCGCGCGCAGGACAAGATGTTCATCCGCTCGGCGCAGCGCTTCCTCGAAAATCTGGATCGCTGGAAGAAGGGCGAGGCCGTCGAGCCGCGCGTCGATTTGACGCTCGGTTATTAACGCGGTCGCTCGGCCTTCAACTCGCGCACCAGCGGCTGGAGCCGCTCGTCATATTTGGCGAGCATCGTGTGTGCGCCGGCATGGTCGTAAAAGCTGACCAGTTCGCGTCCGTTCCAGCGGTGGAGCGCATAGGCGGGATCTTCCGCGACGATCATCGGTCGGTCGTCGGGCCTGTTCTCGTCAATGGGCCTGAGGTCGAGCGACACCTGCGGCGCCGTCGACGAACAGATCGCGACGGTGCGGCCTTCCCATGCGACGGTGACGCTGCGGTGCAGGTGGCCGCAGATCAGCCCGCGCACCTGCGGGTGGCGGCGCACGACGTCGGTAAAGACCGCGACCCAGGGTTCGTCGGGATCGGTGTTCATCCACTCGATCCCGCTTTCCACGGGCGGATGATGCATGACGATATAGGTCGGCTTGGCCGGGTCCTTCGCCAGTTCAGCCTCCAGCCACGCCGCGCGCTGCGCGCAAAAGGCGCCGCCGTGGCGTCCCTCTTCCAGCGTGTCGACCGTCACCAGCCTGAGCTCGGGCAGCTCGATCGTGTATTGGACGAACCCGTTGCCGTCGTCGAACCCCGGAAAGCGCGCGTGGAAATTGTCGCGCAGGTCATGATTGCCGACGCTCGGCCAGACGGGAAAGGGGCAGCGCGAAAAAGCGGTAGCCAGCCGGCGATAGCTGTCCTCGTCGCCGCGATCGGTGATGTCGCCCGTCGCAAGCAAAAGGTCGGGCCGGTTCGGCCCCTCGATGAGTATGTCGAGCACCTCGTCGAGGCGCTTGCGGTTATATTCGGCCGGATTGTCCGGATCGAACCCGATATGGATATCTGTGATCTGCGCGATCAGCATATCCGTCCCCTGCTCCCGCCGGTCTGGCTCCGACGACCCAAAACCTACCCGCCCTGCCTTGCCGCGTGCAAGGAAGGTGTGCGCCATGTCACTTCGTAAAGGCCCCGCCCCCCGGTTCCTGTGATCATGCTCACACCCTGGCTAGCATCAAGACGTTTATTTGTGATTGCGACGGTGTTTTTCTTCCGCTGGCGCGGCGGCATCCACGGTTTGCCGCCGTCGGAATGATATTCGTGGCACATCGCGCAGGGCGATTCGGTCGCGGTCTCGACCTTCACGACACGCGCGCCGCCCTCACCGACATGGCAGTCGCGGCATTGCCGCAGGCCCGGCACGAGCAGGTCGGTCGACGCCTTGGAAGCGGGCGCGGCGGTGTGGCAGTCGGCGCACGCCGTCTCCTTGTGCGCATCATGGTCGAACCAGCCTTTTTGCAGGTAGCGCGGCGTCTGGTCGACCGCCGCAACGCGCCAGCCATTGCCCGCCTGCGGCGCAAAGATGGTGTGGCAATCGTAGCAGGCCCCGCCCTTCGAGAAGACCGCGCGCACGGCATCCTGCGCACGGCTCGGCCGCACCGCGACTTCGTTGAAATAGATGTTGTAGACCTGTCCCTCGGCATAGGCGCCGGGGCGGCGCCGCTGCATCCCGCCAAGCTGGAGCGGACGCGCGGGCGGTGCCGAACGATAATAAGCGGTGAGGTCGGCCACGACCTGATCGGGCTCGCCATGGCGCAGGGTGCGTGTCACGCCGCCGACGGTCTCGAACGCAAGGCTGTGGCACATTGCGCAGTCCCGCTCCATCTCGACCGGCTTGACGCGGACGCCGTCCGCCTCGACGCGGTGGCAGTTCTCGCATTCAAGCTTCTTGCCGAAATCATAGCGGCCGCGGAAACTCGCCGCCATGCGCGCAACGCCGCCAGTGGCCTGCAAATGCACGTCGTGCGGGAATTTGAGGCCGTTATAATCGACGATACCCTTGGCCAGCGTCGTGCGCACCAACTTGCCGCCCGGCCCGGGCCGGACGAGCGGGCGAAACTCGGGATGGCTGGTACCGAAATCGGCGGCATCGGCCAGCGCCGTCGGATGGCCCGCGGTTTTCAGCCGCGCCGACATGCCGTCATGACAGTCGGCGCAGAATTTCTGCGGCGTCGCGGGCATCGGGCCGGCGCCTTCATGTTCGGTATGGCAATCGACGCAGCGCCCCTGCGGCTTGTTGAAGGTGTCGGCGAAGCCCTTGAGTATCCGCTCGCCCGCACCCGGCGGATGGCGCGCGGCGAGCAACATGGCGGTCGGCGCATTGGCATGCGCCATGCTCATCGCCTTATGCTCGCCGGTGTGGCAATTGACGCACGCCTTGTCGGTCACCGCGACGAACGGCTCGACGTGGCACGACTGGCAGTCGTTCTTCAAACTGGCGTGCGCGCTCGACAGCGGCCCTGACAGCCAGGCGCTGTCGGCATGATAACCGTCGGGACGCTCGTTCACATTCTTGTAGCTGTACCAGGCCCAGATCGGCCCGATCAGGAAGGCGAGCAGCATCAAGACGCCGAAAACCCAAGCACCCATGCGCTTGCCCAGCATGACGCCCTGCAGCGAAAAGGCCTTGGCCTCGTCGACGTCCTTCGACGATTGCGACAATTCGTCGATCCGCTCGACGAGCAGGATGATCTTCTCGTCCTCGCGCGCGATCGTCAGCCGGTGCCCGCCGAAACGCAGCTCGCCGCCCGCCCCGCTGTCGATATTGGCGACCGTCTCGGTTCGGCCGTTGAGGTCGAAGCCCAGCCCCTCTTGCGCCGCGACGCGCACCGTGCGGCCATCAGCGCTGCTGATCGTCGCATGATGCGGGTTCACCGCCAGGTCGGCGACATGGATCGTGTTTCCGGCATCGCGGCCGAGCGTGATCATATCGCCGGGCAGCGCCGCATCGCGAATGATCTGCTTGCCCGTTTTGGTCGTGGAGATGCGACGCAGGATGAAGCTCATCGTCCCCGCCTCACCAGTAGAAGAAGACGCTGATGATATGTGCCGACAGCGCCGCGATCAGCGCAAAGGTCAGCGGCACATGCACATAGAGCCAGATTTCGAGCAGCCCGCGGATCTTGAGATGCTGGCGCAGCCGCGCCAGCGCCGCCTCCTTCTGCTTGAGGAGGCCGACGACCTTCTCGCGCGCACCCGCATCGCTGCTGCGCGACAGGGTGAGCGCCCGCAGCGCCGCCGATGTCGCACAATTCGGATAACGACCCGAGAGCCGCGCAACGATCCCTCCCGCGAACGGGTCCTCGTCGAGCGCCGCAAGCACCGGCGCGGTATCCTCGGGCGTTAGTGGCTGCGCCGCGGTGTGAAGCTGGCGATCAAAGGCACGGATGGCCTCGAGCATCTGCATCTGCGTCATCTGCTCGCGATTGTTCGACAGCGCTTGCGGCAACGTCGCATAGACGATCACGCCATAAAGCCCCGACAGGATCACCAGCATCATCAATGCCCAGGCAAGCGTATGCACGTTCCAGCCAAGCTGGAAACCCGTGTGCCAGGTGCCGACGACGATCAGGCTCAGCCCCAGATAGACGTGGGCCGAAGTCCATGCCTTCAGCGACCAATGATCGCTCGTCATCTTGCGCTTGCGATAGCCGAGCGCGGTCAGCCACAGGATCAGCAGCGCGCCGATCGTGCCCAGCGTATAGCCATACCAACTGCCGCCATTGTGCCGCGGCGTCACGTCGATCAGCGCATAACTCACGATGATGAGCAGGCAGAGCCCGCCCGAAATCTTGGCCCAGCGGAAACCTGCATAGCGCAGAAATCCCTCGTGCCGCCGTTCGCGGACGCGCTCGACCTGCGTTGCCTTGGAACGGCGGCGCTGAAAGAGCGAGGCCATCAGTCGGTGTCCTCGTCGAGCCGTGCGATCGACAGAAATTCCTCGGGCGAGACGCGGATCGCAGCGCCCGTCGGACAGGCGCGAACGCACGCCGGACCGCCCGAAATGCCTTTGCACATGTCGCATTTGACCGCGATCTTCTTGGGCTTCTCGTCGCCCAGTTTCTTCTTCGTCCATTTGGGCGACGGTTCGCCCGGGCCGGGACCGAAGCCGGTCAGCAGCCAGCGCAGCAGGCTCGGCTTCTCGGGCGGCGCGGCCTCCATGCGGATCACGCCATAGGGACAGTTGCGCATGCAATTGCCGCAGCCGATGCAGCCGGTCTCCATGAACACTTCGCCGTCGGGGCCGCGGTGGATGACGTTCGGCGGGCAGTCGGCCATGCAGTGCGGATGCTCGCAGTGGCGGCAGCTCGTCGGCACGTGCAGATGCGCAAAGGTCTTGCCCGCTTCGCGGTCGAGCCGCGACAGGCCTTCATGACTGTCGGCGCACGCCTTTTCGCAATTGTCGCAGCCGACGCAGAGATTCTCGTCGATGAGCAGCGCGTCGGTCGCCTCGCCCAGCCCCTCCTTCATGATGAAGCTCGCGGTATCCGAATAAAGATCGACCGCACTCGAATAGGTCGCTTTGCGCGATTCGATGAAGCTGTTCATCTGCGCGCGCTCGGCAACAGCGGCTTCGGTTGCCGCGCGCACTTGCGGCCGCGCCGCGAGCATTTTGCGGAAACTCTCGCCGGTCAGCTTGATGACTTCGCTGCCGACCGCCGCCTTCACCGTGGCGTTGCGCGGTTGCCCGCTCAGCACACCCATTTCGCCGAAGAAACTGCCCGCGGGCAGATAGCGGAGAAAGATCGGTTTGCCGCCGATATCCTTCTCGACGACCATCGATCCCGAACGGATGACATAGACGTCGTCGCCCTGCTCGCCCTCGGTCAGCACGACCTTGCCGGCGGGCACGCGCTCGACCTCGGCGGTGTCGACGACGGGGCCCAGATCCTCCACCGTCAGCCCGCCCTTGAAGATCTGGAGGAGCTGGCGTTCGAGCGAGATGCGGTTGATCGCACGCTTCGCGCCGGGAACCGAGGCCATCAGCTTCAGCGCGGCGGTACGCGACACCTCGACGAAAATTCCGTCGGCGCCGGCACGGATCGTTGCGCCGCGCTTGCGACCCGAAATCAGCCCAACCTCGCCAAAGATCGACCCCTGTTCGATCGGCACGGTAAAATCGGGGCCAACCTCGACCTCGGCGAAGCCATCGGCGATCGCGAACAACGATGACCCGGGCTCGCCCTTTTCGAACACCACATCGCCCTTGCGATAGAATGCGACCTTCGAATCGAGCATGAATTCGCGCATCTGGAGCGGCGACACGTCGGCGAAGATGCTGACGCGGGTGCGCAGATATTCGAGCCATTCGCTCACCGACTTCTTTTGCGGCAGGCTGGCGAAGATCGCCGCCAGATCCTTCTCGTCCGCCGGGGTCAGTCCGCTATTGCCGTTGATGAACTCGACGACGTCATAGCCCTGGTTCATGCAGTGTTTGATCAGCGGATAGCCCGCGAGCGCGCCGATCACGAAGATGCCGGGCACCGTCGATTCAAAGGTCGGCGACAGCTTTGGAAAGGCCTCGCGGTCGGGGCCGGTGAACTCGATCCCCATCGATTCGACAAAGCCGCGCGGTGCGACCGATCCCAGGCGCGCGACGATGACGTCGCACTCGATCTTGACGTCGCCGTCCGGGGTTTCCAGCATCAGCCAGCCGGGCTCGACCTTTTTCGGCTGCGTCTCGGTCCGGATGCTCATCAGGCCATTCTCGCCCGCCTCCATCATGTCCGAGACATTCTTGGCCTTGGCGCGCGCGAAATCCTTTGAGCGATTGAGGATAGTGACGGTATTTTCCAGCGCCTCCTCGGCGACGCCGAGCGCGTTTTCGATCCCCGCGTCGCCCGACCCGACGACGGTGATATGCTTGTCCTTGAAATCTTCCGGATCGTCGACCTGATAGATGATGTGCGGCAGGTCCGCGCCCTCGCAGCGCATTCGGTTCGGATTGCCCTGCGTCCCGATCGCCAGCACGATATTCTCTGCCGTATAGACGTCACCCTTCGCGGTCTTGATCGCGAAGGCGCCCTTCGCGCCGGTCACTTCGGTGACATCGGCATGATAGGCTATATTGACCTTGTTGTTCGCGGCATCCTCGTCCCAATTGCCGAGGATATATTCGCGCGCGCCCTCGGCGAAACGGCAGTCGGATCGCAGGTCGAGCCGCTCGGGCGTCGCAAGCACGCGCTTGCCCTTTTGATATTTGAAGATCGTGTCCGACAGATGGTCGGTCTTTTCGAGCAATATATGGCTGAGCCCGAGCTGCCCCGCACGCGACGCCGCGCTAAGCCCCGCCGGACCCGAGCCGATGATCGCAACCTTGACCGGCTCGCTCATGCGCGCGAGATCGCGCGGTAAAAGCCGCCCGCTCCGCCGCTGGCCATGATGCTGACGAACTCGCGCACGGGCACCCTTCCCCCTCTCGCCAGCCCCCCGGCGATTTCATAACGGATGCGACCCGGACTTATGTCCTGGACGCAAAGCTATGCCCTTGAAAGCGAGCCAAGGTCAACCGGTGGAGGCGAGAAATCAGCCGTTGCGAGACGTTCGCAACTAGGCGGATTTACGCGAGTCAGCGCGCCTTTGACTAACGCGAAGGCCGCACCTGATTGTCGACGCCCTGAACCGAAATGCGCGGCTTGCCCTTCCCGCGCACCTGCCAGGTCACGACATTGTCCACGCCCGAAACGCGCAGGTCGGCGCCGGGCGGCAGGAGTATCCCGATCTGGTTGTCGACGCCATTGACCGTCAGGCTGGGACAATCGCCAACGAAGTTGATGCGGTTGCCCGAACCCGACACTTCCGCGGGGCGCCCCTGACAGTCGATCTCGTTCGCCTGATCGACGCCATTGATCGACGCGCCCTCACGCGTCCCGGTGCCCTGTCGCGGCTGCGCGGTCGTCGGAGCGGCGGCAAGGACAAAGCTGGCAACGAGAGCGGAAGCCAGAAATTTTACGGCGCCATGATATCGGAACAAAGCTATCTCCTCTGTTCCCCACCCCGAAATTCCCTTGGCATTCAATGGCCTGTTGCAGGCCCGACGTCAACGGACCCGAACCTGGCGGCCTCAGGCGAGTTCGAACATCGCCGCGATGCGTTCGGACTGGGTCGGGTCGAAGCGCGACCAGCCGTCGGGGCCAAGCTTTTCGAGCGGGCGGAAGCGGGCCTTATACGCCATGCGCGCCGACCCTTCGATCCAATAGCCCAGATAGACATAGGGCAATTCGGCGCGGGCCGCGCGCTGGATATGGTCGGCGATGATATAGGTACCGAGCCCCTCGCGCATCGGATGCGCGGCGTCGAAGAAGCTGTAGATCATCGACAGGCCGTCGCCCTGACGGTCGGTCAGGCAGCAACCGACAAGACGGCCTTTGCCGCCGTCCTTGGTCGGCTCGCGATATTCGATCATATAGCTATCGACCGGGGTCTGTTCGACCATGTCGGCGAAATCCTGCTCGTCCATGTCGGCCATGCCGCCGTCGGGATGGCGCGAGCCCAGATAGGAGCGGAGCAGCGTATATTGTTCTTCGGTCGCCCAGGGCTTGCATGCGGTGGCGACGAGATCGCCGTTGCGGCGCAGGTTGCGCTTTTGCGAGCTGCTGGGGGTGAATTCAGCCGCGCACACGCGCACCGACACGCACGCCGAACAATCGGCGCAGCTTGGACGATAAGCGACCGACTGGCTGCGACGGAATCCGATGCGGCCGAGCGCATCGTTCAGTTCGTTCGCATTATTACCGTTGAGTTCGGTGAA
The DNA here is from genome assembly GCF_001047015.1 of Sphingopyxis sp. C-1. Lineage (NCBI taxonomy): Bacteria > Pseudomonadati > Pseudomonadota > Alphaproteobacteria > Sphingomonadales > Sphingopyxidaceae > Sphingopyxis > Sphingopyxis sp. C-1. The sequence continues at coordinate 110,931 of NZ_BBRO01000002.1, forward strand.
CACCTTCCGCTCGGTCTTGCCGGCCAGATAGGGGCAAGGCGCCGGGCTGGTGACGAAAAAGCGCGGAAAACGGAACGGTGCGGACACGCGGAAAAGACCTCCGGACTTGCGATGCGGAGCCCCCCGACGCGGGTCCGACGCACTACTTGCACCAACTATGCCGCGCAGCGTCAATGGTGCAAAGTCCATTTACCATTTTTAAACGTCCCGATCTGAATCAACCCGAAAATTTTGTGAATCAGCCGGTAACTTTTGTGCCGGACTGAATCAAAATGCGCTCATCGAGGCTTCCGCTGCCACTCTTTCGGTTTGTCATCCGGGCGAAGGCCGGAATCTCATCCTATCGAAATGGCGCGCGGGCGAGATCCCGACCTTCGCTGGGAAGACGGACAAATTGCGGCCCGAACGCTCTGCTCAGCTATATCCGCGCAGTTCGTCGCCGGTCAGCGTGGCCACATGGAGCACGTTGGTCGACCCCGGTGTCCCAAAGGGCACGCCCGCCATCATGACCAGCTTCGCGCCCGCCTTGCAGATGCCGTGACGCAGCGCCATGCGCTTGCCCTTGGCGATCATCTCTTCGAAACTGCCGATATCCTTGGTCGGCACCGCGTGCGCGCCCCACAGCAGCCCCATGCGCCGCGCCGCCTCGCGCTTCGGCGTCAGCACCAGCAACGGCGCACCCGGACGCTCCCGCGCGACGCGGCGTGCGGTCGAACCCGACGCGGTGAAACAGATGATCGCATCTGCGGCGATCGTCTGGATGATCGTCCCCGCGGCCTCGGCGAGCGCGTCGGCGGTCGTCGCATCGGGCGCGGTCTCCGTAAAATGCAGACGGCGGTAATAATCGGGGTCGCTTTCGACCGAGCGCGCGATCGAATCCATCATGGTGACAGCTTCCACCGGCCAGGCACCCGCCGCAGTCTCGGCCGACAGCATGATTGCGTCCGCCCCGTCGTACACCGCCGTGGCAACATCGCTAACTTCCGCGCGCGTCGGCGACGGCGAGACGATCATCGATTCGAGCATCTGCGTCGCGACGACAACGGGCTTTCCCATCCGCCGCGCGGTCGCGACGATCTTTTTCTGGAGCGGCGGCACCGCCTCGGGCGGCAGCTCGACACCAAGGTCGCCGCGCGCAACCATCGCCGCGTCGGCCAGCTCCAGGATTTCCTCGATCCGCTGCACGCCCGACGGCTTTTCGAATTTCACCAGCAGGGCCGCCTTGCCGCCAATCAGGCGACGCGCTTCGGCGACGTCCTCGGGCCGCTGCACGAATGACAGCGCGATCCAGTCGACATGCTGTTCGAGCGCGAAGGCCAAATCCTTGCGGTCCTTTTCGGTGAGCGCCGCTAGCGGCACGACGACGTCGGGGACGTTGACGCCTTTGCGATCCGAAATCTTGCCGCCAACCTCGACCACCGTCTCCAGCCGATCGGGAGATACGCTCTTGACGCGAAGCACCAGCTTGCCGTCGTCGACGAGCAGACGCGTATCGGGTTCGGCGGCGGCGAACAGTTCGGGATGCGGCAGGTGAACGCGGTTCACGTCACCCGGCGTCTTGTCGGTGTCGAGAATGAAGGGCTTGCCCTTTACCAACTCGACCGGGCCATCCTTGAACGTGCCCACGCGCAGCTTTGGTCCCTGAAGGTCGACGAGGATCGTCGTCGGGCGGCCGGTATCCTTTTCGAGCGCGCGGATCGCGGCGATCACTTTCGCATGCCCGGCGTGGTCGCCATGGCTCATATTCACGCGAAAGGCGTCGGCGCCGGCGCGGTGCAGTTCGGCGATCATCTCCGCATTGGCGCTGGCGGGGCCAAGGGTCGCGAGAATACGGACCTTGCGCTGGCGGGGGGTAAAGCTCTGAACCACAAATGCTCCGATGACTGGGGTGGGGTTAGGGTCGGGGACGCTAGGGCAATGCAGCCTTGATGCCGTCTAGGCAACACCCGTATAGCTATTCAATCATTGAACGGAGGAACCATGTCCTGCAGCGACGATCAGACGACCGGTAACGATGCGCTCGACAATCTCGATGATGCGGTCGCCGCCGCAGCCTTTCGCCGCCTCGTCCGCCTGCTCCAGCATCGCAGCGACGCCGCGAACATCGATCTGATGGGCCTTGCGGGATTTTGCCGCAATTGCCTCGGTGACTGGATCGCCGAGGCGGGTGGCACGGACAAGGAGGCCGGCCGTGCGATCGTTCACGGCATGCCCACCATCGAGTGGAAAGCGCGGCACCACACGGCCGCGACGCCCGAACAGCTCCAGCGGATGGAAGAAAGCATGGCCAAAAATCCTTGAGGCCATTAGGGACGCGCCAAGCGCGATTCTTGCGCTGGACCATCCACATTACCGGAGCCTAAAATGAGCGAAGCCACCGTATCCGACGAACAACTGCGCCTTTTCATCGAGCGCATCGAACGTCTGGAAGAAGAGAAAAAGGGCATCGCCGACGATATCCGCGACACCTATAACGAGTCGAAATCGCAGGGTTACGACCCGAAAATCATGCGCCAGATCGTGCGCCTGCGCAAACTGCCGGTCCACGACCGCAAGGAAATGGAAGCGATCCTCGACGTCTATAAGTCGGCGCTTGGGATCGACTAAAAGCCACAAGGGAGAGTGACGATGTTCAGCACGACCACCAACAATGTCGAGGGCCGTCCGGTCCGCGAATATCTGGGCATCGTCACCGGCGAAGTGATTGTCGGCGCCAATCTGTTCCGCGACCTGTTTGCCAGCATTACCGACATCGTTGGCGGCCGCTCGGGCAAATATGAGGATGTCCTCGCCCGCGCGCGCAAGGAAGCGATCGCCGAAATGGAAGCAGAGGCCGCGCGCCTCGGCGGCAATGCGGTGATCGGCGTCGACCTTGACTATGAAGTGCTCGGCCAGAATGGTTCGATGCTGATGGTCAGCGCCTCCGGCACGGCCGTGGTTGTCTGACGCCGTTGTCTCTTGGCGCGCGCCGCGCTAGTGCGGCGGCACATTTTCCAGTTTCGATGGAGGTAGGCCGTGGCCGGCCATAGTAAATTCAAGAACATCATGCACCGCAAGGGTGCGCAGGACAAAAAGCGCAGCAGCCTCTTTTCGAAGCTCAGCCGCGAAATCACCGTTGCGGCGAAGATGGGCCTGCCCGATCCCGACGCGAATGCGCGCCTGCGCGCTGCGGTGAACGCTGCCAAGGCGCAGTCGATGCCGAAGGACAATATCCAGCGCGCGATCGACAAGGCCGCGGGCAACGACGGCGATAACTACGAAGAAATCCGCTACGAAGGCTATGGCCCCGGCGGCGTATCGCTGATCGTCGAAGCGCTGACCGACAACCGCAATCGCACCGCTACCAATGTGCGCACCGCCTTTTCCAAAAATGGCGGCAACCTTGGCACCAGCGGCAGCGTCAGCCACGGCTTCGATCGCTTGGGCATGATCAGCTATGGCGCTGGCGCGGGCGACGCGGACACGGTGTTCGAAGCGGCGCTCGACGCGGGCGCCGATGATGTCGAATCGTCCGAGGACGGCCACGACATCTGGACCAGCGTCGATTCCTTGCACGAAGTCGCGAAGGCGCTCGAAGGCAAGCTGGGCGAAGCCGAAGGCGTGAAGCTCGCCTGGCGTCCGACGCTGAAGAGTGAAGTCGCCGACGAGGCGATTGCACAGACTCTGTTCAAGCTGATCGACACGCTCGACGACGACGACGATGTCCAGACCGTGTGGGGCAACTATGAAATCCCCGACGCGGTGATGGAAAAGCTTGGATAAAAGCCAAAATCCGTTCGCATCGAGCGAAGTCGAGATGCCCATCGGTTGCGGATGCCTTTGGGGTGTCTCGACTTCGCTCGATACGAACGGGACACGATGATCATTCTCGGTCTCGACCCCTCGCTCAGCTGCACCGGCTGGGGCGTCATCCGGGTCGAGGGTAGCCGGATCAGCCATGTCGCCAACGGGCAAGTAAAGACCGACGCGAAAGCGTCGCTGCCCGATCGGCTCGCGCATCTCGACACCGTGCTTGCCGCCGTGATCGCCGATCACGCGCCCGGCTGCGCCGCGGTCGAGGAAGTCTTCGTCAACGACAATCCGCAGTCGACGCTGAAGCTCGCGCATGCGCGCGGCGTCGTGCTGCTCGGCTGCGCGCGCGCCGGATTGCCGGTGGGCGAATATGCGCCGCGCCTCGTCAAAAAGGCGATCGTCGGAACCGGCGGCGCCGCGAAGGAACAGGTGCAGGCAATGTTGCGCATATTGTTGCCCGGCGCGAAGGTCGTGGGCGCAGACGCGGCCGATGCGCTGGCGGTCGCGATCTGCCACGCGAATCATCGACCCAGGGCTTAAATCCCACGCCATTCGCCCCGAGCTTGTCGAAGGGCCGTTCTTCTTCTAGGGAGAACAAAAGGGGAAGGATAGAGCTTAGACAAGCTCAGCCCGAACGGATGTTGAGAACCAGATGATCGCCAAACTCACCGGACGGCTCGACAGCAGCACCGCTGGCCATGCAGTGATCGACGTCGGCGGCGTCGGCTATCTGGTCGAGGCGTCGGCACGCACTTTGGACGCACTCGGCCCCGTCGGCGGCGATGTCACGATCCACACCGAAATGCTCGTCGGCGAGGATTTCCTGCGCCTGCTCGGCTTTGCCAAGGCGGAGGAGCGCGACTGGTTCCGCCTGCTCACCAGCGTGCAGGGCGTCGGCGCAAAGGTTGCGCTCGCGATTCTGTCGGCGCTGGAAATCGGCGACCTGCAGCGTGCTCTCGCCAGCGGCGATAGCGCGATGATCGCGCGCGCGAACGGCGTCGGGCCAAAGCTGGCGCAGCGGATCACGCATGAATTGAGGGACAAGGCGGGCGCGCTTGGGGGGATTGCAGGATCCGGTCCATCGCTCACGGCAACCGCCGGGCCGCTCGGCGACGCCGTCGCCGCCCTTACCGGCCTCGGCTTCAAACCCGGTGAAGCGAGCGCGGCAGTCGCGGCCGCCAACGAGGAACTGGGCGCCGGTGCAGGCCTCGATGCGCTGGTCCGCGCGGCGCTCAAAAAGGCGGCCAAGTGACCGAGCGCGTTCGTAACGCCTCCTGCCGCTGCGGGCAGCTCCGTATCGCCTGCGCCGGCGAACCGATCCGCGTCTCGGTCTGCCACTGTCGCAATTGCAAGGCGCGGAGCGGCAGCGCCTTTTCCGCACAGGCGCGCTTCCCCGCCGAGAATATCCGCACAGAGGGCGACGCGAAATTGTACCAGCATCCCGGCGGAAGCGGCGCTATCGCGGACTTCTACTTCTGCGAAAACTGCGGCTCCACGCTCTGGTTCCTCAATCGCCCGGGGCTCGACAGCTATGCCGTGCCGATCGGCAATTTCGAACCCGGCCATGACTTCGAGCTTGGATTTTCAGTCTATGAGGATCGTCAGGAACCTTGGGTTTGTATCCTCGGCGAGGCAATAGAGCGTTATGACTGACCCCGCCCTCACCACCCCCATCCGCATCCCCGAGGATGTCGACGCCGCGCTACGGCCGAAATCCCTCGCCGAATTCGTCGGGCAGGCGGCGGCGCGGGAAAATCTGCGCATCTTCATCGAGGCGGCAAAAACGCGTTCGGACGCGCTCGACCATGTGCTCTTCTATGGTCCGCCGGGGCTCGGCAAGACCACATTGGCGCAGATCGTCGCCAAGGAACTCGGCGTCGGCTTCCGCTCGACCAGCGGGCCGGTGATCGCAAAGGCGGGCGACCTTGCTGCGCTGCTCACCAATCTCGAGGACGGCGACGTGCTGTTCATCGACGAGATTCACCGGCTGTCACCCGCGGTCGAGGAAATCCTCTACCCTGCGATGGAGGATCGCGCGCTCGACATCATGATCGGCGAAGGGCCGTCGGCCCGGTCGGTACGGATCGACCTGCCCAAATTCACGCTGGTTGGCGCGACCACACGGCAGGGCCTGCTGACGACCCCGCTGCGCGACCGCTTCGGCATCCCGGTGCGGCTCAATTTCTATACGCATGGCGAGCTTGAGCAGGTGATCTTGCGCGCCGCGCGCTTGCTCGCGCTGCCGATCGCGTCCGACGGCGCGCTCGAAATCGCCAAGCGCTCGCGCGGCACGCCACGGATCGCCGGGCGATTGCTCCGCCGCGTGCGCGATTTTGCGACCGTCGCGGGGCATGCGGTGGTCGATGCCAAGGCTGCAGACGCGGCGCTCAACCGGTTGGAAGTCGATGCGCTCGGGCTCGACGCAATGGACCGCCGTTACCTCACGATGATCGCCGACATTTATCGCGGCGGGCCCGTCGGCGTCGAGACGCTCGCGGCGGGTCTTAGCGAACCGCGCGACACGATCGAGGATGTGATCGAACCCTATTTGCTGCAGGCCGGTCTCATCGCGCGCACCGCGCGCGGGCGCACGCTCAACGCGAGCGCATGGAAACATCTGGGGCTGAATCCGCCCTCGGGTTCGCAGGACGGACTTTTCGATCAGGGAAAATAGGCGGTTTTCCGGGATTTTCATTCCATCAACCGGCCCCGATCTGCGACGAACCGTTCAAGAGGGGTTTGCGACGAGTCGTTGCGCGGCTATCGGTCAAGCTAATGGTAAACGTCCCGCCCCCCTTCATCCCCGGCGCCTTCGTCGGGGCCGAACATCATTTCCGGGCGCGCGTCTATTTCGAGGACACCGACCTGTCGGGCATCGTCTATCACGCCAATTACCTTCGCTATATGGAGCGCGCGCGCTCGGACATGCTGCGGATCGCGGGCATCGACCAGCGTGCGGCGATGGAAGGCGGCGAAGGCAGTTGGGCAGTCACCGACCTTGCGATCAAATATCGCCGCCCGGCAAAGCTCGACGACGATCTGCTCGTGGTCAGCGCGGTCGAGGCCGTGCGGGGCGCAAGCGTGATTATTTCGCAGCGCATCCTTCGCGGGACTGACACGTTAAGCGGCGAGACATTGACCAACGGGCAAGTCACCGCCGCCTTCCTGTCGCCCGCAGGCCGGCCGCGCCGCCAGCCTGCGGGGTGGGCCGATCGATTTACCGCCATCATGAATGGAGAGACTTTCCCTTGCTAGACAATATCTCGCTGGCCGCCGACGCGGCAACCTTGTCCCCCATCGCGCTGTTCCTGCAGGCCGACTGGATCGTGAAGGGCGTGATGATCGGGCTGCTGCTTGCGTCCATCTATGTCTGGATGGTGATCTTCACGCACGGCCGCGGGGTCAACAAGCTGATGAGCGCGTCGGAACGGTTCGAGCGCGATTTCTGGCGCGCCGAGGACATCGACAAATTCTACGACAAGAACAGCGGCGAGGACCTGCCGAGCGCGAAGGTGCTGGGCGCCGGGATCAGCGAATGGCGCCGTTCGACCAAAGGCAAGAATGTCGACCGCGACGGCACGCGCGAGCGCCTCGGCATCGCGATGAACAGCGCGGTCGCGGGCGAAGTCGACCGGCTGGCCGAAAAGATCGGCACGCTGGCGACCATCGGCTCGGTCGCACCCTTCGTCGGCCTGTTCGGAACGGTGTGGGGCATCATGCGCAGCTTCACCGCGATCGCGGCGGAAAATAACAGCAGCCTTGCCGTCGTCGCGCCCGGTATCGCCGAAGCGCTGTTCGCGACCGCGATCGGTCTGTTCGCCGCCATCCCTGCGGTCATCGCCTATAATGCCTTTTCGCAGCGCCTGAATCGCCTCGAATCGCGCCTCGGCCGCTTCGCCGACGGACTGCACGCGACGTTCAGCCGCGAACTGGAGGTCGAAGCCTGATGGCAATGACCGGACCTTCGGGCGGTATCGGCGGCCGGCGCGGCCGCGGCAACCGCCGGGCGCCGATGGCGGAGATCAACGTCACGCCGCTCGTCGACGTCATGCTCGTGCTGCTGATCATCTTCATGATCACCGCGCCGCTCCTCGCCTCTGCCGTCCCCATCGACCTGCCCGAAAGCCGCGCGAAGCCGGTCGAGACAGAGGATCAGGAGCCGGTGCAGCTCTCGATCAATGCCGACGACACGCTCTATATCGGCGAAGAGGTCGTGCCCGAGGCCGAGCTTCCGGCTCGGCTCGACGCCATTGCACGGGCCAATGAAGGGCAGGACAAGCCGCGACAGATCATGCTGCGCGCCGACAAGGGGCTCGACTATGGCCGCGTGATGCGCGTGATGGGCGAGCTTAATCGTGCGGGCCTGACGCGCATTTCGTTGGTGACGACGGGCTCGGAAGGCGCAAGCGAAAGCGCTCCCGCCGCGGTCACCGACGGTTCAGAAACGCAGCCCTAGGTTGAGATGATGGCCGAAACACGGGCAGTTGGGGGGAATGAAGGACGCGGCTTTGCCATCGCGGTGGTGGCGCACGTCCTCATCATCGGCCTGCTCTCGGTTCAGTGGACCGCAGGCGACCGGCGCTTCGACAATCCGCCGATGGAAGTCGACCTGATCGCCGAGACGGCCGTGCAATCGACCGCACCGGTTATCAGCGAAACCCCGCCCGCCGCGCGGCTGGGCGAAGAGGATATGACCGACATCGCGGCGCCCGAGCCGGTGCCCGCACCGCCGCTGCCCGAACCGGTCGTCAGGCCGACCCCTGCCCCGACGCCGAAACAGGTCGCGAGACCCAAAGCAGCACCGCCGAAACAGCCGCCCGCGGTACAAAAGGCTCAGCCGAAAGCCGCTCCGAAAGCACCGCCGGCGAAAAATCGCCCCGCCCGGCCGACTGGCCGCCTCGACGGCATTGCCGAGGGGCTCTCGAAATCGCAGCCCAAATCGCCCGCCAGCAAGGGCGCACCCGCGGCGGCAACCGCCGCCGAAGTCCGGCGCTCGATCGACGTCAGCATCAAGTCGGCAGTAGCGCCGCGCTGGAACGGCTGCCGCATTTCGGGCGTCGACGTTGACCAGCTCAAGACAGTCGTGAAGTTCCGTCTGACCCAGTCGGGCGCGCTTGCCGGCTTCACCAGCGTCACGACCAGCGGCGAGAACGACAGCAACAAGTTCCAGATCCAGCGCCATCAGGAATGCGCCAAACGCGCGGTGGAACTCGCCGCACCCTTCGACCTGCCCGAGGAAAATTACAGCTTCTGGCAGAATTACACGCTCGATTTCATCAAGAGGTAAGAGAAATGCTCCTCCGCCCGATCAGCCTTTCGCTCGCCCTGCTGCTCACCGCGGCACCGGTCGCCGCGCAAACCCCGACGGCCGCCCCTACCCCGCCGGCGGTCACCCCGACCGAACCGCGCGAGACGATCGAAGGCACGCTGTCGCAGGACCGCACCGTCATCGCCATCCCCTCGCTCGCCACCGCATCGGTCCAGAATGTCGCGGGGCTGCGCACCGACAGCCTGGGGCGCCAGATTGCGGAAGTCATCGCCGCCGACCTTGAACGCAGCGGCCTGTACGAGCCGATCGGCCCGAGCGGCGTTCGCGCGATCACCCGCGCGGAGGTGCAAGCGCCACGCTTCGCCGAATGGCAGGGCCGCAATGCCGAGAATGTCGTCCATGGCTTCGTCGACGCGGGTTCGAACGGCAGCCTGATCGTGGGCTGTTACCTTTACGATACCGCGCTCGGCAGCGAGCTGGTCCGCAAGGGGTTCGAAATCCAGCCGGGCGACTGGCGCCGCGCCGCGCACAAATGCGCCGACGCCATCTACTCGCGTCTGTCGGGCGAAGCGCCCTTCTTCGACAGCCGTGTCGCCTATATCGCCGAGAGCGGTCCCAAGGGGAACCGCATCAAACGCCTGGCGATCATGGACAGCGACGGCGGCAATCATCGCTTCATAACCAATGGTCAGGCGCTCGCTATCAGCCCGCGTTTCTCGCCCGATTACAAGAAGATCGTTTACGTCTCCTATTTGAACAATCGCGTTCGCGTCTTCATCTACGACGTCGCCGCGGGTTCGCAGAAGCTGGTGACCGAAAGCGCGAACGCGACCTTTGCGCCGCGCTGGTCGCCCGACGGGACGCAAATCCTCTATTCGATGGCGGTCAACGGCAACACCGACATCTATCGCATCTCGGCCAACGGCGGCACGCCGGTGCGGCTGACGAATACGCCGGGCATCGATGTCGGCGGCAGCTTCTCGCCCGATGGCAAGAAGATCGTGTTCGAAAGCGACCGTTCGGGCGGTCAGCAAATCTATACGATGAATATCGACGGATCGAACCAGCAGCGGATCAGTTTCGGCGGCGGCCGCGCCGCGACGCCCGAATGGTCGCCGCGCGGCGACCTGATCGCCTTTACCCGCATGGGCGGCGGCGAGTTCCGGATCGGCGTAATGACCCCCTCGGGCGGCGGCGTGCGGATGCTGACCAATAGCTGGCAGGATGAGGCGCCAACCTGGTCGCCGAACGGCCGCGTAATCCAATTCTTCCGCACCTCGCCGGGCCGCGAAGGCAAATCGAGCCTGTGGCAAGTCGACCTGACCGGCGTGAACATGCGCCGTCTGCCGACCCCGCAAGACGGGTCGGACCCCAGCTGGGGCCCGGTACTTCCCTGAGGAAACCCGGAACCAAAGGGGCGCGATCGGGTTCAACTATCGCGTCCTGAACGGGCCAAATCGGCCGCACGAATGATTATCAACAACAAGAGGACACAGACATGACGATACGCAAAAGCACCGCAATGATTGCGGCGATCACCATGCTTGCTGTTGGCGCCTGCGCGAAAAAGGCCCCTGACACGCTTCCCCCCGCCCCTGAAGGCACCGGCACCGATACGGGCGCTGGCACTGGAACCGGCGTCGTCCCCGGGTCGCAAGAAGACTTCCTCGCCAGCGTTGGCGCGATGGGCGACCGTGTTTTCTTCGACTATGACCAGTATAATGTCGACGCGCAGGATCAGGCGACGTTGCAGACGCAGTCGCAGTGGCTGCAGCGCAACCCCGCTGTGCGCGTCACGCTGGAAGGTCATGCCGACGAACGCGGCACCCGCGACTACAACATCGCGCTCGGTGAACGCCGCGCGAATGCCGCGAAAAACTATCTCGCTTCGCTGGGCGTCGATCCGTCGCGCATCCAGGTCATCAGCTATGGCAAGGAACGCCCGGCTGAACTCGGTTCGACCGAAGAAGCCTATGCCAAGAACCGCCGCGCGGTGACGGTCGTTATCGGGCAATAAGAAGCCAGAGCGGCACCGCGGCCCATGCCGCGGCGCACGCATATAATCCGAAGGGGACCTGTCGCTCGGAAAGCGGCTGGTCCCCTTTTCGTTGGGATAGGAGCGCCCAGACGATTCCCCCGACGCTCGCGAGCAGCAACATCAGCGGCAATGCCTGCCAGCCGAGCCACGCCCCGATTGCCGCCACAAGCTTGGGATCGCCGCCGCCCATTGCATCCTTCAGCCGGACGCGGCGATAAAATTCGGCGATGGCGGCGAGCGTCAGGCCGCAGACGATCGCACCAACCCAGCGATCGATGAGCGACGTTTCGAGCAGCGGTCCCGCCAAAAGCAGACCGACGATTCCCAGCAGAAGGTTGAGACGATCGGGGAGCCAGAAATGACGCGCGTCGAGCAATGCGAGCGGCAGCAGCAGCCAGCCGAACAACGCCCAGAGCCAACCGGCCGTCCCCGGCATGATCGCAAGCGCGACACTCCCGATCAAAGCCGCACCCAGTTCGACACGCCAATGAAAAGGGTCGATCGCGGCGTTGCACGTCCGGCAGCGACCGTGCGACGCAACGGTCGATAGCAAGGGAACGAGATCGAGAGCGCCAAGCGGCCGACCGCATCCGTCGCATTGCGAGCGACCGAGCACCGAGCGCCCCGCGGGCCAGCGCAGCACCAGTGTCGCGATAAAGCTGCCGAGGATCAGTCCGATCAATGCGGCGAACGCGACGCCCGTGCCAAAGGGCAAGGCATCGAGGATCGACACGTCAGAAGCGGCCCGTTGTCGCCAGCACGAAACCGGTGGGACCGGCCTTGAACCCCAGCGCCGTGAGCGCACCCGCCATCGCCGGATCGCGGTCGACATTAATCGCGAATTGCGCACGATACGTGCCGTTGCCATCGAAGGACAGGGTCAACCGCTCCATCCCCGACTGGCTGGCAAGCGCCGCCTGCGCGCGCCCGTTCGCGCACGCCAACGGACCCGACAGTCCTCGCGAAAGATCGAGACCCGCGATGGGAGCAGCGACCATGAGCTGGATGCGGCCGCTTGCCGTGGCGCATTTGCCCGCATCGTCGAAACGTATCGTGGCGCCCTCGAACCGGATGGTATCGACGGGGATCATCCCGAGCCCGCCCGACATCGATGTCGTGCCGCTGACGTCGGAGACGCCCTGCGGGCTGCTGCCATGCAGCCGCCCTGCAAGCGCGCCAAGCCGTTCATCGGTGCGCGAGAAAGCGAGTTCGGTGTTCCCGCCGATCAGCGCGAGCGGTGACAGGCTAGCGCTCACCGTGCCGAGCGGCAGGACGCCAAGCCGCGCATCGACAAGCTCGCCCGACCAGACCGACCCGCGCACGTCGCGCGCGGTAATGCCCGCGTCGGTCGCACCCGACCAAGCCAGCGCAAGCCGCATCGGAAAAGTCGCAATGAGCAGGATCAACGCGAGCAGCAGCGCCGCGATGCCCCAACGCCTCCCCGCGCTCATTGTCCGCCCTTCCGAAGCTCGGCGGTCAGGCCGACGGTGCCGTCAGCGGCGGGGGTGATCGTGAGCTGGTCGACGACAAAGCCCTGGCCCTCCAGCGAGGCGAGCCAATCGGTGAGCACCGTCGCGCGCGCGGTCGCAATCGCAATCGTCGCCTGCCCTGCACCGCGCGCTTCGTTGCGGTCGAGCGTCAACCCGATCTCGCCCGCCGATTGCGCGAGATATTGATCGATCGCGACCGCGTCGACCGCCGCGGCGACCGATTTTGCCGGACGCTGCGCGAGCAGTTGCGTCTTTGCCGCCACGCGTCCTTCGCGCTCGATCGCGGCGCGGTGCCGGCTTTCGAGGTCGACGAACGCCGCGAGCGCGGGGCGGCCAAGACCCCAGAGGAGGACACCCAGCGCAAGCGCGCCGGCGATGCCGACGAGCCAGCGTTCGCGGAGCGACAGGGCGGCCCACCAATTTTGCAATCGCTCGGTCATGGCACGGCCCGGATCGTGATATTCGCCATTTGCTGCCCGTCGCTGCCCGCCATCGGCTGGGCGGTGATGCGGTAGCCGCGCGCCTGCAAAGCGAGCAGCACCTGATTGATATCCTCGACGCGCGGCGCCGCGAGCGTCGTCGTCAGCGTCCCGTCGGTACGATGCGACAGTGTCTTGAGCGACACGCCCGGCGCATCGCCCATCGCGTCATACAGAGCCGAGGCAGGGACCGAGAAGGCGAGCGGGCCGCCGCCGGCGGCGGAAAGGCGGCGATCGAGCTCGGCTTCGGCCGCAGTCGCGTCGGGTGCGGTCACCCCAGCCTTTTTGGCCATTGCAACCACTGCATCGTCGGCCCGGCCGGTATCGGAGGATAGGCGCACCGCATAGATGATCGGGATCAGCAGGCTCACGGCGACGAGCGCGATCAACAGAATTTTCGCCAGCCGCAACATGGCCGGATCGACTGACCAGCTCCGCCGGGGCTTCCATCCGCCGCTGAGCAGGTCGAGCGGCGGCGCGGCGAGCGTCAGGAGCAAGGCTTCGCGCATCCGGTCGGCATCGAGCGGCGCGATCGCATTCCCGCCCGCGATCAGCGGATCGAGTTCGGGATCGGACACCCATGCGCGGTCCGCCGTGCGGACGATCCGTTCGCTCCCGACCTCGGCCGTCCACAGCGTATCGGGTTCGGGCGGCGGGACCGCGGCGGCGGCCGGAAGGATCGCGGCGGGCGAAAGGCCGCGCGCCTTCAGCCAGTCGGTCCACGCCGTCATCGCGGCGTGGGTGGTCACCGCAACCGGAACCGCCTGCCCCTCGCCCGCCGGCTGCCCGGCAACGACGTGGAGCGCTGCCGCATCGCCCAGGCTGTTCTTCAGCGCATCGATGCGCGCCGCGGCGGCCGCCTGCGCGGGCGCGGCGTCGGGATAGTGGAGCCAGCGCAGCGGCACATCGGCGGCGGGCGCCAGTGCGACAAGGCGGTCGTCGGGGCTATCGTCACGGGGCTTTTCCCACGCGCCGACCCAGCCATCATCCTGTCCGCTGTCGACGATAACGCCATCGTCGACGCGCAGCCAGGCGGCATCGGGACCACCGCCTTCGCCAAGCGCCGCCACCGGGGGCAGCCAAAGAACCAGCGTGCGTGTCATCTCAGTCGCTCTCGCCCCAATCGCGGCGCACGATCACTGGCGGCGTCATACCGGCAGAAGGCGCTCCTCCATTGGCATCGATCAGCGAAACTGCGGTCAAGAAACCGTCCCCCATCGTCACATTCGTCGTCAGCGCGAGCCACCGGCTGGTCACGCCCGCCTGTTCGGCAACTTCGTTGGGCGGCTTGCGCCCTTCGAACGGACCGGCCTCCCAGAATCGCACGCTGCTGCCATAGCCGCCCGCGGGGCGTGCCGCCAGCACCGCCCGCGCTTTCGCAACCCCGATTTCTCCGGGCATCAACATCGCGACGAGCGGCGCCTGTTCGGGAGCCAGCGTGTTGACGTTGAGCCTGACCGGATCGGTCACCGGCAGCACGCAAATCCAGGGTTTGAGCCGGGCGTAGATTTTGGGAGTCACGCCGCGCACCGCGCGGAGTTCGCTGACATCGGCCATCTTGCGATTGGCAGGCAGATAGGCGCCCTGCGTCGAGCGATAGGCATTATCCTCGGCGCCAAGCGGGCCATCGTTGCTGTCGCTGTCGATCCAGTCGGCCGCGGCGCCCGCGATCGCCTGCGCCTGCCCCGGATCGATCCCGAGGAGGGTCATCAATTCGCCGAACTGGCGCATCGCCCCCGACCGCTGGCTGAACCGCCCGGGCACGGTCTCTGCCACGAGGCTGTTGAGGTTGAAACAATTATTGGCGTCGGTCAGCTTTGCGCGCCCCTCGCCCCCTGGAAGCGGCAGCGTGAAATCGCGCCCAAGCCAATTGCCCGCGAGCGTCAGCTTGGCGGGGTCGCGCCCGACGAGGTCGGCGACGCGGCGCAGTGCGATCTGTTCGGCGGCGAAGGCATAGGCACGCCCCTGATCGACCGTGGCCGCGCTTCCCGCAATGCGCGTCGCGAGCGTCAGCCGGTCGAGCGCGGTCGCGGCGATCACCGCCATTACCGCAACGAGCAGCAGGACGGTCAGCAGCGCGGCGCCGCGCTCATCTTTCCGGCCGGCCCTCATGGCGTCGGCACGCCCGCGATCGGCGGGGGCGGCAGCGTCGGTGCGGTGAGGAACAGCATCGTCAACGCCTCGCGTCCCGCGCGCGACAGCCGCACCTCTACCGCGCGCGGCAGACGGTCGCCGGGTTCGGAATTCCAGCTCTCACCCCAATTGCCCTTGTCGTCGCGGTAGCGCACCGCGATCCCTGCGACATCGCCGACAAGGCGGTCGCCCTCGCCAAGCGCGGTGCCGTCCAGCATCGGCTGTGTCGCGCGGCGCCATTCGGCGCCGACAAGGGCATAGCCGACGCGCTCGACAGACGGGCGCGGGCTGCCGTCCGCCGCACCCGCACCGCCGTGGACAAAGGCAAAGCCGTTCGGCGAGCCGACGAACGCGGGGACGGCCTCTCCCGCCGGGCCGCGCGTCGAGCGCTGGACCGCTTGCGCAAGATCGTTCGCCATCACGGCGCGAAGCCGGTTTATCCCGCCCATCGCCTTCAGCCGTTCCTGCACCGCATCCTGCGTATCGACGCTGCTGCGAAGCAGACCGACGCCCATCGCCGCGATCGCCGCGAAGATCGACAGCGCAACGAGCATCTCGACAAGGGTGAAGCCGCGTTCGTCCCTCATCGCGACGACCGGATGATCGTCAGCGCCGCCTGTCCGCGCCCGCCTTCGGGGCGCACCAGCAGGTCGATGCGCAAAAGGCTGTCGTCGGCGGTTTTCGCAACGCGCTGTTCGACGCGCCAGTTGCGCCCGGCGTTTGCGACGCCGATCGCGCTGTTGCCGATCGTCGGCGGCGCGGGATCGGTCCACAGTTCGACCGCGCGATTCTGTGCAACGATGCCCGCCATCGTACTTTCGTCAAGGTCGCCCGCGGTGCGAACCGCATAAGCGTCGAGACGGATCAGCGCGAGCGCGGCGATGCTGATGACGCTCAAAGCCACGAGCATTTCGAGCAATGTGAACCCGCGCTCATTTTGCACGGCTGACCTCCCCGGTCGCCGAGACGCGTATGATTTCGCGCGCATCGCCGCCGGTCAATACGACCGCCTGCGGCGTAGGGCTGATGCCGACGCGGTCGAACAGGATGCGTGCCGCGCCCTGCCCGTTTCCGGCCGAGAAGCGGACACCACCCGGCCAGTTTCGCTGTTCGAAGGCGCGGCCGGGCAGCGGCCGCCATTCGCCCGAAATCCGCCGTTCGAAACCATAGCCCGACGGCGCGAAATTGACCGAAACGCTGCGCCCCTCGATCACCGCGACGTCGCGCGCGGCGGCGAGCCGCGCGGCGAGCCGGTCGGCTTCGTTGCGTACGGTGCGCTCCTCGCCAGGGATGGTAAGCACGACCGCGGTCGCGGCGAGCGCCATGATCGCGAGCACGACCATCAGTTCGACGAGGGTAAAGCCGTTGACGTGGGGACGCGCGCGCGCCTCAACCCTCGGCGCGAATATCCGCATTGTCGTCGGTCCCGCCGGGGGCGCCATCGGCGCCGAGCGACCAGACGTCGAACGCCTTTCCGTTCGGCCCGGGCGCCTGATAATTATAGGGACGGCCCCACGGATCGGCGGGCAGCGTCTTGATATAGCCGCCTCGGCGATAGCGTTCGGGCTGCGCAAGTGCAGGCGGCGCGGTGACAAGCGCGTTCAGGCCGTCGGTCGAAGCGGGATAGGTCAGATTGTCGAGCCGGTACTGTTCCAGCGCATTTTCGAGCGTCGAAATATCGGCCTTGGCCTTGGTCACCATCGCGCGGTCCTGGCTGGGCAGGACGTTGATCATCACCACGGTCGCGAGCAGGCCGATGATGAAGATCACGACCATCAACTCGGTGAGCGTGAAACCGCGTTCGTCGGTCTTGCGGCGCTGCGCCGGCGGCCGGCCGCGATCGGAGTAGGATGTATCGAGCATCAGGCGAAAGATTAGCTTCATCAGCGACATTTTCATAGTCCGGCTAGGTTCTGCAACTGGAGGATCGGCAGCAGAATGGCGAGGATGATAAGGGCCACGCACGACCCCATAACGACAATTATGACAGGTTCGAGAAGCGCCATCGACGCCGCCGTAAAGCGGTCGAATTCGCGTTCGAGATAATCGGCGGCACGTTCGAGCATCTGTTCGAGCCGGCCCGCGCTTTCGCCGCTTGCGGTCATATAGACGAGCAAGGGCGGAAAGACCCCGGCGTCGCGAAGCGCGGTGGAAAGGCCGCCGCCGGCGCGCACCTGATCGACGATATTGGCGGTCGCGCCGGCAAGCGCGGCGTTGCGGATCGTCGGCACCGTCAGCTTCAGCCCTTCGACGAGCGGCAGGCGGCTCGACACCATCGTCGAGAGCGTCCGGGCAAAGCGCGCGGCGTAAAGGTCGCGCAGCAGGCGGCCAAAGAGCGGCAGGCGGAGGAGGCGTGCGTCGACGCGCGCCTTGAACGCCGGGCGGCGCATCGCCGTCACCCACCCAAAGCTTGCAGCGGCAAGCAGCAGCGCGATCAGCCACCACCAGTTCGCCGCAAAGCCCGATATCGCGATCACCGCGCGGGTAAGGAACGGAAGTTGCTGCCCCGTATCCGTAAATTGTTCGACGACGCGCGGGACGACGAAGATCATCAGCGCCGCGACGACGCCGATCGCAACGATCGCGAGCACGATCGGATAAGCGAGCGCCGCGATCAGCTTGCCGCGCACCTCCGCTTGGCGTTCGAGCAGGTCGGCAAGGCGCGCGAGGATCGTCGTCAGGCTGCCCGTGGTCTCGCCCGCCGCGACCATCGCGCGATAGAGCGGCGGGAAGCTGCTCGGCTGACGGCCCATCGCATCGGCGAGGCGGCGGCCTTCGAGCAGCCCGGCATGGACATCGCCGATGACGGCGCGCGCGCTTTCGGCCTCACTCTGGCGCGTCAGTGTGCGCAGCGCCTCCTCAAGCGGCGCGACTTCGGCCAGCGTCGCGAGCTGACGCGTAAAGAGCGCGAGTTCCTTGGAGGACAGCTTGTTCTTGCGAAAGGCGAGCAGCGAACGGCCCGCGGGCTTCGCGCCCGCGGCCTCGACCGCAACGATATGGAATTTGCGGCGGATCAGGTCCGCGCGCGCCGCATCATCGTTGGCGGCGGTCAGCCGTCCCTTGCGTTCGCGGCCCTGCGGATCGATCGCCACATAGCGATAATCAGGCATCGACATCCTCGCGCCGCGCGATGCGGATCGCTTCTTCGGCCGTCGTCAGCCCCTTCGCCACCATCGCCCGCGCGGCCGAGGCCAGCGTCGGCGATTTCAGGAAGGCGTGCCGCGTGATCATCGCCTCATCGCCGCCGGCGTAGATATAACGGCGGACGGTCTCGTCGACCTTGATCGCTTCGAACACGCCGATGCGGCCCTTGAACCCGGTGCCTCCGCACTGGTCGCAGCCCTTCGGCCGCCAGATCACGGTGCCGATGTCGAGCCCGAGCATCGCGGCAATGCTGTTGTCGGCCTGCACCGGTTCGCGGCAATGATCGCAAAGCTTGCGAACAAGGCGCTGCGCAAGAACGGCGCGCAAGGTCGAGGCGAGCAGGAAAGGCTCGACTTTCAGATCCTTGAGGCGCGTGATCGCGCCGACGGCATCATTGGTATGGACGGTCGAGAGCACGAGATGCCCGGTCAGCGACGCCTGCACCGCGATGTCAGCGGTCTCGCGGTCACGGATTTCGCCGACCATCACGACGTCGGGATCCTGGCGCAGGATCGCACGGAGGCCCGCGGCGAAATCGAGCCCGACCTTGCTGTTCACCTGCGTCTGGCCGACACCGTCCACCGCATATTCGACCGGATCTTCGACGGTCAGGATATTGCGCTGGCCGTCGTTGAGCTGCTTCAACGCCGCATAGAGCGTCGTCGTCTTGCCCGAGCCCGTCGGTCCGGTAACAAGGATGATGCCATTGGGTTCGGCGAGCGCCTCGCGCAGGATCTGGTCGGCGGCGCCCGTCAGGCCAAGGACGTCGAAGTCGATCCCCGCCGCATCCTTGTCGAGGATACGCATCACGACACGCTCCCCCGCACGGCTCGGCAGCGTCGAGACGCGAACGTCGACGGCTTTGCCCGCCAGCGTCAGCCCGATGCGTCCGTCCTGCGGCACACGGCGTTCGGCAATGTCGAGGCGCGCCATCACCTTGATGCGGCTGACGACGACCGGCGCGACATGCGGCGGCATGCGAAGATGCTCGCGCAGCACGCCATCGGCGCGCATGCGAACGACGAGTCCGCTTTCATAGGGTTCGATATGGATGTCGCTGACGCCCTGCCGCACCGCTTCGGCGATAATCGCGTTGATCAGGCGGATCGCGGGGGCGTCGTCGGCGCTGTCGAGCAAATCCTCGGCGCTGGGAATGCCAAGGTCGAGGTCGCTGCCGTCGAGCGACCCGGCCATCGCAGCCGCCGAGCTGTCGACGGCATAATGGTCGGAAAGCAACCGGTCGAAATCGGCAATGTTCGCTGTCGCGACGCGCAGCGGCTGCGCGAGATGGCGTTTCACCTCGATCAATATCGCGGGGTCGGCGTCCTCGCGCAGCGTCGCCAGCCAGACGCCGTTTTCGCCGGGCGCGATCACGACGCCGTGGGTACGGGCAAAGCCGTATGGAATATCAACCGGCGCCGGGGGAGGCGCCGCCGGTTCGATGTCGGTCACGGATATTCTCCGGTAGGTGGCGCAGGCGCTTGCGAAATCGAGGGCGGGACGTCGGCCGGCTTGACGCTGCCGCCCTCGCCCCGCAGTTCGGGCAGATTGACCGGGCCGACGGTGATGTCGGCGGGGGTCGCCGCGCTCGGCACCGGCGGAACCGCGCCCAGATAGTCGCGGACCAGCGTGTCGATCGCGGGCTCCTGATCGGGGTTCCGCTGGAGCTGGAAGTCGCGGATATAGCCGTAGCGGCGCGCAGTGAGCGCAGCATTATCCTCACGATTGCGCAGGATCGTCGGGCGGATGAAGACCATCAGGTTGGTCTTCGAGCGCGTCCGGCTGCGCGATTTGAAAAGCTCGCCGATCAGCGGAATGTCGCTCAAAAGCGGGATGCGCTCGATCGTCTTGCGCTCGTCGTCATTGAGCAGGCCGCCGATCGCGAGGATTTCGCCGTCGTCGACGGTGAGCACGGTTTCGAACGAGCGCTTGTTGAGGATGAGGTCGCTGTTGCGCGACGAGACCGGGCCCGCGACGCTCGACACTTCCTGACGCAGGAACAGCTTCACTTCGCCCGCGCCATTGACCTGCGGCGTGACGTCGAGCTTGATGCCGACCTCTTCGCGCTGGACGGTGCGGAAAGCGTTGTCGAAATTGTCGCTGAGCGCCTCGCCCGTCGTGATCGGCACTTCCTGTCCGACGAGGAATTTCGCCGCCTGATTGTCGAGCGTGACGATGTGCGGGGTCGCAAGCAGGTTCGACGTGGTGTCCGATTTCACCGCGTTGATGATCGCGCCGAAGATCGTGTTCTTGCCGATGTCGCCCGCAAAACCTGCGAAGCCGCCGCTGGCGCCGAGCAGCGAAGCCGCTGCCGCTTCCTGCAGGCTGTTGCCGAGTGAACTGCTCGTCTGGGTAACGACGGTTTCACCGTCGACCGTGGTCTTGTCCTGCGTCAGCTTGGTCGCGGCATAGGCGCCGCCCAGCGTCAGGATATTGGGCTGCGCATTGCTGTAGCTGGTGGCGACAAAGGGGATATTCTTGCCGCCGAGCAGGAACTGGACGCCAAGGCGCTTCGCCGCATCGTCGCCGATCTCGACGACGATCGCCTCGACCAGCACCTGCTGCCGCCGGCTGTCGAGCTGGCGGATGAGTTCGCCGAGCATACGCTGCACTTCGCTGTTCGCGGCAACGATGATTGCGTTCGCGCCCTCATATCGCGTGATGATTGCGGGGCCGCGGGTCGAGATGCTGCCCGTGCCGCCGCCGCCGACCGAGGTCGGGGCCGATGCCGCCGCTGCCGGAGCGGGGGTCGCACCGCCGCCCGACGAAGACGTCGACGACGATGAGGATGCGGGCGGCAGGCCCGCCTTCTGTGCGGGGTCGCTGCCGCCGCCGATCAATTGCTGGAGCGTCGGGAGCAGGGTTTCGGCATTGGCATGTTCGAGCCAATAGACACGCAGTTCAGTGCCGCCCGCAGCCTTCGCATCAAGGTCGTTCGCCATCTGGACAAAGCGCGCGACCATCGCCTGGTCGCCCCTGAGGGCGATCGCGTTGCTGCTGTCGATCGGAACGATCGCGACGGGCTTTTGTGCCCCCTCGCCCGCCGCCGGGACGAGCGCCTGCAGCGCGGCGGCGATTTCCCGCGCACCGGCATTTTTGAGCGTGACGATCTGACTGGTCGAACTGTCGCGGTCGATGCTCGACGCAAGCGCGCGGATGCGGCGGATATTGTCGGCGAAGTCTGCGACCACCAGGCTGTTGGCGTTGCGGTTCGCTGTGAGCGAACCCTGCGCGCTGACGAGCGGGCGCAGCGTTTCGACCGCCGACACAGCGTCGATATAGCGCAGGCGGATGATTTCGGTGACGAACTGGTTCTGCGCCGCCCCGCCGCTGCCGATGCGGCCGGGCTGCGCCGCGGCGCCGTCGATCGGCTGGACGCGGTAGCTTCCGTTTGGCCCCGGCACGGCAACAAGGCCGTTCGAGCGCAGCGTCGCGAGGAATATCTCAAAATATTCGCTGCGCGACAGCGGCCGGTCGGTGACGACCGAAACCTTGCCGTTGACGCGCCCGTCAATGACGAAGGTGCGCCCGGTGATCCGTGCGGCATCCTGAATGAAGGCGCGGATATCGGCATCGCGCACATTGAGCGTGTATTGGGCAAACGCGGGTCCCGGCGTGGCGGAAACCAGCGCGGCGGCGAGCATCAGGGAAAGTTTGAGGCGCATGGGTCTCTATTGTTTCGAGAGGAAAATGGCGACGGGAACGACGCTGGCGCCGCGCTCGACCTCGAGCGCGATACGCGCGCCGGGCGTCAACTGGTTGGCGAGCGAGGCGGCATCGCTCGCCGATCCGATCTGGCGGCCGTTCACCGACCGGACGACATCGCCGGGGCGAAGACCCGCGGCGCGGAAGGCGGCGCCGTCGCCTTGCGGCTGGACGACGATGCCGGTGACGCGGCCATTTTCGGTACGGGGCGCAAAGCCGACCCCGGCCTTGATCGCCGCCGGGGTCATTTCGCCGCTGGCGCTCGCGCCCGCCGGAGCGGCGCCGATTTCGGGCGTCGGCGCCGGCAACGGCGTCGCGGCGTTGGCGACGGGAGCCTCGCCGCTCTGATCGAGGAACAGGCTTTCGCGCGCGCCGCCACGGTCGAGCAGCACATGATCGAAGGCAACGCCGACGAGCTTCAGCCCCGGCGCAATCTCGTCGCCGACGGCGTAACTCGTCTGTATCCCGTCTTCGCCCGCGATAATCGCCGAACCGCCGCCGGTCGCTTCATTGAGGTTGATGCCGAAAAGCGTGAGCCCCGCCGACGTGACGGTCGCCGATGCCGGCCCCTGCGCATTGCCGCGAAAAAAGGGATCGAGGCTGGTAAAGAGCGCGCGCCGTTCGGCGGGCGAGACGATGACCGCCGCCTGCGGCTGCCATGCGCCGAGCGGCGACAGCGGCGTAAGCAGCGTCCAGAGCAGCCGAACACATTGCCAGATCAGCAGCGCGCCGAGCAGACCGACCAGCAACGCCGGCCAGACCTCACGCGGCGAACGCTTTCCGGCGCGCAGCCAAGCAGGCAACGCACGCGGAAGACGAACGGCCGATCCGGACATCAACGTCGCCATGAAATGTATCTGTCCCCCAGACTGAAAAACCTGTCTCGCGAATCGCCTAGGGGCGAACGGTGACAATCAGTTGACCGGAAGATTACAGTTTTTTGACGGTCGAGCGAGTCCGCTGAGACGGCCCGAACCGCCTCTCCCTATCGCGCGGCGACGAAGAGGGAGAAAGCTTCAGCGCTCGAACCACGCGCTGAGCAATCAGGTTCGGTGGGCGCTGTAGCGGGTGAAATGGCTCTTGTCATCGTCCAACGTTGGGACTTCTTCATATTTGCGCACGGTCGGGTTGCGCGCCTCGAACCCCGGTTCGATTTCCTGTTGAAGAGCGTCTGCTCCGACAGCTTGACCCGATCCCTGAGGCCGAGCTGGAGGCGGGCCGGATAGTCGCCGGGCGTTCAACCCCGTTGACGATGGTGGTTGGATGACTCTTTTGAGTCGATTTGGCGGCGATGGGGGCGTTGTCCGAAGCCGATTGCTCGCAGCCGCAAAAATAAATCGAGGGCGCTCGCTTGCATCGCCTGAAAAGCTTTGCTAGGCGCCCGCTCCTACCTGGTGCCGGACCCGATCCGGACCATCATGATGTGCGGTCGTGGCGGAACTGGTAGACGCGCAACGTTGAGGTCGTTGTGGCCGAAAGGCCGTGGAAGTTCGAGTCTTCTCGACCGCACCATCATCGCCAGATTATGGCGTGATATCAATTTTTTTGTGACGAATGGTGAGCTTATAGCCCACCTGTCCGCACACCTTCACACGACACAGGCGAACTTAGCGATTTCGCTCGCGCACATCGCTCATTCAAATCCCAACACTTTTCGCTCCCGGAGTTCCGACCGCAACCACTGGTCGTTAGCCTTCGGGCAATTAAAGTCGCCCGAGGTGGATGACAGACACCCCAGCTCGAAGCGACGTGCGCAGAGCGCAGAGCCGCAATGGGCAGGATGCCGAAAAGACCTCTGATGACCCACGGTGGCAACTTAGCCGTCTGAGGCCATCGCAGACGGCTACCCAGCCTAGCGATCATTCTGAACGCTTCGGCTAGCTTGACGCTATGTGACGGAACAATCGTTGCGAACGGCCGTTGTCGAAATATCGAAACTAAAGTTGGGGGTATTTTGCCCTCGCCGTCGGAGAGAGAGAATGAAAAAGCTTCTGACAATTTTCGCGATTAGCAGCTCGATGCTTCTTCTGTCGGCCTGCAATACGGTTGAAGGTGCCGGAAAAGACGTTGAATCTGCTGCAGATTGTGCCGATGGAGTTAAAGGCAACTGCTGATCGGCGCGTATAAATTGACGTGAACAGGCAATAGCGGGGTACGTTATTGCCTGTTAGCTGTTGCGCAGCTTCGGTTTCGGAATTGACGAAAGCCCCGGTGACGGCCGTATTTGATCGGCAGCCTCTCCATCATTGCTGCGTTCGTCCGGTAAACTTTGCCCTATTGCCAAAGCTTCGTTCTGTTACAGCCTGCAAGCAGCCGTTGAAGCCGCCCTGACAGTCTGCCTCTGACGGCGAACTGAAGGCCAAGCTTGTCCCCCTGAACGGGCCTAAAAAGAACACAGCTCCACGCGAATGCGGCCAAGAGGTTAGTCCGGACCGCGCGCGAGCGCGGCCCGGTGGAAAGCGTTCAATCCTTTGTGTTTTGAAGCTCGGCGAAGATACGCCGGGACCATGATCACGGTTCCGGAGCCAGATGCTTTTCTTGGCGGGAAATTATTTCTCGACCATCGGCACGCGCATCTCAATCATCGCCCGGTTCTTGCGGCTGATGCCCCAGAGCATTCCCGGCTGGCTTTCGTCCCAGTCGATCGCCTGCCCCTCAGCCTCCATCGCCACGGTAGCTACATGGTCGAGCGTCGCACCCCCCTTCGGTAGCCGTGTGACGTAAAGTTCGGGCAGATCATGTCCCGATAGCCACAGATTGCCATCTGGGCCGAAGCCACCACCCGAAATGCTCATCGGCGAGATGCGGTCGAGGATCGTCGTGGGCAACGCCCAGCTTTCGGTGCGCCGCCATTCGGGATCGAACTTGACCAGCGTGGTATGTCGATGATCGCGCGGCGGTTCGCCACCCTTCGCGTCATAATTGGCGAACATCCCCCACCAGTGGTCGTCGTGCCAGTCGACCCAGGTCAGCGAGCCAGTCCCCTGCCCCAGCGACACCGTGCGCTTGTGCGCGAGCGTCAAGGGGTCGAAGATTTCGACCGAACTGGCGTGCGGCACCGCGGGGAAGTTCGACGCCGCGCATACCAGCTCGCCTTTGATAAGCGCGCAGCTGTTGATGTGTGGATAGCGGGCAGGATCGCCCTCCCACAATTTCAGGCGTTCGCCGGTCTTGCGGTCGTAGCGCGCGATCATCCAGTTCGCGACGGCGTAGATGCCGACAGGGCCGGCCGCCACACCCTGCCGCGCTTCGGCGGCGGGAATGCGGCGGACGGTCTCGGCAGCCTCGCCCTGCGGAATCGCAGCGACCGGGGTCGCAGCAGTCGAGGCGAGGAGGAGCAGCGCGCCGAGCATCAGAAGTTCGCCGCCACGCCGAACCAGAAGGTCCGGCCATACTCGGCCGATTCCTGGAGATATGCCTGCCCAGGACCGACGAGTTCGCGGCGTCCCTTGTTCGTGAGATTCTGACCCTCTGCATAAAGCGTGAAGTTCGGTGTCAGGCGGAAATTGATGTTGGCGTCGAGCGTGCCGCGATCTTTCCAATATTGGTCGGCGTTCGGGATCGTGTCGTTGATCGTTTCGAGGAAGCCGCCGATGTAATTATAGGACAGCCGCGCCTCGAACTTGTCCTTCTGATAATAGACGGACGCGTTCCAGACCGTATCGGGCTGAAGGAACAGACCGGTCACGCGCGGACCTACGCTGGTCAGGAAAGTGAATTTCGTGTCGAGGAAGGTCGCGTTCGCGCTGACGCCGAGGCCGTCGAACGGATCGGGCAGAAAGGTCAGCGCCTGCTGGAGATTGAGCTCCAGACCCTTGATCGTCGCGCTCTCGGCGTTACGCGGTTCGGACACGAGCACATCCTCGACCCCGCGACCGACGTCGATCCCCTCGACGCTGGACAGAGTGAAAATTTCGTTCCGGATCTTCTTGTGGAAGAGCGCTGCCGAGATGACGCCGTCCTTCGGATAGAATTCGAACGATAGGTCAAAGCCGCGGCTTTCGCGGGGCTTCAGTCCCGGATTGCCGCGGGACAGCGTCGGCTGGCTGCCATCAAAACTAAGCGTTTCGGTCGCGGCGATCGAGCCATAGTCGGGACGGCCGATCGTATTGGTGTACGCCCCGCGGATCACGAAACGGTCGGCGACGTCCCAGCGGATGTGGAAGCTGGGCAGCCAGTTATCATAGCTGCCCTCCGTCGTGATCTCAGTCAGCGTCGAGCCAACCGCACGGAAGGCGTTCGACGAAACCTCGGTGCGCTCATAGCGCAGTCCGCCGAGCAGCGTGACATTGCCGATGCGCGTGCTGCCCTGAAGATAGGCGGCATAGACATCTTCGCTGACGTCGTAATTGCCCGCGACCGAGGCAACCGTGGTCGTGAAGCCGCCCTTGTTCGCTTCATAGAAGGCCGGGAAAGCATTGGCGTCGATCCGGATCGGGATGGTAAATTGTCCGCGGATCGGTTTGGTCGGACCGCTGGCGACCACCTCGTCCAGCGTATAGGTAAACCCGCTGGCGGCGCGATAGTCGGTGCGCGGGTTGCTGTTTTCGCGGTCGGTCAGGCGGATGACGCCGCCCGTCTTGAGCTTAACCCCACCGTCGTCGCGGTCGTCGCCCCAGGTCAGGTTGAGGCGGAACTGGCCGCTCTTCTCGAGCGACTTCTGAAGGTCGCTGCGCTGCTGCTGGAGATAGAAGTTGGTTGGATCGACCGCCGCAGCGGCATTGGTCGGAGTGAACACCGGATAAAAGTCCGACGTATCGTAATGGAAGGCGTAGCGTGCGCCATCCGCGTCACGGGTGCGGAATTCGATGCTTTCGTTGGGGACGCGGAGGCGCCCAAGCGAGAAGACGGCGTCGCCGTCGACCTTCAGCTTCTCGCCGGCATCCCAGTCGAATGCGGTGCGGCCGAGCGCGACGAGACGCTTGGTGATCGGCTGGTTGAGCTGGACGATGATACGTCCGCGCGCGAAATCGCCACTGGTCGGCGTCTGGTTCGCGACGTTGCCGATCTGCTCAATGCGATATTCGATGCGCTCCTCGTCATCCTCGGTGCGCGCGACGACGCCCGACAGCTCCCAGCGGAAGCGGTCCGAGGGACGCCATTCGAGCTTCACATTGCCGCCGGTGCGCTGTTTCGTGTTATTGTACCAGAAGAGGCGATGCTGGGTGGGGACCTGGATACCATTACCGTTCGCCGCGCCTGAATTCACGGGCGCGCCGGCCGCCGTATATTCACGTACCGACGGGCTCGCGACTTCGATCTGCGGAATGTCATAATCGAGCTGTTCCTGGCTCGCGCCGATCACCACGCCCCATTCGTCGTTCGCGCCAAAGGTCGTGCCGGCAGCGAAGGCGACGCGGTAGGACGGCTTGCTGTTTCGAACGTCGCCATTCTGTTCGTACACGCCATAGGACGCGACGCCGTTGAAGAAGGCGCGCTTCGCGTCGAAGGCGCTGCGCGTCGCGATGTTAATGATGCCGCCAATGGCATTGGCGTCATTCTCCGGCGTCACCGTCTTGATCACCTCGATGCGCGCCGCCATCACCGAGGGAATTATGTCGAGTGGCACGGTGCGCCCCGTCGAGTCGACGCCCGATACCAACGCGCCGTCGACGGTCGTGCGGTTGTAGGTCGACTGCAGCCCGCGAAGCACCGGAAAGCGCGGCTCACCCTGATCTTCCTGCACCGACAGACCCGGGATGCGGCGCAGCGCGGCGGCGGTATTATGGTCCGGAAGCTTGCCGATATCGTCGGACGAAATCGCGTCCATCACGATGAAGGCATCCCGCTTTTCGGCAGTCGCCTCATATTGCGCGCGGCGCTGGCCGGTGACGACGATCGCGTCGCCATCGGCGCCCGCTTCGGCCTCGGGCAGCGGAGCCGGCGACGGCTCCGACTGCGCCAGCGACGGCGTAGCGAAGAGGACGGCCGAGCACAGCAAAGCGACCCGGAAATTCGGGAGAGACGTTTTCATTTTTGTGATTCCCCAGACGGTGTTGTTGTCGGGGCGGCAGATAAGAACGAGCGGGGTCAGCGAGGTGACGGAACCGTTGCAGCATGATGAAGGCAAGATATCATTTCAGTGACATCGCAAGCTGGCAGCGATACGTTCGACACGATCAACGCAACTGCAAGATCGACATTTATTTTGCCGGAAGCGGGATCGCGGTCTGATATTTCACGACCCGCAGTGCAAAGTGCGACGCGGCACCGGCTACGGCCTCGTTACGGAGCAGCGTCTGCATCAGGAACATCTCGTAGTCGGAGACGTCAGCCGCGACGACGCGGATCTGATAATCCCATTCGCCCGACATCGACAAACACTCCATGACGCGATCCTGATCGCGAATAAAATTCTCGAACAGCGCAGTGTGTTCGGCCGAATGGCTCTTGAGCCGAATGTTACAGAGAACGTTGACCCCTTGCCCAATCCGCGCGGCATCGACGAGCCAGACATTTTTCGCGAGTACGCCCGCCTCTTCGAGCAGTCGGATCCGCCGCCAGCAGGATGGCCCGGTGCTCCCAACTCGCTCTGCCAGTTCGGCGTTGCTGAGGCTGCCGTCGCGCTGCAGCGCTTCGATGATCTTGCGATCGAGGGCGTCAAGGTTGAACAATTTCTCTCCACATCGCCACAGTATGATAATATTTGTCGCACATTGCATGAAATGGCGAAAGTTTGAAAAGATTTATCGCATGCTTGCTGCGATATTTCGCGCATGACGACCGACCTTTCATCGCCGCCGTCCACGACCGCGTTCGATCCCTTCGCTCCACTGATCGAGCAGCCTGCCGACGCGCTGCTCGGACTGATCGCACTCCACCGCGCCGACCCTAGGCGCGGCAAGATCGATCTGGGAGTCGGGGTATTTCGCGACGATTTCGGACGGACCCCGGTGATGCGCGCGGTGAAGATGGCCGAGATGTTGCTGGCCGAAACGCAGGACAGCAAATCCTATCTCGGAGCCGAGGGCGACGCCGCCTATACCGAAGCGCTCGCCGCTATCGTGTTTGGCGCCCATCACGCGTCCAACCGACTGACGGGTGTTCAAACCCCCGGCGGCACAGGCGCACTCCGCCTTGGCGCCGAACTGCTTGCACGCGCCAATCGCGTCGCGCGCGTCTGGATCGGCGCGCCGACCTGGCCGAACCACGGCCCGATCTTTGCCGAAGCGGGGCTGGAAGTGCGCAGCCACCGTTTCTTCGATCCGATGGACGCCATGATCGACTTTGCCGCGATGATCGACGACCTCGCCGGGGCCCGTGCAGGCGACGTGTTGTTGCTCCATGGCTGCTGCCACAATCCTACCGGCGCATCCTTCTCGCCCGGCCAGTGGCGCATTCTTGCCGATCTGTGCGCAGCCCGCGGCCTGATCCCTTTCATCGACCTTGCCTATCAGGGACTAGGCAGCGGCCTGACGGACGACGCCGCCGCGACCCGCATGATCTTCGAAGCGCTTCCGACTGCCCTCCTCGCCTATAGCTGCGACAAGAATTTCGGCCTCTATCGCGACCGCGTCGGGGCGCTGTGGGTGCAATCGGCTGGGCAAGCCACCGCCGGACTCGTCCGTTCCAACATGCTGACCCTCGCGCGCAGCCTCTGGTCGATGCCGCCCGATCATGGCGCCGCACTCGTGCGCATCATCCTCGAAAGCGACGCGCTCCGCACCGAATGGGAAGCCGAACTCGACACAATGCGCGCGCGGATCAACGGCCTCCGTCAGGCGCTCGCAGCCGCGGATTCGCGCCTATCGCCCATCGCGGCGCAGCACGGCATGTTCGCGACGCTGCCTCTTTCCCCCACCGCGATCGCGGCGCTGCGCGAAGATCACGGCATCTATATGGCGCCGAACGGCCGTATCAACATTGCCGGACTACGGACCGATAACATCGCAGCCTTCGCGCACGCGCTTCTTCCTTATCTCGATGCGGCCAAGGATTTTCGATAATGCGCTGGCAGATCGACGAGACCCACGATCCCGACCGCACCAGTTGGGTCGCTTCCGCGAAAGGGCATCGCGACTTTCCGGTCCAGAACCTGCCATACGGCATTTTCGCGCCGGCCGGCGAAGACCCGCGCGCCGGCGTCGCGATCGGCGATGCCATATTGGACCTTCGTGCCTGCGCGGTCGCCGGCCTGCTCCCCGCGCCCGCAAGCGCTACATGCAGGGACGACACGCTCAACTCGCTGATGGCAATTGCCCCCGCAGACCGCGTCGCGCTGCGCCGGCGACTAACCGCGGTGCTCACCGATCCCGCCATGGAGAGTATAATCGCGCCGCTGCTTTACGACAGCGCGGTGTGCACCATGCACCTTCCCGCACGGATAGGCGACTACACTGACTTCTATGTCGGCATTCATCACGCGAACAACGTCGGGCGCCAGTTTCGCCCCGACAATCCGCTGCTCCCCAACTATAAATATGTGCCTATCGGTTATCATGGCCGTGCCTCGTCGGTGCGCGTGTCGGGCGAACCTGTCATCCGACCGCACGGTCAGCGCAAGCCGCCCGAAGACGATGCGCCGCTCTTCGAACCGACGCAGCGGCTCGACTACGAGCTCGAACTTGGCGTGTGGGTCGGCGAAGGCAACGCGCTGGGCGACCCGATAGCGATCGGCGATGCCGGGCACCATATCGCCGGGTTGTCGCT
The DNA here is from genome assembly GCF_001047015.1 of Sphingopyxis sp. C-1. Lineage (NCBI taxonomy): Bacteria > Pseudomonadati > Pseudomonadota > Alphaproteobacteria > Sphingomonadales > Sphingopyxidaceae > Sphingopyxis > Sphingopyxis sp. C-1. Next base: position 141,630 of record NZ_BBRO01000002.1, read on the forward strand.
GCTCAACGACTGGTCGGCGCGCGATCTTCAGGCGTGGGAATATCGGCCGCTCGGCCCCTTCCTATCCAAGAATTTCCACTCAACCGTTTCGCCCTGGGTCGTGACAGCCGAGGCGCTCGCGCCGTTCCGTGTCGCCCAGCCGCCACGCTCCGAAGGCGATCCGCCGCCGCTGCCTTATCTGTGGGACGCGGCCGATCAGGCGCATGGCGCACTCGGTCTGACGCTCGAAGTTTTTATGCTCACCGCAGCCATGCGCGCGGCGGACGCGACACCCGTTCGCCTGAGCTGTGGCCCGGCGACTAACATGTACTGGACTCTCGCGCAGATCGTCGCGCATCACGCTTCGAACGGCTGCAACCTGAACCCCGGCGACCTGCTCGGCACCGGGACGATATCGGCACCCGACCGCGAGGGGTTCGGCAGCCTGCTCGAACTGACGACAGGCGGGTCAGAGCCCATACTGCTGGCGAGCGGCGAGCGACGCGGTTTCTTGGAAGATGGCGACGAGATCATCATGCGGGCCACCGCCGAAGCGGACGGCTTCGTGCCCATCGGCTTTGGCGAATGCCGCGCTGTCATTCTTCCCGCGCGCTAAGCGCCATACGGGGCTCAGGTCAAAAACGCATCCAGCTCGGCAAGCAGTAGTTCGGGCGTTTCTTCCTGCGGACTGTGACCGCATGGCAGAGCGTGCCCGTGCACATCGCGCGCCTTCGAGCGCCAGCTCTCCAGGACGTGGAAGAGCGTTCCCACGGTGCCATATTCGCCCCAAAGAAGGAGCAAGGGCGCCTCGATCCGCTTCTCACTGTCGGCCGCGTCATGATCCAGATCGATACTCGCCGCGGCCCGATAATCCTCGCAGATCGCATGACGCGTCGCGGGATTGCGGTAGCAGCGACGATATTCGGCCACGACGCGCGGGTCGAGCGAGCCATCGACCTTGATCTGGCCAGCAAGATGCCGGTCGAGGAAATGATCGGGGTCCGCCGCGATCATCCGTTCGGGCAAGTCGAATGGCTGGATCAGGAAAAACCACCAGAAATAGCGTGTCGCAAACTCACGGTTCGTTTGCGCATACATCGTCGCGGTCGGAGCAATATCGAGGAGGACAAGCCGCGCGACGCGATCCGGATGGTCGAGCGCCATGCGATGCGCGACGCGCGCGCCGCGGTCGTGCGCGACGACGTCGAAGCGATGAAAGCCGAGGGCAGCCATCACCGCGACCTGATCGGCCGCCATCGCGCGCTTGGAATAGTTGAGATGGAGCGCATCGCCGGGCAATTTCTCGCTGTCGCCATAGCCGCGCAGGTCGGTCGCGACGACGGTGAAGCGCTTCGCCAGAGCCGGCGCAATCTTGAACCAGGTCAGATGCGTCTGCGGATGGCCGTGGAGCAGAAGCAGCGGCGGCCCCGATCCGCCGATCGCTGCGCGGATTCGCACGCCGTCGGCGTCGACATCTTCCCAACGAAAGCCGGGCATCAGATCGGGATAGTCCGGGTGTGCGCTCATCACTCCTGCCCTGCTATAAGCCAGGGCTTGCGCGCGAGATAGGCCTTCTCGAACGCGCGGATGCTCTCGGCATGCGTCATCGTTTCGCCGATCCGGTCGAGCCCCAGCATCAGCGCGCGCCGCACTGCGGGATCAATATCGAAGTCGGCCGCGTGACCGTTAACCTCGATCCGCTGCGCCTCTAGGTCGATCGCCATCTGCCCTGCTCCGTCTTCGAGCACCGCGGCAAGCGCCGCGACCTCCTCAACCGGCAGCGACAGCAGCAACAAGCCATTGTTTGCCGCATTGTCGGCGAAGATCGCGCCATATGACGACCCGATAATCCCCCGGATCCCATATTGCAGCATGCCCCATACGGCATGTTCGCGCGACGAACCGCAGCCGAAATTGGGACCCACGAGCAGAAAGCGCGTGCCCGCCATATCGGGGCGATTGAGGATGAAGTCACCCCGCGCCGTCCCCGCCTCGTCGAAGCGGAGATCGTGAAACAACCCGATTGACAGGCCCGACCGGTCGATGCCCTTGAGATAGGCCTTCGGCATGATCACGTCGGTATCGATATTCGCACCCGGCATCGCCGCGACCGGCCCCGAGACGCGTAGGAAGCGCTCCATCACAATGCTCCCGTCGCGGCAAGCGACCGCACGTCGACAAGCTTGCCGGTCACCGCTGCTGCTGCCACCATCGCGGGGCTCATCAGGTGCGTCCGCCCGCCGATGCCCTGCCGCCCTTCGAAATTGCGGTTGGTACTCGACGCGCAGCGCTCGCCGGGTGCAAGGCTGTCGTCGTTCATCGCGAGACACAGCGAGCAGCCCGAGCGCCGCCATTCGAACCCCGCGTCGATAAAAATGCGATCAATCCCCTCGGCCTCGGCGGCGCGGCGCACATTGCTGCTTCCCGGCGAGATCATCGCGCGGACACCGGGGGCGACCTTGCGCCCCTTCAGGATTTCGGCTGCATCGCGCAGGTCCGATAAGCGCGCATTCGTGCATGATCCGATGAAGGCTCGGTCGATCGCAATATCCTGCAACGGCGTGTTCGGCGCGAGCCCCATATAGGCGAGAGCACGGACGGCATCGGCGCGGCGCGCGGCGGGGATGTCCTCCGGATCCGGCACACTTTGCGTGATTGCGAGCGACTGGTCGGGGCTGGTGCCCCAGCTCACCATCGGCGGCACCTCGCTCGCATCAAGCGCGATCTCCTTGTTGAACCGGGCGTCGGGGTCGCTGCGCAACGAGGACCATTCGGTACGCGCCTGTGCCAGCAATTCCGCTGAGGGCGCGCGCGGACAGCTCGCGATATAATCGATCACCTTGTCGTCGGGCGCCATCAGCGCCACGCGGGCACCGCATTCGACCGCCATGTTGCAGACCGTCATGCGCGCCTCAACCCCCAGCGCCTCGATCGCCGTACCGGCGAACTCGACCGCATGGCCCGCCGCGCCGTCGGCGCCGATCCGGCGGATCACCTCCATGATCAAATCCTTCGCCGTGACCCCCGGCGCCAACCGGCCATCGACCGCCACCCGCATCGTCTTCAGTCGGCGATAGACAAGCGTCTGGGTCGCGAGCAGATGCTCGATATCCGACGTGCCGATCCCGAATCCTACGACGCCGAATGCGCCATAGGTCGTCGAATGACTGTCCCCTGCGGCGATCACCATGCCGGGAAGCACCATTCCGAGTTCAGGCATCACGACATGTTCGATACCTTGTCTCGGATCGAAAAGATCGAAGATTTCGATCCCGAAATCGCGGCCATTTTCGCTCAGATATTCGATCTGCCGCCGCGCGCCGTCGTCAAGCGCGCCGGCGCCCGGGTCGGGGTTCGTCGAATTGACATGATCGACAACGCCGAGCGATGCGGCGGGCCGCCAGGGCGTCCGCCCGGCGGCGCGAAGGCCGCTGAACGCTTGGGGGCTTGTGTATTCGTTGAGCACCGTTCTATCGATATAGAGCAATAATCGTTCGTCAGCCTCGCTAGATTCGTCGAAAGATAATATGCGATGTTCGTCGACGATCTTGTCATAGAGCGTTTTTGGCGACGACATTCTTCTACCCTTCCTGCGGTTTCGCGGGCTGGGATTACCGTCAGCGGTTCGGACGAAGCCAATGCCGGGACAGTATCAATTGATGCGACGAGTGGATTCAAATGGATATCATGTGGCTCGAGGACTTCATCAAGCTCGCGGATGAAGGCAATTTTTCCCGCGCCGCCGAAGCGCGCAACCTGACCCAACCAGCGTTCAGCCGCCGGATTCGTGCGCTTGAGGATTGGGTGGGCGCGACGCTGGTCGATCGCGACACGCACCGGATCGCGCTGACCGAAGCGGGCCAAGCGTTCCGCGTCCTCGCTGAAGAGATCATGCGGCGCCTGACACTGGGCCGCGATCATGTCCGTGAAATCGGCGGCACGCTGAGCAATGAAATCCGCTTCGCCTCAACACACGCACTGTCGACGACCTTTTTCCCCGCTTGGCTCCGCAGCCTGCACGATGGCCAGGAGGCTGGGACGATCACGCTGATCGCGGACAATATGGCCGCGTGCGAACGCTTCATGCTCGAGGGCAAAGCCGATTTCCTGCTATGCCATCATCATACGGCAGCACAGCACCGGCTCGACCCGGCAGGTTTTACCTCGCTGGCGCTGGGCGAGGATATATTGATGCCGGTGACCGCCCCGCTTGGCGACGGAGCGCCCACCCACGCCCTGCCGGGCAGCGGCGACCAGCCGCTCCCCTATCTGGAGTTCGAAGAAAAGTCGGGCATGGGCCGGATACTGCAAGCCGCGCAGGTGATTTCGGCGGGATCGGCCGCGCTCCGCACCGTCTTCCGCTCGCATATGGCGACCGCACTGCTGTCGATGGCGCGCGACGGACGCGGCGTTTGCTGGGCGCCGCTCAGCGTCGCCGCCACCGATCTTGAAAGCGGCCGCCTCGTCGCCGCGGGCGATGCACGTTGGCATGTTCCGATCGAGATCCGCATTTACAAACCGATCGCACGCAGGAGTCCTAGCGTCGAGGCCTTCTGGACGATGCTGAAAAACCGATTGAAGGCGGAAACTGCATAATCGATTTATCGGGGACCAAGGCATGTCGCGCAATTATGCTGCGCAGATGCCGCCCGCGCCGTACGAATGATTCTATGTCGAACCGGCATTGGGAACGATGTCCGCATGTCCATAGACAGGCTGGGCCCTTGCACTAACCGACGAACGGACGGCTTTGGCAGGGTTCAGGGCGGAGAAAAAATATGATCCAGGGACCGGCAACTGCAGCCGCACGCGGCAAATTCAGAATTTCCACATCGCTATTCGCGATCTCGCTTTGCGCGGGGCTTGCGGGCACCGCGAACGCGCAGGACACCGCCTCACCGGCCGACGAGCAAGCAATAGACGGGAGTAGCGACATTGTCGTGACAGGGTCGCGCATCGGCCGCCCCGTCCTCGATCTTCCGACCCCGGTCGGCGTCGTCAGTTCGGAAACACTCGACAACAACAATGCGCAGTTCGACATTGGCCGCGCGCTCGCCCAGCAGCCCGCCATCGGCTTTTCGGGCAGCATGCAGCAGAGCCAGCAAAGCGGCGCCTCGGGCTCGCGCGGCGAGAATAGCGGCGGCCTCGCGGTCGTCGATCTTCGCAACCTCGGGTCGAACCGCACGCTCACCCTCGTGAACGGCAAACGCCGTGTCGCGGGTGCCACCGACAGCGCGGCGCTCGACCTCAATTCGATCAACCCCAATTTGATCGAGCGGATCGAGATCATCACGGGCGGCGCCTCGGCCATCTATGGCTCTGACGCTGTCTCGGGCGTTGTAAACATCATCACCAAAGACGATTTCGACGGTGTTCGCCTGTCCTTCAACGGGTCGCAGCCGGCCCGCGGGTCGGAAGGTTTCACTTATGGCGGCAGCATTGTGGCGGGCAAGAATTTCGCCGAGGGCCGCGGCAACCTCACTTTGGCAGCCGATTATACGAAAGTGAAGGAGATCACCCCGCGGCAGGCCGACATGCGAAACAATGTCGCGATGATCAACCCGGCCGACACCGGTCCGAACGACGGCATTCCGGATTATATCATCGTGCCCGGCGGCGAAGCCTTCCAATATTCGGGGTACGGGGCCGTAGGGCTCCGCGGCGACACCGGCGGCCTCGGTGCGTTCGTCTTCAATGACGACGGCACGCCGCGTCCCGCACCGACACCGCTCTTCACCGATGGCAGCCTGTTCGGGAAGTTCGACAATTGCGGCCCGGCCTGTTTCCGCTTCGACGATTCGATTTCGATCGTTCCCGATATCGAGCGCTACAACCTCAACCTCAGCACGCATTTCGACTTCAGCGACAATGTGCGGGCCTATTTCGGCGCCGACTATAACAATACGTCAAGCTATGGACGGGGGCAGCCCGTGCTCCGTGCCGCACAGCCGATCAACATCGCGCAGAATGCGTTCCTGAACGAGACCTTCCGCCAGCAGTTGCTCGCGGCCGGTGCAACGACGCTGTCACTCGATCGCCTCTACACCGACGTCGGATTGCGCTATAGCCAGGTCGATCGCAACAGCCTGTCCTTCGTCGGCGGCCTGAAAGGCGAGTTCGAAACCGGCTTCTCCGATCTCCGCTACGATATCTATGGCACCTATGGCCGTACCAAGGCGAAGTTCACCGGTTACAATCGCATGCTGCTGCCCAACCTGCGCGCCGCGCTCGACGCCGTGGTCGATCCCGGTTCGGGGCAGATACGCTGCCGCATGGATGTGCCCGCGCTGCAGCCGGCCGGTTATGTCCGGCCCGCTATCGTCGGCAGCGGTCCCTGCGTGCCGTTCAATCCCTTCGGCTCGACCGCCAGCACGCAGGAAGCGCGCGACTTCGTCAGCACAACAACGGTATCGCGCGCCTTCGTGCGGCAAACCACCGCCGGCTTTTCACTCTCCGGCGATTCGAGCAAGTTCCTGACCATGCCGGGCGGCGGGTCCATCGGCATCGCGCTCGGCGCCGAATATCGCAAGGAACGCAACGGCCGCACCACCGATCCACTGATCAAGGCGGGCGTGACCAATCAAGCATCGTCGCAAGATTATTCGGGCGGCTATCATGTCACCGAATTCTTCGGCGAATTGAGCGTGCCCATTTTGACCGGCATGCCCTTTGCCGAGTTGCTGTCAGTCGAGGGCGCGGTACGCCACGCCGACTATAGTCACTCCGGCAAAGCGACGTCATGGAAGGCCGGCGCGATCTGGGAACCGGTCGACGGGCTCCGCCTCCGCGCGACGCTCAGCCGCGCCATTCGCGCCCCGAATATCTTTGAAGCCTTCCGTCCGAGCGAGGGCCAGACGACCAACGTCAACGATCCCTGTTCGCAAAACAATCTCGGCCAGAATCCCAATCGTGCCGCCAACTGCGCCGCATTGGGCCGGCCGGCGGGCTTCGTCCCGGTCAGTGGAGGGATCGGGGTCCCGTTCATTGTGTCGGGCAACCAGAATCTTCGCCCCGAAGTTTCGGACAGCTGGACTGCAGGCTTCGTCCTGACGCCGAATTTCCTGCCGGGCCTCCAGATTTCGGCCGACTGGTTCGACATCAAGATCGAGGATGCGATCAGCTTCCTCAGCCCGCAAGCGATCGCTGAAAATTGCGTCGACCGCGCGGGTGGCCCCGATCCGGACCTGTGTGCGCTAATCACCCGCGACACGACCCCGGGAGCGAACTTCTTCAGCATCATTGGCGGTCGAAGCACCTATGTGAACACGTCCAAGCTGCAAACCTCGGGGCTTGATACGCAGCTGTTTTATGCCCACCCGCTCGGCGCCGGCCGACTCTCGGCCAACCTTGCCTTCACCTATCTGCACCGTCTCCGCACCTTCACCTTCCAGGCGCGGCCGGACCTCTACACGGTGCTCGAGGGCTTCTACGGCTATCCCAAATACAAGGGTGTCGTCGGACTGACCTACAGCAACGGTCCGCTGACGCTCGGCTGGCAGGGACGCTATCAGTCGAGCCAAGCGCTGACCGACATTTCGCCCGGGATCAGCCGCGAACTCCTGTCGCCCGACCGCACGGGGTCGCGCTTTTATAACGACATCTCGGCCTCTTACACGCTGACGATGAACGGAAAGCAGGAAGCCAAATTCTCATTCGGCGTCACGAATCTCTTCAACAAAAAGCTGCCGGTGATGGAATCGGTTCAGGTCATCGATCCGTCGGGGGGCGGTTTCGACCAATTCGGTCCGGTCATCCGCGCCGGGCTCGAAGTGAACTTCTGACCCTGACCAGGCAGATGAGGCCCGCGTGACATTCGCGCGCGCGGGCCTCATGTCGTTTTCAAAGGAGAATTCACCGTGGCCGGTCAGGAAGGTGCGATCATGAGTGCCGAAATCGCACGCCCCGCGCGTCAGAGAGGTTTCCTTGGCGTCGTCGAGCGGGTCGGCAATATGCTGCCCGACCCCACGATCATCTTCCTCTACCTCATCGTCATATTGATGATCGTGTCGGCGATCGGCGCGGAGCTCGGATGGAGTGCCTCGCTACCCTATTCGGGCAAGGAGGCGCCCGCCGGTGCCGAACTCGCCGGGGGCGTCCTGACCTATCGCGCATCCAGCCTGTTCTCGGCCGAGAATATCGCGCGGCTGTTTACCGAAATGCCGCGCACCTATGCCAGCTTCACCCCGCTCGGCATCATTCTTACGATCATGATGGGCGCCGCGGTGGCTGAGCGATCAGGGCTGTTCTTCGCACTGATCCGCGGGTCGCTCCGCAGCACCCCGCGCCGCTACATGACGCCGATCATCGCCGTCGTCGGTATGGTGTCGCACCATGCCGCCGACGCCGCCTATGTCGTGCTGATCCCAATGGCAGCGGTCCTCTTCGCATCGGTCGGGCGTCACCCGCTTGCGGGAATTGCCGCCGCGCTCGCCGCTGTATCGGGAGGCTATGCCGGCAATATCATGCCGGGCCAGCTCGACGTCCTACTGTTCGGCTTCACACAGGAAGCAGCGCGCATCGTCGAGCCCGGCTGGACGATGAATCCACTCGGCAACTGGTATTTCATCCTTGGCATCGTCGTCTTTTTTACCCCGATCATCTGGTTCATCACCGACAAGGTGGTCGAACCGCGCCTCGGAACATGGAACGAGGACGTTGACGAAGAGCTTCGTGCCGATCTGGAAAAGGGCGACCTCAGCGACGACGAGCGGCGGGGCCTTCGCCGCGCCGGCATCGCCGCGCTGCTGGTCACCGCGCTGTTCGCGGCGCTTTGCCTGTGGCCTGGCTACACGCCCTTCATCGATCAGGGCGCCGAGGGCCCGATCCGCCTGCAACCGCTCTACGCCTCGATGATCGCGGCGCTATTTCTGATGTTCCTGCTGACCGGCGTCGTTTTCGGGCGCGCGGCCGGGACGGTGAAAAACTCGAACGATGTGATCGCGATGATGCGCGAGGGTGTGAAGACGATCGCGCCCTATCTCGTGTTCGTCTTTTTTGCTGCCCATTTCGTAGCGATGTTCAACTGGTCGGGCATCGGTCCGATCATCGCGATCGGTGGCGCCGAAAAATTACAGGGCATGAACCTTCCCCCGGCGCTGCTGCTCGTCTGCGTCCTGCTGCTATCCTCGATGATGGATTTGTTCATCGGATCGTCCACAGCGAAATGGAGCGTCCTGTCCTCAGTCGTCGTACCGATGTTCATGCTGCTGGGCATCAGCCCCGAAATGACGACCGCCGCCTATCGCATGGGCGACAGCTATACCAACATCATGACCCCTCTGATGAGCTATTTCCCGCTCGTCCTGGTCTTTTGCCAGCGGTGGGACAAGTCGATGGGAGTCGGATCGCTGCTCGCACTGATGCTTCCCTATGCGCTTTGCTTCATGGCTACGGGGATCATGATGGTGGTCGCGTGGGTCGTTCTCGATCTTCCGCTCGGCCCGCACGCTCAGGTCTTCTATCAGGTCGCGGCGCACGCCGTGCCCTGAGGGAGATCATGATGGAACTCACTGCGGGACATGCAACCATGTCCGATAAGCATTGGGGTCGGCAGCGCCCCGCCCTTAGCCTGACTTTGCCGCTGCGCCAGGAGGTGCGTCCCCATGTCCGTTGACCTGACATCACTCGAAGCCGACATGACCGCCTGGCGCCGGCATATCCACCGGCACCCCGAACTCGGCTTTCACGAACTGGGCACGGGCCGCTTCATCCTCGATCTGCTTGCCGAATTCGGGGTCGACGAGGTCCACACCGGGATCGGCGGCACCGGCATCGTCGCGACGATCCGCGCCGGCCGGTCGGACCGCGCAATCGGCATCCGCGCCGACATCGACGCGCTGCCGATGGCCGAACTGGCCGAGTCCGATCACAAGTCCTGCACGCCCGGCGTCATGCATGCCTGCGGCCACGACGGGCACACGACGATGCTGCTCGGCGCCGCGAAACATCTTGCCGCGACGCGCAATTTCGACGGCGCGGTCCACCTGATCTTCCAGCCCGCCGAGGAATCGCTCGGCTATCAAGGCCCCGGCGGCGATCCCGACGGCGGCGCCAGCGCGATGATCCGCGACGGATTGTTCGATCGTTTCCCGATGGAGGTTATCTTCGGCATCCACAATCGTCCCGGTATCGCCGCCGGCAAGCTCGCAGGGCGCGCGGGCGCACTCTATGCGGCTGCCGACAAGTTCGAGATCGTCGTGTCGGGCAAGGGCGGCCACGCGGCGCGGCCGCACCTCACCGTCGACCCCGTGCTGGTCGCGGCGCAGATCATCGTCGCAGTGCAGAGCATCGTTGCGCGCAGCACCGACCCGATGGACGCGGCGGTCGTGTCGATCTGCAAGGTCGAGGCGGGAACCGCCTTCAACATCATCGCCGACGAGGCGCGCATGGGCGGCACCGTTCGCACGCTGTCACGGGCGAGCCAAGACGCGACTGAACGACGGCTGCGCGAGATCGTGACCGGCGTCGCCGCTTCCTTCGGCGCAACTGCCGAATTGCATTATGAGCGCGGCTACCCCGCCCTGCACAACCCCGCAGATCTCTACGCACGCGTCCGCGACATTGCGATCGGGGTCGTCGGCGCCGACCGCTTCGTCGACCTCGAAGTGCCCGGTATGGGAGGCGAAGATTTCGCCCGCTATCTCGACGTTATTCCCGGCTGCTTCCTGCTGCTCGGTAACGGCGACGAGGGGCCGGGGTCGGTGATGCTCCACAATTCGCACTATGCCTATGACGACAGTATTTCGCCCACGGGTGCGGCGCTGTGGGTCGCATTGGCCGAGGCATTCCTGCCGAAATAGACTGTCCGGGGAGACGTTTCTGATGCGCCGTTCGACTGCCGCCTTGCTCTGGAGTTCCGCCGCATTTCTGGCCACGGCCTCGCCCGCCGCGCTGGCACAGGGGAGCGCAACGGACAAGGTCACCATCTATCGCGACAGCTTCGGTGTCCCCCATGTCGAAGGTGAGACCTCGGACGCGGTGATGTTCGGCGCGGGTTATGCGATCGCGCACGACCGCCTCGCCGCGATGGAACTCGCGCGGCACAACACACAGGGTCGCCGCGCCGAACTGGTGGGCGCCTCAGCGCTCGACACCGACAAGGTCATGCGCGGTCGCAAGCTGTCCGATACCGAATTGATGACGCGTTATCGCGCGCTTGCGCCCGAGCATCAGAAGATGATCCGCGGCATGGTCGACGGTATCAACAAGCGTATCGACGAGGTGAACGCCGACCCCGAAAATCTGACGCCGCTCGAATTCATCCGCTGGGGGATCAAACCGACCCGCTGGACGCTCACCGAATATCTGGCGCTGATAACCGCCGCGCCGCTTGGTCGCGACACCTACGAGATTCGAAATCTCGAATTTCTGAAGGCGATGACCGACCGCTATGGCGCGGACAAGGCTTGGCAAATCTTCAACGATGTCGTGCCGATCTCCGACCCCGATTCCCCGACGACGATTCCGGCGGGCGACGACCGCGCGCCTGCGCGTCCAGTGCCCACGCCGGTCCAGTCCTCCGCCCAGCTACCCAAAAGCCGCGACGTCGCCTCCGCCGCCGAGCAGACCGCACCGCCGCTCCCGGTCAAGGGCGCGAGCCGCTGTCTGGTGATCGGCCCTGAAAAATCCGCTAGCGGCAATGTCCTGATGTTGGAGGCCACCGCCGACGGCCCCGAAATCCACCTGCAGGGAGGCGGCTTCGGCAATGCAGGCTTCGGCTCGACTGGATGGGGCGTACCAACGATGGGGCGCGGTGCACAGCACGGCTGGCTGCTCGTGTCGGGAAGCAGCGAGGCCGGCACAACCTTCGCAGAAAAGCTGAACCCCAAAAACCGCTACGAATATTGGTACAAGGGCGCGTGGAAGAAGATGGTGCATCGCACCGAGACCTTCCGGATAAAGGACGGTGCGCCCGTCACCCACGATGTCGCGTGGACGATCCACGGGCCAGTGATCGCCTGGGATATCGACAATGGCACCGCCTATTCGCAGCAGATGGGCGTGCATGGCCGCGAACTCGACACATGGATCGCCTTTGCCGAGATGGGTCGCGCAAAGAGCCTCACCGAATTCAAGGAAAAGGGCGTCGACCGCCTCGGCTGGAATCTCGGCGCCTGCTATGGCGGCGAGGATGGCACGATCGCCTATTTCGAGGCGGGCGCGCTGCCGAAAAAGGCCGCCGGCGTCGACCCGCGCCTGCCCACCCCGGGCACGGGTGAATATGACTGGACCGGTTTTCTGACGCCCGCCGAAAAGCCCCAGATGATCAATCCGCGGCAGCAATATTTCATGTCTTGGAACAGCAAGGCGACGGGTTGGTCACAGGAAGGCGACAACGCCCGCATCGGTGCGACCTTCCGCACATGGCTCGGTGACCGGCTCGCGAAGAACGGCCAGTCGCTGACCCTGCTCGACATGCGCGAATTCAACGGCAAGATCTTCAACGCGCTTGGCGCGGTCGATCGCAATCAGGCCGCGCCCGACTTTTTTGCGCCGTATATCCGTAAAGCGATCGAGACGATCGACGATCCCGAAGTCAAGCGTGCGGGCGAATATATGCTGAGCTTCGATGGCCTGTATCGCGACAGCGACAGCGACCAGCGCTACGACAATCCCGGCCTTACCCTTTATCGCACCTGGCTGCAGGTCGCGCCGCGGATGATCTTCGGCGACGATATGGGCGACTGGTGGCACAAGATCGATGCCGACCGTTATCTGACCTACCAGTCGAGCCTGCTGCTCCGCGCCTTTCAGGGCGATGCCGCAGGGGCGCCATTGGCGATCGACTATTTCGCCGGCCGCGACCGGACCGCGGCGATGATCGACACGATCAAGGCGACGTTAGCCGAGGTCAAGGCACGTTTCCCCGGCAAGGATATGGCCGAATGGAAACAACCGATCTTCTGGAAATATTTCGACGCCTCACTCGAAACACCTGACCGCCCTCAAATGGCCGAGGATTATCCGGAGCATCGCCTGTCGGCGGTCCTCCGCCTCGGCCCGACGATGGCGCCGCACAATGGCGGCGAAAGCTGGGTCGGGCTGATGGAGATCGCCCGCGACCGGCGTGCGCTCTATTCGGTGGTCGATGCAGGCGGACAGAATCTGTTCGTTGATCCCAAGAGCAACGGCAATCCGAACCTCGCCGACCAGACGATGATGCACGAGACCAATGAGCTCAAAAAAATCGACCTCGCGCCCGAACAGTTTCGCAAGAATGCGGTATCGAGCATGACGATCGAGTATCGGCCGACAGGCCGCTAGAACGGCGGCGAACCGGCATGGTAGCGACCGGCAAAACCGCAGGCACGGATCCGGTTTCCCCCGACACGATCGGCAGCTACTGGCTCGCGACCTGCTATGACGATCTGACCCCGCGCGCGCCGCTCGCGGGCGATGAGACCGTCGATGTCGCGATATTGGGCGGCGGATTTTCGGGGTTGTGGACCGCATGGTTCCTGCTGCAGGCCGACCCTACGCTTTCGATCGCAATCGTCGAACGGCAGTTCTGCGGCTTCGGCGCGTCGGGGCGTAACGGCGGCTGGTGCTCGCCGCGCCTTCCGATCAACCCCGCAGCCCTCACCCGTCGCTTCGGCGCCGAGACCGCGCGCACTATGCTGCTGGCGCAGCAGGCGATGGTCGACGAGGTCGGCCGCATCTGCGAGCAGGAAGACATCGACGCGCATTTCAATCCTGTTGGCGTCATCACCCTCGCCCGCAGCGCAAAGCAAATGCCCTCTCTCCAGAGATCGTACGACGCCTATGCAGCGCTTGGCATGACCGATGTCTGCGAACTGCTCGACGCCGACAGGGCGCATGAGGCGGTCCACGCAACCGGGGTTCATGGCGCACTCCGCCTCCGTGTCGGCGGCACGATCCACCCCGGCCGACTGGTGCGCGGGCTCGCGCGGGCGCTCGAAGGGCGCGGCGTGCGCATCTACGAGGGGACCGAAGTGCTGCAGACCAGCGCGGGAATACAACCGGCGCTGATCACCACCGGCGGCACGATCCGCGCACGGCGCGCGGTCCTGCTTGCCGGTGAGGCGTTTCTGACCGGCCTACCCGACTATCGCCGCCGTCTGATTCCGATGGCCTCGACGATCATGCTGACCGCACCGCTGACGGCGGACCAATGGGATCAGGTCGGATGGGCCGGCGGCGAGTGCCTCAGCTCCTATGTCAACACGACCAATTATCTGACGCGCACCGCTGACGGGCGTATCCTGTTCGGCAGCCGCGGCGCGCCCTATCGCTACGGCTCCGACATGAGCGAGACCGCGCTTAGCGAAAATGCCAATTTCGGCTGGATTCGCGACCGGCTGCTCGAATGGTGGCCGTCACTTGAAGGTGTCGAGTTCACACACCAATGGGCGGGCTATCTCGGCGTTCCGCGCGACTGGCTTCCGACGGTGCATTTCGACAGCAACCGTCGGATCGGTCACGCCTATGGCTATACCGGACACGGCGTCATTACGAGCGCGATCTCGGCCCGCGCGCTCGCCGCGCTGGTCACAGGAGCTGCGCCCTATCCACACGCGCCCTATCTGCGTCAGCAGGCACCGAACTGGGAGGTCGAACCGCTGCGCTGGGCGGGCATCCGCTATGTCCAGAATGCCTTCCTGCGGATGGACCTTGCCGAGACCGCCGGAAAGGCGCCGCCATTCGACGCTCCACTCGCGACCTTTTTGGGCGAGCCTTAGGCGGGGACTATTTCCCCGCCGTGACCCCGCCACCGGTCGCCTTGAACGCCTGCTCCAATCCCGGGACGAACGCCGCCCCTGCCTTCAGCTCCACCCGCGACCCGGCAAGGTCGTCACCATAAGGCTCGGCCGGCCCGCCGAGACATTTCGACAGGAAATGCTCGGCGATCGCGGCGAAGGAGATGTTGGTCTCATCCTTCGCATAGACATGGCCTTCGTCGGGGTAGAAGGCATAGGTCACGGGTTTGCCGCGCGCCTTCATCGCATCGACGATTTCCTGCGACTGGTCGGGAAAGATGCGCGGATCGTTCGCGCCGTTCGTGACAAGCAGCGGCTTGGTGATCGCATCGACCCGCGCGATCGGCGAGCGCCGCATCAGGTCGTCGGCGCCTTCCTTCGTCGTCGGATCGCCGACCCGGTTGACGAATTGCGGACGCTGCCAGGCCCACCAATCGGGCATCAAGGCGACCTGCTTTACCAGATTGCTCGGACCCGCAAGATCGACACCGCACTGGAATGTGTCGGGGGTAAAGCTCAACGAAACAAGCGTCGAATAGCCCCCGTAAGAAAGCCCCATTACCGCGACGCGATCCTTTGCCGTCACGCCCTTGTCGATCGCCCACTGCACCCCGTCGAGCAGGTCGTCGTGCATCGTTTCGGACCATTTACGGTCGCCCTTCGACATAAAATCGCTGCCGAAGCCGCCCGATGCACGGAAGTTGACCGACAGCACCGCATAGCCGCGGTCGGCCAGCCAGGCGTGCTGCGCGTCAAAGGCCAGATCGTCGCGCAACCAGGGCCCGCCATGGACGAGCAGGACGAGCGGAACCGGGGTCGCCGGCATGCCGTTCGCCCCCAATTTCGTACCGGTTGGCAGCGTCAGATAGCTCGGCAGGCTAAGGCCGTCGCGCGACGCGATGGTGACCGGCAAGCGGCGCGCCAACGTTCGCTGCTCCAGATCGGGCCGCGTCGACAGCAACGGCGCGAGCCTACGGTCCTTGCGGTTCCACCAGCTATAGCGGTCGGGGCGGTTGGGCACCGTCTCGAGCAGCAGCCATCGCGCATTGTCGGGGGTTTGCCCGGCAATCTTGAACGGCCCGGCAACGGCAGCCTCGAGCGCAGCAAACTCGGCGCGCGCGGCGTCCGAGCGCACCGTCCACTCGCTCACCAGCGGGTCTTCGCGCGTCGCGATCAGCGCCCCGCTCTCCTCGTCGAGCAAAGGCTCGACGATATCGGCGCGCACAGCGGCGGCGATCAGCGTCTTCTTGCCCGTCGTCAGATCGACCGTGACGAGGTTCGCCTTGTCACCGTCGCGGCTGTCGAGCATCGCGATCTGGCCCCTCGCATCGACGCCGAAGACCTTGGAATTGCGCAGCGAGGCGAGCGGAATCGTCATGAACTCGCTGGGGCCAGCCGGGTCGAGCCGGAAATAGGTCGACGATCCGTCGACATTGCCGCGAACCCCCAAGCGGATGTTGAAATCGGGGTCGGCGACGACGTCGATATAATTCGCGGCGTTGCGGTACACCTCGGTCCGCTGGCCGGTCGCAAGGTCGATGCGATAGATATCGCGGTAACGCCGGTCGCGAATGTTCATGCCGACGAGTATCTCGCCCGGGCGCTGTTTCGACACCTTGACTATCTTGGTCTGCACCGCGGGATCGTCGGTCGCGTTGATGACGGTCCGCTTCTCGGGATCGGCGATCCAGAGCTGATGATGCTCCTCGCCCCCGACGTCCTTCTGGACCAGGATGAAACGCCCGTCGGCGCTCCACTGGAATGCGTCGGGCGGGCGGTTGTCAAAGCGGGTGACGGGCTTCGCCGCAACCGGATCGTCGATCGGCGCCACCCACACATTAAGAACGCCGTTCAGGGGGTGGAGAAAGGCGAGTTGCTTTCCGTCGGGGCTGATCTGCAATTCCGAATAGGTTGGCGAGCGGAAGAGCAGGTCGCGCGGCACCAGTGTCGATGGCCCTTCCACAGTGGGCTTTGCCGACGCGGCTGGCGATGCTCCAGGGACCATCGCCGCGCAGATGGCGGCGGCCGTCCATGCGACGACACGCGCATTGCAGCGCGGCAGCGGCCGGCGCAGGATGTTCGAACCCATCTTATCTCACTCCCTGAAATCGCCCTCGTCCACCGACCATTTTCAGACCTCGGGAAGACGGGGCATTTCCCTCGACCAGCACAGACTGCCAATCGCCGCACGCCGGGGCCAATGCAGAATATGGATCAAACCATGCATGACGGGAAGGCTGGGCGATCGCCCGCGATCGGTTACAAGGGTCGGTGGATCGGAGGGATTTGCGCGATGGAAATGGCTTGGCTTGAGGATTTCGGCGCGCTGATCCGCGCGGGCAATTTCTCGCGCGCCGCGGCTGCGCGCTGTGTGACACAGCCCGCGTTCAGCCGCCGTATCCGCTCGCTCGAGGATTGGCTGGGGGTCGAACTCGTCGATCGCAGCACGCACCAGATGATCCTGACCCCCGCGGGCAAACGCTTCGCCGCGATCGCCGAAACCGTCTTGCGCGACATCGAACATGGTCGGCGCGAGGTGCAGGAGATCGCCGGAACCTCGGCCTCGACGGTCAAGATTCTCGTCACCCACGCGCTTGCGCTGAACTTCTTCCCCCAGTGGCTCGCCCAGCTTCAGGCCATGATGGACGCCGCAATCCCGATCCAGCTTAATGCCGACAATATGAGCGCATCCGAACAGATCATGCTCAACGGCAAGGCGCATTTCTGCCTCTGCTATTTCCACGCCGGCGCCCCGTCGGTTCTCGACGGCGCCGGCTTCCAATCGATTTCGCTTGGCACCGACGCCCTGGTCCCAGTCAGCGCCCCCCGCGAAGAAGGCACGGCGCCGCTCCATCCGCTGGTCGGCGAAGGGGGCGGTCCGGTCAGCCTGCTCGCTTATGGCGCGGAATCGGGCATGGACCGCATCGTGTCTGCGGTGCTGGGCGCCAGCGCAACGCCGACCAGTTTCACGCCGGTCTTTACCTCGCACACGCTGGTGCTCGCGCGCATGGCAAAGGATGGCAAGGGGTTGGCCTGGCTTCCGCTCAGCATCGTCGCCGACGATCTTGCAAAGGGCGCGCTGGTCCGCGCCGGGGACGATCGCTGGGACATCGCCGTCGATGTGCGCCTCTATCGGCCGCGCGGCCGGCAATCGCCCTCTGCCGAGACGTTCTGGCGGCTGGCGGCGGCATAGGAGCGCCGCCATGGCCGGCGCGCCAAGATGCTTACGCTGCGGCATAATTCCATCCACAACAGGCATTGGCCGACGCCGTCATATCCCTGTTAGTCGCGGTTCGACACAAGGGCGCCGCCCGGATCCGGGTGCCCGGTTCCCGGCCGGCGAAACGGGATTCGGAACTCAGCCTATGAAACAGATCGCCCCTATCGAAGCCGTCGTCTTCGACCTTCTGACGGCCCTGCTCGATTCCTGGTCGCTCTGGAACGGCGCTGCGGGATCAGCCGCAGACGGGCTGCGCTGGCGTCGGGCCTATCTGGCACTGACCTATGGCTGCGGCGCCTATCGCCCCTATGAGGATCTAGTGCGTGAAGCCGCGATCGAGGCCGGGATCGCGCCTTCCGCCGCCGACGCGCTGACGGCGCACTGGAACACGCTCCAGCCCTGGCCCGAAGTTCCCCGCGTGCTCGGGGCGCTCAGCGCGCGCGGCATCCGGCTCGGCGTCGTCACTAACTGTTCGACCCTGCTGGGGCGGCAGGCGGCCGGTCGTGTCGGCGTCCCCTTCTCGGTTGTCGTTACCTCCGAGGAGACGGGCTATTACAAGCCGCATCCGCAACCGTATCGTGCGGCGCTCGAGCGGCTGGGCGCCGATCCTGCGCGCACCTTGTTCGTCGCGGGGTCGCCCGCCGACATTCCAGGCGCTGCGGGGGTCGGCATGCCCGTTTTCTGGCACAACCGGGCGGGCCTGCCGTTCGTCGCCGATACCGCGCGGCCCCTTTTGATCGCGGATACGCTCGATCCGCTGATGGAGCTGGTATGATAAAACAAGCGGAGATGTTCGAGGGGTTGGATACGCCCCGGCTTATCCTCGATGCCGCGCGGCTAAACCGCAACGCCGAACGGATGCGCGCGCGCTGCGCGGACCTCGGCGTCATACTCCGCCCGCACCTCAAAACCGCCAAGTCGACCGACGTCGCGCGCATGGCGGCCGATGGCGAACAGGGGCCGATTACCGTCTCGACGCTGGCCGAGGCCGAATATTTCGCAGCCGCTGGCTGGCGCGACATCCTCTATTCGACCGCGATCGCGCCTGCGAAACTCGCCCGCGCCGACCGCATCCAGCGCGAAACGGGCGCACGACTGCTGTTCGTTGTCGACGACCGCAAAGCCGCCGCGCTGATCGGACAGGCTGCGGCCGCGCTCGACGCGCGCTTCGGCATTTTGATCGAGGTCGACTGCGGCGAGCATCGCAGCGGCGTCGAGCCCGCATCGGCAGCGCTTCTCACGATCGCCGAGGCCATCGCCGCCTCCGCGCCAAATCTCGAGTTGATGGGCATCATGTCGCACGCGGGTCATTCCTATGCCTTCGCCGAGCCCGAACCCGTCAGCGCGCTGGCCGAGGTCGAACGTCTCGCCGCGGTATCGTCGGCCGACTATCTGCGCGACCGCGGCCATCCCTGCCCCATCGTCAGCATCGGTTCGACGCCGACAGTCCTGTTCGCTGAACATCTGGCGGGCGTGACCGAGGTGCGCGCCGGAATCTATCTGTTCCACGATCTGGCCCAGCTCTCGCGCGGCGTGTGCACGCCAGACGACATCGCCGTCTCGGTTCTCGCAACGGTGATCGGGCATCAGCACAACGGACCCAGCCTGATCCTTGACGCGGGCGCGCTCGCGCTGTCGAAGGATATCGGCGCCAATCGCTTCATGCCCGAAGCCGGCTATGGCCTCGTCTGCGACGCCGTGACGCTCGAACAGCTCGGATCACTTGCGGTCACCGTCGTGCATCAGGAACATGGCAGCGTAACGGTCCCCGACGAAAGCTGGTTCGATCGCCTGCCCATCGGCAGCCTCGTTCGCATCCTTCCAAACCACGCCTGCCTGACCTGCGCCGCTTATGCGTCCTACGATGTCCTGCAGGGCGGCGAGATAGTCGCGCAATGGCCGCGCACCGGCGGCTGGTGACACAATCCGGAGATAGAAGATGACCAAAAAGCTGACCGAAATACGCTGCGCCGATGCCCCGCCACCGGGCGGGCACTACGCGCAGGCCGTCCTCCACCGCGATACGCTCCATGTGTCGGGGCAACTCGGCGTGACGGGAGACACCCCCGACGCCGACACCGTCCCGATCGCCGATCAGGTGGCCTTCGCGCTCGGCAATATCGAAGCGATCGCCGGCGTCGTCGGCGCGGCGAAAGAGGATGTCATCCGCTGTACTCTTTACGTGACCGACGTCGCGCATTGGGGCGAGGTCAACGGCGCCTACGCCAACTTCTTCGGCACCCATCGCCCAGCCCGCTCGATCGTCCCCAGCGGCCCACTTCACTTCGGCGCTCTGGTCGAGATCGAGGCGGTGGTCGCAGTGGGCTGACTACAGTTTTCCTGATATATCGTTCATATCAATCATGACATCTCCCTCGGTGACATAGCGAACATGAAGGGCAGAGGATGGCCGTTTTCGAGCCATCTGCTCGCAGCCGCCGAGCAACAATGCGGGGCATGTTCGATCGCGGCCGGCCGGGATCGCGGTTACCCGACATACAATCCTATCCGGTCCGGACCAAAGCCCTGCAAAGCGCGAGATGGACAGCATCCCCTGCAAATCGCTGATTTAGAATAACGAATGCAGGCGCAACGCGCGAGCGACGCACATGTCCGTTCAAGGCGGATGACGGCCAACCCGCCCATTTCACCGCAAATGCTCCAATCCGGACACGGCTGCGCGGGACTTTTGTGGAAAGGACACTTAGCATGTCATCAACAGACATATCTCGGAAATTGAACTGCAATGACATACAGTCATTTGCAGTATTTAGTGATTCAACACTGATTTGATGACAATATATCCCGAGTTGACACAAATATATTGTTAACATGTCTTCTATACATTTTGCGCATCAGGAAGATCTTGTTCCGGATTCTTACTCTGGAATAAATCAGCAGGGGATGCGCCCGATGAATAACGCCTATAAATCCGCTCTGACTGCAGGCACTATGATTGCGGCTGCGGTTCTCGCTCCTTCCGCTCACGCCGATATTACGGGCACTATCAACGCAACGATCACGCTCGAAGCCGGCTGCATCATCAATGGGCAGAATCTCGACGACGGCGCGAGCGGTGCCGACTTCGGCACCGTCGACTTCGGCACCGAGAACACCCTCTTTGTGCAGAGCGACGCCGAGGTGCTTAACGGCGGCGGTGCGCTTTCGATCCAGTGCAGCCCCGGCATCGCGCCCATCCTCTCGTTCGAAGCCGGCGAGAATGATGGCGAAGGCGCCGGCACGGGCCTGCGGGCCATGGCCCATTCCTCGACCGCCGGACAGTTTGTGACCTATAACCTTTATTCGGATTCGAGCCGCACGACGCTCATTCCAATCGGCGGCGACATTGTTCTAGCCTCTACCGGCGCGGCGCAGACCATCAATATCTACGGCCGCGCCTTTGGCGAAGCCGGATTGGTCGCCGGAACCTACAGCGACACAATCACCGTCGTTCTCGAACTTTAGGACACGAACCCTCAGCCCGGCGCTAAGACTGGCATGGCCCTACCCATGACGGACTCTCTGGAACAAATGCGCCGGGCGCTGGCCGCCCTCCTCGTTTTGGTCGCGAGCGGGGGCGGCCTCTCTTTTCCGGCGCAGGCCGAAACAAACGCCGATTTCGATGTTACCGCGCGGATCGAACCCGGCTGCCTCATTGATGGCCTTGCACCCGGCGTCAATGCCGGCGCTATCGGGACGCTTGACTTCGGGGAAGACTCCAGCCTTTCGACCGCGACCCATAATGCGACGACGACAGCATCGCAGGCCATCCGCCTGCGATGCACCCCTGGCGTCAGCCTGATGATGAGCATCGACGGCGGCACCCACCTCGCCTCGGGTGCTCGCCACCTCCAACGCGGTGGAGATATCGGCTCACGGGTAGCCTACCGCCTCTGTCGCGATGCCGGGTGCACACAACCGATCCCGATAGCCGGCACCAGCGGCGTCACCGTCACGGCGGCGAACGCGAACGATGTCCGCTTGCCCGTTTATGCAACCCTTACGCTCCCCGGGAACAGAATTCCAGGTGTCTACGCTGACCAGCTGACGGTCACGCTCTCATGGTGAATCGGACCGTATGCATGCGCAACATCTATCTTTCGCTCGCGCTTCTAGTCGCTGCGCTCCTTCTCCTCATTATTTCGCCTTCAGCGGGAGCGCAGCAGCCAGGCTCGGTCCTCATCTGGCCGGTCAATCCCACGATCGAAGCCGACAAGAAGGCGGCCGCGCTATGGCTGGAAAATCCCGGCAAGACCCCGATAACGCTCCAAATCCGTATCTACGCGTGGGAACAGGCCGACGGCAAGAATGTCTATGCCCCTCAGGAAGCGGTCGTCGGTACACCGCCGATCGTGACCATCGCTCCCGGCACAAAGCAACTCGTCCGACTGACCCGTATGGAAGCAGCCCGTTCCAGTCCCGAAACGCCTTACCGCGTCATCGTCGATGAAGTGCCGGCACAGGCGGGATCTGACGCTGCGCCTGGCGCCGCAATCTCTTTTCGCATGCGTTACTCGATCCCGCTTTTCGTCATGGGCCCGGCTATGGGCAAGAACGTCCCCGCGCTGGAGCCGAGGCTCGCCTGGCGCGTCGTCACCGAGGACGGCGAGCGTTTTGTCGAGATCCAGAACGACGGGACGGTGCATGCGCGGCTCACCGAGGCCGTCATCGACGGCCGCACCCCGCTCGCCGAAGGGCTGCTCGGTTATGTGCTCGCCGGCCGCACGATGCGCTGGCCGCTTGCTGCCGGCGATGCGGCCCATGCCCTTAGCGCCTCGGTGAACGGCCTCGCCGCCGCTCCGCTCAAACGAACGCCGGACTGATGCCATGGCCGGACGCCGTGCGATACGATCGCTGAGCTGTATCGCCGGGGCGGTTGCCATGACCGGAATCGCCTGCCCCTCACGCGCGACCGAAGGTCTGAACAATTTCGGCGACCTCCCGCCGCCGCCGAAGAGCGCGGGGGCGGCCCTCGACCAGCGCCTCCTTCTCGAGATCGTCGTCAACGAACGGCGCAGTGGCATCGTTGCGCCGGTGTTGCTCGCCGGAAATCGCATTCGCATCGAACTCGCCTATCTCCGCAATGCCGGGCTCCAGCTCGGCGCGCAGACCACAAGCGTCTTTGTCGACGAACTCCCTGGCATGAAAGCGACCTATGACGCTCCGTCGCAGCAATTGTGGCTGACTGCCGGGCCCGATTATTTTCCTTCCCAGCGTGTCGGTACATCCCGGCGCAAATTCGAACCCGCATCCTATGATATGGGAGCGTTGCTCAACTATGACGCCTATGTAAGCGGCGGCGGCGATCGCAAGCCGCAAGTCTCTCTCTGGCACGAGGCGCGCGTTTTCGGCGGCGCCGGAGTCATTTCCACCACCGGTGTCTTGCGCAGCGGTGCCGGCAAATCCTACGTCCGCTACGACACAAGCTGGCGCCGGTCCGACGAGGCAACCGCGGTTACATTCGAAGCCGGCGACGTCATCACCCGCACCTTGCCCTGGGCCTCGGCGGTCCGGTTGGGCGGAATCCAGGTTTCGCGGGACTTCGCGGTCCGCCCCGACATTGTCACCTATCCACTGCCTGCCTTTGCAGGTCGCGCGGCGCTTCCCTCGACAGTCGACCTTATCGTGGGCGGGCAGCGTGTCGGCGGCGGCACTGTCGACCCCGGACCGTTCGCAATCGAGAATCTGCCCCCGATCACCGGCGCTGGCGAAGCCAACATAGTCGTTACCGACCTGCATGGTCGCAGCATCTCTACCGCAATGCCCTTCTACGTATCGAGCGCGCTGCTCCGCCCGGGGCTTACCGACTTCGCGGTCGCATTGGGTGCTTTTCGCGAAAATTACGGCGTCAGGAATTTCGACTATGGCGGCGTTGCTGCCTCGGCATCGCTTCGCCATGGACTTTCTGAAGCGATCACACTCGAAGTGCGAGCCGAAATCGCCAACGACATGCAGTTAGCAGGCGGCGGCGCCGTCGTCCGCCTCGGCGCGGGCGGAGTGGTAAGCGGCTCATACAGCCGCAGCTTTCGCGGCGATACTGATGGCGGCAACGGCTCGCAATGGACTCTCGGCTACGAATATCAGGCCCGCAGCTTTTCGGTTGCGCTTCGCCACAGCCGCGAGAGCGCCGGATATGCCGACCTCGGGTTCATAGATCGAATCCGCGCGCGCGGCGCCCGCGAGATCAGCTCCGCAACGGTCAGCCTTTCGCTTGGGCCGGGCGGTACGGTCGGGCTCGGCTATTTCGCGATCCGCGAAGACGGCGGCTCCGACACGCGCCTTGCCAATGCATCGCTCTCGCTCCCGATCTGGCGCGGCAGCCGGATCAACGCCAGCGCTTCGCATGAATTCGAGGACCGGAGTTGGTCCGGCGCGCTCACCCTATCGATTCCACTCGGCGGCAACCGCGGCAATGTCGCGGGCGGGATCGCCGGTCTGCCCGGCGGCGGGTACGGTTGGCGGACCGACTATTCGCGCGCCGTCCCGAGCGAGGGAGGATGGGGCTGGAGCGCGAGCGCTGCGGGCCAGGGCGGCGACCTGGCCCTGCGCGGCGATATCGCCTGGCGTACCGATCCGATCCTGCTGCGTGGCGGCGTCTATGGCAGCGGCGACGCGACGTGGTGGGCGGGCGCAAGCGGCTCGATCGTCTTTATGGACGACAGTGTTTTTGCTGCCAATCGTGTCTCGGACGCCTTCGTCGTCGTCAGTACCGACGGCGAGGCCGGCATCCCGGTCCGGTACGAGAATCAACTCGTGGGCCACACTAATGCCGACGGCAAGCTTCTGATCCCCTGGGGCGCTGCCTATTATGCTGGCCAATATGAGATCGACACGCTCGGCCTCGACGCCAACGTCACGACGCCGGTCGTCAGCCAGCGCGTTGCGGTGGCACGCGGCAGCGGGCATGTCGTCCGCTTTCCAGTCAAGCGGACACGCTCCGCACGGCTCGTCGTCCGCGAAGAGAGCGGCGCCTTCCTTCCTGCCGGGACGGTTGCCCAAATCGGGGGCAGCCCGGCCATCGTCGGCTGGGACGGACTGCTATTCATCGAAAATCTCGACGAGGGCGCAGCCGCCGCGATTGAGATTGGCGGCCGCCGTTGCCACCTCGACCTCACGCTGCCCGCAACACCCCCGGAAGAGGACGGAACCATCATCGATATTGGGGAGCGAACATGCGTGCTGCACTGATCAAAACGGCCCTCGCTGTCTTCCTGGCTTGCCTGCCGGGAAGCGCCTTTGCCTGCACCGTCGCTGGCGCCACTACCGATCTCGGCAGCCACAGCAGCTATGTCGCCGCCGCGAGCCCCCGAACCGGCAGCGGCTCCGCAGGTCTCAGCTGTGACGTGCTTCTCGCGGTTCTGGCAGCACATTACGTCGCGCTCCGGGTCGATGCCTCAACCTTCCAGCTCTCGGGCCCCGGCGGCAGCAGCATAAGCTACCAGGCGTCGCTGACCCCGAACGGCACCGCGCTGGCCGCGGGCAATTTCGTCAACCTGTCGTCGCTGAGCATTCTCAGCCTGTTCGCCGGAACCAACAACAGCGTGCCGATTTACATCCGCACCATTCCGACGTCGGGACTGCGCGCCGGAACCTACACCGGTTATATCGATCTGCGCTGGTATTATTCGGTATGCTCACTCGGGGTTGCGGTCTGCCTCGCGCAGTCGACCAGCCCGGGCTTCAACCGCCCGCTAATCGGCCCGATCGACTGGGGAACGGGTACGCCGGTTCGCATCGCGATCGAGCTTCGGATCGCGAATGACTGCATCATTCAGGCGCCCGACGCCGACTTTGGCGTCGCTCCGCTCGCCGGCAGTTTCAATCCGGTCACGCGCACGATTCAGATACGCTGCAGTGCCGGCGCTGCCTATTCGGTTGGCCTCGACAATGGCAGCCATGCACTCGGCTCGGTACGCCGGATGCAAGGCGGCGGCGGTTATCTCGCGTACGAAATCTACAAATCGGCGACTTCGCCCGATCGCTGGGGCAGGATCGGCGCCGAGCGGCGCGCGAGCTCGACGGCCGACGTCAACGCGGGCGTTTATGATTCGACAACGGTTCAGAGCTTCACCTACCGCGCGGCGATAAATCCCGCGCAACCGACACCGTCCGCTGGCGATTACAGCGACACCATCCTGCTCGACGTCGAATTCTGACCTTCTCGGAAAACGGATGGGGAAGAGTCGCAAGAAACCGTTCGACTGCAGGCAATATGCCGCAAGCAATCAATCCATATCGGACACAAAAAGCGCCCCGAAACGGATTAAGTTGAGGGATATTTGCACCGTCACCTTCGTTGGAAAGGTGATCGACATGAGAGAGTCCAGCCTGGCGGCATTTGATATGGGAAAACGGCGCAGCGGAAGACCCGGCGATTATGAGCAGCAGGTTTCCTCGCTCATTCATCAGCTCGAGGCACTGCTTCTGGACAGACCGCGCGTCGTCCCGGTCTCCTTCGGGCCGCCTGCCAGCCAAGCACTATCGGCGGTGCACCGCTCCGATGAAGACCCGCCCGACGCGCAAAGAGATCCAAAAAGCTTTCCGCAAGGCCGCGCCGCCCAGGCGCGCGCCCTTATCCGCCAACGCCGCCTGCGCTCCGACTTCCTACCCGCCTCGCTCTTCGGCGAAGCCGCCTGGGACATGCTGCTCGATCTCTACGCCGCCCATTATGAGGGCCAGCCCGTTTCGGTATCGAGCCTCTGCATCGCATCTGCCGTTCCTTCAACGACGGCGCTCCGCGCAATCGAGGCAATGGAGCGCGACGGCAGCCTTGCTCGCGTGCCCGATCTCAAAGACAAGCGTCGCATTTTTCTTAAGATCAGCGATGCGCGTCGCGCCGAGCTCGACGCCTACTTCGATCGACTAGGCGCCTGAACGCCAGGCATGGCCCGATAGCAGCAGAATCACCGACTTGCCGACATTGACAGGCCATAGGCGTAAACGGCCGAGCCGTCCTTGCGACAGGCCTACCCCCAGACGTCGCGCGCCACGCGGACGAAATTCGCCCCCATGATCTTGTCCGCCCGCGCCTGCGAGTGCCCGCGGCTGCGCAACAATCGGGCGAGGGCGCGATATTGATCGGGGCCCTGAAGGTCGACGACGAAAAAGGGCGCATCCTCTCGCTCGCCGGGCGCGGCGATACCCTGCGCACGGCGCTGCACGATATACTGACGCTGTGCTTCCATGAATTCGGCCATATTTGGGACCGCCGACATCGGACCATCGGTGCCGATCCCGACATGATCCTCACCGCAAATCTTGATCGCATGCTCGATGTGCCGCGCGACATGCTCAGCCTTCGCGGGGCCGCTGTCGGTGAGGAATGGCATGAAGTAGATTCCCACATAACCGCCCTTCTCGGCGACCAGCCGCAATTCCTCGTCGCTTTTGTTTCGCGGCACATCGACGAGTGCCCGGCAGGCGGTGTGGGTGATCGTCACCGGCCGTGCCGAATGACGCACGGCGTCGAGGCAGGTGCGCTGCCCGCTGTGCGAAAGGTCGCACAGGATACGCCGCTCGGCGAGGCGCTCGACCACCGAGCGGCCGAAGGGTGTCAGTCCGCGATTCTCCGGTACGATCGAACCGTCACCGACGCTGGTTGCGGCATTGTAGGTGAGCTGAAAGACGCGCAGACCAAGATCGGCGAACAGGTCGACGCGTTCAACCTTGTCGCCGAGCATCGTGCTGTTCTGGCTGCCATAGATGACGCCGACCTTGCCTTCGCGCCTGGCACGAAGAATGTCGTCGGCGGTGAGGACGTGCAGCAACTTGTCGCTGCGCTGGCGGACGATCCGGTTCCAGCGCCCGATGTCGGCGACGCTATGTTCGAATGGATCGATATCGCCCGCGACATGGCCGACGGTGACGTTCACCGCCGCCATGCCGGCGGCAAGCGTGTCGCGGACCGCGCTATCGGTCACCATTTCGGGCCGTGTCTCAACGATGAGCGGTTTCGAACCGGGCGGCGGTGGCGGCGCATCGAAGCCGAACAGCGTGCCGAGCGAGTTCACGAACAGCGGATCGCCGCCACCCGATGCCGCTCCGGGTTCGCCGGCAACGGCGGCGACGGGATCCAGCGCTGCCGCCGCCACGGTTGCCGCTGCCGAGGCGAAAAGAAAATTCCTGCGGTCCTGAATCATTTCACATCTCCCATTTTCGCGGCCGCAACCGGCTTGCGCGGCTGCATGCCCGCAGCGACGAAAAGCTTGTCCGGGTCAAAAAGCACACCGTCCTTCATCACCACTTCGGTCTTCGCGATATCGGCGATGCTCACCGTCGGATCGCCCTCGACCAGCACAAGATCGGCGAGCTTGCCGACCGCAATCGATCCGAGCCGATCCTCCGCGCCGGCGACACGCGCTGCGCCGAGCGTCGCCATATGGAGCGCGTCGACCGGTGCGAGCCCTGCCTTTACATATGTGGCAAGTTCGAAGGGCATCGACACACCGGTGAGGCCGTCGGTCCCGGCCACCAGCGGAACGCCCGCACGATGAAAGCGGAGGAAGAGCTGACCGAGACGATCGAGCGACTCCCGGTATTGCGCCCGCGTCGCTTCGTCCTTGGCCATCCCGCCACCCGACACGGACCGGATTACGGTCGCGGGCATACGATCGGCGAATGCGGCGACGCTCGGAACGGGTTCGCCCGGCCGGGCAAGCAGCGTATCTTGGAAGACGCCCAGCGTCGGATCGAGCACGATACCGCGGGCGCGGACCAGCGTCACGAGATCCCGCACCTCCTTCGAATCGAGGTCGAATTCGCGACCGCGCTCGCCAAGCGCGCTGATACGCGCAGGCGTGTTTGTTTTTGCGACGACCTCATCGCCCATAAATCCCAGCAACCAGAAATTGGCGTGCGTGATCTCGTCGAAGCCAGCCTCGATCGCCTGCGTCATTGTCATCCCTGCCGGCACATGGCCGCCGACGCGCATTCCGCGCCGATGCGCGTCGTCGATGATCACCTTGGCAAGATCGGAGGGCAGCGAGCTGTAGAGCTTGACGGCGGGGAAGCCCGCATTCTTCGCCCGCGCGACCGCTGCCAACGCTTCCTCCTTCGTTCCTACGAGCAGTTCGGTCGGGCCCGCGAGGGGGTGCTTGCCATCGATCATCGCCGCCCGGAAAACGCGCGGCCCGATCAATTCGCCTTTATCCCATGCGGCGCTGCGCGCAGCGAGCTTGTCGATCTGGTTCGCAAGATCGCGCGCGCTGGTAATCCCCGAGCCCAGCGCAAGCAGGCCGCTTATATTGTCGGCGAGATGGGTGTGCATGTCGAAAAGGCCGGGAAGCAGGGTGCGCCCCTTGCCGTCGATCACCATGTCCGATCGCTCTTCGACCGTAATGTCCTTCGCCGCGCCGACCCAGATGATGCGGTTCCCGCGGACGATGACGGTCTGATGTTCGACCCGCTTGCGTTTCACCGCGTCATAGATTGCGACATCGTGAAAAGCGACGGCACCGGCGGGCTTTTGCGCGAGACTCTTCGCCTGTGCGATCTCGCGATCAGTGAGCGCCTGTTCCTGCAGCGCGATCAGCCTGTCCCCCTCGGCGCCAAGCCCCTGCCTGCGCGCCGATACCCAACTATTCCCTTCGAGGATCAGATGGCCATCGTCACCGAGCCAAACCGGGCTCGGAGCGAATGAAAGACCGTGAATGAAATAGAGCGTCGCTCTGCCGGTCGGCAGCGTCGTTTCCGTCACCCGTTCGATGCGCGCCTTTCCGCGGGGCAGCAGGTTCAGTTCGCCGCCCGGTGCCCGCAGCAAGGCGGCGGCCAGCGCGGCCGTCGCGTCGAGCGTGCCCTCGTGCGGGACATAATATCCGCCTCGTTTCGCTCCGCCCGCATCGGCGGCACTCTTCCAGCGTACGTCATCGGCGACACTCTCGAACCGCTCGTCGACTGGCGCTTTCAGATAATTCACCCCCGACGCAAAATAGGAGGTCGGCACGCCATCCGGGCCGGTTCGCTGCTCGGTCCGGAAATCGGGCCCGCGGCCGCGATCGACATATTGGAATCGGACGCGGCGGGCATCTCCCTCGGTCGCAACCGTCATTTCGCCCTTCACGGTCCCCATGATCAATATGTCATATGTGCCGTCGGCTGCGGCTGGCGTCGCGACCCATGCCGCAGACGAAGTGATGCACGCAGCGAGCAGGGCCCGGGTACGGCGAAATGAAACCATCGTTGCGCTTCCTCTTTTTCTACCTTCAGGAAGCGACAGTCTCGACCGGGTCTCATTTCTTTCATGGCATGGCAATATCGGGCCCGACGGGAGCTTCGATCGGCAGACAAGCGCACGACCTCCAGAGATATAGTCCGGCTGCGAACCACATTCTTTCAGCGCGATCGCAAAAAAATAAACCGCTGGAATTTTGCCTTCCGGAATCAAATAATTCCCGCGCCAGCTCATCTTCCCAACGAAGACAGGATCAGTCGATGGATAGCCTTGACGACCAAAAATGGACGGCGCTTGCCGCAATCTGGCAATCGCCCGCCGACGAGCCGAACATCGACGAGTTGAAACGCGCGCTCCGCCGGCGTTCGCGGAACGCAAACATCCTGTTCCTTTTCGACCTGTTGCAGGGCGCGATCCAGATCGGTCTCGGGATCATGTTGTTCGCGCGCTGGACCTGGCCCTCCAATCTCGTTGGAGTGTCGCTGCTGCTCTTCGGTATCTTCGCGCTCGCGCTCGCCATATGGACCCGCTTCGGCGCCGACGGCGGCGAGGCAGCGAGCGAGGACAATGCCCTGGCGCTGTCGATGCGTCATGCGGAGACCGGCATTCGCTGGGCCATTTCGGGATATCTTGTGATCGGCAGCGGCGTCCTGCTGTTGTTGATCCTTGGCTATGCCCACAGCCAGCCGGGCTATCAGAGCATCATACCTCTCCCCTATTGGCTCAAGGCCGGTTTCGCCGTGAGCTACCTCCTCTTCTGGCTCTGGCGCTGCACTCGCCTGCTCCGCGACAATCGCCGTCTCGCGCAGGGGCTGCGCGCGATCGAACAGGATCTCTATCCGGCGGACACCGGTGCCGGCTTACCCGACCGCGACGTCTGAGATGATGCAACGGGGCGAATTCGAAACATTGATGCGCGAGCATGGCGCCATGCTCGGCCGCATTGCCGCGAGCTACGAGGCCGATCCCGCCAAGCGCCAGGAACTTCAGCAGGATATTTTCGCATCGATATGGCGCGCGCTTCCGGGGTTCCGGGGCGAAGCTTCGCTCCGGACCTTTGTCGCCCGGATCGCGCATAATCGTGCCATCACCCATGTCGCACGCGCAGCGTCCGAACCGCGAATGAGCGAGCTCGACGACGCGCTACCCAGCGATCAACCCTCTCCGTTCGAAGATGCCGAACGCGCCGATCAACAGCGCCGGCTTCTCGATGCGGTCAGGACCTTGCCGCTCAGCCTGCGCGAGCCGGTCGTCCTCACGCTCGAGGACTTTTCGCCGCGCGAGATCGCGGAGATGCTCGCGCTCAATCCGAACATCGTCTCGATCCGCCTGACGCGCGCAAAGGCATTGCTGCGGAGCGCCCTCGACGACGGCAGTTGATCGTCAATCGCTTTCTCTGCAGTCGATCAACCGCGGTCGGCCGACAGGATAGCTTTCAAGATCGCTTCCGACCGGCGTTGGCCATAGCCCCGGCCATATGCACTCGAGGTGATGGCAACGACCATATGCCGGCATGGGATGACATAGAGCTTGTTGCCGCCATTGCCCGAGGCGAAGGAAACAGACACCGGTTCGCCGCCGATATCGTGAACCTTCGAAAACCAGAAATAGCCATAGCCATCGGCGAAGGGGTCATCGGCCGATATATGGACGCGGGGGGCAAGTGCTTCCCCGATCCAGCGCGCACTTATGATCCGGCGTCCGCGATATACGCCCTTGCCGCGCACCATCTCGCCGATGGTCGCAAAGCCGCGCAGCGTGAGCCACAGATTGCCTTGCCCTTTGGTGTACCCCGCCGCATCCGAGGCCCAGTTCCAGCGGTCGATCCCCAGCGGGGCGAATAGCGACGATTTCGCAAAATCGGACATGCTCGTCCCGGTCGCTTTCGCCACGACGATTCCCGCCGCGTAGGAGGTGACCGAATTGTAGCGATAGCGCGACCCCGGTGGATCGGCATTTGGAACCGCAAGGAGGAAGGCGGCCGGATCATCCGCCATATCGAGCTTGTCCTCATTGCCGGGCGACGCCGGATCTTCATCGAACGCGGCCAGTCCCGAACGCATGGTGAGCAGGTCGCGGATCGAAACCATCCCGATCGCGCTCGACCTGGCCTCGGGCCAATATTTCGCGACACGGTCGTCGGGGCCGCTGATCCTGCCCCCATCGATCGCGATTCCCATCACGAGCGCCGTCACGCTCTTGCCGGCTGACCTGACGTCGTGCAGCGTATCGGCCGTTTCGCCGTTAAAATAGCGTTCGGCGACCGTCCTGCCATCGCGCAGGACGATTACCCCGCGAAGATCGGGATGCTCGTCGCGATCGAACGCGACGAGCGCGTCCTGAAGCGCGGCATCCGCTTGCGGCGGTGCCGGCGAAGCCCCGCAAAGCGCAAGCGCGCCGGCAGCAACGCCGATCGACTTCACCCATATATTCAAATCCGCCTCCCTTAGCCTGGACGCTATACCGACGGCCGGAGGACCGCTGCCAGCAATCGGTGAAAATTGCCGCCGATGACGGCTTCTATTTCCTCGTCGGAATAGCCGCGCACAACCAACGCTTCGACCAGGTCGAACATACGCCGTGGATGATCGAAGCCATCGGTGTCCATCCGCTCGCGAAACGCCATGCTCGACTTGTATGACGTCCTGAGCGCTGCATTCATGGCGGGGGGCATGTCGTCATAGCCGTGCAGGTCGATATCCGAACCGACGCCAACATGCTCGATCCCGACCAGTTTGCGGACATGATCGATATGATCGACGATATGCATCACGTTGGTCGGCTCGCGCGAGCGGACGAAATTGCGCATCCCCGTCATGCCGATCACCCCGCCCTTCGCGGCGAGCTTGCGGATCGCCTCGTCGGTCTTGAGGCGGGGGTTATCGTTGAGCGAGCGGCAATTCGAATGGGTGATCGCAATCGGGCCGTCGGACATTTCGATTGCATCGAGCGTCGTCCGGTCGCCGCAATGCGACACGTCGATCAGCATGCCCGCCTGGTTCATCGCCGCAATGATTTTCACGCCGAAATCCGTAACGCCGCCATCGACCCGCTCGGTCGAACCCGCCCCGATCAGATTCTGTCGGTTATAGGTCAGCTGCGAACAGCGCTGGCCGAGGGCATAGAAGGTCGCGACATCGTCCGCGGAACGGAAATGTTCGGAATCCTGTACGCCGAGAACCACCGCGATGCGGCCGTCGCGGCGCGCCCTTTCCATCGCGGGAATATCGGTTGCCAGAAGAAACAGGTCGCTGTGACGCGCAAGAAAGCCGCTCCATCCGGCAAAATAGCGCAGCCCCTCGGCATGGGCGTTCGGTCCCGAAACGGGCAGGGCGCTGTGCAGCACATCCACCCCGCCCGCGCGAAAGGCCTTCCTTTCCTCTTCCGTCAGTGTCCAATCCCACGGGTTGACGGAAAAATCGAGGCGCAGCGGCGCGAGCATGTCGACCACAATATGGCGCTCGACCAACGCCCGCGCCCGGCGGGAATAACCCGCTGACGCAAAACCGATCGCCTCAAAGGGCGCCCCCAACAAAGCAACCCCGAACGCCGTCGCTCCGAGCAGTTGCCTCCGGCCGACCGGCACGCGCCGCTGCACGGGCTAGAACCGCGTATCGACGCTGAGGCCGATGGTCCGCGGTAACGCGACCGGCGAATTGAGCTGCACGATCGCCCCGCCCTGCCTGAGCGCACCAGGAGCCGTATAGGCCCGTGTATCCATAAGATTCTTTGCGTAGATGCGGACGGTCCAGCGATCGCCGACGAGCGCGGCGCTGACATCGACCAGTTCGTGGGGCCTCGCACGTACCGCGGTGGGGCTGCTCTGAAGCGTGTTATAGCTTGCGCCGACGCGGCGCAGCCCCCCGTCGAAATGCAGCTTCCAGCCATCGGCAACATCGGTTTGATAGCGGATTGTCGCGGCGCCGCTGAATCTCGGCACATAAGGCATCCGGTCGCCGTCTGCGCCGCCCAGCGGCACGGCGCCGGCCGTAACCTTCGCATGAGTATAGGCTCCGTTTAGCCCGAGGATCAGGCCGTCGACCGGCTCGATCTCGGTCTCGAACTCGAACCCCTTGCTGCGCGCCTCGCCGCCATTGGCAAAATAGGTGATGTTTCCGGGGCCGAGAAGATTGATCTGGATGTCCGACCAGTCGATCAGGAAAGCCGAAACATTGAAGTTCGCGCGGCCGTCCAGCAGGTCCGATTTCAACCCCACCTCATAGTTGACGGTGGAGTCCGACTTGACCGAGGGCGGCACGCCCGGAAGCGCGAGATTGGGCCCGCCCGGACGATAGCCGCTTGCGATCCGGGCATAGATGGTCACGTCCTGCGAAGGCTGCCAACGCATATTACCCATATAGTTTACGACCGTCTCCTTCGATCGCCCGGGCGTAACGGCTGGCACCGCCGCCGCGCCGCCATCGATCTGTCGGAAATCCTGTTTGTTCCAGCCGACCCGAAGGCCGCCGCTGATGTCGAACCGATCGTTGAATTGATAGGTCAGGTTCGCGAAGCCCGCATATTCCTGATATTTGGTCGGGATCGTCGCGGTGAGCAGCGGGTTGAGGAGTGCCACGGGCGTACCCTGCGCGGTGAATGCGCCGATACGCTGATCCTGCAGCGCTTTTTCGTCCGAATAGAAGAGTCCCGCCATCCACAGGAACGGTCCCTGATCGGGCGAAGCGAGACGGAACTCCTGCGTGAAGCGCTTGAGATCGACCTGGAAATCGAGCGGCGTCAACCCTGGCCCAGGAAGCCCGCCGTTC
Source organism: Sphingopyxis sp. C-1 (assembly GCF_001047015.1). Classification (NCBI taxonomy): domain Bacteria; kingdom Pseudomonadati; phylum Pseudomonadota; class Alphaproteobacteria; order Sphingomonadales; family Sphingopyxidaceae; genus Sphingopyxis; species Sphingopyxis sp. C-1. The sequence goes on from NZ_BBRO01000002.1 coordinate 176,481, forward strand.
GCCGCCGCGCATCCCGGCGTGATGCTGCAGAAAACCGGAATCAGTGGGCCGAACGCGATCGACTGGTCGAGCGTCTGGTCAGCGTTGGCCTTCGAATAGCTTGATGCCGAGGTAAAATCGGCCCAACCGAAATCCCAGTCGACGGTCGCCGCGTAATGCTGGATCTTCTGCGAATAGGGCGTCGCAAGCCGGCGGCGCTGCGACAGCGAATTGTCGCCCGTAAACGGTCGCCCGGTCGAGGGGTCGAGCGTGACAACCGCTACGCCGTCGCCCTGGGTCTTCTGGATCAACGCCGACAATTTGACCGAAATATTCGCATCCGGCGTCCACAGCAGCGCCACCCGTGCGCTGTCCTGGTTGGTATCGTTGACGTCGCGACGCCCGAGCAACGAATTGTCGATAAAGCCCGGCGATCGTCGCAGCAGATAGCTCGCGCGCGCGGCAAGCCGTTCCCTTGCCAAAGGCACGTTGACGGCGCCACGCAACACCCATCCCGCATCGGCCGCGCCTCTCGTCGCGAAGAGCTCCCCGCCCGCCTCGGCGCCAAACGCCACGGTATCGGGGAGTCGCGTGACATATTTGATCAGCCCACCCAACGAATTCGCGCCATAAAGCGTACCCTGCGGCCCGCGCAGCACTTCGATCCGATCGATATCATAGGGCGCGAGGTCAAGAACGCGCGTAGACCCCGCCGCCCAGGCGTTGCTCGAGCCGAATGGCGTCTCGTCGACATACATGGCGACCGCCGCGGTTTCCCCAAGCGGCGGAACACCGCGCAGGACAATCCGTCCCTGGCCGGTCCCCCCCTGGCTGACGAAGTTCAGCCCCGCGACATAGCCCGCATAGTCGGAAAGCTGTTGCGCCCCGACCGCCTGTAACCGGTCGGCGCCGAGCGCCGTGACCGATGACGGCACGTCCTGCAGGCGTTCGGATCGCTTGTCCGCCGTGACGACGATATCCTCGTCGTCCGCCGGGCCTTCCGTGCCCGAACCATCCGAACTTGCCATCGCGGTCGGCACGGTCGCGAGCGCGATGCCCGCAACGGCGCTGGTCAAAAATAGGCGCTTATGCATGTCGATTCCCCCCCTGTTCGCCGACGCCGATCGCGAGTTCCGATCGATCCGGGTGCTTCCGGATTTCGGCCGAGGGAATAGTCCCGGGCATGCCGATATGCTTTCAAACAAACTGTAATATACTGAAATTTAATTGTAATTATCGACACCAGCTTGTCATCGGCGACCAACCAGCGTTTTCCATCCCGCTACGATACGCCCGATCAGGACTTTGCGAGTTTCGACCAGCGTCAAACCGAGCGCCCAGGCGATAGCCCAGATCAGTCCCTCGCCCGTGACCGCGGCCGCTATGACGACGAGCGTCCACATATCCCCGTCCAGCCCCATCGACGCGCCCACCAGAAATCCCGCCCAGCTTGCTAAGCAAAGAAGGGCTACCACTTTGACGATCAGCCAGCGAATAGTCCGGCGACCTTCCCCGCGATTCATATCTTCATCGTTCATTGTTCGCCGCTCTTTCCATAGCCGTCCGCAACCTCGCCACGACGCCCGGCCGTGCCGCGTCCAAAGCCGATAGTCGGAGGCGCACGACATTTCTTTCAATGTTCACCGTGGCCGGACGCAGTTCTTGGGACGATGATGGACGTCTATTCGCGCTGGATCGCGGGGAGCCAGCCTGCCCCTCGGCCAATCTTCGATATTTCCAGAGACAGCACTCGGCTCGTATCGCCGGCACATCTTCAGTGCGTCGGCGTCGGGACCATATCTATGTGGGCACGCCAAATATGGTCGACGCTGTCGTCCGGCTGACGGACCGGCCCAGCCGCCCGTCTTCTATTCTAGCGCTAGCAGAAACTCACCTGACGGGGCTGTGGCCGCGGGGTGATCGTCAACAGGCCCATCACGACTGCCTTGGTGATGAGATGCGCTCGATTGCGTGCGCTCAGCTTCAACCGCACATTCTCGATATGCCGCTCGACCGTGCGCGGGGCAATTTCGATTTCGAGCGCTATTTCCTTCGCCGACTGCCCAACCGAGACCAGCTCCAGAATCTGCTGCTCCCTGTCCGTCAGTTGCCGTTCCATCCAAAGAAGACCAGATTCCACGTCGCATCTCCTGCACGCATTTCGCGCGGTTAAACAAGCGACCGATGGAGTTTTTTGCGCGACTCACGCGCTGCCCCTTTGCATGAGACCGTAGGTGCGCCCTATACCCTAGGCAATTGCGATCGCGACGAGTTGGTGCTGGCGCGCGATGATGCTGGTCGCGGCGATAATCCTCCGCCCCGGCCCTATCCATAAATGATGTCGTCGGCTATCTGGACCCGCCCGACGGCCAATGGAGTAATCGATGTCGACATCCCTCTTCCTCGACGATCTGAAAATCGGCCAGCAATGGCACGGCGGTCCGATCGAGATGACCGAGGTCGACATCATCCGCTTCGCACGCGAGTATGACCCGCAGCCGATGCATATCGATCCCGCGGCTGCGGCCGGCGGCCGTTTTGGTGGCATCATTGCCAGCGGCTGGCACGTCGCCTCGGTCGTAATGCGCGATTTCGTGGACAACGCTCCGTTCGGCGATACACCGCTCCTCGGGCTCAAGATCGACGATCTGCAGTGGCGCCTTGCCGTGCGTCCGGGTGACGTCCTGCACATCACGCGCGAGGTGGTCGACATCGCTCAGTCCCGAAGCAAGCCCGACCGCGGCGTGCTCACCATGCGGATGACCGTCACCAATCAGGATGGCGTGGTCGTTATGTCGTTCGTCAATCTGATGCAGATGCCTGTCCGGCCCGCAGCCTGAGCCTATGGGCCTAGCCCGCAGCCAGGCTTCAGCGCGAAATATCCTGCGCGACATCCGATAGCTGATCGACGGTCGCGCGCGAAAAGGGCGCGAAATCACCGCGGATGCCATGTTTGAGGACCGACAGGGCGAGGCCGTGTTTCGCGGCCGCCGCCAGGTCCTTGCCCTGCCATAGCCCGTCGAGAACGCCCGCGGCGAATGCGTCACCGGTTCCGACCCGGTCGATCACCGGCGCGACGACCGCAGGGTCACTTGCCCCGCCTTCGTCGCGAGTATCGATCCGCGCCGTGATCCGGTGAACGTCCGGGCCGACAATCTCGCGCGCGGTCGACGCGACATATTCGAGCGAGGGGAAGCGATCGAGCAGCGCAAGCGCCGCCTCGCGCCGCCGGTCCGCACCCTCACCCGAAAATTCTTTCCCGAGGAGCAGCCCCGCATCGCGATGATTGCCGAACAGAACGGTCGCCTGCGCGACGATCGGTTCCAATATCGCCGCCGGATCGGGCTGCCAGCGTTCCCAAAGGCGGCCGCGCCAGTTGCCGTCGAACGATACGCCGATCCCTGAAGCCCGCGCGCGCGTCACAGCTTCAAGCACCGCTTCGGCGCTCTGCGGTCCGAGCGCGGGGGTAACCCCCGACACATGCAGCCACTCGGGGGTGGCGAGGTGATTATGCCAGTTCCAGGCTTTCGGTGTGGCCTTGGCGAAGGCGGATTCCGCGCGGTCATAGACGACCTCGGCGGGTCGCAGCGGTCCGCCGGGGAGATAATAATAGAGGCCCATGCGGCCTGCGGGGCGGATAACGGAGGCGATATCGACCCCGTGCCGGCGCAGTTCGCCAAGGACGCCGTTGCCGATCGGGCCTTCGGGAACCGCACTGATCATCGCCGTGCGATGCCCGAGCGCAGCGAGCGCAACGGCGACATTTGCTTCGGCGCCGCCGACATGCGCGTCGAAATACGACGATTGCAGCGGCAGTTCACCATGCGGGACCGAGACGCGCATGACAATCTCGCCAAAGCAGGCGATGGTCGAGGGAGTTTTGATCATTTCCCGAATCCGGTTTCCGCGACGGCGACGCAGGCAATATCGGCGGCGGAACCGAAACGCGCGGTCGCGGTCTGGCCAATTGCGAGGGGATGGACCCCGGTAATCGCACCCGCCGAAATCCATTGCCCCGGCTGCAGCTCAATGACGCCGCGCCGATGGAGGTCGACAAGGAAGTTCAGCGATCCCCAAGGCCCGTCGAGCACGTCGATCGCGCGCCCGGTTCCAACCGTCGCGCCATCGACCCGCGTTTCGACCGTCAGCGTCTGGAAATCGGCGTGATCGAGCGATGGGCCGAGGAGCAGGCCATTGTTGATGCCGATGTCGGCGATGATGCCATAGGGCGCATGGTCGTGGACGTCGGGCGCGGGCGAACTCGCGACCTCGAAGCCCGCGCGGATCTCGTCGATCCAGGCGGCGCCATCGGCGCTGGCGGTCACGCGTCCGTCGGGCACCGCCCGCAGGCGCAGCATCACTTCGGCCTCGATCGCGCCCGCGCCGCCGGCAAAGATCGCCGCCCGGCCCGGAACCTCTCCGTCCAGTTCGGCGATACGCAACACCGGCCCGGCGACCCGCTCGGCGCCAAGCGTCTCGATCAGCGCCGGCGGAATACGCCCGACCTTCCAGCCGAGCACCGGCGCTCCTAGTGCGGCGATCAGGCGTTGCTGTATCGCATAAGCCTCTGCGAGCGTGGTCGGCACCGGCGCCGGAAAAGCTGCCAGCGCACGTCCCGACAGGCGTGCATCGAGCAATGCCGCTGCCGGATCCGGCGCGGCCGGTGAAGACGAAATATCAGACATCAGGCCAGTTTTGCGCTCAGCAGATAGCGTTGACGACTTTCGGCGGACTGCCGGCGCAATTCGACCATCGCCCGCTCCTCGGTCTCGTCGAGCATTGATTCGAGCAGGCGGTTGAAGTGGCGCCGCATCGCGAGCCGCGCGCCGGCCGCATCACGCTTGCGCAGCGCGGCGACGACGTCGGCATGTTCGGCCTGACGTGCGCTACCGTCCTTGCGGCAAACCATCGAATGGCTCGTACGCACTTCGGGCAGTTCCATCCGCATCCGCCACAGGCTTTCGATCACATGGATGATCGCCTTGTTGTTCGATGCTGCGGCGATCGTCATGTGGAACTCGCGGTCGATCGCGCTGATGTCATCCTCGCTTGCGGTGTCGTCGGCCATCGCGGTGAGCAGACCTTCGAGCTTTTCGAGCGTTTCGGCAGAAATCGTCGGCGCGGCAAGCGCTGCCGCTTCCGCCTCGAACAGCGACCGTGCCTCCGTCAGTTCGAACGCGCTGACCTTTGGCAGGATCGCATTGTCGCCGGGAAGGATCGCCTCGACATAGGCGCCAGCGCCGGTGCGGATGTGGATCCACCCAGTCGCCTGCAACGCGATTTCGGCTTCGCGGATCGTCACCCGACTGACCTCGAACCGCTCAGACAGTTCGCGTTCACCGGGAAGGCGCGTTCCGGGCGGGTAGCTTCCGTCGAGAATCAGACGCCGGATTTCGTCGGCGATATCCTCAAAAAGGCGGCGTTCGGCCATGGCTCAATCATCTCCCCAAATGCGCTTATGGGAGTCCATACAATCCGGTATGACAAGTTTGAAGCCCATGACCGAACTTAGTTCTAAATCCGAGCCCGGATACCGATGAAATATTTCGCACCATAATAATGATACTGACGGCTGCTGCCATAGACCGGCATATAAGTCGCCTTCGGCTCGTTAAAGATGTTGAGCGCCTCGAAGCGTAGCGACACGCCCTTCATCAGATCGAGTGAGGCGCGGAAATCGACGGTTTCGCTGGGCGCGACATAGCGAAGCTGGCTGTTACCGCCGACGAAGTCCTGGAAATATTTCGCGCGGTAATTGTAGATCGCCTGCAGCGAGACGGGGCCGATTTCATAATAGGCCTGCGCCGACAGCACATGTTTCGAATAGCCCGACAGGTTCGCGGGCGGGATAATCCCGGCGCTCACCGTATCGGTTTCAGGATCATAGACCTCGCCGAGCCGGATATCCTGCGTTTTGAAATTGGAATCGGCGTAGTTGTAGCTGACCTTGGCGCCCAGCCCGTCGAGCGGTTTGGGCAGGAAGCTGAAGCGCGTCGCCGCGGTCAGTTCGAGGCCATAGATGCGCGACTTGTCGGGGCTGTTGCGCGTCTGCGTCACCGGGATCGATACCGACTGGCCGTCGATCGTGAAATCCTCGTCGAACACGACCGGCTGGAAGCCGCCGGTGAACTGCTTGTAATAGACAGTCGCCGACAGCAGGCTGTCCTTGTTCGGATACCATTCGAGCGAGAGATCGCCATTCCACGACATCAGCGGTTTCAGGCGCGGGCTGCCGTTCGCGGTGATGTTGCGGATCGCATCCTCGATCGAGGTGAAGCTGGTGCCGTCCTCAAGCAGGATCGTGCGCCCGGCGCCGAGCGAGCTGGGATTCGGTCGCGACATCGCGCGATAAGCCGCGGCGCGCAGCAAGGTGTTCGGCGCAACTTCGAAGATCGCGTTGACGCTGGGCAGGATGCGCGTGTTCTGGCTCTTGATCGTCACCGTGTCGAAATCGCCCGAGGTAACGAGGCGGATCGAACCGTCCGGATTGGTCACGACGCTGAGGTCGCTGCGCAGGCCGTCAGAGGTCACGCGCGTGTTGACGACGCGCACGCCGAAGTTGCCGCGCACCGGCATATTGCCCAGATCGGCGTCATATTCGGCCATCACATAGCCCGCGAGCGTGCGTTCGGTGACATCGCGGTTCGCAACCGAGCGCGTGTCGGGCAGATTGCCGGGGTCTTCAGCCCCCATATATTCGCGGAACAGGCAGTCGACATCGAAGGTCGCCCAGCTATTGATAGTGTTGCCCTTGGCTGCGGACAGATAATCCTGCTGCGGGAAGGCGGTGCGGCAGAGATTATTGATGCGGCGGTCCTCGGCAATTGCCGGGTTCAGGTTGAAGTCGCCGTTGCGCACGTCATAGTCGCGGTACGTCAGGTGCGACCAGCGACCGCCCGCCGAAACCTTGCTGAGGAAGCCGTCCATTTCATAGGCGACGTCGAAGCGGCCGGCGTAGATTTCGTTGTGCCGCTTGCTCTCGTCGCGGCGGAAGCGCGCATCGTCCCAGAAGAGATTGTGATTATTGAGGTCGAAGCGCGGGTCGATCGTGATCGTCGGCACGAAACTGCCCGGCGTGATCGAGTAGGTGTAGGGAATGCGCATGTTGTTAAAGACGGTGCGCACGCCGTTGACGTCGGTCGGGTCGGTGCGCAGGCGGAAATTGCGCTCGATCTCGGTGCGGACGGTGCGCGAATAGCTGCCGTCCAAGGTGACCGTCAGCCGGTCCGACGGCTGCCATTCGACCGACAGGCCGCCGCCCAGATATTCTTCCGACCGCGACAGCTCGGAGCCGTTCGATTCGAGCGAGCTCAGGCCATTGAGGCTCTGAACGATGCCATTTTCGTCGAAGACGACATTGGTCAGGCCATAGCGGCCTTCGGACAGGTTAAGGTCGCGACGGTTCTCGACATAGGTGCGGTCCGAATATTGGACGTCGAGGTTGATGTTGAACTGATCGGACGGGCGCCACTGGATCGATCCGAAAATCGCGTCGCGTTTGTCGGTCTCGCTGATCTGACGGAACGTGTACGCGTTGGGGACGAGATAGAAGGGCAGATTCTGTCCATACTCGTCGCGCGTATATTCATTGCAATTGTTGTTCGCGACGACGGGCGAGGCCTGGCACGCGGTCCAGGTCGTCGATGCCGCGAAGGTTTCTTCGGGATTGTTCGTGTCGTTACGCTGGACGCCGATCGCGATGCCGATCGTGTCGTTCGCGAACTGGTCGACATAGCTCAAGGTCCCGCGCCAGCCGATGCCGCCCGACCCGACGATGCGGTCGCCATAGGGATTATACTGCGCCTTGACGTCGGCCTGCAGGCGGCGCTTGCCGAAATCGAGCGGCCGCAGCGTGCCGATCTCGATCGTGCCCGCGACGCCGCCTTCGACGAGGCTCGCCTGCTGGGTCTTGTAGATCTTGATATTGTTGACGAGTTCGGACGGGAACTGGTTGAAGTTCACCGAGCGGTCGCCGCTGCCGTTCGTCGCATCGCGGCCGTTGAAGGTCGCATTTGACAAAAAGGGGCCGAGACCACGAAGCGCGATTTCCGACGCGTCTCCCTTTTCCCGGTGCGTCGTCGCGCCGGTAATCGTCTGGATCGCTTGTCCGACCGAGATCGCCGGGATGTCGCCGATGTCGTCCGACGACAGCGCGTCGACGATCGCCGTTTCCGCGCGCTTGGTATTGATCGAATTCTGGATCGTCTCGCGGATACCGGTAACGACGATCGCGTCTTCTTCCGGTTCAGCCTGCGGTGTGGGTGCATCCTGCGCCATCGCGGGCGCCGCGGCGATCAGCAGCGTCGAACCAGCACCAGCCAGCAACGCGGCGCGCAGCGTGCGCGCGCGGATCGGATTGCGAGAATTCACGTCGTCTCTCCCTGAAAATCGATTCTGTTCTGCCGGACGCTGTCGAGCATGTCTGCCATTTTGTCAACAATGATGTATGTCAGATTGGTTAGTCCAATTTGACATACACTATATTTAGTGAACGAGCTGGCTCCGCAGCCCCGGCACCGCGCGCGCAAGCGCCTGCGTAACCAGCTTGGCGGTGACCTCCGCGCCAATGTCGCCGAGGTGGGTGTAGTCGAACTTGCGCGTCACCTGACCGCGCGCGCCATCACCCGCGATCGGCGCCGGCTCGGCGGGCGCCGGTCGAGGGGGCAGCGTCGTGCCCGCCTTCGCCGCGGCGAGTTCTTCATCGGTCGGCGGTTCCTGCGCGAGCTTCGTCGCCATCTCCGCACCCATTTCCTGCGCCTGCGCGGCGCTCAGCGCGTTGAGATCGACGAGCGGCACGTCCATGGCCTTTGCAATGGCGCGCACCTGGTCGGACCAGCTGGAGAGCGTGTTCCGAAGCTTGCCATCCTTGAACTCGCGGCGCGTCAGCGGCGTGACAAGCACCGGCGTTGCGCCCGCCGCCCTCACCTCTTCGACGAAGCGGCGGAGGTTGGCGGGGAACTCAGTCGTCTCGTCGGTCCAACGTTCGGACTTCGACGACTGATCATTATGCGCGAACTGGATCAGCACCCAGGTGCCGCGATAGCCCGGCACCTTCGCCTCGGCGAGGGCAATGTCCCATCCGCCTTCCTGCCGATAACTGCGCGTGCTGCGTCCGCCGCGACCAGCGTTGACGCAGGCGACCGACGATTTGACATGGCGCGAGCAGAACGCCCCGCCCCAGCCGCTGTGCGGTGCCATCGTCGAATCGCCGACCAATATGATCTTGTACGGCTCGAGCGGCGGCGCATCTGTCCGCTCGCGGGTCTGGGCCTGCGCCCCGCTCGCGAGCAGGGCAACGATGGCCGTCGCAACGAGCCGGCGCATCAGGAGAAGCCCAGCCCGCCGTTGATGTCGAGGCAGACGCCCGCGAGGAAGCTGGCCGCCGGCGACGCCAGATAGACGATCGTGTCGGCTACTTCGTCCGGATGGCCTTCGCGGCGCAGCGGGGTGTTGCCGGCGACTGCGGCGCGACCCTCGGGTTTCGAGAAAATGTCGTGGAAGCTCGTCCCGATCAGGCCGGGGCAGACGGCATTGACGCGAATGCCTTGCGGCCCGAGTTCCTTGGCCATCGAGCGCGTATAGGTCATCAGCGCGCCCTTCGCGGTGGCATAGACCGATGCGCCCGGACCACCGCCATCGCGGCCGGCGAGCGACGACACATTCACGACCGCCGAACCTTCGCCGAGGAAGGGCTGCGCCGCCTGCAGGACGAGGAAGACCGACTTGAGGTTCAGCGTCATGACGTGGTCGAAGAAGGCTTCGTCCATTTCGCTGAGCGTCTTGCGCGCGACCATGCCGCCCGCGAGGTTGACGAGGATGTCGAGGCGGCCGCTGAACGCGATGCCGACCTCGTCGAGCATTGCCTTGACCGCATTGCTGTCGGTGACGTCCGCCTGGATCAGGAAAGCGTCGCCGCCCGCGTCCTTGATGGTCTTCAGCGTGTCCTCGGCGGCTTCGCGACCGCTGTTGTAATTGATCGCGACGCGAACGCCGGCGCGCGCGAGCGCGATCGAGACCGATCGGCCGATATCGCGGCCGCCGCCGGTGACGAGCGCGGTTTTCCCCTGGAGGTTCATGTGATGCAGTTCCTTATTCTTGGGTGTTGGTGGGTGGGGTGACGACCGGTTCGACGCGTCCGCCGATCAGCCAGAAACAGAGAAAGGAGATCGGTACGATCGCCGCGCTCAGCGCGAAAATCGGCGCGTAGCTCGTCTTGGTGAGTACGGGGACGAGCCAGGTCGTGATGAGCGTCCCGGCGACCGCGGCAGTGCCGCTGATCCCCGCGAGGCTGCCGACCGCGCCGCCGCCGAAATAATCGCTCGGCAGCGTCTGGATATTGCCGATCGCCATCTGGAAACCGAAGAGGATGCACGCGATCAGCAGCACTGCATTTAGCGGCTCGCTCGCTCCGATGGTGAACAGCAGCGACGGCAGCATGATCGCGCAGCCGATCGCGATCGTCAGCGTGCGCGCTTTGTGAACGCCGCCGCCAGCGGTGATAATGCGCCCCGAAAGCCAGCCGCCGAACAGGCTGCCGAGCATCGCCCCGACGAAGGGCACCCATGCGAAGAGGCCGATCTGCTTGACGTCGAAGCCGAAGGTTTCAGCGAGATAGATCGGCAGCCACGACACAAAGAGCCACCACACGGGATCGAGGAAGAAGCGCGACAGGATGACGCCCCAGCTCTGGCGATAACGCAGCAGCTCGCCCAGCGGCACGCGGCGGCTGTCGTCGCGGCCGGCCTCGGTGCGGCCGGTGAGGATATATTCGCGCTCTTCCTCGCTCAGGCCGGGGTGTTTTTCGGGGTCGGCCTTGTAGAACCAAAGCCAGGGCACAAGCCAGACAAAGCCGAGGACGCCGATCAGCAGAAAGGTGCCGTGCCAGCCGAACTGGACGAAGAGCAGCGCGATCAAAGGCGCCGAGATGATGCCGCCGAGCGATGCGCCCGCGTTGAAAATACCCTGCGCCAGCGCGCGCTCGCGGGAGGGGAACCATAGCGCATTTGCCTTCGCTGCGCCGGGCCAGTTACCCGCCTCGCTGATCCCGAGCGTAGCGCGCAGCACCATCAGCAAAGGCATCGAGCGGACCAGCGCATGGGCCGCGATCGACAGCGACCAGACGACGATCGAGATGGTGAAACCCATGCGCGTGCCGATGGCGTCGAAGATGCGCCCGAAGATCGACTGGCCAAAGGCGTAGAAGATCATGAAGATCGTCACCAGCAGCGCATAGTCTTCCTTCGACGCGCCGATTTCCTTCGACACCTCGGGCCACATCACGGCAAGCGCATTGCGGTCGATGTAATTGATTACGGTCGCGAGCGCGATCAGGGCGATGACGCACCAGCGGAAGCGGCCCTTGATATTGCTCATTTTTTCGCTCCGGTTTTCGCGAGATCGAGGCGGCCTACGGGGCCGGTCCAGGCGAGGGTGCGTCCGTCGACGGAGAGACTGTGCTTCGCATCTGCCGCGACGTCGTCGGCGACCGCCAATATGATACGCCGCCCGTCGACCAGGGTGACAAGGACCAGATCGACGCTCTTTTCCTTGCGGTGCTCTAGCCCCGACACGCGCGCGCTGCTCGCGACCACCGTCTCGGCCGATGCGTCATAGGCGCCGTGCGGTTCGAGCAGGCTAACGAAAGTCGCGTCCGCCGCGCCATCGACGCGCTGGATCAGCGCGGGTTCACGGCGCAGGTTGAATTCGGGATCGTTGGCGCCGCTTTCGGCGACGATGAAACGCGCACCCGCGGGCGGTAGCATATGATAGGAATAGAAACGGCTGCCCTGCATCCATGTCAGCCGCGCCTTGCCCGCCTTCGTCCCTTCACCGTCGACCCACAAATGCTCGTAGCCGTTCGCTTTGCCCAGCACCGGCCGTTCGGCGAGCTTGCGGTCGAACGCGATGTCGCTGTCGATGATATGCCCGGAAAAATGCAGCGGCAGGTCATAGCGATGCCTGCCGCTGCCAGTCCCGTGGAGGATATCGAGCGTGAGGGGATTGGCGAGGCCTTCGACCTCGACCAGCAATAGCGTGCGGCGGATTTCGACGTCTTTGTACGCGCTGTCGATTTCGCCGATCGCATAGCGCGTCGGTCCTTCGAGCGACGCAGCGAGTTGGCGCGTTCCCGATTTCTCACCGGCTTTCCAGTCACCCGCGAAATGGCTTTGTTCATCGACGACGAGCGTGTTGTGCGCGATCGTCGCGCTGGCCCAGCTATCGTTTTCGGGCAGGTATCGCCCGCCGCGCTTTGCCTCGACATTGAGGAAGCGCGCGGCGCCATAGTCGGTCACGACCGCGCCGGTCTCGTCATAATAGAGCCAGCCGAGGCGGTCGAAATGGCCATGCCCCATGCCCTGCACGGTGTTCTTGGCGACGAGCAGCGGGCCGGTCGGGTCGGGCTTCGTGCGCAGGAGCACAAGCGCGCCGTCCTTGCCGTCGGGGCCGTCGGAAAGCAGTCGCGATCCGAACGGCCAGGGCTTCGCCTTGCCCGCTGCGAGATCGGCGGCCATTGCCTGACCCGCGGGCGTCAACACGGTGCGCCCCTGCCAGTCGGCGATCGACAGGAAAGTCGGATCCTTCGTCGCGCCATATGCGATCGCGACGGCGTGATAGAGTTCCTCGGTGCGCAGGCTCTTGTCCGGCATTGCGTCATTGATCGGCAGAAAATAGCCATCGTGCGTTACGTCGATCGCCGTGCGGATCGCCTTCAGCACGATGCCGTCGCGATATTCGAAAATCTTGCGGTCGGGATCGTTCGCCGCAATCGCAGCGGCGAAGACGACGAACGGCTGCAGCGCATAGCGCTGATAATAAGGCCCTTCGGCATAATAGCCGTCGGGCGAGAAGAGCAGGTCGAGCTGACGCAGGAAGCCCGCCTTGCCGCTCTTGTCGAGGCCGAGCAGCGCCTTGTCGACAAGGTCGCGGTCGCCGAGCAAATAGCCTGAGAGGCCGACGCCCGCCGCGGCCCAGGTCGCGTGATTATGGATACGATTGATGACTTCGGGCGAGCCGTCCGAGAGGAAATGCGCCATTGGGCGGATCACCTGATCGTCGATGCGCTTGCGGTCGGCGGCAGAAAGGGCACCGCGGATCTCCGCATAGCCCTGCACCGCGTTGACGAGGAAGACGCTGTCGTTGAGGCTCTGCCAAAAGAGGCGGCCGGGAACCTGGTTCGACGCAGCGGGATGCGGTCCGAGTTTCGGATAAAGGTCAGCATAGGCCAGCAACAGGTCGCGGACATGATCGCGGTAACGCACGTCGCCGGTCAGGCGGAAGAGCTGGCCGCCCTCGAAGATCGTACGGTAATTGCGCTTGTGCTGTTCGTGGGTGAAGCCGCCGCCCGGGTCCTTGGGCACGGGCACGTTGATGCCCGCCTTGATCGAAGCGTCGACATCCCGCCGGGCGCGCTCGACCTCGCCCGCGAAGAGCGGCGCATAGGCCTGCTGCGGCGAAGCTGCCGGTGGAGTTTGCGCCTGTGCCGCGGCAGAGGACAGCGTGGCGGCGGCGAGCAGAAGTGCAAGACTACGGGTCACGGGCGCGCCTCGACGTTGTTTTCGATCAGGCCGCGCGGGGGGCCTTTCCACGCAAGTTCCTCGATGCGCGGCGACGGCGTTGCGGCAAAGGCGTTCGAGGCGATCCGGGTTTCGGGGGCGCCGACCGAATGAATGACGACGATGCCGTCCGACTTCGCAAAGCTATTCTGTACGATGTCGGCGTGCTGGGCGCCCGAGATGCGCAGCGAAGCACCGTCCATTCCGCTGTCGGCAACGCTCGATCCGGTCATCGCGAACCACGGACCGAAAGTGCTTTCGTCGGTGCCTTTACGCAGCAGGTCGGCGACCATCGCGACGCGCGCGAAACGGCTGCCGGCGATTGTCAGCCGTTCCATCGGATACCAGCCCTTCGGTTCCTGTTCGCCGGTCGCGGCGACGACCACGCCCATCTCGGCAAAGTCGCTGTTCTTGATCGACACATCGTCGGCAAAGGTGCCGGGCGCCATCGCGATCCCGTTGAGGCGGCCCTTGCCGGGGCCGCGCACCGAAACGCCTGCAAGCGCGACGTCATAGTTGGGCGCGACGCCGCTCTCAACCACGATCAGCGCGCCGTCGCCGGACGCGCCGCTTGCATCGATCGCGACATTTTCGAGCTGCAATCCGCCGCCGCCTTCGATTTGCGCGAAGCTGGAGGCCACGCGTAGCACGGGTTTCGCATCCTTCGATCCGGCGATCGTCAGGCGGTGCTGCACCGTCAATGGCGCCGCGATGTCATAGGTGCCGGCGGCGAGCGCGAGGGTATCGCCCGCCTTCGCATCGGCGACGGCCTGCGCGAGCGAGGCGCCCGCCGTAAGTGGGCGCGTATCGCCGGTGCCGAACGCCGCTTCGGGCGTGTCGCCGCGATACCAATTGGCGCCAACCTCCGCCCGCGTCACCGGCTTCAGGTCGCGCGGCGCGCCGACCGCGGCGAGCGCTGGATCGGTCGGGTACAACAACCCGTTGGCGGCGCGTTCGAGCTTGACCTCGCGCTGCTCCACCCCCGCGCCCAGCAACGGCTTCGCGACCTTGGCCTCGACATTGCCGGCGAGCGCGATGCCGCCGATTTCGCCCTCGGCGCGGAACGGGTCCTGCCCCTTTGTTCCGACGATCAGATTGCGTTCGAACTTGCTGTCCGTGGGCGCTGCCGAACGCTCGGCATCGGCGCCCGCGGCCAAGGTGATGCGCGCGCTGTCGATGATGCTGTTGCCCTCGATCCGCGCGTTCGCGACCTGATGATAGCGGTTGATCACCGAGTTCGGCACGCCGTTCATCACGCTGAGCGCGCTCTTGAACGAGGTGCCCGCGAGCCCTTCGAAATAATTACCGCGCACGATCTGGTCGCGGTTGATTACGCGTACGCCGCCGGTATCCGCCACGCCCTTGCCGAGGAAGATGTTGCGCTCGACAAGGTTGCCGTTGCCGTGGCGAAGCACGAAGGCGCCCTGCGCTTCGAGAACGAGATTTTCGCGGATGACATTGCCGCCCGACTTGATCGAGACGATCTCGACCTCGCCGCTGGTGCGATCGAAGATGTTGCGTTCGATGATCGTGTTCGACGCCGACAGCGACTCCTCGCTGGTACCGATGCGGATCGTCTCGCCGCCGTTCGAGCCCAGCGGCGGGCGCGGGCCGAAATAATTGTGATCGATGCGGTGGCGATTGTCGAGCGGATCGCCCGCGCGGCGAATGGCCGCGAGGGTGACGCCCGCATTCGTCTTACCCTCGAAATGCGAATGATCGACGCGGTTGCCGGTGCCATAGAGCGCGACCCAAATGTCCTCGGCACGGCGGTCCGCCTTGCTGAACCCGTCGATGACGACCTCGGTCACGCGCACGTCGGTCGCGAGCGTTTTCGAATCGCGCCGGAAGCTGATCACTTCATCGGTCGGGCTGGCGCCATTTTTGAAGACGAGCCCCGAAACCACAAGGTTTTGACCACCGATGCGCAGGTTCGACTGGCCGGTGAGCAGCACCTTGCCCTTGGTCTGCGCGGTCAGGGTGATCGGCTTGGCGGCCGTGCCGGTGCCGGTAAAGACGATCTGGAAGTCGCGCCATTCGCCGTCGCCAAGGATGATCGTATCGCCCGGCTGCGCCTTTTTCACCGCCGCCTTATACTGAACCTGATCCGATACCAGCATGTCGCGCGCCAGCGCTGGGTGCGCCGTCGAAACCAGCATCGCTATCGTTAGAACCACCCTCATCTGCACTGCGCCTCACCCTTCTTATGATTCTTGCAAACTGGACTACACAACAGGTAGGACAATATCAACCGCATTTCGGTATACAAGATGGGTTGACATATTGGTCTGACAAGACGAGCCTGCCTCCAAACAAAGTCATTGAGGGAGAGTGGGATGATTCGGGGCAGCCTCGTGCGCGTTTCGCGCGGCAACATCAATTTCGCGGCGGCGCTGCTGGGATCGACGGCGATGGCGATGCTCGCCACGCCGGCCTTTGCACAGGATGCGGCCGCCGAAACGTCTGCCACCGACGAAGTGGGCGATGATGCGATCATCGTCACCGGCATTCGCAGCTCCCTTGCCACCGCGCTGGGCGAAAAGCGCGCCACCGACAATATCGTCGAGGTCATCCAGGCCGAAGATATCGGCAAGCTGCCCGACCAGAACCTCGCCGAAGTGCTCGAAAATGTCACCGGGGTTCAGATTACCCGGCAGGCAGGCGTCGGCAACGCAGTGCAGATCCGCGGCACCGATGCGAACCGCACCGAAATCAACGGCGTGTCGACAGTGGGATCGGGCGCCGGTCGCTCGGGCATCAGCTTCGAAGATCTGCCCGCTGCGCTGATCGCGTCGGTCGAGGTCACCAAGGTTCCGACCGCGCAGACGATCGAAGGATCTGTCGGCGGCACGATCAACCTGCGGACAATCCGCCCGCTGGACCTTAAGGACCCGCTGATCGCTGCGCGCGCGCAGATGGAAAATAGCGATCTGTCGAAGTCGACGCTGCCGCGCCTGTCGGCGACGCTCGGCAACCGGTGGGACACCGGCATCGGCGAAATCGGCATCGTGGTGAGCGGCAGCTATGCACGGCAGGACGTCGCGTCGTTCAAGCCGCGCGTCGACCGCGACGCGCTGGTGCTTCCGGGCTCAGGCCCAAGCGCCGAAGCTTTTCCGTTTCTGCGTATCCAGTTCCTGCAACAGGGGCTCGAGAATTACGAATATGAGACCTATAACGGCACCGCCGCGCTTGAGTGGAAGCCGAATGACGACCTGAAATTCTATTTCGACGCGACACTGAACAACCAGCGCCGCGGGCAACAAAGCCATCGCGTCCAGATTTCGGGTACTGCGACGCCTTCGGTTGTCGATGCCATGAATAACACGGCCTTCGAAACGGTCGATTTCGGCACGCTCAATGGCCCGAACGGCCCGATCGTCCTTGGCTCCGTCGAAGCTGCGCTCGCCGGCACCATCGGAATCGGCGGCACGACCGGAAGTGTGATCGATCCGAACCTGCGCACATCGAGCGACACCGGCGCGCGCGTCACCAAGAGCCGCGTCTTCGATTTCGGCACCGACTGGCAGGCAACCGACAAGCTGAATGTCCGCGCTGAAGTATCGCTGTCGACCTCGAAATCCGACTTCCCGAATTTTTCGACGACGCTCGACTTCATCAACCCGAACGGTCCGCAGCCGGTAATCGGTCGCAGCATCGACAATGGCGTGCCGATCGAATTCGACCTGCGCGGCGGCACGTTGCAATTCGGCATCGATCAGGCGAGCCCCTTTGCGCCGACGACCGCGCAATTGCTCGACCCCGCGAACTATCAGCTACAGCAGGTCACGCAGGGCGCCAATTCGACCGACAATCAGGAGCGCGCTGCGCGGCTCGATTTCACTTATGACACGACCGACCTCAACCCGTTCGTCACCTCGGTCGATTTCGGCTGGCGCTGGAACCGGACATCGGCCGAGAACAGCGAATTTTCGAACAATGTCAGCCTGACGAACACGACCAGCGCGTGGAACCGGCCGTCGGGCGACCTGTTTTCCGACATATTGATCCCGGGCCCCAGCAACTTCAATGCCGCCGACGGGCGCCGCCTCTATTTCCCGGACTTCCTGCTGATCGACGGCGGGCTGGCGTTCCGCGACCCGGCGAGCGTGCTGGCGTCGCTCAACGAAGCCATTGCCGCAAGCAACGCGGCGCGCACGCAAGGTCCGGCCGTCGCCTCGCTGGCGACGCCAACCGAATCCTTTGCGGGTTTCTTCAAGATCAAGGAAACGACGAACGCCGCCTATTTCCAGGCGAATATGGAGGGCGAGATTGCCGGCATGCCCGTCCGCGGCAATGCGGGTTTCCGCTGGCTTCACACCAAGCTGTCGTCGACGGGCAACAATATCGCGAATGGCGCGGTCACCGGCCAGACCGTCGCGAAAAGCTCGTACAACTTCCTGCTCCCGCGCTTTAGCCTCGTCCTCGAACCCGCCGACAAGCTGCTGGTCCGCGCCGGCATCGCGCGTGACATTCGCCGTCCGAATTTCGACACGCTGTCGACGTCCTTTTCGTTCGGCACCGGTGCGAACACACCGGTCGCGGTCGGCAATCCCGGCCTCGTCCCCGAAGCGGTGTGGTCGTTCGACCTGTCGGGCGAATATTATTTCGCGCCGTCGAGCCTGATCAGCATCGGCTTCTTTCACAAGAGCCGCACCAACCTGTTCGCGCAGCGGCAGGAGGATCCGGCGCCGAACCTCGACGCGAACGGCAATCTCAATATCTCGATCGATCCCGCCTGCCCGGGCGGCGGCATTTATAACCCGATCGCCAACCGCAACATCAATAACCCCATTCAGGGGGTCGGCATCTGCGTGCCCCGGAGTTCGACCTTCAACGTTCCGGGAACGACGACGCAAACGGGTATCGAAGTCGCATTCCAGCACGATCTGTCGGCATGGGAAGATGTGCTCGGCTTCGCCTCGGGCTTCGGCTTTATCGGCAACTTCACCTATCAAAAGGCGGGCGGCTCGGCGCGCGAATATCGCGTCGCCGATGGTCCGCGGACCGTGTTCACGCAGCTCGGCCATCCGGGTTCGCAGGATCTGATCTCGCTGACCAACCTGTCGAAATATGCCTACAATACGACGCTGTTCTACGACAAATACGGGCTGAACGCGCGCCTGCGCTACACGTGGCGGTCAAGCTATGTGTCGAACGATCCGTTCTTCTTTGGGCTGCCGCTGATCAACGGCGCACGCGGACAGCTCAACGCCAGCATCAACTACGACATCACCGAGAATATCAACGTCGGCGTCGAGGGCATCAACCTGCTGCGCGGCGATCAGAACCAATATTGCGTGAACGACAAGGCGCTGCTCTGTTTCCAGGGCCTCACCGATCGCCGGATCACGGCGGGGCTTAGCGTAAAGTTCTGATATGCTCCGAACGGACCGGAAGGCATCGAAGACTGCCTTCCGGTCCGTTCGGAGATCAGGCCGTCAAGGCGGCTTTGCCTGCATCGGCATAGGCGCGCTTCATTCGCGCGAAGGTCACGACCTGCCCGGTCATGATGTCGAGCTGCGACGCGATACCCTGATCGGTCAGCATCCCGTCGGGATCGAAAAGCGGCTGGCTGGAATTGGCGGTGACCGCCATCGGGGTGGGCCAGCCGCGCAACGCATGGGTGATCGAGCGCAGCGTCGCAAGCGTGCTCCCCGCCGCCTGCCACCCGCCGGCGACCGCAATCAATCCCACTGCGCGGCCATCGAAATAGGGCTGCGCGTCCGAGACAAGATCCTGCGCATAGTCGAGCGCGTTCTTGACCACCCCCGACACGGTGCCGTGATAGGCGGGCGATGCGACGATGATGCCGTCGGCATCGCGCAGCGCGGCCATCAGCGCCTGCGCCTTCGAACAACGTTCGCTGCGGTGCGGGGCGTACATCGGAAGGTCGATCGCCTCGCCCGCGAAGAGGCTTGTCTCCGCGCCTTCCGCTTCGCAGCGCATGAGCGCGTGGCGGAGCAGGCGCTCGGCCGATCCGCCGGCAGTGGCGTTGCCGCCGAGTGCGACGATGCGGGGACGATCGATCATGATATCCTCCTTCAGTTGAAGGTCACCTGGCTGCCGCCGCGCAGGAAAGCGATCGCGTTGCGGCGGAGATGGTTGGTGCCGGGGTTGAGGATCGGTTCGGGCGAATATTGCGCGAGGTAGACGCGGCGCATGTTCGGGGTCGAATTCGATCCGGTCGCATGGAGCGCGAGGCTGGAGAAAGCGACGACGCTGCCCGCGGGGACTTCGAGCGTCACGCCCTCGCTGTCGCCGGTATAGCCGACGAGGTCGTTGCTGCCCGGCTGGCGGATGTGCGGGACGATGCCGTTGCGAGTATCGGGCGCCTGCGAGAAAGGCAGGATGCGGACGGTGCCGTTGGCGACCGTCGTGTCGTCGAGCGTGCACCAGCAGGTGAGGTACGGCTTGTGATCGGCGGGGCCGCCGTTGCCGACGACATAGCCCGAATCCTGGTGCCAGCTGAACGGCATGCCTTCGCTGGCGCCCTTCACGACATATTGATCGTAGAAGAAATAGGCATCGTCGCCGAGCGTCGCGCGGCAGATATCGGCCATCGTTTCGCTGAACAGCATCTTGCGCAGATCCGGCTGTTGGCGCTGGCATTCGCCGGCGAAATAGCGCTTGCCCTTGTGGCTGATGCCGTCGACCTCGACGCCGAGGCTGTCGAGCCGTGCATCCTCGCGGTCGATCACCCGGCCGCATTCTTCGCGGAGCAGGTCGAGCAGTGGGCCTTCGAGGATGCGTTCGAAGACCGCATAGCCTTCGTTGGCGAATTGTTCGCGCTGGGCCGAGAAATCCATCTTCACTCTCCCGATGTTGTCTAAGGTGCCACGTAGCGTAACATCGTCCATCGCATCCAATCGAATTGCATCCAGCAATCATACGTCTATACTATGACCTATGCGAATGAGACAGGTCGAGGCGTTTCGCGCCGTTATGATGAGCGGGGGCATTACAGCCGCCGCGACGATGCTGAATATCAGCCAGCCGTCGGTCAGCAGGCTGATCGCCGACATGGAGCGCGCGGTCGGATTTCGCCTGTTCGACCGCCGCGGCGCGCGCGTGCATCCGACGGCGCAGGCGCAGGCGCTGTATGAAGCGGTGCGGCGAAGCTATGCGGGGCTCGACCTGCTCGACCAGGCGGCGCGGCGCATTCGCGCGCACCCGGTCGGCACGGTGCGGATTGCGGCGCTGGCGGCGATCGCGATGGCGATCCTGCCGGCGGTGATCGCGCGCTTTCGCATCCTCTATCCCGACATCAAGATCATCGTCGAATCGCTTGGGCAACGCGCGATCGAGGAGCGCGTGTTCCTGGGACAGGCCGACCTGGGCGTCGGGGTCGATATGCAGGGACGCGAGGGCATCAGGTCGACGCCGCTCGCGCGCGCCGAATATGTGTGCATCCTGCCCGCCAACCACCCCCTCGCCGCGCGCGAACGACTGGCGATATCGGATTTGGCGGGCGAGGAGTTTGTGGGCCCGATGCACGAAGCCGACGCGCTGTGGACCGGGATCGACACCGCGCTGGAAACATCGGGCATCAGCGTATCGCGGCGGCTGGAGACGCAGCATTCGCAGATATTATATGCCTTCGTCGAAGCCGGGCTGGGCGTGACGATCGCCGAGCCGTTCAGCGCCCCGCGCTTTCACCGGCTGGGGGTCGCGGTGCGCCCGATTTCGCCGCCCGTCACGCTCGATTTCGCGCTGCTGGAGCCCGATATCGGGCCGACGCCCGAGATTGTTGCGTGGCTGAACGCCGATGTGGCGCGCGAGACCGAGGCGTGTCTGGCGCATGTTAAGCGCGTGGTGGCGTTGCAATAGGGGGGGCACCCCCGGTGGGCCTGTGCGTGTCGGGTTTGGGGTGGGGAGCTGTCGCTGCCCTCTTTGGACATCGCCCGGCTGGATCCGGATCGGGTCGGCGCAAGGGCCGCGCAATATTCCAAAGTTCAGGAAAGTTCAGCCCTATGAGCGCGCCGATTTGCAAGTCGCGGCGTGCTGGATGTGCGAGGCACGTCCGATCATGGTCGTACCCGCAATCAGGGCAGCGACCACCTTTTTGTTCACCGAATGAAAGAGCCGGATGAAGGCTGACACGGCCGAATAATGTAGGAAAGACCTAATTGAAGGCGGTATTTGTTTTATATTGGGGAGCGGACACCCCGTCCCCACTTCCGTCGTCCCGGGCGTGACCCGGGATCCCGCTTCTTGAGGCGCCCACTGGTTTCGACTTCAAGCGGGACCCCGGATCAAGTCGAACGAGCCACGTGTCGCGTTCGAGGGTGACGATGATGGGGAAGTCGGCAACCCGTCACCGACGGACCATGCTCAAGTCATAGCATTTGGACATAATATACCGACATTTCTCGATTAGACTGCAATGATTTTGACGCGCATCCCTAGGTCGGCTGGTGGGCAATGGCGCCTTTCAGCCGATTCGTGGCTGCGAGCGACATAAGTTCGCGGCCTGATGTCGAAGCGGACGCGCGATCCGTCACGACAAGGGAAAGGTTGCTGATGACAAGGCCGACACGCGAGCCCGAGCGCATAGCCAGTTCCTCGCACTGTCCTGCAAGCCATAGCATATGGACATGGCATCGCGACATTTCTCTATTGGACCACAAAAATAATAGCGCGCATGGGTCGGCTCGAGATTGTCAATTGAATTAATTGACATACCGAACGGCAGCGCATCAAGGGAGGATCTGAATATGGTTTCGTCGAAAGCCAAAGCCTATCTGACAATCACGACGGCATTGGGAATGGCGATGATCGCTGCCCCCGCCGCAGCCCAAGACGCGGCCGCGCAGGCCCCGGCCGAAGCCAACGCGCCCTTCGCATCGACGGACATCATCGTCACCGCGCAGAAGCGCGAGCAGAATCTGCAGGACGTGCCGGTCGCGATCTCGGTCGTGTCGGGCGAACAGCTCGAACGCTCGAACGTCAATTCGGCCGAACAGCTTTTCCAGCGCGTGCCCACGCTGACCTTCCGCAAGGGCAACACCAACAAGGACTCCGCTCTCTCGATCCGCGGCGTCGGCACGATCAGCTTCTCGTCGGGGGTCGAGCCTTCGGTTTCGACCGTGATCGACGGCGTCGTCTATGCGCGCACCGGCCAGCAGACGTCGGACTTCCTCGACGTCGAGCGCATCGAAGTGCTGCGCGGCCCGCAGGGCAGCCTGTTCGGCAAGAATGCCAGCGCCGGCGTGATCAACATCGTGTCGCGCGAACCCGGCAACGAGCTGGGCGGCTATGTCGACGCGGCCTGGTACGAGGGCAATGAATATCGCATCCGCGGCAGCATCGGCGGCCCGATCGGCGACGGTATTCGCGCCTCGCTCACCGGCTTCTGGTCGCAATATGACGGCAACGCCCGCAACGTCTTCAACGACCATAAGGTCAACGGTTATGAACATTGGGGCGTGCGCGGCAAGTTGATCGCCGAGCCGGCCGATAACCTGAAGATCACGCTGATCGCCGATTATTCGAAGAATAGCGACAATGGGTTCGCCGACAGCATCGGAACCGTCTTTTCCTCGGCATTCAACAATGCGGTGTTCATCCCGAGCCTCGCGCCGCTGACGCTCGACGGCAAGAACAAGGATATCGACAACGACCTCGATCCCTATACCAAGGACAAGAATAGCGGTGTTTCGGGTCAGATCGATCTCGACCTGGGCGGCGTCACGCTGACGTCGATCACCGCCTATCGTCACTGGTACAACTTCCAGCAGCGCGACGGCGATTTCCGGTCGGATGCGCCGCGTTACGTCAACACCGGTACGGCCGCAGGCGACGTCCGCTCGCACGATCGCGGCGACCTGAAATTCGACCAGTTCACACAGGAATTGCGCATCGCGTCGGCGAACCCGCAATTCTTCGAATATGTCGCAGGCCTTTATTATTACCACACGAAGGAAGTCGATTTCTTCAACCGCACGGTGACCGCCTGCACCGCTTCGACGCTTCCGACCGTCGGCGGGCTGACGCCCTGCGCCGCCGGATCGTCGACCTATACGACCAACGAGGGCAACGCCGATTTCACGACCAAGCTGACGAGCTATTCGGCGTTCGGTCAGGGCACGCTCAATTTCACCGACGCGTTCCGCGGCATTTTGGGTCTGCGCTATACCGAGGACAAGGTCAGCTATGACTTTGCGCGCCGGTCGACGCAGACGGCGGCGTTCACGGGCGTGAACCCCGCCTTCGCTTCGGCGGGCTCGATCAAGGACAATGGCTGGTCGGGCAATGCCGGCCTGCAGTACGACCTGACCGATGATATCATCGCCTACACCACCTATACGCGCGGCTATAAGGGCCCGGCGCTCAACGTGTTTTTCAACATGCTGGCGCGCGACACCGGCCGCATCGACCCCGAAAAGTCGAATGCCTATGAAGTGGGCCTGAAGACGCGGTTGTTCGACCGCCGCCTGACGCTGAACATCGCGGGCTTCTATGCCAAATATGACAATTATCAGGCGAACTTCCTCGACATCGTCGCGGGTCAGGTCGTCACGCGTCTGACCAATGCAGGCACGGTGTCGACGCGCGGGATCGAAATGGACTTCAACGCCGCGATCACCGACGATTTCTCGCTGTCGGGCGGTTTCAACTATACCGATGCGCACATCAACCAGTTCATCTGCCCGCCGGGCGCCGCGGTGACCTGTGCCGATGCGATCAACGGCAAGCCCCTGCCCTTCGCCCCGAAATATAAGGGCACGGTCACGATGGACTGGCGCCTGCCGCTCAATATCGACGGGTTCAACGTCGATCTGAACAGCTCGCTCGTCTATCAGAGCCGCACCCAGTTCGACATCAACCAGAACCCCAATGCGTTCCAGGGCGCCTATGCGATCTGGGATGCGGGCGTGAAGGTGAGCACCGACGACGACAAATACAGCCTGTCGTTCATCGTCAAGAATCTGACCGACAAGCAGTTCGTGATCCAGCGCATCCCGAACGGCACGTCGTTCATGCGCCAGATCACCCCGCGCGATGCCGAGCGTTATTTCGGTGTCACCGCGCGGATGAATTTCTGAACATCCCCTGCCCCCGCCGTGGGTCGCTAGCCAAGGCGGCGGGGGTTTTTATGAAGAATATTAGCGCAGAGGCACAGAGGAGAAGAATTTCGCGCGGAGACGCGGAGACGCGGAGAAGTTTCTTTCTCTTCGTCATCCCGGACTTGATCCGGGATCCCGCTCAGCGACGGTGAAAAGCGGGACCCCGGATCAAGTCCGGGGTGACGAAAGGGGCGCGCGCGACGGTGGACAATTGAGCCACGCTCTATTCCCAAACCCTCCGCGTCTCCGCGTCTCCGCGTGAACCAAAAATCTCTGCGTCTCTGCGCGCGAAATGAATAGGTCGCCCCTGCGAAGGCGGGGGCCGTTGTTGGTTTGAAACTTGGCCGCTGTGTTCGACTTCGAGCGGCCCCCGCCTTCGCGGGGGCGACATGTGGGGTTGATAGGCGGCGTAAAAAAAAGGATCCTCCCCCATGGCGCTTGATGTGCTCGACACCGGTTTTGCGCTTCGCCTCGGCGGGCAGACGATCCTTTCGCACAAGGCAGGCGCGCCCTGTTTCTTCATCGGGCGCGGTGAGCCGCATGTTCATTCGAAGCTGGGCCATTTCGATGTGCGCCAAGAGGTGATCGAGCGGATCGCGCTCGATCATGTCGAAGTGGCGGGCGACGTCGTGCGTTTTGCCGAGAATGCGGGGGCGCCTTGGTTGCTCGAAGCGACGCTGTCGGGCGAAGGCGACAATGCGAAGATCGCGTTGAAGGCGCTCGACCCGACGCTCAACCGATTGTGGCTGCGCGTTGCCGCCGAGGCGGGCGAGCATGTGTGGGGCGGCGGCGAGCAATTCTCTTATTTCGACCTGCGCGGGCGGCATTTTCCTTTGTGGTCGAGCGAACCCGGCGTCGGCCGCGATCCGGCATCGCCCTTGTTCAAACAGGTCGAGGCGCATCGCAAGGGCGGCGGCGGCAGTTATGCGCACACCAATTATCCGCAGCCGACCTTTGTCAGTTCGCGGCGCTATGCGCTGCATATCGACAGCTTTGCCTATGCGGCGTTCGATTTTCGCGCCGCCGATTTTCATGAAGTCGAAATGTGGGAAATTCCCGCGCAGGTTGAATTATGGGCGCGGCCGCGCTTTGCCGATCTGGTGTCGGCGCTGTCGGAGCGCTTCGGGCGCCAGCCGCCACTTCCCGAATGGCTGCTGAAAGGCGCGGTCATCGGGTTGAAGGATGGCGACAACAGCTTTGCGCGATTGAAGATCTATGAGGATGCCGGGGTCGCGGTATCGGGGCTGTGGTGCGAGGATTGGGTCGGGCTGCGCATCACCAGCTTCGGCAACCGGCTGTTCTGGGATTGGCAGTGGAATGCCGAGCGTTATCCCGAATTGCCCGCGCGGATTGCCGAGCTGAAAGAGCGCGGCATTCGCTTTCTCGGCTATGTGAATCCCTATCTGGCGGTCGACGGCCCGCTCTATGCCGAGGCGGCGGCGCAGGGTTTCATGGTGATGCATCCGACGAAGGATGAGCCCTATGTGATCGACTTTGGCGAGTTCGATTGCGGCCATGTCGACTTCACCAATCCGGCGGCGGCGGCGTGGTTCGCCGATACGATCATCGGCGAGAAGATGATCGATTTCGGACTGTCGGGCTGGATGGCCGACTTTGGCGAATATCTGCCCGTCGACGTGCGGCTGGCAAATGGCGAAAGCGGGATGACCGCGCACAATCGCTGGCCTGCGCTTTGGGGCGAGGTCAATGCCAAGGGCGTTGCGGGGCGCGGCGCGACGGGCGAGACGATGGTTTTCATGCGGTCGGGCGCGACGGGCGTGCAAGGCCATTGCCCGATGCTGTGGGCGGGCGACCAGGCGGTCGATTTCGGCCGACACGACGGGATCGGCACGGTGATCTGTGCAGCGCTGTCGGCGGGGATGCTCGGCAATGCGCATCATCATAGCGATTGCGGCGGATACACCAGCCTCTTCGACACGACACGCGATGCCGAACTCGCGATGCGCTGGGCCGAAATGTCGGCGTTCACGTCGATGATGCGGACGCATGAGGGCAATCGGCCGCGGCAGAATGCGCAATATGACGACGATCCCGAGCTGCTCGCGCATTTCGCAAAGATGACGCGGATTTACGCGCATCTGGCGCCTTATCTGCGGCGGTTGTCGAAGGAGGCTTCGGAGACGGGGTTGCCGGTGCAGCGGCCGCTGTTCCTGCATTTCGAGGACGACGCGGAGACCTATGCGATCCAGACGTCGTATCTTCTCGGCCCCGACCTGCTCGTCGCGCCGGTGATCGCGGCGGGGAAAAGCGAGTGGACGACTTATCTGCCCGCGGGGGCCGACTGGGTGCATGTCTGGTCGGGGCGGCGCTATGTCGGCGGGAGCGATGTGACGGTCGCGGCGCCGTTCGGGCAGCCGCCGGTGTTCTACCGTGCGGGTTCGGCCGACGCGGCGCTGTTCGACGCGATCGTATCGGCCTGAGCGACCTCGCGCAGCACTGCGACAAAAGCGGCGACGAGCGCGCTGCGGCTGCGATTGCGGAGGAGGTGGATCGCGTCGCGCGTGACTTCGGACGCTGGCAGCGCGATCTGGTGCAGTCCCGAGCGGGCGGCGAGCGCGCGCGGGACGACAGTGATCGCGCGGCCGCTCTTGGCCATGTCGAGGCACGCAGCGGTCGAATCGAGCTCATAATCGGGAAATTGCCCGGCGGCGTAGCGGGCGCGCAGCGCGCGCGGGAGATTGCTGCCCGGCGCGGGACGCGGGAGCGCCCAGGGGAAATCGGCGCTTTCGCCCTGCCCCTTCGCGAGCGGATGATCGGGCGCGCAGACGAGCATGAGTGGCTCGGGCGGCAATGGGATGCACAGCACTTCGTCGGCGTGGGCGGATGCCGCGAACTTAGCGCGGTTGCAGACAACCAGATCGAGACGACGGTCGACGAGCGTTTCGAGAAGCTGCTCCGACGGCCCGCCCGTCACGGTGACGCGGACGCCGGGGTGCGCGGCGGCAAAGCGCGCGATCGTGTCGGTGAGCAAAGGTTGCAGCGGATAGGGGCCGCTGCCGACCGCGACGGTGCCGCTGGTCGGATGGCCGAGCCCGCGCGCTTCCTGTTCGAGATTCGCCGACGCGGCGATGACGTCGCGGGCGGAGCGGATCAGGCGGTCGGCGTCGCTGGTCGGGCGGACATAATGGGTCGTTCGGTCGAACAAGGTCGCGCCAAGCTCTTCCTCGAGCTTCTGGATCGAGCGCGTGAGCGCCGATTGCGTGAGACCGAGTTCGTCGGCGGCGCGCGCGTAGCTAGCGAGGCGGTAGAGCGTGTCGAAATGGCGAAGGCGGCGGAGGTTCATGGACCGCACCATATCATTCCCATTATGCAATACCAATGCACCTGTGATGCGCTTAGCGTGAGCGCATGAACAGCATGTCGCTCGATGCGCGCCGCCGTGCGCAGGTCTTTGCCGAGCTGGAATCGCGCAGCTTCGATCTTGCTGTGATCGGCGGCGGGATCACCGGCGCGGGGATTGCGCGCGATGCCGCGATGCGCGGGCTGTCGGTCGCGCTGGTCGAGGCGCGCGACTATGCGAGCGGGACGAGCAGCCGGTCGTCGAAGATGATCCATGGCGGGCTGCGCTATCTGGCGCAGGGCGATATTGCGCTGGTCAAGGAAGCGGCGTCGGAGCGGCAGATATTGCGCCGGATCGCGCCGCATCTGACGCGGCTGTCGCCCTTTCTGATCCCGACGACGAACATGGCGATGACCGCGAAGCTGCGGACGGGACTATGGACCTTCGAGAAATTGGGCGGGGTTCCCGAGGCCGAGAAGCATGAAGTGATCGGACTCGCCGAACTGCAGCGGCGCGAGCCGCTGATGCGCACCGAGCGGCTGAACGGCGCGGTGCTTTATCCCGAATTTCTGACCGACGATGCGCGGCTGGTTCTCGCCAATATCCGCAGCGCGCAGGGCGCCGGGGCGGTGGTGATCAACCATGCGGCGGCGTCGGACCTGACCGGCGACGGGCTGGTCGCGACCTCGACGCTGGGCGACAATCTGGGCGCGCGCATCAAGGCGAAGCTGGTGGTCAATGCCGCGGGCGCATGGGTCGATGCGGTGCGCGGGCTCGAAGCGGGCGAAAGCGATACGCGCATGTCGATGAGCCGCGGTATCCATCTGGTGCTGCCGCGCGCGCGCCTGCCGATTGAAGCAACGACCATCATCCGCGCCCCCGACAAGCGCAGCATCTTCGCGGTGCCGCGCGGCGCCTTCACCTATATCGGCACGACCGATGTGTTTCATGATGGCGCCGATTACTGGCCCGCGCCGACGCGCGAGGACATCGACTATCTGCTGCGCGCAACCGAGGCGGCGCTGACCATCGATCCGATCCGCGATGCCGAAATCGTGTCGCTATGGTCGGGGGTTCGCCCGTTGATCGCGCAGCCGGGGAAGAAGGCGAACGAGGTGTCGCGCAAGGACGAGATCTGGACCTCGCCGAGCGGGATGATCTCGATCGCGGGCGGGAAACTCAGCGCCTATCGCGCGATGGCCGAGCGCGTCGTCGATCTGGCGGTCGAACGGTTGGGCCAGACCGCGCAGGACTGTGCGACCGCCGATGCGCCGCTGCCCGGCGGGTCGCGCACAGCAAGGCTGGACGGGCTCGATCCGCTCGCCGCCGAACGGTTGGCCGGGCTCTATGGCGACGAGGCGAACGAAATCGTCATCGCGGGCGGCGATGTCGCGGCCGAGGCGAGGCGCGCGGTCACGCATGAGGGCGCGGCGACGCTCGAGGATTATTGGGTGCGCCGCAGCGCGCGGGCGTGGTTTGATGAGGGTGCGGGTCTTGCGGCGCTTGCGCCCGCCGCCGAGGCGATGGGTGCGCTGCTTGGCTGGGATGACGCGATGACGGCAGCGCAAATCGCGCATTGCCGAGCCATCAACGATGCGAGCCGCAGGCTTTTGGGAGAGTGAAATGCGTTCGATAACCGAAGCTCTGGCCAGCGCGATCGGCGCCGACCGCGTCGCGAGCGATGCCGATACGCTGAACACACGGCGCTACGACCAATGGGCGGTCAAGCATCTGCGCGATTGGCGCGGCGAAGCCGTCGCCGCGCCGGGTTGCGTCGTGCGGCCGCAGTCGGTCGACGATGTGCAAAAGATCGTGAAGCTCGCCGCGGAGAAGCGCGTGCCGCTGATCCCGTTCGGCCTGGGTAGCGGGGTTTGCGGCGGGATCGAACCGACTCCACAAGCGATCCTGCTCGACATGAGCGGCATGAAGCGCGTGCGCTATATCGACAGCGACGATCTGCTCGCGAGCTTCGATGCGGGGCTCAACGGCATGGAGGCCGAAGAGGCGGTCGCGGCGCATGGGTTTACGATCGGCCACTGGCCGCAGTCGATCGCGATCAGCAGCGTCGGCGGCTGGGTCGCGACGCGCGCGTCGGGGCAATTTTCGACGGCTTATGGCAATATCGAGGATATCATCCATTCGATCGAGGCGGTGCTGCCGAATGGCGAGCTGGTGACGCTGGGCAAGGCGGTGCGCGCCGCGGCAGGGCCGGACCTGCGCCATCTGCTGATGGGCGCCGAAGGCACGATGGGTGTCATCACCGGGGTGACCTTCTCGCTGCGCGCCAAGGCGCCGCACCGCGATTACAGCATCTTCTATGCAAACGACATGCGCGCCGGGTTCGAAGCGCAGCGGCAGATCGTCCGAGCCGACTGGCGCCCGCCGGTGATGCGCCAATATGACGGGCGCGAAGTGCGGCGATTGTTCCGCGACTATGAACGTGACGGCAAGGCGATGCTGTTGATGGTGCATGAGGGACCGAAAGCGCGTGTCGACGCCGAACTGGCGGCGATGCACGAGATTTGCGCGGGCGCGGGGCTCGAAGCGGGCGATCCGATGGCGGCGAAGCAGTGGATCGAAAAGCGCAACCATGTGCCGAGTTGGCGCGACATGTTCGAGCGCGGCTATGTCGCCGACACGGTCGAGATTTCGGGGCGCTGGAGCGAAATTGGCGCAATTTATGATGCGAGCATCGCGGCGCTGAATGAAATTCCTGGCGTGATCAACGCGTCGGCGCACAGCAGCCATGTCTATCGATCGGGAATCAACCTCTATTTCAGCTTTGCCGCAACGTTCGAGGACAGCGCGCAGATGGAGCCCGCCTATTTCGCCGGCTGGCGCGAGATCATGGAAGCGACCGCGAAACATGGCGGCGGGGTCGCGCACCATCATGGCGCGGGGCGGCTTCGCAAGCCGTATCTGCACCATGATCTGGGCGAGAATGGCGTGGCGTTGCTGCGGCGATTGAAGCAGGCTCTCGATCCCGTGGGAATTATGAATCCGGGGAATCTAATACCCGATGTGTAAATGCGTCGTCATTGCGAGCGAAGCGAAGCAATCCAGAGCGGTTACGCGCACTCTGGATTGCTTCGCTTCGCTCGCAATGACGATAGTGGGAGCGCGGTGTGAGTAGCCACGGCCACCTCCTCCTTGCGCTCGACGCGGGTACGACGGGGGCGCGGGCGATGCTTGTCGATGCGGCGGGGATGGTGTTGGGCGTTGATAAAAGGCCGATCGCCAGCCGCTTCCCGTCCCCCGGCTTTGTTGAGCAGGATGCCGCCGAGGTCTGGACGATCTGCCGCGCGGTAATCGACGGTGCGCTCGCCGCTGCGGGGCGGAGCATTGCCGATGTTGCCGCAATCGGCGTGACGACGCAGCGCGCGAGCATCATCCTGTGGGACCGCGCGACAGGCGAGCCGGTCGCGCCGATGCTGGTGTGGAGCGATCTGCGCGGGATGGACGAGTTTAAGGCGCTGCGCGCGGCGGGCTTCACCGGTTGGCCGCAGGTGCCGTCGGCGAAACTGCCCGCAGCGATCGCGCTGTCGGGGCGTAATCCCGACGATCTGCAATGGGGCACACTCGATAGCTGGCTGACCTTCAAGCTGAGCGGCGCGCATGTCACCGATGCGTCGGCGGCGTGGCTGACCGGCTATTATGACTATGCGAAAGGCAGCGGCTGGGACGCGGCGTTGCTGGCGCACCAGCGCCTGCCCGCGGCGATGTTTCCGACGCAGGTCGAGAGCTGGGGCCCCGTTGCCGAGAGCGACCCGGCGGTGCTCGGCGCGCGCGTCCCGATCACTGCGCTGATCGCCGACCAGGAGGCGGCGATGGTCGCGCATGGCGCGCTGGGGCGCGGCGACTGGAAAGCAACCTATGGCACGTCGGGCGTGCTGATGGCGGGGACCGGTGATGTGCCCGAGACGATCCACAACAGCATGCCCGCCGAGGCATTGGCGTTCGCGGGCGGCGAGGCGCGATTTTGCGTCGAGGGGATGGTGATCACGACCGGATCGCTGATCGAATGGCTGTGCGGCGGGCTGGGGCTGTTCGCTTCGCCCGCAGCGATGGAAGCCGCGGCGGCATCGGTCGCCGACGCAGGGCATGTCGTGGTCCGGCCGTCGCTCGCGGGAATGGGCGCGCCGCACGGCAAGTTCGACGCGCGCGGGCTGATCGCGGGGTTGAGCTTTGCCGACGGACCGGGACAGGTCGCGCGTGCGGCGTTGCAGGGCATCGCCTTTCGCTTTCGCGAGATTGCCGATGTCATCGCAGGTGCCTTGCCGGTGCCCGAAGCCTTGCCCGTTGCCGGCGGATTGTCGGCGAGCGACACATTGTTGCAGTTGCAGGCCGACGCGTTGCAGCGGCCGGTGCGACGTCATGCGGTGCGCGAAGCGAGTGCCTATGGCGCGGCGCTGGCGGCGGGCATGGGTGCGGGGTTGTTCGGGACAAGCGATCTGAACCGGCTGGCGCGCTATGATGCGGAGTTTCTGCCGAAGGTCGGGCGCGATGAAGCCGATGCGGCGTTCGCGCGCTGGCGGGATATGGTGATGGTGTGAGGCAATTCCACTCTCTTCCCCTCCCTGAAAGGGAGGGGCCAGGGGTGGGTCCAGCATTGGGCGGGGCTCGACGCCCCGGCCGATGCTTTTCAGGCGCGACGGCTGCTACTTCTTCCGGCGCGCAGACGCGCGCACCCACCCCCAGCCCCTCCCTTTCAGGGAGGGGAGCCTTATGCGGTCCCGCTCACCTCGCTCCACAGCCCGCGCACGATATCGCGCATCCGTTGCGCCTCGTCCCAGCGGTTCGTCAGTTCGCTGCCGTCGGGCGCGGTGATCGCGTAGGGCGGCGGGCCGAGTTCGCACATGAAGGTCAGCGCGTCGCCGTCGCGTGCCTGTTCGAGCCACAGTTCGAAACCGCGGCGCCACCAGGCGATATGCTGGTCGAGCCAACGGGCATGCTGGGGCGCGTCCAGCGCGACCTGGACTTGATGCGTCGTCGAGACGCGGCCGTGGAAATTATGGCTGCCCTGCAGGATCGTTTCGATCGCGGCGAGTTGGTCGTCGCGCAACGGCAACTCCATCTCGCCCGCGACCGGA
Organism: Sphingopyxis sp. C-1; assembly: GCF_001047015.1. Classification (NCBI taxonomy): domain Bacteria; kingdom Pseudomonadati; phylum Pseudomonadota; class Alphaproteobacteria; order Sphingomonadales; family Sphingopyxidaceae; genus Sphingopyxis; species Sphingopyxis sp. C-1. The sequence continues at coordinate 209,470 of NZ_BBRO01000002.1, forward strand.
TAATGCGACAGGTCGGCGGTGAGCGGAAATCCGGGGCGTTCGTCGAGCAATTGCAGCGTGAAGAGCAGGTCGTTGGTGAGGCGGCCTCGGTGGGTTTCGAACCAGACGGGGAGCGGCGCGTCCTTCGCCGCGGCGACGAGGCTGTCGATCAGGCGCAGCGCGGCGCGAAAATCGGCGGTCGGGCCAGCGATCTGGACGTTGAGGTGATGCGCGCCGAGGCGGTGGGCTTCGGCGATCCAGTGCGTGAGCTGACCCGCGTCATGGACGAGCACCTGCCCTTCCCATGCGAGGCCGAGCGGGTTCATCGCACGCGCGACCCCGTCGGTGCGCGCGGTGCGCGCGAGGTTGACGCCGACGCCGTCGAAGCCCGCGGCGACGACCTGGCCGAGCGCTTCGTCGAGGCGGCTTTCGATGTCGAAACCGGGGCATTTGTCGAGGCCCCAGACCGATTGAAGAACGAGCAGTTCGGGCAATGGCTTTCCTTTTCAGACAACGCTGTCATATCGGGTTGGAGAGGGGAGTCAATTGGGCGCGGAGCAAATCAACACGTCGTCATGCCGCGCTTGACCCGCCATCCCGCTTTTTGCGGCCAGAGGCGGAAAGCGGGACCCCGGATCAAGTCCGGGGTGACGAAGAAGCGGATAGGATTCACGCAGGGGCGCAGAGATTTGGTTCACGCGGAGACGCGGAGACACGGAGACAGGGTGGCGGCTTGCCGCCCTTCCCCTTCTCTGCGTCTCTGCGCGAAAATCTTCTCCGCGACTCCGCGTCTCCGCGTGAACCGATAAAAACAAAGTGAGAGGATGAGATGATCAACGAAGCCCCCGCCCCGCCGATCATCAGGCCGGTGTCCCCGGCGTACCGTCGCTACGCGCTGACGGTGCTGCTGATCATCTATATCCTCAATTTCCTCGACCGGCAGATCGTCTCGATCCTCGCCGAGCCGATCAAGAATGAGCTGCACCTCGCCGACTGGCAGCTCGGCGTGATGACAGGGCTCGCGTTCGCGCTTTTCTATACCGTGCTCGGTATTCCGATCGCGCGCTTTGCCGAGACTGGCGACCGGCCGCGGATCATTGCGGTCGCGGCGGGGCTGTGGAGCATGTTCACCGTCGCGTGCGGCTTTGCCCAGAATTTCTTCCAGCTCGTGCTCTGCCGCGTCGGGGTCGGGATCGGCGAGGCGGGGTGTACGCCGCCCGCGCATTCGCTGATCACCGACTATACGCCGAAGGAGAAACGCGCCTCGGCGCTCGCCTATTACTCGCTCGGTATTCCGCTCGGCGGGCTGCTCGGGCTCGCGCTGGGCGGACTGATTGCCGATGCTTACGGCTGGCGCACGGCATTTCTGTTCGCGGGCGCACCCGGGGTATTGATGGCGATCATTGCGTGGACGACTTTGAAGGAACCGCGACGGCAGATGCACGGCGACCTGGCGGCGCTCAAGGCGGCGCGGCCCGACTTCAAGACTGCGATGACCGAGATCCGCGGCAAGCGCACCTTCTGGCTGATCGCCTTTGCCGCGGCGATCAAGGCATTCATCGGCTATGGTGCCGCGGCCTTCCTCGCCCCCTTCTTCTTTCGCAATCATGCCGAGGAGTTGACGGTGATCGCGGGCGGTTTCGGGCTGGGATTGACGGGCTTTCTTGGCGTCGCCCTTGGCATCGTGTTGGGCCTGACCGGCGCGCTCGGGACCTGGATGGGCGGACAGCTCGCCGACAAATATGGCGCGCGCGATCTGCGCGCCTATGTCGCGATCCCGGCGGTTTCGACCTTCCTCGGCATCCCCTTTTACATCGCCGGGCTGATGGCGGATTCGGCGGTGTTCGCGCTGATCATGTTCGCCTTTCCGCCGGTGCTCAACACGCTATGGTACGGCCCGGGCTTTGCCGCCGTGCAGGGGCTGGTGCGGCCGCAGACGCGCGCGACCGCGTCGGCAGTGCTGCTGTTCATCATCAATCTGCTCGGGCTCGGGCTCGGCCCGCTCGGGGTCGGCGTGGTTAGCGATTTTATCAGCGGACCGATGGGGCTAGGGTCGGCGGAAGGCGTGCGCTGGTCGCTGATGATCTTCATCATGTTCGGCGCGGTGGCGTCGGCGCTGTTCTGGATGGCGCGCAGCTCGATCCGCGAGGAGATGGTGAGTTGAGTATCGCAAGCATTGCCCTGCCCCGCATCTTCCGCATCGGCGGTGGTGCGTCGAAGCAATTGCCCGAGGTGCTGGGCGCGCTGGGCCTGTCGCGTCCGCTCATCGTCACCGATGGCTGGCTGATGAGCAGCGGGCGCGTCGATGAACTGACCGATGGGCTGGCGGCGGCTGGCATCGCCGCGCGGGTGTTTGCGGATACGGTGCCCGACCCGACGATCGCTTCGGTCGATGCGGGAGTGACGTTCCTGCTTGAAGGCGATCACGACTGCGTCGTCGGTTTCGGCGGCGGCAGCCCGCTCGACAGCGCGAAGGCGATTGCGCTGCTCGGCAAGTTCGGCGGCGCGATGGCCGATTATAAGGCGCCGCATGTGCAGGATGCGCCGGGGCTGCCGATCATCGCAATCCCGACGACCGCGGGCACGGGGTCGGAGGCGACGCGCTTCACGATCATCACCGACGAGGCGACCGACGAGAAGATGCTGTGCCCCGGGCTCGCCTATCTGCCCATCGCGGCGCTCGTCGATTATGAACTGACCTTTACCAAGCCGGTGCGACTGACCGCCGATACGGGGATCGATTCGTTGACGCACGCGATCGAAGCCTATGTGTCGAAGCGCGCGAATCCGTTCAGCGACGGCATGGCGTTGCTCGCGATGCGCGCGATCGCGCCCAATCTGCGGCGCGTGTGCAGCGACCCGATGGATGCCGCAGCGCGCGAGGCGATGATGCTGGGGGCGACGCAGGCGGGGATCGCTTTCTCGAACAGCTCGGTCGCGCTGGTTCACGGGATGAGCCGTCCGATCGGAGCACATTTCCATGTCCCGCACGGGCTGTCGAACGCGATGCTGTTGCCCGCGGTAACCGCATGGTCCGCGCCCGCTGCGCTCGGCCGCTATGCCGATTGCGCAAGGGCGATGGGGGTGGCGGACGAGGCCGAGGGCGATCAGTCGGCGGTGGCGCGGCTGCTCGACGAGTTGGCGGCGCTCAACCGAGAGCTCGAGGTGCCGGGGCCAGCGGCCTGGGGTATCGACGCGGCGCGCTGGGATGCGCTGGTGCCGACGATGTGCGCGCAGGCGGCGGCGTCGGGATCGCCCGCGAACAATCCGCGGGTGCCGGATGCGGACGAGATGGCGGAGCTTTATGCGGCGGTTTGGGCCGGATAACACCTTCGGTTAATCGACTGGAAAGGCAGGCTCTGCTTAAGCGCGCTCGCCCCGTCTCCTTCTCTCCTACGTCTCAAACGTGGAGGCGGGGTATTCACTCTCCATCGTCATCCCGGACTTGATCCGGGATCCATATTTTGAGGATGACGCTTGCCTTCGTGGACCCCGGATCAGGTCCGGGGTGACGAAGTGGGCGGTTTCGTAGGGATCAGACCTCCAGCGGGCCGTGCTTCATCTTGGGCAGGACATGGCGCGCGAAAAGGTCGGCTTCGGCGGCGTGCGGGTAGCCCGAGAGGATGAAGGCTTCGATGCCGAGGTCCTGATAGCGGTTGAGCTTTGCGAGCACCTGGTCGGGGTCGCCGACGATCGCGGCGCCGCAGCCCGAGCGGGCGCGGCCGACGCCGGTCCAGAGATTATCCTCGACATAGCCATCGTCGGACGCGGCTTCGCGCAGGGCGACCTGCGCGTTGACGCCGAACGATTGCGAGTCGAGCGACTTCGCCTTGATCTCGGCGCCCTTGGCGGCGTCGAGTTTCGAGAGCAGGCGGTCGGCGGCGGTGCGCGCTTCGCTTTCGGTGTCGCGCACGATCATGTGCGCGCGGTAGCCGAATTTTAGCGTGCGGCCGTAGGCGGCGGCGCGCGCGGTCATGTCGGCGATGATCTCCTTCACCACCTCTTCGCGGTCGGGCCACATCAGGAATACGTCGCACCCTTTCGCGGCGGCATCGCGCGCAGCGGGGGAAAGCCCGCCGAAATAGAGCGGCGGCGCCTTGCCCGATACCGTGCCGATCCGCGCGGGTTCGACCTTCAGCTTCCAGAACTCGCCGTCATGGTCGAGCGCTTCGCCGTTGAGCAGCGTCTTGAGGATATGCATCGCCTCGACCGTGCGGCGGTAACGCGGTTCGGAGTCCATCGTCTCGCCGGGCATGTCGGACGAGATGATGTTGACCGTCAGGCGGCCGCCGAGGATGCGGTCGATCGTTGCGATCTGGCGCGCGAGTTGCGGCGGCCAGCTTTCGCCGATGCGGACCGCCATCAGCAGGCGGATATTCTTGACCATCGTCGCGACCGCCGCGGCAAAGGCAGTGGTGTCGATGCCGAGCGCATAGCCCGAGGGGAGCAGAATATTGTCGAACCCCAAGGAGTCGGCCTGCATCACGATGTCGCGGCAATGCTCCCAGCTCGATTTGAGCATCGGGTCGGGGACCCCCAGAAATTCATAGTCGTCGTCGCAGAGCGCCGAAAACCAGCTAACCTCGCACGTGCGGTCGGTCATGGCAGATTCTCCCCCATCGATGTTTGCAGCACCGCATACCATTCGGCGCGCGTCCAGCGCGGGGCGAAGGCCTGCGGAATCTCCTTGATGCGTTCGGGGTTTTGCGTCCCGACGATCGGGATCGGGCGCGCGGGATGCGCCATCACCCAGCTATAGGTCGCCGCGGCGCGCGAGACCTCATATTCGGCGGCCTTGGCATCGAGCAGTCCGGCGACTGCGCGCGTGCGCTCGTCGGCCGGATCGCCAAGCCGGCCACCGCCCAGCGGCGACCATGCGAGGAAGCTCATCCCGTCCATCATCGTTTGATCGAACAGTCCGTCGAACAGCGGGTCGAGCTTCAAGGGCGAAAATTCGCTCTGGTGGCTGACCACCGGAACGGGGAGAAATTTGGCGAGCGCCGCGGTCTGCGCGGTGGTGAAGTTCGACACGCCGATCGCGCCGATCTTGCCCGCGCGATGCGCGTCCTCGAGCGTGCGCGCGATTTCCTGCGGGTGCGCGAGCAGGTCGGGGCGGTGGATTTGCCACAGCTCGACATGGTCGGTGCGCAGGCGCTGGAGCGAAATGTCGATCGCCGAGGTCAGATAGGCGCCGCTGCTGTCATAGGGCACGCCGAGGATGATCCCGCCCTTGGTCGCCAGCACCATCTTGTCACGCAGCGCCGGCGCTTCGGCGAAGACGTCGCCGAGCAGCGCCTCGGCCGAGCCGAAACCGCCGGGCGTGTCGCAGCCGTAGATGTCGGCGGTGTCGAAGAGCGTCACACCTGCCTCGAACGCCGCATCGATGCGCGCGCGCGCGGTGGCGAGGTCGGCACCGGCGAAGCGCCACATGCCCCAGGCGATGGGTGAAACCTCATGACCGGCAAGAGTCACATTGGCGGGAGCGGGAAGAAAATCTGACATCGCTGTCATATACTCCATAAGTCAGGACGAGGGAAGCAGGTTTGTGATGGCCGGCTATCAGTGCGCGATCACCGGCACAGCTTCGCCACCCTCCTCCTCGTCTACCGCAACGATACGCGGCAGGATGAGGTGGATGGCGGCGAGCGCGACGAGGTAGGTGAAGGCGCAGACAAGGAACATCGGCAGATAACCGCGCCCGGTGTCGAGCGACCAGCCAGCGAACTCGATCATCGCCATGCCCGAGAGATTGCCGGCAAAAGCGCCGATCCCGATCGCGGAGCCGACGATGCGCGCGGGAAAGACGTCGGTGGTGAGCCCGAAGAGATTGGTCGAAAAACCCTGATGCGCAAATAGCGCGAGGCCGAGGATCAGCGCCGCGACCCACGCGCTGTCAACGCCGACGAGCAGGGGCACGGGCAGGATCAGCAAGGCATAGATGAGCATCGTCGTCTTGCGGGCGGCGTTCACGGTCCATCCACGGCGGCCCATCAGATAGGAAGGCAGATAGCCGCCGGTGATACCGCCGAGCGCAGCCATGAAATAGACGAAGGCCACGGGCAAGCCCAGCGTGCCCTGCGTCAGCCCGAAGACCCGGTGGAATAGGTCGGGCATGAAAAAGAGCAGGAACCACCACACCTGGTCGGTGAGCGCCTTCCCCAGGATTACCGCCCATTGGCGGCGGTCGCGGAGCAGGCTGCTCCACGCGATCTTGGGCGCCGCAGCGTCGCGTGCGGCGTTCGGCTGTTCGGGAATCCGAACCGCGAGCCAGACGACGACCCAGACGAGACCGAGCCCGCCCGCGATCAGGAAGGTCGCCTGCCAGCCCCACATCAGTGCCATCAACGGGATGAGCAACGGCGTCAGGATCGCGCCGACGTTCGGGGCGATGCCGCCGAGACCGAGGACGAAGCTGCGCTCCTTGGCGTTGAAATAGGTCGCGGCGGTTTTCACCGCGGCGGGCGTGCCGATCGATTCCGCGGCACCGAGGACAGCGCGCGAGGCGACGAACCCCGATACGGTCGAGGCAAAGGCATGCGCCATGCCCGCAAGGCTCCAAACGCCGACGCCGATCGCGAAGCCCCAGCGCAAGCCCACCTTATCGATGAACCAGCCGGTGCCGAGAAAAGCGAGCGCAGCGGCGAACTGAAAGGCCGAGGCCATGTGGCTGTAGTCGCGGTCGGTCCAGTCGAATTCAAGTTGGAGCGTCGGCTTGAGCAGCGCGAGAATCTGGCGGTCGACATAGTTGAGGACGATCGCGATGAAGACGAGTCCCACGACGAGCCAGCGGCGTTTATCGGCGATCTGCGCCACTTGTCTCTCCCCGAATCTATCTGTCTTGGCGATAAGATAACGTTGTCATACTGGAAAGGACAAGGCTTTTCTTCGTTGTTGCGGGAGGATTGTCGGGCACAAGCCCTTTCCATCGTCATTGCGAGCGGAGCGAAGCAATCTAGGGCGGTTTGCGCGCCGCTGGATTGCCACGTCGCCTGCGGCTCCTCGCAATGACGTTACTTCCGCCACAGCTAACGGCCATCGACTTGATAGCGGTGTTCCATATCCAGCGGCCCCCGCCCTCGCGGGGGCGACGATAAAGGTCACTCGTCACAGACTGGCGTCGGAAGAGCGGTTCCGTGTTCCCCGGGGAAAGCCGGGGCCCAGAGGGGACCGCGCTGCCCCGCTTGGGCCCCGGCTTTCGCCGGGGAACAGGAGGTTTTCGTTGGCGCAACCGGCATGTCGATCGGGGCCAGCGTGACGATTATGGTGAGGTCAGTTTTTGGGCGCGGCTGTCGATCCGCGAACGACCAGCTTGTGCGGAAGCTGCCGCCGTTCGATCGTCTCGCCGAATTCGAGCAGCAGGTCGGCGGCGGCATAGCCCAGGTCGCGGATCGGCTGGTGGATCGTGGTGAGCGACGGCCAGACGACCTGTGCGAGGTCGGTGTCGTCGAAGCCCGCGACCGATAGCTGATCGGGCACCGCGACCCCCAGCCGATGCGCGGCGGCGAGGACGCCTGCGGCCATATCGTCGCTGCTCGCGAAGATCGCCGTCGGCGGTTGGTCGAGCGCCAGCAGCGCCTCCGCCGCCGCGGTCCCCGACTGGAAATCGAACTGCCCCGGAAAGACCAGCGCTGCATCGAAACCGATGCCCGCGCGCTGCAATGCCTGCCGATAACCGGTCAGCCGCTGGCCGCTGGCGAAATAATTGCCGTGCCCGGTGACGAAACCGATGCGCCGATGCCCGAGCGAAATCAGATAGGCGGTCATGTCGTCGGCGGCCTGCACATTGTCGATGTAAACCGCCGAGGTCGCGGTCAGATCGGTGCCCGGCTGGACGCGCACGACGGGGATCTTGCGGCGGAACAGTTCGGCGAGCGCGGTGCCGACGTCGGTCACCGGCGGCGTCATGATGATGCCGTCGAGCTGCGCCTGATCGATCAGCGCGCCGATATCGTCGACCAGTCCGGGCGAATTGATGTCGCACGGCTGGACGATCATGCGGAAATCAGCCTCGCGGCAGCGCTGGCCGACGCCTGCCTGCATGTTGAAGATATAATAGGGGCTGGGATTGTCGTGGATCAGCCCGATCTGGAACGAACGTTTCCCCGCGAGCGTGCGCGCCGCCTGGCTCGGATGATAGTTGAGGCGCGCGACCGCTTCCTCGACCTTTTGCCGCATGTCGTCGCTGACATAGCGTTCCTTGTTGAGCACGCGCGATACGGTCTTGATCGACACGCCGGCGACGCGCGAAACATCCTTGATTGTCGCCCGAGTCATGCGCGCTTGCGCTCCGTCCCCGGCTGGCAAATCCCTGTCACGGCTCCGCATCTCCCCGTTCGGCCTTGCTGACCACGTTGTCTGCTTTGGCGCGCCGCGCCGCGCACTGCAAGAGAAGCCTTGCGCCAGCGCACGGGTTAGCGATAAGACGCTGCCTTATGACAACGTTGGACAGAAACGATCTGACATCGATGCGTCATGCGCATTGGAATAATCTGCCGAGCGGCGGCGACCTCTTCGGCGAGTTGCACCTTGCGCAAACCGTCGCGGGGACAGCGCCCAAAGGCAGCCTCTTCCCCGGACTCGCGGCCTGTGCCGCGGCGTCGGCGGCAGCCGCATGGCTATCCGACCATTATGGTTTTCCGATCATCCTGCTTGGTTTGCTCGTCGGGCTAGCGCTAAACTTCATCTCGGCAAACGAAGCGACGCATCGCGGGCTCGACTTCGCGTCGCGCACTTTCCTGCGCATCGGCATCGTCGTGCTGGGACTGCAAGTCACCTTCATGCAGATTGCGGTGCTCGGGCCGGTGCCCTTTGCCGCGCTCATCATCATCATGACGCTCACGATGGGCGCCGGATTTCTGGGCGCGCGACTGTCGGGACAGACGCCCTATGCAGGGCTGCTCGCTGGCGGAGCGACGGCGATCTGCGGCGCGAGCGCAGCGCTCGCACTGTACGGCGTGATCGGGCGCCAGCGCCTGTCGCAAGCCCAATTCGCGCTGACATTGGTGGGCGTCTCGCTCGCAAGCGCGCTTGCGATGACCATCTATCCGCTGCTCGCCGCGCGGTTCGGGCTCTCCGACGCGCAGGCGGGGTTCCTGATCGGCGCATCGGTCCATGACGTCGCGCAGGCGATTGGCGGCGGCTATGCCTTTTCGGATGCGGCAGGGGCGAGTGCGACGATCGTGAAGCTCGCGCGCGTCGCGTTGCTCGCGCCCGTGGTCGCGCTCGTCGGCTTGCTGCTGACGCCCGAGGACGGTGGCGACACGCAGATTTGGCGCCGCCTCGCCCTGCCATGGTTCATCGTCGCCTTTTTCGCGGTGGTGGCGCTCAACAGCGCCGTCCCCATCCCAGAGGCGGCGCGTGGGGCCGCACTGACCGCCTCAAAGGCGCTGCTGTTGCTCGCGGTCACCGCGACCGCGATGCGCACGCGGATGGATTTGCTGCTCGAAATGGGCTGGCGCGCGACCATACCGGTCCTGCTCGCTTCGCTCACGAGTTTCACCGTATCGCTGCTCTTCGCGCTCGCGATCGTCTAAAGCCCAAGCAGTTTTCGCGCGTTGCCCGAGCGTATCTTGGCGCGCTCCTCGTCGGTCAGGTCCAGCTTCGCGAAAGCCTCGAGCGTTTTTGGCAGCGAGATTTGCGGGAAGTCCGACGCGAGCAGCACATGGTCGACGCCGACGTTGCGGATCGTCCAGACATATTCGGCCTCGATCGGCGAATCCGCGGCGAGGATCACGCTCGCCGAAATATCGAAATAAATATTGTCGGCGAAGAGATTCTCAGCGGTGCGCGCGAGCGCGAGGATGTTCCAGAAGCGGAAACCCAGCCCGCCCATATGGCCGAAAATGAACTTCGTTTTCGGCGCCGCAAGCGCGAGATTGAAGAGTTTTTCATTGTCGTCGGGGACGATGCCCGCATTGTCCATCACGACGACCAGGCCCTTGTCCCCGGCCCGCTTGACGAGCGCAAGCACGCGGGGGTCGGCGGCGTCGAATTTCTGGGTGTGGGGGTGGATTTTGAGGACGCGGACGCCGCGCGCTGCGACGCGGTCGACCTCGGCCAGCGCGGCATCGCCGTCATAGGGATGAACGGTCGCGATCGCGATCATGTCCGGGTTCTTTGCCGCCAGTGCGATGAGCGCGTCGTTGCGCTGGCTAATGTCGGCGGGATTGCCGGCGAGCGCCTGGTTCGGGCCGCCGAACCACATCACACCGAACGCGGCCACGGGCTGGTTCGCGGCCTTTAACTGTGCGCGATATTCGGCGAGCGACGCCTCGCCCTTGTGCAGATGGACATGGGTGTCGACGACGGCATCCTGCGCAAACGCGGGCGATGCGGAGGTAAGCAGGGCGATAGAAAGCAGCAGGGTTCGCATGAGGGCTCCGGGGGAGGAAGGAATGGGATGCCCTGACCTGCCACAAAGCCGGCGTCCGGCCAATTACCCGCGAAGCAAATGCCGCTCCCGCCGGGAGAATGCGGGGGCGGCATCGGCCTACACCTGTCGGGCGCTTATTTGCGTACGATGACCTTGAGATAGGTTGCCGGTATCTCGGTGCGATCGGCGCCGCCACGATTTTCGCGTTCGAACAACTGCTCAAGCTCGGTCTGCAACTCCGCACGACGGCCGCTCGCCTCGGCCGCCGCGAAGGCGTTCATCGTCGGGCCGTAATAGTCGCGGAAAATCGCGAGGAACTCACGCGGCGTTCCGGCAAAACGGAAGGTGTAGGTCGCGCGTTCGCAGTCGATACGGTCCTGCGCGATGCCCGCGGCGGCGAAGCGCTCACGCACGACATCTTCCTGTCCCCACGTCACCGGGCTGACGAAGCCTTCGGGCGGCGGCGGCGTGTAGGCGGCGCAGATTTTGAGCACATGCGCGATGAGGGTCGGATCGCCGGGGATCCAGTTGCCCATCACGATACGGCCGCCGGGACGCGTCACGCGGACCATTTCCGCCGCGGTGTCGAGCGGCCGCGGCGCGAACATCGCGCCGAAGATGGTGACGACGAGATCGAAGCTGTTATCGGCCAACGCGTCGAGGCGCGAAGCGTCGCCCTCCTCGAAGCGCAGGTTCGACAGGCCGGCTTCACGGGCGCGAATGTTGCCGGCGGCGACGAGGTTCGATGCGATGTCGACGCCGAGGACATTGGCGCCGCGATAGGCCGACGGCAGCGCGGTCGTGCCGTCGCCGCAACCGAGGTCAAGGACGTCGAGTCCGGCGTGGACGCCGAGGCTGTCGATCAGTTCATCGCCGCTTTCACGCATGCAGGCCGCGAGACGGGTAAAATCCCCCTTCTCCCAAAGGGCCTTGTTCGGGTTGGCGGGGGTTGATAGGTTTTCGGTCTGCGGCGCGGTGGGGGCCGCATCCGGCTTGATGGTTGTGAGCGTCACTATAGTCTCCTTGGTCCGAGCCGGGGGATAGCTCGATGGAACGCTCAATAGGTTTTCCGTGGTCCCATGCTTGAAGACGGCATGGAGAATTTATGGAGAAATGCTGGTTTGTCGTTCGGCGCCGCCCTGATCTACCGCTTTGAAGGTTTCCAGCTCGATCCCGGCAAGTTCGAACTTCGCGAGCGGGGGCAGGCAAAGCATCTTGAACCGCAGGTTCTGTCGCTGCTGATCCTGCTCGCGAGCAATGCCGACCGCCTCGTCAGCAAAGACGAGATTATCGAGAAGATCTGGGGCGGGCGGATCGTGTCCGAAGCCGCGGTCGCCTCGCGCATCAAGGCGGCGCGGCAGGCGCTGGGTGACGACGGCAAGGAACAGCGCTTCATCAGAACCGTGCACGGCAAGGGTTTTCGGTTCGGCGCGCAGGTAATGTTCGATCAGACCCCCGAGCAAGTGCCCTTCCTTGCCGCGACAGTAACCGAACCGGCGCCCGCCCCGGCCGCGGCGGAAGAGCGTCCGTCGATCGCCGTCCTTCCCTTTCACCTCGTCGGCGGCCCTGGCCCGCTGTCGATCGTCGCCGACGCGCTCGCCGACGAATTGATCGGCGACCTGTCGCGCCTCCGCTGGCTGCTGGTGATCGCGCGGACATCGACCTTCCGCTTTCGCGGGCAGGATATTGGGTGCGAACAGGTCGGCGCGGCGCTGAATGTTCGTTATTGCCTGACGGGGACGCTTGAGGAGGCACGCGGCAAGGTCATCCTGTCGGTAACGCTGGCGCGAACATGCGACGGCGCGGTGGTGTGGGCGGACCGCTTCTCCGCCGGCCGCGACGAACTGCACGAGCTTCGCTGCGAGGTACTCGAAGCCGTGATCGCCAATCTGGAAACGCGCATCATCCAGAACGAGGTGGAGCGCGCGCGCCGGATGCCCGAGGGCGGGCTAGACGCCTGGTCCTCCTATCACCTCGGGCTCGACCATATGTTCCGCTTCAACCGGTCGGACAATGCGCGTGCGGCGGCGCTGTTCGCGCAGGCGCTCGCGCGCGATCCCAATTTCTCGCGCGCGCTGTCCGGCCTGTCCTTCACGCGCTTTCAGGATTGCTTCCTGCAATATTCGCCCGATCCCGACGCAATGGCTGAACAGGCGCGCGCGTTTGCCGAGCGCGCGGTGCAATGCGACCCGCTAGATCCCTTTGCGCACCTCAACCTCGGACGATCGCTGTGGTTCGCCGACGCGGTGCCCGAAAGCATGGAACGGCTATCGGCGGCGATCGCGCTCAGCCCCAATTATGCGCAGGCGATCTATTCGAAAGCCTGGGCCGAGATGACCCAGTGCGACGTCGCGCACAGCGACGAAAATGCCGAGCTGGCGTTGCGCCTGAGCCCGCTCGATCCGCTGCGTTATGCAATGCTGGGCGTGCGGTCGGTCAGCGCGTTAATGCGCGGCGATTACGAGAGGGCCATCGAGTGGGGCGAACGCGCCGCGCGGTCGCCGGGGGCCCACAAGCATATCGCAGTGATCGCAGCGATCGCCGCAGAGGCGTCGGGCCATCACGACCGCGCAACGCAGTGGATCGACCGCGCCCGGCAACTCGACCCGCAGGTGTCGCGCGCAACTTTCCTTCGCTCCTTCCCCTTTGCGGCGACGGGTGGACGCGAGATTATCGAACGGGCGTTGCAGGACGCGGGGCTCTGACAGCGTCAGAGCCCCATCGCCGTCAAAGCGGCGAACCGCCGAGCTTGTAGGTCAGCTGCAGGAAGACGCTGCGGCCGACGCTGTCGAACCAGCTGGTGTTGTAATAGGGATAGCTCGACCAAGTCGGGTCTTTCACAGGGTTCTTGTCGAACACGTTCCGTACCGTCAGCGACCCGCGCATATGATCAGTGAAATCATATTGCAGCGTCGCGTTGAACAGATAGCTAGCCTTGATAAAGGCATCCTCATCATAGTTCGGCAGCTTGCCGAGGCGCGTGCCCGAGAAGGTGAACTGCACCCCATCGGATGCCCAGGTGATGCTGCCGTTCGACTTGTCGCGCGGCAGATAATAGCCGCTGTCCGCCGCCAGCTTGTTCTCGATCGGATCGCCCGTGTACTGGATCAAAGTGTGCTTGAAGACATGGCTGTGCGCGAGTGACAGGGTGAAGTCGCCAAAACTGGTCGGAAGTGTACCGCGGAAGGCGATGTCGATGCCGCTCGTCTTTTCGCGCGCGACATTGATCGGGTTTATCGAGATGGATTCGATCTCGCCAGCCAGCGCACCGGTCGCGAAGCGGTTGACGCGTGCGAGCGCCGCCTGACAGGTTGGCGAATTCGGGTCGAGCGCGGTGTTCCCGGCGCCATCGGGTCGGCAATCAGCCTCGTCGCGCGTCAGTTCGCTGGCGCGCAAATCATTGACCTGATTGTCGAGTGACACGCGGAAATAGTCGACCGAGAGGCTGATCCGGTTCGAGGGCGCGAAAACCAGCCCGGCAGTCAGCGTCTTGCCGGTTTCGGCCTTGAGGTCGCGGTTACCGCTGCGCTGCGCGACGATATCGACGTCATAATCTTCGCAGTCGCTGATCCCGGCACCAGGATCGTCCTGCCGACAGGTATAATAGTCGATCACGCTGCTTTCGACATTGCCCGGCCCGGTGAACAGATAATGGAGGTCTGGCGCGCGGAAGGCGGTGCCATAAGCAGCACGGAACAGCAGGCTATGCGTCGGGCGCACCTCGATGCCACCATTATAGGTGAATTTGTCGGCGTGGCGCCCGGCGTAGCCGAAACGGTCGTAGCGGCCGGCACCGGTCAGCGTCACGAAATCAAGTACGGGTACGCGCACTTCGCCGCCGACCGCGGCATGGCTGCGCTTGCCGGAGCCATCGCTGTCCTTCCAGCTATAGTAATAATCGGTGAGCGCGAGCGGGTCCGGACGGAGGTTGTAACCCTGCTTGCCATATTCTGCGACGACGGCAACCCCGACCGCGCCAGCCGGCAGCTGGAACAGCTCGCCGTTCGTCAGCGTCACCTGCGCGTTGTTTGTCCAGCTGTATGGACGATAGACTGTATCGGCCGAGATGCTGTCATATTCGGCGGGCGTCAGTTGGCGATAGAGGTTGGCCGGGTTGGCGTTGAAAGACGGATAATCGTCGTCGCCAAGACCATTCTGCACGCCGAGGAAAAAGTCTTTCGCCTTCTGATTGATGATCTGCGGCCAGCGGACGATTGACTGGTAACGGCTGTAGTTGAATGATGCCTCGTAGTTCCAGGCATTGCCGAAATTGCCGCGGATGCCGGGGGTGATGCTATAAGTCGTCTGCTTGCTACGCTGCATCTCGAACCCGCCGGTCTCCTCCGGCGTGAACTGGCGACCCCAATCTTCGATCTGTCCCGTAAAGCTGTTGTAGAAATAATTGTCTGAGCTGCTCGACGACTGTTCGAAGGCCCAGCTCGTTACGTCGTACATCAGCCGGACCTTGCTGATCCCAAGCTGCGCGTCGACAAACAGTTTGGCATTGTCCGACAGTTCATAGGTCGCGGTAGCGAAGCTGTTGAAGCCCTTGCGACCTGAAATGATAGTGCCGTAGCCGATAGATTCCTTGCTGCCGCAGAAATCGCCATAACGAGGGCGGTTGAACAGGCCGACCGAGCCGAAGTTGAGGTTCGACAGCCGCTCGCACGTCCCATCGTCGGGCGTGATATAGTCGTCGTTATAGTCAGCACGATAGAAGGTACGCCGCGCGATCGCAGTCGAGGGCACGGGGCTATCATCTGTGCTGTCCTGAATTTTGCGCTGGAAGCCCCAGAGCGGTCGCTGGTCGAGATATTCGATGCCACCCACGATGCTGAACCGGTCGGTCGACCAGCCGCCCGTCGCAGTCACGCGGTGCGACAGACCGCCGCCATGCTGGGTCCGGCCATGCCGATAGTCCAGCGTGATGCCGTCGAGCTTTTCCTTCATCTTGAAGTTGACGACGCCCGCGATCGCGTCCGAGCCATAGATTGCCGAGGCCGCGCCGCTCAATATTTCGACCTTGTCGATCAGGCTGACGGGAATGTTCGAGATGTCGGTGAAGTTGCTGCGGCCGATATAGGGTAGCGGGAAGTCGGCGATGCGGCGGCCGTTGACCAGCACAAGCGTGTGGTTGGGACCAAGACCCCGCAGATCGACCTGCTGCGCGCCAGGGGTGAAGTCGGCGCTGCTGCCCGATTGGGGACTTTGCGTTTCGCCACTGTTCTGAGTCATCGCGGCGAGCAGTTCCGGAACGCTCGTATAGCCGTTGGCGCGGATTGTGTCGGATGTGATCGTGGTGACCGGCGAGGGCCCCTCGTCTCGGATCGTCGGGATGCGCGAGCCCGTGACGATGATTTCCTGCGGCTCGCCTTCAGCGTCCTGTGCAAAGGCCGGCGCAGCTAGCGCAGGCATGCAAACGCCAAGCCCTAGGGCGATCCGAAACGCCCGCTTCCCGAAATTCCTCATTTTTTACCCCTCGTTCATCCAGGCACGAATCGAAACCGTTCGCTAACCCACCGGATATTTCGTCCTTTCGACCAGAAAACGTAGATAATTTCAATCACTATGACAAAATGGGAAATCATATTGTCATTTGCTGCTGTCATTATGTAACGTCTCGCTTTCAAGGGGCCGCCAGAGGGAAGATCGATGCTGCGGATTATGATGCGGGGAATTTGGCTTCTGATTGCCGCGACGGGGCTTGCGCTCACGCCCGCCGCAGCGAAGGAAGCCAAGGAAAAGCCCTATGAACATTATGTCTATGGCAAGTTGAACACGCCGACGCCGGGCCCGGTGTCGGGGGGCCTGCTGCTGATGGGCGGCGGGGACCGCAACATTGATGCGATGAAATGGTTCTTCGGCAAAGCCGGGAACGGCCATATCGTCGTGATCAGCGCGTCCTATGGCAAAGAGATCGGCGAGGAATTTTTCCACGACATTGGCGGCATCCAGTCGACCGAAATCTTTGTCTTCCACGCCCGATCGCAAGCGACGAACAAGAAGATCCTCGACCGGCTGAAGAAGGCCGACGGCATCTTCATCGCGGGGGGCGATCAGGCCCGTTACGTTCGTTATTGGCGCGGCACGCCGGTGGGCGATATCCTCAACGCGCATGTGGCGGCGGGTAAGCCGCTCGCGGGAACCAGCGCCGGGCTGGCGATCCAGGGCGAGAAGCTTTACGGCGCGATGGACGACGGAAGCATCCGTAGCCCCGAAGCGCTCGCCGATCCGTTCGGCCCTGCGAACACGATCGAGGGCGATTTCCTGCATTTCGCCCTGCTGAAGGGCGTCGTCACCGATACGCATTTCAAGGAACGCGAACGGCTCGGCCGCCTGTTCGCCTTCGTCGCCAAGGCACAGGTCGGACGCCCGGCGGACCAGCCCGCGATGCTGGGCCTTGGCGTCGACGAGAGCGCGGCACTCGCAGTCGAACCCAACGGCAGCGCGCGTATCTATGCAACCGAGCCCGACGGCTATGCCTGGGTGGTCGACGGAGCAGGGCTGCGCGGCCTGTCGCAGCGCGGGCCGCTCGATGCCCCTCGCGTCAAGGTGACGGGAGTCGGCCCCGGGTCGGTACTCCACCTGCCCTCGGGGCAAGTCGATGCGCCGGTGTTCGTGCGCAACTATGCCGTGCGCGCCGGCGAGATCGTCGAGGCGCCGCGCTGGTCGCTTGCGATTCATGGCGGTGCCGGGGTGATCGAGCGAAAGACGCTCTCGCCCGAAAAAGAGAAGGCGTATCGCGCCGGGCTCGACGAGGCGCTGCGCACCGGTGGCGCGGTGCTCGACAAGGGTGGTGCGGCGCTCGATGCGGTCGCCGCGGCGGTGCGTGTGCTCGAGGATAATCCGTTGTTCAATGCAGGGCGCGGCGCGGTATTCACTGCCGAGGGCAAGAATGAGCTGGATGCCGCGATCATGGACGGCAAGACGCTGAAAGCCGGCGCGGTCGCGGGCGTGACGCGCACGCGGCATCCGATCGATCTGGCGCGCGCGGTGATGGACAAGAGCCCGCACGTGATGCTGGCGCGCGATGGCGCCGACCGTTTCTCGATCGAGCGCGGGCTCGAACAAGTCGATCCGAGCTGGTTTCGCACCGAGGAACGCTGGCAGGGGCTGCTGCGCTGGCGCGAGAAGCAAGTGTCAGCGATCGATCCGACGCATCTTTTCGGCACCGTTGGCGCGGTCGCGCTCGACGCCGAAGGAAATTTGGCGGCCGCGACCTCGACCGGCGGGATGACAGGCAAACGCTGGGGCCGCATAGGCGACTCGCCGATAATCGGCGCCGGCACCTATGCCAAGAATGGGCAATGCGCCGTGTCGGCGACCGGATCGGGCGAATATTTCATTCGCGAGAGCGCCGCGCGGCAGGTGTGCGACCGCGTCGCGTGGAAGGGCGAAAGCCTGAAGGACGCCGCACAGGGCACGATCGATGCGGTCGGCGCGATCGGCGGCGACGGCGGGCTGATCGCGATGGGCCCCGATGGGCGCCCCGCCTTTGCCATCAACGACCTTGGCATGTATCGAGGGCGGATGAGCGCCGGGGGGACACCACAGATCGCGATCTTTGCCGACGAGAAGCTGGCCGACTGATGCCGCACTCGGGCGTCAACCTCGACGAGACCGACGAAAAACTGCTCACCCTGCTGCGCGACGATGCGCGGCAAACGATCGCACAGCTCGCCAAGGAGCTCGGCCTGTCGCGCGGGGCGATCTATTCGCGGCTCGCGCGGCTGGAGGAAGAGAAGGTCGTTGCGGGCTATACGGTAAGGCTTGGCAACGCCTTTGCCGCGAGCCGCGTGCGCGCGCATATGATGATCAAGACCCTGCCGCGCTTTCACCGCGAAGTCGAACAGGCGCTCGCAAGCTTTGCGCTGGTGCAGGCGATCCACGCGATCAGCGGCGAATATGACATCATCGCGATGTTGGAGGCCGAGGATGGCGCACAGCTCAACGAGTTGATCGACGAGATCGGCCTTCTCGAAGGAGTCGAGCGCACGACAACGTCGGTTATCCTAGCAACAAAAGTTGAACGCTAACCCCGTCAGTTCGTCCAGTAGATATAGTCCTGCCCGTCCTTCCAGGGCGCGTCGAGCGGGACGTCGATACGCACCGGTCCTTCGATGAGACCGGGCCAGATCGGCTTTGCCATACCCTTGTTCTGTGCCTCGATCATCGCGCGGAGCGTGGCGACGCGCTGCGGATCGCTTGCTGCGAGATCGTGGCGCTCGGTCGGGTCGACCGCGAGGTTATAGAGGCGGGCCTTGTCGGGGCGTTTCGTCACCTGCAGCTTCCAGTCACCCGCGCGCACGGCGCGGTAATCGCCCGAACGCCAGAACATGGCGGGGCGTTTGGCGGGGCCGGCCAGGATATCCTCGCTGTCGATCGTCCGGCCCACCGGCAACTTCGCCCCCGCTGCGGCGGCGATCGTCGAGAAGATGTCGAGATGACCGGTCATGTCGGCGCGCCGCGTTCCCGGTGCGATCGCGCCCGGCCAGCGCATGAACAGCGGCGTGCGGATACCGCCTTCGAAGAAGGTCGCCTTCCACCCGCGGAACGGTGCGTTCAAGTCGGGCATGCCATTGTACCAGGCGCCGCCATTGTCGCTGGTGAAGATGACGAGCGTATTGTCGTCAATCCCCGCTTGTTTCAGCTTCGCCATCACGTCGCCGATGCGGCGGTCGAGCTGCGCGATCATCGCGCCATAGACGCGCGTCTTGTGATCCTTGATCTGCGGGAACTTATCGTAGTCGGCTTTTGTCGCCTGCAACGGCGTGTGCGGGGCATTGAACGCGAGATACATGAAGAACGGGCGATTTTTATTCGCCTCGATCGCCTTGATCGCCTCGTCGGCAAAATAGTCGGTCATATGGCCCTTGGGGTGGAAACGCTTGCTGCCGTTGAAGGTGACGGCATGGCGCAGGTTCGCCCAGATGAAGCGGTCGATCGGATCCCACGGCAGCTTTGCGTTGATGCTGTCCGGGTCGTCTTCGGGCAGGAACATTGCGGCACCGGCAAGGATCGCAAGGCTTTCGTCGAAGCCCTGCGCCTGCGGCTGTAGCTTCGGCGCCTCGCCGAGGTGCCATTTGCCGATGTGGAGCGTGTGATAGCCTGCCGCCTTAACCGCTTCGGCGATCGTCACTTCGTTCGCGGGGACGCCCATATCGGGATAGGCGGGAATGTCGGGCGTGATGAGCTCCCGGTGAAAGATAGCGCGGTGCGGGCCGACGCCCTCTCCATGCGCGAGATTTTCGGCGAATTCGACCGGCACGGCGGTATATTCAAAACCGAAGCGCGTCGGATAACGCCCCGTCATCATCGCGGCACGCGACGGCGAACAGGTCGCATTCGCGGCGTAGGCGGTGGTAAAATTGACGCCTTCGTGCGCGAGCGCGTCGATATTCGGCGTCTTGACCACGCCGTCCGCGACACCACCGCCGTTGAGGCTGATATCATTATACCCAAGGTCGTCGGCGACGATCAGGATGATATTCGGCGGAGGTTTACCGTCGGCTGCCTTTGCAGGCCCCTGCTGCCACGCGACTACGCGGTTCGGCTGCACGGGGTCACGCCAGTCCTGAAGAATGCCCGGGATGCGGTATTTATTCGCCTCGAACGCCCAATATCCGCCAGCCCCTGCCAAAGCCAGCACGCCGAGTGCGACCCATTTTTTCTTCATCCTCGTCCCCTATCGCGTCCTGTCGGCTTGTATCGAAACTATTGACACTATATGTGTCACTATATTGGTCGATACGCAAGATTGTTTGACCCCGGCGTCAAGCCGGGCCAGCAGGGACGCCATGGCGACAGGGTTAGGGAAATCGAACGCGCAAAAGGTCGAGGCCGATCGGGTCGACGGCCGGCGCGAGCGTGGGCGGTCGAGCCACAAGCGCATTGTCGAGGCGATGATGGAGTTGATCGTTGCCGGCGACCTGTCGCCGAGCGCGGCGCGCGTCGCCGAAGAAGCGGGCATCGGCCTGCGCACCGTATTCCGGCATTTCGACGATATGGATGCGCTCTATTCCGAGATTACCGGAATGATAACCGAGCGCGTGATGCCGATCGTCATGGCGCCCTATCCCGACCAGCCCTGGCGCGCCAATGTCCGCGAACTCGTTCGGCGTCGCGTCCGGGTGTTCGAGACGACCCTGCCCTTCCGGCTCGCCGCCAATATCAAACGCTATCAGTCGCCCTTCCTGATGGGCCAGTACAGCCGGGTCGTTATGCTCGAACGCGAACTCATCCTGCGCCTGCTTCCGGGTTCGGTGCTTACCGATCGGATCGCAGTCGAGGCGCTATGTGCTGCGCTGTCGTTCCACACGTGGCGCACGCTGCGCCACGATCAGAGCCTGTCCGCCGAAGAAGCCGGAACGGTGATGGGCCAGATGGTCGAGGCGATAATGGCGACGATCGCCGAAGACGCCTGATGCGGAAAGGATCGGTTCTGCTCTCGCTGGTACTGCTCGGCGCGCTTGCCGCGTGCGGCGGGGCGGAGGACGCGAAGGTCGCCGAAGCAAAGGCGCCCGAATGCCCGGCGATGCCGGCACAGGATTATGTCTGGATCCCGGGCGCGACCTTCGCGATGGGCGCCGACGCGCAATTGCCCGAGGAAGGGCCGGCGCGCGATGTCACTGTCGCGGGTTTCTGGATTGCGACGCACGAGGTCACGAACGCCGAGTTCGCCGAATTTGTGAAGGCAACGGGATATAAGACGCTCGCCGAGCAGGATCCGCCGAAACTGCCGGGCGCTCCGCCCGAGATGCTGATCCCCGGGTCGGCGGTGTTCACCGCGCCGAACGACGGCAATCCGAACTGGTGGCGCTGGGTCGTCGGCGCTGAGTGGCGACATCCGGCGGGGCCCGAGACGAACATCGACGGACGCGACCGCGATCCGGTGGTGCAAATCGGCTATGATGATGCACTCGCCTACGCCAAGTGGAAGGGCAGAACGCTGCCGAGCGAGGAGCAATGGGAGCTAGCCGCGGCGACCGGCGGAGCCGATCGTAACGTTCCGGTCGGCAAGGACGGCAAACCCCGCGCCAACTATTATCAGGGCAGCTTCCCGGTCCGCGACATGGGCACCGACGGCTTTACCAGCCGTGCGCCGGTCGCCTGCTTTCCCGCCGACGAGCATGGCGTCCACGATTTGATCGGCAATGTATGGGAATGGACGACGAGCAAGGCGGGCGGTGAGAATAATGTCATCAAGGGCGGCAGCTTTCTGTGCGCAGCCAATTATTGCGCGCGCTATCGTCCTGCGGCGCGCCAGTTCCAGGAACGAGGCCTAGGCACCGACCATATCGGGTTTCGCCTGATCGACACGGCGCGCCCGGCGCCGGCGGCGCCAGTGCCAGACAAGGGCTGACAGCAGCACGGCGATCCCGCCGACCCACAGGCCGAGGCGGATCAACCGCGGCTTGCCCTGATGTTCGAAGGCATAGGCGTTTATCTGCTCGTCGGCCGTGTAGCCCGCGGGCATGTCGAGCACACCATTCGCTTTCGCATAGGCGCGATAATCGGCCATCATCGCGGTGAACCGGTCGGGCTCGGCGGCGGCAAGATCGCGCGTTTCCCCGGGGTCGGTCTTGAGATCGTAAAGCCGCCATTTGCCGTCGCCGGTCGGCGCAAGGTTGCGCACCAGCTTGTAATCGCCGCGAAACAGCGCCGCATTGCCTGACAGTTCATAGCCGAGCGGCGTGTCGCCATGGACGCTGCCCGCTCCGCCCTGCAGCATCGGCACGAGGCTGCGCCCGGTGACAGGCTCGACCGCCTTACCCTGCCAGCTTCCGCCATGGCCCGGTACGCCCGCAAGCTCGGTCAGCGTCGGCAAGATGTCGGTGACATGAGCAAGACCGTCGTTGATCGTCCCCGCGCGAATGCCGGCGTGCCCCGGCCATGCGATGATGAGCGGCACCCGCAGGCCGCCCTCGGTCGCGCTGAATTTATATCCCGACAGGGGCGATGCTGCAGCGCTCGCCCAGCCCGGCCCGATCGCGGCAAAGCTACCGCGCCGGCCGATATTGGCGGTCGCGAGGTCATATTGCATACCGAGGAACAGCCGGTTGCGCAGGCTGCTGAACGGATTGGTCGGCTCGGCACCATTGTCCGAGAGGAAGACGAAGATCGTATTCTCGTAATCGCCCGTGGCTTTAAGGTGAGCGACGAGACGTCCGACCTCACGATCCATCGCGGTCGCCATACCGCCATAAGCCTGCATCACGCGCACGGCAGCGGCGCGCTCTTCGGCGTCGAGTTTCTGCCAGTCGGGGGTTGTCGCCATCGTCACGATCGGCATGCCCGCGGGGACGATGCCGAGCGCCGCGGCCCGCTTCGCCCGCGCTTCGCGGAGCGCGGTCCAGCCGTCTTTGTACATAGCCGAATAGCGCGCGATGTCGCTGTCGGGCGCCTGCACCGGGATATGGTTGGCAAGGAAGTTGATCGACGCGAGGAAGGGTTTGCCGCTTTTGCGGTCGGCCTCGATATAATCGATCATCCGCTGCACGACGAAATGCGACGAATAATAATCCTTGGGCAGGGTCGCCGGCCTGCCATTCTCGGTCCAGGCGGCGGTGTCGTACATGCCCTCGATCGGGCGTTGTTCGAAATTGTCGGCGCCGGCATCGGCAAGGCTATAGGCACGGTCGTAGCCGCGTGCATGCGGCAGCCGCTTGGCATCGCTGCCGAGATGCCATTTGCCGGTGAGGTAAGTGCGGTAGCCCGCGGCCTTGAGCAACTGCGCGATCGTCACGACGCGAAGGTTCATGACCGTGTCGTAGCCCGGCTTGCCACGATGTTCGTCGGGGATCGTCTCGGGCATGTTGCCGAGGCCGTTGCGGTGGTTCATCACCCCCGTCTGGAGCATCGCGCGCGTCGGCGAGCAGGACCCCGCGACGTGGAAATTGGAAAAGCGCGTCCCTGCATTTGCGAGCGCGTCGATGTTCGGCGTCGCGATTTCGGAGCCGAAAGAGCCCACGTCGGAGAAGCCCCAATCGTCGGCGAGCAGGATGACGATATTTGGGTGCTTCGGCACCGGTTTGACGGGTTGCGCCTGCGCGGGCGCCAAGGCGGTCAGGGCGCCGATTGCGATGATGGCAGCACGCCGGGACCCGCCTAAGCGACCCGGCATTTAGTGGTCCTCCTGCGCACTGCCATCACTCCCACCCCCTCGGGATGTGACACTTACTATGTCAATATATTGCCGAGTCAATGGGGGCGATACACAGGTCTTTAACCTTAACGTTCGCGATATTCCGGCGCGCGTTTTTCGAGGAAGGCGGCGAGCGCCTCGCGATGGTCTGCGGTCGCCGAAAGGATCACCTGCTGGCGGTCCTCGATAGCCATCGCCGCTTCGAGGCTCGGCGCGTCGATGTTGAGATTGAGCGCCTGTTTCGACAGCCGCAAGCCATAGGGCGACGTCGCCAGCATTTCGTCGGCGAGCGCGAGACCGCGATCGAGCAACGCCTCTTCCTCGACGATCTCGCTGACGAGGCCCGCGCGCAGCGCGCGGTCGGCGTCGATGAAGCGGCCGGTCAGGATCATCTCGGACGCAAGGCTTGCGCCGACGAGGCGCGGCAGAAAATAGCTCGACGCCATGTCGCAGCCGCCAAGGCCGATACGGATATAGGCCGCGTTCGCCTTGAACGACGGCGCCGCGTACCTGACGTCCGAAGCGAGCAGCAACGACAGCCCGCCACCGCAGGCAGCGCCATGGCCAAGCGTGACGATCGGCTGCGGGCACGCGCGCATCTTGCGATAGATATTGCCGATGCTGGTCTGGGTGCGCAGCGTTCGAAGCACCGGAGTTTCGTCCGACGACCGGTCTTCCTGAATGTCGAGCCCCGCGCAGAAACCGCGCCCCGCGCCGCGCAGGACAACGACGCGGACGTCGGTGCGGTCGGCAAGCCCCCCGAAATAGGCGTTGAGCGCGTCGACCAGCCCCTCGTTCAGCGCATTGAGCCGTTCAGGTCGGTTGAGTGTCGCAATCTCGACCGCGCCGCGGCGTTCGACCAGCAGCTCGCTCACAGCGTCTGCCCGTCGTCGACGGTAATGACGCTGCCCGTGATGCCGAGCGCGGCATCGGAGCAGAGGAGGAGCAGCGGCGCGTGAAGATCGCTCGGCGGCCGCATCCGCTGGCGCGGGAAGCTCTTCACCATCGCCGCGCCGGTCTCGCTTTCGAAGAGCTCGGCGGTCATTTCGGATTCAAAATAGCCTGGCTGGATCACATTGACGCTGATCCCGCGCCGCGCCCATTCGCGCGCCAGTGCCTTACCCAGATGCCGCACCGCCGCCTTGGTCGCGCCATAGACCGAGGTCGCCGGAAAGATTTTCTCGGCGGTAATCGAACCGATCAGGACGATGCGGCCATGCTGTTTCTCACGGCTTCCCGCCTTGTCGAGCCGCTTTGCACCCTCGTTCGCGGTCAGGAAGACGCCGCGGACGTTCGCGGCGAGCAAGAAATCGACGTCGTCCACCGTCAGGCTCATCGCCATCTTCTCGGTCGCGACGCCCGCGTTGGCGACGATCGTGTCGACGGGTCCGAACGCCGCTTCGGCAGCGTCATAAGCAGCGATCGTCGATGCCTCGTCGGTAACGTCCATGCTAACGGCAATCGCCTGCCCACCAGCCGCCTCGATCGCGGCAACCTGCTCGGCAAGCTTGTCGGCACGGCGCGCGGCAAGCACGACCTTTGCGCCCGACGCCGCCAGTGCCTTGGCGAAACCGGCGCCAAGGCCCGAGGACGCCCCGGTCACCAGCGCCACGCGTCCGGTGAGGTCAAACTTCGGTTGCTCCGCCATCATTATCCCTTTCCTTCGTTTCCTATGCATTGACCCTGATTGACGTTCACGTCAACCGGACGCGCGGAGTTCCTGAAAAACCGCAAAAATGCTGTTGACGAGATATATTTGTTCTCCTATTGTTCTCATGTGCACACCAAACCTCATCCCCCGTCGCGGCTGCCGAGCGCGGCGGGCGGGGGATAAAGGGTCCCTTCCTTCTGCATTCACCGACCATTGTGTTTTGGACCGGTGGCAAGGGCATTCAAGCTTTCGGGCTGACACAATCTCCATCATTGATCGCGGGCTCAAACACCGTCACAAAAGGCCTTGTGGGATTGGACGAGACAGGGGGCCTTCAAATGACACCATCGTTCGACCTAGGCATGGACCGGAACTGATCCGATGCACGCCGTCGAAGCCTTCGAACTCGTCCTCGGGCTGCTCGCACTTGTCATCGGGCTGCACTGGCTTGCGCTGAAATTGCGTTGGCCGCCCGCGACCGCGCTGCTCGTCGGCGGCGGCGGCCTGGCCTTCATTCCCGGCCTGCCTGCGATCTCGCTCGATCCTGAGCTGGCGCTCGTGCTGTTCCTCCCGCCCCTGTTGATGGACGGCGCCTATTTTACCGCGCTCGGCCGCTTTCGTCGCCACCTTCCCGGCATCCTGTCACTCGCCGTCGGGGCGGTGGTGTTCACGACGCTCGTCGTCGGCGTGGTCGTGCACCTAATCCTTCCCGACCTGCCCTGGGCCGCCTGTTTCGCGCTCGGCGCGATTGTATCGCCCCCCGACGCGGTGTCGGCGCGCGCGGTTCTGAAAGGCGTCCACCTGCCGCGGCGACTGGAAGCCCTCCTCGAAGGCGAAAGCCTGCTCAACGACGCCACCGGCCTGATCCTCTTCCGCTTCGCCGTCGCCGCAACGCTCAGCGGGGTGTTCCACACCGGCGAGGCGATCCAGAGCTTCGCGTTCGTGGCAATCGGCGGCGTGGTCGTCGGCGCCTTGGTTGCCGCAGGCTGGATATTCCTCGCCAAGCGCCTGCAGGATCGCATGCTGATCATGCTGATCACGATCCTCCTCTGCTGGGCCGCCTATATCGCCGGCGAAGCCGTGCATGTGTCGGGCGTCATCGCGACCGTAACCTCGGGTCTCGCGATGGGGTGGTACCAACATCAGATATTGTCCGCCGACGTCCGCCTTCGCGCCAATTCGGCGTGGTTCATCATGGTGTTCGTCCTCGAAGCTCTCGTGTTCATTCTGATCGGCTTTTCGCTGCGCGGCGCGATCGAGCGGATCGGCGGGATCGGGGCGATGCCGCTGTCGTGGACCATCGTGATCGCCGCCGTCGTGATCACTCTTACCATTGCCCGCTTCGTCTGGATTTTCGGTTCGGAAGCCCTCCTCGGAATCGCGCGCAAAGTGGGGCTGGAACGCGCGCGACCGTTGGGGTGGCGGCAGGCGACGGTTCTGAGTTGGACTGGGATGCGCGGCGTCGTTACGCTGGCGGTTCCGCTGACCCTGCCCGTCGACATGCCCGGCCGCGACCTGATGCTGATCTGCGCCTTCGCGGTGATCTTTGTGACCGTGGTCGTGCAGGGATCCAGCCTCGGCATGCTGATTCGCGCGGTGAAGCCGGTCGACTCCGACCCGCCCGCAAAAATGGCGATGCCCGCCGCTGAAGCCGCGATGGCGCGCGCGCGGTTCGCTGTCGTCGAAAGGCTCGCGTATGACGAGAATGGAACGCTGATCCATCCGATGATGCTCGAAGAACATCGCAAGCGGATGAATTTTATGGAGCGTTACGAGGCAGATGCCAGCACCGCGATGGACGGGCTACGGTCGCATTTCGACGTCCTGCTCCAGGCGATCGCGGCGGGGCGCGCCGAACTGATCCGAATCCATCGCGCCGGATTGATCGAAGACGAGGTCATGCACGAACTCGAACGCGACCTCGACGTCGAGGAACTGGCGATGACGCTGCAGCGCGGCGAGCCAACCTAGCGCGCCGTTGACTGGGAGTAGGGGCGTGTGGTGGGGGCCGTGGCCCATGCTGTGTCGGGCTTTGCCTGCATTGTGAAGCGAAGCGTGCCGCCGCTGCGGATTTCGGCGTCGGAAATCCAGCTACGCGTCAGCGGCTTGCCGTTGAGTTCGACCTTGCCGACATAGCGGTTCGCGTCGGACAGCCCGGCGGTCTCGACGGTGAAGCGCTTTCCGCCCGGCAGGTTCAATACCGCGCGGTCCACGAACGGCCGGCCGATCACATATTGGTTCGACCCCGGCGCGACCGGATAGAAACCGAGGCCGGTGAAGACGAGCCATGCCGACATCTGGCCGAGGTCGTCATTGCCCGACAGCCCGTCCGGGGTCGGCTTATACTGGCTGTCGACGATCTGTTTCAGCCGCTCCTGCGTCCGCCACGGCGCACCGGCATAGGCATAGAGATAGGCGACATGGTGGCTCGGCTCGTTGCCATGGATATATTGGCCGATCAGCCCCGCGATATCCTCGGCATGGCTGTAATCGAGTTTTGAATTGTCGTAATCGAACATGGCGTCGAGCTTCGCGACCGTCTTTGCGTCGCCGCCGAGAATGCGGAAGAGCGCGGCCTGATCCTGCGGAACGAACCAGCTATATTGCCAGGCATTCCCCTCGGTATAGTCGGAGCCATAGTTGATCGCCGTCGGGTCGAACGGGGTGCGGAAGCTGCCGTCGGCCTTGCGCGCGCGCAGCCACCCGGTCTTGGCATCGAAGCTGTTCCGCCAGTAACCGGCGCGCTTGTAGAAGCGGTCGGCAATGTCCTTGCGGCCCATCTTTTCGGCCATCCGCGCGATCGTCCAATCGTCATAGGCATATTCGACCGTCTTCGACGCCGCCTCGGGCTCGCGGTCGATCGCGACATAACCGAGCTTCATATAGTCGCCGAGCCCGCCGTAGGGCGCATATTCGGCGCTCGCGACCATCGCGTCCAAAGCCTCGTTCGCGTCGAAATCGCCCACGCCTTTCATATAGGCGTCGGCAATGACCGGGACCGCGTGATAGCCGATCATCGTCCAAGTCTCGCGGCCGTGGAACTGCCACACGGGCAGAATGCCATGCGGGCTGTGCTTGCGGCTCGCGACGAGCGATTTGACGATATCGCTGTTGGTTTCGCCGGGCTGGACGAGCGTCAGCAAGGGATGTTGCGCGCGGAACGTATCCCACAGCGAAAAGGTCGAGCGGAAAGTGAAATCCTTTGCGGCGTGGACCTGATCGTCGGGACCGCGATAGCGCCCGTCGACGTCGCTCCACACGCTGGGCGCGAGCAAGCTGTGATAGAGCGCGGTGTAGAGGTTGGTGCGCATCGGCGCGGGCGCTTCGATCTGGAGCGCACCGAGCGCCTTGCGCCATTCACCTTCGGTACGCGCGCGGACGGCGTCGAAGCCCGCACCTTCGGCATCGAGGTTGGCGACCGCGCCGGCCTCGTCGACCCCGGAGAGCGCGACACGGACTTCGAGCGGGCCGGTCAGCGCGCCGAAATCGAGCCGTGCTTCGAGCGCCTTGCCGAGCTTTTCGGCAAGCGCGTCGCTGCCGCGGCCAGGCGCCTGAAAGCCCTTATACGCGACCTTCTCGTCGCGATCGAGGAGGGCGTGGGATTTGAGCGGCGCCGAGAAGCGCATCGCGAAGAAGAGCTTGCGCCCCGGCGCCCAACCGCGCGTCTCGCGAAAACCGGTAAGCGTGCCGTCGGGACGGAGATGCAGCCCCGACCAGAGAATCTTGCCCGGATAATCATAGAGCGACGAACGGAGGTCGAGCAGCAGATGCGCGTCCTTGCCCGCTGGGAAGCTGTAACGGTGGATGCCGACGCGCGTCCCCGCAGTGAGTTCGGCGCGGATTCCGCTGTCGGCGAGCGTGACCGCATAATAGCCGGGGCTCGCCTTTTCGGTCGCATGGTCGAAACGCTGGCGATAGCCCGAACCCGGAACTTTGGGATCGCCCGGATCCAGCTTGACCTCGCCGATCTGCGGCATCAGCAGCAGGTCGCCGAGGTCTGAATGGCCGGCACCCGAAAAATGGGTGTGGCTGAACCCCTGGATCGTCGTGTCGTGGTAACTGTAGCCGGCCGCATGATCGTAGCAGTCGCGGATCTGGCACGTCGCGTCGGTGTCGGGCGATAGTTGGACCATACCGAACGGCGCAGTCGCGCCCGGGAAAGTGTGGCCTTCGGGGCCGGTACCGATCATCGGATCAACGAAGCTGAGCGGATCGGGCGCCGGCTGCTCGGCGAAGGATTGGATCGGCAGAAGGGCGAGCAGCGCGGCAGCGGTGGCAAAGCGTTTCATCGTCCCTTTGTGCCGCGAAGGTCCGGTGCTGTCCAATCGCGAAAGGGGCGGCAGCGCGGCTTTGCTCATGCCGGCGCGCCCACCGCATCCATCGCGAGCGCAATCGCGCCGAGCGGCCCCGCCATCGTTCCGAGTTCGGGCGCGGTAACATAAGCGCCGTCGCCCGGAATCTGCATATATCCCGAAAGGCTTTCCTCCAGCCGCGCGTTGATGCGCGGCAGGAGTTGCGGCTGGCCCGCGAGGACGCCGCCGCCCATCGCGACGCGCATCGGGCCGGTCGTGCAGGCGAGTGAATGGACCATTGATGCCAGCGTGTGCACGATCGGTTCCCACACCGGGTCGTCCTTTGCGATGTCCGCAAGCGGGCGGCCGCCCAGTCGTGCATTCAATGCGGTGCCCGAGGCGAGCCCTTCGACGCAATCGTCGTGAAAGCGGCACGCGCTGGACGCCTTGTCGCTGGCAAGGCGCGGCACAAGGATATGACCGATCTCACTGTGGCTGAATCCGCGCGTCGGTTTGCCGTGGACGATCAACCCCACGCCGACGCCGGTGCCGACGGTGACATAAGCGAAGTCGTCGAGACCGCGCCCGCTGCCCCAGCGGATTTCGGCGAGCGCGGCGCCGTTGACGTCGGTGTCGAAGCCGATCGGCACCGCGAACGCAGCCTTCAGCGGACCGAGCAGATCGGCGCCTTCCCAATCGGGTTTGTTCGTCGCGCCGACCTGGCCATAATCGGCGGCGCGGGGGTTGAGTTTGATCGGGCCGAAGGACGCGATGCCGAGGCCGCAAAAACCGTGCTCCGCCGACCAGCCGTCGAGCACCGCCTTGATGGCCGGCAGCGTTTCCCACGGCGCGGTCGTCGGGATCACCTGCCGGTCGCGGATATCGTCGGGCCCCGCGGCAAGGATGCAGACGCATTTGGTACCGCCGAGTTCGACGCCCGCGAAGAGTCGCTGGTCAGCCATCAGCACCGCCCCCCCGCGCAGGGAATGGGCTGGCCATGCTGGGTCGGTACGCGCCGGATCACGGGGAGAATTCCAATCTTTTCTGTCTTTTTGGGCATAGTGGCTGTTTGATGAAATCATCCGGGCGTCGAGCCGAACGAAGGCGGACGGTCGGCCTTGGCGGTGCCGAACTGCGAAGGCTTGGCACCCATTTCGAAGACGAGTTCGCCGCCGCCGATCAGGTCGGCGTGCGCGATCCAGTTCTTGCTCCAGGGCTTGCCGTTCCAGCGGACCGACTGGACATAAGGATGGTCGGGCGCATTGCCCTCGGCACGGACCGTCAGCGTCTTGCCCGCGCCCACCGTCACCTCGGCAACGTCGAACAGCGGCGATCCGAAGACGTAGATCGCGCTGACCGGATCGACCGGATAGAAACCGAGCGCCGAGAGGATGAACCAGGCGCTCATCTGACCGCAATCGTCATTGCCGATCACCCCGTCGGGGTCGTTCCTGTACATTTCGACGAGCAGCCGCCGGACCATTGCCTGCGCCTTCGCGGGCGCGCCGCAATAGGCGTACATATACGCGACATGATGGTTCGGCTCATTGCCGTGCGCATATTGGCCGACGAGCCCCGAAATGTCGGGCGGCGCATTGTCGGGCAGGGTCGAGGGCGCGTTGAACAGGGCGTCGAGCTTTTCCTCGAACGCCGCGTCGCCGCCGAAATGCTCGATCAGGCCGTAGATATCGTGCTGGTTGAGGAAGGTCGCCTGCCAGCCGTTCGCCTCCGTATAGTCGCGCCATTTCTTGACATCATGGCCGATCTGGACCGGATCATAATCCTTCCACCAGCTTCCGTCCTTGAAGCGCGGGCGTGCGAAGCGGGTTTCCGGGTCGATCACACCGCGATAGTTTTGCGCGCGCTTGCGCAGCGCCGCGGCATCGTCCTTGGCGCCCACGGCGTCGGCGAGGTGCGCCATCGCCCAGTCGTCATAGGCATATTCCTGCGTCCGGCTGACAGATTCCCACACTTCTTCGCACGGGATGTAGCCAAGGTCGTAATAGAAACCGCGGCCAAGCGTGCTGTCGATATCCTTGAAATCGCGGTCGAAGGCGCGGCGGCGGATGTTCGGCCAGGCGGCGGCATAATCGGCCTTGATGCCCTTTGCATGCGCCTCTGCGAGCACCGAGACGGCGTGCCAGCCGATCATGCATGCGGTCTCGACGCCCTGCAGCGGCCATACGGGCGGACCGGCGGGGCTCTGCGCGGTCTGGCGACAGAGATCGCGCGTCAGAAGCGCGGCCCGCGAGGGATCGATCAGCGTCAGCAGCGGGTGGAGTGCGCGATAGGTATCCCACAGCGAATAGGTGCTGAACGCTTCCTCGCCCTTCGCCGCCTGATGGAGTTCGCGGTCGAGCCCGACATAGCGGCCGTCGCGGTCGGTGAAGAGCGTCGGCGCGAGCTGCGCGTGATAGAGCGCGCTGGTCATGATGACGCGCTGCGCCTCTGTACCGCCCGACACGCGGATGCCGCCGAGCGCCTTGGCCCAGGTTCCGCGCGCGGCCTTGACCGCGCCGTCGAAATCCCAGCCCTTCGCTTCATAGGCGAGCGCGTCGCGCGCGCCCTGCACCGCGACCGCGGAAAGGCCGGTCTTGATCAGGATCGGATCGCCGCCAGCCTCGTCAAAGAAGAAGGCGACCTTGAGCCTGTTGCCCTTGATCGACGTCGCGCCATCGGGGGCCGATTTGCCGTCGTCGCCGAAAAACTGAACACGGTCGGGACGGCGCGACATCTGCATCGCGAAATGGATATGACGACCCTTGGCCCATCGGTTGACCTGCCGGCTGCCGGTCAGCGTGCCGTCCTCGCCCAAATCGAGCGAGGCCTTTTCGACGACGATACCCTTGTCCCAATCATCCTCGATCGCATGGGCGAAATCGATCAGGATGTGCCCCGCGCCCCGCCCGAAATGATAACGGTGCAGACCGCAGCGTTCAGTGACGGTGAGTTCGGCGAGCACGCCGGTTTCAAGCTTCACGCGGTAATAGCCGGGCTCGGCATGTTCGTCCGAATAGCGCTGACGAAAACCCTCGCCGGGCTTTTCGATCGTGCCGGGATCGAGCTTCAGTTCGCGCCGCGTCGGCACCACCAGCACGTCGAGCATATCGCCGATGCCGGTGCCCGAAAGATGCGTATGGCTGAACCCCATGATCGAGCCATCTTTCTGGTGATAGCCCGAGCAGGCGTCCCAGCCATGGGTATTCGTATCGGGGCTGAGTTGCGCCATCCCGAACGGCAGCGACGCGCCTGGGAAGGTGTGCCCATGCCCGCCGGTGCCGATGAAGAGGTTCGGCTTGCCGATGGCGAGGAGATCGCCCCCGCCCGCGGCGCGCGAGCAGCCGGCGGGGATCGCCCCGCCGAGCGCGAGCAAGCCCGTGGTCGCAAGAAGCCGGCGGCGGCTGGTCGTGATCATTGCCCCCTCCCCGCTCACAGCGGCCGCGCCAGCAGCGCGGGACGCTTGTCGGCGACCTCGACGATCAACTGGCCGAACAGCGCGTTGGCCCACGCGAACCAACTGCGCGTGAAGTTTTTGGGGTCATCCTTGTGAAAGCTTTCGTGCATGAAGCCGGTGCCGCCGTGCGTCGTCTTCAGCCAGCGCAGGCATTGCAGGATCGTCGCATCGTCGTCGGCGTTCATCGCGCGGGTGATGATCGACATCGGCCAGATCATGTCGAGACCGATGTGCGGCCCGCCGATCCCCTCGGCCGCGGTGCCCTTGAAGAAATAGGGGTTGCGGTCGGACCAGGCGAGCGCCGCGGTGCGCAGGAAGATCGGGTCGTTTTTGTCGACGACGTCGATCAGCGGCAGGCCCGACAGGCTCGGCACATTGGCGTCGTCCATGAAGACATAATTGCCGAAGCCGTCGATTTCATAGGCCCAGACCTGACCGCCCTTGCCGTCGTCGATCAGCGCATGCGCTTTCAGCGCGGCCTCGACCTCGGCGGCGAGGGCCTCGGCGTCGGTGGCCGCCGCATTGTCGCCGCGCGCTTCGCGGTGGACGGCGGCAATCTTGCGCATCACCGATACCGCGAACAGGTTCGACGGGATCAGGAAGGGATAGAGGCAGGCATCGTCCGACGGGCGAAACATCGAGTGGATCAGCCCGACCTTCTTCGTCGGCGCGCCATAACCGCCGAGCATCAGGCTGTCGGTCGGCTGGAGCGCGGGGCGCTGGAAACTGTATGGCCCGGGGCCGTCCTTGCGCTGCTGTTCGCGGAAGGTCGCCACCGCGAGCTTCATCGCGCGCGACCATATGTCGTCGAACGGCGCCTTGTCCTTGGTTCGCGTCCAATATTCGTGGGACAGCCGCATCGCGTAGCAGAGCGAGTCGATTTCCCATTTCCGCTCGGCGACGCCGGGCTTCATCTCGGTCTTGTCTGTCTGCGACCATTCGAGTTTCGACGGCGCGGTCGGATCCTTGTCGAACGCATTGGCATAGGGGTCGATCAGGATGCAGCGTGCCTGCCGCTGGATCAGCCCCTGGAACAGGCGCTTCAGCTTCGCGTCCTTGGCGACGAGGTGGATATAGGGCTGCACCTGCGCCGAGCTGTCGCGCAGCCACATCGCCTCGATATCGCCGGTGATGACGAAGGTATCGGGACGGCCATCGAGGATGCCCGTCTGCACCGTCGTGTCGAGCGTGTTCGGGTAACAATTCTCGAACAGCCAGGCGAGTTCGGGGTCGGCGATCTTCGCCTTTACGCGCGCGATCTCGGCCTCGATCGCGGGGCTGGTAAAAGCACGCTGCGCGGGCGCGGGGCGCTTGCTGACGAAGCCGCCAGCAGCGGCGCGTGCTGCGGCGGGCATTGCGGCCGCCAGCGCGAGCGCGCCGGCGCCGGCCATGATCTCGCGGCGGTTTGGGGTCATGGTCATCCTATTTTCCACCTGCGCTGATCGAGAAGGGCGCATCGGCGGGGGCGCTGCCCCATTGCTTGTTCGGCTTGGCGCCCATCACGAAGTCGACCGTCCCTCCTTGCGACAAAGCGCCGTGGGTGAAATAGGTCTTGCTCTGCGCCTTCCCGCCGAGCGCGACCGACTGGAGATAGACGTTCGTATTGCTGTTGTTCGCGGCATTGATCGTCAGCGTCTTGCCGTTCGGCATCGTCAGCACCGCCTTCTGGAACAGCGGGCTGCCGATCGCATATTCGCCCGTCGCCGACGCGACCGGGTAGAAGCCCAAGGCGGAAAAGACATACCAGGCCGAAGTCTGGCCGTTATCTTCGTCGCCCGGATAGCCGTCGGGCGCCGACGAATAAAGTTTCGCCATGATGTCGCGCACATGATGCTGCGTCTTCCACGGCGCACCTGCCCAATTATAGAGATAGGGCATGTGCTGGATCGGCTGGTTGCCATGGGCATATTGGCCCATGTCGACGATCTGCATTTCGCGGATCTCGTGGATCACCTGCCCATAATAGCTTTCGTCGAAGATCGGCGGGGTGGTGAAGATCGCGTCGAGCCGCTCGACGAACTTCTCGCGCCCGCCCATCAGGGTCATCAGCCCCTGGACATCCTGCATCACCGCCCAGCTATAATGGAGCGCGTTACCCTCGGTGAAGGCGTCTCCCCATTTGTAGGGGTTGAACGGCGTCGACCACGACCCGTCCTGATTGCGGCCGCGGATCCAGCCGCTCTGATTGTCATAGAGTTTGCGGTAGTTGAGCGCGCGCTCGGTATATTTCTTTGCATCGGCATCCTTGCCGAGCAGCTTGGCGAGCTGCGCGATCGAGAAATCGGCGGTCGCATATTCGAGCGTGCGCGCGGCATTTTCGTTGATCCCGACGTCATAGGGGACATAGCCGAGACGGTTGTAATATTCGGCGCCCTCGCGTCCGACCGCGGCGATGACCTTGCCCGCCTTGTCCTTCGGGCGGCCCTCGCTCGTCGTCGCATTCTTGATCATCGCTTCATAGAGCGTCTCGACGTCGAAGCCGCGCACGCCGTTGAAATAGGCGTCGGCGATCAGGTTCGCCGAGTTCGACCCGATCATCACATTGCGATAGCCGGGGCTCGCCCATTCGGGCAGCCAGCCGCCTTCCTTGTAGGTGTTGACCAGCCCCTGCATGATCTGGCTGTCGAGTTCGGGATACATGAGCGCGAAGAAGGGAAAGACCGCGCGCCACGTGTCCCAAAATCCGTTGTCGGTGAACATGTAGCCGTCGTGCACCTTGCCGTCGTACGGACTGTAATGAACGATCTTTCCGTTCGCGTCCTTTTCGTAAAAGACGCGCGGGAATTGCAGCATCCGGTAGAGCGACGAATAGAAGGTGCGAACCTTCTCGGGGTCGGGATCGGTCACGCGGATGCGCGACAATTCCTTCTCCCACGCCGCCTTCGCCTTTGCCTGTGTCGTGTCGAAGCTGTCGGTGCCGATTTCGCTGCGCAGGTTCAGCAGCGCCTGTTCGGGGCTGATGAACGACGAGGCGACACGGACATGGACCTTGTCACCCTTCTTGGTCTTGAAGCTCAGCACCGCGCCGACATGATCGCCCTCGCGCGCCAGCTCGTTCGTCGGCGCGTTCTCGCCCGCCCAGGTGCGCGCGAGCGTGAAGTCGCGGTCGAATTCGGCGACGAAATAATTGTGGAAATTGTCAGGTACGCCGCCGTTGTTGTTGCGGACATAGCCGGTGATGCGGCGGTTCTTGACGTCGACCTTGACCATCGATCCGCCCGCGAGACCATCGAGCAAAATATGCGCGTCATTGCTTTCGGGGAAGGTGAAGCGGAACTGCGCGGCGCGCTCGGTTGGCGCGACCTCCGCGGTCACGTCATAGTCGGCGAGATAGACTTTGTACGAATAGGGGCGCGCGACCTCCGCCTTGTGGCTGAACCAGCTGCCGCGCTCCTGCTGCTTGACCTTTACCGGGCCGGTTTCCGCCATCAGTGCGAAGGCGGCATAATCGTTCATCCACGGGCTCGGCTGGTGCGTCTGCTTGATGCCGCTGATCTTTTCGCCGTCATAGGTATAGCCCCAGCCGCTGCCGGGCTCGCCCGTCACGGGGGTCCAGCTATTCATGCCGAACGGCACGGCAACCGCGGGATAGGTGTTGCCGTATGACAGGCGATAGCTGGAATCGGTGCCCATCAGCGGGTTGACGTAATCGACCAGCGCGGTCTGGTTCGCGCCCGATTGCGCGAGGGCGACGGGCGTACCCATGCTGCTCAGCACGAGCGCGCTTGCGGCGGCGCTCAGCATCATCTTGCGGATCGTCTTCACTTGGTCTCTCCCCTGTTTGCCGTTCGTGTCGGCAGCGGGCGCGCTGCGACGCCCTTGTTCGTCATTATCACCGGCGCGATCGTGCCGTCGGCGTTGAAGGTCATGCGGTCGATCGCGAGCTGACGGCGCTCGCCGCTCGTCTGATCGAGCGGGCGGCGGTGGTAAGCAATGTACCAGTCGTCGGTGCCGGGCACATTGACCACCGAATGATGCCCCGCGCCGCGCGCGATCTTGAAATCCTGTTCCAGAATCTTGCCCATCGGCTTGAACGGGCCGGTGGGAGACGGGCCCATCGCATAGGCAACCGAATAGTCGGGGCCGGTCCAGCCGCCCTCCGACCACATCAGATAATAGACGCCCTTCCGCTTCACCATGAACGATCCCTCGACATAGCCGGGGGGCGTGATTTCCTTATAGGTCGTGCCGTCGGCAAACGGCTTGATCGACGTGAGGTCGTCGCCCAGCCGGACGACGTTGCAATGCTTCCAGCCGCCATAATAGAGGTAATGCTGCCCATCGTCGTCGCGGTAGACGAACTGGTCGATCGGCTGCGCGCCATTGTGGAAGGCGTCCACCAGCGGCTTGCCGATCGCATCCTTGAACGGCCCTTCGGGGCGGTCGCTGACCGCGACGCCGATACCGCCACGCTGGTCGTCCGACTGGATGTCGTTCGCGCCGAAGAAGAGATAATATTTGCCGTCCTTCTCGATCGCCGATGGCGCCCACACGGCATAAGCGGCCCATGCGACATTCTCGACGTCGAGCGCGTGGCTGTGCTTCGTCCAGTGGACCAGGTCGGGCGATGAAAAGACGTTGAAGAAGGTCTGGAAATGATAGGATGGCCGGACCGTCTTCTGCTTGCGCAGCTTTTTCTGCTGCTCATTGAAATGGTGCGAGACGTCAGGCGTCTCGCCATGATCCGAATAGGTCGGATATATCCAGTAACGGTCGCCGAAGACGCGAATTTCGGGATCGGCGTACCAGCCGGGGACGATCGGATTTTCTGCCGCGGCCATTCCGCCCGTCAGCAGTGCCGTACCGAAAACCAGCGATTTCAACCAGACACGCA
This sequence comes from Sphingopyxis sp. C-1, assembly GCF_001047015.1. Lineage (NCBI taxonomy): Bacteria > Pseudomonadati > Pseudomonadota > Alphaproteobacteria > Sphingomonadales > Sphingopyxidaceae > Sphingopyxis > Sphingopyxis sp. C-1. Next base: position 247,196 of record NZ_BBRO01000002.1, read on the forward strand.
CCCTGCGCCGCTCCCCGTTTCGTCGATCATCATAATCTTACCCGCTCGCCCGGAAAGAGGTGGGTGGCTCCTTGCGGAGCCACCCAAGTGGGAGAGCTGGGGTATGGGCCCCATCAGAACTTGTACGAAATGCCGACGTAAGCGCGGCGCCCGAAATAATTGCTGCGGACGAAACGGTCCTTGGTGTCGTTCCCAAGATGCTGGCGTTCTTCCGACTTGGTCAGGTTGATGACCGAAGCGGTGAGCATCAGCCCGTCCATCAGCTCGTACGAAGCGTTGATGTCGACCTGTTCATAGGGGTCGGTGTAGATGTTGAGGCCCGAAGAGAGTCCTTCGACGACTTCGCCGCGGCGGTTGTACGACGCGCGCACCAGGAACTTGTCGGTTTCATAGAAGACCGACGCGTTGACCTGCGTCTTTGCGCTGCCGACGAGCGCCGACTTGCCGACCGTCTGTCCGTCGAGCGTGATGTCGGCGACCGAAGTGTCGTTATAGGTGAAGTTCACCTGCGCGCCGAGACCGAAGTCGAACGTGTGCTGGGCGTAGACTTCGACGCCCTGCGATTTGGCGTTCGAGCCGTTGGCGACGGTCGAATAGGGCTGGATCAGCACCTGTTCCCCATTCACTTCGCGCGTCACGTCGAGCACGAGCGGTACGACGAAGTCCGACACGTCCTTGCGGAATAAGCCGACGCCGAACACCGAGCCGCGCTTGAAATACCATTCGACGCCAATGTCATATTGCCAGGCCGAGAAGGGCTGGAGGTCGGCGTTGCCGCCGCTGCCCGACCAGCCTTCGAACTCGCCGAACTGGCCGCGGTCGAAGGCATATTCCGCCGAACGATAGGTCAGCGAACGCTGTGATCCGAGATCGTTGAACGACGGACGCGCGATGACCTTGGCGACGGCGCCGCGAACGACGATGTCGGGCGTGACTTCATAGACGACGTTCAGGCTGGGCAGCCAGTCGGTGTAGCTTTTCGACTGGTCGACCTGCGTGTTCACGATCACCTCGCGCTCGTCGAGCGGCCGCACCTGACAGTTGCCGTCGGCGCCGACCGGCACATTCGGATCGAACGGTCCGCCCGGACCATCGACGCAATAATCGTTGAGGAACTGGAGGCGGTCCGACGTCAGACCCGATTGCTTGGTATGTGCGACGCGGAGGCCGATGTTGCCGCGCAGCGGACCAGCCTCGAAGTCGGCCTGCACATAACCCGCGAACACCTTTTCCTTCAGGTCATAGGTGTTGTTCGGCTCGGGCACGCGCACCGACGGGCCGTAGGTGTCGTTGATATAGTCCAGATAGTTGCTGAAATTGATGCCGGGGAACAGATTTGCGTTGAACCCGCCGGCGATGTTGCCGATCGGCTGGTCATAGAAATATTCGGGCCGAGCGACCGCGCCAGCGGGCGTGTCCTGATAGCGGCGCTTGGTCGCCGGATCGGCATACCATTCGTTGCGGCCGGTTTCTCGGTGGATGCTCATTTCGCGCCATTTGCCGCCGACGCGGAACGCGCTCAAAACGCTGTCGAAACGGCGGACGAGATCGAGCTGCGCATAGCGCTGCGCGATCGCGCTGTTGGTGAAACCCGAGCCGGTCGAACCGACGTCGATCTGGGCGATCCCGTTCTTGATATTCTCCTGAAGCTCGGGCGAGAATTCCATGTTGAGATTGCCGCCGGTGAAATCCCACGAGCTCAGGAAGTTGCCGTTCTGCTCCTGACCCGTGACGGTCAGGCGCGGCTTGGCGGCGACGCCGAAGCGCATCGACGGGCCGCCGGTCGCCTTCGTCTTGCCGAATTTCAGCACTGCGTCGAAATTATCCTGGTTCCAGGCGACCTCGGTCTCGAACGTATTCGAAACCTGCTTTTCGCGGCTGTAGGAACCCGCGATCTGCGGCGTTTCCATCGTGCACGGCGGCGTATTGACGAGGCATCCGGTCCCGGCCGCAGGCACCTGGAAATTCGCCGACTGGAAGATCGTGCCGCTTTCGTCGAACGTCGGTCCGGTGAAGAAATTGCCATAACCCCATTCGGGGATCTTCAGCACATTGCTCTGCCAGTTGCTCTTATAGTCGAAGCGGAAATAATTGGCGGTGACGGTCAGATTTTCGATCGGACGCATCTGCGCAGTCGCCTGGATGCCAAGGCGTTTGCGCTGCTGCGAAAAGACTTCCGCATTGACCGACTGGGGCGCCCAATATCCCGAATAATGCTTGCCGTCCTGGCCCGTCACGCCGGTGCCGGGCCAATAGGAAATCGCGTCGTCATTCTCGAACGGATTACCGTTGACGTCGGTCGCGGGGGTGATGATGTCGTTGTTTGCGTCGCGGTCGCTCCACCAACGCCAGGTTTCGGTCGAGCCGCGGAGCTCGCGGTTTGCGCGTTCCTGATATGTCACGCCAACCAGGAAGCCGAGCCGTTCTTCGGAATCTTTCCACGAAATCTGGCCGGCGATCTGCGGGTCAAATTTCTTGGTCGTGTCCGAATAGGTACCCTCTGCGGAGACAAAGCCCGACCAGGCAGGAAGATCGAACGGACGGCGGGTGTTGAGGATGACGGTGCCGCCGACGCCGCCCTCTTCGAGCCGCGCCTCGGCCGACTTGTAGACTTCGGTGCTGGCGATGAAGTTCGACGGCAGCAGGACATAGTTGAACGAGCGCGATGGATCGCCGCTGTCGGCTCCCGCGATGAAATTGCCGTTGAGTAGCGTCAGCGTGAGGTCCGACTGAAGGCCGCGGATGCTGACGCGGCTACCCTCGCCGCCGTCGCGGGTGATGATGACGCCGGGCACCCGCTGCAACGCATCGGCGACATTCTTGTCAGGGAATTTGCCGATGTCCTCGGCGGTGATGACTTCGATCAGCGAGTTCGCTTCGCGCTTCTGCTCGAGGCTCTGCTCGATCGACTTGCGATAACCGGTCACAACGATGGCGTCGCCCGGCGCCTCTGCCGTTTCGTCCGCCGGCGGCTGCGGCGTCGGCGCGGGCGTCGCCTGCGCATGCGCCTGCCCGGCGATGCACAGCGCCGCGAGCGTGCCCGCGCTCAGCATCAGTTCGCGCACAAAACGATCGCGCCGCGCTGCTTTCGCTGAATGGATTTGTCCTGCCTTCATCACATCGACCTCCCTGTTCGAGGGGCTGTTCGCCCCCACTCGTTATTCGGCGCCTTCGGAGTCACCGAGCAGCGGATCATCGGACCCGTTGAGCCTCTATCAGAATATAAAAAACAATTTGTCAAAATAAATTTTTCGAGCCGGTGGCGAGGCGCGACGAACCGTTACAAACCCGTCACAAATGCGCATTTTTCCGCAGTTTTCCGTGGATATCGACTCGCAGCCAAAGGCAAACGGGCCCGCCATCCCCTCCTCCGGGGACGGCAGGAGCTGTCACGCTTTCTCCCGCTTCCGGTCAGTCCGGAGTCGGGGTGTTCCAAAGCGGCGCGGCGATCTTGGCCAGCGCCTCCGCCGACGCCTTCGGCACCGCGCGATCATAGGTCAAAAGACCGTTGATCTCGTCCTCCACGTCGGTCGTTTGGGTGTATACCGAGGCGCTGAGTCCATTCTCCTTCGCCTGCCGGATCACGCCCTCCATCTTGCGGCGGAAGCGCGCGAGATATTCCTTCTCGTCTCCTGCGACCTGATAGCTCCAATTGCCCTTGCCCGGTTTCCAGATATGTCCCGGCACGGGGAAACCGACCCCGCCATATTCGCCGAGCACGACCGCACGGTCGGCCTGGAGCGGCGGCGTCCTCGGCACATCCTCATAGGTGTGGATGTCGAGCATGTCGGAGTCCTTCGGCGCGACGTCCAGCCAGCCCGAATTGGCGTCGACCAGCCGTGTCGGGTCGATCCCCTTCACAAAGCGCGTCAGGGTCGCCGAATCATATTGCCCCCACCCCTCATTGTTCACGACCCACGTCACGATCGAGGGGAAAGCGCGCAGTTCGCCGATCATCTCGGACAATTGCTTCTGCTGCTCGGCCATCGTCTCCGACGGGAAGATCGCCTGATATTGGCTGGTGCCGGCGAGATATTGATCCTCCCCGCCGCCCGAGGGCATATCCTGCCAGATCAGCATGCCGAGCCGGTCGGCGTCGTGATAATAGCGCGCGGGTTCGACCTTGATATGCTTGCGCAGCATGTTGAAGCCCGCCTTTTTCAGGAAAACGATGTCGCTCTTCATCGCCTCCTCCGACGGCGGCGTATAAAGGCCGTCGGGCCACCACCCCTGATCGAGCGTGCCGTGCTGAAACAGCGGCTTGTTGTTGAGCAGGATCGCAGGCTGTCCCGCGACGCGGCCGGGCCCGACCGACACTTTGCGCATCGCGAAATAAGCGGCGACGCTGTCGCGCGGCGCACCCTCAACCTTCGCCTTCGCATAGACGCGGCGCTCATGGTCGGTGAAGCGCGAGTCATAGGCCTTGCGATCGCGCTCGGCTTCGCCCGCATAAGGATCCTCGATCGTTACCAGTTCGGCCTTGAGATCGTAGAGATAGGGGTCGCCGGGCGACCAGAGATGCGCGTTCGGGATTGCGAGCGTCGCCTGCCGGTTGGCGCGGATGATCGTCGAGGCGATCGCCTTGCCGCCCGCGCTGGCGGTCAGCCGCACCGCGTCATTGTCGTTCGCCCAGCCCGAGAGCGCCACCGCGACATCGACGGTGCCGCGGTCGATATCGGGGGTCGCACGCACCTCGGCGATGTGGAGCTTGGGCACCGGTTCGATCCACACCGTCTGCCAGATGCCGCTGACCGCAGTGTACCAGATGCCGGCGGGGTCGAGAATCTGCTTGCCGCGCGGCTGCGTGCCCGCGCTGTTCGGATCGGTGACCTCGACGATCAGTTCGTTGGCGCCGGGTTTCAGATAGGGGCTGATGTCGAAGCCGAAGGCGTCGAAGCCGCCCTTGTGCGATCCGACGACCGATCCGTTGACGCGCACCGTCGCTTCATAATCGACCGCGCCGAAATTGAGCATGACATTCTGGCCGCGCCAGTCGGCGGGGACGGTGAAGCTGCGACGATACCAAAGGCGGTCGTCGGGCGTGACCTTGCGCGCGACGCGTGAGAGTTTGGACTCGACCGGAAACGGCACGAGGATTTGGCCGTCCATCGCCGCCGGACGTTCCGCCGCCTTGGGCGCGATCGCATAGTCCCACAGGCCGTTTAGGTTGACCCAGCGTTCGCGCACCATCTGCGGGCGCGGATAGAGCCGCCACGCATTTTCGGGGGTCACCTCCCTGCCCCAGCGTGTCATCAGGTCGCTGGTGTAGACGGCGTCCCCGGCGGGCGGCGCGGCGGTTTGGGCCTGTGCCGCGACCGGCGCGAGGGCAAGAAGGGACGCGGTGATCAAGAGGCTGCGCATGGATATGTCCTGTCGAATGGGGAGAGCCCAGGACCCTTGGGGGATGGCGGGTCCTGGGCTCGCGCCCCCGCGGGGGTGGCGGGGGCGGGGGGCTGGTCAGCGCTGTCGCGACATCGACGGCGGCGCGGCGTCGGGCGCGGCGCCCCACGCCTTGTTCGGTTTGGCCCCCATGGTGAAGACGAAGGTCGCGCCGTCCTTCACATCATCGTGGCGGAACCACGGCTTGTTCCACGGTTTGCCGTTCAGCGTCGCGGACTGGATATAGACGTTGGTCGGCGAATTATTCTTCGCAACGATGCGGAGCGTCTTGCCATTCCCCATGTCGAGGCTGGCGTCGTCGAAGACGGGACTGCCGATGATATAGTCCTGGCTCGACGGATCGACCGGATAGAAACCGAGAGCAGAAAGCGCGTACCAGGATGAAGTCGCGCCCTGATCGTCCATGCCCGGATAGCCGTAACCTGCCGCGTCGCTGCCATAGGTGCGGTCGAGGATCTGGCGCACCAGCGCCTGCGTCTTCCAAGGCTGGCCGCTCCAGTTGTAATAATAGGGCGCCTGCTGGTCGGGCTGGTTGCCGTGGACATATTGGCCGATCACGCCGGTGCAGTCGCGGCAGATGCCCGTCGGATTGTAGGGCTTGGTGAAAAACTCGTCGAGCTTGGCGTTGAACGCATCGCGCCCGCCAAGAAGGCCGATCAGCCCCTGCACGTCGTGCGGCGCGAGCCACAGCGTCGACCAGCCCGACGCCTCCTTCATCATGAAATTATAATAAGGTTCTTGCGGGTCGAAGGGCGCGATCCACTTGCCGTCGGCGGTGCGCCCGCGGATGAAGCCGATCGATTTGTCGAACACATTGGCGTAGTTGCGCGCACGCTTCAGGAACATCCGGTAGTCGGCGTCCTTGCCGAGCTTTTTCGCGTAGAGCGCGAGCGCATAATCGTCCCACGCATATTCGAGCGTCTTTGCCGCGCCCGCCTTGCCCCCGGCATAGGGCGGGCTGGGATTGTGATCGGGCACGATGTCCGAAATCCAGCCCTGCTTCATATATTCGGCAAGATAGCCCCGCGGCCCCTTTGGGTCGGTCGCATTCTTGCGCATATATTCATAGGCGGCCTCATAATCGAATTCGATGCCGCGCTCCCACGCCCCGAGGTAGAGGAACACCGCATTGTCGCCATGGAACGAGGTGTTCATATAGCCTTGCTCGCGCGCCATCGCGAGTTCGGACGCCATGATGTCCTTGACGACCTCCGGCTCCATCAGTTCGAGCAGCACGATCTGGTTGCGCCCCGTATCCCAGAAGGGCACCGGCCCGTAACGGTCGTGCGTCGCGACCTGCACCTTGCCGTTGGTGTCGGCGAAATTCTCACCCTTCGCCGCGATCAAGCGCGGCGAAGCGAAAGACTGGTACAGCGTCGAGTAGAAGAGCTTCCGCTGCTTGTCGGTGCCGCCCGACACGCGGACGCGGCCGAGAAGCTGCGCCCACTGGCCCTGTGCGGCGGCGTGGACGCCGTCGAAATCCCAGCCGGGGACCTCGTCCGCAAGCCGCTGCTGCGCCTGTTCATAGCTGGTGCCATGCGCCATCTTCACGAGCACCTGTTCACCCGCTTTCGTCGGGAAGCTGACGTAGCTGCCCGAATAGCTGCCCGATATTTCGCGCGCGCCGGGCTGGACGTCGCTGGTGCCGATGCCCCAGCCCTGATTGTCTCCGGGCGCCTTACGGAAGGTCCCGAGCGCCGTGAAAGGTTTCGAGAATTCGGCGACGAAATAGGCGCCGTCGACGCTGCGACTCTCGTTCGACTTGCCGCGCACGATGCGGTCACCGACGATCTCGACCGAGCCGCCATGGCGCGGGAAGTTGACGATGATGTTCGATCGTTCGCTCGCCGGAAAGGTGAAGCGCATCACGCTTGCCCAGCGTGTTGCGGTCAGTTCGGCCTGCGTCTTGAAGCTGTCGAGATAGACCGAATAATAACCCGGCCGAGCCTTCTCGCGCGACTTGTCATAATAGGATTGGCTATATGCGGGCGGCGGCGACCAGTCGCCGACCACGGGCATGATAAAGGGTTCGGCATTGCCGCCATAGGTCGGCCCGCCGCCGCCGGTGAAACCGATCATCGTCGGGTTGGTGTAATAATAGGGGACCGGCACGCCGTTCGGATATTGAAGCTCGATATTATTGTTGACCGGCGCGGCCGCGACCGACCCGTGCGGCAGCAGCGCGGCGGGCGAGGTTTGCCCCGAATAGACGGGTTCGCCCGGCGGCGGCGCATTGCCGATCACCGCCGGATCGTCGAGCGGCGCGGTGCCGACGAGCGGATCGGCGAGTTCGACCGGCGATTGGCCGGCTTTCGGCTGCGCCGCGACGGGAGAGAGCGCGAGCATCAACGGCAACACCGCCGCCGACGATGCCAATATGGCGCCAAACTTCCGCGCGCGGTTCCAATTTCTATCGATATCCATTGCGACCCTCTTCCCTGAATATTTTCGTTGATTGCTTGGTCAGTGCGGCGAACTTGCGATGGCTTGCGCGCGCGCCGGCACCCGCGCCGCGCGCCAGCCGAACAGCGCGATGACGAGGTAACAGGCCATCGGCACCAGAAAGGCGAGGAAGCGGCTGCCGCTAGCGTCGGCGACCCCAGCGAAGACAAGCGGGACGAGCGCGCCCCCGACGATCGCCATGCACAGCAGCCCGGAGGTCGCCGACGCGGGCGCGGTCGACCGCTCGATGGTCAGCGAAAAGATCACCGGGAACATGATCGAGTTGAACAGCCCGACCGAGATGGCGAGGACGCCCGCCGCCGGACCGCTGATCTGGCTGATCGTCAGGCAGAGCAGCGCCGCGGCGACGGCCGCCACCGCAAGCAGCGGTCCGGCCGGGAGTCGGTAGAGCAGCCCCGAGCCGACAAAGCGCCCGATCATCGCGCCGAGCCAATAGAGGCTGACGAGGCTGCCCGCTTGCACCGCGCTGATCGCGAACACATCGGGCTGTTCAAGGAAATTGACCATCGCGCTGCCGATCGCGACCTCGGCGCCGACATAGAGGAAGATCGAGAGCGCCCCGGCGAGCGCCCAGGGCGAGGCGAAGGCGCTCGACACGCGCGCGCCCGTTTCGACCGGCGGCGCCGCGGCGGTGATCTCGTGGCGGACACGGTAGAGGAACATTGCGAGCACTGCGATGACCGCCGCGATGAAGATATAGGCGACGTCGATCCGGCCGAGCGAATAGGCGATCTTCGCCTCGGTCACCTGGCCGGCTTCGAAGAGCCCGCCCTGCAGCAACGTGCGAGCGGCAAGATAGGGCGCAATCACCGTGCCGAGCGAATTGAACGCCTGGCTCAGGACCAACCGGAAATGCGAGCGGTCGGGGCGGCCGAGCGATGCCGACAGCGGATTCGCCGCAACCTGCAGCAGCGTGATCCCCGACGCGATGACGAACAGACCGACGAGCACGATCGCATATTCGCGCACGATGGTCGCAAACGGCATGATCAGGCAGCCGACGATCATCGTCGCGAGCGCCGCGACGATCGAATTGGCGGCGCCGAGGCGTCCCATGATCGCCGCAGCGGGTAGCGAGACGACGCCATAGGCCATGAAGAAGGCGAATTGCGTAAGGAAGCTTTCGGTATCGCTGAGCGCGAAGATCGCCTTCACCGCCGGGATCAATATATCGTTGACCGCGGTCACCGCTCCCCAGACGAAGAAGAGCATCGTGACATAGGCGAAGGTCCAGGCGGTGCCCGAGCGGCCAGCGGTCATGCGAGCCTCCCCTCGCCGGGGTAGGCGAGCAACAGGTCGGCCCCGGTCTCGGCATCAATCCGAACCGAACCGGTGAGCGACCAGCATTCGCCCGCCGCCAAAGAGGCGCCATCGACGGTACCCTGGCCCGAAACCGGGATCAGCCATGCCGTGACGCTATCCGGGAGGTCGATCGCGCGCGTGCCGCCTGCCAGCCGTTCGAGGACGAATTTGGGCCCGTCGACGAGGATATTGCGGTCGTCGGCGACGCGGCCAGGCGAGGGATATGCGGCATAGGGCTGCGGATCGGACACCGCGATGCCGTCCTCCAGATGCAGTTCGCGAGGGCGCCCATAGTCATAGAGGCGGTATGTCGTCTCGCTGTTCTGCTGCACTTCGATCAGCGTCAGTCCGGCGCCGATCGCATGCACCGTGCCCGACGGGACGTAGAAGAAATCGCCTGCCTTTACGGGCTTCCAGTCGAGCAATTGCTCGATGCGGCCGTCGAGCGCGGCGTCGCGCAGCACGCCCGCATCGACCGGTGCCTTCGTTCCGAGCGCGATGGTGGCTTCGGGCGCAGCATCGAGGATCAGCCAGCATTCGTCCTTGCCGCGCGGCAGTCCGCGCGCATGCGCCTGCGCGTCGTCGGGATGGACCTGCACCGACAGTTTTTCACTGGTGAAGAGATATTTGATCAGGAGGTCGGGCGTGCTGTCGCCGGGCGCCTGGAACCATATCTCGCCGACCGGTTCACCGCCCGCGGGCGGATCGCGAAACGACCCCCAAAGCTGGTGGCGCCCCCAGGGCTTCTCCACGCGATGGGTCGCAAGCAATGTCGCCGGCACGAGTCTCTCCCTGTTTCCCAGCCGCCGTTCCGGGTCTGGTTTCTTGAAAACTGCCCCGGCCGACTGCTCCTCGTCAAGATAATAATGAAAATTAATTTATTTGATCGAAATCGCCTTTGTGGCATGTCCGCAGGCAATCAGGACGAGCGCCGACGCTCGATCCGTTGGAGAGAGTGGATGACAGGCAAGCGCGACAGCGAAGCATTTTCTGTACCCGGTGTACCGCACCGTTCGGGAGGCCGCGGCACCCTCGCCGCCGCGATCGGGACGGCAGCCCTCGCGGGCCTCCTCTTCGGGTTCGATACCGCGGTCATTGCCGGGGTGACGGGTGACCTGACCCACCTGTTCGCGCTCACGCCCGAAACGCGTGGCATTACCGTATCGGCGGCACTTTGGGGCACGCTGGTCGGGGCGCTGTTCGCGGGCAAACCCGGCGACGCCTTTGGGAGTCGCGACAGCCTGCGGATGCTCGCCGCCTTTTATTTCATCGCGGGGCTGGGTTGCGCACTGGCGCCAAGCTGGCCGCTGTTCCTGATCTTCCGATTCCTGTGCGGGCTCGCAATCGGCGGTTCGTCAGTGCTCGCCCCCGTCTATATCGCCGAGATCGCGCCACCGCGGCACCGCGGATCGCTCGTCGGCCTGTTCCAGCTAATGATCGTTACCGGCATTCTCGTCGCCTATCTGAGCAACGCAACGATCGCGGGACTGGTCGGTGACGAAGCCGCGTGGCGGTGGAAGCTGGGCGTCACCGCCGCTCCTGCCCTGCTCTTCTTCACCCTGCTGTTCGCAATCCCCAACAGCCCGCGCTGGCTCGTCACAAAGGGGCGCCGGCCCGAAGCGGGGGTCGCCCTCATACGGATCGGCACGCCCCCCGATGCAGCCGAGGCCGAGCTCCGCCGCGTCGAACAGGCGCTAGAACGCGACCCGCCGGGTGAAAAGCTGTCGTGGCGCCACCATCGCCGGCCGATGATGCTCGCAGTCCTCGTCGCGATGTTCAACCAGCTCGCGGGCATCAACGCCGTTCTCTATTATCTGAACGACATCTTCGCGCGCGCCGGTTCGCTTTCGCCCGACCGTCAGGCGGTGCTGATCGGCATCGCCAACCTCGTGTTCACACTCGTCGGCATGGCGTTGATCGACAGGATCGGACGCAAGACGCTGTTGCTCGCGGGCGCCGCCGGCATGACCCTGTGCCTCGCCGCCGCTGCGGCCGTCCTGTTCGGCTGGGTCGGAAACGGGATGATGCTGCCCGCGCTTATCGGCTTCATCGCCTTCTTCGCGACCAGCCAGGGGGCGGTCATCTGGGTCTATATCTCGGAAATATTCCCGACCCCCGTCCGCGCGCGGGGCAGCGCGCTCGGCGCAAGCACGCATTGGCTGATGAATGCGCTGATCGCGGGTATCTTCCCGATATTGGTGGCCTGGTCGCCCGGGGCGCCGTTCGCGATCTTCGCCGCCGCGATGATCGTCCAGTTCATCGTCGTCGCCGCAATCTTCCCCGAAACACGGGGCGTCGACCTCGACGAAATGGCCCAGCGGATCGAGTAGAGGCTCAGCGCCCCGCCTGCATCAAGATCGATTCGGATGGCAGGACATTGTCGAGGAACGGAATGATCGCAGCGCCGATCGCCGACGCATCGTCGGCCGCCTCGGCGCGGCGCACGGGCGCGACCACGGGAAGCTGGCGCCCCGCCATCCGCGCATTGAGCCGCTCGACGAGGGCATCGACCAATTTGCCCGGAAGGCGTCCGCCGATGAGGATCGCGGCTGGATTGATCAGGCAATTGACCGCGATCAGCGGCTGAACCAGCACGTCCGCGGCATCGTCGAGCCATTGTACGATCACCGCCTGCTGATCCGCCGGGCCGTCGATCAGCCCTTCGGGACCATCGACGACATGTCCGGCGGTTTCCAGTCGCGCATAAAGCGCCGACAGCGACACCGTATCCTGCACATTCGCGCCCTCGCCGCGCGCGGGATCGGGCATCGCCCAGACCTCGCCCGACCGCGAATCGGCACCGCGGACATAGCTGCGGTCGATGACGAGCCCCCCGCCGAGACCCGCACTGATGAGTAGATAAAAGAAGCTCGGCAGCGCGATACCGTTGCCCAAATGCACTTCGCCGAGCGCCGCCGACGCGGCGTCATTGTCAGCGTGGAGCGGCCAAGGGAGCACTTCGCCGAGCAGAGCGCCCAGATCGATACCGTCCCACGCGTCATATTCGGCCGGCCGGTGCGGCAAAGAGATTCGCCCGAGATCGTCGGGCAGCGCGACGCCAACGCCGAGGATGCGCGTCCGATCGACGCCGCCCTCTTCGAGCAACCCGGGCAGGATATCGCGGACATGATCGACGACCGTTCCGGGCAGCGCAAAGGCGATCTCGCGCGTATGTCGGCTGCGAATCTTGCCCGCGAGGTCGAGCGTCACCAGCGTGATATGGTCGCGGTCGATATTGAGGCCGATCGAAAAGGCGCCGTCGGGATCGATGACGATCCGCATCGCGGGCTGGCCGCGCTTGCCCTGCAGCCGCCCTGCCGGCTTGACGAGCCCCATGTCGATCAGCCGCTTGGTGATGTTGACGATCGTCGGCGGCGTAAGCCCGGTTACGCGCGCCAGATCGCTGCGCGTCGTTTCGTCGGTCAGGCGGATGGCCTGCAGCACGATCCGCTGATTATAATCGCCGGCGCGCTCAAGATTTGTACCCGACAGGCTGAGCGTCAGCCGGGCATCGCGCGCCTCGGAACCACTTTTTGTCGATTGCCGCCGGTCAAGACCCGGAAGATTAAGGGCCATCGCTGATTGTCCTTCAAGCTGGTCCGAATGCCCGGCGCCCCCCGCCAAACAGATTCGATCATAAAGTATAGGCGCTTTAATAATTCGATTTTAGATAAAGCGGAGCACTGCCCTCCTGTCAATGACGGGCGGTGCAGATCATTGGCCGCGCACATCTTTTATCGCTTGATCTCAACCAGAGTTGAGGTTGCAGAGGGCGTGCAACACCGATTTTCGCTGGAGTGAGCATGGATAGTCAAACCCCCGCCGGCCGCCTTGCCGTATGGCGCGATCTGCTTTCGGGCGGGCGTGGCCCCGCGCTCGCGCTGATCCTGCTCGGCTGCTGGGTTGTGGCGGCCGATTCGCTGGTGACCGCGACGATCATGCCGAGTGTCGGCGCAGCGCTCGACGGCTATGCCTGGTTCGGCTGGGCGGGATCGGGCTTCATGACCGGACTTGTTGTCGCGGGCGCGTCGGCGGGATGGCTGGCCGAGCGTATCGGCCTGCGCGCAGCGATGATCCTTTCCGGCATCACCTTCGCGCTGGGTTGCGCGATGAGCGCCGCAGCGCCCGGAATCGCCCTGTTCCTCGCGGGCCGTGTGGTGCAGGGCGCGGCGGCGGGCTGGATCGGCGGGCTGATCTATGTCGCCATGGCGCTGCTGTTTCCCGGCCGCCATCTGCCGCGGGTCTTCGCGCTGTGCACTGCGACCTGGGGGATCGCCACGCTGGCCGGCCCGCTGCTTGGCGGCGTTTTCGCCGACGCGGGCCTTTGGCGCGGCATATTCTGGCTGTTCGCGGCGCAAGCGATCCTGTTTGCCGTGGCGAGCTGGTTCCTCGTTCCACCCCCCACCGATCGCCGCACCGACAGCGCGCTGCCGCTCTCGACCATGTCGCTCGTCGCACTCGGCATCGGCGCCGTCGCGACCGCGGGCGTAACGGGGGGGCTGTTCGTCCCGGCGCTCCTGTTGACCGGGGGCGTGCTCCTGCTCGGGGCAGCGTTCGCTATCGATCGCACCAGCGATAACGGGCTGCTTCCGCGCCGCAAAAATGCCTTCCCGCTGGGCGTCGCCTATCTGACCTATTTCGCCACCACTGCGGCAGGCACCGCTTTCGCGCTCTATGCACCCGCCATGTTGCAGATCAGCGCAAAGCTGAGCGCACTGGAGGCGGGTTATGTCGTCGCGATCGAAGCACTGGCCTGGACGCTGGCGTCACTCTCCGTATCGGGCGCGCCGGCGCGCTGGCAGGCGCGGCTGATCGTGATCGGGGCAGCCGCGATCCTTGCGGGCAATATCGGAATTCCCCTGTCGATGGCACGCGAAAGCCTGTTCGCCACGGGCGTCTTCGCGGCGATGCTCGGCGGCGGCTTCGGCATTTCATACGCGTTTCTGGGCCAGCAGGTCATCGGATCGTTCGACGACGCATCGCGAACGCGCGGCTCGGCCGCGATCGGTACCGCGCGCAATGCGGGTGGAGCGATCGGTGCGGCGATCGCCGGAGTGGGCGCGAATGCTGCGGGCTTTGGCGAAGGGCTCAGCAGCGCCAACCTCTCGGCCGTCGCCTGGGGCGCGATCGGGATCGGCATCCCCTTTGCGCTGGCCGGACTGATCGGCGCGATCCGGCTTGCCCGGCCCCCAACGCCCTTGCCCGCCCCGGCCTGATGAAAGTCGCCGAAATTCAACCCGGATGCGCGGCACATCCAGTCGGCCGCGCACGCAGCAGGGCACGGCCCACGGCGACACCGGTCGTCCGCCCGTCATCGACCGCCAGCGCGCCGTTGACGAATAATTTGCTGACACCGACGCTCAATTCGCGCGGGCGCACATAATCGGCGCGCGGCGCATATTGGTCGGGGTCAAAGACGAGCACATCGGCGAAATAGCCGGGACGCAGATAGCCCCGCCGGTCGAGCTTGTAGATGTCGGCGGTGCGCCCTGTCGACTGGCGGATGAAAGTCCCGAGGTCGATGACCTTCCGTTCACGGACATAGCGGACATATTTTTCGGGAAAGGTCGCGAACATGCGGGGATGGCCGTCCGATCCGTCGGACGATGTCACCATCCACGGCTGCTTCATCAACAGGTCGACGTCGGCCTGCGCCATGTTGAACGAGGCGACCGCAGCGCCGCCGCCTGTCCGCCGCTGATCGTCGGACTCGATACTTTGCCGGATGATGCGCAACGCCGCGTCGCGGCTGTCCATCTTCCATGCCTCCGCAACCTCGGCGAGCGTCTGTCCGGTCCAGGGAAAGCCCTGTGCAATGAGCAGTAGTGCACCCGCCCCGCCGCGCCGACGCAGATTCTCCTGCATCTCGCCGCGAATCCGTTCCAGCGTCGCAGGATCATCGAGCCGCCTCAACAAGGCAGGTCCACCGCCATCGACCGCCCAGCGCGGCAGCAGCGACGCGTCGAGGCTGGACCCCGACGCCAGCCATGGATATTGATCGGCCGTCACATCCACGCCTGCCTTGCGGGCGGCGTCGATCGCTGCGATCACCGCGCCAGCCTGTCCGTGGACGTCGACGCCGAGCGCCTTAAGATGCGCAAAATGGACGGGCATTCCTGCGTGTCGCCCGATGCCGATCGCCTCCTGCACCGATCCGAGCAGGCCGATGCTATAGCTCGATTCATCGCGCTGATGCGTGTCATAGATGCCGCCGCGGCTCGCCGCCTCGCGCGCAACCGCCACGACCTCTTCGGTCTTGGCAAAGCTTTGCGGTGCGTAGAAGAGACCGGTGGAAAGCCCGACGGCGCCCTCGCACATCCCCTTTGCCACCAGCGCCTTCATCCGGTCGAGTTCCCCAGGGCTCGGCGCACGTGCATCCTGACCGAGCACACGCTGCCGAACCGGGCCGAATCCGACGAAGGGAACGATATTAGTGCCGATTCCCGACGCCGCCAGCTTGCCGCTATCCTCGGCAACATCGGGGGTACCCGACCCGTCGACCCCAATCATCACGGTGGTGACGCCCTGAGCCAGCCACGCCGCGTTGACGCGCACGGCCTTGTCGGGCGAGCGGATGAAGCTGTCGGCATGGGTGTGCGGATCGATGAAGCCGGGGGCGACAATCAGGCCCTTCGCATCGATGATCCTGGGCGCCGAATAGCGGCCCGACTTGCCGACATAGACGATCTGGTCACCGCGAATGGCGACATCGCCGACAAAGGCTTTGCCCTCACCCCCGTCATAGATCGTGCCGCCGCGGATGATCACGTCGACCGTCTGGTCCGCCTTTGCGGCCGCGCCCGAAACACAGAGAAGCGCCGCAACCGCCGAGAGCGAGCCGATCGTCCGGCGGACGGATGGTGAAGCAAACGACATCGGCATGACCTTTTCGCGGGAACGACCGGCGACGAGATGTCCCCAATAAGCGTCGGACGTCCAGAGTGCGTTGTTGCACCCCCTATAACCCGATGGCATATAGATCGAAGCCGTCGCAAATCCTTGGCGGAAACAATGGGGTATTCGATACTCCTCCACCGCAGCCTTGGGGCCATGACGCGATGAACCTGCGCCAGATCGAGATATTCCACGCGGTCTTCCTGCACGGCACCGTCAGCGCCGCCGCGCGGTCGCTCAACGTGTCCCAGCCGTCGGTGACGAAGGTGCTGCGCCATGCCGAACGCTCGATCGGATTGACGTTGTTCGAACGGTCAAAAGGGCGGCTGATCCCGACGCAGGATGCGCACACGCTGTTCGCCGAAGTGTCCGATATTCAGGACAGGGTACGATCGCTGCGGCAGGCGTGCCAGAATTTGCGGCACGGGCGCGGCGGGCTGCTCCGCATCTCGGCGCTTCCCTCGCTCGGTCTCGGCGCGGTGCCCGAGGCGGTGTCACGCTTCCTTGGCGACCATGATGACATCATGTTCGACCTCCAGACGCTCCATCACGATGAAATGGTGCGCAAGCTTTACGAGCATGAAACCGACATCGCGATCAGCTTCGAGGTGCCGTTGTCCGCGCCTGTCGCGCATCAGGTGATCGGCGAGGGCGAGTTGGTCGTCATCTACCGCGAGGAGGATCTGCCCGGCGCGCCGCCGAGGCTGCACCTCGACGAGCTGTGCGGACATAAGTTCATCAGCCCGGTCCAGGGCGGTCCGATCGGGCGGATGCTGTCGAGCGAACTCAGCCGGCTCGAGGTCGAACTCGACGAGGTGGTTTCCGCACGCACCTATTATGTCGCTGCGGCGCTGGTGAATGCCGGGGTCGGCATGGCCATCGTCGACAATTTTACCGCGCAGGCCGCGCTGCCACCCGGCCTTTCGAGCCGGCCGCTACAGCCCGCGATCACCTTCGACATCAATGCCGTCTATTTGCAGAACCGGCCCCCGTCGAAAACGGCATCGGCATTCCTCGCGGTGCTTGCGACCGTGCTCGAGGCGTTATAGCATCAGGCTATAGGATATGAGGCGCTAGATATTGGGGCGCCGCCGCTGCCGGGGGTAGGATCGGCTTTTCCATCGTTACGCAGGTTGCCCTGACCCATGATCGAAACGCCTTATCTTCTTTATCTCGGTCACTCGACCGACCCCGCCGACATCAAGACCTCGCGCGGGCTCGCGGTGTTCCGGCCCGACATTTGCGTCGGCGAATATCGCCATGACGACTGCCCGCTGACCCTGAACCTGCCGCGCATGGATTTTGCCGAAGCGCATGCGACCGGTGCGCGCACGCTGGTGCTGGGCATTGCAAATGCCGGCGGCAAAATGGGCGAGCCGCTGATCCTCGACGCGCTCGCCGCGATGGAGGCGGGGCTCGACATCGCATCGGGGCTGCACCAGCGACTGAACGCCCATCCGCGGCTGGCCGAAGCCGCCGCGCGACTCGGCCGCAAGCTCCACGACGTGCGCGACCCGCGGCCCGACATTCCGATCGGCAATGGCAAGAAGCGCGCTGGCAAGCGGTTGCTGACCGTCGGCACAGATTGTTCGGTCGGCAAGATGTACACCACGCTCTGCCTCGCCAGCGCGCTCGAAAAGCGCGGGGTTGCGGCTGATTTCCGTGCCACCGGGCAGACGGGCATCCTGATCGCGGGCGACGGCGTGCCGCTCGACGCCGTGGTCGCAGACTTCATCTCGGGCGCAATCGAACAGGTTTCGCCGGCGCGCGATGACGACGGCTGGGACCTGATCGAGGGACAGGGCTCGCTCTATCACCCCTCTTTCGCCGGCGTGTCGACGGGGCTGCTGCACGGCGCGCAGCCCGACGCGATCGTCCTCTGCCACGATCCGGTGCGCCCGCACATGCGCGGCCTGCCCCACTATCCGCTGCCCGGCATCGCCGATACGCTGGAGGCCAATCTGCGTGCGGCACGGCTGACCAATGCCGATGTGCGGGTGGTCGGCATCGCGCTCAACACCTCGGCGATGCCCGAGGATGAGGCGCGGGCGCTGTGCGCAAAGACCGAGGCCGAGTTCGGGCTGCCGACGAGCGACCCCTATCGCTTCGGGGTCGAGACGATCCTCGACCGGCTGCTCGGGGTCGAGGTCGCCGCGCCCGGCGTCGCCGAAACCGCCTGACGCACCCTCGATGCACCGCACCCTGACCGTCGTCGGCGAGACATTTCCGCTGCACACGCCCTTTCGCATCTCGCGCGGGGTGAGGACCGCCGCAGAGGTAGTGACCGTCGCCATCGCGCAGGACGGCATCACCGGTCGCGGCGAATGCGTCCCCTACCCGCGCTATGGCGAGAATGCCGAGAGCACCGCGCTCGCGATCGAGGCCGTGCGCGGCGCGATCGAGCAGGGCGCTGGGCGGCAGGAGGCGATGCAATTGATGCCTGCGGGCGCCGCGCGCAACGCGGTCGACTGCGCGCTGTGGGATCTAGAACTGCGGTTGGCGAACAGCGACATCGCGACATCGCTGGGCCTAGAAAAGCCGCTCCGCCCGATCGTCACCGCGATGACGGTCAGCCTGGATGCGCCCGACCGTATGGCCGCAGCGGCAGCGGCGCTCGCCGACGCGCCGCTGCTGAAGATCAAGGTCGACCGCAACGATCCCGCCGCCGCGCTCAGAGCTGTCCGCGCAGCGGCGCCGAAGCCCAAAATGATCGTCGATCCCAACGAAAGCTGGACGATCGCCGAGGTGCGCGACTTGCAGGGGCTGATGACCGATCTGCGCATCGACCTGCTCGAACAGCCGCTCCCCGCCGACGCCGACGCCGACCTTGTCGGTTTCCGGTCGGCAATCTCCATCGCAGCCGATGAGGCGGTGCATGTCGCGGCCGATCTCGAGGCGTTGCCCGACGGCTATGATGTGGTGAATATCAAGCTCGACAAGACCGGCGGGCTGACCGCCGCACTGGAACTGGCGGAAGCGGCGCGGGCGCGCGGATTGGGCGTGATGACCGGTTGCATGATCTGTTCGTCATTGTCGATCGCCCCTGCATGGGCCATTGCGGCGCAGAGCAGCTTCGTCGACCTTGACGGGCCGCTGTGGCTTGCAGAGGATCGCGTGGACGGTGTCAGCGCGGCGAACGGTATCATGGCGCCGCCAAAGCCCGGCTTCTGGGGCGGCATGTGATACGATAAAGATATAGGGGGCGGATGACAGACTTGCTTCGTCGCTGGTTCGCCGTGCCGCTGTGGCAACGCGTATTGGGCGCGATGGTCGTCGGCGTGCTGCTGGGACTTTTGTGGCCTGCCGCGACCGGCGCGATCGCCTTCATCGGCGAATTGTTCGTGCGCGTGATCCGGATGCTCGTCGTCCCGATCGTCTTCATCAGCATTGCATCGGGCGTTACCGCGCTCGCCGACCCGCGCAAGCTGGGCTCGGTCGGCGCGCGGACGGTCGGGCTGTTCGCCGCAACCACCTTTTGCGCGGTGTCGATCGGCATGATCGTCGGCCTGCTGCTCGAACCCGGACAGGGCGCCGCGCTCGGCAACGCCGTCCCCCACGCGCTGGGCGAGGCCAAGTCGCTGCACGACCAGTTGATCGGCATCGTGCCGGTCAATATCGTGCAGGCGCTGGTCGAGGGCGACATGCTCGCGATCATCTTCTTTTCCATCCTCTTCGGCTTCGGCGTCATCCTTGCGGGCGAGGCGGGGCGGCCGATGGCCGATCTGCTGCAATCGGCGGGGCAAGTGCTGTTCCAGTTGGTGCGCATCGTCATGGAGATCACCCCTTTTGGCGTGCTCGCACTGATCGCAAAGGCGGTCGCCGATAATGGCGTCGCGGTGTTCGCCAACATCGGCTGGCTGGCGGTCGGGGTCGCAGTCGGCGTGATCCTGCAGATATTGATCGTCCATCTGCCACTGATCGCCTTAGTCGCGCGGCGGCCCGTCCTCCGCTTCTATCGCACCATCGTCGACGCGTTGGCGGTCGCTTTTTCGACCGCATCCTCGGCCGCCACCCTGCCCGTCGCACTGCGCATCGCGCTGGAAGATCTGCGGATAGCGCCCGGGGTCGCCAAGACCGTGCTGCCGATCGGCGCGAGCATCGGCAAGGATGGCACCGCCATGTATGTCGGACTGCTCAGCATCTTTGCATTGCAGGCGGTCGGCGTCGAACCCGACCTGTCGATGCTGGCGATCGTTCTGCTCACCGGCGCGCTCGCCGCCTTTGGCACTGCGCCGATCCCGTCGGCGTCGCTGTTCATGCTTGCGGCGGTCCTCTCCGCCGTCGGCGTGTCGGCCGAACAGACCGCGCTGGTCGTCGGCTTCGTCCTGCCCTTTGACCGGCTGCTGGACATGACGCGTACCGTCGCAAGCGCGAGCGCGAACCTGACGGTCACAAGCGTCGTCGCGCGCTGGGAAAATGCGGTCGAGCCGGAGGGCAAGGCGTGACGGCGGCGGCGGCGGAAGCTGTGGCGGGCGTCCTCGCGGGCGACTTGCCCGCCAAGCCGTCGGCACGTCGCCTGCTCGGTCTATATCTGTTGCTCGGCTTTTCGGCGGGGCTGCCCTTTTACATGTTCAACGCGGTGCTGACGCTGCGCCTGTCGCGGCACGGCGTCGACATCGTGATCATCGGCTTCTTCGCGTGGATCGCGTTGCTGCCGACGTTCAAATTCGCCTGGGCGCCGCTGATCGAGCGATACGATATCCCGGGCTTTTCGCGCTTTTGGGGGCGGCGGCGCGGATGGATCATGCTGTCGCAGCTCGGCATCTTCCTGTCGATGATCGCGATGGCGTTCACGTCGAGCGACAAGAGCCTGCCGCTTACCGCCCTGTTCGCGATCCTGCTCGCCTTCTGGACGACAACGCTCGAGGTCGCCGCCGACGGCTGGCGCATCGAGCTTGCGCCGACGCAGACCGAACAGGCGCCGATCGTCGCCGCCAACCTGTGGGGATATCGCAGCGCGATGGTCGCGGCGGGCAGCGGCGCGATATTGGTTGCGGCCTGGGCGGACTGGACCTGGGCCTATCTGGTCATTGCGGTTGCCGCCTTCCTGCCCTTCCCCATCCTCGCGGCGATGCGGCCCGAACACGAAGGCACCGAGGGCCGCATGCAGTCGCTGGTTGCTGGCGCGCTCGCCAGCCTGCTCATTCTGCTTGCCGCCACTCTCGTCACCACCGGCATCGGGTGGGCGCTACTTTCGGCCGCACAGGGCGTCGGCATTTCGGCCAGGACCAATGTCACGCCTGTCGTTCTGGCGATCGCGCTGTTGCCCTTCGTCGCGCTGGCGCTCGCGCTACCCCGCATTCGCCGCCTGCCCGCCGAAGCGCTGGACTCCGTGTCGACCTTCGCCGCGCCCTATGTCGAGCTGTTCTGGCGGTATGGGACGCCCGTGCTCGCCGTCCTTGCCTTTGTGTCGCTCTATCGCATGGGTGACGTGCTCACGCTGACGCTTTCGCACCCGCTGTGGAACGACAAGGGTTACAGCCTGCACCAGATCGGCGTTGCTGACGGCGTCGTTGCCTTGTCGGCGAGCATGGCCGGTGTTGCGCTCGGCGGCTTTCTGTCGACACGAATGTCGCTCGGCTGGACGCTGGGGATCGGCGCGGTGACCGCGGCGGCGGGCAACTGGATCTATGTCTGGCTGTGGCACAGCGATCCTTCGGCCTTTGTCCTCTATTCGTCGGTCGCGATCGATCAGTTCGGCAACGGCTATGCGGGTGCGGTCTTCGTCGTTTATCTCTCGATGCTCGTAAGCCCGAAATATCCGGGCGCCCAATATGCGCTGCTGTCGGGCTTCGCCTTTCTGCTGCCACGCCTGCTTGCTGGTGCATCGGGGTCGATGCAAACGCAGATCGGCTATGATGGTTTCTTCCTGCTGTCCGGGGCGTTGAGTTTCGCGGCGATCTTTTTGCTGCCCGTCATCGTGCGCGTAAAAGGACGCGTTCGCGCATGACGATCGAGGCCGTCTGCGAACAGGGCTTCGCGCCTGCACTCGAAGCCGTCGAAGGCGGCCGCATTCCCGGCGCCGCGCTCGGTCTGGTCGGCGCCGATGGCGAGACGGCGGTGCGCCTTGCCGGAAATGCTGCCATCGTCCCCGAATGCGAAGCGCTGACGCGCGATCACTGGTTCGACCTTGCGTCGCTCAGCAAGGTGATCGCGACCACCACGATGATCCTGACGCTCGCCGAACAGGGGCGCCTCGACCTCGACCGGCCGCTGACCGACGCGATACCGGACCTGCGCCAATATGACGTCGCCGGCGCTGCGGAGAGACGGCTGACCTTTCGCGACTGCCTGATGCACCGCAGCTTTCTGCCTGCGGTTGAACCCATCTATACCTATGGCGATGATCCGGCGCGGCTGCGTGCGTTTGTCCTGCAGCGCGAATGGCGGCACGGCCCGCCGGTCTATTCGGACATCAACTTCATCCTGCTCGGCATCGCGATCGAGCGCATCACCGGGGCACCGCTGTCCGACTGGCCACTCGGTGAGGGACTGGGGTTCGGTCCGCCGCCCGGCCCCGCGGTCGCGACCGAGGATTGCAGCTGGCGCGGGCGCGTGATGAAGGGCGAGGTCCACGACGAAAACGCATTCGCGCTCGGCGGTGCGCCGGGTCACGCAGGGCTGTTCGGCACCATCGACGGCGTGCTGAGCTTTGCGCGCGCAATGCTCGATGGCTCGATGCTTTCTCCAGCGATGCTGGCAGAGGTGCGCACGGCGAACGACCGCCACCGCACGTGCGGCTGGGAACGCGCTTTCGCC
This sequence comes from Sphingopyxis sp. C-1, assembly GCF_001047015.1. Lineage (NCBI taxonomy): Bacteria > Pseudomonadati > Pseudomonadota > Alphaproteobacteria > Sphingomonadales > Sphingopyxidaceae > Sphingopyxis > Sphingopyxis sp. C-1. Next base: position 270,014 of record NZ_BBRO01000002.1, read on the forward strand.
GGATGGCACGGCGGCGATGCCTGTTCGGCCGACACGATCGGCCACACCGGCTTCACCGGTACTGGCCTGTGGATCGATTTCGAGCGCGGGCTCGGTTGGGCCCTGCTTACCAATCGGGTCCACCCGACCCGCCACGCCGACAGCGGCATCGTGGCGCTGCGCCCCGCGGTGGGCGAGCGCGTCATTTCAGCCTGGGACAAACGGACATAATATGACGCCATCGATCGGACGCTTCGCCTTCACCTCCGCCCTTGCCCTGTCGCTGTCGCTGTCGCTGACGGCCGCCAAGGCGCAAACGAGCGCAGCGCCCAAGCCGCTGCTGGCGACGGTTGAGCAGAAACTCGCCGAAGGTCCGCCGGGCTCACGCTTCGGCATGTTGGTCACGACGCTCGACGGCGAAGTGCTGGTGTCAATCGCGCCCGACCAGCGTTTCATCCCTGCGTCGAATACCAAGATGTTCACGACCGCGATCGCCTATGCCGAACTGCCTTTGCTCCAGCGGACCGCAAAGGGCACCGGCGTTCGGCTCGAAGAGCGCGGCGGCGTTTCCGATGTCGTGCTCCATGGGCGAGGCGATGCGCTGCTGTCGAGCGCCGACGACTGCAAAACCGACTGCCTGCAGACGCTCGCCGACGCGGTCGCGGCAAAGACGCGCCATGTGCGCAACATCGTCGGCGACGATAGCTGGTTCCCCGACGAACGCTGGAGCCCGGGGATGAGCTGGAACAATATCCAGTCGCGTTACGGCACCGGCGTGTCAGCGTTGACGCTCGACGACAATGAACTGGTGGCGAAACTGAAGCCCGGCGCGATCGGCGCCGCGCCGATAATCGAGGCGACCGGCTATTTCATAATCGAAAATCTGGTGACCACCGTCGCCGGGAAGGCTGAAGGTATCGAAGCGTTCCGTATGCCGAACAGCCGCGTCCTCCGCCTGACCGGCACCCTCGGCGCGGAGGTCGCGCCGATGACATTGCGCTATGGTATCGACGATCCCGCACACTACGCCGCCTGGCGCCTCGGCGAACTGCTGCGCGCACGGGGTGTGCGTGTCGATGGCGCGATCGAGGCCCGCCACCGCCCGCTGACCGCGGCCGACGATCCCGAAAACCGCAAGGGCGCAGTCGCCACCCTGCCCACCGAGCCAGCGATGCTCGCCGAACTGCCCGCGCCGTCGCTCGCCGAAAATATGGTGCGGATCAACAAGGAGAGCCAGAATCTCCACACCGAATTGATGCTGCGGCGCGTCGCCCGGCAGGCAGGCAGCGGTTCGATCGCCGATGGACAGGCGGTGATGCACAAAGTGATGACCCAGGCTGGGCTGCCGGAGGCGGGCTATCACTTTGCCGACGGCTCGGGGATGTCGAGCTACAACCGCATCAGTCCACGCGCCGCCGTCGGCTTGCTTAGCTGGATCGCACGCCAGCCGTGGGCAGCGGCCTGGCGCGCGACGCTGCCCATTGCCGGGCGCGACGGCACGCTCCAAAGCCGCTTCAAAGGCACGATCCTCGAAGGCAAGGTCTTCGCCAAGACCGGATCGCTCAATGCGTCGCGCGCACTGTCGGGATATCTCACGACGCGCAGCGGCAGGACGCTGATCTTCTCGGCTCTGGCCAACGACATGCCCGAGGACACCGACAGCCAGGCGACCGCCGCGGTCGATCGCGCACTCGTCGCCATCGCCGAAGCGCTTTAGGGCGGCGTCAGGACCAACCGCCCTATGGCGTGGCGGTCGACCGCCGCCTTGCTGTACCACAGTGGCTGCATCGCACCGGCAAGCCAGAACGGATAAAAGTCACGATAGCGCGGCGATCGGGGATCGGCGGACTGGCCGGGCAACAGCAGGAATCGGCTGTTGTCCCACGCGCCGACGTCGGCAACGAACAAATAGCTCGCGCCATGCGACACGTCGAAACCGCGCTTGGCATTGAAGCCGCGCGCCATCGGCGTGGTCCCATCGCCGCCCGAGCGGCCGCCCTCGATCTTCGGGAAGGCGGCGGCAATCGCGGGATGCGATGCCGCCAGCGGGTGCGCGATCGTGACGCGGTGCAGGTCGCCCCACCGCCAGCTCGCCGGATCGGCACCCCCAAGTTCGACTGCCCTTTTCCAGCCGGCCGCCAGCGCGCCGTCGACCAGCGCGTCGCGCGTCGCGGCGGGATCTGCCCCAAGGCGCTTGTCGGTCGAGGCAAGAATATGAAGCATCTCGGACAGGTTGACCGACGGAACCAGATCGCGCGCCGCGGCCGGCACGACCCGGTCGTAAAAGGCCGTCGACAGCGCAGGCATCACCATTTCATAGAGCAACGCCGCGGCGCTATCCGCCTCGATCCCGCAATTCCAGCGCCGTAGCAGCGCCGCCGCGGGGGCAGCGTCCGGCGACGGATTGGCGGGAAGCAGCTTCAGCAAAGCCCGCGCGGGGAGCGACTGAACATCATGCTGAAGCGCGATGCTATCCTCGATCCGATGTTTGCGCTGGGCGCTGAGCACCTCGGCAATGCGGTTATAACGAAAGGGATCGCTCCAGCTAAAGCTGATGATCCGCTCGCGATAGGGATAGCCCGCCGGAATGTTCATCTGGTTGGCCGAGGCGAACCAGCCTTCGCTCGGGTTATAGACATGCGGCATATCCTCGACCGGCAGGATGCCGGTCCAGTCGAAATCGCCGTCGCCGGGCGCCGGGAACAACCCGTCATGCTTCGGCCGGCGCGGGACGAAGCCGATCGTCTGCCAGCCGGTGTTGCCATCGATGTCGGCATAATGGTGATTGGTCGGCGACACGTGCAGCTTGAACGCCTGCCGAAGCGACGCCCAATCCTTTGACAGGTTGATCGCGATGATCGCGAAACGCTGATTGGCGCCCGGCAACATGCTGACCGTGGCAAAGGCAACGGCCCGATTGCGCGCGGCATCCTCCGACACGATCGGACGGCCCGCCGCATAGCGCAGCGTCACGCGCTCGGACGGCGCACCCTTGACTGCGATCTCATCCTCGAACGTCTCGAACGCCGTCCACTTGCCCTTGTGCCAATAGCGGCCCGGATCGCCCTCCTTCGTCCGCAGAATGAACAGGTCGGTCTGGTCGATATGGAAATTGGTACGGCCGAAAGCGAAGCGGTCGGTGTGCCCCTGCATGATCCCGGGCAGCCCCGGCGCGCCCGCGCCGATGACGTCGAGCCCCGGCGCCGACAGGTGGCACATGTGCCGCGGGCTGGCGCGGCCGATGCCGAGATGCGGGTCGTTGGCGAGGATCGGCCGCCCGGTCGCGCTGCGCGACGGCGCGATCGTCCAGGCATTGCTGCCGAGCGCGAAGCGGTCGCCCCGGCGCGCTTCGGGGTCGAGCTGCGCTTCCTGCACGGGATCGAAGGCTGCCGGCCGGTTCGCCGGATCCAATATGCCAAGATCTGTCTCGCTCACCGCCGCGCAGTCGAGCCCTTCGGGAACGGTGAAAGACCATGCGGGGCGCAGCGGCGCCATCAACTTGTCGATGTCGAGCAGGCCGCGCGCCTGCAGCCCCGCCCGCCGCACTTCGTCGTCGGCGTCCCCCATGCCGATGCCGCGGTTGCGCACGAGATCGGCGATATCCCAGCGCAGCGGGCTGATCCCGAGGATGCCATATTCAAGCGGCAATTGTGCAGGATCCGCGGCAAGTTCATCGATCCGCGCATTGACTCCGGCGACATAACCGCGCGCGCATTCCAACACGTCGGGGGGCAGCGCCGCCAATTCCGCCTCGATGTCGCCGCGATACAGGAAGAGCCGCGCAGCCTTGTCGGCGGCGACGAAGCGCGGGCCGAAAGCCTCGGCCATCCGCCCCATGTCGCGGCGATGCTCCATGTCGATCTGGAACAGCCGGTCGCGCGCGACCAGATAGCCTTGTCCGAAAAAGGCGTCGTGCAGCGAGGCGGCGCGGACGTGGGGCACGCCCAGTTCATCCTCGATCACCTCGATCGGCGCGCGCGCGCCGGATAGTTTGATGCGGCGGGTATCGCCCTTGATCCGGGGTTTCGCCAAAAGGCTGCCCGGCATCGCGGCAAGCGCGACCGAAGCCAGCAGGAACGCACGGCGCTGGATCAAAAGGCCCTCCCCGTTTATGAACAGAACGAACGTCGACCCTATCGCAGCACGACAAGCAAAGGCCATAGCAAGCGGGCCGCGTCCTATAACTGCAAGCTATCCGCGTGGGCGCCGCGCATTCCGGCAACCCCATATCTTCAGGCTATATGTCCATATCGCGAGGTTAGCCGCGAAGCTGTTGACCGGTTGCAGCCACCCTGTAACCTCGCTGTAACTAAATCGGCTATCGGCGCGCCCTGACTGCGACAACAGCCGGAGCATCACTGAAACAATATAAGAAGGCGGAGCGAACATCCGCCGAACGAACAGGTAGGACAAATAGGGCAGCCAACCCGGTATAAGGCCGGGGCACGCCTTGGGCGGCGTGTGGCTCGACCCTTTGGGTTAAAAAGGGGACTGCTGACATGCGTAATTTTGAACGAATTCGTCGACCGCTGGGCCGCACGGGCCGGATCGGAGCGGCGATGACCGCCATCGCGCTGGTCCATGGTGCCCCGGCGCTGGCGCAGGAGGCGACCGCCGCCCCGGACAGCGTCGAAGCCGTGCCGGTCGAACAGATCGTCGTCACCGGATCGCGCGTCACGCGCGACGGCTTTGAGGCGCCGACGCCGGTCATGGTGCTGACGCAGGAAGATATCCAGAACACCTCGCCGACCAACAACATCGCGGACTTCGTCAACCAGCTACCGGCACTCGCGGGGTCCATCCGTCCGTCGAACTCGCGCCTTGAGCTCAGCAACGGCATCGCCGGCATCAATGCGCTCAACCTGCGCAGCCTCGGCACCGTACGTACGCTCGTGCTGATCGACGGACGGCGGTCCGTGGGTTCGACCGCCAGCGGCGTGGTCGACATCAACACGATCCCACAGTCGCTGGTGGAACGCGTCGAAGTGGTCACGGGCGGTGCCTCGGCCGCCTATGGCTCCGACGCGGTCGCGGGCGTGACCAACTTCATCCTGAAGAAAGACTTCAGCGGACTGAAGCTGTCCGGCGATGTCGGCGTGACCGACGAGGGCGACGGCTTCAACTACTCGGCGAGCATGGCCGCCGGCGTCAAGTTCGCCGACGGTCGTGGCCGTCTGATCGTCGCGGGCGAGATCGCGCACTCCGACGGCATCTTCGAGGTCGATCGCGACTGGAACCACACCGGCTTCGTACGGATCCAGAACCCTGCCTGGACGGCCAACAGCACCGTGCCCCGTTACCTGCTCCGGACCCAGGTCGGCGCGGCGAACTCGACGCCGGGCGGGCTTATCACCGCTTCGACCGGAGGCACGGCAAATCGCCTGTGCGGAACCTATTTCGGACAGGGCGGGTCGATCAATCAGTACCAGTTCGGCACGTTGACCTTCCCTTCGCCGGCCTGCTCCGCCGTGCCGCAGTTGACGCAAGGCGGCGACTGGCGGGTCAATGATTCGGGCCGCCGCATCGGCCTCAGCCCGGAAGAAGACCGTTATGGCCTCTTCGGCCGGCTGAGCTTCGAGGTCAGCGACGGGGTCACACTTTTTGCAGAAGCCTCATACAATCGGCAGAAAACACTGTTCAACGCGGGTCCGAACCTGATGACCGGCCTTTCGCTGAATGCGACGGGTTGCGGCACGGCGGCGACTGCGGCGGCGGCCCCGACAACCTGCAACGCTTTCCTCTACAACACGCTCGGGCCAGCCGGGCTAACCGGCCTGACCAGCGCCACGCTGGCGACGACCGCCGTCGACTTGCCCGGCCGCGGATCGAACAATGAACGCAAGGTGCAGCGCTATTTGATCGGCGCAGAGGGCGAGTTCGAGGCTTTCGGAAAGTCGGCGAATTGGGACGTCTATGCCCAATACGGCCGCGCGGAGTTGCACGAGCAACTGACCAATATCCAGCAAACGGTGAAGAGGAACAACGCGCTCGCCGCCGTGTTCGCGCCGGCCGGCAATCCGAACAATCTTCCGGTCGGTTCGATCCAGTGCCTGATCAACGTCAACGCCAGCACGGCGGATGACGATCCCGCCTGCCGCCCGCTCAACCTGCTGGGCATTGGCGTCGCGGATCCCGCTGCGATCGACTATATCCTCGGCGATCCGTTCCGCGATCAGACACTCGAACAGACGGTGATCGGTGCCAACCTGTCGCTCACGCCTTTCGCGACCTGGGCGGGCGACGTCAGCATCGCGATCGGCGCCGAGTACCGCAAGGAGGAGATCGACGGGTTCGTGCCCGCCGAGTTCCAACCCATATTCAACCCAACCACCGGCGCATCGACCAGCGTGTGGTCGGTCGGCAACTTCCGCCCCAGCAAGGGCAGCTACAACGTCAAAGAGGCCTATCTCGAAACCGTGGTGCCGCTGGGCTTTGGACTCGAGTTCAACGGGGCGGTGCGCGGCACCGACTATTCGACCTCGGGCTATGTCACGACATGGAAGCTGGGTGCGACCTGGCAGCCCATCGACGACATTCGGCTGCGCGTCACACGCTCGCGCGACATTCGCGCGCCCAACCTTAACGAGCTGTTCCAGGCGGGTACCGCCAACACCTCGACCGTCACCAACCCGTTCTTCCCGGGAGCGGGGCCGGGGACCGGCACTTATGGCTCCAGCCTCTCCTACCTGGGCACGATCACGGGCAATCCGAATCTGAGGCCGGAGAAGGCGGACTCGTGGAACATCGGGGCGGTGTTCACACCCCGCTTCATTCCCGGTTTCTCCCTGTCGGCCGACTATTTTGACATCAAGGTGAAACAGGCGATCGACAGCCTCAGCGCGGACGACATCGTCAACCGCTGTTTCGAGGGGCTGGCGGACTTCTGCGCGGCAATCACGCCCGACCCGGCGAATCCCTCGCGCGTCCTGATCAGCCGCCAGCCGGTCAATTTCTCCAGCCTGGTCATGCGCGGTGTCGATCTGGAAGCGGCGTATCGGATGCCTCTCGCCGGCGGCAATTTCACCCTGCGCGGCCTGGCGACGCGCTATATCGACAACATCGTCACAACCGGAGTGCCCGGCTTCGTGCCGCTCAACTCCGTCGGGACGCTGGGGGTCGGCACGGGCACGCAATCGATCACGCCGAAGTGGATCTACCGCTTCACCGCGGCCTACGACACCGACGACTTCTCGCTGACAGCGACGGCGCGCGGAGTGAGCGACGGCCGGTACGATGCCACTGGCATCGAGTGTGGGACCACCTGCCCGATTTCGACCAACCAGTTTCCGACCTATGAGGACAACAGCATCGGCGGCGCGACCTACGTCGACCTCAACGCGACGTTCAAGTTCGACGCGATGAGCAAGGGCGACGCCGAATTCTTCGTCAACGTCACCAATGTGTTCGACTCCGACCCGATCCTGCTGCCTGAAACCGGTCTGGCCGCGAACAGCACCTATTCGGATCTGCTCGGCCGGTCCTTCCGCGTCGGCGTTCGCTTCAAGACGAAGTGACGCATCGCGAATGAAAGAAGAAGGGAGGGACCTACGGGTCCCTCCCTTTTCTTTTGGGGCGGTATTCGATCGGCTTTCGATCGCATCAAAATTTGGCCGATTGCGGACGGTCGGGCATCGTTCGCCCGTGCCAACGACTTCAGCCCGAACGACCGCACGAAACGCCGCGCCGCGCCGCTTACTCAACGCTTCAGCTCGTTAGAGTGGCGACCGGACCGCGTCGATGCCTGACGACTGAGCATTTCGTCAGAAATATCAGGCGGATAGTTCAGAAATTGGATGAAAATCCGCACCGGCTGGCTGGGGCGGCAGGATTCGAACCTGCGCATGGCGGCATCAAAAGCCGCTGCCTTACCGCTTGGCGACGCCCCAATGCGCCGGTGCGAGCGCGTCTATAGCGCCTCTCCGCTACTTGGCAAGCAGCGGGTCAGAGCCGGGTGACCCAGCCATAGGGATCTTCGGCGCGGCCGCGTTGGATATCGACCAGTTTGGCTTTGAGGCTTTCGGTCACCTGTCCCGGGCCGCCTGCGCCGATGGTAAAGCTTGCGTCGCCGCGCGTAACCTTGCCCACCGGCGTCACCACTGCGGCGGTGCCGCAGGCAAAGCTTTCGGTGAGTTTGCCGCTTTCCGCATCGGCCTGCCACTGATCGATCGCATAGGGTTCCTCGCGCACCGTCAGGCCGGCGTCGCGGGCCAGCGTGATGATCGCGTCGCGCGTGATGCCGGGCAGGATGGTGCCGGTCAGCGGCGGGGTCACGATGCTGCCGTCGTTGAAGACGAAGAACATGTTCATGCCGCCCAGTTCCTCGATCCAGCGATGTTCGGCGGCGTCGAGGAAGACGACCTGGTCGTGCCCCTTGGCGATCGCCTCACGCTGCGCGACGAGACTGGAGGCATAGTTGCCGCCGCATTTGGCGGCGCCGGTGCCGCCCGGTGCGGCGCGGGTATAATCTTCCGACACCCAGAGCGAGATCGCGGGAGCGCCCGATTTGAAATAATTGCCGACCGGCGAGGTGATGACGAGGAACTGATATTCGGAGGCAGGCTTGACGCCGAGGAAAACCTCGCTCGCGAACATGAAGGGGCGCAGGTACAGCGCACCGCCGTCGACCGGCGGGAACCAGTTCGCATCGGCGGCGACCGCTTCCTTGACCGCGGCGATGAACAGTTCCTCAGGCAGTTCGGCCATCGCCATCCGGCGTGCGCTCGCGTTGAAACGCGCGGCATTTGCCTCGACGCGGAATAGCGCCATCGAGCCGTCGTCGAGGCGATACGCCTTCAGCCCTTCGAAGATTTCCTGCGCATAATGGAGCACTGCGGTCGCGGGATCGAGCGACAACGGCCCGCGCGGCATCACCTGCGCATCGTGCCAGCCCCGCCCCTCGGCATAACGGATCGACACCATATGATCGGTGAAGACGCGTCCGAACGCCGGATCGGCGATCGCCGCCGCCCGTACATCGTCCGCGATCAGATTGGAGTGCGGCAGATGGGTGAAAGCGGGAGCGGACATGCGAAAACACCTGTGTTTGCTGGTTTATGGAGCGCGCCTCTTGCCAAAGACCGGCGCCGCGCGCAACGGTAGCGACTATGCCGGATGAGAATTTTCTTTCACAAGTACCCGCTGCCTCTGCTCTTTTCTTGCGCGAAGACGAGGTGCGTCGGGGCATCGAATTTCTGTTTTTCGCGCACGCCTCGCTGTGGCGTGCGATCGACGCGCGGCTCGCCGAAAAGGAGCTCGGGCGTGCGCATTACCGCGCACTCTATTTCATCGCTCGGCAGCCGGGGCTTACGATTTCGGACCTGCTCGCCTTGCTTGGGATCACCAAACAGTCGCTGGGCCGCGTCGTGAAGGAATTGGAGGCGCGGGAGTTTCTGACGACGCGTCCGGGCAACCGCGACCGGCGAGCGAAGGAACTGCGCCTGACCGACGCCGGCCGAGCGGCCGAGAGCGTGATTTTCACGGCGCTGCGCGACACGATGAGCCGTGCCTATACCCATGCAGGGCAACAGGCGGTGACCGGGTTCTGGCAGGTCAGCGAAGCACTTGTTCCCCCGCGCGAGCGCCGCCGGATCGCGACGCTCGGCAAGGAGGGCTAGCTCAACTTTCGCCGCGGGCGATATCGGCGAGTTCGCGCCCGCGGTCGCGCGCGGCGCGTAATACGTTGGTAAGCAACGCGGCGAGCTGGCCTTCGCTGTCGAGCACATCCAGCCCCGCCTGCGTCGTGCCGCCCTTGCTCGCCACCTGCGCGATCAGCACACCGGGCTTTTCGCCGCTGTCGGCAAGCAAAGCGGTCGCGCCGCCGAAGGTCGCGGTGGCGAGCGCCAGCGAATCCTCGGCCGACAGGCCCAGCCGTTCGCCCGCCGCGGCATAGGATTCGATCAGGCGAAAGACAAAGGCGGGACCGCTGCCGGTGAAGGCCGTCACGAGATCCATCGTCGAATCGTCGGCAAGCCGCACCGTCTTGCCGAGCGGATCGAGCAGCGCATTGATCGCCTTGTCGTCGGCATCGCCCGATGTGGCGACCGCCGACACGCCCGCGCCGATACGTGCGGCGAGGTTGGGCAGGATGCGGACCTGTGCCCCGGCGTCGGGGAAGCGGGCGGCGAGATCGGCGAGCGAGACGCCCGCGAGGATCGACAGGAGATGGACCTGACCGGTCGCGAGCGGCGCGAGTATCTCGGCGACGTCGCCCAGTTGCTGCGGCTTCATGCCAAGCATGATCCAGTCGGCGCTACCGCCCGCGGCCTGCCACTCGCCCAGCGATTCATGCTGGACGATGCTGGCGCGCGGCGCCGCAAACGGGTCGACGATCGCGACCAGCGCCGGGTCGAGCCCCGCCGCCAGCCAGCGATCGAGCATTGCGCCCGCCATATTGCCGCAGCCGACCAGCAGAAGGCGGCCGGAGAAATTCCGCAATGCTTTGGTCATAGGTCCTTCTTTTCTTGTCCTACCGACAGCTCGTCTCGGGCCCCGACAACAGGTCGAGACAACGGCCGTCGATCTTGCTCGTATCGACTGGAAGGCCGATCACCGACGCCAATGTCGGCATGATATCCACGGTCATCACCGCATTGGGCTGTTCGAAACCGGCGAGCCCCTTGCGCCAGAAGAGGATCGGCACGCGGCGATCATAATCCCACACCGACCCGTGCGTCGCGACATAGCCGATGCCCGATTCGGGGATCGGGGTGACTCGCGGCTTCAGCGCGATGATGAAATCACCCGACCGCTGCGGATTATATGAAGCACGCAGCTTGTCCATCAGGCTCCACGTATCGGGGGCGCGCTTCGAGATCGGATGCGCCTCCAACTGGTCGCGCGTGACCACCGCTTCGATCTGCGGGTGCGCGCGCAAGCGGGGCAGAATCTCGGCAAGAATGGCTTTGCGCTGCGCCTCGGTCAGCGTCTTCGCGAAATAATAATCGTCGCCGTCGCCATAGAGAATGGGCTGCGGCAGGCCAAGTTTCTCGGCAATTTCCTTTCCGATTGCCCCGGGATTGAGCGCCTTGTCGATACGCTGCGCATCGGGCCAGGCGTTCTGACGGTTGCGTTCGGGCAGGTCATGGCCGCCATGGTCGGCGGTCAACGCCACAACATAGTCCATCCCCGCCGCATCAAGCCGAGCAAAAAAATCACCGAGCTCGCGGTCGAGCCCCGCCATCTGGATGCACATCTCGCTGCCCTCGGTGCCGGTGCTGTGCCCGACATAGTCGGTCGCCGACAGACCGACGATGAGGAGGTCGGTGGTGCTGCCTTCACCCATCTTGCGCACCTGACGCAGCGCTGCCGCAGTCGCAAGCACTGCGCCGTCGGCCTCCGGCGACGCCATGAATTTGCGGAAGTCGCCAGCGTCGCGCGCCATCCGCCCGGTGCCCACCGTCGCGCCCTTATCACCAACCGGGATTGCGATATCGTGCGCCACACAATCCGCGGGTAGCGCCAGCGCCGTGCGCGGCTGGTTAATCGCGGCAGCAATCGCGGCGCTCGCCTGCTGCGCGGCTGGCGACAGCGTCGTACCGCGATAGCTGGTGAGCCCGGTGGGTGCGAGCCACATCAGTTCGTCGGCTTGCCGGCCGCCCATCATGATCGCCGAGCGGTCCTTGCCCGACACCGAAACCACCTGCGCCTTCGGATCGCGCGCCTTCATCAGGTCGCCGAGCGTCGGGACGAGCAGATGGTTCACCGACGGCGCATATTCGCCGCTTTTCGAGGTCGCCCCCGCGACTGTCTCATCCTCGGCGCAATAGACGCGCTTGTCGGCGCGCGCGACCGACAGGTCGAAATAATTATTGGCCACAATGCCCGTGTGCGCCGGATGATTGCCGGTCAGGATCGTCGAATGGCCGGGGCAGGTCTCGGTCGCACCATGCGCCTGATAGCCCGACGGAAAAACGATGCCCGATGCAAGCCGCGCAAGGCCGCCGGTGAAATGCCCACGATATTCGGCGAACAGGTCGGCTGAAAACTGGTCGACCGCGATCATCACGACAAGCTTCGGCGCCGGCGTCGCGGCCGTAACCTTTTGCGCCGGCGGGGCCGAATTCTGCGCGAGACCGGTTCCGGCAGCGGCGACACAAAGCACGGCGGCAAGGGCAGTGGACAGATATTTCAGCTTCACGGACGGCTTCTCCAAATGATGGTGGGGTGTCGCCCCAAAAAGCGCGGGCTGTCCTCTCGTCGAAAGCCGCCTATATGGCAAGCCTTCGAACGACGAACGGGCGCGGGCTGAGCATGAATTTGAGAAGTGAGGCTTTTGTGACACGCGTATTGCGCGCCCTGCTGGCATTGCTGGCGCTGACGCTAGTCACCATGAGCACGGCGCACGCACAATCGACCCATATACAGCCAAAACTGGTCGCCGAGTCGGCAACGCCCGCTCCCGGCGGCAATATGACGCTCGCGCTGACGATGGCGCCTGAAAAGACATGGCACGGCTATTGGGTAAATGGCGGCGACGCGGGCTTCGGCCTGTCCGTCGAATGGAACGCGCCCGAGGGCGTGACGATCGCCCCCTTCCGTTACCCGGTGCCCGACGCGCTGATCCTCTTTGGCATGATGAACCATGTCTATGAGCACCCCTATGCGCTGCTCGCCGAAGTTCAGGTCGACAAGAGCGTCGCGCCGGGCACCGACCTGACGCTATCCGGGGTCGCCAACTGGCTCGCTTGTACAGACAAGGTGTGCGTGCCCGAAAAAGCCGTAATTTCGGTCGCACTGAAGGCAGGCGATGGCAAGGTCGCATCCGCCGAGCGCACCCGCTTCGACGGCTGGCGCGCGCTGCTGCCGCAGCCGCTCGATCGCCACGGCACGTGGGAGCGGCGCGGCGACATGGTGCGCTTTGCCATCCCCCTCCCCGCCAGCACCGCGATCGACGCGCCGCATCTGTTCGTCGAGACACAGGACGTCGTCGACTATGCCGCGCCGCAAAGCTTCAGTCGCAATGGCGACCACATCATCGTCGAAACGCGCGTGAAGGGCGACAAGGCGGGGCCGATTTCGGCGCTACTGAAACTCGGAGCCGGGCGCGGTCTGTCACTGACGCTCGAACCCGGCACGGTTCCCGCGAAGGGCGAGGGGATCGCCGGGAAAGCCGGCGGCATCGACATGGGCCTGTTCTGGACCGCGCTCGGCGGCGCAATCCTTGGCGGGCTCATCCTCAACCTGATGCCGTGCGTATTTCCCATATTGAGCCTGAAGGCGCTTAGCCTTGCGCGTTCGGGCGGCGATGCGCGCAGCGCGAAGGTCGAGGCGCTAGCCTATACCGCCGGCGCCATCGTTACCGCATTGCTCCTCGGCGGCGCGCTGCTTGTGTTGCGCGCCGCGGGCGAGCAGGTCGGCTGGGCGTTCCAATTGCAGCATCCGGTCAGCGTATTGGCGCTGCTGCTCCTCGCGCTGGCGATCACGCTCAATCTGCTCGGGGCATATGAACTGCCGTCCTTTGGCCGTGGACAGGCGCTCGTCGACAAGGGCGGTGCGGCAGGCGGCTTCTGGACCGGCGCGCTGGCCGCTTTCGTCGCGACGCCGTGCAGCGGGCCGCTGCTCGGCGCGGCGCTGGGCGCGACACTGGTGCTGCCGGCATGGGCCGCGCTGCCGATCTTCGGCGGGCTGGGGCTGGGGCTCGCCCTGCCCTTCCTTGGGGTCGGCTTCGTACCTGCGCTGCGCAATCGGCTGCCAAAGCCGGGGCCATGGATGGACCGTTTCCGCAAATGGATGGCGCTACCGATGGCGCTCACCACCCTCGCGCTGGCATGGCTGCTGTGGCGCCAGCTTGGTAGCGGTGCGCAGTTGATGTGGCCAACCCTTGCGGTCGCGATGGCGTTCGTCCTGCTCACACACTACGGGTCGATTCAGCGCGGCGACCGGCGGTCGTGGCTGCTGTTCGCGTCCGGTCTGCTTCTGCTCGTCAGCCTCGCGGGCACGGTAACCGAAGTCGCCGAGGCCGAACGCACCGCCGACGGCGCCGGATCGACCTTTTCGGCGGATGCGCTCGCCAAGGCACGCGCCACAGGCAAGCCCGTCTTCGTCTATTTCACCGCCGACTGGTGCCTGTCGTGCAAGGCGAACGAGGCCGGCGCGATCAACCGCGAGACGGTGCAACAGGTCTTCGAAAAGGCAGGCGTCGTCACGCTCGTCGGCGACTGGACCAACGGCGATCCGGTCATCACGCGCACGCTGGCGGAACATGGCCGCAACAGCGTGCCGCTCTATCTCTGGTACGCGCCCGGCGCCGCCAAGCCCGAAATCCTGCCGCAGATACTGACTCCGGGCCTGCTCGCCGACAAGGCGAAGCGCTGATGGCGAAGCAGCGCGCCGACCAACTGCTCGTCGACCGCGGCCTGGCCGAAAGCCGGACGCGCGCGCAGGCACTGATCCTTGCGGGGCTTGCCTTCGTCGGCGACCGCAAGATCGACAAGGCTGGGCAGCAGATCGCCGACGATGCAGAGATCAGCGTCAAGGGCCGCGATCATCCGTGGGTGTCGCGCGGCGGGATCAAGCTCGACCATGCGCTGAGGCATCTCGGCTGGGACGTCAGCGGTGCGGTTGCGATCGACGTCGGATCGTCGACGGGCGGCTTTACTGACGTGCTGCTCAGCCGCGGCGCGGCGCGCGTCTATGCGGTGGATTCGGGGACCAATCAACTCGCGTGGAAGCTGCGGCAGGACGAACGCGTCATCGTCCACGAACAGACGAGCGCGCGCATCCTGACGCCCGCCCACATCCCCGAACCGGTCGACCTGATCGTCTGCGACGCCAGTTTCATCGCGCTGTCAAAAGTGCTGCCCGTACCGATGTCTTTCGCAAAAGAAGGCGCGCATATGGTCGCGCTGATCAAGCCGCAGTTCGAGGCGGAGCGCCACGAGGTGGGCAAGAAGGGCGTCGTTCGCGATGCCGCCGTGCATGCACGCGTTTGCGCCGAAGTGCGGGACTGGCTGACCCGCGAAAACTGGGAGGTCGCCGACCTCGTCGAAAGTCCGATCACCGGTCCGGAAGGAAATGTCGAATTTCTGATCGCTGCAGTGAAGCGAGCCGCTTGACGCTGCGCCGCACAATCGCGACACCAATGCAACGGATTCGCGTGTGGGGGATAATGCGGACATGACCGAAATCGCAACGCCGGGACAGCTTCGCATGTCCTATCTGCGCTGGGCGCTCGTTACTGTGCCAGCGATCGTGCTTGCGGGCAGCCTGTCGGGGCTCTTGTCGAACAGCGGTTATGGCAATCGCTGGTTCGCATCGCTCGACTTGCCACCGATCACGCCGCCGGGCTGGGTGTTCGGCACCGTCTGGCCGATCCTCTACATCTGCCTCGGCCTGTCGCTCGCGATGATCCTCCATGCGCGCGGCGCAAAGGGGCGCGGCTTCGCGCTGCTGCTCTTCTTCGTTCAGCTTTTCGCTAATT
Source organism: Sphingopyxis sp. C-1 (assembly GCF_001047015.1). NCBI lineage: Bacteria > Pseudomonadati > Pseudomonadota > Alphaproteobacteria > Sphingomonadales > Sphingopyxidaceae > Sphingopyxis > Sphingopyxis sp. C-1. Next base: position 285,411 of record NZ_BBRO01000002.1, read on the forward strand.
TCGCCTGGTCGCCGCTTTTCTTTGGGCAGCATCAGGTGACGACCGCGCTCTATGTGATCATCTTCATCTTGATGGTGACCATCGCGACGGCCTTCGCATTTGCGGCAATCCGCAAGGCGGCGGCGTGGCTGCTGGTGCCCTATATGATCTGGCTAAGCTTTGCCGCGATCCTGAATTTCCAGATCGATCAGCGCAATCCCGATGCCGAAACCCTTGTCCCCGCCGCCGCCAGCACCCAGATAAGGTGACGGCAAGGGGACAGACCCCGACGAAGGAATATGAGACATGCAAAGCGAAAACCGCTTTTTCGACGACCTCGCCAAGATGGTGAACGGCATTGCCGGAACCGTCGCCGGTGCAGGCCGCGAAGCCGAATCCGCGATGCGCGACCGTGCCAAGGAATGGGTTGGCCGCATGGATTTCGTCAGCCGCGAGGAATTTGAGGCGGTGAAGCAGATGGCCGCGACCGCGCGCGCCGAAGCCGAAGCGTTGAAGGCACGGCTCGACAAGCTCGAAGGCGTGGCGAAGCCGGCGGCGGCTCCGAAGGCTGCGGCGGCGCCGAAGGGCGCAACAAAGCCGGCTGCGACGAAACCGGCCGCGAAGCCTGCGGCGCGCAAGCCCAAGGGCTGACGCGCCAAGCGCGCGGTCCATTATGCACAATATATTCCCCGGATGGCACGGGACGCGGACTCGCGTCGCGGCGCCATCCGGGCTAAGGCGCGCGCATGAGTGACGATATTTACGACGATGATGACGGCCAGGACGCGGCACCGATGGAGATGCTGGCATCCTATTTCGCCGCGCACGACTGGCCGCACGAGATGGTCGGTGAGGACGAGATTGTCGCCACTGCACAGGGCAGTTGGACAACTTATGAACTGCGCGCGGTGTGGCGTGCCGACGACGGGGTAATCCAGCTCCTCGCTTTCCCCGACATTCGCGTCGTCGAGGACAAACGCGCCGTGGCGCATGAAGCGCTCGCGCTGATCAACGAGCAATTGTGGCTCGGCCATTTCGAACTGTGGTCGAACAGCGGCACGATCCTGTTCCGCCACGGTATGCTGCTCGGCGCCGACGCGTCGCTGCCGCTCGACCTCACCGAGACGCTGATCGAAAGCGCGATCGACGAATGCGAGCGCTTTTACCCGGTGTTCCAGTTCGTGCTGTGGGGCGGCAAATCGCCCGCTGAGGCGCTCGCCGCGTCGCTGATCGAAACGCGCGGCGAGGCGTAAGCCCCTACCGCTTCTCGAAACGCTTCAGCCCCGGCCCCAGTTCGTTTGGTCCGATCGCCAGCGGTTCGCCGCTCCAATCGGCAACGAACACCGAGTTTCGGCCAATGCCTTGCGGAATGCTCGCGCGATTGCCCTCGATCACCAGGCCGCGCGATGGATTGTCGCGTGCCTCGGCAGCGACGGCGATCAGCGCCGAATAATTTTCCTTGTCGCGCCCCTGGATCAGCAGATTGTTCACGACGCGGCCCGTCGAACCTGCGGGCAGGTCGATCAGATAATTGGTCGTCTTGCCCTGCGTGTCGTCGAAGCTGTTGTCGTTGATGTCGACCCGCGCCGCGCGGGTTTTCAGATAATGGCCGCCGCTGCCCTTTTCGAAGCGCGTGCGCGTCACGACAACGCGGCCATAGCTGCCTGTGTAAACGCTGTGCGCGCAGCTCAGGCCGCGGTCGCAGCGACCAAGGCGCGAGAAGGTCGAGCGGTCGATCGTCAGCGTCGCGGCGGGATCGTCGGCGGTTAGGATACCCTCCTCGCTGTTGCGGAAAAGGCTGTTCACGACGTCGAGGTCGCTCTGCTCGAGACGGATACCTGCGCCATTGCCGTCGGGGACGCGCATATTCTGGAACACGATCCCGTCGACTTTCGCGCCAGCACCGCGCAGCACCAGCGCAGCCTTGCCCTCGCACGTCACACCGTCGAAGATCGCACGGCCGGGTTCGACCGCAACGAAGGCGATGCGACCCGCGGTCTGCACGGCGCAATCGCGATGGTAACCGGGAGCGACGCGGATTGTGCCCTCGCCTTCCCCGATCGCATCGACGGCATCCTGCAACCGCCCGAAGCTGCGCCCATCGACACTATAGGGCTCGCCGCCGGTCTGTGCCGGCAGCGGCAGCGGCGCGAGAAGCAGCGGAAGGGCGAGCAGCGGCAGCAAGGGCCGGCGGAGAATTGCCTTGGACATCGCCGCGCCATAGCGGCTTTCGGGACCTTCGTCGCTCGCGAAGCTGGTTAATCGGGCGCCTGTCCCCTTATCGGACAGGCACACCGATGCAGGTTAATCGAGGTTCGGGCGTAGCCAGCGCGTCGCGGTTTCGATGTCGACCCCGCGCCGCTCGGCATAATCCTCAAGCTGGTCGCTACCGATCCGCGCGACGCCGAAATACTGGCTTTCGGGATGCCCGAAATAGAAGCCGCTGACCGCAGCCGTGGGCAACATCGCAAAGCTCTCGGTCAGCACCAACCCCGCATTGTCGCCAGCCTGGAGCAGGTCGAACAGGATCGGCTTCAGGCTGTGATCGGGGCAGGCGGGATAGCCGGGTGCCGGACGGATACCGCGATATTCTTCCTTGATCAGCGCCTCGTTTGTCAACTGCTCGCCAGGCGCGTAACCCCAGAGGGTGGTGCGGACATGCTGGTGCAGCCGCTCGGCAAACGCCTCCGCAAAGCGATCGGCTAGCGCCTTCAGCAAGATGTCCGAATAATCGTCCTTATCGGCGCGGAAACGCTCCGAATGCGGTTCGATACCGTGGATGCCCACCGCAAAGCCGCCCATCCAGTCGCCCGCCGGATCGATGAAATCGGCAAGACACATATTGGCGCGGTCGCGGCTCTTCTTGATCTGCTGACGCAGGAAAGGAAGCGTCACATGGCGCTCCTCCTCGGCGAGGTGGATCGTGACGCTGTCGCCGTCACGCGCGCACGGCCAGAAAGCACAGACGCCACGCGCCGTCAGCCATTTTTCGGCGATCAGCTTGTCGAGCATCGCGTCGGCATCGGCCTTCAGCGCCTGCGCCGTTTCGCCGACGACATCGTCTTGAAGGATCGACGGATAAGTGCCGTGCAGCTCCCACGCGCGGAAAAAGGGCGTCCAGTCGATGCATTCGCGCAAATCTTCGAGCGACCAGTCGTCAAAGCGGTGCAGCCCCGGCTGCAGCGGCGGCGCAGGCTTGTCGCTGAGATAGGCGTCGTAAAAATTGGCACGCGCCTCCTCAAGCGTATGCAAAACGCTCTGTCCTTTGCCCGCGCGCACGTCGCGGACATGCTCATAATCGTCCTTATAGCCCTGCACATAGGCGTCGCGCCCGGTGTCGCTGACCAGTGCAGTCGCGACGCCGACCGCGCGGCTCGCGTCGAGAACGTGAAGCACCGGGCCCTTGTACGCCGGGTCGATCCGCAGCGCGGTATGGACCTTCGACGTCGTGGCGCCGCCGATCAGCAGCGGCATAGTCATACCGGCGCGCTGCATCTCCTCGGCGACCGTTACCATCTCGTCGAGCGAGGGGGTGATCAGACCCGACAGGCCGATCATGTCGGCATCATTCTCGTTCGCCGCCTCAAGGATCTTCGACCAGGGCACCATCACGCCGAGGTCGACGATCTCGAAGCCGTTACACTGGAGCACGACGCCGACGATATTCTTGCCGATGTCATGAACGTCGCCCTTGACGGTCGCCATCACGACCTTGCCCTTGCCCTTGGCGCCGGGCTCCTTCGCCGCCTCGATGAAGGGCAGCAGATGGGCGACCGCCTTCTTCATCACGCGCGCCGATTTCACGACCTGCGGCAGGAACATCTTGCCCGATCCGAACAGGTCGCCGACCACGTTCATGCCGTCCATCAGCGGCCCCTCGATCACCTCGATCGGACGCGGCAGCAGCAGGCGCATTTCCTCGGTATCATCAACAACATAGGCGTCGATACCCTTGACCAGCGCATGTTCGAGCCGCTTTCGCACCTCCCAGCCGCGCCATTCCTCGGCCGCCTTTTCCTGCGCCGCATTGGTACCCTTATAGCGTTCGGCAAGCGCGATCAGCCGCTCGGTCGGCGATTCCGCCTCGCCGTCGACCTTGCGGTTGAGCACGACGTCCTCGACCGCCTGCCGAAGCTCGGGATCGATCGTGTCGTAAACGTCGAGCTGGCCAGCGTTGACAATCGCCATGTCGAGCCCGGCGGGGATCGCATAATAGAGGAAAACGCTGTGCATCGCCCGGCGCACGACCTCGTTGCCGCGGAAACCGAACGACAGGTTCGACAGGCCGCCCGAAAAATGAACGTGCGGACAGCGGACGCGAATTTCCTTCACCGCCTCGATGAAGTCGACCGCATAATTATCATGCTCTTCCAGCCCGGTCGCGACCGCAAACACATTCGGGTCGAAGATGATGTCCTCGGGCGGAAAGCCGATAGTCATCAGCAGCTTGTAGGCGCGCTCGCAAATTTCGATCTTGCGCTGCTTCGTGTCGGCCTGCCCGACCTCGTCGAACGCCATCACGACGACCGCGGCGCCATAGGCCATGCACTTGCGCGCATGATTCAGAAACTGCTCCTCGCCTTCCTTCATGCTGATCGAATTGACGATCGGCTTGCCGGGCACGCATTTCAGCCCCGCCTCGATGACATCCCATTTCGAGCTGTCGATCATCACTGGAATGCGCGCGATATCGGGCTCCGCGGCGATGAGTTTCAGAAAGGTCGTCATCGCATATTCGGCGTCGAGCAGACCCTCGTCCATATTGACGTCGATGACCTGTGCGCCATTTTCGACCTGCTGGCGCGCAACCTCGACCGCCGCGGTATAATCGTCGGCGAGGATCAGCTTCTTGAACGCCGCCGATCCGGTAACGTTGGTGCGTTCGCCGATATTGACGAAGCTGGAGGAAGCGGCGGTGGTCATCGAATAATCCTGAAACTGAGCATTAGGCGGCAAGCGGGCGGGCTAGGACGAGATCGTCGTAAAGCTTGCCGCCGACATTGAACTGGCGCGTGCCGAGGTCGACAAAACCCTGTTTGCGATAGAAGGCGAGCGCGCGCTCGTTGCGGGCGTAGACACCGAGCAACAGACGGCGATGACCGTGCGCTGCCTCCAGCGCCCGCTTCATCAGCGCCGCGCCGAGCCCGGTGCCGTGAAAGCGCGACAGCAAATAGATGCGCTTCAGCTCGATATCGCCTTCGAGTGCCGCGGCAAGGTCAGGCTTGCCGACCAGCGCGAATCCGATCGGCGCGCCGCCGGGCTGCGCTTCGGCGATCCAGGCGCGCGCGCCGGCCGCCAGACCGGCCGCATAGGCAGCCGCATTATGCTGTGCGGCGCAGTGACCGACGATCGCATCGCCATCGAGAATGCCCGCGAAGGTTTCGAGGAAGGTCGCCGCGCCGATCAGCGCGAGCGCCGGCGCATCATCGACTCCGGCTTCCCGGATCGTCCATGTCGGATTGTCGGGCATCGGTTCAGGCCGCCATGGTAAAGGGCTCGAGCCCCGCAAGCCGCGTGCGCACCGGCACATCGGGAATCTGCCGCGGCGCGAGCCCCTCGATCGCTTTCGCCATCGCCGCGATATGCGCGGGTGTCGATCCGCAGCAGCCACCGAGGATATTGACTTGGCCATGTTCGGCCCATTCGCGCACAAGGCTCGCGGTCGTGTCGGGCATTTCGTCATATTCGCCGAGTTCGTTGGGCAAGCCGGCGTTCGGATAGACCATCACCAACGCATCGGCGATATCGGAGAGGACGCGGACATGCGGACGGAGCTGCGACGCACCGAACGAGCAATTGAGCCCGATCGTCAGCGGCTTGGCGTGGCGTACGGCATACCAGAAAGCCTCGACCGTGTGGCCCGACAGGTTGCGTCCCGAAAGGTCGGTCAGCGTCATCGAGATCATCAGCGGCAGTTCGCGCCCGATCTTCGCTTCGGCCTCCAGCGTCGCGGCGATACCCGCCTTGGCGTTGAGCGTATCGAAGATCGTCTCGATCAGGATGAAATCGGCGCCACCCTCGGCCAGCGCGACCACCTGTTCCAGATAGACATCCTTGAGTTCGTCGAAATCGATCTCGCGAAAGCCCGGATTGTTGACGTCGGGCGACAGCGACAGTGTCTTGTTCGTCGGCCCGACCGCACCGGCGACGAAGCGGCGGCGACCGTCGAGCGCTTCATATTTTACCGCGGTCTCGCGTCCCAGCCGCGCGCTTTCAATGTTGATGTCGGCGACCAGCGCCTCGGCGCCATAGTCGGCTTGGCTAATGCGGTTCGCGCTGAACGTGTTCGTTGACACGATGTCCGACCCCGCGGCGAGATAGGCCTCTCCGATCGCGGTAACAACGTCGGGACGCGTCAGCGCGAGGATATCGTTGTTGCCCTTCTGGTCATGCGACAGGCCGAGATTGCCCGCATAGCAAGCCTCGGTCAGCTTGCGGAGCTGGATCTGGGTTCCCCAGCCACCATCGGTGAGCAGGATGCGCTCCTTTGCCGCGGCCTGAAGGGCTTCACGTGCGCCCGAAATGGATTTGGAGGTCATGCTGCCTGATCCTTTGCGGTCGAAATCGGCCGCAATCCCAGCAGATGGCAGATGGCATAGCTGAGCTCGGCACGGTTGAGGGTGTAGAAATGGAAGTCCCGCACGCCGCCCGCGTACAGGCGGCGGCACATTTCGGCGGCAATCGTCGCCGCCACCAACTGGCGTGCGGCAGGGTGATCGTCGAGACCGTCGAACAGCGACACCATCCATGCGGGGATCGCCGTGCCGCACATGTCGGCCATGCGCCGCGTCTGCGACACGTTCGACACCGGCAGGATACCGGGAATTATCGGCGCATCGATCCCTGCAGCCGCCGCGGCATCGCGGAAACGCAGGAACGCCTCGGGCGAGAAGAAGAATTGCGTGATCGCGCGCGTAGCGCCCGCATCAAGCTTGCGCTTCAGATTATCGAGATCGGCCTCGGCGCAGGACGCGTCGGGGTGCACCTCGGGATAGGCGGCAACCGAAATGTCGAACGGCGCGACGGCTTTCAGCCCCGCGACCAGTTCGATCGCATTGGCATAGCCGTCCGGATGCGCCCGGTACGGCTCGCCGCCCGGAACATCCCCACGCAACGCGACGATGTGGCGCACGCCCGCATCCCAATAGGCACGCGCGACCTCGTCAATCTCGGCGCGCGAGGCCTCGACGCATGTCAGGTGCGCCGCCGGGGGAACGGCGCTTTCGGCGGCAATGCGCGCGACGGTCGCATGGGTGCGCTCGCGCGTCGAACCGCCGGCGCCGTACGTGACGGAAACGAAGCTCGGAGCCAATGGTTCGAGCGTGCGGAAGGTGTCCCACAGCTGCGCTTCCATCTTCTCCGTCTTGGGCGGGAAGAATTCGAAGCTGACGCCGATGTCGCCTTCGAGATTGGCAAACAGCGGCGTAGCTGCGGCGCGGCGCGCCTCTGCCAGCGAATTCAAATTCGACGTCATGCCGCAAGCCTTTTACTTTGTCCGCCTTCACTGGCGGGGGGTTGATCTTCGTCGCTGCGACGGCGGCCGAGCCATAGCTTTACAGCCAGCTCCCCACCTTCGAGCGTTTGAGTCGTTTCGAGGAGCAGCCCTGCGGAAGCGAACCAGCCGCGAATCTGCGCGTCCGAAAAGCCGAGACGGGCGTGCGCCGCGAGATTGCGCAATTCTTCATCCTCATGCGGCGCGAAATCGACCACGAGCAGGTGCCCGCCGCCGCGCAGCACGCGGCTTGCTTCGGCGATCACACGGTCGGGCTCGTGCGCGAAATGCAAGGCCTGATGGATAACGACGCTGTCGATGCTCGCGTCGGCGACGGGCAGATTCAGGAAATCGCCCTGCAGCAGGTCGACAGGAACCGACTGCCCCTCCAGCTTGGTGCGCGCAATGCGTAGCATTTCGGGACTGCGATCAAGCGCAGTGATGCGCCGTGCGGTCGGGGCGAAGATTTCCGCCATCCGGCCGGTGCCGGTACCTATATCGAGCAGATGGCCTAGCCGGCGGTTGTGCATCATGGCGAGCATCGCGGCCTCGACCTGGCTTTCGGCGACGTGACGCGAGCGGATCGCATCCCATTCGGCAGCATGTTCGGCAAAATAGCGCTCGGCTGCCGCTGCGCGTTCGTCGCGCACCGCCGCCAGCCGCCGCGCATCATAGGCAATGACCCGCGTTTCACGGGCCGAGAAAGGCCATTTTTCGGCCTGCCCGATAATCCCGGCAACCGCTCCGCCCTCGGCAATACGCAGAAAAACCCAGCTCCCTTCGCGCCGCCGCTCGACGATGCCTGCCTCGACGAGGATCCGGACATGGCGTGACACGCGGGGCTGACTTTGGTCGAGAACGACCGCCAATTCACCGATGGCAAGCTCCATTTCGCGCAAAAGCGCGACGACTCGCAGACGCGTCGGGTCCGCCAAGGCGCGAAAAATGTCGAGTAGCTCGCTCATGAAAGGACATATAAAGGTTTCTTTATATCCGGTCAACCAAGCGCCACGCCACAATTTCCGCCACACGTCCCCCGATTACGACCGAATTACGACGAAACGGACGAGCTCTCCCAAAAAGGGCGTTGCACGCGATTCCACGAGGCGGTAATTCTGCCCGCGATTGGCAATATTCGGGATCGATCCGTTCCTGTGCCGATCGGTCAGTTCAAACCGAGAGGGGTATTCCCACATGAAGAAATCGATCACTCTGTCGCTCGTCCTCGCCGCCTCGATGGGCCTCGCTGCTTGCGCCGACAAGGCTGCCGATGACACGGCCGCTGCAACCGAAGACGCAGCCGCGACCGTTGAAGGCGCTGCCGATGGCGCGATGGAAGCAGCCGAAGGCGCTGCCGACGCGAGCGCTGCTGCCGCTGGCGAAGCCGGCGCCGCTGCCGGCGCCGCAGGCGATGCCGCCGCTGCTGGTGACGCTGCCAAGGCTGCTGACAAGGCGACCGAAGCTGCTGGCGCTGCCAAGGAAGCTGCCGACGCCGCAAAGGGCGCTCTGGAAGAAGCCAAGAAGTAAGCTTCTTTTCGGCTTTTCGGCCAAGACAAAGGGGGGTCGCCGGTTCACCGGTGGCCCCTTTTTCCTTCCGGGTCGGGTATCAAGCAGCGCAGTTGCAAAGGACCTGATCCCTCGTTAACTCTCAGTCCCAATGGCCCATCACACGGCCGTTGTATTCGAAAGGAATTACCCATGCGCAAGATCATCCTCGCATCGATGGCCGCTGCGGCCTTCAGCCTCACCGCCTGCTCGGAAAAGACGCAGGACGCCGCGTCGGAAACCGCCACCTCGGCCGCCGATGACGCTGCCGCCGCTGGCGACGCCGCTGCCGATGCAGCCGCTGGCGCTGCCGACGCGACCGCCGCCGCCGCTGGCGAAGCCGCCGATGCGACCGCCGACGCCGCGAAGAACGCCGGCAATGCCGTCGAAGGCACCGTGAACGCGGCCGGCGACGCTGCTGCCAATGCTGGCGACAAGATCGCCGAAGAAACCAAGAAGGCCGAAGCAAACGACAAGAAGTAAGTCGTCGGCACGCCTTCGGGCTGATATTCGGGGCTCCATCCACCTTGGATGGGGCCCTTTTTCGTGGGAGCGTATGAAATGATCGATCGGTGGAAGACCAGCGCCGCGCTCGTGGTCCTGATCCTTGCGGCAGGATGCAGCCGTACCGACAACGAACCCGGCCCCGGCGGCGTGACCGTCAGCGAGGCAAAGGCGCTCGACGATGCCGCCGAAATGCTCGAAAGCCGCGACAGTCTTCCGGTCTCAGACGAGGCCCCTGCGGCAAAAGATGCCGCCAAATAGCCTTTCCTCGCGGCCTTGCCCGCGCTAGATTGCCGTCGTTCCGCAACTGGCGCTGAAGATGGAGTCCCATCGGGAAGCGGGACCGATCCGACGATCGAGACGAGCCGCGCGCCTGGGTGATCCACTGCCAGTGCAAGGACATCCGCATGACCGACGCCCCAACCACAACAATCCTTTTCCTGCTTTTTCCGGGCATCACCCAGCTCGATTTCACGGCGCCCGCGCAAGCGTTGTCGCGGATGCCCGGCGCAGTGCTGGCCGGCGCAGCGGCAAGCCTCGAACCGATCGCGACCGACAGCGGCTTCGCGATCGTCCCGACGCATGACTTTGCGCGCGCGCCGCAAGCCGACATTTTGTGCGTTCCCGGCGGTCACGGCGTTACCGACGCGCTGAATGACAAGGCGACGATCGACTTCATCGCGCGCCAGGCTGCGGGCGCTCAATGGGTGACGAGCGTGTGCACCGGCGCCTTCCTGCTCGGCCGCGCCGGGCTGCTCGCGGGCAGGCGCGCGACGACGCACTGGGGCTATACGCATCTGCTGCCGCTCGTCGGAGCAAGCCATGAAAATGCCCGCGTCGTTGAGGACGGCCATGTCGTGACCAGCGGCGGCGTGACGTCAGGGCTCGATTTCGCGCTGACATTGATCGCTCGGCTCAAGGGCGACGCGGTCGCTCAGGCGATCCAGCTCGCGATCGAATATGACCCGGCCCCACCCTTCACCGGCGGCCACCCCGACCGTGCGCCCGAAGCCGTGACCGCCGGACTGAAAGCGCGCGTCTATGACGCCGCGGCGGCGCGAATGGAGGCGGCGCTGATGGCTTAGTGGCAGTCGGCGAGCGCGATCTCGTAAAGCTTCGGCCAGTTCTTGCCCGTCACGAACAGGCGCTTCTTCTTCGCGTCCCAGGCGATGCCGTTCAGCACGCTGTCGGTATCGCTGACGCCGGCATCGGCCTTGAGCGTCGTCAGGTCGACGAGCGAGACGACGTCGCCGGTGGCGGGGTCAATGCGGACGATGAAGTCCGTCATCCAGACATTGGCCCAGATCTGGCCATCGATCGTCTCAAGCTCGTTGAGCATCGGAAGCGGGCGACCGGCGAAGCGCACGGTGACACGCTTCTGCTCCTTCATCGTCGCGGGATCGAAGAAACGAAGGTCGGTGGTGCCGTCGCTCAGAACCAGGCTGTCGCCGACCATTGTCAGCCCCCAACCCTCGCCCTCATATTTAAAGGTGCCGGCGGGCTTCAGGTCCCTGATAGACCAACGATTGCCGATGCCGCCCTGCCAGGTCACACCGATGATCTGGTCACCCCAACGCGTGATCCCCTCACCAAATTGATCGGACGGAAGTTTCGATTGGGCGAGCGCCTTGCCGGTCTTGAGGTCAAGGCGTGCGACGCGCGATTGGCCATATTGACCGGTGGCTTCGTATAAATGCCCCTCGTGCCAAAATAGTCCTTGAGTGAAGGACGACCTGTCGTGCGGAAATGTCTCGACGATCCGATAACCGCAGCGCTCGACCGGCGGCGGGGGCGTGGCGGTTGCGGGGTCGGCGAGCAGCGCGAGGGCGAGGGCGAACATCATCGCCGCCCTAGCTATGCCGCCTTGCCTTAACTGGCAATGTCCCGCCCGCCCTATTTCGTCAGCAACGCCCCACTCACTCCGGCCGTAATCCTGAAAGAGACGCCAAGCGGGACCCCGGATCAACTCCGGGGTGACGAGAGAGCATAAACACAAAGAAAAAGGGCCGGAGGATTGCTCCCCCGGCCCTCTTATTGGCTGAACGCCGAACGGTTTGGACTTAGAAGTCCATGCCGCCCATGCCGCCCATGCCGCCGCCACCCATGGGCATGGCGGGCTTGTCGTCGGGCGTTTCGGCAATGCCGGCTTCGGTGGTGATCAGCAGACCGGCAACCGAGGCAGCATCCTGAAGTGCGGTGCGGACAACCTTGGTCGGGTCGATAACACCGGCCTTGACCAGGTCTTCATAGACGTCGGTAGAGGCGTTGAAGCCGAAGTTGCTGTCGTTCTGGTCGAACAGCTTGCCCGCGACGACACCGCCGTCGAAGCCGGCGTTTTCAGCGATCTGGCGAACCGGAGCCTGCAGAGCGCGACGGATGATGTCGATGCCGCGGGTCTGGTCTTCGTTGACGCCCGACATGCCCTCGAGAGCCTTCGTCGCGTACAGAAGCGCAGTACCGCCGCCAGGGACGATGCCTTCTTCGACCGCAGCGCGGGTCGCGTGGAGAGCGTCATCGACGCGATCCTTGCGTTCCTTCACTTCGACTTCCGAAGCGCCGCCGACCTTGATCACTGCAACGCCGCCAGCGAGCTTCGCCAGACGTTCCTGCAGCTTTTCCTTGTCGTAATCCGACGTGGTCGTTTCGATCTGCGCACGGATCTGTTCGACGCGGCCCTTGATCGCATCATGGTCGCCAGCACCATCGACGATGGTGGTGTTGTCCTTGTCGATCGTGACGCGCTTGGCCTGCCCGAGCATGTTCAGCGTGACCGACTCAAGCTTGATGCCCAGGTCTTCGCTGATCATTTCACCGGCGGTGAGGATCGCGATGTCCTGCAGCATCGCCTTGCGACGATCGCCGAAGCCCGGTGCCTTGACGGCAGCGACCTTCAGGCCGCCGCGCAGGCGGTTGACCACCAGCGTTGCGAGCGCTTCGCCTTCGATGTCTTCAGCGATGATGAGGAGCGGACGGCCCGACTGCACCACGGCTTCGAGGATCGGAAGCATCGACTGGAGGTTCGACAGCTTCTTTTCGAAGATCAGGATGTACGGATCCGAAAGCTCGACGAGCATCTTTTCGGGGTTGGTGATGAAATAGGGGCTGAGGTAGCCGCGGTCGAACTGCATGCCTTCGACGACATCGAGTTCGAAATCGAGGCCCTTGGCTTCCTCGACGGTGATCACGCCTTCCTTGCCGACCTTTTCCATGGCTTCGGCGATCTTGTCGCCGACTTCCTTGTCGCCATTGGCCGAAATAATGCCGACCTGGGCGATTTCAGACGTGCCCGAAACCGGCTTCGACTGCGCCTTGATCGTTTCGACAACCTTGGTGACCGCGAGGTCGATACCGCGCTTCAGGTCCATCGGGTTCATGCCGGCAGCAACCGACTTCATGCCTTCGCGAACGATTGCCTGAGCAAGAACGGTCGCGGTGGTGGTGCCGTCGCCGGCCTTGTCGTTTGCCTTCGATGCGACTTCGCGCAGCATCTGGGCGCCCATGTTTTCGAACTTGTCCTTAAGTTCGATTTCCTTGGCGACGGTGACGCCGTCCTTGGTGATACGGGGCGCGCCGAAGCTCTTGTCGATCACGACGTTACGGCCCTTGGGACCGAGGGTCACCTTCACCGCGTCGGCGAGGGTGTCGACGCCGCGAAGAATGCGCTCACGCGCGTCGCGGCTGAATTTTACGTCTTTAGCAGCCATGTGCTTATTCCTTTCAAAGGCGCAGAAAACTGCGCAACTTCATTCGCAAATCGATGGAAACGCTCAGGCGATGACGCCGAGGATGTCCGATTCCTTCATGATCAGCAGCTCTTCGCCGTCGACCTTGACTTCGGTACCCGACCATTTGCCGAACAGGATACGATCGCCAGCCTTGACGTCGAGCGGGGTCACCTTGCCGTCATCGGCGCGGGTGCCGGTGCCGACGGAGACGACTTCGCCTTCCTGCGGCTTTTCCTTGGCGGTGTCGGGAATGATGATGCCGCCAGCCGTCTTTTCTTCGGCTTCGATACGGCGAACAAGCACGCGGTCGTGCAGCGGGCGAAATTGCATGGAAATCCCTCCAGAGATGGAAATAATGTCGTTTAGCACTCACAGGGCGCGAGTGCTAACACGTCGGGCATATGGGTGGGAGTCAGATAGGCGTCAAGCGCCGCCCTGCAAGATTCTTGCGAAGTTTTTGCGTCAGGCCGGAAGCAGGCCGAGACGACCGCGCATCCGCCACCTGAGCAGCAGCACCGCCGAGACCACGATCAACCCCACGGCCAGCCCGATCCACACGCCGACTCCGGCGAGCGGCGTCCAGAAACCGAGATAGATGGCGGTGCCATAGCCCGCGATCCAGTAACCGCAGATCGCGATGATCATCGGCGTGCGCGTGTCCTGTAGGCCGCGCAGTACGCCGGCCGCCACCGCCTGCGCGCCGTCGAACAGCTGAAAAGCGGCCGCGACGACAAGAAACTGCATGGCAAAGCCGACCAGCGCCGCGTTGCGCGCCGCATGGACGTCGACATAGATCGACAGCACCACCGTAGGGAACAGCCACATGAGCAGCGCGGTGAAGCCCATGAAGCCAATGCCGAGCGCCAGCGACGCAAAACCCGCATGGGCGATACCGCGATGGTCGCGCGCGCCATAAGCAAGGCCGACACGGATCGTCGCGGCCTGCGCGACCCCGAAGGGAATCTGAAAGGCCAGCGCCGCGACCTGCAGTGCGATCGTGTGTCCGGCAAGCTCGGCCTCGCCGATCCGGCCCATCAGGAAGGCGGCCCCGGTGAACAGCCCGGCTTCGGCCAGAATCGTCAGGCTGATCGGCGTGCCGATGCGCAGCATGTCGAAAAAGCGGCTCCATTCGGACCGCCATATATTGCCGAACAGCCGGTAACGGCGCAGCCGGCGATCGGTCTGAATGACGACAATATAGGCAATAAGCATCGCCACGCTCGTCATCACGCTGGAGATCGCCGAACCGTGCAAGCCGAGCGCGGGCATGCCGAGGTGACCGAATACCAGCACCCAGTTGCCGAGCGCATTGACGAACAACGCGCCGAAGGTGATCGCAGTCGCGATTGTCGCGCGCCCGAGCGCCGAGACGAAGATGCGCAGCACCGCGGCGGCAATCATCGGGAACAGCCCCCACATCAGGATGAGCAGGAAGCTCGCGGCGCGCGCCGAGGTTTCCGGCGGCTGTCCGGTCGCCAGCATGATGGGCCCACCCGCGGCGCAGATTCCCATGAATAGGAGCGAAACGAGCGCGCTGAGCCACAATGCCATGCGCACGGTGCGACGCACCTCGCGCACCGCATGTTTGCGGCGGCCGAGTTCGGCGGCGATCAGCGGGGCCGACGCACCGACAAGCCCCGACCCCGTCCAGAGGAGGAGGCCGAAGATCGCGACGCCGAGCGACGAGGCGGCGAGCGCCGCATCGCCAAGCCGCGCGACGAAGATCACGTCGATCGCGTGAACCATCATCTGGAGCAGGTTGGCGGCCGCCAACGGCACCGCGAGCGCCAGCGTCGCACGGAATTCCGCGCGAAGACCCTGCGGCGTGTCCGCGGTCAGAGAGGTCGCCTGCTGCAACATAGCCGGCCCGGATAGTCGCAGCGGGGACGGGCTTCAATCCCGCACGGCGCTCATCGGATTTTTCAACGGCAGGGGTGGCATAAGGGCAACAGCCCCATCTGCGCTATTTACCCCAAAGCATCGCCATCTCGACCCCGAACGCGATGAATGTCAGCGTCAATCCGACGACGAACAGCCGATAGGCGTAAGCGAGATAGCGATATTTGCGCCGCGCGAGGACGACGCCGTTCTGATAGGTATCGCGCAGCATCGTCTCGTACAGATCTTCCTCGGTGCGCAGGCGTGTCTTCACCGCGTCGATGAACTCATCCTCGTCCATCTGTGCGAAGCGGCCGAAGAACAGGATATTGCTGTGGTCCTTACCGTCCTTGTAGACGACCGGCGGCGCCTTGCCGACGCGCGGGAGCACCGCCGACACCGCGAGCAGCGCTGACAGGAAGGAAAAGGTCGCGAGGATCGCGAGCGGCATCGCGAGCGCACCGCCCCCCGAACGCGCCTGCCCGATCGCGAGCGTGAAGACGACGAAGGTCGCACCCATCAGGATCGAAGCCTTTTGATCGGCCATCTGCGACAGTTGCATCGTGATCTGCTGGTTGGTGCGCACCAGGTGCACCGCGTTCGGCGGGAAGGAAATCGCCGGCCGTTCGGTCGGTGTCGTTGTTTCTGCGCTGTCCATGCCAAGCTGCCCCCTGCCCCAATACTCTGCCCCGATATCCTGCAAGCGACCCGCCACAGGGATGACATGAAGTCCCGCCAGCGGCAAGATGCTGCCCTGTTCCCGCCGCATTCACTTGCCAATCGGGAGCCTTCGCGGCATGCCCGCGCGCAACTTTCTTCCATAATGGGACGCACCCTATGAGCACCGCCCTCACCGACCAGATTTTCGGCCTGATCCAACCCTTCAACAAAAAGGGCGTCGAACTGACCGACGCCACGACCTTTGCCGGCGACCTCGAATGGGACAGCCTGACGGTCATGGATTTTGTTGCCGAGGTCGAGGACACATTCGACATCATCATCAGCATGAACATGCAGGCCGAAATCGAAACCGTCGGCCAGTTGGTTGCCGCCGTCGAGAAGCTGAAGGGCTGATACGCCGATGACCGACCTCTTCAGCAAGTTCGACCCGCTCATCCAGCAGCGTGAGGCGCTGCTCGCGACCGGCGTCACCGACCCGTTCAGCCTGGTCATGGAAAAGGTCGTCTCGCCAACCGTCGCGATCTGCAACGGGCGCGAGACGATTCTGCTCGGCACCTATAATTATATGGGCATGACGTTCGACGAGGATGTCATCGCAGCGGGCAAGGACGCACTGGACAAGTTCGGCAGCGGCACCACCGGCAGCCGCGTCCTCAACGGCACCTATCAGGGGCACAAGGAGTGCGAGGACGCGCTCAAGGAATTTTACGCCATGGACCATGCCATGGTGTTCTCGACCGGATATCAGGCGAACCTTGGCATCATTTCAACGATCGCCGGCAAGGGCGACTATGTCATCCTCGACATCGACAGCCATGCGTCGATCTATGACGGGTGCAAGATGGGCGATGCCGAAATCGTCGCTTTCCGCCACAACGACGTCGAAGCGCTCGAAAAGCGGCTGAAGCGCCTGCCGCCCGAAGCCGGCAAGCTGGTCGTGCTCGAGGGTGTCTATTCGATGCTGGGCGACATCGCTCCGCTGAAAGAGATGATCCGCGTCTCGAAGGAAAATGGCGCGATGGTCCTCGTCGACGAGGCGCATTCGATGGGCTTTATCGGCGAACACGGCCGCGGCGTTGCCGAGGCGCAGGGTGTGATCGACGACGTCGACTTCATCATCGGCACCTTCAGCAAGAGCGTCGGCACGGTCGGCGGCTTCTGCGTGTCGAACCATCCGAAGTTCGAGATCATGCGGCTCGTCTGTCGCCCTTATGTCTTCACCGCTTCGCTGCCGCCGAGCGTCGTCGCGACCGCCGCGACCAGCATCCGCAAGCTGATGCACGGGTCGAACAAGCGCGCGCATCTGTGGGAAAACAGCAAGGATCTGCACAAGGGACTGCGCGATCTCGGCTTCCAGCTCGGCACCGCAGAGCCGCAGTCGGCTATCATCGCGGTGATCATGCCCGACCTCGAAAGAGGCGCGATGATGTGGGAAGCGCTTCTGGAAGAAGGGCTTTACGTCAATCTCGCACGCCCGCCGGCGACCCCCGCGGGCATGACGCTGCTCCGCTGCTCGCTCTGCGCCGAGCATTCGAGCGAGCAGGTTACCGAAATTCTCGGCCGCTTCGAGCGTGCGGGCAAACGCGTGGGCATTATCGGTTGAATCGAGCGACTTCGCCGACCAGCGGATTCCTTTTCGGGGCGAGTTGAAGCGGTGTTAAGTTAACCGAAGCTTCGGCGCTTTGCGGCGCCGCGCTTGTCCGGTAAGAGATGCGCGTGTTCGAGCGGGATATCGACAGCGAAAATGACGGCCGGCGGGAGCGTATCCGCTTCTGGCTGACGATCGTCCTCGGTGCGATCCTGACCGGCGTGGTCGGGGCGCTCCTTGTGCTGCTCGCGCGCGCCAACGACAATTATGACCGTTCGCTCGGCTGGCAGACGCAGAGCATGGAGGTCATCTCGCAGACCCGCTCGGTCGACGCTGCAATTGCGCGGGCCGAGGCATCGCTCGGCCGCTTCGCGGTCGGGCTGCAGAAAGAAGACGGGCGCGTCTATGAATATCAGTGGGGCCGCGCGCGCCAGTTCCTGGCCCAATTGCGGCGCAACGTCCGCGACAATCCGAAGCAGATGGTTCTGGTCGAACGGCTGACGCGCGAGATGGACAGTCGCGGGGCATTGCTCGGCGATGCAGCGCTGAGTGCGAATTACAATCAGACGGTCGCCGCAATCTCGAAATATTATGCGGCCGGCAAGGGACAGGGGGTCAGCCAGATCGACAAGCTGATCAGCGAAATCATCGCGAACGAGCGCACTTTGCTTCGCGACCGCAACCGGCTCGCGGCCGCCGATCGTGCCAGCCTGAACCAGGCAATACTGCTCTTTTCGTTACTTGGCGCTGCCGCCGCCGTCATTGCGATCGCCACGACCTTCTCGCTGCTCCGCGCCGAGGGCGAGCGGCGCCTCGCGCGGCGCGAACAGTTTGCCGAAAGCGACCGTGCGATGCAGCTTGAAGCAGCGGTCGAGGAGCGAACTGCCGAACTGGCGCAGGCCAACGAGGCGCTGCGCAGCGAAATGACCGAACGCGAGACCGCCGAATCGCAGCTTCGCCAGGCCCAGAAGATGGAGGCCGTAGGCCAACTGACCGGCGGCATCGCACACGACTTCAACAACATGCTCGCGGTGGTGGTTGGCGGGCTCGAACTTGCGCAGCGCTGGCTACCGGGAACCCCCGAAAAGGCGCAGCGCCACCTCGCCAACGCGCTCGACGGCGCCAATCGCGCCGCGGACCTGACCCGGCGCCTGCTGACCTTCGCCAGATCGGAGCCGGCACGCCCCGAAATGACGGCGATCGACGACTGTATCGCAAGCTTTGCGCAGCTCATCGAACGCACGATCGGAGACCGAATTGCGCTGACACTCGATCTTCAGGCCGACGGTCTCGCCTGCTGGGTCGACCGGCAACAGTTCGAAAACGCGCTGCTCAATCTGGCGGTCAATGCGCGCGATGCGATGAACAGCCATGGGTCGCTGACGATCCGGACGATCGACGACGGCGAGGCCAAGGCGCTTGCGGTGCAGGTCATCGATACCGGTTGCGGCATGTCGCCCGAGGTGCTGGAACGCGTCTTCGATCCCTTCTATACCACCAAGCCTGCAGGCCAGGGCACCGGACTTGGCATGAGCCAGGTCTTCGCTTTCTGCCGCCAGTCGGGCGGCGAGGTGCAGATTTCGTCGACCGAGGGCGAAGGCACAAGCGTCGCCATGCTGCTTCCGATCGCCCAGGCGGATGCCGATGTCGCGGCAGAGATGCTCCCGAGCGAGGCCACCGACCCCGACGCCCCCACCGACGCGTTGAGCATCCTTGTCGTCGAGGACGACGCCCGCGTCCTGGCCGCCACGGTCGACGCGGTCAGCGAACTTGGCCATACCGCCGTCGCATGCGGCAACCCGCTTCAGGCCGAAGCGCTTGTCGAAGAAAGGCTGGCGGGCGGAGAGCGCGGCTTTGATCTGATATTGTCGGATGTTCTGATGCCCGAGCTTACCGGCCCGGAAATGGTCGCGCAGCTGAAGCAGCGTTGGCCCGAATTGTCGGTCCTGTTTGTAACGGGCTATGCCGGCGATGCGAGCGAAGATGCCGCGTTCGGCGATCATGACGTGCTCAGGAAGCCCTTCACGCTCACGGCGCTAGATCAGGCAATCCGGCGGCGCGGCGAACCGCGGCCCGAGGGTCAGCGCCTCGCGGGCTAATCAGCGGATCGCGCCGCCCTTGATCAGGCGCGGCACCAACGTCAGCGCGGCGACGAGCGGCCAGCGGCGCTGCCATGCCTTGATCTCGATCTTCGTCCCCGCATGCCGATTGATCTTCCACGCGAGATAATCGATCCCGCCAGCATAGGTCAGGCTGGCCTTGGCAAGCCGCGCGATGCTGAGCGCCTTGCCTTCGAAGCGCCGCTGCGACCAGCGTCCGCTGACGGCATCGGCAGGAATAGCTGCGATGGCCGGGCCGCTGAAACGTTCATAGCGGTCGGCGTCCGCATCGACGACCGATTGCGCCCGCCCGGTCCGCTCGGCACGTAGTTCGACCGAGTAAGTGAGCGAAAAGGCCCGCCGCCACCAGTCGAGCGGCGCTTCGCCCTCGATCCGGCCCGCAGCGGCGAGAAGCGCCGGCGCCGCGCGCGAAACCGCGCCCACCGCGCGGCCCCGCGCGGTATCGTCGACCGCCCAGACCAACCGCGAAGGCTGCGCAAAGCGCGCCCATACCGACACGTTACGCGTCGCGGCGCCGTTAAGTCGGTCGAAATCGGCTTCGCTGAGCACCGCGTATTTTGCAATCAGCCCACCATGTTGAAACGGAAATACATTGGGCGGGATCAGCCGGTTCGCGACCGCCATCCAGCGCTTGGGATAGGCGTCGCCATAGTCGGACACGATCAGGTAGAAATCGAGCATCAAGCCGTCGAGTTCGCTTTCGCGCAGGCAACTGCCGTAGAAAAGCACCGCGCGCGCGCTTCCGGGATATTGAGCCGCAATCGCCTGCGCCATAGCGGTGACGCGCGGGTCGACGGGGGTCGCGAGTTCTTCGCGGACGAGTTCGGCTAGCGCGGACATGAAGGGCTCAGGCGGCGAGGCGCAGGAAGGGAACCGGCTGCGTCGAAGTCAGGATGATCGGCGCGCCGTTCTTCGCCTGGAAGATTTCGCCGTCGAGGATGACGTTTGAGCGTTCGCCCTCGATACGGATTTCGTCACCCTGCTGGAAATGCACCCCGTCGAGCTGCTTCTGCCCCAGCGTCCCGCGCCAGGTCGCGCCAAGCATGCGGAACAGCGCACCGACATTGCTGTCGGTCGCGAGCAATTTCATATTGCCGTTCGTTCCATAGACTTCGCTGGTGCGGATACTGAGCAGCAGTTTCTCCAGCGTCGTGACGATCAGCAACGAGAATTTGCCCTTGAATTCGCCCTGGCGGATCAGCGACACGGTCATCGGTTCGGGCTTGGGCGGCAGGCGCCCGCCGCCGATTCCAAAGATGATCGCGAACAGACCCAGGATCGCCGCGAGGAAATGCGAAATCCCGTTGGGCAGGCCGAGCGGGTAGATTCGGTTGCGGCAATAAAGCATCACGTCGGCAAGATAAGCGCCGCCGAGGAACATGCCGAGCACCGGTCGTTCTTCGCCGCCGCTATCGAGCGCGATCAATTGGCGTTCAATCACATGATCTTCGAGCCGGCCACTTTCGACCAGTTCGACAACGCGCTGCAGCGCCTTGATCGGATCACCCTCGGCACCGAGATCGAGCGCGATGAGATTGGTTTTCCCATTCGGAAGCACCGCGACCGGCGGCGGCGAGCCACCGAAATGGCCGCCCGAATAAATTTCGGTCAGCGCGGCCTGCACGGTGCCGTCGCCGCCGTTGATAACGACGACGCGCGGACCGACCATTGCCATCGTGCTGATGGCCTTTTCGATCTGGTCGACATCCTCGACTTCATAGTGAAAAATGTCGGGATGCGCCGCGCAATATTCGCGAACCCGCGGCAACAACGAGCGATTACCCGTCGAGCGTGGGTTGGAAAGGAGCGCGACGCTAGCCATTCCCGATCACATATATTTCATCGAAATGGAGATCGTCTTGGGCGCATCCCCGACCGAAAAGGCTGCCTTCTTGTAGCTCGGCTTGCCAAGATTGAAGACATTGATGCTGGGATTGTTCGACATCCCGCCACCATCCGAGCGGAAGTCGGTCTTGCCGTTCCCGTTGACATCGTGACGCACTGCAATGCCGTAGACACCGGCTTCGGGCAGGGGCACGCAGACGGTCATCATCCCGGCACGCGCCGGAACTTCGACGCGGGCGAGCCAGCGCCCCTTCGCGAGCCAATCATCTGCCGTCCCGCGATAGCTTTGCACGCGAATCTTGCCAGCCGACGCCTTGACGCCGCTGATCTGGACCAGCGTCGACGGGCCGCTTCTGCACTTCGACAGATCGTTCGAGAGGACCCGGCCTTCCGCTTGCGCCGTGGCGGTAAAAGCCAGCACGGAAACAGCAAGGAGAGCGGATACAAATTTCGACATGACCTCAAAACCTCCAGAGGCTATAGCCATCTCCACGAGCGCAACAACGCACGCCGAGATGGGTCCCTGTCGCCCTTGAATCGGCATATCGGAAACAACTGCGGCCAAATCATGGTGATGGGGCGACCAAAGATTGAATAAGCTTCCTGCCATCGACCGCTACATCGCGCGGCTCATCTTCTTCCCGATGCTCGGCACCCTCGTCCTGTCGGCGATGCTGCTCGTGCTCGAAAAAATGCTTCGCCTGTTCGATTTTGTCGCCACCGAAGGGGGGCCGGTCAGCGTCGTGTGGCGGATGCTCGCAAACCTCATTCCCGAATATCTCTCGCTCGGTATTCCAATCGGGCTGATGTTAGGGATTCTCCTTGCTTTCCGGCGGCTTGCGACATCGAGTGAACTCGACGTGCTGAAGGGCGTGGGCATGAGTTTCGGGCGGCTGATGCGCATACCCTTCGCTTATGCAATCGCGCTTGCTGCGCTTAATCTGGCGATCGTGGGGTTCATCCAGCCGGTCGCGCGCTATGCCTATGAGGGGCTGCAGTTCGAACTCCGCTCGGGCGCGCTCGGCGCATCGATCAAGGTCGGCGAGTTTACCAAATTGGGCGACCGCATGACGCTAAGGATCGAGGAAAGCTATAATGATGGCCGCAGTTTGCGCGGAATCTTCGTGCGCGGCGAAAATAAGGACGGGCAGCGCGTGTCGGCCACCGCGGCGCGCGGCCAGTTCCTCGCCACCGACGATCCGAACACGATCATCCTCCGCCTGTCGCAGGGCGTTCTGATCCATGAATCGCCCAAATTCGCTGTCCCGCGCGTTCTGACCTTCGACAATCACGACTTGCCGATCCCGCTGCCCAAGATCGAGGCGTTCCGCCTGCGCGGCGGCGCCGACCGCGAAATGACGATCCCAGAGCTGTTCGTCGCGGGCAAGGACCAGACGCAATCGGTGCAGACGCGGCTCGAATCGAGGGCGAATTTTCATTTTCGCATCGTCGAAGTGATGTCGATGTTCCTGATCCCGCTAATCGCGATCGCCCTCGCGATCCCGCCAAAAAGATCGACGTCGTCGCTCGGCGTGTTCCTGTCGATCGTGCTGCTGGTCACTCAGCACAAGATCAACCAATATGCCGAGGA
This sequence comes from Sphingopyxis sp. C-1, assembly GCF_001047015.1. Taxonomy (NCBI): domain Bacteria; kingdom Pseudomonadati; phylum Pseudomonadota; class Alphaproteobacteria; order Sphingomonadales; family Sphingopyxidaceae; genus Sphingopyxis; species Sphingopyxis sp. C-1. The sequence continues at coordinate 308,359 of NZ_BBRO01000002.1, forward strand.
TCTCGGCGCGCGCGGGACGATCGACCCGCTGATCGCGATGTGGGTACCCTATCTTCTGTTCGCGGCGCTCGCGATCTGGATGTACTACACCGTCGCGCACGTCCCCGGGGGCCAGCCGATCGGCGCGCTCGAACGCGTGGCGGCGAAGGCGGGGCAGAAAATTCGTGCGATGCTCACGATGTTCCAGCGCAAGCAGCGGCCGTTGGAGAGTTTGAACTAAATGCATCAGCTCCATTTTTTCCCTTCGCGCACGATGGCGCTCTATGTCGGCCGCCTCTTCCTCGTCCGCTCCTTCTCGATCCTCTTCGCACTGGTCCTGATCCTCCAGACGCTCGACCTTCTGGGTGAGAGCGGCAAGATTCTCGCCGTCGCGGGCAACAGCGATTCGGACGTGTGGCGCTATGTCGGTATGCGGATGCCGCAGATTATCGAGACCTTCCTGCCCTTTTCGGTGCTGCTCGGCACCATCCTGACGATGGTCACGCTCAACCAGAACAGCGAAGTGATCGCGATGAAGGCGTCGGGCATGTCGGCACATCAGGTGCTCGCGCCGCTGTTCCTTGCCGCACTGCTCGTCGCCGGGATCAGCTTTGCGTTCAACGAACGGATCGTCACACGCTCGACCGCGGCGCTCAGCGCGTGGCAAAAGGTCGAGTATAAAAAAGTGCCCAAGGACAGCGGCATACGCACGAATATCTGGGTCCGCGACGGCGACGACCTGATCAATGCAACGACGGTAGACACCAGCGGCCCGGTGATCGTGCTCGGCTATGTGACGATCTATGAGCGCACCGGCGGCGTGCTGTCGTCGATGCTGTCGGCCGACAGCGCCCGCGCGCTTCCGACCGGCGGCTGGGAATTGACCAACGCGCGCCGTTTCATGCGGCGGTCGGGCACGCTCGAACCACTCGGCACGATCGTCGCGGCGAAGAGTGTGCGCCCCGACCAATTCACGCTGGCGCAGGTCGACGGCGACGAATTGCCGTTCATGAAGCTCAAGGCCGCGATTGCAGATCTCGAGGCCGCGGGCCGCCCGGTCGATGCCTTGAAGGGCGTGCTGTGGCACAAGATTTCGGGACCATTGTCGGCGATATTGATGCCGCTGCTCGGCGCCGTGGCCGCGTTCGGCCTCGCCCGTTCGGGCAAGCTGTTCATTCGCGCGATCATCGGCATGGGGCTTGGCTTCGCTTATTTCGTCGCCGACAATTTCGCGCTCGCGATGGGTGATCTGGGCGCCTACTCGCCCTTCCTCGCGGCATGGGGGCCGTTCATCCTGTTCGCTTTGATCGGCGAGATGATCCTGATCCGTACCGAGGAATAGGGCGGCTAGCGGCCGCTGGTTGCCTTCCCCACATTAGTCATCCCCGCGAAAGCGGGAACCCAGTGACAGCGCCGGCTCGCCGGGCTCCCGCTTTCGCGGGAATGACGAAGCTGGAGTAGGAACCGTCGGCTAACGACCGGGGGCGGACCCTGCCATCCTCGTCACCCCGGGCTTGACCCGGGGTCCCGCTTGAAGTCGAAGTCGGTGAGTGCGTCAAAAAGCGGGATCCCGGGTCAAGCCCGGGATGACGAGAGCGAAGAAACGACCGGAAACTAACGACGGTAATGTGTGCCCCGGCGAAAGCCGGGGTCCAGGGCGGCAATCCGCACAGCTCGGCTTTCTAAAGCCCTGGGCCCCGGCCTTCGCCGGGGTACAACATAGTAGCAAACCTCCGCTCCCCACCCCAAAGCCGACGTTACCATCAGCGGAATAAAATTACGCGAACCGGGCTTGCCGGGACATTCGCATTGGCGGCGCGCGCGCATCGCGCTATCGGCGGCGCCATGAGCCTGTTTCCGCCCGCATCCTGTCCCCGGCTGATCGTCAAGATCGGATCGGCGTTGCTCGTCGACCCGGATGGCGCAGTGCGGCGCGGCTGGCTTGTGGGCATCGCCGCCGACATTGCCGAGCGCGCGCGCGCGGGACAGCAGGTCGCGGTGGTGTCTTCGGGCGCGATCGCGCTCGGCGCGCGGCGGCTGGGGCTCGCCAAGGGCGGGCGCGGGACGCTCGAGGATGCGCAGGCGGCGGCCGCGACGGGGCAGATCGCACTGTCGCAGGTCTGGGCCGAAGTGCTCGGCGCCGAAGGGCTGACCGCCGCGCAGATGCTCGTGACGCTCGACGACCTCGAACATCGCCGCCGTTACCTCAATGCCGCGGCGACGCTCGACCGGCTGCTCAGCCTTGGCGTCGTGCCGATCATCAACGAGAATGACAGCGTCGCGACCGAGGAAATCCGTTTCGGCGACAACGACCGCCTCGCCGCGCGGGTCGCGCAGGCCGCGGCGGCGGGCGGCGTTATCCTGCTGTCCGACATCGACGGGCTGTATGATCGCAACCCGGCGCAGGACGGCGCCGTCCATATCGCGCGGATCGAGCGCATCGATGCGGGGATCGAGGCGATGGCCGATACCGGATCGGCATCGGGCATGGGATCGGGCGGCATGGTGTCGAAGATCGCGGCGGCCCGCATCGCCAACGCCGCCGGGGCGCATCTCGCGATCGCCTCGGGTCGCATCGACCGGCCGCTGTCGACCGCTGCACGGCACAGCCTGTTCGTCGCCGACAAGGGCGCAAGCGCGCGCAAGGCGTGGCTCGCGGGCGGGCTCACCGCCAAGGGGCGGGTCGAGATCGACGCCGGCGCCGCGAGAGCGCTGCAGGGCGGCGCCAGCCTGCTCGCGGCGGGCGTAACCGCGGTCAGCGGCAGCTTCGCGCGCGGCGACATCCTCGACATCGCCGGTCCCGACGGGCGCATCATCGCACGCGGCCTGTCCGAATATCCGGGCGCCGACGCCGCGAACATCGTCGGCCTCGGCCGCGACGCGCAGGAAGCCGCGCTCGGCTATGCGCCGCGCAGCGCGATGGTGCACCGCGACCATATGGTGCTGCTTTGAGTCCCCCTCCCCGTTCCGGGGACAAACACGGCGGGCGCGTGCTGGCGATGACCGGCGCGACCGGCTTTGTCGGCGGCGCGACGATGCGCGATGCAGTCGCGGCGGGATGGCACGTCCGCGCCCTCACCCGCCGACCACAGGCCGAAATCGAAGGGGTGACGTGGATTGCGGGCGCGCTCGACAACAAGGACAGCCTCGCCGAAATGGCGGCGGGCAGCCATGTTGTCATGCACATCGCGGGCGTGGTCAACGTCCCCACCCGCGCGGCGTTCGAGGCGGGCAATGCGATCGCAACCGCGAACGTCGTCGATGCCGCGCGCGGGGCCGGCGTCACGCGCTTCGTCCATGTGTCGTCGCTCGCCGCGCGCGAGCCCGATATCTCCAACTATGGCTGGTCAAAGGAACGCGCCGAAGCGGTGGTCATGGCGAGCGGGCTCGACTGGACGATCGTGCGCCCGCCCGCGGTCTTCGGTCCCGGCGATACCGAAATGCTCGACCTTTTCCGCATGGCGCGGCGCGGCATCGCGCTGGTGCCGAACGGGCGCATGTCGGCGATTTATGTCGACGAACTCGCGCGGCTGCTCGTGACACTCGCCGCCGACCGGGGCGCGAGCGTCGGCCAGATTTACGAGCCCGACGACGGTAGGCCCACTGGCTGGTCGCATCGCGGATTTGCCCGCGCGGTCGCGCGCGCGGTGGGACGGCAGCGGCTGTCGACGATCGCGACTCCCGCCCTGCTGTTGAAGGCCGGGGGCCAGCTCGACAAACTCGTGCGCCGCAGCCGGGCGAAACTGACCCCCGACCGCGCGCGCTATATCGCGCATCCCGACTGGGTTGCGACCGAGGGCGCCTGTCCGCCCGCCGCGTTGTGGCGGCCCGAGCGCGACACCGACGACGCGCTCGCGGAAACGGTGCGCTGGTATCGCCGCGAAGGCTGGCTCTGAATATATTTCCGTTTATGTCCGGCAACGTCGAGACACTCATCGAAGGACTGCAGACCCAGGGCTCTCCGGGCATCGGCGAAAGGCCGAAGTTGGTCTTGAGCGCGTGCCAGGGCAGTCGAAGGGCTCGGTGCAAACGGATATGATATTCTTGGTAAATGTAGTCCATGGGCACTGATCGCTCGCCCGTCGAAGCGTGCATTGCCAAGGACGGGACGCGCCCCTAGGTTCGCGGACATGACCGATAGCACCGCGAACGCGCCCAACGATCCCGCCGGCCCATGGGCCATTCCCGTCCGCCGGCCGCTGCCGGGCGACGACAAACCGAAATCGAGAACAAGCTTTCCGCGCAAGGTCTGGAACCTGCTCGTCGGGATCAAGGATGCGCTGGCGCTCATCTTTCTTCTGCTCTTCTTCGTCGCATTGTTCGGCCTGCTCGCGGGACGCCCCAATGCGGGCCTGCCGGTCAGCCAGGGTGCGCTGCTGATCGAACTCGACGGCGTCGTCAGCGAACAACCCGCCGACGTCGACCCGCTCGCGGCGCTGTCGGGCGGCGCGCAGCTCAAGGAAATCCGCGTCCGCGACGTCGTCCATGCGCTGGAGGTTGCCGCCGACGACAAGCGCGTAACATCGGTCGTGCTCGACCTCGACCGCTTCCTTGGCGGCGGGCAGGTCTCGCTTGCCGAAATCGGCGCTGCGGTCGACAAGGTGCGCGCGAAGAAAAAGCCCGTGCTCGCTTTCGCCACCGCCTACACCACCGACAGCTATCAGGTCGCGGCGCACGCCAGCGAAATCTGGGCCGACGGCATCGGCGGCGTAGCGATCGCGGGGCCGGGCGGATCGCGCCTTTATTACAAGGGGTTGATGGACCGCCTCGGCATCACCGCGCATATCTATCGCGTCGGCACTTTCAAGAGCGCGGTCGAGCCCTTCCTGCGCACCGACCAGTCGCCCGAGGCGAAGGAAGCCAACCTCGCATATGCCGGCGTGCTGTGGGAAAACTGGCTGACCGACGTCAAGAAGGCACGCCCGGCTGCCAAGGTCGACGCCTTCATCGCCGACACGGCGGGCGCCGTGAAGGCGGCGGGCAACGACCTGTCGAAGGCATCGGTCGATGCGGGCCTTGTCGACAAGCTCGGCAGCCGCATGGCTTTCAACCGCCGCGTTGCGGAGCTCAGCGGCTCCCCGGACGACAGCAAGCCGTGGGAATATAATGCGATCCCGCTCGAAAACTGGGTCGCCGCGAACCCGCCCGAAACAAAGGGCAGCGCAATCGCGGTCGTCCCCGTCGTCGGCGAGATCGTCGATGGCGAGGCGCCGAACGGCGCCGCGGGTGGGGAGACCGTCGCGCAGCATATCCTCGACGCCGCTGCCGACAGCAGCATCAAGGCGATCGTCCTGCGGGTCGACTCGCCCGGCGGATCGGTGCTGGCGTCGGAGGAAATTCGCCAAGCGCTGCTCGCTGCGAAGGCGAAGAAGCTGCCGATCGTCGTGTCGATGGCAAATGTCGCGGCATCGGGCGGCTATTGGGTCTCGACCCCCGCCGACCGCATCTTTGCCGAGCCCGAGACGATCACCGGTTCGATCGGCGTGTTCGGCATCTTGCCGAGTTTCGATCAGGCGCTTGCCAAGATCGGGGTCAACGCCGACGGCATCGCGACGACGCCGCTGTCGGGCCAGCCCGATATATTCGGCGGGGTCAACGACGATTTCAACGCGCTGGCGCAGGCGAGCGTCGAGGACATTTATGCGCGCTTCACCGGGCTCGTCGCAAAGAGCCGCAAGCAGCCGATCGAGAAAATCCGCACCATTGCCGAAGGGCGCGTGTGGGCCGGCGGTACTGCGCGCCAGATCGGCCTTGTCGACCAGTTCGGCGGCTTGCCCGATGCGCTGAAAGCGGCGGCGAAGTTCGCGAAGATCGACGGCGATTTCCACGCGAAATATTTCGAGGATGAACCAAGCGAATTTTCGAAGATGCTCGCAAGCTGGTCCGGCACCGAGGAAGAAACTGCAGCACTTCCACGCGGCTGGTTCGGGATCGCGGCGATGAACCGCCAACTGACCGAACGGCGCCTCGTCCAGGATCTGACGATGCTGACGCGGGCGGGGTCGGTGCAGGCGTCGTGCCTCGACTGTCGCGCCTATCTGCCCGCGGTCCCGCGGCCGGGTCAGGCTGAGGCGAAGGGGTTCTTCGCGACGATGGCGTTGTTGCTGAAATAGCGTTCGAACGGAGGCGTTAGCCCGAAAAAATGTGTCCCCGCGAGCGCGGGGACCCATCTCCCGATGCTTCGAAATTGCGCCGACCGGTGATGGGCCCCTGCCTTCGCAGGGGCCCGATTTCCTCTCACCGCGGCTCAGGCGGCGGCGGTCGTTTCGTTGATGTGTTCCGCGATCGCATTGGCCATCGTATCAACAAGCCCAAGCGGCAAATCATGACCCATGCCCGGGATCGTCAGCAGCCGCGCGCCCGCGATATTGTCGGCAGTGTCGCGTCCGCCGGGCAGCGGCACGAGCGGATCGTCCTCGCCATGGATGACGAGCGTCGGCGCCTTGATATCCTTCAATAGCGGGCGCCGGTCGCCATCGGCAACGATCGCCGCCATCTGGCGCGCGACGCCTTGCGGATACCAGCCGCGTTCGAAGTCGGCACGCACGCGGCGCTGGAGACGTTCTTCGGTCGATGGATAGCCTGGGCTGCCGATCACACGCGCCGCGCCGACCGAATAAGCGATCAGCGCCTCTTTATCACCATTCATCGGGCGGTTGGCGAGCACGCGCATCGCCTCCTTCTGTGCGCGCGGAAGGCGGCGGTTGCCGGTGGTCGACATCACCGACGTCAATGAGAGCACGCGATCGGGATAGCGCGCGGCGATATGCTGCGCGATCATACCGCCCATCGAAACGCCGACGACATGCGCACGCTGGACGCCAAGATGATCGAGCAAGCCTATGCCGTCGGCGGCCATGTCGGCCAGCGTATAGGCGGGGCGCACCGGCAGGCCGATCACCGATTTGACGATCATCCATTTGACGTTCGGCACCCCTGCGGCATCGAAGCGCGTCGAAAGGCCGACATCGCGATTGTCGTAGCGGATGGTACGAAAGCCGCGTTCGTTCAGCGCGTCGACGAATTCGTCGGGCCAGAGCGTCAATTGGCCCCCAAGGCCCATGACCAGCAGGATGACGGGCGCATTGCGCGGCCCCTTGTCCTCATAGGTGATGTTGATGCCGTTAACGGTCGCCTGTTCGGTCTTCATGAAATTCCTTTGCTGAAAGGACTAGCTCGCCGTCGCGGGCTTGTAGTGCGCGGCGTCGGATGTGAATTCGGCGCGGCCATATTCGGCAAGCTGGCGCTCGATCCGGTGGACGAGGCGCCGGTCGGCGAGATGACGGATGACGGGAAGGCGCGAGGCGACACGATAGGCCGCCATGCGCCCCGCGATGCCGAGCATCGTCGCGCCATAAATGAGGTGATCGCGGCGCCGCACCGGCACGCCGACATTGGCAGCGCGCTCCTCGTCGCCCGCAAGAAAGGCTTTTACGAAGAAAACGCGGCTCACCGAATATTCGAGGCGGCGTTTGACCTGCCCTTTGGGCGAACGGTCTTTCGACAGTTCGGCGTCCATCGTCGCGCGGAGCAGCCCGCCGCAGACCTGATCGTCATATTCGTAGCGGAGCGTCGCGCTGCGCGTGCGCCAGATGCGGACAATCTCCTGCGGCGTATCGGCGAGCAAATCCTCGGGCAGGCCGAGCAGATAGCAGCGGTAACGCGCGAGTTCGACGCGCCCACGTTCGAGCCGGGTAAAGCTGGTCCGGCCCTTCGCCAACACCTCCTGCGAGAGGAAATAGACGGGGATCAGCCCCGCGGGCATCTGGTCGAGCTGCGGGATCGGCATGCCATAGGTTTCGGTATCCCACATGCCGGGACGCGACAGGACGTTGACGCGCACCATCGAGTGCATCAGCCGCACCATCGCCGCCGCCTTGAATCCAGGCCCGAAGCGATCGAGCGCGCCGGGAAGCGCGGTTGTCGCAAAGAAGGTCGCGGTTTCCTTCACCCGCCGCGCGGCGGTCGCCTGGCCCAGCGTCCCGGTGAGCGCCATCGGCAGCGCCGAATATTTGTTGAGGAAGGTCGCGATGAAGGCGCCGCGGATCAGAAAGGGCGAGAGGTTCGCGGTGGCGTTGCGCTCATAAGCCGCGCCCTCCTCGACCAGCTTCATGTCGAGCCAGTCGGGCTTTTGTTCCATTTCGCGGATCAGCGCCGCGAGTTCGGGCGGCGCGTCCAGGACCGCTTCGACGCCCTTGTCGCATGCATCGACCAGCATCGCGACGGTCTGCTGAAAACCAAGGCGCGGCATCAATGCGGCATAGGCATCGCCAGTCCGGTCGCCCAGCATCGTATATTCGCGGATACGGCCAAGCAGATCGGGATCGTCCAGATAGTCGGCGCGGTCGATGCTGCGAACGCGGCTCAGCTCGCTGACCGCGTCGACCTCGGGCGCCCATCGCTCAGGCGCCTTGTCGAAATCGAAACGGCCGAACAGGTCGGGCAAGGCGCGCGCCTGATCGCGCACACGGCGGGCGATGGTGCTGACATCACTGTTCATAAGGCGAAACTGACAGAGTTTCTCGATTTGGCAAGTCTATCGGCTTTTGGGATCGCGATAAGCGGGTAGCGCAAGCGACCAGCGGATCGCCGCGCCGCGCAGGATGAAGCCCGCGATCGCGCCCGTCACCGCCGCGACGGGCGTCCCGGTACCAAGCCACTGCAGCAGCAAAAACAGCCCCGACGCGAGCGCCGCCGCGGTCACATAGACTTCGGGCCGCATGATGATCGACGGCACCCCGGCGAGGATGTCGCGGATCGTGCCGCCGACGCAGCCGGTTATCACGCCCATCATCAAGGCAGGCACCGGCGGGACGCCCCACGCCAGCGCCTTCGCCGTCCCGAACACGGCATAGGCAGCAAGGCCCACTGCGTCGGCCCATTCGAGCAATTGTCCCTGCCACCAGCGTTCGGGCGTCAGCCAGACGATCAGCGCGATCGCAATGCATACTGCCGCAATCGCGCCGTCCTGCACCCAAAAAACCGGAGCGCCGATCAGGAGATCGCGCACGCTGCCACCGCCCACCCCGGTCACCAGCGCAAAGAAGGCGGCGGTGACCAGCGTCTGACGCAAACGCACCGCCATCAGCGCGCCCGACAGCGCGAAGACGCCGATGCCGACGAGGTCGAGCAGCCGGACGATCAGCGCATTGTCGATCTCGAACAAGATCGCGTGCCTATTTGGCGTCGGGGCGCACGCCGCCGATGACCGACAGCACGATCGCCGCGACGGCATTCCGGATCACCGGTTCGGCCTTGGGCGCAAAGAAGGGCGAGTGGTTGGTCGGCACCGGCTGGCCCTTGGCCTTCAAATCGGCGAGCACGGCGGGATCATAACCGCCGATCGCGAAATAGAGCGACGGAATGCCCGCATCGACAAACTCCGAATAATCCTCGCTCGCCGACACCGGCGCCGCACTGGCGGGGGCAAATAGCAGCCGCTCGCCGAACACTGGCTTGAGCGTCGCGAGGCCGTTCGCCGCCATCGATTCGTTGTTCACAAGGCTCGCCGTGCCGGTCAGATAGGTGATCGTCGGTTCGGGGGCGTTACCCATCATCGCAGCCGCCTTCGCCGACCGCTCGGCGCCCGAGCGCAGCAACTGTCGCACTTCAGGGGTCAGCGAGCGGATGTTGACTTTCACCTCGGCGCTGTCGGGGATGATGTTGGGGGCGCTACCCGCATTGATCGCACCGATCGTCAGCACGCCGAAGGCGCCCGGGTCCTTCTCGCGGCTGATCACCGTCTGCACATCGGTGACGAAGCGCGCCGCGATCGGGATCGGGTCGAGCGCCATTGAGGGCATCGATCCATGTCCGCCGCGACCGTGGAAGGTGATCGAATAGCTGTCCGATGCCGAGAAGGCCGTGCCCGCCTTGATCGCGATCGTGCCCGTCGGGCCGTTCAGCACATGCGCCGCGAAGCCATAGTCGGGTTTGGGAAAGCGCGTCAGCAGCCCGTCGTCGAGCATCGCTTTCGCGCCTTTCAAAATTTCCTCGGCGGGCTGGCCGATCAGCACCACGGTGCCCGACCAGCTATCGCGCATCGCAGCAAGCGCCTGCGCGACGCCGACAAGATAGGCGACATGCGTGTCGTGGCCGCACGCGTGCATGACGGGCACATCCTTGCCCTCATAGGTCGCGCGCGCTTTGCTCGACCAGGCGAGCCCGGTCTTTTCCTCCATCGGCAGCGCGTCCATGTCGGCGCGGATCAGGATCGTCGGACCTGCGCCATTCTTGAGCACGCCAACGACGCCGGTGCCGCCGACCTTTTCGGTCACGGTGAAGCCCGCCTTGCGGAGATGTTGCGCAAGGATGCCCGCGGTGCGGACCTCCTGCAGCCCAAGTTCGGGATTCTGGTGGAGATCCCTATAGAGCGCGTCGAGCGCTGGGTAATTTTTGTCGAGCAGCGCCGTCAGCCGCGCATTCGCGGCATTTAGATCGGGTGCCGCCTGCGCGCTGGTCGCCATGAGGGATAGGGTCAGCGAAGCCGCTGCCCAGAGCCCGTGCTTCGCCATCATTCTCTCTCCCCCATTTAGTTCATCAGACGTGGATCGGTTTGCCCGTCACCGCCATCGCGGCTTCCTTGATCGCCTCGCTGTGCGTCGGATGCGCGTGGCAGGTGTAAGCGATATCTTCCGACGTCGCACCGAATTCCATCGCCTGCGCGGCCTGCGCGATCATCGTGCCGGCGACGCTTGCGATGCACCACACGCCAAGCACGCGGTCGCTCTTGGCGTCGGCGATCACCTTCACAAAACCGTCGGGCTCATGATTGGTCTTGGCTCGACTGTTCGCGAGCATCGGGAATTTACCGACCTTCACCTCGCCACGCTCCTTCGCCTGCTCTTCGGTCAGGCCGACGCCGGCGATTTCGGGCCACGTATAGACGACCGACGGGATGACGTCGTGGTTCACGATGCCGGTCAGCCCGGCGATATTCTCGGCGCAGGCGATGCCCTCGTCTTCCGCCTTGTGCGCGAGCATCGGGCCCGGGATCACGTCACCGATCGCCCAGATGCCGGGGACCTGCGTGCTGAAATCATGGTCGGTTTCGATCTGGCCGCGCTGGTTGACCGCGAGGCCCGCCTTGTCGAGCGCCAGGCCGTCGGTGTTCGGGCGGCGCCCGATCGATACCAGCACGACATCGGCCTCGAGCGTTTCGGCGTCACCGCCAGCGGCGGGTTCTAGCGTCAGCACGGCCTTCTTGCCCTTGACCGCGGCCGACGTGACCTTGGTCTTGAGCTTGAATTCCATGCCCTGCTTCTTGAAGATCTTGTTCGCTTCCTTGCGGACGTCACCGTCCATGCCGGGCAGGATCTGGTCGAGATATTCGACGACGGTGACCTTGGCGCCCAGACGGCGCCACACGCTGCCGAGTTCGAGCCCGATCACGCCGCCGCCGATGACGACCATGTGACCCGGAACCTTCGCAAGTTCGAGCGCGCCGGTCGAATCGACGATGATCTGCTTGTCGTTATCGACTTCAACGCCCGGAAGCGGCGTCACCGACGAGCCGGTGGCGATGATGATATTCTTGGCGCGCACCGACTTGCCCGCAACCTCGACCGTGTCCTTCGAGGTAAACTGCGCATAGCCCTTCAGCCAGTCGACCTTGTTCTTCTTAAACAAGAATTCGATGCCGCCGGTCAGGCCCTTCACGGCATCCTTGCGCTGGCCGTGCATCGTGCCGAGGTCGAGTTCGGGCTTTACCTTGATGCCCATCGCCGCCATCGCGCCACCCGCTGCAGCCTCGAAATATTCGGACGCATGGAGCATCGCCTTCGAGGGGATACAGCCGACGTTGAGGCAGGTGCCGCCCAGCGTCTCGCGCCCTTCGGCGCACGCGGTCTTGAGGCCAAGCTGCGCCGCGCGGATCGCCGCGACATAGCCGCCGGGGCCGGCACCGATGACAAGGACGTCGTAGTCGTAATCAGCCATGTTCAATCTACCTCAATTTCTGCCTGAGCACCCGGAAGAGCGAATCCGCTCAAATAGGCAGCCCGGATTTCGCAGCGCATGCTTTCATAACCGGGGCCGCCATTTCCTGCGACAGGCCGATCAGTTCCGATGCGCTATATTTCTTGATCAATTCGTCGGCCGTACATTTGCACACCTTGGCGGCAAGGTCTGCCGGCGCCCCGCTACCCTCCGCCGCCGCGCGGCACGATTCACCGAAGCTTTCGACGAAGCTGGTCTTGAGCCCGTCCTCGAACCCCTTCTGCATGCGGCTTTCGCCCTCGCTGCAGCCCGCGAGGGCAGCGGCGAAGGCAAAGGCCAGAATCGGTCGGGCAGAGAGGGCGATCATCGGATCAAAGATCGATCAGAAGGCGCGTCGGATCCTCGATCGCTTCCTTGATCGTCTTGAGGAAGGTCACTGCCTCGCGGCCGTCGATCAGGCGGTGGTCATAGCTCATCGCGAGATACATCATCGGACGGATCACGATCTCTCCATTGCGGACGACCGGACGATCCTCGATGCGGTGGAGGCCGAGCACCGCCGACTGCGGCGGGTTGATGATCGGGGTCGACATCAGGCCGCCGAACACGCCGCCGTTCGAGATGGTGAAGGTGCCGCCGGTCATGTCGTCGATCGTGAGCGTGCCGTCCTTGGCACGCTTGCCAAGGTCGGCAATCGCCTTTTCGATGTCGGCGAACGACAGGCTGTCGGCGTTGCGCACGACGGGAACGACAAGGCCGTTCGGCGCGCTGACCGCGACCGACACGTCGAGATAGTCGTGATAGACGATTTCGTCGCCGTCGATGCGGGCGTTGACCGCCGGAATGTCATGCGCGGCAAGCGCGACCGCCTTGGTGAAGAAGCTCATGAAGCCCAGACGGACGCCGTGCTTCTTTTCGAAGCTTTCGCGATATTTGTCGCGCGTCGCCATCACCGCCGACATGTCGACGTCGTTGAACGTCGTCAGCATCGCGGCGGTATCCTGCGCGGCCTTCAGACGCTTTGCGATCGTCTGGCGCATACGCGTCATCTTGACGCGCTCTTCGTGGCGACCGGGGGTGCCGCTTGCGACAGGCGCGGCAGCGGCAGCAGCGGGAGCCGGGGCGGCAGCGGGCGCGTTGTTCGCGGCGGCGAGCACATCTTCCTTGGTCAGGCGGCCGTCCTTGCCGCTGCCCTGAATCTTCGTGGGGTCGACGCCATGCTCGAGCACGAGGCGGCGAACCGCGGGCGACATGGTCGTGACCGTGTCGACGCTTTCGCCGGCGGGTGCTGCGGTCGCGGCAGGCGCAGGCGCAGCAGCTTCGGCCTTGGCAGCCGGTGCGGGAGCAGGCGCGGCGGCGGCAGGTGCCGGAGCAGCGGCCGCACCGCCGGCCTCGATCGTCGCGATCGCCGCGCCGACATTGACCGTATCGCCGACCGCGGCGAGCTGCTGGCCCATCACGCCGGCAACGGGCGAGGGAACCTCGACCGCAACCTTGTCGGTTTCAAGGCTCGCGATGGGCTCGTCGAGCGCAACGGCTTCGCCGGGCTTTTTCAGCCATTCGCCGATCGTCGCTTCGGTAACGCTTTCGCCCAGCGTGGGGACTTTGACTTCGGTGCTCATAGGTGCAGTTCCTTGGGGACTTAAGCTTTGGGCTCAGGCTTTGTTCTTGGTACGGCGGATTTCGGCGCGAACCGACAGGCCGAGCGCATCGGCGACGAGAGCCGACTGTTCGGTCTGGTGACGGCTCATCAGGCCCGTCGCGGGCGAGGCCGCAGCGGCACGGCCGGCGTAGCGCGGCCGCATGCCCTTGTGGCCGGCATTGGTCAGCGCTTCCTCGATCAGTTCATTGACGAAGAACCAGGCACCATTGTTGCGCGGCTCTTCCTGCGCCCAGACGACCTCTTCGAGGTTCGGCATCCGCTTCAGGCGGACGCTGAGCGGCTCACCCGGGAAGGGATAGATCTGCTCGACGCGCACGATCGTGGTGTCGGCGAGGCCTGCGGCATCGCGCGCTTCCATCAGGTCGTAGCCGACCTTGCCCGAGCAGAGGACGACGCGCTTGACGTCCTTGTCGGCGGGCGGCGTGCGATCCGACATCAGGCGGCGGAAATGCGCGTCGCCGATGAAGTCCGAACGCTGCGACACCGCCAGCTTGTGACGGAGCAGCGACTTCGGCGTCATGATGATGAGCGGCTTGCGGAACGGACGCAGCATCTGACGGCGCAGGACGTGGAAATAGTTCGACGGGGTCGAAATATTGCACACCTGGATGTTGTCGCCGGCGCAGAGTTGCAGGAAGCGCTCGAGACGCGCCGAGCTATGTTCCGGCCCCTGCCCTTCATAACCGTGCGGCAGCAGCAGCACGAGTCCGTTGGCGCGCAGCCATTTGGCTTCGCCCGACGCGATGAACTGGTCGATCATGATCTGCGCGCCGTTGGCGAAGTCGCCGAACTGCGCTTCCCAGAGCACGAGGCTCTTCGGATCGGCCATCGCATAGCCATATTCGAAGCCGAGCACGCCATATTCGGACAGCGGGCTGTCGAGCACTTCGAACCGGCCGTGCGGCACGGTCGTCAGCGGGACATATTTATCCTCGGTCCTCTGGTCGACCCAGACCGCGTGACGCTGGCTGAAGGTGCCGCGCCCCGAATCCTGACCCGACAGGCGGACCTGATAGCCTTCGCTGAGCAACGTACCAAAGGCGAGGCTTTCGGCGGTCGCCCAGTCGAACACTTCGCCGTCGCTCTTGTCGGCGAACATCGCGCCGCGTGCGTCGATCACGCGGCGAAGCGTCTTGTGGACTTCGACGTCGGCGGGGATCGTCGTCAACGTGCGGCCGATCGAATCGAACAATTTGTCCGAGACGCCGGTCGCAATATTGCGGCGCGCATTTTCGGGATCGGCAGGGGCGTGCAGCCCCGACCAGCGGCCCGCGAACCAGTCGGCCTTGTTGGGCTTATAGCTCTTGGCCGCTTCGAAATCATCTTCGAGACGCGTGGTGAATTCAGCGCGGCGGGCATCCGCCCAGCCCGCGTCGATCACGCCTTCAGCCTCCAGCTTCGCGGCGCAAAGCTGCGACACCGGCGGATGCTGGCGAATGACGCCGTACATCAGCGGCTGGGTGAACGAAGGCTCGTCGCCTTCGTTATGGCCGAAGCGGCGATAGCACCACATGTCGATCACGACATCGCGCTTGAACTGCTGGCGGAAATCGATCGCAAGCTTGCACGCAAAGGTCACCGCTTCGGGATCGTCGCCGTTGACGTGCAGGATCGGCGCCATCACGCCCTTTGCGACGTCCGACGGATAGGGCGACGAGCGCGCGAACTGCGGGCTGGTCGTGAAACCGATCTGGTTGTTGACGATGAAGTGGATGCAGCCGCCGGTATTATAACCGCGGATGCCCGAGAAGCCGAGGCATTCCCAGACGATCCCCTGCCCCGCGAACGCCGCGTCGCCGTGGATCAGCACGGGCAGCACCTGCTCATGCTTTTCAAGGTCGTCGCGCACGACCTGCTGCGCGCGGACCTTGCCGAGAACGACCGGGTCAGCGGCTTCGAGGTGCGAGGGGTTGGGAACGAGAGACATATGCACCGACGCACCGCCGAACTCGCGGTCGGTCGAGGTGCCGAGGTGATATTTGACGTCGCCCGAGCCGCCGATGTCGTCGGGGTTCGCCGATCCGCCGGCGAATTCGTGGAAAATCACCTGATAGGGCTTTGCCATGACGTTCGCGAGCATGTTGAGGCGCCCGCGGTGCGCCATGCCATAGACGATCTCGCGCACGCCGTACTGGGCGCCATATTTGATGATGGCTTCCATCGCGGGGATCATGCTCTCGCCGCCGTCGAGGCCGAAACGCTTGGTACCGACATATTTGCGCGCGAGGAATTTCTCCCACTCCTCGGCCTGGATCACCTTGCTCAGGATGGCGCGCTTGCCCTCGACCGAGAATTCGATGATCTTGTCGGCGCCTTCCATCCGTTCCTGCAGGAACTGCCGCTCCTCGATGTCCGCGATGTGCATATATTCGAGGCCGACGTTGCCGCAGTAATTGGCGCGCAGGATCGCGACGATCTCGCGCACCGTCGCACGCTCGAGGCCGAGCGCGCCGCCGAGCCACACCGGACGGTCGAGGTCGGCACCGACGAAGCCGTGATATTCGGGCGTGAGGTCGGCGGGCAGTTCGCGCTGGCTGAGGCCGAGCGGATCGAGGTTGGCGGCAAGATGCCCGCGCACGCGATAGGTGCGGATCAGCATCATCGCGCGGATCGAATCGTCCGCTGCGCGCTCGACTTCGGCGTTCGACAGCGGGGCGCCCGCCTTGGCGGCGGCGGCCTTCACCGCGACCTGCATCTGCTGCGGGTCGAGCGCGGCGGTCAGGTCGTCGCTGTCGATCTGGGGCCAGTTCTTCGGCGCCCAGCTCGGGCCGGCCTGCGGCTCGTCGATGTCGAAGCTTTGTCGTTCGAGGTTCATCTGCTTTTCCACGGGGAGGTAGGGGTGGGTTTCATATGGGGAGCGGAGGCCCGCCGGCAAAGGGTGCCGGCGGGCCGTCCGATCAGACGCGTTCCTTCAGCACTTCGGCAAGCGTCGTGCCAAGTTCCGACGGGCTCGCCGACACCTTGATGCCTGCGGCTTCCATCGCCGCGATCTTGCTTTCGGCGTCGCCCTTGCCGCCCGACACGATCGCGCCGGCATGGCCCATGCGGCGGCCCGGAGGCGCCGTGCGGCCCGCGATGAAGCCGGCCATCGGCTTTTTGCGGCCGCGCTTGGCTTCGTCGATCAGGAACTGTGCGGCCTGCTCTTCGGCGTCGCCGCCGATTTCGCCGATCATGATGATCGACTTGGTCGCTTCGTCGGCGAGGAAGAGTTCGAGCACGTCGATGAAGTTCGTGCCGTTGACCGGGTCGCCGCCGATGCCGACCGCGGTGGTCTGGCCCAGGCCGACGTTCGAGGTCTGGAACACGGCTTCATAGGTGAGCGTGCCCGAGCGCGAGACGACGCCGACGCTGCCCTTCTTGAAGATGTTGCCGGGCATGATGCCGATCTTGCACTCTTCGGGGGTCAGGACGCCGGGGCAGTTCGGGCCGATCAGGCGCGACTTCGAACCCGAAAGCGCGCGCTTCACCTTGACCATGTCGAGCACCGGAATGCCTTCGGTGATCGCGACGATCAGCTCGATCTCGGCATCGATCGCCTCGAGGATCGAATCGGCGGCGAACGGCGGCGGCACATAGATGACCGATGCGGTCGCGCCGGTCGCGTGCTTCGCTTCCTCGACCGTGTTGAACATCGGCAGGCCGATGTGCGTCGTGCCGCCCTTGCCCGGGGTCACGCCGCCGACCATCTGCGTGCCATAGGCGAGCGCCTGTTCGGTGTGGAAAGTGCCGGTGGCACCGGTCATCCCTTGCGTGATGACCTTGGTATTCTTGTCGATGAGGATGGACATATTCTATTCTCCTGGGGAGAGCCGGCCGGCCCGACGCAAAGCGTCTGGCCAGCCAAAAGGGATCAGGCGAGGCTGGGATCCAGCGCCTTGCACGCGTCGAGCAGTTCCTTGACCGCGTCGACCGAGACCTGCAGGCCGGCCTTGTCGGCATCGTCCAGTTCGATTTCGACGATCTTTTCGACGCCGCCGGCACCGATCACGACGGGCACGCCGACATACAGGCCGTCGAGGCCGTACTGGCCGTCGACATAAGCGGCCGAAGGCAGGATGCGCTTCTGGTCACCCAGATAGGCTTCAGCCATCGCGATGCCTGAGGCTGCGGGCGCATAGAAGGCCGAGCCGGTGCCGAGCAGCGCGACGATTTCGCCGCCGCCGCCGCGCGTGCGCTTGACGATCGCGTCGATTTTTTCCTGCGACGACAGGCCCATCTTGACGAGGTCGGGAACGGGGATGCCGTTGACGGTCGAGTAACGGACGACGGGAACCATCGTGTCGCCGTGGC
This sequence comes from Sphingopyxis sp. C-1, assembly GCF_001047015.1. Taxonomy (NCBI): domain Bacteria; kingdom Pseudomonadati; phylum Pseudomonadota; class Alphaproteobacteria; order Sphingomonadales; family Sphingopyxidaceae; genus Sphingopyxis; species Sphingopyxis sp. C-1. The sequence continues at coordinate 326,228 of NZ_BBRO01000002.1, forward strand.
CGCCGAGCACGAAGGTGTTCACGTCCTTTACCGACACGTCGAACTCGTCGGCGATGAAGTGGCTGAAGCGCGCCGAATCGAGCACGCCGGCCATGCCGACGACCTTGTTGTGCGGCAGACCCGAGAATTCGCGCAGCGCCCACACCATGGCATCGAGCGGGTTGGTGATGCAGATGACGAAGGCGTCGGGGGCGTTGGCCTTGATGCCTTCGCCGACGGCCTTCATGACCTTCAGGTTGATGCCGAGCAGGTCGTCGCGGCTCATGCCCGGCTTGCGGGCCACACCGGCGGTGACGATGATGACGTCGGCGCCGGCAATGTCGGCATAGTCGTTCGAGCCGGTGATCTTCGCGTCAAAGCCAGCGATCGGGCCGACCTGCGACAGGTCGAGCGCCTTGCCCTGCGGCACGCCCTCGACGACGTCGAACAGGACGACGTCGCCCAATTCCTTCTGCGCGGCGAGCAGCGCCAACGTTCCGCCGATATTCCCGGCTCCGATCAAAGCGATCTTCTTGCGTCCCATGGCGCGCGGCACTCCCTTCCTGGCAAGCCCGGCAATTGGTTCACAGACCGGCGGGAGCACGGGCTAAAGCTCCGCTCCGGTCCCAAGACTGGCGACGCCCCTACGCCGATTCCCTTAAGGAAACAACCGCGAAAAGGACGAAAAACAGCCTTTCTTTGCTAATAGTTCGCAATAACTATAAACCTCGTTGCGAGACTCCTGTCCATATGGAAATGGATGCGAAGTACGACAAGCATATGATGATTTCGCGATGCTGACATCTTCCTGTCCCGCGCGAAAGCTGGACCTTCGGCCAGCTTGTTCGCTGCCGCGCATGGTGCATCGGACGGGATATCCCGAGGGCGCCGGTTAACCCTCCCTTATCGCAGCCCTGCTAGGCGCGGGGCGTGACTCGGGCAATCATCAGCTTCGATACCGAATTGTCCGCCGGCCTTTACCAGCGCGGCGCCGACGCGCGCGCCAATTTCGAAAGTTCGATCCTCGGCCGCTGCCGCGACGGCGATTTCGGCATAAATTTTCAGATGGATATGCTCGAACGCCACGGGCTGACCGGGGTTTTCTTCATCGATCCGATGCCGGCGCTGGTCTATGGCCCCGAGGTGATCGACGCGATCGTCCGGCCGGTGGTCGCGCGTGGGCACGAGGTGCAGGTCCATATCCACACCGAATGGCTCGCCTTCGCGCGCTTCAACCCGGTCGGAAGGCTGACCGGCCGCAATATCGGCGATTTCCCCCTCGCCGCGCAGAAAAAACTGATCGCCCTCGCCCGCGACATACTGATGGGCGCAGGCGCACCGAAACCCACCGCCTTTCGCGCCGGCAATTTCGGCGCCAACGACGACACGCTGCGCGCGCTCGCCGCCCTGGGGTTCCGTTTCGATAGCAGCTTCAACGGCGCGTATCAGGGCCATGGATGCGACATCTCACTCGATGCCGGCAATCTTGGCATGCGCACGCATCACGGAGTCTGCGAAGTACCGGTCAGCGGGCTGATGGATACCGCAAGCCGCTTTCGCCCGGCACAGCTTTGCGCGATGTCCGAAGAGGAAATGCGCGACGCGCTGGGCCATAGCGCGGCAAGCGGCGCGATCCAGTTTTCGGCGTTCAGCCACAGCTTCGAATTGCTGAGCCGCGACCGCCAGGTTCCCAATGGCCTCGCGATTTCGCGGATGGAGGCGCTGTGCCGCGCGGTCGCGGAAGACACGCGCGTCACCAGCGGCGGATTTGCGACGCTGCCCGGACCGCCCGAGCGCCCGGCACGGATCGCAGTCGCGGCGCCGAAGCCGCTGCGCACGCTGCGCCGCACGATCGAACAGGCTTACGGCCATCTGGCGCACGAGGTGCGCTATGTCCGCGACCTCATTTATGTGACGGTCAATTCGTCGCGGTGGGGCAAGATATTAGGCGGCGTCTTCCTGGCCGTGGCCTAGCGCAAGATAGTCGTCGGACTGCATCTCGGCGAGCCGGCTTGCCGTACGTTCGAACTCGAACGCCCCGTCGCCCGCGATATAAAGCTGGTCGGGCATCGCCGCCGCGCTCGCGAGCAGCTTGACCTTATATTCGTACAGCGCGTCGATCAGCGTGACGAACCGCGCCGCCTCGTTGCGGTTTTCAGGCCCCATGCGTGGGATGCCGACGATGATGACGGCGTGGAAATGCCGCGCGACCGCCAGATAATCGGCGGCACCGCGCGCCTCGCCGCAAAGCCTTTTGAACGAAAAGACCGCGACGCCCTTCAATGCCTTCGGAACATGGAGCGTCCGCCCGCCACCGACATCGAGTTCGAGCGTCGGGACATGCGCGCGATCCTCGGGCGGATAGTCGGTCAGGCGGAAGAAGGCGGCCGACAGTGCCGCGCTCGCCGCATCGTCGGCGGGAACGAACCAGCGCGCGCCGTCGCCGAGCCGGTCGCGGCGATAGTCGGTCGGACCGTTCAAACTCATCACGTCGAGCCGTTCCTCGACGAGCGCGATGAAGGGCAGGAAATGCTCGCGATTGAGCCCATCCTTATAGAGATCTTTCGGCGGGCGGTTCGAGGTCGCGACCATCGTCACCCCGCGGTCGATCAGCGCGGTGAACAGGCGCGAGAGGATCATCGCATCGGCGCTGTTGTTCACGACCATCTCGTCAAAGGCGAGGCAGCGCGTGTTTTCGGCGAGTGCGTCGGCGACAAGCGGGATCGGGTCGCCGCTCTCACTCTTGCGCACCTCGCGCATCCGCGCGTGAACGTCGAGCATGAAGGCGTGGAAATGGACGCGCCGCTTCCGCTGGATGGCGAGTTGGTCGTAGAATAAATCCATCAGCATCGACTTGCCGCGCCCGACCGCACCCCACAGATAGACGCCGCGCAGCGCCTCGGGCTTGCGGCCTGTCAGCCGCCAGAGCAGGCTGCCGCGCTTCGGCACCGCTTCGAGTTCGGCCTGCAGCCGGTTCAGCCGCTCGGCGGCGGCGCGCTGTTCTGGATCGGCGCGAAGTTCGCCTGCCGCGACGAGCGCGTCATAGGCCGCAAGGACGGTGGTCACTTGTTGCTTGCCTTGCGGATCGTCCCGGCGAAGCTCAGCACGATATGGCTGTCGCCCTCGCCCTGCACGACGAGCCCGCGCAGGAAGATCAGCCGCCCGGTCTCGCGCACCAGCTCGACCACCGCGTCGAGCGGCTCGCCCACGCGGCCCGCACCGACGAACTGCGTCGAGAGGTCGAGTGTCACCGAATGGCCGGCATTGAGCGAACCGAACTGATGCGACGCCGCGAACAGCGCGATATCGACGAGCGCCAACGTTACCGCGCCATGTACATTATCGCCGAGGTTGCTGTGCTTACGTTCGGGCAGCATCCGCACCCGCGCGCACGGGCGACCATCGGCGGTCGGCGGTTCGACCCGCACCGTCAGCGGCTCGATGAAGCTGTTGAACCGCGTCGCGTCCTTGAGATCCCAGCTGATCCAGCCGCCATCCAGTTCCTCGGCGCTGAAATATTCGCGGCGCTTCGGTTCCTCGATCCCGTCGTTCATACCTTGCAATATCCGTCCAATTTCTTCGAGCGCACAAGCTCGCCATAATAATCGGCCATCGCCTTCGCCCGCGCGGTATCGCTGCCGATCCATTTTGCAGCGCCCGCGAGCCAGCCGGCTGAACAGGTCTCAAGCGCGCCCGTTCCGTTGGCGCAAGCGATAAAATCGCCGAACGCAACGCGCCAGCGGTTGAAATCGGCGATTGCCATGATCGGTCCGTGGCCGGGCACGATCTGCTCGGCGCCCGACGCGGCGACCGCATCGAGCGCATTCAACCAGCCTTCGGGACAGGCCGTGTCGAGGAAGGGGACGGGAACGGTCACCAGATCGCCGACGATCGCACGCTTCTCCGCCGCATCGTAAATCCAGAGGTCGCGTTCGGTCACGGCATGGGGCGCGACGCGCAGCGACAGCGGCCGGCCCGCAATCGCCAGGTCGCGCGATTCGTCGACTATAACGTCGGGCCGCAGCTCGGCGCCGCGCGCGATGGTCGCAAGATCGCCCTCGACCTCCGCAATCGCGCTTGGCGGGATGCTGCCTTCGGCCAGCGCCTTGCGCGACGATTCAGCGCTCTTCGCGAGGAAGCCAGCCAACGCGCCGTCGATCGCCGACGTGCCATAGACTTTGATATCGGGAAAGGCCGCTTTGAGCTCGGGATTGCCGCTGACATGATCGAGATGCCAGTGCGTGTTGATGATCGCGACGGGCGTCATGCCGATCCCGCTCAACCCCTGCTTGATCGCCGTCAGATGCTCGGCATGGCGCCCTGTGTCGATGACAAAGGCGCCCTCGGGCCCGTAAAGGATCAGGCTGTTACCGTCGGGCGAGCGGCCGGGGTCGAAGCCGCCGCCGACCAGAAAGGTCGCCCCGCCAATGCCATGCGCATAGGTGCGCGGCATCGCGGCATATTCGACCTTGGGATTGGCGGCGCAGCCGACGAGCGCCAGCGCGAACAGCGCCGGCAGCCACCGCCGCATCAGACGTGCCGCTCGGCTTCCAGCTTCTTGATCTCGGCGATCGCGCGCGCGGGGCTCAGGCCCTTGGGGCAGGCGTTCGCGCAGTTCATGATCGTGTGACAGCGATAGAGGCGGAACGGATCTTCCAGCTCGTCAAGCCGCTCGCCGGTCATTTCGTCGCGGCTGTCGGCCAGCCAGCGATACGCCTGAAGCAGGATCGCGGGGCCGAGGAACTTGTCGCTGTTCCACCAATAGCTCGGGCAGCTCGTCGAGCAGCAGGCGCACAGGATACACTCGTAGAGGCCGTCGAGCTTCTCGCGCTCTTCGGGCGACTGCAGCCGTTCCTTGCCGCTCGGCGTCGTCGTCTTGGTCTTGAGCCAGGGCTCGATCGACGCATATTGCGCATAGAAATGCGTGAAGTCGGGGACGAGATCCTTGATGACATCCATCGAGGGCAGCGGGGTGATCGTGATGTCGCCCTTCAGATCCTCGATCGCGGTCGTACAGGCGAGACCGTTCTTGCCGTTCATGTTCATCGAACAGCTACCGCAGATGCCCTCGCGGCACGAACGGCGGAAGGTCAGCGTCGAATCCTGCTCGCTCTTCATCTTGATGAGCGCATCGAGCACCATCGGGCCGCATTTTTCGGTGTCGATCTCGAACGTGTCGAAATGCGGATTCTGGCCCTTGTCGGGGTCGTACCGATAGACCTTGAATTTCTTCACGGCGGTCGCGCCCTCGGCCTTGTGGACGTTGCCCGTCTTTTGCGGGCGGCTGTTCTTGGGCAGGACAAATTGAGCCATATCGCGGTCTTCCCTATGCAATTGCGCGCTGCCTAGACCCGATTGCCGGAGTCGACAAGGGGGTGAAGCGGGGTGATCGCGCGAAAGCCGCTGGCGGCGCAGCGGACGAGCCGCTAGGTGCGGCAACGATGAGCGAAGACGTCGCCCAACCCGCCATAACCAGCCGCAGCGTCGCGCGCGGGCTCGGCACGACCGTGCTGGCGCGCCTCGGCGCAGTGGTCGAGATCGTCGCGCAACCGCTCTACGTGCTGATGTTCGGCCTTGCGGGCTATGGTCTCTATGCCGTGCTGTGGGCGGCCGTGAACCTGCTCGAAAATATCTTCGACCTTGGCATGACGAGCGCGATGCAGCGCACGGTACCGCAATCGGCAAGCGATGCCGAGGCCGCAGCGGCGTTGCGCACCGCAATGGTCTTTGGCGTCGGCCCATGCATCGTCGTCGCGGCCATCATAGCCGTCTTTGCCGCCGATCTCGGCCCGCTGCTGAACGTCGCGGACCATGATCGCGAACTCGTCACCCCCGCGATCCGTACCTTCATATGGGCGCTGCCGCTGTGGGCTTTTGTCGAAATCGCGACATCGGCGCTGCGTGCGCGCATGGTGTTCGGCGCCGAAATCAGACTGCGGATCGTATGGGAACAGGTGATGCGGCTGGTGTTCGCCGGACTGTTCTTTGCCGGTGGCCTCGGCCTCGAAGGCCTATTCATGGCGCATCTCTGTTCCCTGGCGGGGACGGCCGCGCTCAGCATTCGCCTGCTCGCGCGTCATTATAGCTTTGCTGACGTCGCCCGCCCGCCAAAGGTCGGCAATACGGCGCGCGACACCTTCTGGGCCGGTCTTTCCATCCTGCCGTCCAACATCATCGGGCGGTTGTTTGGCGACGCACCGGCGCTAATCCTCAATCTCCTGCTTCCAGGGGCGGCGGGCGCCGCCGCGGCGGGCCTCTTCACGATCGCGCGCAAACTGTCGAGCGTCGTTCAGTTGGTTCGCATCGCCTTCACCTATGTCATGGCGCCGCTCGCCGCGAGCGCCGAACGCGAGGACCGGCGGCAAGTCGCCGACATCTACGCCTATGCGACGCGGCTGATCTCGGCGATCGCGCTACCGCTCGCCGCAGTGCTCGCAGCGGGTAGCGCGTCGTTGCTCGGGTTGTTCGGACACGGAGCGCTGACAGCCCAAGCCGCACTCGTCATCTTGCTGTTCGCGCGCGCCGCCGAAGCGGTGCTCGGCATTTCGTCACCGGTGCTGCAGGTCGTCGCCGCGTTCCGGCAGCAACTCACCGCGAGCATCGTTGGCGTCGCGGTTGCGATCGGTTCGGGGTGGCTGATCGTCGGCCATCTCGATCCGCTGACCGGCGTTACGCTGGCGACCGCCATCGGTCTCGTCGTGATGGCCGCGATCCCGACGCTCCAGCTCGCAATCACCGAAAAGCTCCAGCCCTTTGACGCGCAGTTTCCGGCGGTGGCGCTGCGCGGAATTGCAATCACGCTCGTCGCGGGCACGGTGGCCGTGCTCGTCGACCTCCTCCCTGACTGGCTTTCCCTGCCGCTGCTCCTCCTGACCGCGGTGGCTTCGATCTGGCTGGCCCTCCGCTTTGCGCTGCCGCTTGCCGATCGCATGTCGCTGGGGAAGACCGGCCGCAAACTCCGACTGTTCAAACACGAAGACGCATGACCGACCCGCTACCCATCCGTATCGCGATCTACGATCTCGACCGCACCGTGCTGCGCACCCCCACCTTCACGCTGTTCCTGCTGTGGGCCGCATGGCGCGAGGCCGCATGGCGCCTGCTGCTGCTCCCCGCGCTCGCCGCGCTGATGATCGGTTACGCCCTGCGCCTTTACGGCCGCGACCGCTTCAAGCCCGCCTCGATCCGCCTGATGCTGGGCGGAGCGATCACGCCTGCGCGCGCCGAAAGCCTCGCCGCCGCCTTTGCCGCCTGGCGCGTCCCGCGCGACGTACCGCCGGGAGCAGCCGCCTGTATCAAGCGCGACCGGGCCGAGGGATATCGACTGCTGATGGCGACCGCGGCGCCCGAATTTTATGCAGGCGCGATAGCCGATGCGCTGGGCTTCGACGCCATTGTCGCCTCGCGCCACCTCCGCGACAGTGCGGGCAACTGGCTTCCCATGCTCGACGGGCCGAATTGCTATGGCGATGAAAAAGCGCGGCGGGTTGCGGAATGGCTCGCGGCCAACGCCAAGGACGGGACCGCCCATATCCGGGCCTATTCGGACCATGTCAGCGACGCGCCAACCTTTGCGCTCGCTAGCGAAGCCTGGCTCGTCGGGCGCGGCGACAAGTATGTCCGGCTGGCCGCAAAATATGGCTGGCATGCCGCCGATTTCGAGGATGCAGCGGTGGCCGAGGTCCGTTGATGCGCATCCTGTTCCTCTTCATCGGTGAGCCACATCACGTCTTCCACGCACTGCCCGTTGCCGCCGAAATGGCCGCCGCAGGACAGGCGGTCGAAGTCGCCGTCGCAAGCCCGGACCATCTGCGCGTCGTCGAACAGGTCACACACGCCTACCCGGGGTTTGCGCCGCACATCACCCTGCTTGGCCAGAGGGGTTTCGCCCGCTGGCTGCGCGATAAGGGATTGTTCCGGCACCCACGGCTGCCGATCCTGATCGATGCGCTTCCCTATCTGCGCCAGTTCGACGCGATCGTCGTGCCCGAACGGACGACCACCGCGATCCGGCATTTCCTGCCGCGCAAGACGCGGCTGATCTTTACCCCGCACGGCGCTGGCGACCGCGCGATCATGCTCGATCCGCGCGACCGGCATTTCGATTTCGTCCTCGTCGCGGGGGAAAAGAGCGAACAGCGCCTGATCGACGCCGGGACGATCCAGCCGGGCCGCTATGCGGTCAACGGCTATGTGAAGCTCGACCTGATGCCGCGGCTGCAGGCGACGCGCGAACCGCTGTTCGCAAACGGCCGTCCGACCGTCCTTTATGCGCCGCATTTCAAACGCGACCTGTCGTCGTGGGACCGGTTCGGGCGCGATGTCATCGACTGGTTTTCTGCGCAGGACCGCTATAATCTTGTCGTCGCGCCGCATGTACGCCTGTTCGCCGAAGCGAGCGATGCCGAGCGCGTGGCGGTGACCGAGCTGGCGGTGCCCGGCAAGATAGCGATCGACCTCGCGTCCGACCGACTGTTCGACATGAGCTATACGAGCGGCGCCGACATCTATCTTGGCGACGTCAGCAGTCAGGTTTACGAGTTTCTCGCGACGCAGCGCCCATGCCTTTTTTTGAACGCCTACGGCGTCGAGTGGCGGGGCGATCCCGACTATCTGTTCTGGACGCTCGGCGATGTCGTGAGCGATCTTGCCGACTTGCCTGCGGCGCTCGATCAGGCCCACGCCCGACATCCGCTTTATGCCGCCGCTCAATGCGAAAGGCTGGCGGAATCGATCGGCGGCAACCCGGAGGGCGCGGCGCGGCGCGGCGCCGAAGCGATCCTCCGCTTCCTTGCAATGGACGCCGGGCAGGATAAGAGCGGCAGATGACCGACGCCAAGTCCCTGCCCGCCCTGACGCCGATCGGCGAAAATTCGACCTTGCTGTGGGGCATGACCAATGCCGAGCGGCTGCGGCGGCTGGCCCGCGCCGAAGGTTTGCCCGAGAGCGTCGGCCCGTCGGGCGCGCAGCTCTACGTCAATCTCGATTATGTCTTCGACCCCGTGTGGCTTCGCCATATCCTGACGCTGCCCGGCACCGTGGTCATGGACGGCGACGCGCTGGTGATGGCGCATCTGACCGGCGGCATGCGGGCCGAGGATATCGCGGCACACCGCGATACGCTGACGATCATCGACTATCGGGGCAATCCGCAAATCTACAACCGCCAGCTCCGCAAGCTCGACTGCCCCTTCATCCAGCGGCTGACGCCTGAAACGCGGCGCGAGATCGAGCGGAAGAGCTATTTCGGCGCGTACAAAGGCGTCACCGATGCGCTGACCAAATATCTGTGGCCCGAACTCGCGCTGTGGCTGACGCGCGGCGCCGCGAGTATCGGCATGACCCCGAATATGGTCACTGCGATCGGCGCAACGCTCTGCGTCTATGTGACCTATTTGTTCGCCTATGGCCATTATTGGGAAGGCATGCTCGCGGGCTTCATCTTCATGGTGCTCGACACCGTCGACGGAAAGCTCGCGCGCTGCACGATCACCTCGTCGAAATGGGGCAATGTCGCCGACCATGGCGTCGACCTGGTCCACCCGCCCTTCTGGTGGTATTTCTGGGGCGTCGGGCTCGGCACATGGGGCCTTGCGCTGTCGAACCAGACCTTCCTGCTCGTCATGCTCGCCGTCGTCGCAGGCTATATACTCCAGCGCGTGATCGAGGGGCTGTTCATCAAGGATTTCGGCATGGATATCCATGTCTGGCAAAAGTTCGACAGCCAGTTCCGGCTGGTCACCGCGCGGCGCAACCCCAATTTCGCGATACTCTTTCTCGCGACGCTAGCCGGCCGCCCCGATACCGGCCTGATCGCAGTTGCCTGGTGGACCGTCATTTCGCTGGTCGTCCACGCCGTGCGACTGGTGCAGGCCTATGCCGTGAAGCGTTCGGGTCGCCCGATCGTGAGCTGGATGGAGGAAGCATGAACCAGACCATCGCCAAATTCGGCCACCCAGCGACGCTGATCGCCGAATATGATCATTGGGTCGTCCTGCTGCGCCCCGCGCAGCCGACGCTCGGTGCGCTCGTGTTGGCGGCGAAGTCCGACGCGATAGCCTTCGGCGACCTGCCTGCCGCAGCGCATGCCGAACTCAAAGTGGCGACCGCCGCGATCGAGGGGGCACTGACGCAGGCCGTCGGCTATGCCAAGATCAACTATCTGATGCTGATGATGGTCGACCCGCACGTCCATTTCCACGTGCTGCCGCGCTATGAGGGCGAACGTTCGGGCGCAGGGCTCACGGTCGCCGACGCCGGTTGGCCAGCGCAACCCGATCTCGGGCAGGCCGTGAAGCTCGACGAGGCGCAGATCGCCGCAATCGCCGGCTGGCTCAAACCCTATTTCGCGTAGCGGCCTTCGGCGGCCCATTTCGCAGTAAGCGCATCGGCAGCTTCGACGTCCTGCGGGAAATCGACTTCCTGCCATTCCAGGCCTTCGATCGACACGGTGCCGACACGGTTGCCCTTCGCGATGATGTCGATCGCGCGCAGATACCAGCGCTCGACCCCGTCGGGGGTGCGCATCATCTGGTCGACCTGGTTGCGGAATATCGACGGGCCGTCGCCGACAAAGGCAAGCATGCCGATCGATTCCGCATTGGTGTCTGGCGGCAACAGCCGCTTGCCGATGTGGTGAAGGCGTCCCTCGGCGTCGCGGTTCACCTTCATGTCGTCGTCGTCATAGTCGGCCTTGACGTCGACGGTGACGTTGATCGGCTCGTTCGCGCCCGCGATCAGCTTTGCGACGATTTCGTCCGAGATGATGGTGTCGCCGTTGAGGATGATGAAGTCGCGGTCCATCTCCTCGCGCGCGATCCAGCAGGTGCCAAGATTGTCGGCGACCTGAAAGAAAGGATTGAACAGGGTGCGGATCCGCGCGCCGGTGTCGCGGTAAAGCTGCAGCGCATGATCCTCGACGCGTTCGGTCCGGAAACCCGTGACGACGACGATATCCTTGATCCCGTTCGCGACGAGCGCCGCGACCTGCCAGCTGATGAGGCTGCGGCCGTTGAACTCGATCAGGCATTTGGGGATGTCGCGGGTCAGCGGCAGAAGGCGCGAGCCCTGTCCGGCCGACAGGATGATGGCTTTGTCGATGGTCATAGGGGCTGCCCTATAGCGCCTTGCCGCCGCGCGGCAAATATCGCTTCGATCAGTTCGATGTCTGCGGGCTTGTCGGCATCGATGCACGCCTCGGGTTCGGACATCGGCACGACCTTTGCCCTCAGCCCGAAACGCAGCCCCGCGCGCGCCACGCCCTGCTGGATCGTAAAGAGGCGGAGCAGCGCCCCGATGAGCAGCCACGGGCCGAAAGCGGCCACGATCTTCAGCCCCTTCTTGCGGTCGCGTTCGATGCGCCCCCAGAAATCGAGCAAGGGCAGCACACGGCGTCCGCGCAGCCGGAACATGTTCGCGCCAGACCACCAGCCGCCACGAAATTTCAGCCAAGTGCGCTTCGACTGAGGATAGCGCGCGAGCAGCACGTCGCGCTCGACCATCGCGACCGCGACATCGCTGTCCGTAGCGCCGCCAAGAAATTCGGCGATCATCGACGGCGTAAGCAACACATTGTCGGCGGTGGTGACGAGCAACGGATCGTCGCCCGGCGGCAGCGCGGCGGCAAGCGAGCTGCTGATCCCCTGCCCCGAATCGGCGAAATGCAGGTTGGCGAGCCCGGCCAACCCCGGTTCGGCCGCCAGCTCTGCACTATTCTGCGCCAGGATCGTGATCGCGCCGATTTCGGCCGAGGCGCGAAGCGCTCGCACAACATGGACAAGCATCGCCTGCCCCGCGATCGGCAGCAAGGCTTTGGTCGATACGCCGCTGCCGGTGAGCAATGGGTCGGGACCGGGCCGGCTACCCGCCAGCACGATCGCCGGGATCGGCGCGCTCACTGTGCCGCTTCCGAAGCGGGCGCAATGCGGCGACCGGTCACGCCGCGCAGGAAATCGGTCGCCTCTTCGAGCACCGGCCCCTTGTTCTGGAACGGCGCGGCAAGCGCCATCACGACGCCGGTATGCCCCATGCCGGGATAGATGCGCAGCGTCACCGGACCACCCGCCTTTTCGATCGCCGCGGCGAGGTTCTGGCTGTTGCGCGGGCGCACCGTGTCATCCTCGTCGCCCGTCGCGAGCCACAAAGGCGGCGCATCGCCGCGCGCGAAGTGGATCGGCTGCGTCTTCTCGATCGGCTTGACCTTGCCCATCGCCCGGTCGCCGCGGCCGCCCTTTTCGAGCGGCAGGAAGTCATAGGGTCCGGCGAGTCCCGCGACGCCGCGGATGACCGACGGATCGCTCCTTGCCGCGCGCAGCCATTGCGGGTCGAGCGCCAGCATCGCGGCATTATAGGCGCCCGCCGAATGGCCCATCAACGCGATCCGGTCGGGGTCGCCGCCGAGCTTGGCGATATGCTCGTGCGTCCACGCGACCGCCGCGGCGCTATCTTCGATAAAGTCGGGCCAATGCGCCTTGGGCACAAGGCGATAGTCGGGGATCACGACGACGAAACCCTGCCGCGCCAGCGCGCGTCCGGCAAAACCATAGCTGTCGCGATCACCGCTGTCCCAGCCGCCGCCGTAAAAGAAGACGACCACCGGCAGCCGGTCGTCCGCCTTGGCGTTTTCGGGCACCCAGATGTCGAGCGACTGACGCGGGCCGCGGCCATAGGGCTGATCGGCGAGCAGCAACCGTGCGCCATCGCCCTGCCCGAGCAGCCGGTCGGCCATGTTGAGCGATTTGGCGCCGCCCGCGACGATCATCTTGGCGCCGCCGCCGAACAGCAACACAAGCAACAGCACCACGAAAAGGAATTTGATCAACCGTCGTCCTTTGGAAACCGGCCCCGTCATCATTCGCGCCCTACAGGGCGGCGGTTCCGGGAACAAGCGGGGGCGAAAGGACTGTATCTCAGTTTTTCGTCACCCCGGATCAAGCCTGTCCTGAGCCTGTCGAAGGGTCCGGGTGACGAAAGGGTGAAATGAAGCGCGCCACCTTTTCCGCATTCGCGCGTAGGACAGGGCGATGACCAACGCCTTCTCCCGCCCCGCCCTTGTTTGTAACCTGCGTAGCGGCAGTTCCGACGAGGCTCTCGTCGGCCGCTTGAGCGAGATATGCGATGCCGCGGGGACACCGCTCGTCCGCACCGTCACACTTCCGGACGCCGAACTGCCGACAGTGGCCATACTCGACGATGCGAACGTCGACCTGCTGCTGGTCCTGAGCGGCGACGGCACGCTCAACGCCGCCGCGAGCAAGCTTGAAACATGGGACGGCGCGATGCTCCCGCTCCCCGGCGGAACGCTCAACCTGTTCCACAAGACGCTGCACGGCGATCGCGGTCCCGAGGATATCTTGCAGGACGCGCTCGCGGGCAAGGCGCGCATGGTCCATCCGCCGACCATCCTCAGCGACGCCGGCCGCGCCTATATCGGTGTGATCGCCGGGCCGACGACCGCATGGGCCGAGGTGCGCGAGCAATTCCGTTCGCTCAGCCTCAGCGGTCTTGCCGAGACCATCCCCGGAGCGATCGACGCGACGCTCCATGGCGACGGCGTGCGCATTCGCGGGTCGGACCAGTCGTTCCAGGCGATCAACCTGACGCCGAAACCCGACCGCATCCTTGCCGAGGGGCTGATCACCGACAGCGCGGGATCGATCCTGAGCCACGGGATCGCCTGGCTCGGTGGCGATTTTCGTGAGGGACCAAGCGTCGACCTGTCCGAACGCCGCGCAGTCGTCATCGAGGGTAAAGGGTCGATTGGCCTGCTTCTCGACGGCGAACCCGCCGAACTGCCGTCGGGGGCGACCTATCGCCTGGAGGCGAGCCCGCTCGCATTCCTCGCCACGGCGCCCGCTGCCACATGACGCGCCTCTTCCACATCAGCGACCTGCATTTCGGGCTGGAGGATCGCACCGCGCTCGGCTGGTTCACCGATTGCGTCCGGGCCGACCGGCCTGACGCCGTGCTGATTACCGGCGACCTTACGATGCGCGCGCGCAGCCGCGAGTTCGCTGCGGCGTGCGACTGGATCGGCGCGCTCGACGTCAAGGTGACGGTCGAGGTCGGCAATCACGACCTGCCCTATTTCAACCCCCTGGAACGCTTCTTCTATCCCTATCGCCGCATTCGCGGGATCGAGCGGCTGGTCGAGCGCGAACTCGATCTGGCGGGCGTCGCGGTGGTGCCGCTCAAGACCACGGCGCGTGCGCAATGGCGACTCGACTGGTCAAAGGGATGGGTGACGCGCCAAGCGCTGGAAAAGACGCTCACAGCGATCGACGCGCTACCGCGCGGCACGACGATATTGGTCACCGCGCACCACCCGCTGGTCGAAGCGGGCACGAAGGGCCGCGCGCTGACCCGCGGCGGCGAGCGCGCGCTCGCTGCACTGGCCGAGCGCGGCGTCGCGGCCGTGCTCACCGGCCATGTCCACGATGCCTTCGACCTGGTGAAGGAAACGGCGGCCGGTCCCGTCCGCATGATCGGCGCGGGCACGCTGTCGCAGCGCATCCGTTCGACCCCACCCAGCTTCAACGACCTGACCGTCGAAGGCGCGGAGATCGGCGTGCGCGTGCGCAACCTCGAGCATGTCTCGACCCCCGATATGCAGATCGACGAAGTCCCGCCCGACGCGCTGCCGCCGCGCGAACCCGGTGAGCCGGTCGCACCCGTTGCGGCGGTGCCGCCGGTCGATCCACCGGTGCATTGACGCCGCGTGTCATCCCGTTACGTTGCAAGAAAAAACGGGATGAGGACATATGCTGACACGAGGCGACGATTTTCCGTTGCACCAGACCAGCGAACCGATTGCGTTCGCCGGGACGGATCGCAACTTTTACGACCGCTATTTCTTCAACGGCTATTCGCCCGACGGTTCGGTCTTCTTCGCCGCGGCGATGGGCTTCTATCCGCAGCTCGGCATCGTCGACGCCAGCTTCTGCGTCATTATTGACGGGGTGCAGCATAACCTTCGCGCGAGCCGGCGATCGGGGGGCGAGCGTCTGGATCTGTCGGTCGGGCCGATCGCGCTCGACATCAACATGCCGCTCGAAATCGTCACGCTGACCATCGCGCCGAACGACGGGCCGCTCGCGGGCGAGTTGCGCTTCACTGGCCGCCATTTCCCGATCGAGGAACCGCGTTTCATCCGCCGCAACGGCACGCGCCTGTTCATGGACTATACGCGGATGACGCAGAACGGCCGCTGGTCGGGCTGGCTGTCGGTCGATGGCCGGCGCGTCGACGTCGGCGCCGATTGGACGGGCACGCGGGACCGTAGCTGGGGTGTACGGCCCGTCGGCGCAAGCGAACCGCAGCCGCCGCCCGAGGGCAATTTCACCCAATTCTTCTGGCTGTGGACGCCGTGCAATTTCAAAGACAGCTCGCTCTTCTTTCACAGCAACGACGACGGCGCCGGAAATCCGTGGAACCGCCGGGCCGTCATCGCGGGCGATGGCGGGACCGAGCGGCATTTCGACGCCGCTACCTTCAGCGCCGATTGGCAAGCGGGATCGCGGCGGATCGCCAGGATGATCGCCGACCTGGGGAACGGTCGCTCGCTGACGTTGACGCCCGCCGGGCCGGTCTTCGCAATGAGCGGGCTCGGCTATACGCATCCCGTCTGGGGCCACGGTCTCGACCACGGCCCCGAACTCGCCGTCGCACACGACAGCCTCTCGGAAGCCGAGCGCGGCTGGGGCAATCCGCTGGCGATGCATATCCAGGCGCTGGTCACCGCCGAACTGGCCGATGGCGCCGCCACGCATCGCGGGGTCGGCGTGCTCGAACAATTGTTCGTCGGCCCGCATGAACCCACCGGCTTGTCAGGCCTGATGGACCCGGCGCGGTGAGCTTCCCGACCTCGCCCGATGCGATGTCGCCCGCGTGGCTGGCCCGGGCGCTGGGACAGGCCCCCGAAGCGCTGCGCGGCTTCACCGTCGCCAAGGTCGGTACCGGACAGATGTGCGACAGTTTTCGCCTGACGCTGGACTGGGCGGGAAACGTGGGCGCGCCATCGACCGTCGTCGCCAAATGCCCGAGCCATGATGACGCCAGCCGCCATATCGCCAAGCTGACGGGCACCTACGTCAAAGAGGTGAGTTGGTACCGCGAACTCGCGGCGGGGAGCGGCGTCGCCGCACCCTTGTGTCACCATGCGGAGATTGCCGAGGACGATGTCGATTTCGTCCTGATCCTCTCGGATCTCGCTCCGGCAGGACAGGGCGACCAGCTCGCGGGGCTGGGCCTCGCGGGCCTTATTCCCTGCATCGAGGCGGCGGCCGGGCTGCACGCCCTGCTGTGGAACGATCCGCGGCTCGACACGCTGCCCTGGCTTGCACGCGACAATGGCGACGTGATCCGCGCGCTGTTCCCGCAGCTCTATGCGGGGTTTCGCGAACGCTATGCCGAGCGGCTCGACCCCGAAGTGCTCGACCTCGGCGCCGGGATCGCCCAGCGGCTCGACGCCTATCTTTCGCGTCAGACCGCCGCGCGGACGATCGTCCATGGCGACCTGCGCATCGACAATATCCTGTTCGCCCCCGACGGCGAGAGCTGCTGGCTCGTCGACTGGCAGACGCTGGGGCGCGGCAGCGGCGCCACCGACCTCGCCTATCTGGTCGGAACCAGCATCGCCGACCCGTTCGAGCGCGCGGCCGCCGACCGGCCGGCGTTCGATCACTGGATCGCCGCGCTGGAACGGCGCGGCATAGCGCCCGACGCGGCGGGTCTGTGGACGGACTATCGCGTCGGCGCGCTCAGCGGCTATTTCATGGCCGTCTTCGCGTCGATGAGCGTCGAGCGTACCGAACGCGGCGACGAGATGTTCGCGGTGATGGCCGAACGTCCGGCGCGGCAGGCGTTAGCGCTGGGAAGCCTCGACCTGCTTTAGCCGAGCCGATGCGGTGTCGGGTCGCCCAGTTCGCCGACGAGCTGGGCATAAGCGTCGGCACGGCATCTGGCGTAGTGAAGACCAAGCTCCTCGCGCGACATCGGCAGGTCGTTCGCGAGCGCATCGAGGATCGCCGGATCGTCATGCTGCGCGATTTCGCGCACCAGCGCCGCGGGGTCGATATCGAGTATGGCAGCAAGCAAACGAAAACTGCGCGCGCGCTGGCGGAATTCGAAATCCATCAGCCGCGCCGAATCCTTTTCCTCCTTGGCCAGGAGGGCTCTGCGAAGGTCGAAAACCATCGCGCCAATCTATGGCACCCGGCCTGCTTCTTCAACGCACAACGGAAAAGGGCGGCCCGTTGCCGGACCGCCCTTCCCTTGTCCGTCCGTCGACGGAAAACTGATTAGCGCTTCGAGAACTGGAAGCTACGGCGGGCCTTGGCCTTGCCATATTTCTTACGCTCGACGGCGCGGCTGTCGCGGGTCAGGAAGCCGGCCGTCTTCACAACGCCGCGCAGCGCGGGTTCGAAGCGGGTCAGTGCCTGCGCGATGCCGTGCAGCACGGCGCCCGCCTGGCCCGAGAGGCCACCGCCCTTGACGGTTGCGATCACGTCATACTGGCCAACGCGCTCGGTCAGACCGAAGGGCTGGTTGATGACAAGACGCAGCGTCGGACGTGCGAAATAGACTTCCTGGTCACGGCCGTTGACGGTGATCTTGCCGGTGCCGGGCTTGACCCACACGCGAGCAACGGCGTCCTTGCGGCGGCCGGTCGCATAGGCGCGGCCCTGCTTGTCGACGATCTTTTCACGCAGCGGCGCGTTCGAGACCGGAGCAGCGACGGTGCCTTCGACGGCGCCGGCGAGATCCTTGAGATCGGTCATGGTCTGTTCGTCAGCCATTATGCACCCACCTTGTTCTTGCGGTTCATCGACGCGACGTCGATCACTTCGGGGCTCTGCCCTTCATGCGGATGTTCAGCCCCGGCGAAGATACGCAGGTTGCGCATCTGCTGGCGACCGAGCGGGCCGCGCGGGATCATGCGTTCGACGGCCTTTTCGAGCACGCGCTCGGGGAAACGGCCTTCGAGGATCTTCGCGGGGCTCGTTTCCTTGATGCCGCCGGCATAGCCGGTGTGCTTGTAGTAACGCTTGTCCTGCAGCTTCTTGCCGGTGAACGCCACCTTCTCCGCATTGATGACGATGACATTGTCACCGCAATCGACGTGCGGGGTGAACGACGGCTTGTGCTTGCCGCGCAGGATGTTGGCGATGATCGAGGCGACGCGGCCCACGACGAGACCTTCGGCGTCGATCAGCACCCATTTCTTTTCGACCGTGGCGGCATTCGCCGAAACGGTCGTCTTGGTCAGCGCCTTCATGGCACGCTCCTTGACAGATATGGACCGGAGCAACAGCGCCCCGAAACAAACCGCGCCGCCTGTCCCAAATGGACGAAGCGGCGCTTCGGAGCGGGCCAATGGCGAAAGCGCGTCAGAAAGTCAAGAAGATCGCGGCTTTGCTGACAGGTATTATGATACCCGCGTGCCCACGGAGCGATCTCCGGCGCCTGCACCGCGCCGGCGTGGAGCCGATATCATGCCGGCCGGCGACCCAGCCGGTGAAGCCCCGCGGCAGCTATGGCGACCAGGATCGCACCGGTCACCTGATGCCACACGGCAACCCACATCGACACGCCCGACACGACGGTCCAGATGCCGAGGAGCATCTGCGCCGCGACGACGGCGACGAGCAGCCGCGCCTCGATCCGCGCGCCGCGCTTTGCCAATGTGCGTGCAAGCAGGAGCAGAGCGAGCGCCGCGATCCACGACCACCAGCGATGGAGAAAATGGATCAGGAAGGGATCGTTCGTGAGGGCAAGCCACGCGCCGCCCGCCCAGTCGATGCCCTCGGGGACGAAGTGATCGTTCATCAACGGCCAGCTACTGGCGACATAGCCGGCATTGAGCCCCGCAACCCATGCACCGAGCAGCAACTGGACGAAGAGGATCGCGACGACCCCCAGCGCAGGTCCGGTCAGGCGCGCCGGACGCGCCGCGGGATCGCGCGCCAACCTATCGAGGTCGCGCGCCGTCCACACCAGCCCTGCAAGCAGGAACAGTGCGGTCAGCAAATGCGTCGCAAGGCGGAAATGGCTGACGTCGGTGCGATATTCGAGGCCGGAGGCGACCATCCACCAGCCGATCGCGCCCTGCAACCCGACGAGCGCGGCGAGCGCGAGCAGCCGCCAGCCATAGCCGGTGGGAATCGCGCGGCGCCATGCAAACCAGATCAGCGGAAGCAGCAGCGCCATACCGACGAGGCGGCCGAGAATGCGGTGCAGCCATTCCCAGAAGAAGATCGCCTTGAAACCCTCAAGCGTCATGCCGAGGTTGATCGCCTTATATTCCGGGATCCGCTTATATTTCTCGAACTCGGCGATCCAGCCGGCCTCGCTCAGCGGCGGCAGCACGCCCGAAACGGGGCGCCATTCGGTAATCGAAAGCCCGGATTCAGTCAGGCGGGTGATGCCGCCGACCCCGACCACGATGATGACCAGGAGAGCGACTGCCCAGAGCCAGCGGGCCAGCGCGGCGGGGCGGGGTTGGCGGGCGGCAGGCGCCGGCAAGACAGAGGCGTGCGTCATTGCCCGCCCTATCGGCGCTTGCCGGGCGATAGGCAAGAGGTCGGAAACCGGCCGCCAAGGGAAATTCATGGCCCCGACAGGCGCGCCTTGATAGGGCTATTGCGATGCTGCGCCGCGCCCGATCGATCTTCCTTATCCTGTCGCTGTCGATGGCTGCGCCCGTCTTCGCGGCGGCCCCTGCCGAACAATCGCCTTATGCCGCATTGGCGGCAACGGAGGCGCGCGTCGCGGCGATCGGCTTTCGCCTGACGGTCGCCAATGCCGCCTGGTGCCCGGCGCGCCAGCCGCAGTTCGGATGGATATGGGGCGACCCGCGCCTTTATGCGGCGGACCGCCGCTCCGAAGCTCTCGCGGCCTATGGCGCGGATGATCATAATCACGCCTATATTGCCGCGCTCGCGCCAGCCTCTCCTGCTGCATCGGCCGGAATGACCGTCGGCACGCCGGTGACGGGCATCGGCAGCGCCCCCGTCCCTGACGGCGTCGGGGACCATCCTTTTGCGCGGATCACCGCGATCGAAACGAGCCTCGCCGCGCTACCCGCTGGCACTCCATTGACGCTCCACATCGGTGCAGGACGCATCGTCAGCGTCACGCCCGTGGCCGGATGCATCAGCGATTTTCGTGTCGAAACCAGCGACAGGCCTGCCGCCGTCGCCGATGGGCGAATGGTCCTCGTTAATCAGGGACTCGCCGATTTCGCATCCGATGACCAAGAACTTGCGGCGGCGATCGCGCACGAACTCGCGCACAATATCCTGCACCACCGGGCCCGGCTCGACGCGGCGGGGGTCGATCGCGGGCTCGGTAAGCAGTTCGGCCGCAACGCCCGCTTGTTCAGACAGACTGAGGTCGAGGCTGACCGGCTGTCGGTGTGGCTGCTGGCCGGTGCGGGTTACGACCCCGCGTCAGCCGCGCGGTTCTGGACCCGCTTTGGCCAACGAAAGGGCCGGCCGCTGTTCCAGGCGGGCACACACCCGCCCTGGCGCGAACGCGTCGCCGCGCTCGAAGCCGAAGCGGCGGCGGTCGCTGCCGCGCGCACCGCGGGCCAGCCGCTCCGCCCACCGCTGATCGGTGAGCCGGCGCCCTTGGAATAGGTGCGCGCACATCCTATTTTGCGGACAATCCCCCTTTCCCAACAAGGATCGACGCCCATGACCCAAGAGACCGCCATTTTTGCCGGAGGCTGCTTCTGGTGCACCGAAGCGGTGTTCCAGTCGCTCGAAGGCGTCGAGAGCGTCGAGAGCGGCTATATCGGCGGATCGGTCGCCAACCCGACCTACAAGCAGGTGTGCGGCGGCGATACCGGCCATGCCGAAGCGATTCGCATTACATTCGACCCCGCCGTCATTTCATACGACGACCTGCTCGACGTTCATTTTGCAACGCACGATCCGACGACGCTCAACCGCCAGGGCAACGACATCGGCACCCAGTACCGCAGCGCGCTCTTCCCGCTCGATGCGGCGCAGGCCGATGCGGCGCGTGCGGGGATCGATCGTGCGGCCGCTGACTGGCCCGCACCGATCGTCACCACGATCGAGAGCGCGTCCGAATGGTATCCGGCAGAGGATTATCATCAGGCCTATTGGGAAGGCGAAGGTCAACGCAATCCCTATTGCATGGCGGTCATCCCGCCGAAACTGGCCAAATTGCGCAAAGGATTCAGTGATCGTTTGCGTAGCGCGTAATCGTTCGACCAGTCATGCGGCCGCTGTTGCAAGATGGCCGCATGACGTCAGTTTTCATTGACTTTCCAATTGTTTTGACTAGCGGACGCGCCTTCGCTGGGGCAGGATGCCCCTGAAACGCAGTTGGGGGCGCTGCCGGGTGCTGGCATCACTGTTTCTGATTGGCACGTTGGTCACGGCACCGCACATGGCGGCGCAGGCCGCAAGCCAGACAATCGTCGAAGACAGCAACGGCGGAATGACGCGCGCCGTCAACCGGATGGTTGGCGGCATTGTCAGCTATGCGCGCTGGCCCGACGCCGCGCCGCCGACCGGACGCATCATGTGCATGGTCGGAACGCCGCGACTGGCCGATCGCATGGCCCCTGATGTGCCGGGCCCCGGTTCGGTCACGGTTCGCCGGATCGCCGCGGCCGCCGTGAACCCCGACTGCGATATCCTGTTTCTCGGCCGGATGCCCGTTGCCGACCGCCGGCAGTTGATCGCCTGGGTGCGTGGGCGCCCGGTCCTCACCATCACCGACGACGATGCCGCCTGCATCTATGGCGCGATGTTCTGCCTGAACAACAAGGCGGGAAGCCTCAGCTTTTCGGTCAATATCGACGCGATCGGTCGCGGCCCACTCCGGATCGACCCGCGCGTGTTACGGATTGGCGTCGGCGAAGGGGGGACGTCATGACCGGCCCAGCAGCCACCCCGCCCCCCGTCGAACGGATCGGCGCCCGCACGACGCTGCAAAAGCTGCTGTCGCGCTTTCATTTCGGCATCACACTGTTCGCAGTCGCGCTCTCGGGCCTGACCATCCTGCTCGCGGGTGTCACCGCGCTGCGCGGCTATGCCGACCGCAATATGGAACTCGCCGCACAGCTCGGCGCCTATGGCGTCGAACCCGCGCTGGTATTCAACGATCCGCAGGCGGTCCGCGAAGGGCTTGAGCCGCTGACTCGCATTCCCGGGATCGCCCGGCTTCGCGTGCTCAACGACGTCGGCCGGCCGGTCACCGAATGGACCTCGCCCGTCGCCGATCCGGCGCCGATCCTGACCCGCATCTTCTTCCCCCGCCCCTTTGCCGTCACCGTCCAGCGCAACGGATCGGCGATCGGCAAGATCGAGGTGTGGGGCGACAGCTCGACGTTGGTCGATTATGTCCGCCTCGGCCTGCTTGCCGGCCTCGGCTGCCTGCTCATCACCGCGTTCGGCACCATCTTCCTCGCGCGGCGGTTCGAATATGAACTCGTCAAGCCGCTCAACGAAATCGCGACCGTCGCCCACGACGTGCGGCTGCACCGGCGCTTCGACAAGCGGGTCAAGCCGCTTGGCATTGCCGAACTCGACCGGCTGGGCGGCGACATCAATTCGCTGCTCGACGAATTGCAGGGGTGGCAGGGCCATATGGAAAGCGAGCGCGCCATGCTCGCGCACCGCGCCTCGCATGACACGCTGACCGCGATGCCGAACCGCGCTGCCTTCGACGAGCAACTGACGAAGCGCATCCAGGTGGCGGAGGGCCGCGGCGACCGCTTTGCCCTGCTCTTCATCGACGCCGACAATTTCAAGGCGGCGAACGACAATTTCGGCCATGCGGCGGGCGACACCGTGCTCGTGGCGCTGTCGTCGTGCATCAAGGACACGCTTCGCAAGGGCGATTTCGCTGCGCGGATCGGCGGAGACGAATTCATCGTCCTCATCGACCCGCTCGACAGCGAAGCCGTTCCCGACGATCTCGCAAACCGCATCCGCGCCTGCGTGTCGCAGCCCATCGCGCTGCCGGGCGGCGCGACCTATCGCGCGGCGGTCAGCGTCGGGGTCGCGGTCTTTCCCGACGATGGCAGCAACGCCACCGCGCTGCTGACCGCCGCCGACGCGGCGATGTATGCCGACAAGCTGACCAACCGTTCCATCTGATGACAAACGGAGTGACGCCGTGAACCTTGATTTCCCCCGATCGATCCGGACCCTCTTCCTCATCGGCTTCGCCGCCTTGCTCGCGGCGTGCCAAAGCGTGCCGCCAATGACCGGTTTCAACGCCGCGCAGATTGCGGTCCTCCAGTCGCAGGGCTTCGTCGAAACCGGCCCCGGCTGGATGCTGAGCATGCCCGAACGACTGCTTTTCCCATCGAACGAGAGCAGCGTGACGCCCGAGCAGCAACAGCGCATCACCGATATCGCCGCGAAACTCGTCGCGGTCGGCATCCCGACCGCGCGGATCGAAGGTCACACCGATTCGACGGGCACCTCGGCCTATAATCTGACGCTGTCGCAGGCGCGGGCGCAGGCCGTCGCGGGGCCGATGCAGGCGGGCGGCATGCAGTTTACCGCGGATCAGATCGTCGGCCGCGGGGAGACCCTGCCGCTGTCGAGCAACGCAACGCCGGAGGGGCGGCAGGACAATCGGCGCGTCGTCGTGATCGTCACGCCGCAGTGACGCGGCGCGCGGCGCAGTCCGCGCCCTTTTCTTGATCGAAGTTCGCCGCTAAGCCCTCGCGTATGAAACCGATCCGCAAAGCCGTCTTTCCCGTCGCCGGTCTCGGCACCCGCTTCCTGCCCGCGACCAAGGCGATCCCCAAGGAAATGCTGCCTGTCGTCGACCGGCCGCTGATTCAGTACGCGGTCGACGAAGCGCGCGAGGCGGGGATCGAACAGATGATCTTCGTCACCGGTCGCGGCAAGAGCGCGATCGAGGATCATTTCGACGTCGCCTTCGAACTCGAAAAGACGATGTCGGAACGCGGCAAGGATCTGTCCGTCCTCGAACCGACCCGCCTCGGCCCCGGCGCCTGCGCCTATGTGCGGCAACAGGAACCGTTGGGCCTGGGCCATGCCATCTGGTGCGCGCGCGATATCGTCGGGGACGAGCCGTTTGCGATCTTCCTTCCCGACGAATTCATGCACGGCTCGCCTGGTTGCATGAAGCAGATGGTCGATGCGTATCAAAAGGTCGGCGGCAACCTGATCTCGGTGCTCGAAGTGCCGCACGAGCAGGTGTCCTCCTATGGCGTCATCGCGCCCGGCGCGCGCGACGGGGCGCTGACCGAAGTCCGCGGCCTCGTCGAAAAACCGCCGGTCGCCGAAGCGCCATCGAATCTGATCATTTCGGGCCGCTATATCCTCCAGCCCGAAGTGATGCGGCTACTCGAACGCCAGGAAAAGGGCGCGGGCGGCGAAATCCAGCTAACCGATGCGATGGCGACGATGATCGGCAACCAGCCCTTCCACGCCGTCACCTTCGACGGCGCGCGCTATGACTGCGGATCGAAGGCCGGATATATCCAGGCCAATCTCGCGGTCGCGCTGGCGCGCCCCGACATGGCCGACCAAGTGCGCGCCTTTGCGGTCGACCTGCTGAAATAAGGCCGGCGGAGGCCCCAGGCCCCCGCCGGATCGGCGATTATTCGCCCTCGATATTCGGTTTCGGGAATCTGTCGGCGCCTAGCGTCTTGTAAAGCAGGCCGCCGATCGCCCCGCCGATCAACGGCGCGACCCAGAACAGCCATAGTTGCTGAAGGGCGATGCCGCCGACGACGAGCGCCGGGCCGGTGCTGCGCGCCGGGTTGACCGAGGTGTTCGTAACCGGGATCGAGATGAGGTGGATCAGCGTCAGTGCAAGGCCGATCGCGATCGGCGCAAAGCCCGCTGGCGCACGCCCATCGGTCGCCCCCATGATGATCCACAGGAAAAAGGCTGTCAGCACGATTTCGATAATGAAGCCCGACCAGATGTCATAGCCTCCCGGCGAACCCGCGCCGAAACCATTGGCGGCAAGGCCTTTGGTGGCGAGATCATAGGCAGGACTGCCGCTGGCGACATAGAAGAGCAGGAAGGCCGCGACGATCGCGCCCAGCACCTGTGCGATGACATAGAGCGGAATATCGCGCGCGTCGAAACGCCCACCCGCCCACAGCCCCACCGTGACCGCCGGGTTGAGGTGACAGCCCGAAATATGCCCGATCGCATAAGCCATGGTGACGACCGTCAAGCCGAAGGCAAGCGATACGCCAAGCAATCCAATGCCGACATCGGGGAATGCCGCAGCGAGGACCGCGCTGCCGCAGCCGCCGAACACAAGCCAGAACGTGCCGATAAACTCGGCCAGACCCTTTTGGATATTCGTCATGATGACCCTCCTCCCCGCCGGTGGCCTCAGACGCCTCCGGCGCGGGGTTCATCCTATCAGGGTTGCGCCGTCGGGCAAGCCCTTGTCCGAGCGCGATGAATCAGGCCGCAGCGACCGTTTCGACGAAGTTGCGCGCGCGCTGGTGCAGCGACAATGCGGCCTCGCTCAGCCCGGCGGACAATTGACCCAGCGACTGCGCGCCGTCGCCGACCGCGCTCGCGCCATATCCGATCTCACGGACGCGCGCGTCGATCTCGCGGCCCGCAAAGACGGCCTGTTCGACATAGCTGGCAATCGTCAGCGTCGTCGCGCTCTGCCCGTCGACCGCATGGTCGATTGCATCGGAAAAACCGTTGTTCGCGTCGATCGCCTTCTCGACCTCGACAAACCCCGCCGCGACCTGTTCGACAATATCGCGGATGCGGTCGACATATTGGGTGATATCGCCGGCGGCGGACCGCGTCTGGCTGGCCAGCGTCTTCACTTCCGACGCTACCACGGCAAAGCCGCGGCCGGCATCGCCGGCACGCGCCGCCTCAATCCCCGCATTGAGTGCCAGCATGTTGGTCCGGCTCGCCATGTCGATGATCAGGGCAAGCATCTGCTCGATCGACTGGCTCGCCGCTTTCAGCGCGACAGCCCGCTCGCTCGCAAGCTTGATCTTGCGGTGCGCGTCGCCGCGGACCGCGCGTGCGCGCGATCCGTCGTCGACGATCCTCGCCATCGTCGCGGCGAGTGCATGACCCCGGTCGCCAAGGTCCTGCAGTCCGGCAAGCGTCTGCGCCGTCGCGCCCGCGACGGTGACTGCGTCGCGCCCCGTTTGCTGCGCGCGTTCGGACAAGGTGGCGGCGACTGTCTCGACCTTGCGCGCCATCTCGGACAGCCGTTCGGTAAGCGCGCTTATCTCCTGTTGGAACCGCCGCCCGGCATCGTCGATATGCGTCGCGCGCGCCGCACGTTCCTGTGCGACTTCGACGTCGCGCAGCATCGCGAGCTTCGCGAGTTGCCCGCTGTCGAGCGTCTCGACGAAACGCCCTGCGCGCACGAGAATCAATTCCTGCTGCCCCGGCGATTGCGCGACGATACGCAATAAATCGGTGGTCGATCGCGTCACGTCGGCGACAGGGCATTGTTCGATCATCGAGGCGATCGAACCGCCGATCGTCGGGTTCTGCATCAGCGAAAACCAGAAGGGGCAGAACAACAGCTCGCGCACGCGCTGTTCGCGAATGATCCCCACCGGCCGGTCTTCGCCATCGATCACCGCAAGCGCGCGGAGCTGCGGATTGCCGCGGAACAGGTCGATGACCTCGGACATATGCGCATCGGCGCCGATCGCGGACGCGTGGCCCGACGCTGGCGTAAAGGCATATCCCATGGCGTTCATTCGACTCTCTTCATGTTGCGACCGTTCGCGCCCCGACCTAGAACGACTTGGTAAACACGAATTTAACCATTTATTTCAGTGATGTGACACATGGCCGAAGTGTCACGTCACCCCGTCGCAATATCCTGTTCAGATCGAGAGGATTATGCGATTGCGCGGCGTCGGTGAGGAGAATGAAATGCGCGCTATCATCATTGCGGTCATGGCCGCGCCATTGCTCACCGGTTGCGTCAGCGCGGTGAAGACCGTGGTCACGGCTCCGGTCAAAGCCGTCGGCCAGGTCGCCGACTGGTCGACCACCAGCCAGGACGAAGCGGACCGCAACCGCGGGCGCGAAATGCGCAAACGCGAGGAGCAGATGGGCAAGCTGTCGCGCCAGCGCGACAAGGCGGCCGAAAAATGCCGTGACGGCAACGAAGACCAATGCCAGCGCGCCGAAGTGCTCGAGCATGAGATCGAAGCCTTGATGGCGGCCCCGCGCTAAGCCGCTTATCGCACCCGCCGGCCCGTCCATACGACACGGCCGACCAACTGCACCGACGCCATCGGCAGGTCATCCCAGCTGCGATAATGCGGATTGTCGCTGATCACCGAGATGCGCCCCTGGCCCGGCGAGCGCGCGACGCGCTTCACCATCAGCACATCGTCCATGCGCAGCACATAGATGCCGTCGCGTAGTCGCGCCGCAGCGTCGCCGCCGTCGACCAATATGTCGTCGCCATCGTTCAGTGTCGGCGCCATCGAATCGCCCTCGACGCGAATGATGCTGAGCGCGCGCGGATCGGCGCCCAGCTCGCGCAGCCATTTGGGGTCGAACGCGACCTCACCTTCCACCGGCTCGCCATCGACGCTCGCCCCAGCGCCTGCCGACGCACCGATCGCAAGCTTCGGCACCAATATCATGCCGGGACCCCGACCCCTCGCCGCGGTGGCGACGCGCTGCACCGGGCCGCCAAGCAGCGCTTCGGAAACGCCAAGATAGGCCGCGATGCGCGCCCGGTCCTGTTCGGCAAGCCGCCGCGGCGAGCCGCGTTTTATATATTGCTGGATATAGGCAGGATTGCGCCCGATCACCTGCGACAGGCGCGCATAGTCGATCCCCTTGTCGGTCAAGAGACGGTCGAGCGCGGCGCGCGGATCCTGAACATAGTCGGCCATGGGTCGCTTGGGGCTGGTCCTTCCTATTTCGTTCCTAGCAAGAGGATTTTTCCTAGACAAGCAGGAAATGCGGCATCAAATAGGAAATATCCTATCGGGTGAGTCGCCCGGTTTTGAGCCAATCGGGAGGAAATGATGGAGCGCAGCCTGTTGCAACGGATCGACGCCTTTCTGAAAGAATCGGCGATGCCGCCGAGCGTGTTCGGCCGCGCCGCGGTTCGCGATCCACGCCTTGTCGCCGACCTCCGGAGCGGGCGCGAACCGGGGCGCGAATTGATATGCCGTGTGGAACATTTCATGAACAAATGGCGCGCGGACTGCCGAGCGGGCCAGGTCGCGCCGTGCGGCGACCGCCGGACGCGTGCCGGGCGCCGGCTAGAGGCGGGAGTAGCAGCATGATGCGCTGGTCCCCCGCACGGCCGCCGCGCCCCGGCTGTCCGCACCGGCGGTTGCGCCGCCTGCTCATGCGCGAATTACAGGAAGGGATTACACCCGGCGCCTCGACCTTTCGCCCGTGGGCGAGCGCGAGCTTCGTCGGCGCACGTCACATATTCCCCTGCACGCTGACGACGGGCGATGCGGAGATGGTGCGCCGTGCACTGCACGACCGGCTCGGCGCGATCGAATGGTCGCTGCCGGGGCATATTGTCGCCGATGTCGTGGTCGAGTGCGAAGCGAATCCGGATATGCTGCGGATCGAAATCCTGACGGTCGAGGATTAGCCTACCGACTGGCGCGTCATGCGTTGAAGCGTGCTGAGCGCAGCCTCGAGCGCGAAATCGACCTCGAGCTCCTGCTCTTCGGCGTTCGCGGCTTCGGGGACCGGGATGGCCGCCGTCGAAGGAGGCGTAGCCTGCCGACGCCGGGTCAACCCCGCCTCGAAGCGCGCGACCATCGCGCCGAGCGATTTGTCGGCGGGATCTGGCATCGGCGGCGGCGACGTCATCTCGGCGGGTTGCAGCCAGGGCGCCTCGCCCTCGAATTCCTCTTCGGGTGCAAGATCGGCGAGCACCAGTTCGTCCTCGGCTTCGGCCGCTTCCTTGCCGGGCCAGGGGTCGAATTCGGCAGCTTCATAGGCGCCGGGCGATCGCACCGGCCCCAGCCCGCCCGCGGGCAGGTCGCGGCCCGCACGGATCGGCGGGCGCGGTGGGTCGTCGGGATGTACGTCGACGCGGCGGCGCGTCAGAACGGGCTCGTCGTCATCCGCCACCGTCGACGCGCGGCGGAAAGGATTGCGCAGCGCGGACAGCCCTGCCGCTTCGGGCTTTGCGATCACAAGTGCGACAAGGCCCGCGATGACCGCGGCAAATGCCGACATGCCGAACGCGAGCGCAAGCCGTCCGCCATTGCCGATAGGCTGGACGAACAGGTCGGAGAGGCGGTCGAGATAAAGGTTCCAGCTAATCGCCGAAACCCAGGAAAAGGGCATGACCGCAGCGAACAGAAAGGTCAGCGCCGCAGCGCCGATCACCGCCGGAATCGCGGGCTGAAGCGCGCGCAGCAGCGCGATCGCCGTCGTCTTGGCCCGGTTCTCGCTCGTCTCTTCCATATCGTTTCAAATCCATCGGCCCCGGCGGGCCATCCGCTTCACTTACAGGCGCCGCACTCAGTCGTCGCGCAACAATCGCTGGTAAACTGGCTCGTAACGTAAAATGTTTGATGACCAGTTACGATGACTTTCGACAAAAATACGCGCCGTGCGTCGCCGGTCCGGCCACATTGTCCGATTTTCCAGCAGCTTGGCGAGCGCGTCGGCGATCGCGGCAGGGTCGTCGGGCGCGAACAGCGTCCCCGTCGCGCCATCCTCGATCAGTTCGCGGTGCCCGCCGACATCGGACGCTGCCACCAGCTTGCCCTGCGCCATCGCCTCGAGCGGCTTCAACGGCGTTACCAGGTCGGTCAGCCGCATCTTCTTGCGCGGATAAGCAAGGATATCGATCAGCGAATAATAACGCTCGACCTCCTGGTGCGGCACGCGGCCGACGAAATATATATGTTCGGCGGCCGGCGATGCTGCTGCCTGCGCCTTCAGCGCTGCCTCCATCGGGCCGCCGCCGACAAGGAGCAGGCGCGCCGTCGGCTGCGCAGCGACGAGTGCGGGCATCGCGGCGATCAGATCGTCAATGCCCTCATAGTCGTAAAAGCTGCCGATATAGCCGATGATCGCGTCGTCGACGGAAAGACCCAGCGCGTCGGCAAGCGCATCGTCGCGTGGCGGCGGATCGCCGAACAGCTCAAGGTCGACGCCATTTGGGGAGACGGTGATCTTGTCCGCGTCGATCCCGCGCGCGATCAAGTCGCCGCGCAGCCCTTCGCAGATCACCGCCACCGCATCGGCCGATTTCACCGCATGCGTTTCAAGCTGTTTGGTCAGCCAGTAACGCAAGCTACCCTCGCGCCCCGTACCGTTGCCGACTGACGCATCCTCCCAAAAGGCGCGAATTTCATAGATGACCGGAATGCCCAGCTTCTTGCCGACGCGCAGCGCCGCGAGCCCGTCGAGCACCGGCGAATGCGCATGGAGTACATCGGGCTTCCATATTTTCGCCAACGCCTCGACGCGCTTCGCCAGCGCGCCGATCTCGCGCCATTCGCGGATCGGCGGCGGCGCGGACGCGATCGGCGGGGTGCGATAGAAAGTCAGCCCGTCGACGGTTTCGCCATCAGCGCCGGGTTCAGGGTGGCGCACGCCGGTCACGCCCGCGACCTCCCATCCCTTCGCCACCTGCGCCTTCATCAGGGCGCGCGTGCGAAAGGTGTAGCCGCTATGCGCGGGCAGGCTATGGTCGAGAACGTGCAAAATTCGGGTCATCGAGCAGGTCTTTCGCAGACAAGGCTTAACGCGGCGTCAACCCAGATAGCGTAGGCAACACCTTATATGGTCGACAATTTTTCCATTGCCCTGACTCACGTCCTGATGGCGATTGCGCTCTGGCGCCTGCTCTATCGCGACGATCTCGATCGCGAGGTGAGCCCGCGACAGCTATGGCAACAGCGCCGCGACGCCGAACGCGCCGAACCGGATGTCCGCGCCGATGCGTGACATCGCGTTCGTCGCCTTTCTGTTTGCCTTCATCGGGATCGGCTTTCGCAAGCCGTTCCTGTTCATACTCTGCTTTTGCTACATCGACATCGTCGCGCCGCAGCGTTTGAGCTATTTCCTGATCAACTCGATCCCCGTCTCGCTGATCGTCTTCGGACTTGCGATCGTGGGCTGGCTGGTAGCCGATGACAAGCGCGATACACGGTGGTCGGGCCGGCAAATCCTTCTGCTGATCCTGATGTTCTATTGCTGGATGACGACGATCAACGCCGACTTTCCGGTCGAGGCCGCGGACAAATGGAGCTGGGTGTGGAAGGCGCTGGTCTGGGCGATTTTCTTGCCCCTCACGCTGCGCACCAAATTGCGTATCGAGGCGCTGATCGTCATCATGCTCCTGTCGGCGGGCGCGATCGCGATCGCGGGCGGGATCAAGACGGCGGGCGGCGGCGGCGGATATGGCTCGCTGCAACTGCTGCTCGCTGAAAATTACGGCCTTTACGAAGGGTCGATCATGTCGGCGGTCGGCATATCGATCATCCCGCTGATCCTCTGGTATCGCCGCCACGGCACCATCTTCCCGCCCGACTGGCGCGTGTCGCTCTTCTGCTTCGCGCTCGTCTTTGCCTGTGCGCTGCTGCCCGTCGGGACACAGGCGCGCACCGGGCTCGTCTGCCTTGTCGTGCTTGCGATCCTGTCGCTGCGCGCGGTCAAGCATCGGCTCCTCTATATGGCGGGGGCTGCGCTGCTCGCGCTCGCGGTCGTGCCCTTTCTGCCGCAAAGCTTCACCCAGCGGATGGAAACGATCCAGGGCTATAAATCGGACCAATCCGCCTCGACGCGCGTCGCGGTGTGGGCGTGGACCTGGGAATATGTGAAGGACAATCCGTTCGGCGGCGGCTTCAACGCCTATTTGCAAAACTCGCTGCGCGTCGAAACGACGGGCGGCGCCTATGATCCGAACCAGCCGATGGCGGCCGAGGCGACCGTGCACGATGAAAAGTCGCGCGCCTTCCATTCCAGCTATTTCGAGATGCTGGGCGAACAGGGCTATCCCGGTTTGGCGCTGTGGCTGATCCTGCACGTCACCGGACTCTTCCGGATGGAGCAGCTGCGACGGCGTTACCTCAAGACACGGCGCGCCGAGGAGCAGTGGATCGCACCGCTCGCGACCGCGCTTCAGCATGGTCACATCACCTATATGATCGGATCGCTGTTCGTCAGCATCGCCTTCCAGCCGTTCATCTACATGATGCTCGCGCTCGAAATGGGGCTGTCGACCTATTGCCGCCGCCGCGAACAGGAGGCGGGATGGCGCCCGCTGACCGATCGCCCGGCGCAGGTACCCGCGCGGCATATGATGCCGAACGCCGGCTGACCCTGAAACCGTTCGGCCGGAACCAACCGGGCCTCCGGGGCGCTAATGCCCCATGCCCGCCCCGCGCCTGATCCATGTCGACGACAGCCTGCCCGGCATCAGCCGCACGCGCTCGGGCGTCGGTTGGCTTTATCGCGACGCCAAGGGAAAGGTCATCCGCGACCGCGACGAGATCGACCGCCTCAACGCGATCGCGCTGCCGCCGGCCTATGAGGATGCGTGGTTCTGCCCCGCCCCCAACGGCCATATCCTCGCGACCGGATACGACGCACGCGGGCGCAAGCAATATCGCTATCATCCCGAATTTCGCATCGCGCGTGAGGCCGACAAATATGACCGCTGCGCCGCCTTCGGCCATGCGCTGCCGTTGCTGCGCGCGCGCCTCGAAGACGATCTGAATCGCCGGACGCTATGTTCCGAACGCGTCGTCGCGGCGGTGGTGCGGTTGCTGGACCTTGCCGCGCTGCGCGTCGGGAACGAACAATATGTCGCGGCGAACAAAAGCTTCGGCGCAACGACGCTGCGCCAGCGCCATGCCAAACTCTCGGGCAAGACGCTCCGCCTCAAATATATCGCCAAAGGCGGCGCCAAGCGTGAGGTGACGATCAGCGACCGCAGCCTGACGACGCTCGTCCGCCGGCTTCAGGACCTGCCCGGTCAGAATCTCTTCCAATATGACGATGGCGACGGCGTCTGCGCCGTCGCCTCCGAAGATGTGAACGCCTATATTCGCGAAGCGATGGGCGACGAATTCAGCGCCAAGCATTTCCGCACATGGACCGCGAGCGTCGAGGCCTTCGCCTTCCTCTACGACGCGCCCCAGCCGCCGACGTTGAAAGCGATGCTCGAACATGTCGCCGATCGCCTCGGCAACACACCCGCCATCGCGCGCAAGGCCTATGTCCACCCCGCGATGCTTGCTGCGGCGCAGGCGCGTGAGGACTTTGCCGCTGCGGTCGGCAAGCTCCCGCGCGCGGCCCGCTATCTTTCGCGTTACGAACGCGGATTTTTGACCTATCTGGAGCAGGCACCCGCGGCCGCGGTGCTGCTTCAATCCGCCTGATCCGACCCAAGAGGACCTGACGTGACCTTCTCCCTGTTCGCCGCCGCGACCAATGCTGCCCCGAAAGCCGCGCCCGCAAAGGCCGCCCCAACCAACCCGCTCGACGACCTCCAGCGCTATTGGGATCTCAGCGTCGCGTGGGTGAACAGCCACTGGCTACAGATCGGCATCGCGATCGGCGCCGGGCTGCTCATCTATTTCATCTTGTCGATGGTCCGCACCTTCGCGCTAAAGCACGCGCAATCGGCCGAAGGCGAGCTGACGCTGACCCACATCGCCGGCCGCGTGATCCACAAGACCAAGTCGACCGTGCTCGCGATCATCGCGATCCGCATGGTCGCGGGCTATGCGCAGCCGCCCGCGGTGATCATGCAGATCATCCAGTTCGCCTTTACCGTCGCGGTCGTGCTGCAGGTCGCGATCTGGGCGCGCGAGATCGTCCTCGGGCTGATCCAGCGCCGCGCCGCGGAGGGTAATAACGAGACGCTCAGCAATGCGATGGGCATCATCCGCCTGCTGATCAGCGTCGCGCTGTTCGCGATCGCGACGATCGTCATCCTCGACAATATGGGGGTGAATGTCACCGGCCTGATCGCCGGTCTCGGCATCGGCGGCATCGCGATCGGCCTCGCGGCGCAGGGCATTTTCTCGGATCTCTTTGCCTCGCTGTCGATCATCTTCGACCGCCCGTTCCGGGTCGGCGAAACGATCAAATATGACATGAGCACCGCGACGGTCGAGCGTATCGGGCTGAAGAGCACGCGCCTCCGCTCGCTCAACGGCGAGTTGCTGGTCATCTCGAACACCAATCTCCTGAGCAAGGAGATCACCAATTTCGCGCATCTCCATCGCCGCCGGATCACCTTCAAGATCGGCGTCATCTATCAGACGACGCCCGAGATGCTGCGCGACCTGCCGGCCTTGCTCGAGGAACAGGTCGTCGCGGGCGGCCAGGAGTTCATCCGCTCCAGCTTCCTGAGCTTCGGCCCGTCGAGCCTCGATTTTGAGCTGCTTTTCGACGTGTTCAGCGACCAGTTCGACGAAGTCGCCGCGGCGCGGACCGATATCGCCATCCGCCTGTTCGACGCGATGACGCGCGCGGGATACAGCTTTGCCTATCCGACGCAGACCAGCTTTACCGCGGCGCCCGACGGGACCATGATCATGCCCTATCCCGAGTCTCCAAAGCCCAGGGCGGCGGCGGCAAAGGCAGCAAAGCCCGGCTGACGCTACGGCGCCGCGGCTGCGGGGCTTGGCCCTTGTGCAACGCGTCAAGAGAGGCCTAGAACGCGCCCCGAACCAGCTATTGAGGGGATGAATATGGCCACCATCACGCCGCAGGAACTGCAAACCAAAGTCGGCGAGCATCTCGGCACGTCGGACTGGGTGCTCGTCGATCAGGAGATGATCAACAAGTTTGCCGACGCGACCGGCGACCATCAGTTCATCCATATCGACGACGAAAAGGCGAAGCTGACGCCCTTTGGCGGCACGATCGCGCATGGCTTCCTCACCCTGTCGCTGATGCCGATGCTCGGCGCGAGCACCGACGGCCCCAAGGTCGGCGGCGTGAAGATGGGCGTCAACTACGGCTGCAACAAGGTCCGCTTCCTGTCGCCTGTCCGCTCGGGCAAGCGCGTGCGCAGCCATGTGAAACTGCTAGAGCTGGAAGAAAAGCGCCCCGGCCAGTGGCAACAGACCAACGAAGTGACGGTCGAGATTGAGGGCGAGGAAAAGCCCGCCCTGATCGCCGAATGGATCAGCCAGTTCTTCGTCTAAAGCATAGCTTTGCCAGCGGACCTCCCCCGTTAAGATAACCGGAACCAACGAAAAGGACTCCAAACATGCGTGACGCAGTTATCGTCTCCACCGCCCGCACCCCGCTGACCAAGGCGGCACGCGGTTCGTTCAACAACACGCTTGCACCGACGCTGGGCGCCCATGCGGTCCGCGCCGCGGTCGAGCGCGCCGGCATCGAGGGCGGCGAGATCGACGACGTGCTGTTCGGCGCCGCGATGCAGCAGGGCTCGCAGACGATGAACGTCGCGCGCCTGATCGCGCTGCGCGCCGGCCTGCCCGTCACCGTCCCCGGCATGTCGATCGACCGCCAATGCTCGTCGGGCTTGATGACGATCGCCACCGCCGCAAAGCAGATCATCGTCGACCGTCAGGATATCGCGGTCGCCGGCGGCATCGAATCGATCTCGAAGGTCAGCGGCAGCGGCAAGGTGTTCATCGAAACCGACGCCGAGCTGATCGCGATGCACAAGGACACCTATATGCCGATGATCGGCACGGCAGAGGTCGTCGCCAAGCGCTACAACATCAGCCGCGAATATCAGGACGAATATTCGTTCCAGTCGCAGCAGCGCACGGCCGCGGCACAGGCTGCGGGCAAATATGACGACGAGATCGTCGCCTGCAATGCGACCATGGCGGTCGTCGACAAGGAAACGAAGGAAGTCAGCTTCAAGGACGTCGTCGCCAACAAGGACGAGTGCAACCGTCCCGACACGACGCTCGAAGGGCTGCTCAGCCTGAAGCCCGTGATGGGCGAAGGCTTCTCGATCACTGCGGGCAACGCCAGCCAGCTCTCCGACGGCGCATCGGCCGCGGTGCTGATGGAAGCCAAGGTTGCCGAGAAGAAGGGCCTCCAGCCGCTCGGCCGTTATGTCGGCATGGCGGTCGCGGGCACCGAGCCCGACGAAATGGGCATCGGCCCCGTCTTCGCGATCCCGAAGCTGCTCGAACGCTTCGACCTCAAGATGGACGACATCGGCCTCTGGGAACTCAACGAAGCCTTTGCCGTGCAGGTCCTCTATTGCCGCGATCAGCTCGGCATTCCGAACGAGCTGCTCAACGTCAACGGCGGCTCGATCTCGATCGGCCACCCCTTCGGCATGACCGGCGCGCGCTGCGTTGGCCACGCACTGATCGAGGGCAAGCGCCGCGGCGTGAAATACGCCGTTGTGACGATGTGCATCGGCGGCGGCCAGGGCGCAGCAGGCCTGTTCGAGGTCTTCTGATTTGCGGCCCCTTTAAGTGAGACTCCGCCAACCGCGTATCGAGCCGGTCGATTTGGACCGGCTCGATGCCGATCAGCGCACCGCGCTCGAACCCTTCCTTGCCTCCGAAGGCGGCAAGGTCGGGGGCGGCAAGATCCTGAACATCTTCCGCACCCTTGCCCATGCGCCCAAGGCGCTGACCGCCTTTCTCGGCTGGGGCAATTACATCCTGTCAAAACGCAACGCGCTTTCGCCGCGCGACCGCGAACTCGTCATCCTGCGCACCGGCTATAATTGCCGATCGGGCTATGAGTGGACGCAGCACAAGCGCATCGGGCTCGACTGCGGGCTCACCGAAGACGAGATCGCGCGCATCAAGGCCGGGCCCGACGCCGACGGCTGGAACGACCTCGACCGCGCGATGCTCCGCGCCACCGACGATCTGACCGGCAATCATTTCGTCACCGACGCAAGCTGGGCGGCGCTGGCGCCGCTCGGCGACAAGGGCCGCATGGATCTGGTGATGACCGTCGGCCAATACACGCAAGTATCGATGATTTTGAACAGCTTCGGCATTCAGGTCGAGGACGGCTGGACCGTCGACCCCGACCTCAAGGCCTGAATTCAGGAGAGAGACATGAGTGGTATCGGTGTGATCGCAACGCTGCGCGTCCAGCCCGGCAAGGAAGCCGAATTCGAGGGCGTGTTCGCCGAACTCGCCCCTGCGGTGCGCGCGAACGAGCCCGGCAACAGCTATTACAAGCTGTTCCGCACCGCCGAAACCGGTGTGTACAAGGTGCTCGAATGCTATGACGACGACGCGGCGGTCGAGGCGCACCGCGCATCGGACCATTTCCGCACCCTCGGCGCCAAACTCGGCCCCTGCCTCGCCGGCGCACCGGAGATTGAAAAGCTGCCCGCCGTTTGATCAGCTGCCGCTAACGACCGGTTGCGGACAGACTCTATCATCGTCACCCCGGACTTGATCCGGGGTCCCGCTTGATGTCGAAGTCAGTGGGTGCGTCAAAAAAAGCGGGATCCCGGGTCAAGCCCGGGATGACGAGAGTGAAGAAACGACCGATTGCAGCGCTCTGGCTTCTCGGCCCGTTCGCATCGAGCGAAGTCGAGATGCCCCTCGGGCTGGGCGTTTCGTCGATGGGTGTCTCGACTTCGCTCGACACGAACGGAGAAAGGGCGGAGCTCAAAGCGACCGGTTGCAGACCTCCCCATCATCGTCACCCTCGAACGCGACACGTGGCTCGTTCGACTTGACCCGGGGTCCCGCGTGAAGTCGAAGGCCGGTCGATGCGCGTAAAAGCGGGATCCCGGGTCAAGACCGGGATGACGGACGTCGGTGATGGAACGACAACCCCCACCCCAAACCCGCCTCCGGCAATCGCCCTCAGCGCACCCGATTGAAATGGTTCGTCCGCATCGCGGGCACGCCTTCCTGCGTGAAATAGACCACCGTCTCGGTCATCGTCTTGCCGTCGGCTGACACGGTATAGGTCCGCATCGATCCGGGATTACCGCGCAGCGCGAGCGCGGTCACCATCACGCCGGGTTCGGGCAGCCGCGTTGCTGCCATGTCGGCCTCCAAATTGCCCTCGACCGGCGTCGCCGTGCCGTCGGGGACATAGGTCGAGATCGCCTGGACCTTCTTTCCGTCGGGCAACACGACCTCGACATTCGTCCGCCACTTGCCGCCGCCGACATCGTCATAGCTGATGGTAACGCTTTTCGGCCGCGCCTCGGGCGGCATCGTCAGGCGCGACGTGTCGACGGCCCAACTGCCAATCAGTGGGGATGCGGCAGGCGCCGCAAAGCTTGGCGTAGCATTTGTCGCGGCAACGGCGAGCAAGGCGGCATAAAGCGCTTTCATTCAACCTCTCCAGACAGTTAGCATAAAAGTGATACTACATATCATGCCCCGGCCGGGCAAGCGTCACCCGACCTCGGCAATCTCCCCCGACCGGTCGCCCAGCACATAGCGCGGCCCGGCCCCGCGCTGCGCCGCCTTGTCGTCGCGGTTGTACAGCCCGCATTTCTTCAGCGACAGGCATCCGCAGCCGATGCAATTGCCCAGCAGTTCGCGCGTCCGTTGGAGCGCCGCGATCTGCGCGTCGATCCGCGCCTTCAGCCCGGTGCTGATCCGCGTCCAGTCGGCCCCATTGGGCGTTCGCCCCGCCGGAAGCTGCGCCAGCTCGGCGGCAATCTCCTCAAGGCTCAGCCCCAATTGCTGCGCGATCAGGATGAAGGACACACGGCGGATATCGGCGCGCAGGAACCGCCGCTGCCCGCCGCCGGTGCGCAGCGCCTCGATCAGCCCCTTTGCCTCATAAAAGCGGATCGCCGAAACCGCGACGCCGGTACGCGATGCGAGTTCGCCGATCGCGATCAGGTCTGTTCTGTGCATGCCCTTCCTCCGTCAATGCAAGGAGCGAAGCGACACGGCAATCCAGGTCATGCGAGAGCCGCTCTGGATTGGTTGACCTGCGGTCGCCCGCGGCCCGCTTCGCTCGCAATGACGGCCCAAATCGATCGGCGCGCCATTTATCCTTGATCTAAACCTGACTTGAGCTTTCATAAGCCGGGCGTCAACGCGAATCAGGAGAATATTGGTGGCGCACCCCTTCATCGAACATGTAAATCTGACGGTCAGCGACCCCGACCGCACTGCGGGGATCCTCTCGGCGATCTTCGGCTGGCACGAACGCTGGCGCGGCCCCGCGCGCGACGGCGGGCGCACGATCCACCTTGGCAGCGACGCCGCCTATGTCGCGCTCTACACCGGCCCCGACGGCCAACACGCCGATGTGCAATATCCAAAGGGCGCACCGCTCAACCATGTCGGGGTGCAAGTCGACGATCTCGATACGATCGAGATGCGCGTGAAGGCGGTCGGGCTGACGCCGTTCAACCACGGCGATTACGAACCTGGCCGCCGCTTCTATTTCTTCGACCCCGACGGCATCGAATATGAGGTCGTCAGCTATGCGGAGCCGCGGATGCGCTGAACCGGGCAACAACCATGCATTTGCCGCGTTGATCGATCGTCGGGGGGCACGAAGGAGCCTTTCGATGAGCGACGATATCAAAAAGCAGTTCTGGAAGGCGCTGGCCGACAGCCCTTATGTCATGGTCGGCGCCACCGGCGAGCGCGAGCATCATATCCCTATGAACGCGCAACTCGACAAGGACGCCAACAGCGCCTTCTGGTTCTTCACCGCGACCGACAACCGGCTCGCCGGCGGCGGCCCCGCGATGGCGCAGTTCGCCGCCAAGGGCCATGACCTCTTCGCCTGCATTTCGGGAACGCTCGTTCGCGAAAGTAACCGCGCGGTCCTCGACAAGCTGTGGAACAACAGCATCGCGGCCTGGTATGAGGGCGGCAAGGACGACCCCAAGCTCGTCCTGCTGCGCTTCGACCTCGACAATGCCGAAATCTGGACCGCCGACCCAAGCATCAAGGGTTTGTTCAAACTCGCGACGGGTATGACGATGAAGGAAGGCGAACTCGGCCAGCATGCGGAAGTGGCGCTTTAGATACCAATCCGCCCCTCGCGATATTCGAACCCGCCCTCGCGGTCCCGCTCCAGCAGCGCGGGGCCGTCGAGGTCGACCCAGCGCGCGCGCTGCGCCAGCACGAACGCCGGCGCGATCGCGAGGCTGGTCGACAACATGCAGCCGACCATGATCGACAGCCCCGCCGCGTCGGCCGCGTCGGCGATTTTCAGTGCCTCGGTCAGCCCGCCCGCCTTGTCGAGCTTGATGTTCACCCCGTCGTAAAAGGGCCCGATCCGCGCGATGTCGGCGGCGGTCTGGCAGCTTTCGTCGGCAACGAAGGGCAGCGGCGCATAGACTGGATCGAGCAAGGCATCGGCGCCGACGGGGACCGGCTGCTCGATCATCTCGACCCCCATGTCGGCGAGCGCCTCGGTCTCGCTCAATATATCGATCTCGCCCCAGCTTTCGTTCGCGTCGACGATCAGCCGCGCCTCGGGCGCCCCCTTTCGCACGCCCGCGACGCGAAGCCGGTCGCCCTCGCCGGTCAGCTTGATCTTCAGCAGTCGATAACCGTCGGCGGCGGCCGTTGCCGCCTGTTCGGCCATTGCCCCTGGCGTGCCGAGCGAGATCGTATAGGCGGTGACGCGCGACGTCGGCGCGCCGTCGCACCCCGCGACCTGCCACAGCCTGAGGCCGCGCTGCCGCGCCTCAAGGTCCCATAGCGCGCAATCGAGCGCGTTGCGCGCGGCGCCCGGCGCCATCAGTTCCTGCACCGCCGCGCGCGCCTCGGCCGCGCCCATGTCGGCGATATGCGGCGCCACGCGCAATATCTGGTCGCGGCACGCCGCGGCATCCTCTCCCAGATAATAGATCGGCGTCCCCTCGCCGCGCCCATAGGCGCCATCGCCCTCGACTTCGGCGACGACGACATCGACATGGGTCTTGGATCCGCGGCTGATCACGAACGCCCCCGCGACGGGCCAGCGTTCAACGCGTGCGCTTTTCAGTTGGATAGCCATGCGGGGACAGTAATGAGGGAAGCGATGACCGGCAAATCCCTTTCCGAACGCATCGGCGATCTTGGCCACCGCCTCGCGGTCGAGGCGCATGCCGCCTGGCTCGCCGCCCGCGACCCGCGCGTGCCGATGCTCGCGCGCATCCTAGCGGTCGCGGTCGCGGCCTATGCGCTATCGCCGATCGACCTCATTCCCGATTTCATTCCCGTGCTCGGCTGGCTCGACGACCTCGTCATCGTGCCGCTCGGCCTGCTCGCCGTCCGCCGGCTGATCCCCGCCCCGTTATGGGCCGAACTCCACGCGTCTGCCGAGGCCGCCAGCGAGCGGCCGTCGAGCCGGACCGGCATGGCGTTCATCCTGCTGCTCTGGGCGGGGCTGCTCTATATCGTATATTGGAGCGTGCGAACCTCGCCCTGGCATTGAGGACAAGGCCTTCCGCCTGATCGGTGTCCGCTTTGGCGTGGCGAGCTGTCGCTGCCCTCGTTGGACATCGCCCGGCTGGATCCGGATCGGGTCGGCGCAAGGGCCGCGCAATATTCCAAAGTTCAGGAAAGTTCAGCCCTATGAGCGCGCCGATTTGCAAGTCGCGGCGTGCTGGATGTGCGCGGCACGTCCGATCATGGTCGGACCCGCAAGCCGGGCAGCGACCACCTTTTTGTTCACCGAATGAAAGAGCCGGATGAAGGCTGGCACGGCCGAATAATGTAGGAAAGACCTAATTGAAGGCGATGTTTGTTTTGTATTGGGGAGCGGACACCCCGTCCCCTACTTCCGTCATCCCGGGCTTGACCCGGGATCCCGCTTTTTGACGCACTCACTGGCTTCGGCCTCAAGCAGGACCCCGGATCAAGTCCGGGGTGACGAGGATGGCAGGGTCCGCAATCGGTCGTTAGCCGACGGTTCCTACTCCAGCTTCGTCATTCCCGCGAAAGCGGGAATCCAGCGAGCCGGCGTTGTCGCTGGGTTCCCGCTTTCGCGGGAACGACGAAAAGTGGCGATGGCAACTCCCGGCCGAAACCGGCCATAGCTACCCCTCCAACCCCAACAACCCCACACAATCATCCCACAGCTTCGCGCACGCCGCATCGTCGCGCGCCAGCGCCGACGGCTCGATCCGCACCAGCGCCGGATTGCGCACCGACCAGTAATCGCCATGCGCCTCGGCATAGGCGGGGTCCGCCGC
The DNA here is from genome assembly GCF_001047015.1 of Sphingopyxis sp. C-1. Classification (NCBI taxonomy): domain Bacteria; kingdom Pseudomonadati; phylum Pseudomonadota; class Alphaproteobacteria; order Sphingomonadales; family Sphingopyxidaceae; genus Sphingopyxis; species Sphingopyxis sp. C-1. The sequence continues at coordinate 368,288 of NZ_BBRO01000002.1, forward strand.
CAGCGCCGCAAGATATTTGCCCGACAGTGCAATCGTGCTTTTCCGGTCGCTTTTCATCGTCAGCGGCAGGATCAGGCTGACCAGCGAAGACACAATCTTCCCGCTCGACCGCGCCAGCCCGGTCCACGGAACATAGCCGGGGTCAAAGCTCATCGCGGCGAGATCGGGGCGCCGACGCGCCAGCGCGCGCGCCGAGCGCCAGCCGGACGCGGAAAAGGTCGCGGTTGGCGTCGAGCGTCGCCGCGGCGAAAGCGGCATAGGCATCGAACAGGTCGGCCCTCGGGGTCGTTTCGATCAACGCGTCGATCTCGGCCAAATAGCGCGCGGTTGCGCTCTCGATTGCCGCCTCGATCAAGGCATCCTTGCTGGCGAAATGATAATGGAGCAGGCCGGGATTGACCCCCGCCTCGGCCGCGATCGATTTGACATTGGTGTCGGCAAGCCCGTTGCGCGCGACCGCGCGGAACGCCGCGTCGATCAGCTTCTCACGCGTGCTTTGTCCGGGACTGTCCTTCTTCGTTGCCATGGCAGCGCGATAGGGCATGGGGGCGGACTTGGGCAAGGGGACGGCCCCATCTGGCAACCACTATCATTCGTCACCCGGGGATGTGAGAGGGCGGCCTTCTCTCGTCAGCCGCCCCTTTTCCCTCAAACCGCTTCGCTCACCCGATAACGCGGCGCCAGATCACGCTTCGACAGGTTCGGCCCCATGGCAAGCCGCGCCGCATAATAATCCTTCCACTGCCCTTCGTCGGCGAGCGGGGGTATCGTTACCTCCTCACCCCGATCGAGTCCGAGCAACGCAGCATCGACAAGGTCGCCCGCGCTCATCACCATCTCGGCGGGGAAGGCATCGACATCCTTGCCCGAACGCTCCCAAATTTCGGTGCGCGTCGCACCGGGGAGCACCGCCTGGACATGGAAGCCCTTTTCGCGGCCGGTGGTTGCGAGCGCGTGGCTGAGGTTGAGCAGAAATGCCTTCGACCCGCTGTACACGCCTTCGAATGTTTCGGGGGCCAGCGCGAGCACCGAGGCGATGTTGACGATCGCGCCTTTGCCGCGCACGCCAAACGCCTTGCCCGCCGCGATCGCAAGCCGCGCTGCGGCCGTGACGTTGAGCGCGATGATCGTCTCGATCTCGGCGGCGCTATTTTCCAGCGTGCCGCCATTCAGCGACATGCCTGCATTGTTCACGAACAGCGTGATCGCCGCATCGTCGATCAGGCGCTGCTCAATCCGCGTCACATCGTCGCTCTTGGTCAGATCCGCGGCGATCACATCGACTTGGACGCCGGTTTCGGCACGCAGCTTCGCAGCCAGTTCTTCCATCTGCGCTCCGTTGCGCGCGACGAGGATCAGGTCGTGCCCGCGCTTTGCCAGGCGGTCGGCATAAACGGCGCCAAGGCCGGTCGAGGCGCCCGTGATCAGGGCCGTTCCAGTGGGGATAGTCATCTTCAGTCTCCTTTGCAGGCGGCCCTGAGTGGGTCACTTGCAAAATGATAGTGACTGCTCCATATGACTTCAATGAGTACGGACGAAAATAATTTGGGTACCTGCCCCGTCGACCGCGGGCTGATGCGCGTCGGCGACCGCTGGAGCATGTTGGTGCTGCGCGATATCGAGCGGGGACTGACGCGCTACGAACAGCTCCGCTCCAGCCTCGGCATCGCGCCAAACATCTTGTCGCGGCGTCTGTCGGCGCTGACCGAAGCGGGACTGATCGAGAAAAAGCGCTACAGCCAGCGCCCGCCGCGCGACGAATATCTGCTCACCGACGCGGGGCGCGACTTTCTACCGATCCTGATGGCGATCGGCGCATGGGGCCGCAAATATAATGGCGCCGGCGCGCTCAGCCGCCATCTCGACGTCGAAACGGGCAAGGCGGTGCGGCCGGTCGTCGTCGACGCCAACACCGGCGCCCCGATCGGCTCGCGCCCGCTGCGGATGGAATATCCTGACTAGAAATCCTCCCTATCGCCGCACGACAGACGGGATCGGCTCGCTATTTATACATGCCCTCGCGTAGATTGATGCCGTGCTCGATCCACGCCTTCAGCGCGCACAGCATCTGCGACCAGCCCTGGCAATTGCCGTAGGAGGCGCTTAGCGCGCCCTGATTTTCGCGCCAGCCTTCCTCGGCGATCTCGACCAATGTACGGCCGTCGTCGAGTTCCTTGAAGCTCATCGTCACGCGTGTGCGATAATCGGCGTCCTTCAACTCGCCGCCCTCGACATTCGGCGCCTCGCCCTCGTTCGCCTGCCATTCGAGGACAATCTTCTCGTCATCGACGACCTCGATCACATAGACGGGAAATGCGCCCGGGAAATCGTGGAAATCCCATTCCACCGTCGCGCCCGTCTCCAGCCGCCCCTTGGCGCCGCCGGTCGTGAAATAGTTCGACAGCTTCGCGGGGTCGGCAACCGCCTCGAACACCTCGTGCACCGGCTTCGCAATCCGCGCCGCAACCCTGAACTTCAACTCCATCGACAATCTCCGCTTGATTCTTCATCATTATGTTATATATTTATAACATGTCAATCCACGAAGAATATGATCGCGTTTTCAAGGCCTTGTCCTCGCATGTCCGCCGCCAGATACTCGACGATCTCAAAGATCAGCCGCTCACCACCGGCACGCTGTGCAGCAACTTCGCCAACATCGACCGCTGCACCGTTATGCAACATCTGAAGGTTCTGGAGGATGCCGGCCTCGTCATCGCCGAACGCCGCGGTCGCGAGCGCTGGAACCACCTCAACGCGATGCCGATCCAGGACATCCACGACCGCTGGATCGGCCCGCACGCCGCCGCCGCGAGCGCGCGGCTCGCCCGCTTCAAACAGTCGATCGAGGCGCAATGAGTTCGACGATGGCAGATTTCGACCGGAAGCGGACACTCCACCCAATCTAAACCGTTCGCATCGAGCGCAGTCGAGATGCCCATCGGGCTGGGCGTTTCGTCGATGGATGTCTCGACTTCGCTCGACACGAACGGAGAAAGGGCGGAGCTCAAAGCGACCGGTTGCCGACCAATCCTTTTCGTCACCCCGGACTTGATCCGGGGTCCCGCTTGAGGTCGAAGCCATTGGGCGCGCAAAAAAAGCGGGATCCCGGGTCAAGCCCGGGATGACGGGAGTGGGGGACGGGATGTCCGCTCCCCACCCCAAAACAAACATCGCCTTCAAATTAGGTCTTTCCTACATTATCCGGCTGTGCCAGCCCTCATCTGGCTCTTTCATTCAGTGAACAAAAAGCGGTCGCTGCCTGCTTGCGGGTGCGACTATGATCGGACGTGCCGCGCACATCCAGCACTCCGCGACTTGCAAATCGGGGCGCTCATAGGGCTGAACTTTACTGAACTTTGTAATATCTAGCCGGGCGATGTCCAAAGAGGGCAACGTCAGCTCACCACCCCAATGCGGGCATTCTCAACAGCCGTCCAAAAACAAAGGGCCGGAGATCACTCCCCGGCCCTTCTGCTGTCTGCCCAAGGGCGGCTCACCAGCCTTGCGGCTTGCCCTTGTTCTGGGCGTCGAGCCATTTCTTCAACGGCGCGAAATAGTCGGCCATCGCCTTGCCCGACATCTCCCGGCTGCCGGTGAACGCCTGCAGCGCATCGGGCCAGGGCTTCGACGCACCCATTTCGAGCATCGCATTCAGCTTCGCGCCGACATCCTTGTTGCCATAGAAGGAACAGCGGTGGAGCGGCCCCTTCCACCCGGCCTGCTTGCACGCCGCCTGATAGAATTGGAACTGCAGCACGCGTGCGAGGAAATAGCGCGTGTAGGGCGTGTTGCCCGGGATATGGAATTTAGCACCCGCATCGAACGCATTCGCAGGCCGCTCACCCGGCGGGACGATGCCCTGATATTGGGTGCGCAGCTCGGTCCACTTCTTGTTGTAGTCGGCGGGCTGGATCGAACCGTCGAAAACGCCCCAGCGCCAGCGGTCGACGAGCAGGCCGAAGGGCAGGAACGCGACCTTGTCCATCGCCTGACGCAGCAGCAAGCCGACGTCCTTGTCGGCGCTCGGCACCTTCGCCTTGTCGAGCAGGCCGATGTCGACCAGATATTGCGGAGTAATCGACAGCGCGACGAAATCGCCGATCGCCTCATGGAAGCCGTCGTTCGCGCCGTTGAGATAGAGGAACGGCTGCTTGTTGTACGCACGCTGATAATAATTGTGCCCGAGTTCGTGATGGATCGTGATGAAGTCGTCGGCATTCACCTTGATGCACATCTTGATGCGGATATCGTCCTTGTTATCGACGTCCCATGCCGAGGCGTGGCACACGACTTCGCGATCCGCGGGTTTCAGGAACTGGCTGCGCTTCCAGAAAGTTTCGGGCAATGGCGCCATGCCGAGCGACGAGTAGAAATTCTCGCCCGCCTTGACCATGTCCAGCGGACCCTTGCCCTGTGCGGTGAGCAGGTCGCCGATATCATAACCGAGGTCGCCCGTCCCCGCGGGCGCGACGAGCGGGTAGATATTGCCCCATTCCTGCGCCCACATATTGCCGAGCAGGTCGGCGCGGATCGGGCCCGTCTTGGGCTGTACCGCGTCGCCATATTTCTCGTTCAGTTTCCAGCGGACATAGGTGTGGAGCGCCACGTAAAGCGGCTTCATGTCACTCCAGATCTGCTCGGTGACCTTCGCGAACTCTTCGGGCGGCATGTCGTAACCCGAACGCCACATCGCGCCGGTGTCGGCGAAACCCAATTCCTTGGCGCCGGCGTTCGCGATGCCGACCATCTTGGCGTAATCGTCCTTCATCGGCGCGCCGACCTTGTCGTGCCAGCTCGTCCACATTTCGGCGAATTGCGCGGGCGTATTCTGCAGATTGCCCATCTCGGCCTCGATATCCGATCCCGAGATTTCCTTGCCGTTCAGCGTGCCGCGGCCCTTGCCATACTGCGACTGCAGGTCGGTCGCGATCGTGTTGAGCTCGGTCGCGGCGCCCGGCGTCGTCGGCGCGGGCAGCACGATGCCGGTGCGCAATATGTCGAGCTTGCGCTTCGTGTCGGCGCTGAGCCCCGCGACGTCCTTATATTTGGCGGCCTCGAGAGCATATTTGACCGATTTTTCGGTGCCCACCGCGTTGATCCGCGACGCCATCGCATCGGTATCTTCGGTCAGGTAGGTGCTGTTGACCCAGTTCACCTGGCTCGCCTCGACCGTATAGTCGAACAGGTCCTTTTCGACCGACGCGATAAAGGCCTCGGCATCGGCGGCCGTCGGCGCAGTCTGGGCAAAAGCGGGGGTCGCCACCGCGAGCGACAGGGCAAGCGACAGCGTTGAAATCATGGCTTTCATGGGGTGCGTCCTCTGGAATGTTATCGCAGCGCTCTACGGCGCATCGGAACAGCTAGGCGCTTGCCGCGAGTCCGGTCAAGCCGCGAGAAAGGCCGCGATAGCTTCGCCCAGCTCGGGCTGCGTCACGCTCGACATATGCGTCCCCGGAATCGTCGCCAGCCGCGCCTCGGGCAGCGCTGCGACCAGTTCCTCGGCCGAACCATTATCCTGATCCTGCTCGCCGCACACGACGAGCGTCGGCATCGTCAACGCCGCCAGCATTTCGGGGGTCGTGTCGGTAAAGCTGTCGAGCAGGTGCCCCGCCGCGATGCGGTCGACCTTCATCGTCTTCATGAACTGGATCGACAGCCAAGTGTCGTCGCCGCGCTTCGCGGTTTCATATTCGGCGATCACGCGTTTGAAGAAGCGCCCGCGCCGCTGCCAGCCGGCCAGCCCCGCCAGCCCCATGCCGCCAAGGATCAGCCGCCCTGGTCGCATCCCCGCGACCACCGCGCGCGCGCTGGTCCGCGCGCCGAGCGAAAAACCGCCGAGATCGAAATCGCCGAGGCCAAGATGCGCAACCAGATCCTGCAGGTCATGGACCAGCACGTCGGGCGGGTAATGTTCTTCCTCGTGCGGCGCATCGCTCGACCCGTGAATGCGCAGGTCAGGCATGATCACGCGGTACCCCTCGGCAGCGACGCGCGCCGCAGTGCCGAACTTGATCCAGTTGACCTCGGCATTCGAGAACAAGCCGTGAAGCAAGAAGAGCGGCCGCCCTTCCCCCATTTCGCGCCACGCCAGTTGCACGCCGTCGCGCGCGTCGAAATATTGCGGTTCGTTCGTCATGCGCCGCGCTATGCGCCCTTCACGCCCCGTTCGGCAAGCGCCGATCAGCGCGGGCGCAGCCCCTTTTGCTCCATCCGCCACTTCGCCATTTCAATGCGGTCCTGGCCGAAGAAGGGTTCGCCATCGAACACCAATGTCGGCACGCCCCAATGGCCAGCGATTTCGAGCGCGACTTGATTCGCCGCAATCTCGTTGTCGAGTAACTCGGCGTCGCTCACGGCTTCGGCGTCAAGTTCGGCGAGGTCGAGACCGGCGCGCTTCGCCGCCCCCGCCAGATGGTCGCCGAGATGCCAATCCTGCGCCCCGCCCCAGATGAGCTGCGCAGCCTCATGCGCAAAGGCAAGGCTCTTGCCGCGCCGCGACGCCGCCTGCCCCAGCCGCGTCAGGCGATAAATATAGGGCTGCTCGGCCGCGATCGCGCGGGTCGTCATATCCTGCACGATCGGGTCGGGGCGCGGCGGGCCAAAAGGAATGCCATGAAACTGCGCAACGCGGATCATGTCGCGCACCGTATAGCTCAGCCAGTTGGGATGGTTGCGTTCGAAGAAGTCGGGCTGACGGATCGCGAGCGGATAGACGGGGCGCAGATTGATCGTCACGTCATGGCTCGCCGCAAGGGCGCGATATCGGCCGATAGCGAGGTAGCTGTACGGCGAACGAAAGGACCAAAAGAGGTCGGCGGTCAATGTCATGACGTCATCCTGCCGCATGGATTTGCGGGCGGCAAGGGGGAGAGGGCGGGCGATTGGTCCGATGCGGAAGTTAGCGAAAGTGCCGCGCAGCGTGCATTGAATTTAGTAGCAATTGCTATTATGTCGTATGACATGAGTGAGACGATCGGATTCCTTTTGAACGACAGCGCACGCCTGTTCCGGCGTTCGTTCAACGCGCGCACGAAGGACAGCGGGATCACTGCGCTGCAATGGCGGCTGATCACCTATCTCAAGCGCCATGAAGGGATTCGCCAGGGTCCGCTCGCCGAACTGATCGAGGTCGAACCGATCACGCTGTCGCGCATGGTCGACCGGCTGGTCGAGGCCGAATTGGTCGAACGCCGCGCCGACCCCGCCGATCGCCGTGCCTGGCAGTTGTACCTGACGCCGCGCGCGGGCGAGCTTCTGAGCGGGATGCGCCCCATTGCAGACGCGCTGACCGCCGAGGCGATCGAAGGATTGAGCGCCGCCGAAGTCGAGCAGCTCACCAGCCTCGTCGAGCGTGTCCGCGCCAATTTATCCCGCCGCATCTGCCAAAAAGAAAAAGAGACCGCCTGATGGACCAGCTCTCCCCATCCCGCCCAAAAGCCGAAAACGCTGCCCCGCCCAAAGCGGCGCCGAAGGCCGATCCTTTGCCGAGCCCGGCACTCGAAACCGAGGCCGCGCCGAAGGCAAGCTGGCGCACGCGCATCCTGATGTTCGGCCTGCCCCTGGCGCTGATCGCGGGCGGCGCCGGCTGGTGGCTGACGAGCGGCGGGTCGGTGTCGACCGACAATGCCTATGTCCAGATGGACAAGGTCTCGGTCGCCGCCGAAGTGGGGGGGCGGATTACCGAGGTCGCGGTGCGCGACGGCCAGCAAGTCGCCGCAGGCCAGCTTCTGTTCCGCATCGACGGCGAGCCATATGCACTGACCGTCGCGCAAGCGACTGCGGCGATCGACGCCGCCGAGGTCGAGGTCGGCAATCTTTCGGCGAGCGCGAACACATCGAACGTCGACATCGCCGCGGCGCGCGAGGACGTCAAATTCGCACAGGTGACCTTCGACCGCCAGGCAGCGCTGATGGAAAAGGGCTTCACGACCAAGGCCGCCTATGATGCTTCGCGCCACGCGCTCAGCCAAGCGCGCGAGAGCGTCCGCCAAGCCGAGGCCGCCGCCACCGAAGCACGGACCAAGCTCGCCACCGGCCCGTCGAGCGGGATCAACCCGCAGGTCGAGGCGGCGCGCGTCCAGCGATCGCAGGCGCAGGTGAACCTCGGCCGCACCACCGTTCGCGCACCGAGCGCCGGCCGTATCGCGCAGTCGGACCGGTTGCAGGTCGGCCAAATGATGGTCGCGGGGCTTCCCGCGGTGACGCTCGTCGACACCACGCATCCGTGGGTCGAGGCCAATTTCAAGGAAACCGATCTCGCCGACATGCGCGTCGGCCAGCGCGCCGAAATCAGCTTCGACGCCTATCCCGGCGTAAAGGTGCGCGGTCATGTGCTGACGATCGGCGCAGGCACGGGCAGCGAATTTTCGGTCCTGCCCGCGCAGAATGCGACCGGCAACTGGGTCAAGGTGACGCAGCGGGTGCCCGTCCGCATCGCCTTCGACGAAAAGCCCGCGCGCGACATGATCGCCGGGCTGTCGGCCGACGTGCGGGTGTTTACGAAGTAAGCGGGATGCTCCCTCTCCCCCTCCCTTCGTCATTCCTGCAAAAGCGGGAACCCAATTGCGACATTTGCTCGCTGGGTTCCCGCTTTCGCGGGAATGACGACATTTTTTAGGGTAAAGCATGGCGAGCAACGCCCTCCCCCGCCGCTCCGCCGCCGCGGCGCTTCCCGACGACGATTCGATCCCGCTGCACGAGCGCGTGCGTTATCGCGGGCTGCTGACGGTCGCCGTCATGGGCGCGTCGATCATGCAGATCCTCGACACGACGATCGCCAACGTCGCCATCCCGCATATGCAATCGGCGCTCGGCGCGACGAGCGAGACGGTGACGTGGGTATTGACGAGCTATATCCTCGCCTCGGCCGTCGCGATGCCGATCACCGGATGGCTCGCCGACCGCATCGGACGGCGCGAATTGTTCATGGCGGCAGTCGCAGGCTTCATCGTCGCATCGATGGCGTGCGGCGCGGCGCAGACGCTCGAACAAATGGTCGCTTTCCGCTTCCTGCAAGGGGTCAGCGCCGCCTTTATCGGGCCGCTGTCGCAGTCGGTGATGCTCGACATCAACCCGCCCGAACGCCACGCGCGCGCGATGTCCATCTGGGGCATGGGGATCATGATCGGGCCGATCCTGGGACCGATATTGGGCGGCTGGCTGACTGAAAGCGTCAACTGGCGCTGGGTCTTTTACGTCAACCTGCCCGTTGGGCTGCTCACGCTCGCAATGATGTGGGCGCTACTGCCCAAGACCAAAAGCATCACGCGGCGGTTCGACCTGTTCGGCTTCTCGATGTTGGCGCTGGGTCTTGCTGCATTGCAGCTTATGCTCGATCGCGGCGCGCATCTCGACTGGTTCGACAGCATCGAAATCTGGATCGAGCTGGGCGTCGCCATTTCGTGCCTGTGGATGTTCATCGTCCATATGTTCACCGCGCGCGCTCCCTTGTTCAGCCGCCTGATGCTCGCCGACCGCAACCTCGTCACTGCAATGGGGTTCATGATCGTGATCGGCGTCGTGATGTTTGCGTCGATGGCATTGCTGCCGCCGATGCTGCAGAATCTCTTCGGCTGGCCGGTGATCGACACGGGCGTGGTGCTCGCGCTGCGCGGGATCGGCATTCTCGCCAGCATGTGGGTCGCGGGACAATTGCTTGGAAAGATCGACGCGCGCTGGATGGTCGGCACCGGCCTGCTGATCGCGGCCTATTCGCTGTGGCAGATGAGCCATTGGTCGCTTGAAATGGGGATGCGGCCGGTGATCATCAGCGGGCTGGTACAGGGGCTCGGCATGGGGCTGATCTTCATCCCGCTCAACACCATGGCGTTCGCGACGATCCAGCCGCAATATCGCACCGACGGGTCGAGCCTGCTCAACCTGTTTCGCAGCATCGGGGCGTCGGTCGGCATCTCGATCGTCACCACCCTGCTCGGCGCGAATATCCAGCGGAGCCACGAGGATCTGGCGGCGCATGTCACCAACAGCTCGGTCGCCCTGCTCGATCCGTCGACCGCCGACCGGTTCGGCATCGCGGGCGACGCGGCGATGGCGATGGTCAACGCCGAGATAAATCGGCAAGCGGCGATGGTCGCCTATATCGACGATTTCTGGCTGATGATGTGGGTGACGCTGGCGTCGGTGCCGCTGGTCCTGCTGCTACGCCCGCCGAAGCCAGGCGGGCCGAGGGCGTCGGCGGCGGATATGGGGCATTAGTGGGGTGTCGGCTTTGGGGTGGGGAGCGGACATCCCGTCCCCCACTTCCGTCATCCCGGGCTTGACCCGGGATCCCGCTTGAGGCCGAAGCCAGTGAGTGCGTCAAAAAGCGGGACCCCGGATCAAGTCCGGGGTGACGATATGGAAGAGCGTGGCTTCCAGTCGCCTCCAGCCGTTCAGCCCGCGCGGCGCTCCATCGCAAGCCGCATGAATTCCCCGGGGTCGGGGGTTTCCTCGAAGGTCGGCACCGCCGGGTCGATTGCGATCCAGCCGCGTTTCCGGCTGGTCCACATATGCGCGAAGGGTTCGAGGTCCGACGGATCGTCGAGCGTGCCGGCGCGCACGATCGTCATCGCGGGATAGACGGTGTTCGCATTGCAAACGCGGCTGAAACAGTCGGGGCAGTGCTGGTTCGTCGTCGTCCCGCCCGACGGGCGCTCGGTCGAATAGGTCACGCGCCGTCCGGTCAGCGTGAGCGCGTCGGTCGACACGATCAGTTGATCGGCGAAGGCGCTCGCGGTCGATTTCTGGCAGTCGAGGCAGTGGCAGCAATAGTTGAGCAGCGGCCCGTCCTGCTCGAAGCTGTAACGCAGTTGGCCGCAGCGGCAGCCGCCGGTGATTTCGGTCGCCATGTCAGCGGAAGAAGCAGTTGGTGCCGGCGAACAGCGCGTCGACCTTTGCCGCATCGCCGGGCGCCGCGAACATGCCGCCGATGACATTGTCACCGGTGCCGATGCTGAATTCCTCGCCCAGCGTGCTGTCCTCGAGGTCGACGATCGACACCGACTCCGCCGCCTTGGCGCGCGTCGTGCCGATGCCGATGCCGCTCATCGTCGAATAGGTTGCGGCGCCGGGTTCGTTGCCGAGGAACCAGCCGGCGAACTTGCCGTCCTGGAAATTGAGCGTCATCGCATCGTAGCGCGTGAATTCCATCGGGCCCGCGCCGCATTCCTCGTTGGTGCTGCGGTCGTCCTCCTTGCCCGCGACATTGGCGAGCGCGGTCTCCGCCTGCGCGCGCGGGACGCCGAAGGCGAGCAGGCTGGTCTTGCCGCTGGCCTTGTCGACGAAGCGCAGCCCCTCGCCGTCGAGGCTGACCGCCATGGTCGCAGCGTTCGGGCCGTCGTTCTTTGCCTCGGGCACCGGCGGCGCGACCGGATCGGCATCGGCCGGGGCCTTGTCGGCGGCGGGTTTGCACGCAGCGAGCAGGCCGATCATTGCGAGGGTTATGAACTTGCGCATGCCTATCTCCTGTCGCGGTGCGGTATCGCGAGCACCAGTATCGCACCGAGGGTCGCAAGCGCCATATCCTTTTGCGCGTCCCAGATATCGCCTTGCTGCCCGTTATAGCGGTCGGCGGTTTCGCCCGCCGCGACGATGGTGAGCAGCCATTCGAAGATTTCGTAAAGGCAGGATATCGCCAATACCCAAGCAAGCACGGTTAACGTCGCGCCGTACCGCGAAAGCCCACCCCACCGCCGCGCAATCTCGGCGACCGGAACGACCGACAGCGCGCCAAAGGCGAAATGGACGAGGCGGTCATAATGATTGCGCGTCCAGCCAAAGGCGTCGGAGAGGCTCGTTCCAGTCAGCGCGCGCGCCCAGTCGTCATAGGGGACATTGCTATAGGCGTATCGTCCGCCAAGCGTGTGGAGCGCCATGAAGGCCACGATGCACGCGACCGAGGCGGTCGACAGCGGCCAGCGGCGGAGCAGCAGCGGCCCCGCCACAATCAACAGCATCGTCGGGATGTGCTGGAGCAACGCGACCTCGGGATAGGGCTGGTCGATCTGCGCGAGGAGGAGGAGCGCGAGGAGCAGGCCCAGAAGGCGTTTTTGAGTTTTGGATTGCGCCGCTCCACCCGTCATCGACCGAAATCCGTCGAGTCAGAAGTGACGGAAAACTGCCTAACTTCACTCGCAAATGCATGTATCGGGTGGAAGGTCGGGGCGGGTATCATATCGATGACCTAATGCAGCAAGACATTGTAGGACAGACATTTTCGATGCGTCACCAGCGCAGCGACATGCAGCTAAGTCCCGCGTCGATATGCGCGATCTGGTCGGTGGGTAGCGGACGGATTTCGATGCCCAGCGCGGCGAGCAGCGCGTGCGTCGCGGGCCAGCGGTCGCCGACGAGGACGGTGTCGCGAATGCGCAGGATGTTCGCCGAAGGCTCCTCGCCCGGCGGGGTCGTCACGACCTCCAGCCCGGCGAACTGCGGACAATCGGCGAGCGCGGGGACGGCGAGGATCGTGCGGTCGTCGATCAGCCCGCAGCCGGTCTTGAAGTGCAGCACGCCCGGCGGCGTTTCGGCGATCTCGGCAGGGTAGCCGAGCGTGCCGAGCAGCGCGGCGAGTTCCTCGGCGCCGACGCGGTCGGTGCGTGCCGAAAGGCCGATGATCACGCGGTCGGCGAGGCGCAATATGTCGCCGCCGTCGGCGTAGCCGGGGCCCGTCATTTCGAGGAGACGCGGATGATGCGCGGCGAGCGGAGCGCGGATATGTTCGACCTCGCCCGCGCGCGTTGGCGCACCGGGGCGAAGCAGGATGGCACCCGCCGGAAAGGTCAGCGCGACATCTTCGGTGAACAGCGCGTCGGGGAAATCGTCGAGGGGTTCGAGGACCTCGACCGCGAGGCCGAGGGTGCGCAGCGTCGCGACATAGGCCTCATGCTCGGCGACGAGGCCGTAGAAATCAGGATCGGGGCCGCCATCGGCGCGGATGCCCTTCACAGCGGATCGGGCAGGAGCGCGGCAGAGGGCACGGGTGAAGGCATAGGGGCTGGTCATTTCAGAGGCATAGCTTGAATGACACGCCAGCGCCAAGGGATCCTCCCTGTGCCGCAGGCATGGGGAGGTGGCAGCCTCGAAGAGGCTGACGGAGGGGCTCTTGACGTTGCCGTCACAGCCCCTCCACCACTCGCTTCGCGAGCGGTCCCCCTCCCCATCGCTTCGCGACAGGGAGGATTAGTTTCAACCCTTCTTGAGGTGCCGGCGGCCGAGCAGTTCGGCGATCTGCACCGCGTTCAGCGCCGCACCCTTGCGCAGGTTGTCGCTGACGCACCAGAGGTTGAGGCCGTTTTCGACCGTCGGGTCTTCACGGACGCGCGACACGAAGGTCGCGAAATCGCCGACGCATTCGACGGGGGTGATGTAGCCGCCATCCTCACGCTTGTCGTGGAGCACCACGCCGGGCGCTTCGCGCAGGATGCGCTGCGCATCCTCGGCCGACAGCTCGTCTTCCATCTCGATGTTGATCGCTTCCGAATGGCCGACGAAGACGGGGACGCGGACGCAGGTCGCCGTGACCTTGATCTTGGGATCGAGGATCTTCTTGGTCTCGACGACCATCTTCCACTCTTCCTTGGTCGAACCGTCGTCGAGGAACTTGTCGATGTGCGGGATGACGTTGAAGGCGATCTGCTTGGTGAATTTCTGCACATCCTTCTCGTCGCCGACGAAGATCTGGCGCGTCTGGTTCCACAGCTCATCCATGCCCGACTTGCCCGCGCCCGACACCGATTGATAGGTCGAGACGACGACGCGCTTGATCTTCGCGGCATCGTGGAGCGGCTTCAGTGCGACGACCATCTGCGCGGTCGAGCAGTTGGGGTTCGCGATGATGTTGCGCTTGGTATAGCCGTCGATCGCATCGGGGTTCACTTCGGGCACGATCAGCGGCACGTCGGGGTCCATGCGATAGAGCGAGCTGTTGTCGATCACGACGCAGCCGGCGGCGGCGGCCTTGGGCGCATGGATCGCGGTTGCATCGCTGCCGATCGCGAAAATCGCCATGTCCCAGCCCGACCAGTCGAAATTCTCGATATTCTGGCACTTAACGGTCTTACCGGTATCGCCGATTTCGATCTCGTCGCCCTGGCTGCGCGACGATGCGACCGCCGCCAGTTCGTCGTACGGAAATTCGCGCTCGGCGAGAATGGCGAGCACTTCGCGCCCGACATTGCCCGTGGCTCCGGCGACTACGATACGATAACCCATTTACTCACTCCTCAAGGCAAGAACTCGGTTGAAAACGTAACTTAAACTCAGACTTTCCAGCGAAAATGGCCGGTGAGCCGATGCTTGAACAAGGCATCCTCCTCGCGCGTGCCACCGCCGATATTGTGGAGCACCAGCGGCACGCCGGTCGTATCCTTGCGGTCGGATACGATGCCCGTGTGCGGCAGCCGGCCGCCGACCATCTGGGTGAAGATGTCGCCCGGCCGCCAGTCGGCCGGGTCGTCGGTGACGGGCAGCGCCGCGCCCTGTCTGCGCCAATAGGTCGCGAGATTGGGTACGCGGCGATGGTCGATGTTGCGGTCGGGGCGGCCGAGCCCCCAATTTTTGGGATAGGCAGTAAAATTGGCGCGCATGTCGGCGTTTACAAGGGCCTGAAGGTCGGCGCCTAGCGCATCGCGAAAGGCGCGGATCACGACGTCGGTGCACACGCCCTTGGCGCGGTCGACGTCGCCGTTCGGAAAGCGCAGCACGGTATAGGCCGGATCGTACGTCAGCGTCACGCCGACCTGCCGCCGCGCCGCGATCACAAGGCGCTGCGCGCTGGTGAGCGCCATCGCCTCCCCCGACACGCCGAACGCAAGCACCGCGCCAAGGAAGGCGCGCCGCGTCGGCTGGAACGGGAGGACGGACTGCTGCATCAAATTCGCTTTGCCCAAATGAAAACGACCGGCTCTGCCTGTTGGCGGAACCGGTCGTTTTTGAAAGCTGTTTCGGCTTTGGTGTGGAGAAGCTCCCCTTAGCCTTCGCCGGCTTCCGACCGGTATTCGCGGCGCTCCGCAATACGTGCCGATTTACCAGTGCGTCCACGCAGATAGTAAAGCTTCGCACGACGGACAGCGCCCTTACGGACGACGGTAATCGAGTCGATGTTGGGCGAATAGAGCGGGAACACGCGCTCGACACCTTCGCCGAACGACATTTTGCGCACGGTGAAGTTGGAGCCCATGCCCTTGTTCGAGCGTGCGATGCACACGCCTTCGAAATTCTGGACGCGGGTGCGTTCGCCTTCGACCACCTTCACGCCGACTTTCAGCGTGTCGCCGGGACGGAAGGTCGGAATGGTCTTCGCCGCTTTGGCGATTTCTTCGGCTTCGATCGTCTGGATGAGGTTCATGTCCTCTAGTCCTTTTCTTTTCGCCGCGCGCCAGAGGCAGGTCGGTCCCGAGCATCGATATGACGCTCCCAAAGGTCCGGCCTGCTTAACCGTTTTTATCGGCAAGGTTTCCCGATCGCAGCACTTCGGAAACCCTGCGCCCCGTCCGGATATCCGGTCGGGGATAAGCGGACGACAGGCATGCGCGATGAACGCGATTCGCCCGGTTCCACTTGAAGCCGGGGCCACTACGCTGGAAAGGCGCGAAATGCAAGGGGTTCGGCGGATGACGCACGCGGCCGATTTAAACCGACATTAACCAAAATCCGCCATGGACGGCACGGAAGGGACCCGATGCTGCACATGAATGCCATAAAGCCGCTCGCGAGCCGCGCTTTTGCGCCCGCCGACGGTGTGGGGCTGACGGCGTTCCTCAACTGGGCGCTGTGCTGGCTGGTGCTGCCCAACCTTCCCTTCCTGCCGATCACGATCATGGGCGGGCCGATGCGCGCGGGCGAGATCATGCTCTGCGGCGCGGTCGGCTTCGTGGCCTGCTGGTTCGGCTACTGGTTTCGCGTCGCCGCCTTTTTCGGCCTTCTCCTCTATCTGACGCTCGTTTTCATCGCGAGCATGTTCAACATGGACATCAGCGTGATCCTGTCGGTCATCGCATTGGTGCTCGATCTGCGCCCCGCCGCTTCGCCCGAATATATGGTCGGGGCCGGCCTGTTGATCGCGGTTCTCGGCTTTGCTGCGCGGCAGCTTCGCAGACAGCAGAATTTGCGCGGGCTGCAATGGATGATCGCCGCTGCCGCGCTCACCTATACGCTGGCGCAGGCCGACTATATCCGGGCGCGCGAGGGGTCGACCGCCTATAACCGGCTGGCGCCCGCCGATGCCCCCTTCACCTCGGCGACGCGCCAGACCGATTTCCTGAAGCTCGCGGACGGCAAGCGGAACGTGATGATCGTCGTCGTCGAGGCGATGGGACTGCCGACCGAGGCGACGCTGCGCGACCGGCTCGACGCGATCTGGACGCGCCCCGAACTCGCCGAACGCTTCGCGATTAGCCAGGGCAGCACGACCTTCTATAACTCGACGACCAAGGGCGAGATTCGCGAGCTGTGTCAGCGCTGGGGCGATTATAAGGAGATCGTCGCGCGCGACCCCGATTGCCTGCCCGCGACCCTTGCGCGGCGCGGCTATGCCACGCACGCCTATCACGGCTTTTCGCCGAAATTCTTCGACCGCGATCGCTGGTATCCGCTGATCGGGTTCGAGGGGATGAGCTTCCGCGACCAAATCGAGGCGCAGGGCGCGGGGCATTGCCCCAATGTCTTTCCCGGCGCATGCGATCGCGACATACCGCGGCTGATCGGGCGCGACCTGGCCGCGGCGAAAGAGCCGCAGTTCATCTACTGGCTGACGCTCAATTCGCACCTGCCGGTGGTCGCCAATGCGGAGCTGCGTACCGAGAATTGCCGCCAGCTAGGCCCCGTGCTCGACGGCGATTATCCGCAGGTCTGCCGCCTCTTCGCCGTCTGGGACGACACGGCAGCGGCGCTCGCCGACATGGCGAGCCGCCCCGATTTCCCGCCGACCGACATATTGATCGTCGGCGATCATATGCCGCCGTTCACCCAGCAAAAGAGCAGGTTGATGTTCGACAGCGCGAAGGTGCCGTGGGTGCTGCTGCGCTATCGCCCGTCGCGCGCGGCGACATAGGCCGCCCACAGGTCGGGGCGCCGCGCCCGCGTATCGTGCTCGGCCTGTTCGCGGCGCCAGCTCGCAATCTTCTTGTGATCGCCCGAACGCAGCACGTCGGGAATGTCATGCCCCTCCCAGTTCACCGGCCTTGTGTAGTGCGGATATTCGAGCAGCCCCTGCTCGAACGATTCATCGTCGCCGCTGGCCGAGGCGCCCATCACGCCGGGAAGCAGCCGGATGCAGGCATCGAGCAGCAACAGCGCGCCCATCTCGCCCCCCGACAGGATGATGTCGCCCATCGAGACTTCCTCGATATCGCGCGCGGCAAAGATGCGTTCGTCGAAACCCTCGAAGCGGCCGCACAGGATGATCGCGCCCGGACCCGCCGAAAGCTGGCGCACGCGCGCCTGCGTGACCGGCGTCCCGCGCGGGGTCATCGCCAGGATCGGCAGACCCGGATGGGCCGCCACGGCATGGTCGACCGCGGCGCCGAGCACGTCGGCCTTCAGCACCATCCCCGCGCCGCCACCCGCCGGCGTGTCGTCGACGGTCCGATGCTTGTCCGTGGCGAAATCCCGGATCTGCACCGGCGCGCAGTTCCACGTCCCGCTTTCGAGCGCGCGCCCCGCCATACTGTGCCCCAGCGGGCCGGGGAACATGTCGGGGTAGAGGGTCAGGGGGACGGCAGTGAAGGTCATAACGGCGGCTCCCATATCGCGTCGGGCAGCAGGTGGCGATCTTTCTCGATTTCGGCGTGCAGCCATTCGCGGAAGCGTTCGATCTTGCGCACTCCGATGCGGTTGTCGCGGTGGACGAGCCACATGCCCGAGCCCTTCGATACATAGAATGTGTCAAAGGGCTGGACCATGCGGCCGCTCGCCAATTCGCCCTGCCAATAGAGCGGGGTCATCATCGCGACGCCGAATCCCGCTTGCACCGCGCTCGCCTCCTGCAACTGGCTGTCGAGTTCGATCCCGCGACGTGAGAGCACCGGCGGTGTCGCGACCCCGGCCAGCGCGAACCATTCGGCCCACCAGCTATCGTTCGGCGCAAGGCGCTGGACGCGGAGCAGGTCGGCGGGCTCGTTTATGTCGTGCTCGGCGATGAAAGCGGGCGAGGCGATCGGCGCGAGATATTGGCGCATCAGGAAATCGCTGCGCAGCCCCGGCCACGCGCCCTTGCCGATGCGGATCGCGACATCGACGTTCGAGGCGTCGAAATCGATCAGATCATTGCTCATCGCCATGCGCACCGCGAGTTCGGGATATTGGAGCTGGAAGCTGCCGATACGCGCGCTGAGCCAGGTGCCGCCAAAGCTGGTCGCGGCATTGATCGTCAGCACGTCGGCCTCGTCGCTGCCGAGCGCGGCAAAGGCGTCCCCCATGGTGGCAAAGGCGTTGCTGATCGCGGGCAGCAGCCGCTGGCCCGTTTCGGAAAGGCGCACGCGCCCTTTCTCACGCACGAACAGCGCGCGGCCGAGCCGATCCTCCAATTGGCGGATTTGATAACTGACTGCAGCTTGCGTCAGTCCCAGCTCTTCGGCAGCGCGCGAGAAATTCTGCAAACGACCGGCGGCTTCGAAGGTGCGCACGGCGGAAAGGGGCGGCAGTCGGGACATACGACCTTATAAGGCCAGCTTATAATATGGTCTACGCCTTTTGTTGGCGCTGCGGCGCGCGGGAGGGCAATTAGGATGCACCCAAGCGAAAGGAAATGAACGATGAAAGACGAGCAGTTCATGCGCGCCTGGAATGACGGTCATGATCATTTCAGCGCCGATATCACCCGCGGCCTTCACTGGCTCGCAACCCCGTTCCGCCGCCTCGGCGAGTGGATCGCCCTGCCGACCGCACCCGGCGAAGACAGCGTCTTCACCCGTGCCGCCGCGCGCTGCGGCGTCCGCCTGCGCCGGGCACGATAAGCGTCCGCGATAAGAACCCTGCTCCCCCCTCTCAAAGGTCCAGGGCGAAAACGGGGTGAGGCTGTCCCTTGCAAAGGCCTCACCCCGTCGACATCAGTTCGCCTCGGGCGGCACGACGCGCAAGCGCAGCGCCTGGATCGTCGCCGGCTTCGTCGGGGCGAGCAGCAATTGCCCGTCGAGCTTGCCCTTTTCGCAGTTGAGGCGGAAGGCAGCCGACATCGCGCCGGTCGGCGCCAGCGGCTCGTCGGTGGGGCACGCCCCTACCTCGGCTTTCAACTTCGCGAATTCGGCCTTCCAGTTGGCGGCCGAACGATCGAGGAGGAAGTTCATCGCGAGCCGGCCCTGTAGCGGGCCGAGATCGCCGGCGGCATAAGCCGCCCTTGCTGCCGCATAGGCCTCTGCCACCGCCGGCGATACCGGAACGGGGCGCGTTTCCAACAGGCCCGCCTTGTCGATTGCGACCGCGGTGTCCCACGCGGGGGCCGACGGGCCGGCATAGGTCCGGTTCGACAGCGCAAAGACGCCGATTCCATAATCGGGCATCAGCATCACATGACTGCCATAGCCCGGATATCCGCCGCCGTGCGCGAGCGTCAGGCCAAGGTCGCAATCCTGCGCAACGCGCCAGCCCATGCCGTAAGCCGCGGCCTGCTTGCACGCCGTAGCGCCGCTGGCGCCGATGCGGTTCGTCACCGAGACGAAGTTCGAGCCCTGTGCGATCTCGCGCACCGTCGACCGCTTGACCGGCCCGGTGTCGGCATCGTCGCGCGCTGGCCAGGCCGAGAGCAGGAAGGCGACCCATTTGGCATAGTCGTTCGCGCTGACCTGCAACCCGCCCATGCTGTTGAACGCCCCGTCGACCATCTCGGGCTCGGCGGTCCATTTCTCATTTTCCCAGCGATAGCCAAGGGCGTAGCGCGCCTTTGGAGCCTTCGGCGCGTCAAAGCCGCTGCGGGTCATGCCGAGAGGGTTCAGGATCGTCTGCCGGACATAGTCGGTGTAGGGCATGCCCGAGGCGTTGGCGACGATCCGACCGAGCAAGGCATAGCCGAAGTTCGAATATTCATGCTGGCTCTGCGGTACGCGGCTGAACGGCACGCCCGCGGCGATCATCTTCGTGAATTCGTCTTGCGGCAGCACTTGCTGGCGATCGCCCCACGGATCATCGGTGACGAAGCCGCCGACATGTTGGAGCAGATCCCTGACCCTTATGCGCGGGCTGTCCTTGGTCGGGTAGGTCCAGCCCTTCATTTCGGGCACATATTGCTCAGCGAGGTCGTCGAGGCGAAGCTTGCCGTCATCGCGCAGCTTCAGGATCGACAGCGCGGTGAACGCCTTGGTCATCGAGGCGATGCGAAACAGGCTGTCGGGAGTGACGGCGCGCTTGTCGGCGATGTTCTGAACGCCGATGCCCTTCACATAAGCGAGCTTGCCGTCCTTGACGACGCCGTAGACCAGGCCGGGGATGTGCTGCTCGGCTTGATATCTGGCAAAGAGCGTGTCGATCTCGGGGGCGAGTTGGTCGAGGGTTTTGGGGGCGGATTGCTGGGCGTGAGCGGGAGCGAACGAGCCAAGGATGGCAGCAAAAACGAGACCCGATTTCAAGCGCATGACGATTCTCTCTCCAAAAGATGGCGCGACAATTCGTCCGTCACCCCGGACTTGATCCGGGGTCCCGCTCTTGAGGTCAACCCCCGCTTCGGGCTCCGATGAGCAGAAGAAGCGGGACCCGGGTCAAGCCCGGGGTGGCGATGGAAATATGGGGATATCGTTACTCGACGAACGCGGCGTTCACGGTGACGCCGTCGTCGTTCCACGCCGGCACGGCCTGCGCCGTCATCGGAACCATGAAACGTTTGCGGTCGGGCTTCTCGATTTCGAGAATGTCACCAGCGCCGAAATTCTCGACCGCGGCAACATGGCCGATGGCGACGCCGTCGGTCGACACGCATGGCAGGCCGAGCAGGTCGTGGTGATAATATTCGCCCTCGCCCAGAGCGGGCAGCGCCGAGCGCGGCACCGTCAACACCGTTCCGCGCAAGGCCTCGGCAGCGCTGCGGTCGGCGATTTCGGCGAAGGTCGCGACCGCACCCTGATTGGCGGGACGGACCGATTTCAACGTGAGCGTGCGGTCGCCCGCATCGAAAACGGAAAAGGCGCGGAGAGCCTCCGCGCCTTCACCAAATAGCTTGAGACGCACCTCGCCCCGCACCCCATGCGCGCCGGCGATGGCGGCGAGGGTGACAGGGCGATTCGCGTCGGCCAAGGCTTAGCCTTCGGCCTTTTCTTCGCCAGCTTCGGCGGCCGGAGCTTCTTCGGCTTCGGCAGCAACCGGGCCGCCTTCGGCGACTTCTTCGGCGATCGCGGTCGCGTCTTCGGCGGTCGCGTCGGCCGGGGTTTCGTCGGCGACGGCTTCGGCAACGGCTTCGGCGGTCGCTTCGCTCTTCACCGAACCGGTTGCGTCCGATTCAGCGGCTTCGGGAGCGGCGGCTTCTTCAGCGGCGGGCGCTTCTTCAGCGGCCACTTCCGGAGCGGCTTCTTCAGCAGCTTCGGGTTCCGGGGCCGGAGCGGCGGCAGCAGCGGCTGCGGCTTCTTCGGCGTCAGCCAGCTTCTGGGCCTTTTCTTCGGCGCGTTCCTTGGCCTTTTCGCCGGGGACAGCCTTGTTCGGGTTGTTGCGGGCAGCGCGTTCGAGAACGCCAGCGGCGTCGAGGAAGCGGGCGACGCGGTCGGTCGGCTGCGCGCCAACCGAAACCCAATGCTTCGCACGGTCGGCATCGAGCTTCACGCGCTCCGGATTGTCCTTGGCGAGCAGCGGGTTGTAGCTGCCGATACGCTCGATGAAACGGCCGTCGCGCGGGCTGCGCGAATCGGCGACGACGATCTTGTAATAGGGACGCTTTTTCGAACCGCCGCGTGCGAGGCGAATAGAGGTTGCCATGATATTTTCCTTCAGAGTTTAATGTTCAAATTCGGGTTTTAATTCACTGGATCCCGGCCTGCGCCGGGATGACGACCTGTTGGGGTCGTCACTTCTTTTTATTCATCAAATTGGCGAGTTCAGGCGGGATCGATCCGCCCCCACCAAGACCGGGGAGGCCACCGCCACCCATTCCGCCGCCGCCCATTCCGGGAATGCCGCCGCCCTTGCCGAACAGCGCGCCGAGGCCCTTGAGCCCGCCCATCTTGCGGATCTTCTTCATCGCGCTGGACATTTCCTGATGCATCTTCAGCACCTTGTTGACCTGCTGCACCGTGGTGCCCGACCCGTTGGCGATACGGATCTTGCGCTTCGCGGTCAGGATTTCGGGCTTCGCGCGCTCCTTGGGGGTCATCGATCCCATGATCGCGTCGAAGTGGATGAGCATCTTGTCGTCGGCAGCACCGGCCGCCATCTGCGCCTGCGCCTTCTTGATCCCCGGAATCATGCCGGCGAGCGCGCCGAGGCCGCCCATGCGACGCATCTGGTTCAATTGGGTGCGGAGGTCGTTGAGGTCGAACTGGCCCTTGGCCATCTTCGCCGCCATCGCCTCGGCCTCTTCGGCCTGGATCGTTTCGGCGGCGCGTTCGACGAGGCTGACGACGTCGCCCATGCCGAGGATGCGGCCCGCGATGCGCGAGGGCTGAAAGAGCTCGAGCCCGTCGAGCTTTTCGCCCGTGCCCGCGAATTTGATCGGCTTGCCAGTGACCGCGCGCATCGAGAGCGCGGCACCGCCCCGCGCATCGCCGTCCATGCGGGTGAGCACGACGCCGGTGAGCGGCACCTGATCGGTGAAGCGCTGCGCAACCTGTACCGCGTCCTGGCCGGTGAGGCTGTCGACGACGAGCAGCGTTTCGGCAGGGTTCGCCGTGCGCGACACCGCCTGCATTTCGTCCATCAACTGCTGGTCGACGTGGAGGCGGCCCGCGGTGTCGAGCATCAGGACGTCATAACCCTGAAGCTTCGCCGCCTGCATCGCGCGCTGCGCAATCTCGACCGGCTGCTGCCCCGCGACGATCGGCAGGGTCGCGACGTCGATCTGCTGGCCGAGGACGGCAAGCTGTTCCTGCGCGGCGGGGCGATTGACGTCGAGCGACGCCATCAGCACCTTCTTGCGCTCTTTTTCCTTCAGCCGCTTCGCGATCTTCGCGGTGGTGGTCGTCTTACCCGAACCCTGCAAGCCGACCATCATGATCACGGCGGGCGGGGTGACGGCCAGCTCGAGCTCGGCGGTTTCGGAACCGAGCATTTCGGTCAGCGCGTCGCTGACGATCTTGACGACCTGCTGCCCCGGCGTGACCGAGCGCAGGACATTCTGGCCGATCGCGAGTTCGGTGACCTGATCGACGAAACTGCGCACGACGGGCAGCGCGACGTCCGCCTCTAGCAGAGCGATTCGCACTTCGCGCATCGCGGCGCGCACGTCGGCCTCGGTCAGCGCGCCGCGACCGCGGAGCTTCCCGAAAACATCGCCAAGCCGATTGCTCAGACTGTCGAACATGCGCCTCAAATCCTTGCTTACGAGGCCCGCAACGCAAAAGACGCCGGTGAGCGAAACCTCGCCAACCAGCGGCTATCCGTGGACAGACTTTCCGTCGCGGACATCGATATGCCCGTGCGCAAGATGCGCGCGAACGCGGCGGCCTCTACACAAAAGCGCACGCAAAGGCAAGGTGCCGCGCCGAAGCGCACTTAACCCAAATTTCACCGCTTTGCCCCATAGAACCGGCGAGGGTGGGACAAATTCATATGACAGCGACGCCGAAGCCATTCGACCGAAGCGAGGGCGCAAAACGCGATATCATTGCCGGTGGCATAGTCGTCGCCGCGATCCTGCTGTTCGTGGGGACGGGCAGCAATGTGATGCAGGCGGCGGTGCGTGCATTGATCGGCATCGGCGGTGGTCCCGACCGGGCGCTGGCGACGGCGCTCATTCTCAATGTCGCGCTGATTCTCTTCGGCTGGCGCCGCTACAAGGATCTCAACCGCGAAATCCTCGAGCGCACCGAAGCCGAACAGCGCGCGCGCTACCTCGCCGACACCGACCCGCTGACGGGTTTCCTCAATCGCCGGGCCCTGCTCGCGACTGGACAACTGCAGATCGCGAACGCGATCGCCGAAAAGCGCCAAGTCGCACTGTTCCTGCTCGACCTCGATCACTTCAAGACCGTCAACGACATTCATGGTCACGCGGCGGGGGACCGCGTGCTGCAGGTCGCAGCCGAACGTATCTCGGCGGTACTACCGCCAAATGCCACCAAGGCGCGGCTCGGTGGCGACGAGTTCGTCGCGATGCTGGCGTTCGAGCCTGCGGCGCGCGCCGACATCGACGCCCTGGCGGCCGAACTCGTCATGGCGCTCGACAATGTTATCGCGCACGATGCGCAGCAGATTCGGGTCGGCGCGTCGCTCGGCCTATCGCTCGCCAGCGATGCCAGCGTCACAATGGAAACGATGGTCCGTCAGGCCGACATCGCAATGTATAATTGCAAGGACGAAGGCCGGAATCGCTTCTGCTGGTTCGAGGCCGGAATGGAAATGGCGGTGCAGGTGCGCAACCAGATCGAAACGGGCATTCGCGACGGCATGCCGCGCGGCGAGTTCGTCCCCCATTTCGAGCCGCAGGTGGATATCGCCAGTGGGAGACTGCTCGGTTTCGAGATGCTCATGCGCTGGGAATCGCCCGAATATGGGATGATCCCGCCGGAACGCTTTATTCCCGTTGCCGAGGAAAGCGGCCTGATAGGCGAATTGTCGCTGCAGGTCATCCGCGAGGCGATGGAAGTCGCCAAACGCTGGGACCCGTCGATCATGCTTGCGGTCAACATCTCGCCGCAGCAACTGAAAGACCCGTGGTTCAGCCAGAAGCTGACCAAGCTGCTCGTCGAGGTCGGTTTCCCGGCGGCGCAGCTCGAGGTAGAGATCACCGAAAGCTCGCTGTTCGAAAATCTGCCGCTGGTGCGATCGATCGTCACCAGCCTGAAGAATCAGGGTGTGTCGCTGAGCCTCGACGATTTCGGCACCGGCTACAGCTCGCTGTCGCATCTGCGTGCGCTGCCGTTCGATCGGATCAAGATCGACCGCAGCTTCATCGCTGCGATGCGGGGCAGCCCCGATGCGCAGGCAATCGTCATTGCTATCGTGCGACTGGGCGAAAGCCTCGCGATGCCGATAACCGCCGAAGGCGTCGAGGACGAGGCCACCGCGATCGAACTGACGCGGCTCGGCTGTTCGAAGGGTCAGGGCTGGTATTTCGGCCGTGCCGCGTCGGCCGCCGACACCGAACGGTTGCTTGCCGAGCGCGGCCTGCTCCGCGCCCCCATGGTGCCGCCCGCCGGTCCCGACGCCGGCGAGGACGAACGGCTGCGCAAATCGGCGTAACCTGTTCGTCACCCCCGCGAGGCGGGGGTCGCCGTAGACCTTTCGCATCGCTGCCGCTTTAAACCTCTCGCGGCCCTCGCCTTCGCGGGAGCGAGGGGATGCCCGCCCACATCGCTAGACTTCGCTGCCCTCCCCCCCTAAATGCGCCCTATGGCAGACCGCTTCACCAAGATGCACGGCCTCGGCAACGACTTTGTCGTGATCGACGCGCGCGTGGCGCCCGTCGAAATGACGCCGGCACGCGCGCATGCAATCGCCGATCGGCGCCACGGCATCGGGTGCGACCAGCTGATCCTGCTCGAACCGTCGACCAGCGCGGACGTGAAGATGCGCATCTTCAACGCCGACGGCGGCGAGGTC
This sequence comes from Sphingopyxis sp. C-1, assembly GCF_001047015.1. Lineage (NCBI taxonomy): Bacteria > Pseudomonadati > Pseudomonadota > Alphaproteobacteria > Sphingomonadales > Sphingopyxidaceae > Sphingopyxis > Sphingopyxis sp. C-1. The sequence continues at coordinate 393,962 of NZ_BBRO01000002.1, forward strand.
GAGGCATGCGGCAATGCGACGCGCTGCGTCGCGACGCTGATCGGCAAGCCCGCGGTGATCGAGACGCTGGGCGGTATGCTGCGCGTCACGCCGGCCGACGGCGGCGCCGAAGTCGTACTCGGCGAACCCGAATTCGACTGGGAACATATCCCGCTTGCGATGCCGATGGACACACGCGACATGCCCGTCGCGTGGGACGAGCTGGAACATGGCGCGGCGGTCAATGTCGGCAATCCGCATATCATCTTTTTCGTGCCCGAGGCCGACGCGGTCGCACTCGACGAGTTGGGGCCCCGGATCGAGACCGACCCGCTGTTTCCCGAGCGCGTCAACGTCAATGTCGCCAGCCTCGACGGCGAAAACCAGTTGCAGCTACGCGTCTGGGAACGCGGCGTCGGGCTGACGCAGGCATGCGGTACCGGCGCATGCGCGACTGCGGTTGCGGCAATCCGCGCAGGCAAGGTGCAATCGCCCGTCACCATATCGCTCCCCGGCGGCGACCTTATCATCCGCTGGGCGCCGGGCGAGCCGATCGTGATGAGCGGCGCCGCGACGCGCGTCTATGAAGGCGAGACCGACTGGGCGCAGTTCGGATGAGCACCACCCTCGCCGACCGGCAAGAGGTCGTCAATTTCGGTTGTCGGCTGAACATCGCCGAGGGTGAAGCCATCCGCTCGGCCGTCGCGGCGGCGGGTGCGCAGAGCATAACCGTCTTCAATAGCTGCGCCGTGACCGACGAGGCGGTGCGGCAGGCGCGGCAGGCAGTGCGCCGCGCCCTGCGCGAGCGGCCCGGAACCGAGGTGGTGGTGACCGGGTGCGCGGCGGAGCTCGAACGCGGCGCCTTCGCCGCGATGGGCGCGCGGGTGGTGAGCAACGATGCCAAGGGCTTGGCCCAGAGCTATGAAAGCACCGCGTCCTCGCGCGGGCGGGGAACCATCGTTGGCGAGCTCCAGCTCGAACCGGCGGGAGATGGGCCCCTGCCTTCGCAGGGACAGGCTTTCTTTCCCTATAGCCCCGCCCTTTCAGGCGCCGATCATGCCCGCGCTTTCCTTGGTGTCCAGACCGGCTGTTCGCATAGCTGTACCTTTTGCGCGACGGTGCTGGCGCGTGGGACGGCGCGGTCGGCAAGCGTCGATGCAGTCGTCGCATCCGCACAAACCGCTCTCGACCGCGGCCAGCGCGAGATCATCCTGACCGGCGTCGACCTCGCCAGCTATGGCGACGACAGCGGTACGACATTGGCCGCGCTGGTCGAGGCATTGCTCGCTTTGCCGGTCGAACGACTGCGCCTTTCGTCGCTCGACCCAAACCGGATCGACGATGCGCTTTTCGCGCTGCTGACCGAGGAAACGCGCGTGATGCCGCATGTCCATCTGTCGCTGCAGGCGGGCGATGATATGGTGCTGACGCGCATGAAGCGCCGCCACCGCCGCGCTGATGCCGTTGCGTTGATCGAGCGATTGAAGGCCGCGCGCGCGGAGATCGCCATCGGTGCCGACCTGATCGCGGGCTTTCCGACCGAGGACGAAGCGATGTTCGCCAACTCGCTGGCGCTGATCGACGATTGCGACATCATGTTCGGCCATATCTTTCCATACAGCCCGCGCGCCGGGACGCCCGCCGCCCGCATGCCGCAGGTCGGGCGCACCATCGCGCGCGAGCGGGCGGCGATCCTGCGCGAGGCCAATGCCCGGCGGCGGCAGGACTGGCTGGATACACAGATCGGCCATACCGCATCGATGCTCGTCGAACGCGACGGCGTCAGCGGCCATGCCGAAAATTTCGCCGCCGTGGCGCTGACCACGCCGGTGGCGCCCGGTACTATCATTGACGTGCGCCTGTCGGCGCGCGAGGGCGACCGCATGGTCGCAACCCCAATTGAGGAAAAGGACATCGCCGCATGACCGGCAAAAGCTGGAGCGAAAGGCTACTTGGCGGATTTCGCCGTACCTCCGAACGGCTCGGCGAGAATCTGGCCGGGCTGACCGGCAAGGCGCGGCTAGACGAGGATGATCTCGACCGGATCGAGGAAGCGCTGATCACCGCCGACCTTGGCCCCGCGATGGCCGACCGCATTCGCGGCCGCCTGGCCGAACGCCGCGATATCGCCGCGAACGGAACCGAGGAACTGCGCAAGGTCGTCGCCGACGAAATCGCGGCCGTCCTGCGTCCCGTTGCCGAACCGCTCGACATCGACGCCTTTCCGCGTCCGCAGGTCATTCTGGTGATCGGGGTCAACGGGTCGGGCAAGACCACCACCATCGCCAAGCTCGCGCATCTGTTCCAGGAGCAGGATTATGGCGTGATGCTCGTGGCAGGCGACACCTTTCGCGCGGCAGCGATCGGCCAGCTCAAGGTCTGGGCCGAACGGCTGGGCGTGCCGATCATGGCGGGCCCCGAAGGCGGCGACAGCGCGGGCATCGTGTTCGACGCGGTGAAACAGGCGACCGCGACCGGGATCGACGTGCTGATCGTCGACACCGCCGGGCGGCTCCAGAACAAGCGCGAACTGATGGACGAGCTTGCCAAGATCAAGCGCGTGCTTGGCCGGCTCAATCCCGCCGCGCCGCACGACGTCGTGCTCGTGCTCGACGCGACGACGGGGCAGAATGCGCTGTCGCAGATCGACGTTTTCCGAGAGGTTGCGGGGGTAACCGGCCTCGTCATGACCAAACTCGACGGCACCGCGCGCGGCGGTGTGCTCGTGTCCGCCGCCGAGCGCCACGGGCTTCCCATCCATGCGATCGGCATTGGCGAAACCATCGACGACCTTCGCCCGTTCGATGCGGACGAGATCGCAGCCATTATTGCAGGAAATATCCGATGAGCGACGTGCTTCCCTCTGGCCCCGAAGCCGTCCCGGCACCGCCGCCGGCAAAGCATGGATGGCTCAACTTCGTCATCGATTTCGGGCCTTTGCTCGTCTTCTTCCTTGCCTATAAATTCTCGTCCGGCGGTGAAGGCGGGTTCGCCGCGACGACTGCGGCGATCAAGGGCACGGTGGCGTTCATGATCGCGATCGTCATTGCGATGATCGTGTCGAAATGGAAGCTCGGCAAGATTTCGCCGATGCTGTGGATGTCGAGCATCCTCGTCCTCGGTTTCGGCGCGCTGACGATCTGGTTTCACGACGAGCGTTTCATCGTGATGAAGCCGACGATCATCTATGCCGCCTTCGCCGTGCTGCTGCTCGGCGGCGTGTGGTTCAAAAAACCGATGCTCAAATATCTGCTGCAATCGGCGCTCGAGGGGCTGACCGACCGCGGCTGGCTGTTGCTCTCGCGCAACTGGGGGATATTCTTTGCCGCGCTCGGCATCGCCAATCATGTGATGTACGAGCTGATCCAGGCGAAGCAGATGAGCTTCGATCTGTGGCTGACGATCAAGGTCTGGGGCGTCACCGCCCTCTCCTTCCTCTTCACTTTCAGCCAGGTTCCTGTGATGCTCAAGAACGGGCTCGCGGTGCCGGAAGAGCCTGCAACCGACAAAAATTGATGCATTTCCCTCTCGGACTGGCATAGCTGCGTCACCGGCACCGGGTCGCACGCGGGCGCCGCGACAAAATAGGGGGAACTGCCATGGACAAATTTTTCGGAAATCTGCACGCCGTACTGGGCACCGGCCTTGTGCTTGCGATCATCCTGATGCTCTGCCTCAACGGCCAGAATTTTGAGGATGGGGTCGCGGCGGGCAACGCGATCATGCGCTGGCTGCACACCTTCTTCGGCGTGCTGTGGATCGGCCTGCTTTACTATTTCAACTTCGTCCAGATTCCGACGATGCCGAAAATCCCGGCCGAACTGAAACCCGCCGTCGGCAAGCATATCGCGCCCGCCGCGCTGTTCTGGTTCCGCTGGGCGGCGCTGGTCACCGTGCTGCTCGGCCTCGCGATCGCCGGCCACGCCAAATATCTGGCACCCGCGCTGGGGCTCCAGGACCCGTACAAGCTGATCGGCGTCGGCATGTGGCTGGGCCTGATCATGGCGTTCAACGTGTGGTTCGTGATCTGGCCGAACCAGAAGAAGGCGCTGGGCATCGTCGAGGCCGACGATGCGACCAAGGCGAAGGCCGCAAAGACCGCGATGATCTTTTCGCGGACCAACACCTTGCTGTCGATCCCGATGCTCTATGCGATGGTGAACTTCAGCTAAGTCAGCGAAGCTAGTCGAAAGGGCGTCCCAGGAAACCAGGGCGCCCTTTTTCTTGGGCCATCAGCCCTCGATCGCCGCCTTGTGCATGCGGCCGTTCATCACATAATGCGCGACGCCCATCTGCATTCCCGCAGCCTGCGCATCGTCGATCTCGCGCACGCGCCGCGCGGGCGATCCGGCCCATAGCTCACGCCCCGGAATTTCCTTGTTCTCGGTCAGCAGCGCACCCGCGGCGAGCATCGCGTCGCTGCCGATGCGGCACCCGTTCATCACCGTCGCCTTGAGGCCCACGAAGGCGCGATCCGCCAGCGTGCAGCCATGCACCATCGCCATATGGCCGATCAGCACATCCTCGCCGATGATCGTCGGGAAGCCGTCGGGGCGGTGCGGCATCTGGCCGTCGCAATGGACGACGCTGCCGTCCTGGATGTTCGAGCGCGCGCCGACGACGATGCGGCTGACATCGGCGCGCAGCACGCAATTATACCAGATGCTGACATCGGGCCCGATCGTCACGTCGCCGATGATCCGGCACCCCGGCGCGATAAAGGCGCTGGGGTCGATCTGCGGCGTCTTGCCGTTCACGCTGATGATGCTGACGTCCTGATAGGTCATTCGTCGCGGCCTCCGATGATATTCTTCCAGATCAGCACCGGTAGCGTCGAGGCATAATCGTCGGTCCAGCGCTCGAAACCGGGACGCGCCGCCAGCGGCACCCACGCATCGAGGTCCATCGCGTCCTTGCGCGGACGAATGCCGCCGGTCAATTGTTGCATCCGGGCAGGCGTCGCGGTCAGCGCGACCCAGTTCGATCCGGTGAGGTCGCCATATTCGTCGCCGATCGGGCCGGGGTCCATGCGGATCGCACTGGTCCAGCCCCGCGCCTTCGCCTCCGCCGCCAGCACCGGCTCCAGATCGAAGAAACGGTTCGAGATGTGGATGAGCAATATGCCGTCGGGCTTCATCGCGCGCGCATAGATGCCGATCGCCTCTTCGGTCAGCAGGTGCAGCGGGATCGCGTCGGACGAGAAGGCGTCGATGACGATGACGTCGAAGCGCCCCGCGGGTTGGTTGGCGAGTTGCAGCCGCGCGTCGCCGATGACGATCGGCGTGTCACCCGCGCAATCCGACAGGAAAGTGAATTTGGACGGATCGCGCGCAATATCGACCATCACCGGATCGATTTCGAAGATCGTCCAATGCTGGCCAGGCTTGCGATAACAGGCGAGCGTGCCCGCCCCCAGCCCGACGATGCCGATCGACGCACCCGGTCCCGCGAGCGCCCCAGCCTTGTCGAGCGTCAGCCCGACCCCCGACTGATGACCATAATAGGTCGTCGGATCGCGCCGGTGCGCGGCGTCGGTGCGCTGGAGGCCGTGGAGCGTCGTGCCATGCGCCAGGCGGCGCTGGTTCGACTGGGGATAGTCGGTGACGGTATAAACGCCGAAATAGCTGCGGACGCGCGCGTCGGTGAAGCTTTCCTGAATCGTGTCCCAGCCGCCGACGCCGATCATGAGCAATCCGAGCACGGGCACAAAGGCCCAGCGCCAGCCGATGACGAGGATGCCGATGACGAAGATCGCGATGCCCCACGAGGTCGTCGCGCCGTCGAGCCGGCCGGTCCAATCGCCGACCATATGCCAGGCGCCGAAGGCGGCGATCAGGACGAGAACTGCCGCAGTAATCCGCGCCGTCTTCGCCTCGAGCCCCAACCATTTGTCCCACGGGAGCAGCGCGGGGAGCGGCAACAGCACCCCCGCAGCGAGGATCAGGATCGGATGCTCATACACCCAATCGAAGATCAGCGGCGCGAACAGCGCGGCGAACAACCCGCCGAGCACGCCGCCTGCCGACATGATGAGGTAGAAAAGCGTCAGATACTGCGCCCCCGGCCGAAGATGATAGAGATAGCCGTGGAGCGCGGTCGCGACGACGAACAGCATCGCGAGGCTGGCGAGCGCGACCATCATCGACCCGCCGCCCGAGCTGAGCAGCCCAAGTCCGCCGACCGCGAGCAGCACGACGGGCGCAACCAGCGTGACGATCTGCGTCGGCCGCTCCATCGTCGAAAACGCGATCACGAAGCTCAGGAGATAGAGGCCGAGCGGCAACACCCAGAGCAGGGGCATCGCGACGATGTCGGTGGTGAGATGCGTCGTCGTCGACAGCATCAGCCCCGACGGCACCGCCGCGATCAGCAACCAGTGGAGCTGACGCCGCAGCGTCGGACGCGGTTCGTCGGTGGCCGCCGCATGGGCTTCGGCGCCGCCCTGCCAACGCGCTGCAGCCGCGCCCGCGACGAGCAGGACGAGCAGCGCGTAACCCGCAGTCCAGCCCCAGCTTTGCGTCGCAAGCGGCATCGTCGGTTCGACGAGCGCCGGATAGCTGATGAGGCCGGCAAAGCTGCCGAGGTTCGACGCCGCGTAGAGATAATAGGGATCGCCTGCGCGCGTGTCGGCGGCGAACCAGCGCTGCATCAGCGGCGCCTGCGCCGATACCACAAAGAAAACGGGGCCGATCGACGCAAGCAGAAGCAAGGGCACCCACAGCGCCTCCTGCCCTGGCCCGGGCGGCGCGATCTGCGCAATACCGATCGGGAGCCACAGCGCCGCGACGAGAAATAGCGCGAGGTGAATCGTCGCCTGACGCCGCACAGTGAACCGGCCCAGCCAATGAGCATAGGCATAGCCGCCAAGCAGCAGCGCCTGATAGACGAGCATCGCGCTGTTCCACACCGCGGGCGCGCCGCCCAGCTTGGGCAGCACCATGCGCGCGACCATCGGCTGGACGAGGAAGAGGAGGAAACTGCCGACGAGGATCGTCAGCACGAACAGCCAGCGGCGCGGCGATGCGGAAGCGATCATATTGTCAGGCGCCGAGGAGCCGCGCCGCGTGCAGCGCGTGATAGCTCAAAACCCCCGATGCGCCCGCACGGCGGAACGCAAGCAAGGTTTCGAAAACGAGCGCATCGCGGTCGCCCGCACCCGCGGCAGCCGCGGCCTCGATCATCGCATATTCGCCCGACACCTGATAGGCATAGACGGGCACGGCAAAATTGTCCTTCACCGCGCGGACGATGTCGAGATAGGGCAGGCCGGGCTTCACCATCACGCTGTCCGCACCCTCGGCGAGGTCCTGCGCCACTTCGCGCAAGGCTTCCTCGCTGTTCGCGGGATCCATCTGATAGGTCTTCTTGTCGCCTTTCAGCAGCCCGCGCGAACCGACCGCGTCGCGGAACGGGCCATAGAAGGCCGAGGCATATTTGGCGGCGTAGCTCATGATCTGGACATGCCCGAAGCCCTCGGCCTCCAGCGCCTGCCGGATCGCACCGATGCGGCCGTCCATCATGTCGCTGGGAGCGATGATGTCGGCCCCGGCGCGTGCCTGGTTGAGCGCCTGCCCGACCAGCACCTCGACCGTTTCGTCGTTGAGCACATAGCCCGCATCGTCGATCAGCCCGTCCTGCCCATGGCTGGTATAGGGATCGAGTGCGACGTCGGTAAGAATGCCGATATCGTCGCCGAGCGCCTGCTTGATCGCGGCGGTGGCGCGGCACATGAGATTGTCGGGATTAAGCGCCTCGCCGCCGTCCGCGCTGCGCCGCTCGGGCTGCGTATATGGAAAGAGCGCGAGGCACGGGATGCCCGCGGCAACCGCGTCACGCGCGCGTTCGACGAGCAGGTCGACCGACCAGCGCGATACGCCGGGAAGGCTCGATATCGGTTCCTCGGTGCCCGAACCATCGGCGACGAAGAGCGGCCAGATCAGGTTCGAAGGCGAAAGCTGGGTTTCGCGCACCATCGCGCGGCTCCAGCCGGTGCGGCGGGTGCGGCGCAGGCGCAGGTCGGGGAAAGCGGCTTGGGTCATGCGGGGTGCATAGCGGCGCCGGGCCGCGGGGCAAATGTTTCTTCTATAGCCCCTCCCCTCAAGGGGAGGGCTTGAGCATATTCAAATCCCGTCGCCCGCGCGTTTCGAGGCGACGTCGGCGAGGCTGCCGAGCTTCGGTCCCTCGACCTGTTTCGGCGCGATCGGGGTCAGCGCGGCGCCGGGCGCGATCGACGTCAGCGATCGAATGCGCGCGCGGAAATCGGCGAGCGCCTTGCCCTCGAGCAGCGCGCGGGTAACGAAAGTCACCGACGACGGGTTCACCGCGCGGCCGTTGCGATAGAGTTCGTAGTGGAGGTGCGGACCAGTCGAGAGGCCGGTCGAGCCGATATAGCCGATCACCTGCCCGCGATTGACGCGCTGGCCGGGCCGCACCGCGATGCGGCTCATATGGCCATAGCCTGTGCCAAGCCCGTTGCCATGGTTGAGCTTCACATAATTGCCGAAGCCGCCATGGCGACCGGCAATCGTCACGATGCCGTCGGTGACGGCATAGATCGGCGCGCCATAGCCGCCGCCGAAATCCATGCCGCTGTGCATGCGCTTATACCCGAGAATCGGGTGGCGGCGCATGCCGAAGGTCGACGTGACGCGTCCGTTGGTCGGCCGCGCCATCCCGCCGCGCTGTTCGCCGACCCCCGATGCCTCGAACCATTGGGTCCGGCCGTCGACATTCCATTCGAGCATCGAAAGCTTTGATTTTCCGCCCCGGATCAGCCCGGCATAGAGCAGCTTGCCCGTCTCGCTCTCACCCGTTTCGGCGCGGCGATGGTCGACGATGATGTCGAACTCATCGCCGGCGCGGATATCGCTGCCGACCGAAATCTGTTTGCCGACGACGCGCAGATAGGACTGGATCGCCGCGGGCGGCGCCCCGGCGGCGCGCGCCGAACGGTAAAGGCTGTCGCCGACCCGGCCGCGGATGCGCAGCGGCGTCGCGTCGACCGCGATCGGAATGCGGCGCATCACCAGCTGGCCGCCCTGCCGCTCCATCTCGATGCGGAGGTCGAAGCGCGCACGCATGGCCAGCGCCTCTACCGGGCGCGGCATGGTCCGCGCGGCACGGCGGCCAAGGATCAAGTCGATGCGCGTGCCCGGCGCGATATCGGCGAGCGGAACCGCGCCCGACACCTGATTTGCGAGCGCCTGCGCCTCGCTGCTGCCGACGCCCGAGCGTTCGAGCAGGCGCGCGAAGCTGTCACCGCGGCCAAGCGTGGCGGTCAGCTCGATTTGCGGGCGTTCGGGGGTTTGCGTCAGCGGGCGAACCGCGTCGGTCGCCGCCATATGGCGCCCCGTGTCGCCGCCGAACGCGAGCGGCACGATCATCTGCGCACGCGCTTCGTTGAAATCGGCGGCATCGAGCGCAGGCGTGCCCCCGATCTCGAACGGCTGGATTCCGGGGAAGGTCGCGATCGCCGTTCCGCAGAGCAAGGTTAATGTCGCAAGACCGCGCCACCACTCCGCCGAACCGATATTGTCGCCAAGGTCGGGAACGAGGTCGAACTGCGCCAGCCGGTCGCGCCAGCCGAGCTGCGGTTCGGCATCGGAATCGGCGCGCCGCAGCGGGATCGCCTGCGACATCGTGAGGGCGGCCGCGTTGCCGGACATCCCCGCGATCGGTTCGTGACGCTGAAACAAATTGCAACCCCCGCTCGGCAACCAAACCCTACACCCGGCCGCCGAATGATGTTTTCGAGGCGTTGTCTGTAAAGAAAGGTCGTTAAAGTCAATTTAATGGCGGATTTGCCGCAGTTCGTTGCGGCGAGGCGTGGCGGGGTCGGGATATTATGCAACACTGCGGGAAAAATCGGCCTCCACCCTGCGGTTCGACGATAGGCTGTTGCGCGTGGACCCCGCGCATGCCAGCGTGGCTTTCAAGAAAATGACCTCTTCCTCTTCCCAGCCGGTCAAGGCTGTCCTTGGCCCCACCAACACCGGCAAAACCCATTTGGCGGTTGAGCGCCTGACCGCCCATTCGAGCGGCATGATCGGCTTTCCGCTGCGCCTGCTGGCGCGCGAGGTTTACGACCGGGTGGTCGCGATCAAGGGCCCGGCGCAGGTCGGGCTGGTCACCGGCGAAGAGCGAATCATCCCGCCCGATGCCCGCTACCTGCTCGGTACGATGGAGGCTTTGCCCGTCGAGCGCGACGTCGCCTTCGTCGGGATCGACGAGGCGCAGCTGGGCGCCGACCCCGAACGCGGCCATGTCTTCACCGACCGGCTGCTGCGCGCACGCGGGCGCGAAGAAACGATGATCCTGGGCTCGGCGAGCATAAGGGGACTGGTCAAGGGGTTGGTGCCCGAGGCCGAGATCATCACCCGGCCCCGCTTTTCGACCTTGAGCTATGCGGGATCGTCGAAGCTGTCGCGCCTGCCCAAGCGGTCCGCGATCGTCGCCTTCTCGGCCGAGGAGGTGTATGCGATCGCCGAAATGCTGCGCCGCTTTTCGGGGGGCGCGGCGGTGGTGATGGGCGCACTCAGCCCGCGGACGCGCAATGCCCAGGTTGCGATGTTCGAGGCGGGCGAGGTCGACTATCTCGTTGCAACCGACGCGATCGGCATGGGCCTGAACCTGAACGTCCAGCACGTCGCCTTCGCTAGCCTGCAGAAATTCGACGGACGGCGCCTGCGGCGGCTGACGATTTCTGAAATGGCGCAGATCGCGGGCCGTGCCGGGCGGCACCAGCAGGACGGCAGCTTCGGCACCGTCGGCCTGCCGCAAGGCGGCTTCACGCCCGAGGAAATCGCGGCGATCGAGGGGCATCATTTCCCGCCACTACCAAGCCTGTTCTGGCGCAACCCGACGCCGGGCTTCGGATCGCTCGACCAGCTCCTGTCCGACCTTGCGCAGCCGCCGACGCAGCCGATGCTTCGCACAGCCCCGGAGGCGGTCGATATCGCGGTGCTCAAGCATCTGGCGGGCGATATGGAAGTGCGCGCGCGCGGCGGCGATTTCGACGCGGTGCAGCGCCTGTGGGACGTATGCGGGCTTCCCGATTTCGAGCAATTGGGCGCCGAGCATCACAGCCGCACCGTGTTCAAGCTGTGGCAGTGGCGCACGACCGGCGACGGCATGATCGACCCCGACTGGTTCGCGCGGCGCCTTGCCCGGCTGAGCGACGTCGAGGGCGATATCGACCAACTCGCGAGCCGCATCGCCGCGGTGCGGACACTCTGCTTCATCGCACAGCGCGGCGACTGGATCGCGGGCGCGGCGGGCTGGACCGAACGGACGCAGGCGCTCGAATCGCGATTGTCCGACGCGCTGCACGCGGCGCTTGCGCAGCGTTTCGTCGACCGGCGACTCGCCCTGTTGCTCCGCGACGCGGGGCAGCGCGACGCCGCCTTGCCGGTCGCTGTCGGCGCCGATGGCACCGTCGCGGTCGACGGCGAGCCGATCGGCACGCTGAAGGGCTTTCAGTTCAAGGTCGATCCGGTGGCCAAGGCGAGTGATCATCGCATGCTGCTCGCGGCGGCCGAGAAACATCTGCGCGCCGAACTCGCGCGCCGCGCGACCGCGCTTGCCGAGGGTGACGACAGCGCGCTGTCGCTGATCGCCGAACCGGGGACGGTGCCGCGCCTTGCCTGGCATGGCCATGCCATTGCAACGCTCGCGCGCGGGCCGACGCTCGTCCAGCCGGCGATCCAGATCGACCCCTCGTTGCGGCGGCTCGAGCTTCATCAGGTGCAGGCGATTTCCGAACGGTTGCAGCGCTTCGTCGCCGCGCAGCTCGCGCGTCATGCGGGGCCGCTTGCCGCGATGGGCGAGGCGGCGGGTGACCTATTCACCCCGCCGCGCGTGCGGGCGCTGCTTGCGGCGCTCACCGACAACAGCGGCACGATCGGCCGCGCGGCCGTCGAGGATCAGCTCAGCGCCCTTACCCCCGAAGAACGCCCCCAACTGCGAAAGCTTGGCTTCACGATCGGGTCGCTCGACCTGTTCCACCCGCTGCTCTTGAAGCCGGAGGCGGTACGCTGGCGCGCCGCGCTGACCGCCGCACAGCAAGGCGCGACCGTTCCCGCGCTGCCGCAGCACGGCGCAGTGCTGCAAAAAACAGGCAGCCACGCCGGATTGGTGATCGCGGGCTTCCGCCGCTGCGCGTCGGGCTGGCTGCGCATCGACATGGCCGAAAAGCTCGCACGCCAGGCGCACGCCGCGCGAATGCAGGCCGCAGCGCCGCCGACCGCACCGCTCGCCGGGCGCGACGAGCATCACGACGACCACGGCAATGACGACAGCGAAGGCCATCCCTCCGCCCTCCCCCCCGGCTTCATCATCGACCCGGCCCTCGCGACCTCGCTCGGGCTCGACGAGGAAACGCGCCGCGCGCTACTCGGCAGCTTCGGCTTTCGCGCCGTGGGCGAGCCCGCGCTCCAGCGCTGGCGCTGGTCGGGGCTGCGCAAGCCCGAGAAAAGGCCGCGCCGGAAGCCGCACCCGCATCGCAAGAATGCCGACGCGCCGCAGCGTCCCGCGGCGAACGGCGAGGCCCGGCGCGCGCCTGCCCATCAGGTAAAGGGCAAGCGTGGCAAGCCGGACAAGCCCAGGATCGATGGACCGCGCCCACCGCGTCCCGATCGTCCTGAGAGGCAGCCGCGTCGTGGCCCCTCGCCCAACAGCCCCTTCGCGGGCCTCGCCGCGCTCCTCGCGGACGCCCGCAAAGACTGATGGCGAGTCCGGGCGCCGCAGGGAGTATCCGGCTGGACAAGCTGCTATGGTTCCTGCGCTTCGCCCGCTCGCGCAGCGTCGCGCAGGCGATGGTCGAGGCGGGGCATATCCGGCTAGATGGGCGGCGGATCACGCGCTCGTCGTGCGCGGTGCATGCCGGGGCGACGCTGGTGCTACCCGTCGGCGAACGGATCGAGGTGATCCGCCTGCTGTCGATCCCCCTGCGCCGCGGCCCCGCGCCTGAGGCGCAGGCCTGCTACGTTCGCCTTGAGGCGCAGACGCCCGCCGCCTCCAGCTGAGCTATTGGGCCGACAGGAAAAGCTGTCACCCGAAAGCCGGCGCTTTTGCGTATCGAGTGAGAGTGATTCGCAACTGTCGCTTTGCGTTGACGTGCCGCGTCAACGCGGAATAGAGGCGTTTCCGATGGATGTCGGACGGCAAGGGTGCCGCCGACAAAGGGAGCTGAACCCATGACCTATGTCGTCACCGATGCCTGCGTCCGGTGCAAATATATGGACTGTGTCGAGGTGTGCCCCGTCGACTGTTTCTATGAGGGCGAGAATATGCTCGTCATCAACCCCAATGAATGCATCGACTGCGGCGTGTGCGAACCCGAATGCCCGGCCGAGGCGATCCTGCCCGACACCGAGAGCGGGCTCGAAAAATGGCTCGAAGTGAACAGCAAGTTCAGCGCCGAATGGCCGAACATCACGGTCAAGAAAGAAACGCCGGCCGATGCCGATGAATTCAAGGGCGTCGAGAACAAGTTCGAGACGCTCTTCTCGCCGGAACCCGGCGAAGGCGACTGAACCGAAATCGGACAATCGGAACGGGGCGGGACTTTCCCGCCCCTTCTTTTTGCCCCCTTGAAAGAGCTCCGCTTGGCGACGATGTAGGAGCCTAGAGGGGCCAGCCTGCCGGATTCTCCGGTGCGGCGTCCCGATAAACATAAGGACGAATTTCCAATGATCGACCCGCTCGCCGCTCTGGTTCCCGTCGTCGTCGAGCAGACGAGCCGCGGCGAACGCAGCTTCGATATTTTCTCCCGCCTGCTGCGCGAACGGATCGTCTTCGTCACTGGAGAGGTCGAGGACAATATGGCCTCGCTGATCGTCGCCCAGCTCCTGTTCCTCGAATCGGAAAATCCGAAGAAGGACATCTATATGTACATCAACTCGCCGGGCGGTGTCGTCACGGCGGGCATGGCGATCCACGACACGATGCAATATATCCGTCCGCGCGTCGGCACGGTGTGCATCGGCCAGGCAGCGTCGATGGGCAGCTTCCTTCTTGCCGCAGGCGAACCCGGGATGCGCGTCGCGCTCACCAACGCCCGCGTGATGGTTCACCAGCCTTCGGGCGGCGCGCGCGGCATGGCGTCGGATATCGAAATCCAGGCCAAGGAAATCCTGCGCATCCGCAAGCGGATGAACGATCTCTATGTAAAATATACCGGCAAGTCGCTGAAAGAGATCGAAAAGGCGATGGATCGCGACACGTTCCTCGAAGCCGACGAGGCGAAGGAATTCGGTCTCGTCGACCATGTCTACGACCGCCGTCCGGGCCTGCCCGGCGATGACGCGGCGAAGGACGTGAGCGAAGGCCCGACGCCCTGATACGGGCGCGGGACGACTCGGCATGCCGACGAAAGTTCCCGGTAACCGCGTTTCTTGACGTCCGCTTGGTACCTCGGTGCCAGGCTGGACATTGAACCGATGTCACCCAATTGCCATATTGTAATTGGGTGACCGGGGGCTAGGATAAGAAAGGCGACGCCCCTTTTGGGCCCGCCATAGGAATGTTTATGACGAAATTGAGTGGCTCGGACAGCAAGAGCACCCTTTACTGCTCCTTCTGCGGCAAGTCGCAGCACGAAGTCCGCAAGCTGATTGCCGGGCCGACCGTGTTCATCTGCGACGAATGCGTCGAGCTGTGCAACGACATCATCCGCGAAGAGATCAAGGGCGGTATCGCCGCGCGCAAGGACGGCGCGGTGCCGACGCCGCTCGAAATCTGCCAGCATCTCGATTCCTATGTGATCGGCCAGAACACCGCCAAGCGCGTGCTGTCGGTCGCGGTGCACAACCATTACAAGCGCCTGGCGAACAGCGGGCGCGGCGACGACGTCGAACTGGCGAAGTCGAACATCCTTCTCGTCGGCCCGACCGGCAGCGGCAAGACGCTGCTCGCGCAGACGCTGGCACGCTTCCTCGACGTGCCCTTCACCATGGCCGATGCCACGACACTGACCGAGGCGGGCTATGTCGGCGAGGATGTCGAGAACATCATCCTGAAGCTGCTGCAGGCCAGCGACTATAATGTCGAAAAGGCGCAGCGCGGCATCGTCTATATCGACGAAATCGACAAGATCAGCCGCAAGGCCGAAAATCCGTCGATCACGCGCGATGTGTCGGGCGAAGGCGTGCAGCAGGCGCTTCTGAAGCTGATGGAAGGCACCACCGCGAGCGTTCCGCCGCAGGGCGGCCGTAAGCATCCGCAGCAGGAATTCCTCCAGGTCGACACGACGAACATCCTGTTCATCGCGGGCGGCGCGTTCAGCGGCCTCGAAAAGATCATCGGCGACCGCCTGCAGGGCAAGTCGATCGGTTTCGGCGCGCATGTCGCCGGCCCCGACGAGCGCCGCAGCGGCGAAGTATTGAAGCAGATCGAGCCAGAGGATCTCCTCAAGTTCGGCCTTATCCCCGAATTTGTCGGCCGCCTGCCGGTCATCGCGACGCTTGAGGATCTCGATGTCGATGCGCTGGTCAAGATTCTTGGTGAGCCCAAGAACGCGCTGGTCAAGCAGTATAAGAAGCTGTTCGACCTTGAAGAAGTTGCGCTGACCTTCACCGACGACGCGCTCGTCGCGGTCGCCAAGAAGGCGATCGAACGCAAGACCGGCGCGCGCGGATTGCGCTCGATCGTCGAGGCGATCCTGCTCGACACGATGTTCGACCTGCCCGACCTGACCGATGTGGTCGAGATCGTCGTCGACAAGGATGTTGTCGAAGGCCGCAAGGATCCCGTGCGCGTCTATGCCGACAAGGCGAAGGAAGCGGCCGGCGACGCCGCCTGAGTCGCAAATGGGGCGCCTTTCGAGGCGCCCTTTTATGTTGCATTGCAGCAACAGTTTCCGGAAAAAACACATCTGCGCCTGTGGATAAAATTTGCTGCGCGACGGAAAATAGCGCTTTTTTAGCCCCGAGCTGACCCGCGCGCCCCTCCCCACTTGCACTGTCACAATTGCTGTCACAATCGTGCCACATGCGGGCTTCAGGGGCGCTCGCAGGTCAGGCGCGCCCCATTCGGGCGCCTGCCAAATGCACCACCAAAGGGGACAATCCAAATGCATTTCCGTCACTATCTGGCTGCGAGCGCTGCTGCGCTCAGCATGAGCGTTGCGCTCGCCGCTCCCGCGGCCGCCCAGGAAACCTCATCGTCGGTTCGCGGTACCGTCGAATCGGCAAGCGGGCCGGTCGCCGGAGCGACCGTCTCCGTGACGCACGTCCCGTCGGGCACCGTATCGCGCACAACCACTGACGGCAGCGGCAATTTCGGCGCCAATGGCCTTCGCGTTGGCGGCCCCTACACGGTCGAAGTAACCTCTGACGGGTTCGACAGTGCGCAGGTTACCGATCTCTTCCTGCAGGCCGGTCAGCCTTTCCGCCTGCCGATCACGCTCGAAGACACGGCGATTGTCGTGACGGCATCGTCGGTCAAGGGCGCAGTCGAAACCTCGAACGGCCCGATCACCGCGCTCAACCGCGAAGCGATCGAAGGCGCCGCCTCGATCAACCGTGATATCCGCGACCTTGCGCGCCGTGACCCGCTCGTCACGCTCGACCTGACGAACGCCCGCACGATCGAAGTCGCCGGCAACAACGGCCGTCTAAACCGCTTCTCGGTCGACGGCGTCCAGATGAGCGACGACTTCGGCCTCAACAACGGCGGCCTGCCGACCTCGCGCGGCCCGGTTCCCTTCGACGCGATCGAGCAATTCTCCGTGAAGGTCGCACCGTTCGACATCGCCGAGGGCGATTTCCAGGGCGGCGCGGTCAATGTCATTCTCCGCTCGGGCGGCAACAAGTTCCACGGCGGCGCTTTCTTCACTTATACTGACGACAGTCTGACCGGCAACCGCACCCGTGGCCGCGACGTCAATCTTGATTTCGACAGCAAGCAATATGGCGCCAACCTCAGCGGCCCGCTGATCAAGGACAAGCTGTTCTTCATGCTTGCCTATGAAAAGACCAAGGAAACTGATCCGTTCGACAGCGGCTTTGGTCCGGGCTTCGCCAATCAGGTCCCCGGCCTGACGCAGGCGGTGATCGACCAGGTCAGCAGCATCGCGCAGTCGCGCTATGGCTATGACACGCTTGGCCTGTCGCCAAACGCCACCGAGGAAGATGAAAAGATCATCGGCAAGCTCGACTGGAACATCAGCGACACGCAGCGCGCGTCGCTGACCTATATCCGCAACGTCGGCACGCAGCAGTTCCAGCAGAACACCTTCCTGACCACGCCCTTCGCGCTGGGTTTCCAGTCGAACGGCTATGAGTTGGCCGAAGAAGTCAATTCGGGGGCGTTCGAACTGAACTCGACCTGGTCGGACAGTTTCTCAACGACCTTCCGCGCTTCATACCGCGACTATAATCGCGACCAAACGCCTTTCGGCGGCCGCGATTTCGCGCAGATGGAGGTCTGCACCGATCCCGTTGCAACCAGCGCCAGCACGGCAACGGGCTGCAACGGCACGCGCCTGTTCTTCGGTCCCGACGTCAGCCGCCATTCAAACGACCTGAACACCGAAAACCTGTCGTTCGACCTGACGGCGCGCCTCGACGCCGGCAATCATTCGTTCCGCCTGCTCGCGGGTTACACCGATGTGTCGGTTTACAACCTGTTTGTGCAGCGTTCGCTCGGCGATTTCTATTTCGACAGCCTCGCCGATTTCGCCGCCGGCAATGCGAATCGTCTGCGCTACGGCAACGCGGTGCCAAGCCTCGACCCGGACGATGCCGCAGCCCGTTTCAGCACGCAGAACTATACCGTTGGCATCCAGGACGACTGGCAGGTCACCCCCGATCTCACGCTGTCGCTCGGCGTTCGTTACGACCTGTTCGGCAACGATGTGAAGCCGCCGCTGAACCCCAACTTCCTGGCACGCTATGGTTTCCACAACCGCGAAACCTTCAACGGCCGCGACGTTCTTCAGCCGCGCTTCGGTTTCAACTGGCAGGCCACCGACAAGCTGATCGTCCGTGGCGGCGTCGGCATCTTCTCGGGCGGCACGCCCGACGTCTATCTGTCGAACAGCTTCTCGAACACCGGCCTGCTCACCAACTCGGTCGATATCAACCGCACGAACTGCGCGGCTTCGGCCACCTGTAATGCGCTGAACGGTATTACCGGCGGCACCATTCCGAGCAGTGTCGACACCTTCCTCATTGGCGGTTCGCAGAGCCTCGCGCCGACCGATAATATCGATCCCGAGCTGAAGGTCGCGCGCAAGTGGAAGGCCTCGCTGCAGGCCGACTATGAAATCGGCGACGGCTGGTTCGTTGGTGGCCAGTTCCTGTACGACAAGAACATCTATGGTTACACGTGGACCGACCTGCGTTCGGTACCGAACGGCACACTGCCCGACGGTCGCCCGCGTTATAATGTGCTTGGCCCGGCCACGACTAACCGCGATCTTCAACTGACCAACAGCGAAAAGGGTCGCTCCTTCTTTGCGACCGCCCGTTTCGCCAAGGCTTGGGACTTCGGCTTGTCGATCGACGGCAGCTACACCTATTCGAACGTCAAGGATGAAGGGGCCATGACCTCTTCGACCTCGTCGTCGAACTATGGCAACAACGCCTTCGTGGACCCGAACCGTGCAGCCTATGGCCGGTCGATCTATGAATATACCCATCAGTGGAAGTTCAGCGCGGACTTCAAGCGTGACTTCTTTGGCGACAATGAAACGCGCATCAGCCTGTTCGGCGAATATCGTTCGGGCCGGCCGTACAGCGCGACGATGCTGGACAACAGTGGCAATCGTGGCACCACCTTCGGCACGGTCGGGAACCTTGGCAACATGCTGCTGTATGTTCCGACGGCCGGAGGCGATTCGAAGGTCAGCTTCGACTCGGCCGCTAGCGAGACGGCGTTCAACAACCTCATTTCGCAGCTCGGCCTCGAAAAATATCGCGGCCGGATCGTGAAGAAGAACAGCCAGACCTCGCCCGATTTCTTCAAGGTCGATCTCCACTTTAGCCAGGAAATTCCGGCCTTTGTCGGCAATGCGAAGTTCAAGCTGTTCGCCGACGTCGAGAATGTCCTGAACCTGATCGATAGCGATTGGGGTTCGCTTCGTCAGGTCGACTTCCCGTACAACGCGGCGATCGCGCGGGTTACCTGCCTGACGGCTGCTACTCCGACGGGAACGGCGGGAACGACGGCGTCCTTGTCACAAACCTGTGCGCAGTATCGCTACAGCAACGTTCTTGCACCGAACGAAGTGCTCACGAACCGCGTGTCGCTGTATGGCATCCGCGTCGGTGTGAAGGTCAACTTCTAAGCCATCCGGCTTCGACCGAAAGAAAAGGGCGCGGGAGGAAACTCCCGCGCCCTTTTTTCTTGCGCGTGGCGAAATGACAAGCCGCGCCGATGGCGGCAGGGGAAATCAGTCCGCGGCGATGCGGCGCGCAGTATCCTGAACCAGCGCGATCATGTTCGGAACGCCCTGCGTGCGGTTCGACGATAGCTGGCGCGTGAGGTCGAAGGGGGCGAGCGCTGCGGCGACGTCCATGTCGGCCACTTCGGCCGCGGACTTGTCCTGCACCGCGGCCAGCACGAGCGCGACGATCCCTTTGGTAATCGCCGCATTGCTGTCGGCGAGAAAATGTAGCTGTCCGTCCTCGCGCGGGACCGGATAGACCCAGACGCTCGCCGAGCAGCCGCGCACCAGTGTCGCATCGGTCTTAAGGGCGTCGGGCATCGGCTCGAGCGTCCGGCCGAGGTCGATCAACAGGCGATAGCGATCGTCGCCGTCGAGAAACTCATATTCTTCGAAGATGTCGTCGAGACTGCGCATGGCCGCGCCCCTCGCACAGATGGCGCCGGGTTGGAAGGCCCCGAAACAACATCGGCCCGCTCCCCTGTCAGCCGCCGGACGGATGGCGCCTGACAGGGGAGCGGGCCGGTGCCGCGCGGGGCGGGGTGTTTAAAGGTCGACCCCCGCCGCGATGGCTTCGAGCTTGCGCAGCCGTTCCTTAAGGTCGGCGATCTCGATCCGCGACCCGGCGTGCGGAACGCCGGGATCCTGCGCCAGCGGCGCGTGCCCCGCGGCGAGCTCCTCACGCTTGAGCTGGATCCAGTCGCGCCAGCCGCGGAGCGCGACAAGGCTGACGATGCTCAGCGCGGTGAGCGCGACGGCCGCGGCAGTGAAGTCTGGAGTGATGAAAGCCATGAGCGTTGCTCCTTTTCCGGCATTCAGATTTTGCTGCTGTCGCGCAGCTTCTCGATTTCCTGATCGAGCGTAACGGCGCGATTATTGTCGGTGGCGATGCGTTCAAGCACCTGGATGCGATCCTTGAGCGCGCGTATTTCGGCCTGCAGCGCCTTGGTCTCTGCATTGTCCGCAGCGTTGCCGACAAAAAATTCATTGCCCTTATTGTCGCGGCGGATGCCGTGCTTGGCGCGAATGATGCTGCCGATCGTCACGATCAGAACGATGCCGATGACCATTTCAAAGGGGTTCATGGGGAAGAATCCTTTCGTTTATTATTCAGTTCAGCGGGGCGTCGCGCAGCTTTTCGATCTCGTCGGCGACATCAATTCCCTTGTCGGTAACGATGCGCTCGAGAACGCGGACGCGTGCCTCCAGCCGTTCAGTTTGCGCCGCATATTGCGCGGCCTTTTCGGCGGTCTCGTTGGTGATCGCCTTGAACTGCCGTTCCTTGAACTTGAGGTGGCGTTCATAGGCAGCGTAGCCGATGCCGAGCGTGACGGGCAGACCGACGACGATAATGAGGATGACAATCGCTTCCATATTCCGTTTCCTCAGTTCGACGGGCGCCGCAGCGCCTCGATCTCGTGGCTCAGCCGGTGGCCCTCGTCGGTGACGATGCGCTCGATCACCGCGAGGCGATCTTTCACCGAACCAAGTTCGGCGCGCAGTTGGGCATTTTCCTGGCTGATCAGCTTGACGCGTTCCATCGCTTCGTCGCTGGTCTTGGGATAGATCGCCTTGCCCCAGCTGTTTTCGAGCGGATAGCCATTCTTGACGCGGATCCAGGTCGTGAAGACCCAACCGCCGACCCCGGCCAGGCCGACGACGGCGGCGACGGGGGCGATGGTATTCAGGACATCCAGATTCATGCTCTCAAATCCTCTCAGCGCAGGCGGTCGATCTGGTCGGCGAGCTGCGCCGCCTGACCGTTGTTCTCGGTCGCGATGCGTTCGAGCACCGAGATCCGCTCTTCCAGCCGGCTGACCTGCCCCGCCAGCTTGGCGTTGTCATCGGTCAGCAGGGCGATTTTTCGATCAGCGTCGGGGTCGGTTCGATGAACCGTGCCGCCCCATTCATTCTCAACGGGATAGCCGTGCTTTGCGCGGATCCAGGTGGTGAACATCCAGCCGCCGATCGACAATGCGATGATGGCGAGGACAAAACCGGTACCACCGAAATTCATTTTCTATCTCCCTGTTTGCGCCCCAAGGATCTTTGGGTGCCGCTCAGCGCAGCGCGTCGATCTCGTCGGCGAGGCGGCGATTGTGGCTCGTGTAATATTGCTCGATGTCGGCAAGCCGGCGGTCGATGTCGCGGAAGCGCGACTTGATGTCGCGGGTCGATGCCGTCGGATTGCTTCGCACCCCCTGCCAGAATTTCGCTTCCTCGGTCGAACCATAGAGCGCGAACGGCTTGGGCGTGCCCATCCATGCAACCATCCAGTAAGCGATCAGCGTCCAGGGGAAGCCGCCCATCAGCGTGAGGAGCACCGCCCCGACGCGAACCCAGAGGACATCGATCCCACTATAGTCGGCGATCCCGGCGCACACACCGCTCCATTTGGCGTTCTGCTTGTCGAGGTAGAATTTTGTGCGGCTGGCAGACATCTCAGTTCCTCCGGCTGTTGTTTTCGAGTTGCGCCAGCTCTTCATCGCTGCGTACCGCGGGGCGGAAGTCGGGATGGTCGGCGCTGATGATGCGTTCGACAGTGTGCAGGCGATTTTCGAGGCGCCGTGCGGTATCGTAAAGTTCGTCGAGCAGTTGTTCGTCTTCCCCGGTCAGTGTCTTGGCCTGCTTCCACTTCGTGATGTAGTGGAGGATCAGCCAGGGCAGACCGAGGAAGAGGGTTCCGATAACGATCGGGACGATAATGATCTCTTCCATCGGTCAGGCTCCTTACTGTTTGCTGGCCTGCGCGGCTTTCAGCGCGGCGAGTTCGTCGGCGACCTTGTCGGCGGCCTGCAGTTCGGCGATTTCCTCGTCGAGCGACTTTTTATAGCCAAGGCCCAGCGCATCGGCGCGGCCTTCGGCTTCGTCGACGCGGCGTTCGAGGATCTCGAAGCGCGAGAAGGCATCTTCGACCCGGTCGCCGTTCGTCATCTCGCGCAGCTTGTAGCGGTTCTCGGCGCTTTCGAGGCGGTTGACGACACTCGACTGGCGCGCGCGCGCTTCGCTGAGTTTTTTCTGCAGCTTGGTGATATCGGCTTCATAACCGGTCAGCGCGTCATCGAGGACGGCAATCTCGGCTTTCAGCTTCTCCGCCATGTCGCCAGCCTTTTGCTTTTCGACGAGCGCAGCGGTGGCGAGGTCTTCGCGGTCCTTCGACAGTGCGAGTTCGGCCTTTTCCTTCCAGCTATCCTGCAGGCTTTCGAGCTTGGCGATATGGCGGCGCATTTCCTTCTGGTCCGCGATCGTGCGGGCGGCGGAAGCGCGGACTTCGACGAGCGTTTCGTTCATCTCGAAGATGATCTG
The DNA here is from genome assembly GCF_001047015.1 of Sphingopyxis sp. C-1. Classification (NCBI taxonomy): domain Bacteria; kingdom Pseudomonadati; phylum Pseudomonadota; class Alphaproteobacteria; order Sphingomonadales; family Sphingopyxidaceae; genus Sphingopyxis; species Sphingopyxis sp. C-1. Next base: position 416,634 of record NZ_BBRO01000002.1, read on the forward strand.
GCGGATCATCTTTTCCGGGTCTTCGGCCCGGTCGAGCAGGTCGGTGACGTTGGCGGCGATGATGTCGCGGGTTCGTGAAAAAATACCCATTTTGAAACTCCTGTCGAAAATCTTGAGACCATTGTCTTTTATAAAAAGCTGGTGCCGGGGCGGGGCAAGGGGGGAGAGTGCCCCGGCACCAGTGCCGGTCAGGCCAAAGCGCTGACCGCCGGGGACATGACAGCGGCAACCAGCGGGCCGGCGGGGGTGCCGGTGACGCTGGCAGCAACCTGGGGCTGGTCGATCACGCCGACGAGAATGGCCAGCGCTCCGGCCGCGCTGAGCGCGAAAGTGGCGGCCTGGGCAAACATCGTTTTCATGGATCAACCTTCCCTGTGTTTTTCGCTGCACCGACGCATCGTGCGCCGGTTCACAGAAATCTTTGCAGGAGGCGTGCCAATTGCGCAAAGGCGCACAAAACCGCCGAACTTCACTCGCAAATCGAGCCTTCAATCGATTTAACTTGCCAATCAACGGGAAAATTTGCCAATGATTGGGAATGGAACGCGAGACGCAATTCATTGGCCAGTCGGCGGCATTTCAGGACGCGGTCGAACGCGCCAGCCTCGCCGCCTCGCTCGACCGTCCGGTGCTCGTGATCGGCGAGCGCGGGACGGGCAAGGAACTCATCGCCGAGCGCCTCCACCGCCTGTCGACACGCTGGGATCGCCCCTATGTCATCATGAACTGCGCGGCGATGCCCGAAACGCTGATCGAGTCCGAACTTTTCGGGCACGAGGCCGGCGCCTTCACCGGCGCGACGCGCACGCGTGCAGGACGTTTCGAAGAAGCCGACGGTGGCACGCTGTTTCTCGACGAACTCGCAACGATGTCGATGGGCGCGCAGGAACGGCTGCTGCGTGCGGTCGAATATGGCGAGGTGACGCGCGTCGGATCGTCGCGTCCGATTCGCGTCGATGTGCGCATCGTCGCGGCGACCAACGAACATCTGCCCGCGCTGGTCGAGGACAATCGCTTCCGCGCCGACCTGCTCGACCGACTGTCGTTCGAAGTCATCACCCTGCCCCCCTTGCGCGCGCGCGAAGGCGATATCGAGGTGCTGGCTACCTATTTCGGCCAACGCATGGCGGCGGTGATCGGCTGGGACGAATGGCCCGGCTTCGGGCCGCGCGCGCTCGCGGCTATGGAGGGGCACGACTGGCCCGGCAATGTCCGCGAATTGAGGAACGTCATCGAACGCGCAATCTATCGATGGGCCGACCCCGAAAAGCCGGTCGATGCGCTGAGCTTCGATCCGTTCGCGAGCCCCTGGCAGCCGGTGGTGCGCAAGGCGCCCGCAAAATCCGAAGCGTCTGCGCCGGGCCCCGCGAGCGACGCGGTGCAAGCGCCTGCGACCGCGCCGTCAGGCTCGGTCAGCGACCTGCGGGCGGCGGTCGACGCTTATGAAAAGCAGATATTGTCGGACACGATGGCGCGCTGCCGTTTCAACCAGAAAGTCGCCGCCGAGGCGCTGGCGCTGAGTTACGACCAGATTCGCCACGCGCTGAAGAAACATGGGCTGAACCAATAGGCACGATGATCCTCCCTGCCGCAAAGCGACGGGAGGATATAAACTACTGCCCCGGCAGTTGCGCGTTCAGCGCCTCCAGCACCGCATCCTGCGTCGAGGCGAGATCGGCGAGCCGGTCGCGCAGCGCATAAATGTCCGGAAGCCCGTCGATCTGATCGTCGACACTGCGCTCGATATAGAGACGATCGATGTCGGCAAGCGCCGTCGTGAGCGGCGCGCGCGCGGCGATCAGGCGCGTAATCGCTTGTTGCGCCACGACCCAGCGCTCGCTGGAGACGGGAGCACCTGCGGCGGCCGAAACCGCCGATGCCGTCGCGGCGCGCTCGGCGGCAAAGGCTTGCTGCCCGGCAGCACCATCAGCTTCCCAGCGCTGGAGACGTCCGGCAAGGTCGGTGGGCAGCGGCCCCGGCGGCGCGACGACGACCGCGGGCGGCGCGACATCGAATCGCCCCTCGACCGCGCGCTTCGCGAGCGAGGGGCCATCATTGGCCTGTGTCCCGGCGCAAGCGGGCAGCGACAGGAGCAGCGGGGCAAAAAGAAGGGCGCGCTTCATTGCCGTCCCTGATATGGGCGCACCGACGGCGCAGCAAGTGCCGAATCGGCAGCGTGGGCGATAATCGACCTCGCCCCGCGCTTTTGGACGAAAAGCACGGGATTTGGCGGTTGACAGCGACGCCCTGTCTCGCTAGTGGCGCTGACTTTCCCGCATGCCGGAAAAATCGCCTGCTTTGGCGGGTGACTGGCAGCGTGGGTGTTTTAGTTTCTGATTGGATGGAAGACCATGTTCGCAATCGTGCGCACGGGCGGCAAGCAGTATCGCGTCGCCGCTGGAGACAAGATCGCCGTTGAAAAGATCGACGGCGAAGCTGGCGACACCGTGTCGCTGGGCGACATCCTGCTGGCCGGTGACGGCGGCGAAGTGAAGAGCGCCGAAGGCCTCGTCGTTTCGGCCGAGATCATCGCCCAGACGCGCGGCGAAAAGGTCATCGTCTTCAAGAAGCGCCGCCGGCATAACTACCGTCGCCGCAACGGTCACCGTCAGTCGCTGACGCTGCTGCGCATCCTCGCTGTCGGCGATGCCAAGAAGGCCGCGCCGAAGAAGGAAGCCGCTCCGAAGGCTGAGGCCGCTCCGGCTGCCGAAGCCAAGGCTGCAGCACCCGCCAAGGAAGCCGCACCTAAAAAGGCTGCTGCTCCGAAGGCCGAAGCCGCTGCCGAAGCGCCCGCAAAGAAGCCCGCTGCCAAGAAGGCAGCCCCCAAGAAGGAAGCCTGAGCGCGGCAACGCGGCTCGGCCTCTCGAACGAACGAATTAAGGAGCATCAGTCATGGCACATAAGAAAGCAGGCGGTTCTTCGCGCAACGGTCGCGACTCAGCCGGCCGCCGCCTTGGCGTGAAGAAGTTCGGCGGTCAGGAAGTGATCGGCGGCAACATTATCGTGCGCCAGCGCGGCACCCGGGTCTACCCGGGCGTCAACGTTGGCATGGGCAAGGACCACACGCTGTTCGCAACCGCCGACGGCCAGGTCCGATTCCACGATGGCAAGCTTGGCCGCAAATATGTGTCGGTCGACGCCATGGCGGAAGCCGCCGAATAAGGACGATCTTCCAGGGTCGTCCACCAGGGATGACCCGGAACGGTCCTTTCCGCCCCAAGCGGAAACCAGTTCGAAAAGAGGGAGACGGGTCACCCCGGGCTCCCTTTTTTCTTGCCTGAAATCCGCGCTCTAGCGGTCAGGCGCGAAAATCGGGCCATCCATCTCCCTCCGTATCGAATGTCGTCAAAGCGTCACCATCTGGCGCCAAGGCGACAGGCAATTGGGAGTTAGAAAAGATGTTCGCGCGTACCGAAAGACTGTTGCTGCGGCCCGGCTGGCTGGAAGACGCCCCCGCGCTCGCCCAAGCGATCGGCGAAGAGGCGGTGGTCCGCAACCTCGCGACCGCACCCTGGCCCTATGGCGAGGATCAGGCGCAGGAGTTTCTGAGCAAACCGCTCGACCCCGACCAGCCGCGTTTCCTGATCTTTGCCCGCACCGGCGGCGCGCCGCGCCTTGTCGGCGGCTGCGGCATTTCGCCGAGCCCCGAAGGCGGCCCCGAAATGGGATATTGGATCGCCCGTCCCTATTGGGGCCTGGGTTTCGCGACCGAGGCGGGGCGTCAGCTCGTCCATATCGCGCGGGCAATGAACCTGCCGAAACTGTCGGCGGGCCATTTCCTCGACAATCCGGCGTCGGGTGCGGTGCTGCGCAAGCTTGGTTTCAAGCCCACCGGCAAGGTCGCGCCGCGTTACAGCCTCGCGCGCGGCGGCGAAGCGCCCTGCGCGCTGTTCGAGGAAGGCGACGCCGATTCCGATGGCGCCGTCACCCCGATGCGAAGCCGCATCGGGGTGGACGAGGATTTCCGTGAGGAATTGCGCCTGATGGCAGCGTAAAGCCGATCGCGCGGTGAGCTGAGGCGACATGGCGGCTTAGGGGTGGGGAGCGGGCGTTGCCTCCCCCCACTTCCGTCATCCCGGGCTTGACCCGGGATCCCGCTTTTTTGACGCACTCACTGGCATCGACTTCAAGCGGGACCCCGGATCAAGTCCGGGGTGACGAGGACGTGGACGGCAGCAATCGGTCGAAAGGGAACCGTCCGACTGCGGCCGCCTATCCCCGCATCTTGTTGACCATGCCCATGATATCGTCGAGCGGATTGCCGTCGCCGTCCATGTCGAGCATTTTTCCCAAACCGCCAAGGCCTCCCGCCGATGGCGCCGCGCCGCCGCCCATCGCGCCGCCGAGCACATTGCCGAGCATGCCGCCCAGACCGCCGGAAAGTCCGCCGCTTTCGCCGGACTGGCCGCCCTGCTTCGCCATATAGCCCGCAACCATCATCGCGAGCATCGGCAGCATCTGTTTGAGAATGCCCGAATCGAGTCCGGTCTGTGCTGCGGCCTGCCCTGCGACAGTGCGGCTCACATCTTTCGACCCGAAAATCTGCCCAAGCACATCATTGCCCTGTTGAACGGGAGTCGGCTGCGATCCGAGTACCGAGTCGAGCAGGCCGCCGCCGCCGAGTTGGCCGAGGAGACCTCCAAGCGCTCCAAGCCCTTCGGCTCCGCCGCCGGCCGATTGAGCCTGCTTTTTGAATCCGCCGAGAATCGCGGGAAGCAGCGCGTCGGCGCCCTGTTTCGCCATCGCGGGAGGAATGCCCAGCTCCTTCGCCATCGATTCGATGCCGCCGGCTTGCGCCAATATGTCGGTGAGATTCATGTCGTCATACTCCCGCTTCGGCACGGATCGGACGCCGCGCCGATGCAAATGAGTATAGCAGCAGGCAGGACGAGGAGGAGTCGTTCATTTGGCTGTCATTCTCAAATGCATAGTCCTAGCCTGCGACTGTACGACTCGCCTTTCGGCGATGCGCCATGGTTTCTAGTGGGAGCTAAACAATGAGCATTTTCGGCAAGATCAAGGACGCCATCTTCGGCAAGAAGGCCGTCGCCGCAGAACCCGCCGCCCCGGCCGCGCCCAGCCCCGTCGGCACCGCGCTGGACGCCGCGACGCAAGCCATGGCCGCGGCCGCCGCCGCGCCCGTCGATGTCGATGCCATCCTCACCGCCGAGGCCGCGAACGCCGGACAGGATCTCAACTGGCGCACGTCTATCGTCGACCTCATGAAGCTGCTCGGCATTGATTCGAGCCTCGCCAACCGCAAGGAACTGGCGCAGGAACTGGGTTACACCGGCGAACTCGACGGCAGCGCCGAAATGAACATCTGGCTGCACAAGGCGGTTATGCGCGAACTCGCGGCGAACGGCGGCAAGGTGCCCGCCGATCTTACCGACTGATAGACAGCCGATAATTTTCGACGGGGGTCGGGAGGGCGCAAGCTTTCCCGGCCCCTTTTCGTTGACCGCCGCGCGGGTGTGCCTAGACAGGTTTCACAAGAAACAAGTCGCCAGGGAGCTGCCCGTGTCTAATCCGCTTTCCACCCCCGTCAGTCGCCGCCAGACGCTTGCCACGCTCGGCGCGGGCACCGCGGGGCTTGCCATCGCCGGTCCCGCAGCCGCTCTTCAGTCGGCGCCAAAGAGCGACGCGCAGCAACTGCTCGATTCGATCGCCGACAATCTGCTCGCGCTCTCGCCCGAAGGTGCGACTTCGCTCGGCATCGACACCGGTGCACGCGCGGCCGAACGCGGCAAGCTCGGCGACCGGTCTGCAGCAGGCCAGAAAGCCGTCGCCGATACGCTGAAGGCCGATGTCGCGCGCGTCCGCGCGTTCGACAAGGCAGGGCTCGATCACAAGACGCGCACCAGCCTTGCGGTCGTGGAGAGCGCCTATGGCGTTGCGCTCGACGGCTTTGCCCTGCCCTATGGCGACGTCGCGGTCGGCGGCTGGCGCAACACGCCCTATGTCGTGATCCAGAATGTCGGCGCCTATCTCGACGTCCCCAAATTCCTCGACAGCGATCATCCGGTGAAAAATACCGCCGACGCCGAAGCCTATCTGTCGCGCCTCAACGCTTTCCCCGGCGTCCTCGACGGTGAGACCGGCCGGCTGAAAGCCGCCGGCGGACAAGGGCTGATCGCCCCTGCCTTCTTGATCGACAAGGCGGTGAAGCAGATGGAAGCAACGATCGCCGACGCAAAAGCGGGCGGATCGATGGTCGAAAGCCTCGTCCGCCGCACGGGCGAAGCGAAGATCGCGGGCGACTGGTCGACACGCTCGGCGAAGATCGTGCAGGGTCCCGTCGCTGCGGCGCTCGAACGCCAGCTCGCCGAACTCAAGGCGCAGCGCGCGAAGGCGACGATGGACGCGGGCATGTGGGCGCGTCCCGGCGGCGACGAATTCTACGCCTGGGCATTGCGCGCTTCGACGACGACGCGGATGACGCCCGAAGAGGTCCACCAGATGGGCCGCCATGAACTCGCCGAACTCCACGGCAGGATGGATCCGATCCTCAAGAAGCTTGGTTATACGCAAGGCTCGGTCGGCGACCGCATGAACGCGCTCGCCAAGGATCCCAAATATAAGTTCCCCGACAACGACGCGGGTCGCGCCGAAATCACCGCCTATATCCAGACTTGGCTCGGCAAGATCCGCGCGCAGCTACCGCGCGCGTTCCGCACGCTGGTAAAGGGCAATGTCGAGGTGAAGCGCCTGCCGCTGGCCGAAGAACCCGGTGCACCTGCGGCCTATGGCGGCGCGGGATCGATCGACGGGACGGTGCCGGGCAAATTCTGGATCAACCTGCGCACCACAGAGCTGCACAGCAAGTATTCGCTCCCCGATTTGACGATGCACGAGGCGATTCCCGGCCATGTGTGGCAGGGCGAATATGCGAACCAGATGCCGCTCATTCGCACGATGCTGGCGTTCAATGCTTACTCCGAAGGCTGGGCGCTCTATGCCGAGCAACTCGCCGATGAGCTTGGCCTCTACGACGATTTCGAGGTCGGGCGTCTGGGCTATCTCCAGTCGCTGGCATTCCGCGCCTGCCGCCTCGTCGTCGACACCGGCATCCACGCCAAGCGCTGGACACGCGAGCAGGGCGTCGAGTTTTTCGTCAAGGAAAATGGCTCGAACCCGCTCGAGGTGTCGAGCGAGGTCGACCGCTATTGCAGCTGGGCCGGGCAGGCGTGCGGCTACAAGGTCGGGCACAGCGAGATCGTGCGGCAGCGCGGGCTGGCGCAAAAGGCGTTGGGCGCGAAATATGACCTCCGCGATTTCGACAATGTCGTCGTCGAGGGCGGCAACGTCCCGCTCGACGTGCTCGCGCAAAATGTCGACGCCTATGTGGCGGAGAAAAAGGGCTGATGCGTCGCGCCGCCTTGCTGGCGGTACTCGCCGCCAGCATGACTTGGAACCCGGCCAGCCGCGCTGCCGATCAGCCGGCCTCTCCGGCGCGCGTCGCGATCGTGACCTCGGACGTCGAGCGTTTCTTCGCGCTCGCCGATGATCCGGCGCTTGCGGCGCAGCCCGAGCAGCTCGCCATACGCTATCTCGCCGATCCCTCACCGGGGCTGGTCGAGTTCATGGCGCTGCGCCGTATCACACCCGAAAAGCTGGCCGCAGCGCTGCGCACCAAACCGCAACTCTTTGCCGATGCGCGCGGCTGCGCGGCAAAACTCGGCAATGTCCGGACGCGGCTGGTCGCAGCGACCGACCGGCTCGCTGAAATCTATCCTGCCGCCAAATTCCCGCCGATCACCATCGCGATCGGGCGCGGGACGACCGCAGGCACTGCAAACGCCAAGGGGCTTTATATCGGGCTCGAAACCCTGTGCATGGCAAAGTTCATCGAGGCTGACGACGAAGACCGCTTCGTCCACATCATCGCGCACGAATATGTCCATGCACAGCAGCCGCTCGCGCAGGTCGAGAGCGAGGACGATACCGTCCTCCACGCCGCGCTTGTCGAGGGCGCTGCCGAGTTCGTCGCCGAGCGGATGAGCGGTTCGGTCGGCTATCCGCTGCTCCACCAATGGGCGAAGGGACGCGAAGCCGAGTTGGAAACCGCCTTTCTTGCCGAAAAGGACGGCAAGGCGATCGGGTCACGCTGGCTCTATAACCAGCAGGGCAAGGACGGTTGGCCCGGCGACCTCGGCTATTGGGTCGGTTACCGCGTCGCCAAAAGCTACTATGATCGCGCACCCGACAAGGCCGCGGCGATCAAGGCGATTATCGAGATGCGCGACCCCGCCGCCTTCCTTGCGGAAAGCGGCTGGGCGCCCGGAATGAAGCTTTAGGCCGGAAAGGGCACAAGATCGGGTTCGACAAAGCCGCGCCGCGCCGGGACCGAAAAGAGCAGGTCGCGGGTGTAGAAGCGCAGCGGCCAGTCGCGGCCGCCCATGTCGGAAAGCAACAGCGCGTTGACGCGCGCAGCCAGCCCGACCTCGGCGGTTTCCGACAGGAACAGCCGCACCCCTGCGACATAGGCACGCGTGATAGTGTCATGATAGCCCTGTGTGTCGTCGTTCACACCACCGACACTCTCGTTATAGCGGCTGATGATCGTCGCAATCTCGGCATCGATGTCGATGTCGGGGCGCTCGCTGACAAGCCAGAGGCAGGCGCCCAGATGCGCCTCATGCGTCCACGCTTCGCGCGGCAGGCTGCGCGCGAGCAGGCCACTGCCGATCGCGCGTATGTCTTCGTCGCGCTCGAACAGGCGCGGGCGATATTCGGTGGTCATTGGTCCGGTCCTTCCGGGTGAATGAACACCCGGAAGGTTCCGGGTAGGTTATGCTGCGACGGCCGCCTGCGGCGCGGCTTGGCGGACGCCTTCGTCGACATGATCCGCAAATTGCGCGAAATTGTCGATGAATTGTCCGACGAGCGTTTGCGCCGTGCGGTCATAGGCTTGTTTGTCGGCCCAGGCTTCGCGCGGATCGAGCAAGGCACTGTCGACGCCCGGAACCGCGACGGGCACCATGAAGCCGAAATTCGGATCCTTGCGGAATTCGGCGTCGTTGAGGCTGCCGTCGAGCGCGGCGTTGAGCAGCGCGCGCGTCGCCTTGATCGGCATGCGCTTGATGCCGTCCATCGTCGCCATGCCGCCGGTCCAGCCGGTGTTGACGAGCCAGCACTGGACACCGCCCTTGGCGATGCGCTCTTTCAGCAAATTGCCATAGACCGACGGGTGACGCGGCATGAAGGGTGCGCCGAAGCAGGTCGAGAAGGTCGCCTCGGGCTCGGTCACGCCGATCTCGGTCCCCGCGACGCGCGCGGTGTAACCCGAAAGGAAATGATACATCGCCTGGTCGGGCGTCAGCTTCGCGATCGGGGGCAAGACGCCATAGGCATCGGCGGTGAGCATGATGATGTTCTGCGGGACCGGACCCATATTCCGTTCCGACGTGTTCGGAATGAAATCGATCGGGTACGAACCACGGCTGTTCTCTGCGAGGCTCGCGTCGTCGAAATCGAGTTCGCGCGTGACCGGATCGATCACGACATTTTCGAGCACGGTGCCAAAACGCTTGGTCGTCGCGAAAATCTCGGGCTCGGCCTCCGGCGAAAGGCGGATCATCTTGGCGTAGCAGCCGCCTTCGAAATTGAAGACCGCGGTGTCCGACCAGCCATGCTCGTCGTCGCCGATCAGCGTGCGCGAGGCGTCGGCCGACAGCGTCGTCTTGCCGGTGCCGCTGAGGCCGAAGAAGACTGCGGTGTCGCCCTTGGGTCCCATGTTCGCCGAGCAGTGCATGGGCATCACGCCCTTAACCGGGAGCAGATAGTTGAGGATGCCGAACACCGACTTCTTCATCTCGCCCGCGTACTGCGTGCCGCCGATCAGCACGAGCTTCTCCGAGAAATTCACCGCAACGACAGTCTCGGTCCGCGTGCCGTGGCGCGCCGGGTCGGCGCGGAAGCTCGGCAGGTCGATGATCGTATATTCGCTCGCGAACGCCGCGAGCTCGGCCGCGGTCGGGCGGCAGAGCAAGGTGCGGATGAACTGGCTGTGCCAGGCGAATTCGGTGACGACCTGAACCGCGACGCGGTGCTCGGGCTGCGAGCCGCCGAAAAGCTGCTGACGGAACAGGCGCGGGCGCTGCGCCAGATGCGCGAAGAAATCGGCCTTCAATGCCGCGAAATTATCAGGGGTCATCGCGACGTTCGTCTTGCCCCACCAGATCGTATCGGCGGTCTCTGCGTCCTTGACGATGAACTTGTCCTTGGCGCTGCGGCCGGTGTGCTTGCCGGTTTCGACGACGAGCGGGCCGTCCTTGGCGAGCACGCCCTCCCCGTGGCGAACCGCATCCTCGATCAACTGCGGAGTGCCCCAGTTTTCGGCGACTTCCGCCTTCGTCTCGACGGTGTCCGCGCCGATCACAACCTTGGTCATTTGCCTTCGCCTTTCCTTGTCCGGCGGCGTCGTTGCATACCTATGCAATGCTTAGCGCACTAATGGGTTGGCCCGCATTCGCATGGGTGCCGACGTGACCGCCGATTCCGAAATCTCGGCCGCGTTAGCCCGCTTGGCGGGGGAGGTCAAAAGATTAAAGCGGAGCTGCGCGGCGCTTGCGATGAGCGCTTGCGGCGGGCGTGCCAAAAGGGAACTGTACTAACGCCCCGATGTTGTCGCTGAACCGCGGATAGGCTAATCGCTGCTTGGGCCCGCCAAACGGAAAGAGCATGACGGCAACCATCGCGCTGGTCGACGACGACCGCAATATCCTGCAATCCCTGTCTATCGCGCTTCAAGCCGAAGGCTTTGTGACGCGCGTCTATTCGGACGGCGAGGCGGCGTTGAAGCCGCTGATCGACAATCCGCCCGATCTGGCCGTGTTCGACGTCAAGATGCCGCGAATGGACGGACTCGAACTGCTGCGTCGCCTGCGCGAGAAGAGCCAGCTTCCCGTCATATTCCTGACCAGCAAGGATGACGAGATCGACGAGGCACTGGGCCTGGCGATGGGCGCCGACGATTATATCGCCAAACCCTTTTCGCAGCGGCTGGTGATCGCCCGCATCCGCGCCATCCTGCGCCGCGTCGAACTCAACCGGTCGGCACCCAGCGAAGACGACGAACCCGTCGCCGAGCCGATCACCCGCGGACGGCTGCAGATGGACCCGGCGCGCCACAAGGTCGCGTGGGACGGCAAGGACGTCACGCTGACCGTCACCGAATTCCTGATCCTCGAAACGCTTGCCGCACGCCCCGGTATCGTGCGCAGCCGCAATCAATTGATGGACGCCGCCTATCAGGACGACGTCTATATCGACGATCGCACGATCGACAGCCACATCAAGCGCCTGCGCCGCAAGTTCCGCGAGGTCGACCCCGAGTTCGACGCGATCGCAACCCTTTATGGCGCAGGGTATCGCTTTGCAGACGAGAGCTGATGCCATGAAGCCCGACGCCAGCATCGCCGAACAGGAGGAATCGCCGCTGGTCTGGTCGGCGCGCTGGTCGCTGACCACGCGTATCCTTGCGGTGAACATCCTCGCCATCGCGCTGCTTGCCGGCGGCTTCTATTATCTCGACTCCTATCGGAGCCGACTGGTCGATACGCGCATCGAGGTGATGAAGGACCAGCTCGCAATGCTCGACAGCGCGCTGGAAGCGGCGCGGCCCGAAGAGCGCACGCGGCTGATCGATGAATTTACCGCCGCGACCGAGTCGCGCCTGCGCTTCTATGCCGCCGACGGCCGGCGCATTTCGGACAGTTTCGAGACGGGTCCGCCGACCTATACGTTGCGCGATCCCGATCTGCAGCCCTGGAAGCGCGACGCCGCGCGCGCGATGGATCGCGGCATCGACTGGATCGTCGGCGCGCCGGCCTATCCCGAGTTCGAGGAACCGCGCGTCGACAATGCGAAATCCTGGCCTGAGGTCCTCGAAGCGCAACGCAGCGACATCGAGACGAGCCGTTTCCGCTATGCCCCCGAACGCACCCCGCTGCTCAGCGCGGCACGCGTCGTCGACCTCGATACGCCGCAAACGGTGCTGATGACGCTCAATGCGCGCGACATCACGCGCACCGTGCGCGCCGAACGCTTTCGCATCGCCGTCGTCGTCGCAATGGTGCTTATGGCGTCGGTCCTCCTGTCCCTGTTCCTTGCCCGCACCATCGTCCGCCCGCTCCGCCGCCTTGCGCGCGCCGCAGTTCGCGTCCGCCTCGGCCGCGCCCGTGAGGTTGTCGTACCGCGCCTGCCCAGCCGCCGTGACGAGATCGGAACGCTCGCCCGCGCGCTCAGCGACATGACGCAGGCGCTGCGCGAACGTATCGACGCGGGCGAACATTTCGCTGCCGATGTGACGCACGAGCTCAAGAATCCGATCGCCTCGGTCCGCTCCGCGATCGAGGGGCTGGGACGCGTCAAAAGCGACGAGCAGCGCGCGCAACTCCTGGCGATCGCCGACGAGGATGTCCGCCGGCTCGACCGGCTGGTGAACGACATCAGCGAGGCGAGCCGGGTCGACGCGCAACTGTCGCGTACGCTGTTCGAACCGATCGACGTCGGCATCATGATCGAATCGATGCTCGCGGCGCGCGCGGCGCGCGTCGACACGACCGTGCCCCAGCCGCGCGTCGCCTTCGCGCGTCCCCGCAAAGGTACGACAGTGGTGATGGGCGATGGCCATCGGCTTGAACGCGCGATCGACAATGTGATCGACAATGCGATCAGCTTTTCGCCCGATACCGGCCTCGTCTGCATTTCGGCGACCCGCCTCGGCGATGAGGTTCATGTCAAGGTCGACGACGACGGCCCCGGCATCGACCCTACGCAGCGCGACGCCATTTTCCGCCGTTTTCATAGCGAACGCCCCGCGGGCGAGGCCTTCGGTCGCCATAGCGGGCTGGGCCTGGCGATCGCGCGCACGATCGTCGAGGGGCATAGCGGTACGATCAATGCCAAGGATCGCGATGACGGCAGGTCGGGCGCCAGCCTGCTCATCACCCTGCCCGCGCGCGAAGGTACGACCGAAACCGGCTGACGCCGTCATCCTATCGTCTTGCGGCACCGCACCGTCGCCGGTAAGCCATGCGACATGCTTCCGAGCCGGACCAACACGCAAATCGTCAATATCCATGCGAGCTGCGTCGCAGCGGGCAATGGCGGCGTGCTGATCCTCGGCAATTCGGGACAGGGCAAATCGGACCTGGCGCTGCGGCTGATCGATCGCGGCGCGCGGCTGGTTGCCGACGACCGCTGCGATATCTGGTTCGAACGCGGCCGGCTGTGGTGCCGGCCGCCCGAAAACCTGGCGGGCAAGCTGGAAGTGCGCGGGATCGGGATCGTCGAGCGGCCGTGGACGGCACCCGTCCCGCTCGCGCTCGCGGTGCGCCTGACCGACCGCTACGACCGCATGCCAGCAGTCAATCAGGTCGAGACGGTCGCGGGCCACCCGCTGCCCGCGCTGTTGCTGTCGGCGTTCGAGGCGTCGGCGCCGATCAAGATCCTGCTCGCGCTCGAACGACTGGCACCCGCGGCATGAGGCATCGACGATGAGCGCGGCCGCCGAATCGCGCCTGTTGCTGGTCACCGGCCTGTCGGGTGCGGGCAAATCGACCGTGCTGAAGGTGCTCGAGGACCTTGGCTGGGAAGTGGTCGACAATCTGCCACTCGCGCTGCTCGAAACGCTGATCGACGCGCCGATGCAGCGCAGCGAGGCGGGGCGCCCGCTCGCGATCGGCATCGACAGCCGTAGCCGCGGCTTCCGTCCCGCGCTGCTCGTGCGCCGAATCAAGGATTTGCGCGAGGCGGGCGGACGCGACATCCAGACCCTGTTCCTCGATTGCGCCGGTGCCGAACTCGAACGCCGTTTCTCTGAAACGCGCCGCCGCCATCCCATGGCCGAGGACCGCCCCGCCGCCGACGGGATCGCGCGGGAGCGCGAGATGATGGAGCCGCTCCGCCGCTGGGCCGAGCATGTCGTCGACACGACCAACTACAGCAGCAACGATCTGCAGCAGGAAATCCGCCAACGGTTCGGCGATGCCGACGAGGGCGAACCCGTCCTCAATGTGATGAGCTTCGGCTTCGCGCGCGGGCTGCCGCGCAACGCCGACCTCGTCTTCGACATGCGTTATCTGCGCAACCCGCACTGGGATCCGAAGCTCAAGCCCGGAACCGGGCTCGATTCCGATGTCGCCGCCTATGTGATTGCCGATCCCGCCTATGAAGACAGCCTGTCGCAGATCGAGAAGTTGATCCTCACCTTGCTGCCGCGCTACCGCGCCGAGGGCAAAAGCTATGTCACCATTGCCTTCGGCTGTACGGGGGGACGCCACCGATCGGTCCATGTCGCGAGCCGTGTTGCCCAAACGCTACGCGAGTCCGGATATGAGCCAACGCTGACCCACCGCAATCTTGACTCTGCCCCGCAAGATGGGCTTGAGGGCAGGCCCCCGCCCGCGGCTTCCGCGCCCGGCGGCAACATATAAGGGTCGACGACTGCATGGCGAACGATAAGGCTCTGCCGCTTCTGGGAATGGTGCTCGTCACCCACGGCCGCCTTGCCGAGGAAATGGTGCGCGCGATGGAGCATGTCGTCGGTCCGCAAAGGGCGGTCGCGACCGTGTGCATCGGCCCGAACGACAATATGGAGATGCGCCGCAAGGAAATCGCCGACGCGATTCGCAAGGTCGACGAAGGCCGCGGCGTCGTGATGCTGACCGACCTGTTCGGCGGCACCCCGTCGAACCTCGCGATCAGCCTGCTCGAGGCGGGGCGCACCGAAGTGATCGCAGGCGTCAACCTGCCGATGCTGATCCGCCTCGAAAGCGCGCGCAAGACGATGGAACTTCGCGCCGCGGTGATCGCGGCGAAGGAAGCCGGCCAGAAATATATTTCGGTCGCGTCGGAAATGCTGGGAGTGGGCCCTTGAACGAAAATTCCGAGACGGTCGAAATCACCAATCAGCGCGGCCTTCACGCGCGTGCGAGCGCCAAGTTCGTGACCTTTGTCAGCCGCTTGCCCGAAAGCGTGTCGGTTGAGGTCGAAAAGGGCGGATCGCGCGTCAACGGCACCTCGATCATGGGACTGATGATGCTCGGCGCCGCAAAGGGCGACTCGATCACGATCCACACCAAGGGCGACGGCGCCGACGCGGCGCTGCTGAAGCTGGTCGGGCTGGTCAAGGACAGCTTCGGCGAGGATTGACCGGATGACCGGTCGCCGTTCAACCATCGAAAGCCTATCGAACCCGCTGGTGAAGCGGATGCGGCTGTTGCGCGAAAAACGCCACCGCCGCGCCGAGGGACTGTTCCTCGCCGAGGGGCTGCGTATCGCGACCGAGGCGCGCGAGGCGGGCGTGCTCCCGCAATGGCTGTTCCTGGGCCCCGAGGGTGACGCGCACCCTCTCGCGGCGGCGCTGGTCGCCGACACGCTGGCCGCGGGCGGCGAAGTCATCGACACGACGGGCGCGATCCTTTCGAAACTGTCGGGCAAGGATAATCCGCAGACCATCGTCGGCATCTATGCCGAGCCGCAGACGACGCTTGCCGACATCGACCGCGATGCCGCGCCGATCTGGCTCGTCGCCGAGCGGCTGCGCGATCCCGGCAATCTGGGCACGATGCTTCGTACCGGCGACGCGGTCGGCGCGGGCGGGCTGATCCTGCTCGATGAAAGTACCGATCCCTATGCGGTCGAGGCAGTGCGCGCGAGCATGGGCGCGATCTTTACGCAGAAGCTGGTGGTGACGCGCTGGGAGGAGTTTCTCCCATGGCTGCGCCAGGGGACCGGCCAACTCGTCGCGACGTGGCTCGGCGACGATACCGAGGATTATCAGGCAGTGCGCTACGCCGCGCCGACCTTCATCCTCACCGGCAATGAATCGCAGGGCATGCCCGCCGACTATGCCGCCGCCGCAGATGTGCGGGTGAAGATGCCGATGATGGGCAAGGCCGACAGCCTGAACGCGGCGGTCGCGACGGCGGTGATGGCTTATGAGGTGTTGAACCAGCGGCGGAACCAATAGCCGGCCGCGCGGTTCATCGATCGATCAGCATGAAGCGTTCAGGAGATGCCGCATGATCAGGATCCTACCCGCCGCTTCGCTGCTCGCGCTCGCCGCCTGCACCCCCGTTGCCGATACGCCGCCGCAAGGTCCGGGCGATCAGCCCGCCGCCTATATGGCGCTCGGCACCGAACCCGGCTGGACGCTCGAAATCACGCCGTCGCGGCTGAATTATGATGGCGACTATGGCGAGACGAAGATCATGGTGCCGAACCCCGGCGCGAAGTCGTCGTCAAACGGACGCTCCTATGTAACCGACCGGCTGTCGGTCACCATCCAGAAGACGAAGTGCAGCGACGGGATGAGCGATCGGCTTTATTCCGACACGGTGCGCGTCGTCGCCGATGGCAAGAGCGTGCAAGGCTGCGGCGGCGCGGTGCTGCCGCCCGACACGCTCGCGGGGTCGAACTGGACCTTCGTGTCGATCGGCGGAAAGCCGGTCACCTCGGACCGCCCGACCTCGCTGCAATTCGGCGGCGACCGGCTCAGCGGCAGCGCGGGCTGCAACCGCTTTTCGGGCCGCTATTCGGCGACCGGCGACACGCTGACAGCGGGGCCGCTGATGGCGACCGAAATGGCCTGTCCAGGCATGGAGCTGGAACAGCTCTTCTTCAAATTGATGACGACAACGGTCAATCTGACCTTCGCCGACGACGGCACGCTCGTCCTGACGGGCAGCGGCGATCGAACGGCGGTGTTGCGGCGGGTGATCTAGACGCAGCCCCATCCTCCGTTCGTGTCGAGCGAAGTCGAGACACCGTGAAGGCATGCGCTGCTGATGGGTGTCTCGACTTCGCTCGACACAAACGGGTTGGGGGCGGCTCAATTCCCCCGCAGCCCCTATTCCCCCGCGTCGTTGACCGCCGCGGGCGTCCCAGCCAGCTTGGCCAGCGGGCGCGCCGCCTGTTCGGCGACGGGGAGCGCCGGGATTTCCTTGTCGCCGGTTTCGATGTCGAGCGCCTCGAAACGCTTTGCCTGCGTCAGCACCTGCGATTCGAAGCTGCCGACGAAAGCGTTGTACGCCCCCGTCGCCTGATCGAGATTGCGCCCGACCTTGGCGATATGCCCGCCCATCACCGACATGCGCGCGTAAAGCTCCTTGCCCAGCGCGGCGATCTCGCGCGCCTGATTGGCGAGCTTTTCCTGCCGCCACACCGCCGCGACGGTGCGCGCGATCGCGATGAGGTTGGTCGGGGTCGCGAGCAGCACCTTGCGCTCGAACGCATAATCCCAAAGCCCCGCGTCCTGATCGAGCGCGGCGGCAAGGAAATGCTCGCCGGGCACGAACATCACGACGAAGTCGGGGGTGTCGTCGAACTGGTTCCAATAGGCTTTGGCGCCAAGCGTATTCACATGCGCCTTCATCGCCGCAGCGTGCGCGACGAGATGTGCCGCTTTCTCTCGCTCCTCCACCGCGCCGAACGCATCCTGATAGGCGTTCAAGGACACTTTGGCGTCGATCACGAGATTCTGCCCGCCGGGTACGCGCACGACGACGTCCGGGCGCAGCCGCCCGCCGTCGCCGTCGTTCACGCTAACCTCGGTCTGGAAATCGGCGTGCTCGGAGAGGCCGCAGCTTTCGAGCACGTTGCGCAGTTGCTGCTCGCCCCAGCGCCCCCGCGCCTTGGGCGCGTTGCGCAGTGCGTTGACGAGTTTCGCAGCCTCGCTCGACACGCGTTCGGTGCCCTCGCGCATCGCCGCGATCTGGCCATGGAGCAGGCCAAAGGCGTCGCGGCGCTCGGCCTCGACCTTCGCCACCGCCGCCTCATATTTTTCGAGCCGGTCGTGGACCGGATGCAGCAGCGCTTTCAGATTCTGCCCTGCGGTCGCCTCGCTCTCCTTAAAGCGCGCCTCGGCGCGTTCGAGGAACGCTTTTTGCGCACCATCGAGCATCACCTGCCCGACCTCACGAAACTGCGCCGTCAGCGCGGCCTGCGCGTCTTTCAGTTGCGCGATCTGCGCATCATGCGCCTCGTCGCGCGCGCGCTGTTCGCTGAGCAAAGCCGCAAGCTGGATATCGGCTGCCTTGCGCGCCTCGGCCTCGGCCGCGAGGTCCGTCACCGCGGTCTTGAACCGCTCCGAAAGCCCGTCGCGCTCGGCCTTGAGCGCGCCCGACTGGCGGCCGGCAAAAAGCCAGCCGATCAGGCCCCCGATGGCGAGGGCAACAAGGGCGACGACGAGGGCGGTTCCATCCATGAGAGGAACATAGGACGAACGCCGCCCCTCTGGCTAGCCGGTAATTGTCGCATCCATCATGCCGCGTCCCATGATGACGGCAGTATCGCACGATAGGCCTCGATTCCCGGCGCGCCGCCGACGACCAGCCCCTGGGTCAGCAACCAATAATGACGAACGATCTCGGCCTGTTGTTCGAGCCCGTAGCGTTCGAGCAGCCAACCGGGTTTGAGGCTGTAGCTGTAGGTCGCGAAGGGATGGCGCATCAGCACCAGATACCAGCGTCCGCGCGTCTGCGCCTGCCAGACATGCGTCATCTCGTGGATGAACAGCCCCTGCAATCGCTGCGACGCGACGCTGAAATCGTCGCAATAAAGATCGCCATGCGGGTTGAAATGCAGGCTGCCCATCGGCGCCATGACGATGTGGCGCGGCTGGAAGAAAATCCACTTATGGTGGTTCACGCGCACGCGGTCATAGGCGATCCCGCCCCCGAACACCGTCCGGGCAAGCGCGACCTCGCCAGGCGTGAGCGGTCGCGACGGACGCGGCATTAAAACCCCGTCATTGCGAGGAGCGAAGCGACGCGGCAATCCAGAGTGGCGTAAACCGCTCTGGATTGCTTCGCTTCGCTCGCAATGACGAAGTGTCGGAATGCATCCCTATTTCTTCGCAGCGTCCGGGGCCGCTTGGTCGGCGCCCTTTTCCATCGCGCCATGGTCCATCGCGCCATGATCGGCGGCTGCCTCGGCACCCTCGGCAGGCTTGATCACCATGTCGAAGAGGATGCGTTCATTATTGTTGTTGGTGAAAACGAACGCCATCGGCAACTTGCCCGCGCGGACCGCGGCGCCGTTGATGCCCCAGATCATCAAATGCTTGCCGCCCTGTTTGAACACCAGGTCGCCCTTGGCAGGCACGTCGGCGCGCAGCAGCGGCTTCATCGTCACGACGCCATTTTCCTTCACGCTTTCGTGCATTTCGACACGCTGCGCGAGGTCGGCGGTCACCGCGACAAGCCGGACCGGCTGCGGGCCGCCCTGGACGCGAAAATAGCCGACCGCCGGACGGTCGGGCGTCGCCCCCATCACGATATGCCCGCTCACCACATTGAGCGGCTTGGCGGCGACCAGATTATCGCCGCAGCCGGTCAGGCTGAGCGCAGTGGCGGCGAGAGCGGCAAGAGCGAAGGGTTTCATTTTGGGAGGACTCCGTAAAAGCGCGATATTTTCGCACCCTCGATAAGCCGTGAAAGCCCTTGTGCCAAGGCAAAGCGCACCTATATCGCCCCCATCAAAACCATGGACGGCGTGCCTTTTCAGGGCGTCGAGGAAGCAACAAGGACGTATTATCAATGGCCAAAGTGATCGGGATCGACCTCGGCACCACGAACAGCTGTGTCGCGGTGATGGAAGGCGGAAAACCCAAGGTTATCGAAAATGTCGAAGGCACGCGCACGACCCCGTCGATCGTCGCCTTTGCAAAGGATGGCGAGCGCCTGATCGGCCAGCCGGCGAAGCGCCAGGCCGTCACCAACCCCGAAAACACGATTTTTGCGGTGAAGCGCCTGATCGGCCGCCGCTTCGACGATCCCATGACCAAGAAGGACATGGAACTCGTCCCCTATACCATCGCCAAGGGTTCGAACGGCGACGCGTGGGTCAAGGCGGGCGGTGAGGATTATTCGCCGTCGCAGATCAGCGCCTTCATCCTTCAGAAGATGAAGGAAACCGCCGAAGCCTATCTGGGCGAAAAGGTCGAGCAGGCGGTCATCACCGTTCCCGCTTACTTCAACGACGCCCAGCGTCAGGCGACCAAGGACGCCGGCAAGATCGCAGGCCTCGAAGTGCTGCGCATCATCAACGAGCCGACCGCGGCGGCGCTGGCCTATGGCCTCGACAAGACCGAGAATAAAACGATCGCAGTCTATGACCTTGGCGGCGGCACCTTCGACATCTCGATCCTCGAAGTCGGCGACGGCGTGTTCGAGGTGAAGTCGACCAACGGCGACACCTTCCTCGGCGGTGAAGATTTCGACAGCAAGCTCGTCGAATATCTGGCCGACGGGTTCAAGAAGGACGAAGGCATCGACCTGCGCGGCGACAAGCTTGCGCTGCAGCGCCTGAAGGAAGCCGCCGAAAAGGCAAAGATCGAACTGTCGTCGGCCGCGACGACCGAGGTCAACCTGCCCTTCATCACCGCCGACGCCAATGGGCCGAAGCATCTGGTGAAGACGATCACGCGTTCGGACCTGGAAAAGCTGGTCGAAGAGCTGGTCAAGCGCACGCTCGAACCCTGCAAGAAGGCGATCAAGGACGCGGGCATTTCGGCCAGCGAAATCGACGAAGTCGTTCTCGTCGGCGGCATGACGCGCATGCCGCGCGTGCGTGAAGTCGTGAAGGATTTCTTCGGCAAGGAACCGCACACCGGTGTGAACCCCGACGAAGTCGTCGCGATCGGCGCTGCGATCCAGGCGGGCGTGCTGCAGGGCGACGTCAAGGACGTGCTGCTGCTCGACGTGACTCCGCTGTCGCTGGGCATCGAAACGCTGGGCGGCATCATGACCAAGATGATCGACCGCAACACGACGATCCCGACCAAGAAGTCGCAGGTCTACTCCACGGCTGACGACAATCAGTCGGCGGTGACGATCCGCGTGTTCCAGGGCGAGCGCGAAATGGCGCAGGACAACAAGATCCTCGGCCAGTTCGACCTCGTCGGCATTCCGCCCGCTCCGCGCGGCGTGCCGCAGATCGAAGTGACCTTCGACATCGACGCCAACGGCATCGTGTCCGTCCACGCCAAGGACAAGGGCACCGGCAAGGAACAGCAGATCAAGATCCAGGCTTCGGGCGGCCTGTCGGATTCGGACATCGACCAGATGGTCAAGGACGCCGAGCAGTTCGCCGAAGAGGACAAGACGCGCCGTGAGGCGGCCGAGGCGAAGAACAACGCCGAAAGCCTGATCCACTCGACCGAAAGCCAGCTCCGCGAGCATGGCGACAAGGTCGACGCGGGCCTGAAGTCCGAGATCGAAGCCGCGGTTGCCGAAGCCAAGACCGCGGTCGAAGGCGGCGATGCCGCCGCGATGACCGAAAAGAGCCAGGCGCTCGCGCAGGTCGCGATGAAGCTTGGTCAGGCGATCTACGAGAAAGAGCAGCAGTCGGCAGCATCCCCCGGCGCCGACGATGATGCCGGTGCGGCGAAGACCGACGAAGACGTCGTCGACGCCGAATTCTCGGAAGTCGAAGACGACAAGAAGTAAGAAAACTCCCTCGCCGGGTCCGCGCCATGCGGGCCCGGCGGGCCGGAGGGGGCCTGTTTGACCTATGTCACTCGACATCGATTATTACGAACTGCTGGAAGTCGAGCGCTCAGCCGACGATGCGACGCTGAAGGCGAGCTATCGCAAGCTCGCAATGAAATATCACCCCGACAAGAACCCGGGGTGCGATGACAGCGAAGCGCGCTTCAAGGCCATCAGCGAAGCCTATGACTGCCTGAAGGATCCGCAGAAGCGCGCAGCCTATGACCGGTTCGGCAAGGCGGGCGTCAATGGCGGCGCGGGCGGCTTCGGCGGTGGCGGCAATGCCGATTTCGGCGACATCGGCGATATTTTCGAATCGATCTTCGGCTCGGCATTTGGCGGAGGCGGACGTCAGCAGCGCGGTCCCGCGCGCGGCGCCGACCTGCGCTACGACATGGAAATCCGGCTCGAGGACGCCTTTTCGGGCGTCACGCGCGAGATTCAGGTCGATGTCGCGGCGCGCTGCGAGACGTGCGACGGATCGGGCGCCAAGCCCGGCACCCAGACCAATCGCTGCACGACCTGCGCCGGCCATGGCAAGGTGCGCGCGCAGCAGGGTTTCTTCATGGTCGAACGCACCTGCCCGACCTGTCAGGGCGCGGGCGAAGTCATCGCCGACCCCTGTAACTCATGCCATGGCGAGGGCCGGGTCGACCGGCGCAAGACGCTGACCGTCAACATCCCGGCGGGTGTCGACGAGGGCACGCGCATCCGCCTGTCGGGCGAAGGCGAAAGCGGCGCACGCGGCGCGGCGCCGGGCGACCTTTATATTTTCCTGCATATGGCGCGGCACAAAGTGTTCGAGCGCGAGGGCACGACGCTGTTCACGCGCGCGCCGATCAGCTTCACCACCGCTGCATTGGGCGGCGAGATCGGCATTCCCGGCCTCGATGGCCAGATGCACGACATCGCCATCCCCGCGGGCATCCAATCGGGCAAGCAACTTCGCCAGCGCGGCGCGGGCATGCCGGTATTGAACGGCCGCGGTCATGGCGACCTTGTCGTCCAGATCGACGTCGAGACGCCGACGAAGCTGACCGCACGGCAAAAGGAATTGCTCTGCGAATTCCGCGAGACCGAAACCGGCGAGGAATGCCCCGCAAGCCAGGGCTTTTTTGGTCGTATCAAGGAAATGTGGGACGATCTGACGGACTGATCCGTCGTTCTTCAACTTCGTCATTGCGAGCTACGCTCGCAATGACGAAGATAATTAGCCGATCTCACCCCTGAGCTCGTCGATCAACGCCTTCACCTTGGGCAATCGCCCCTCTTCCTCATCGAGGATCGCGTGGAAGGCGCGGCGCTTCAGCATCTTCAGCTCGTCCGCAGGCACCGAATCGTCGCCGTTGACGCTGCTCGCGACAATATCGATCAGCCGGTCCGCGCCGTGGAGCCGCCCCCAGAGATAGTCATTCTCGCGATAGGCGCGGCTGAAGAAGGCGCCGAAGCTGTTGAATTCGACCCCCTTCAGCATCGCCGCCGCGCCCCCCGTGCGGATCGCGGTCGCGTCCGACGGCGAGATGCGGTCGATCTTGATGGGGTCGAACTCGTCGAAGCCCTCGCCCTGCAAAAGCGGCAAGGTCGCGATGTCGTAAAAGGGATAGCCGAGATAGGCGAACAGCATCGTCCGCCGGTCGTCCTTTGGAAGCTTGGCGAGCGCCGCCGCAATCACTTCGTCGGTCTCGGCATCGAGCGCGACAAGATCGCGGCGCGCGGCGATCGCGTCGATCCACTGGCCGGGCTCGGTATCGGCGGGCACGTCGAGGTCGGCGAGCCAGCTATCGCCCTCGCGCTCAAGATACTGGCCGAGGGCGGTGAAGATCGTCTCGCGCATTTCTTCGCACACAGGGTCGCGCTTCTCGCGCGTCGCCTCGACCGACGCGTCGAGTTCACGGGCGAGGAAGCGCAGGCGGCGAATGCGGAAGCCCAGATCATGGGTGCGGAAAAACTCGATCGCCTCGCTGCTCGCGCCCGTGCCCTTCTTGCCCGAAATCCGGTCGAGACCGCGGGCGCGCGCCTCGGTCCACATCGCAATCCGGCGGTTGATGACATGCACCGGCCCTTCGGGCGGGACGAGCCGGTCGACGATATTCCCCAGTTCGTCGATCACCGCCGAAAGCTTGAGGTGGCCATAGGGCGCATAGGCAAAGCCCGCGCGCACCGCGGCCTGATCCTGCGCCTTCGCGCGCCATTTCGCGAGCCGCGCCGGGGTCGGCGTGTCGAGGAAGAAGGTCGTGCCGAACAGCGCCGCGACCTGTTCCTCGACCTCGACCTTCATCGCGTCGATGATGTGCTGCATTCGGCGGATGCGCCGCGACATCCCCTCGATCATCTCGATATTCTCGCGGATCGGCTGCTCGCGCGGGATCGCCGACAATGAGCCGAGGATCGTCGGAAGGAAGCCCGGAAGCTGGCCCTGTTCGGTGGCTTCGCCGGGCTTGCCGACACTGATCGCCTTATAATCGGGTTTCGGGTCGATATAGATGAAGCGGCGGTCGATCTCGCGCCGCGCCGGACGCTGCTTAAGCGCCGCGATCGCCGGTCGGAACGGCGCATTCGCGAGCACCGCACCGTCGATCAACACGCGGTCGGCGGGATCGCTGTCGGGCACGCGCGGCAGTTGCGCGCGGATGAAGGCATCGCGGCCCGGCCATTCAACGCCGCGCTTTTCGAGCGCGGCATCGAGTTCGCGCAAGGTGAAGGGCGGAAAGGCGCCCGGGAAGCTGGCGGTCGCGCGCGCGGCGGCGACAAGCGCCGGCACATCGTCGAGCCGCCTTCCCGCGCGGCCATTCTGCCGGAAATGCATCATCAACCGATGCTCCTGCTCGATCACGCGCGGCGGGCTGTTGAGCGTCAACTGCTCCTTGTGGCCCGCGAAGTCGGTTACCGAGACGATGAGGTCGACGGGCTGCTCGGCGGGCACGAGCGGCGGGCCCTGAGGCCCTGCATCCATCGCGTCAAAGGCATTGAGCAAGAGGTTCGAGAAAGTGACACCGCCGAAGGGCGGCTCGAACCAGCGCGCACGGACGAAGCGCGACAGCTTGGCACGCACCTCGTCCTGCGCGTCTTCGCCGACGGTGCGGTCGATGGCATTGCCGCGCCGCTTCATCGCCCAGCCGGCGATCGGCACCGCCCAGAATTTGGTCATCGCCGAAAGCGGCCGCGCGTCGGGGTCGAGCAGGCTGTCGACGTCGGCGTCCTGCAGCCACAGTTCGGTTAGCGGGTCGAGCGATTTGCCCGTCGCAAGCGCACGCGCGAGGAAGATGCCGTTGATCCCGCCCGCGCTGGCCCCCGCAACGATGTCGGGAAGGACACGGAGCTTGACGCTGCCATGCTCGGCGATCGCCGCGAGCAGGTCGCGATAGACACCGCCCGACCCGCCGATCGCCTCGCCATCGTGAAAGGCGCGCGACGCCGCGGCGAGCCGCCAGATCTCTTTGGTAATGCCGTGCATATAGACGGCGAGGCTGATGCCGCCGTAACAAATCAGGGCGAAGCGCAGTTCCTTTTCCCGCATGACCAGAGTGATAGCGTGGTTTGAAGGGCCTGTCCCCCTGTCCCTTGGTCGAGAGTATAGGCTCATTTTTTCTTGCTTTTGCGAATAGTTCGCACTAGCGGCCGCTTCCGAAAAGGGAGCTCTCCGAATGAATCGCAAATTTGTCCTCGCCGCGCTCGCATGCACGGCGCTTTCCTCGCCCGCCTTCGCGCAGGACAGCGCGCCGATCGCCGATGGCGACGAGAGCGGGGGCACGATCGTCGTTACCGCTGCGCGTACGACCCTGCCGCCGAACGCCCTGCCGCTGACAATCGATGTCATTTCCAAGGACAGTCTGGATCAACAGGTTGCCGTCTCCGGCTCGGTCATCGATGCGGTCGCAAACCTGACGCCCAGCTTCTCGCCGACACGGCAAAAGCTGTCGGGCTCGGGCGAGACGCTACGCGGCCGGTCGCCGCTCTATGCGATCAACGGCATTCCGCAATCGACCCCGATCCGCGACGGATCGCGCGATGGCTATACGATCGATCCCTTTTTCCTCGATCGCGTCGAACTAATCTATGGATCGAACGCCTTGCAGGGGATCGGCGCCACGGGCGGCGTCGTCAATCAGGTGGTGATCAAGGCGCCGCGCGAAGACGGCCTGTCCGGCCGCGCGCTGGTGCAGGGATCGACCGGCAATTTCGAAAGCAGCAGCTTTGGCGGCAAGCTAGGCGGATTGCTCGCCTATCGCCGGGGTGCGTTCGATGTGACGGGCGGCGTCGCCTATGAAACGCGCGGCCTTTATTATGACGGCGCGGGCCGCCGGGTGGGCATCGACAATACGCAGGGCGATGTACAGGACAGCAAGAGCCTCAGTTTCTTTGCGCGCCTGGGCTATGACCTGTCATCGACAGCCCGCGTCGAATTGTTCGCCACGCGTTTCAACCTAGAGGGCAATGGCGACTGGGTGCAGGTCGCCGGCAATCGATCGACGGGCCTTCCGACCAGCTCGCGGCGCGGCGAAATAGAGGGCGAAGCAGCCTCCAACCGCGTCGAGACCGTCAATCTGACGCTGACCGATACGGATCTCGGCGGCGGCAATCTGATCTTCCAGGCCTTTTTCAACCGGTCGCGCGACATTTTCGGCGGCGATATCAGCGCGACTTTTCAGGACGCCAGCATCGCCCCCATCGGCACATTGTTCGACCAGTCGGCAAACCGCTCGCGCAAGCTGGGTGCGCGCGTCAGTTATGAGCGGCAATTCTTCGACGCGCTCAACGTCACGCTCGGTTTCGACTCGATGTGGGACAAGACCCAGCAGGTGATGATCGCGACATCGCGCTATTGGGTCCCGCCCACGACCTTCCGTACGCTTGCCCCCTTCGGCCAGGCCAATCTGAAACTGTTCGACGGCGCAGTCCGCGTTGCGGGCGGCGCGCGCTGGGAAAATGGTCAGCTCAAGGTCGATGACTTCGTGACTCTGGCTTCGTATAATTCGGCTCGCGTCTCCGGCGGCACGCGCAATTTCGACGACCTGCTGATCAATGGCGGGCTGATCGTTGAACCTGTGCAGGGCATCCGCGCCTATGCCAGCTATGCCGAAGGCTATTCGATCGCGGACGTCGGTCGCATCCTGCGGTCGGTCAACGGCCGGACCCAGCCGAATTTCCGCATCGAAGACGTCAACGTCACCCCCGTTATCTCCAACAATCGTGAATTGGGTATCGAAATCAAGCGGGGTCCGCTCGATGCCAGCGCCTCCTATTTCTGGTCGACGTCAAAAGATGGCGGCCTGTTGGTGATGAACAGCGCGGGCGTTTATGACGTCCAGCGCCAGCGCATCGAAATTCAGGGCTTCGAAATCAATCTTGCGGTTGAGCTTCCGGTCGACGGGCTGAAGCTCGGCACCGGCTATGCCCATCTGTCCGGCCGCACCGACAGCAACAAAGACGACAAGGTCGATATCGACCTCGACGGCGCGAATATTTCGCCCGACCGTGTCAATCTTTGGGCCAGCTATAACAGCGGGCCGGTGTCCGCGCGCGTCCAGGCTGGACTCTATCTCGACCGCAAATTCGATGGCGCGCCGGCCAATACGGCTTTTTCGGGCTACACGCTGACCGACGCCGTGCTGCGCTATGACCTGCCGCGCCTGGGCGGGATCACGCTCGCCGCGTCCAACCTGTTCGATGTCGACTATGTCACCTATAACAGCCAGACGATCCGCTCGACCGTCGCGGCGACCGACAATGCCCGCTTCTTTACCGGACGCGGGCGGACGTTCACGCTCGGCTGGGACTACAGGTTCTAATCCGACATGATGAAGTTGCTCGACACGCTGCACCGCTGGACGGGGGGGCTGATCGGCCTCGTGCTGGCGCTGCTCGGCCTGTCGGGCATTATCCTGCTCTATGACTATCTGTGGATCGGGTTGCCGGGCACCGGCGATCCGCTACGCGGCGACCTGACCACGGTCGCCGCAACCACCGAACGGCTGATGGCGAACCCCGGCGCGCAGGGCATCATCTATGCCGATGAACGCTTCGGGCTGCACCAGCTTCGCTTCGGCAAGGATGCCGGTGCCTATGCCAGCCAGTCGGGCGAGATCGTCACGCGCTGGGCCAGCCAGTGGGAGCGGCCCGAGCTCTGGATTTTCGATTTCCACCATCATCTGTTCACCGGCGACAGCGGCGAATGGGTGATCGGCATCGCGGGGCTTTGCGGGCTTTTCTTCGTCATCTCGGGCGTCATCCTTTGGTGGCGGACGCGCAAGACCTTTCAGTTTCGGTTGTGGCCCAAACGCATGTCGCGCCCGGCGATCGTCATGCATCACCGCGACCTCGGCGTGATCGTCGCGCCGTTGCTGCTGATCTCGATCGTCACCGGGACGATGATGATCTTCCGCCCCTTTGCACTCGGCGTCGTCGCGCCCTTCGGTCCGGTCGCGGAGACGGCGAAAGCGCTCGATCCGCCGAAATATAAGGGCGGCCCGCTCGCCGAAAAGCCCGATTACAGCGCGATGCTAGGCGAAGCGCGGCGCCGTTTTCCCGACGCAGAATTCCGTATCCTCAGCCTGCCGCGGCGGCCCGGCGACCCGATCAGTCTGCGCCTGAAACAGCCCGCCGAATGGTTGCCCAACGGACGAACGACCTTGGCATTCGACGCCGCGACGGGCGAGGTCCTGGGCGCGCGCGATGCCCTGAAGCTCGCGCCCGGCGCGCAGGCGTTCAACATGGCCTTCCCGATCCATGCGTCGAAAGTCGGCGGCTGGACCTGGCGCGTCCTGCTGACGATATCGGGCCTCGCAATGACGATGCTCGGCAGCCTGGCGGTGTGGAGCTTTTGGTTCAAGCGGCCAAAGCCGGCGAAGCGCCCCGTGAAAAAGGCGGGGCTGGCATCGGCCTAGGCGCGGACGGCCGTCCGCCTTGGGGTGGGGAGTTGCCGTTGCGTTACCCCACTTCCGTCATCCCGGGCTTGACCCGGGATCCCGCTTTTCTTCAGCATCGACCGCCTTCGACATCAAGCGGGACCCCGGATCAAGTCCGGGGTGACGACGAAAGAATGGGGCAGCCTGCGGTCGCTTGCCGTCATCGCCCACCGCACCGCTTTCCTATTTCCCCCGCCGCCCTATATCGTGCGCAGCCCATGACCCGCGCCCGCGTCCTCCTTCTTACTGCCGCTCTCGGCCCGCTCGACTATCGCGTCCCGCGCGAAAGCGAAGCGCCGCTCGGCAGCGTCGTCGTTGCACCTCTCGGCCCGCGGCGACTTGGCGGGGTCGTGTGGGAGGACGCCAGCTTCGGCGCGCCCGAGGCGGTGGGCGACAACCGGTTGCGCAATCTCTACGAAGTCGTGCCCGTCCCGCCGGTGCCCGCGCCGCTCCGCCGCCTCGTCGAATGGACGAGCGACTATTATCTCGCACCGCCCGGCGCAGTGCTGAGGATGGTGCTGCCCGGCGTCGCCTTTGCCGATGCGCGGCGCCCGATCGTCGAATATCGCGCCACCGGCGAACTCCCCACGCGGATGACGCCGCAGCGCATCGTCGCGATCGAGGCGATCGGCGACCGGCAGGGCATGGTGCGCGAACTCGCCGCGCTCGCCGACGTCAGCGATGCGGTGATTCGCGGGCTGATCAACAGCGGCGCGCTCGAAGCCGTCGCGGTCTCGGCCGATGCGCCCTATCCCGAGCCCGATCCCGCCTTTGCCCCGCCAGACCTTTCGGACGAACAACGTGCCGCAGCAGGGCAGCTCAAGGATGCCGTGACCGCCGAGAAATTCGAGACATTGCTGCTCGACGGCGTCACCGGGTCGGGCAAGACCGAAGTCTATATGGAGGCGATCGCCGCCGCATTGGATGCGGGCAAGCAAGCGCTCGTCCTGCTCCCCGAAATCGCACTCACCGAACCGATGCTCACCCGCTTCGCCGCGCGCTTCGGCTGCGAGCCCGTCGGCTGGCACAGCGGCCTCCGCTCGGCGGAACGGCGCCGCGCCTGGCACGCGATTGCCGGCGGCGACGCACGCATCGTCATCGGCGCCCGCTCGGCGCTGTTTCTCCCCTATGCCAATCTCGGCGTCATCGTCGTCGACGAAGCGCATGAAACCAGCTTCAAGCAGGAAGACGGCGTCCATTATCACGCGCGCGACGTCGCGGTGATGCGCGGGCATTTCGAGGGGCTGCCGGTGATCCTCGCCAGCGCGACCCCCGCGCTCGAAAGCCTCGCGATGGTCGAGGCGGGGCGCTATCGCCATATCGTCCTCCCCGCGCGCTTCGGCGGCGCGACATTGCCCGATCTCGCCGCGATCGACATGCGGCAGGACCCGCCCGACCGCGGCCGCTGGCTCGCTCCGCCGCTCGTCGACGCGCTTGCCGACCGGCTTGCGAAGGGCGAGCAAAGCCTGCTGTTCCTGAACCGCCGCGGCTTCGCGCCGCTGACGCTGTGCCGCACTTGCGGCCACCGTATCCAGTGCCCGAACTGCACCGCATGGATGGTCGAGCACCGCCTCGTCCATCGCCTCGCCTGCCATCATTGCGGTCATGTCATGCCGCCGCCGCGGCTGTGTCCCGAATGCGAGGATGAAGACAGCCTCGTCGCCTGCGGCCCCGGCGTCGAGCGCGTCGCCGACGAAGTCGCGCTGCGCTTTCCCGAAGCCCGAACCGCCATCGTGACCTCGGACACGCTATGGTCGCCCGCGAAGGCGGCCGAATTCGTCGACAATGTCGAGGGCGGGCTGGTCGACATCATCATCGGGACCCAGCTCGTCACCAAGGGCTATCATTTCCCCAATCTGACGCTCGTCGGAGTGGTCGACGCCGACCTCGGGCTCGACGGCGGCGATCTGCGCGCCTCCGAACGCACCTTTCAGCAGATCGCACAGGTTGCAGGCCGCGCCGGGCGCGGGGTGAAGCCCGGCGAAGTGCTGATCCAGACGCGCGTGCCGGAGGCGCCAGTGATGGCCGCACTCGTCGCCAACGACCGCGACGGCTTCTATTCGGCAGAAGCCGCGGCGCGAAAATTCGCGGGCGCGCCGCCCTATGGCCGCTTCGCCGCGCTCGTTATCTCGTCGGAGGATATCGAGGTTGCGCGCGGGCAAGCGCAGCGGCTGGGGCAGAAGGCGCCGGTTGCCGAAGGTCTCGCAGTTTACGGCCCCGCCCCCGCCCCGCTCGCGATGCTGCGCGGCCGCCACCGCTTCCGCCTGTTGCTCCACGCTCCGCGCAGCTTCGACCTGCAAGGTACGATCCGCGAGTGGGTGAACAGCGTCGATTGGTCATCGAAAGCGCGGCTGGCGATAGATATTGATCCATATAGCTTTGTTTAAGCGTAACAGGGCTTTACTGTAATCGAACGCACTGGCAGCATCCCCACAAATTTCGATGCGGGGCGCAGAATGAAGAAAATCGGTTTTGTCTTGCTGGCCGGGATCGCGATGATCGCAATAATCGGAACGGCCGAGGCCAAATGGTTGCGCGCGGATACTGACAGCTTCATCATCTATAGCGAGGGCAGCGAGAAATCGCTCCGCGACTTCGCGCAGAATCTGCAGCGGTTCGACACTACATTGCGCATCTTGTTCAAGATCACGGCGACCGGGGAAGAAAGCAAGCTACCGATCTATCTGGTGCCGGCCGCCAATGATGTCGCGGAACTGGCAAGCGGATCGAGCCGCAGCTCGATCGCGGGCTTTTACCGGCAGGACCGCGACGGCAGCTTTGCCATGTCGTTTCGCCAGAACGGCTCCAGCCCCGCCATCGGCACATCGGAATCGCAGCAGATGTTGTTCCACGAATATAGCCACCATTTCATGAAGCGGCACTTCCGCGCGGCGTTTCCAGCGTGGCTCATCGAGGGTTTCGCCGAATATTATTCGACTGTCGATTTCGACAAGCAGGGCCGGGCGGTGATCGGGCAACTGGTCTCTCGCCGCGCCTATGGCCTACTGCGAATGCCAAAAATTCCGGCGGAAAAACTGTTGCTGGAACAGCCGCTCACAATGCGCAACGGCGGACAAATCGACGTCTATTACGGCCGCGCATGGATACTCACCCGCATGCTCTTCCACAGTGCGGCGCGGAAAGGCCAGATGGACGCCTATACCGAAGCAATCAACGCCGGCACCGAACCGAAGCAGGCGGCGATCGGTGCATTCGGCGATCTGGCTGCGCTCGACAAGGAGCTCAACCGATATATCGAGGAAAAGCTCAGCTACGGCACCACTCGCGACGCGGTTCCCATTTCGACCAATATCAAGATCACACCGCTGTCGGCCGACGAGGACGCCGTCATCATGCCCCGGCTTGAACGGCTGAACGCGAGCGGCGACGCCGCGCGGCTGACGAAGGCGCGCGACGCGCTGCGCAAGCTTGCCGCCGCGCAGCCCGCCAATGCCGAAGCGCAATTCGAACTCGCGGCCGCCGAATGGGACATGGAAAAGGACGAGCGCGACCTTGCAGCGATACAGGCCGCGCTTGACAAGGTGCTCGCGGCAAAGCCCGACCATGTCCGCGCCAATGTGCTGCTCGGGCGGCTCAAGCTGTATCAACTGCGCGAAAAGGGTGAGGATGACCCCGCAGCCTGGCGCGACGCGCGAAAGCCGATCCTGCTCGCCAATCGCACCGACCCCGACGACGCCGTACCGCTCTATGCCTATTTCGACAGTTTTCTGGCCGAGGGAAAACGGCCTGGCGAAATGGCGATCAAGGCGCTCGAACGCGCTTTCACCCTGACGCCCGAAAATATCGAGATGCGCGTCGCCTATGCCTTCGCACTCGCGAACACTGGCGAGTTCGACCGGGCGCTGCGACTGGCGAAGACTGTCGCTTTCGACCCGCACGACAACGGCCGCGGCGACGCGATGCTCGCGCGGCTCGAGGCGATGCGCGACCGCCGCGCC
Organism: Sphingopyxis sp. C-1; assembly: GCF_001047015.1. NCBI lineage: Bacteria > Pseudomonadati > Pseudomonadota > Alphaproteobacteria > Sphingomonadales > Sphingopyxidaceae > Sphingopyxis > Sphingopyxis sp. C-1. Next base: position 448,998 of record NZ_BBRO01000002.1, read on the forward strand.
GGCGACAGGGAGGACCCCACCCCCGACGAGGATGCCGACTGACCGTCAATAATCGGGTTCGGCGCCGCCCATCACCTGCGCCGCCTGTGCAGCCAGCCAGGCCATTGCCGCCGCCCAGGGCTGGTGCCCATGGCTGATCCGCGCGACGCCGAGGTTCGCGAGTTCCTTGTGCGTCGGCCCGCCCTTGCCGCGCAGGATGTTCACCGGGAGCGGCGATGCATCGCAAATCGCACCGATGCATTTCGGATCGAGCAGGAAGGGGACGAATAGCGAGCCCGCTCCCGCGTCGGCATAGGCGCGCGCGCGCTCCAGCGTCGCGGCGACGAGCGCGTCGCCATCCTTCGCCGCATCGGCCCCGCGAAACGTATCGCAGCGCGCATTGACGAAAATGCCGGTGCCGGCCGCGGCGCTATAACGCGCGACGGCTTCGTCGACGGGGAGCAGCGCGGTCGCACCGGGCAACCGGTCTTCCATATTGATCCCCGCGGCACCCGCGGCCCTCGCGCGGCCGACCGAAACGCCGACCGCGGCTGGATCGGCGCCATAGCCCGCCTCCATGTCGATCGTGACCGGCAGGTCGGTGACCGACAATATGCGATCGAGATTTTCCAGCGCCTCGTCGAGCGGAAAATCCTCGCCATCGGCGCGGCCCTGCGCTCCGGCGACGCCGAAGCTGCCCGTGGCGATCGCCTTCGCGCCCGCACCCGCGACGGCCTTCGCGCTTCCCGCGTCCCAAATATTTACGAGGATCAGCGGATCGCCCGGAACGTGCAACGCGCGGAAGGCGGCAATCTTGTCGGTCATTCTCTCTTCTCCTCGGCGAGGCCCGGTCAAAAGGGCGATAAACGGCGAATCTCAGACGGTTGAAGCATCGGATACGGTTGATATAGTCGCCCCGCGAAAATTTACCGGGGAAAACAAATGATCGCATTTCTGAGAACCGCGTTGCGCGGCGGCCTTGTCGTCGCGCTCGTTGCCTTGAGCAGCACGGCCCACGCCGAATGGTGGGAAGCCGAGACAAGCCATTTCATCATCACGTCCGAAAGTACGAAGGAAGACGTCGAGCGTTTTGCGACGCGACTTGAACGGTTCGACAACGCGTTGCGCTATATGCAGGGGCTTCCGATACCGGGGCCCGATATCGGTCCGTCGAACAAGGTTCGCGTCTATCGTTTCGGCGGTATCGACGACATCGGTCGCCTTGCCGGCAGCGCCGGCGTAGCGGGCTTTTACATCCCGCGAGCGGGTGCCGCCGTATCGTTCGTTCCGGCGGTCGAGGAACAGCGCGACCGTTTCAGCCGCCATCTCGACCAGCGCGAAATCAACCAGAAAACCGCGCTGACGGCCGAGGGCATATTGTTCCACGAATATGTGCATCACTTCATGCTGCAGAAATTCAGCACCGCCTATCCGCATTGGTATGTCGAAGGCTTTGCCGAACTCTATGGCACGCTCGAGCTGCTCGACAATGGCGCCTTCCGGGTCGGCAACGTCCCGCAACACCGCGGAGACGATCTGTTCGAGCTGCCTGGCATCCGGCTGACGCGCTTGTTCGATCACAAGAAGCGGCTCGACGGGCAGGAATATTTCCAGTCCTATTCGTTCGGCTGGATGATCGCGCATTATCTGAACTTCAACAAGGCGCGGCAGGGGCAGCTCGCGCAATATCTGAAAGCGCTGAACGCGGGCGAAGACAGCCTGACCGCAGCGCAGCGCGTGTTCGGCGATCTCGACAAGTTGCAGGGCGAACTTCGCAAGTACAAAAGCGGGCCCTTTCCGACGCTCGACGTCAAGCCGGTCAATTATGTCGCGCCGAAAGTCGATGTCCGGCGCCTGACACCGGCCGAGGAAGCCATCATCAAGGCGCATATCCGCACCCAGCGCGGGGTCTCCGAACGTCAGGCACGCACTGTCGCGAACGAGGTCGACGGTCTGGATGCGAAATATCCCGACAGCCTGCCCGTACAGTTGGCGGCCGGCGAGGCCTATGTCGATGCGAAGGAGTTCGCGAAAGCCGAAACGGCGTTGAAGCGCGCGATCGCGCTCGATCCGCAATCCGAAGACGCGCAGATCCTGATGGGCGGCCTGTTCATGACCCGCGCCAAGGAGGAAAAGAATCCGGCTCTCTATGCCTCGGCACGCAAGTGGTTCGCCGAAGCGTATCGGCTCGATCCCAAGGACCCGCGCGCCGCGATCGGCCATTATATGTCCTATTACGACGCGAAGGAGCCCATTCCGGAACCGGCGATCATCGCGCTGGAAAGCGTGTTCGAATATTCGTCTTACGACGATGGCTATCGTATGCTTCTCGCCCGCCAGTTGCTCGATGAAAACAAGGGCAAGCTGGCGCGGTCGGTTCTCGCACCGCTCGCCTTTTCCAGCCACAAGCAGGAAAAGGCGAACAAGGTCGCCAAGGTGGTCGACGAAATCGACGCCGGTCAGATCGAAGCGGCGCGCACCACGATGGCAAGCATTTTCGCGGACCAGGACAAGGACGAAATCTGACCGCATCATTGCGTCGCCAAATGGCGCCGGGCCGCATCGGACGCTGCCCGGCGCCATATTCGCTCAGCGCCCTTCGCGCTTCAGCAATTCTTCCTTGATCGGCAGGCCATAGGCATAGCCGCCGAGCGTTCCGTCGCTTCGCACGACGCGGTGGCACGGGATCAGCACCGCGACATTGTTCGCGCCATTCGCGCTGCCCGCCGCGCGCACCGCTTTGGGTTTGCCGACGGCGGCGGCGATGTCGGCATAGCTGCGCGTCTCACCCGTCGGAATCTTCCTGAGTTCGCGCCACACCGCCTCCTGAAAGGCGGTGCCCTTCACGTCGATCGGGATATGGTCGAAGCCGTTCACCGGCGCCTCGACCGCGTCGACGACCTGTTTCAGCAAGGCTTCGAACTCTTCGCCGCCTTCGATCAGGCTCGCCGCGGGAAAACGCTCCTCGAGCGCCTCGCGTCCCTCGTCGAAACTCAGGCGGCAAACACCTTTCTCGGTCGCGGCGACGAGCATCGCGCCGAGGCTGGTCGGCACAACCGCCCAATGGATCGTCGCGCCCTTGCCGCCGTTCACCCACGCCGACGCCGTCATCCCCATACGGCCCTCCATATTCCGATAGAAGCGCGACGGCCCCGAAAAGCCCGCGTCATAGATCGCATCGGTCACCCGCGTGCCATCGCTCAGCGCCTGCCGCGCGCGCTCCTCGCGCAGCGCACGCGCATAGGCGGCAGGCGACAGCCCGGTGTGGCGCGTGAAGACGCGTTGGAAATGCGTCGGCGAATAGCCGGTGCGGCTCGCCAGATCGCCAAGCGCGAGCGGTTCCTCGCTCGCCTTGATCGCCTGGATCGCCGCCAGCACCGCGCCCTCGTCGCGCGCGACATCGTCGGGCAGGCAGCGCTTGCACGGGCCCAGGCCCGTCGCGCGCGCGGCCACACCGTCGGCGTAGAAGCGGACATTATCACGCAAAGGATGCCGCGCCGCGCAGCTCGGCCGGCAATAGATGCCGGTCGTCAGCACGCCGGTGACGAAACGCCCGTCGAGTGCGCGATCGCGGCGCAGAACCGCCGCCCAGCGATCGTCGTCGGTCATCAGGTCGGCGCTCATGCTGCGTCCCTTTCGATTCGCGCCGCGAAACAGCCATGCGCGGCATTATGGGCGTCGATATAGGAAATGGCGGTGTCGGCGAACAGGTCGCGGATCGCCCCATCGGCCTCACCCGGCCCCGCAAGCCGCGCGGTCCGCAGCATTCCGTCGGCATCGAAAGCGCGGAGCGCGAGCGGGCGCCCCTCAAACACCGGCGGCAGTTCGCCACGGTAACTCGCCGCCTCGACTCCGGGCCGAACATAGATCGCATAGGCGCTGCGATACGGCGTTTCGACATCGTGGCTGGTGTGATGGAGGAGGATCAGCGCTTCGCCCGCCTTTGCATCCTCAAGGCTGATGCGGCACGGAAAGCCGCGATCGGCGGTCGCCGTGACTCGGCGCGCGTTGATCGCGGCAAGGCCCGCATCGTCGAGCCTGAAAAGCGGGGCAAAGGGTTCGGGGTCCAGCCCCCGGATCGAATATGTCATCGGAACATCCTTTCTCGGCTGTCGGAATATTCCTGCCACGGCGCGATTCGCGCCGCGTCCCGATGCTTGCGTTCAAACATTCCGGCCTCAGTGTGTTACTGTATTATATCATTGACTCACCATGGCGAAGGGCGCACTCTTCGGCGGCATATCGGGAAATCCACCATGGCCACCATCGACGCATCATTCGCACCCGCACGGCCCGCACGCCGCAACGACTGGCTCGGGCGCAGCGCGACGTTCTGCTATCTCGCCATCGCCGCCGGACAATTGCTCTTCGTCGCCTTCATCCTGCTTTATTATTATCCGCCGACGCTCACCGGTAATTTTGCGGCATGGAACGACAAGCCGATCATCAAGGGCTTTGTGGCGGGCGACACCGCCGGCAACCTCTTCTTTGCGCTGCATGTCCTGCTCGCGGCCGTCATCACTTTCGGCGGTCTCGTCCAACTCGTCCCCGCCGTCCGGGCCCGCCGCCCCGCAATCCATCGCTGGAACGGCCGTCTCTATATGCTGTGTGCGCTGGCGCTCGCACTTGGCGGGCTGTGGATGACGTGGGGCCGCGGAACCTGGCTGAATTATATCGGCGCGATCGGCATCACACTCGACGCGCTTTTGATCACGGGCTTCACCGCGCTCGCATGGCAGGCGGCGCGTCACCGGCAGTTTGCCGATCATCGCCGATGGGCGATCCGCCTGTTCGCTGTCGCAAGCGCGGTCTGGTTCATGCGTGTCGGCTATATGGCGTGGGGGCTCGCGACCGGCGGCGCCGGGATCGGCAAGGCGATGGACGGTCCGTTCGACCTGTTTCTCGCTTTCGCCAATTCGCTGCTGCCGCTCGCGATCGCCGAAATCTATCTCCGCGCCGGGGCGCGCGGGACGCCGCTCGCGCGGCAGGCCACCGCCGCACTGCTCGGCGTCAGCGGCCTTGTCATCCTCGCGGGCAGCGCGGGCGCGTGGATGGTGATGTGGGGGCCATATATCTAGCCGCGCTTGCCTTCGCTTCCGGGCTGACTAGTGTGCGCGCCATGACCCGCCTTCTTGCGCTGCTGCTCGCCCTCTTTGCCCTCACCCTGCCATTGTCGATCCCGGCCCGCGCCGCCGACGATATCAGCGCCGCGTCGCGCAGCGTCGTGCGCGTGGTCACCGTCGCGATGGTCGACGGCGAGGTGGTCGGCTTCGGCCATGGCAGCGGCATCGCAATCTCGCCGACGCGGATCGTCACCAACGCGCATGTCGTCGAATCGGCCGCCAAATATCCCGGCGATGTCGCGCTGGGCGTCGTCCCGTCCGAAGGCAAAAAGAGCTTCGCCGGCAAGCTGATCGCGATCGACACCGCGCGCGACCTCGCGCTCGTCGAGATCACCGAAGGCCGCCTGCCCGCGGCCGCAATCTACACCGGGCCGCTCGATTCGGGCGCCGACGTCGTGGCTTTGGGTTATCCCGGCAATGTCGACCTTGCGACCGCGCGCAGCGCCAACGACTATATCACTCCGCGCACGCCGACGCGCAGCGAAGGCAATATGTCTAATATGCAATCGGTCGACGGGGTCGCGATGCTGATCCACACCGCGAAAATTTCGCGCGGCAATTCGGGCGGTCCGCTCGTCGACCAGTGCGGGCGCATCACCGGGATCAACACCGCGATCACGCGCGCCGACGACGGCGATTCACCCTTTGCCTTTGCGATTGCCGGCCGCGAACTGACGCGTTTCCTGACCGACGCAGGGCAGGAATATGCCAGCATCGGCACGCCATGCCTGTCGATGGCAGAAGCCGACGCGCGCGACCGCGCGGCGATCGACGCCGAAGCGCGCGCCAGCGAACAGGCCAACGCCGCAAAGGAAGCCGCAGCGCGGCTCGACCGCGAACTTAAGCAGGCGCGCGCCGAGGAAGACGCGCTCGCTTCGCGCGAAAATCGTATCGCGCTCGCCGGCGTGCTGTTCGTGATCGGGGCACTCGCCGGGGGTGCCGGCCTGATGTTCTATAACCAGAAGAACCTGCGAAACGCGAAGATCGCGGGCGGCGCGGGCGCGGTGCTGGTGCTCGGGGCCGCGATATTGTTCGTGACGCGTCCCGACGCGCACGCCGAAATCGCCGAAGAAGCCGCCAAGACGACAGGCACGACGGCGCCCACGCTCGCGCAGGGGAATCTCCTCTGCACGATCCGGCCCGACCGCAGCCGCATCACCGTATCCGCGACGACCGACGTTCCGATCTCGATCGGCAAGGGCGGCTGCGTCAACGGCCGCACCCAATATACGCAGGGTGCCGACGACCGCTGGCAGCGCATCCTCGTGCCCAACGAAGAAGCGACCGTCACCGTCGCCTCGATCGATTCGGCCGGACGCGACTATCGCGTCGAACGCTATTTGCTCGATGCTGAAACGATGACGAAAGCGCGCGAAACGCGCGCGGCGATCACACTCAAGAGCTGCACCGCCAACTCCGACGAGCTCGCAGGACTTGCGGCGCAACAGGATGCGATCCGCAGCGCGCTGCCCGCCAGCCCGAACGAGCGGCTCGTCTATCGCTGCCAGCCGGCGAGCGGTGCGGCGGTCAAGCCGGCGACCGCGCCTTGAGGCGGTAACCGGCGTTCGCGCCGATCCAGATATAATTGCTCATCATCTCGCCGGCAAACTCGCCGTCGACCGTGCCGACCTCAAGATGCAGCGGATCGTCCGGCCGCGCATAGGCATAAGCACAGGTTTTGCGGTTCCACAGCGTCGCGACAAGTTCATCGCGATAAAGGATCGCATAGCGCTTGTTGTCGGCGGCCGGATAAGGCGCGCGGCCGCTGACGATGCGAAAGCCCGCCATATAGGCATCGTTGACGACCCCGCAGAGCGCGTCCCCTTCGCGCGTCGCCGTCATGCGCAGCTCGGCCGCAAGCGAAGGGCTGTCGCTGAGCGCGGTAAGCTGGCGCACCTGCACCTTGCCTCCGGCGCCTTCGCTGAACCAGGTCATGATGCGGCAGGTCCGCGCGGCTGTGTCGGGGTCGTGACACTGGAGCCGCCCCGCGCGCGCGTCGGCAAGCTGGTCCTTCACCGGCCTGTACGCCGGATCGATATCGAAACTGGTCCCCGAGACCAGCAACAACAGCACGGCAAGCAAAGACATGGCGGTCCCCCCGGCGAAAGGATGCGGCCGAGAGGTTGAAATCGCGTTAGCCGTTCAGGGCAGCACGCCCATGAGCGCACGAGCGACACCTGCGATGGCGACGAACCGCGCCAGTGTCGATTAGATCGCCAACGCCGCGAGCCCGCACCTCATGCGCCGCATGCTTTGAACAGCATCAGCGTGCGCTCGCGCGCCAGCTCGCTCGACGCCTCATGATAATCCTTGCGGCGGTCGCTGTTGAAACCGTGGTTGGCATCATAGACGAAGATCTGCGCGGTCGGGTGCTGCCTGGCGATCAGCGCGTCGACGCCTTCCATCGGGATGCCCGCGTCATAGCGGCCGAAATGGGCGATGGTCGCGCATCGCGGCGCCTGATCGGCGAACTGGGTGGGAACGAGGCTGCCGTAATAGGCCGACGCCGCGGCAAGGTCGGGGCTGAGCTGCGCCATCCGCCACGCGACCGAGCCGCCATAGCAATAGCCGGTGATGAATACCGGGCCTTGCCCCTTCAACGCGTCGATACATGTCTGCGCGTCCTTCAGGCTTTGCTCGAAGGGGTGCAGTTCGCGCGCCAGTTGAACCGCGCGTTCGAACTGCGGCCCCGAATAGTCGCTCTCGAACCCCGGATGCTCGCGGTCGAACAGCGCGGGCGCGAGCACCTCATAACCGTCGGCGGCATATTCGTCGCACAGGTCGCGGATATGATCGGTGACCCCGAAGATTTCCTGGATCAGCACCAGCCCGCCGCGACGTGCGCCCTCTGGCCGCGCATGATAGACGGCGATTTCGGCCTCATCGTCCATTGTCATCCGGATCATCTCGCCCATGCGCCTCCCCCTCTTCCGTTCGTGCCGAGCTTGTCGAAGCACCGTTCTTCGCTCTTACGACCTTTGAAGAAAGAACGGCCCTTCGACAAGCTCGGGGCCGGGGGCTGTGGGGAAGCCCGCCATTCCCCAAGCCCCGCCTTGCATTGCAGCAAAATCGTTGCTACGCGCGCCCCGACTTTGCAGCGGGGGCATTTTCGGATGTCATCAAAAATCCGCGCAACCATCCCCCTCGGGATCGTAGAAAAGGACTTTCGCGCGTGGAGAATTCCGGCGGCATTCAAGGCAACATCACGGCGGGCCTCGCGGGCCGCTATGCCAGCGCGCTGTTCGATCTGGCCCGCGAATCGAGCGCGATCGACGCGGTGGCCAAGAGCCTCGCAACGCTCAAGGCCGGTCTTGCCGATTCGGCCGACCTGTCGGCGCTGATCGCCAGCCCGGTCGTCGGCCGCACCGACGCCGCGAACGCCATCGCCGCGGTCGCCAAGGCGCTGAAGCTCGATTCGCTGACTGCCAAGTTCCTCGGCGTGCTTGCCGAGAATCGTCGGCTCGCCGACCTGCCGAAGATGATCGACGCCTTTGACGCGATCGTCGCCGATCACCGCGGCGAAGTGACCGCCAAGGTCACCAGCGCCCACCCGCTCACTGCCGAGCAGGTCAAGGCGCTGACCGCGAACCTCAAATCCCGTGTCGGCCGCGACGTCACCGTCGCGACGACCGTCGACCCCGCCATTCTCGGCGGCCTCGTCGTCCAGCTGGGCAGCCAGCTGATCGACGGCAGCATCCGTACCCGTCTCAATAGCTTCGCACAGGCGATGAAAGGCTAAACAATGGAAATCCGCGCCGCTGAAATCAGCAAGGTCATCAAGGACCAGATCGCCAATTTCGGGACCGACGCCACGGTCAGCGAAATCGGTTCGGTGCTCTCGGTCGGCGACGGCATCGCCCGCGTCCACGGCCTCGACAACGTCCAGGCCGGTGAAATGGTCGAATTCGCCAACGGCGTGCAGGGCATGGCGCTCAACCTCGAAGCCGACAACGTCGGTATCGTGATCTTCGGCAGCGACGCCGAGATCAAGGAAGGCGACACCGTCAAGCGCACCGGCACGATCGTGGACGTCCCCGTCGGCAAGGGCCTTCTCGGCCGCGTCGTCGATGGCCTCGGCAATCCGATCGACGGCAAGGGCCCGATCAAGGCCGACAAGCGCATGCGCGTTGAAGTGAAGGCACCGGGCATCATCCCGCGCACCTCGGTTCACGAACCCGTCCAGACCGGCCTGAAGGCGCTCGACGCCCTCGTCCCCGTCGGCCGCGGCCAGCGCGAACTGATCATCGGTGACCGCCAGACCGGCAAGACCGCCGTCGCGATCGACACCTTCATCAACCAGAAGCAGGCGAACGCCGGCACCGACGAATCGAAGAAGCTCTATTGCATCTACGTCGCCGTCGGTCAGAAGCGCTCGACCGTCGCGCAGATCGTCCGCCAGCTCGAAGAAAACGGCGCGATGGAATATTCGATCGTCGTCGCCGCGACCGCTTCGGAGCCCGCTCCGCTGCAGTTCCTCGCACCCTACACCGGCTGCACCATGGGCGAATTCTTCCGCGACAACGGCATGCATGCCGTGATCGTCTATGACGATCTTTCGAAGCAGGCCGTCGCCTATCGCCAGATGTCGCTGCTGCTCCGCCGCCCGCCGGGCCGCGAAGCCTATCCGGGCGACGTTTTCTATCTCCACAGCCGCCTGCTCGAGCGCGCTGCAAAGATGAACAGCGACAATGGTTCGGGTTCGCTCACCGCGCTGCCGATCATTGAAACGCAGGCGGGCGACGTTTCGGCGTACATCCCGACCAACGTGATTTCGATCACCGACGGCCAGATCTTCCTCGAAACCAACCTGTTCAACGCCGGTATCCGTCCCGCGATCAACGTCGGCCTGTCGGTGTCGCGCGTCGGCTCGGCCGCGCAGACCAAGGCGATGAAGAAGGTGTCGGGTTCGATCAAGCTCGAACTCGCGCAGTATCGCGAAATGGAAGCCTTTGCGCAGTTCGGTTCGGACCTCGACGCGTCGACGCAGAAGCTGCTCAACCGCGGCTCGCGCCTGACGCAGCTGCTGAAGCAGCCGCAGTTCCAGCCGATGCCGTTCGAAGAGCAGACCGCGTCGATCTTCGCCGGCACCAACGGCTATCTCGACAATGTCGCGACGACCGACGTGTCGCGTTATGAACAGGCGATGCTTGCCTATCTGCGCAGCGACCATGCCGATGTGCTGACCGCGATCCGTGACACCAAGGACCTTGGCGACGACGCCAAAAAGGGTCTGGTCGCGGCGCTCGACGCCTTCGCCAAGATCTTCGCTTAATCGCTTTCCGCATCCCGGCTCGGCCGGGACGCAAAGAGGGGCTTAAATGGCTTCGTTGAAGGAACTCAAAGGGCGCATCGTCTCGGTCAAGTCGACCCAGAAGATCACCAAGGCCAAGAAAATGGTCGCGGCCGCCAAGCTTCGCAAGGCGCAGGCCGCGGCCGAGGCTGCGCGTCCTTACGCGGAGCGTCTCGAAGGCGTCGTCGCCAGCCTCGCGTCGAAGGTCGGCGGGTCGGACAGCGCGCCGCAGTTGCTCGCCGGCACCGGCAAGAGCGACACGCACCTGCTCGTCGTGCTCAACAGCGACCGCGGCCTTGCCGGCGCGTTCAACTCGAACATCGTCAAGGCGGCGCGCGACAAGGCGCTCGACCTGCAGGCCCAGGGCAAGAAGGTCATCTTCTACCTGATCGGCCGCAAGGGTCGTCCGGTGATCGCACGCCTGTTCGCCGGCCAGATCGTCGAACAATATGAAACGACCGGCATCCGCGACATCGGCTTCGAACAGGCGCACGACGTCTCGGCAAAGGTGATGGAACTGTACGAAGCCGGCGCGTTCGACGTCGCGCATCTCTTCTATTCGAAGTTCCGCTCGGCGCTTCTTCAGGAAGCGACCGGCCAGCAGTTGATCCCCGTTCCCGCCCCCGTCGATGTTCCGGCGTCGAGCGGCGCCGCGGTCGAATATGAGCCCGACGAGGAAGCGATCCTCGCCGACCTCTTGCCGCGCAACATCACGATCCAGATCTTCAAGGGCCTCCTTGAAAACGCCGCGTCCGAACAGGGTGCGTCGATGACCGCGATGGACAATGCGACGCGCAACGCAGGCGACCTGATCAACAAGCTGACCATCGTTTACAACCGCACGCGTCAGGCGGCGATCACCACCGAACTCATCGAAATCATTGCCGGCGCCGAAGCGCTGTAAGCTATCCAAGCAAGGAAGAAACCAATGGCTACCGCTCCCGCTGAAAAGAAGGCTCCTGCCAAGAAGGCCGCCGCGCCCAAGGCTGCTGCGCCCAAAAAGGCCGCCGCTCCCAAGGCTGCAAGCACCGGCACCGCCACGGGCCGCATCGCACAGGTCATCGGCGCCGTCGTCGACGTCCAGTTCACCGGCACGCTGCCCGCGATTCTGAACGCGCTCGAAACCGACAACAACGGCAACCGCCTTGTCCTCGAAGTCGCCCAGCACCTCGGTGAAAACACCGTCCGCACGATCGCGATGGACGCGACCGACGGCCTGACCCGCGGCCAGCCCGTGACCGACACCGGCGCGCAGATCTCGGTCCCCGTCGGCCCGCAGACGCTCGGCCGCATCCTCAACGTCATCGGCGAGCCGATCGACGAACAGGGCCCGGTGAACGCCGTCAGCGTCGCGCCGATCCACGCCAAGGCTCCGGAATTCGTCGACCAGTCGACCGAAACGAGCATCCTCGTCACCGGCATCAAGGTCATCGACCTGATCGCCCCCTACGCAAAGGGCGGCAAGATCGGCCTGTTCGGCGGCGCGGGCGTCGGCAAGACGGTTCTCATTCAGGAACTGATCAACAACATCGCCAAGGGCCATGGTGGTACGTCGGTGTTCGCGGGCGTCGGTGAACGCACCCGCGAAGGCAACGATCTCTATCACGAATTCCTCGACGCCGGCGTTATCGCCAAGGACGCCGACGGCAATCCGACCCCCGAGGGATCGAAGGTTGCGCTGGTGTTCGGCCAGATGAACGAACCCCCGGGCGCCCGCGCTCGCGTTGCGCTCTCGGGTCTGACGATCGCCGAATATTTCCGCGATCAGGAAGGCCAGGACGTGCTCTTCTTCGTCGACAACATCTTCCGCTTCACCCAGGCGGGTTCGGAAGTGTCGGCACTGCTCGGCCGTATTCCTTCGGCTGTGGGTTACCAGCCGACCCTGTCGACCGACATGGGCGCGCTGCAGGAACGCATCACCTCGACCAACAAGGGTTCGATCACCTCGGTGCAGGCCATTTACGTTCCCGCGGATGACCTTACCGACCCTGCGCCGGCAACCTCCTTCGCTCACTTGGACGCGACGACGACGCTCAACCGCGCGATTTCGGAACTCGGCATCTATCCGGCGGTCGATCCGCTCGACTCGACCTCGCGCGTTCTGACCGCCGCGATCGTCGGGCAGGAACATTATGAAACCGCCCGCCGCGTTCAGGAAACGCTGCAGAAGTACAAGTCGCTTCAGGACATCATCGCAATTCTCGGCATGGACGAGCTCAGCGAAGAAGATAAGCTGGTCGTTGCCCGCGCGCGCAAGATCCAGCGCTTCCTGTCGCAGCCGTTCCACGTCGCCGAAGTTTTCACCAACATCCCCGGCAAGTTCGTGGCGATCGAAGACACGGTGAAGTCGTTCAAGGCAGTCGTCGACGGCGAGTATGACCACCTTCCCGAAGCGGCCTTCTACATGGTCGGCGGCATCGACGAAGCGGTCGCCAAGGCCGCGAAGCTCGCCGAAGACGCGTAACACACCTACACCCCTCCCCCGTGGGGAGGGGTTTAAGGACATATCATGGCTCTGAAGTTCGAACTCGTCACCCCCGCCCGCCTAGAGCGGACCGCCGACGTCCATATGGTCACCGTGCCGGGGACCGAGGGCGATTTCTCGGTGCTCGAAGGCCACGCGCCCTTCATGGCGACGCTGCGCAACGGCCCGCTGACGATCTATGCAACCGCGGGCGCAGCGCCCGAGGTGATCGAAGTCGAAGGCGGCTTTGCCGAGGTTAACGAAGCCGGCCTGACCGTCCTCGCCGAGCATATCGCAAGCTAATTGCTTCCGCCGTCCACGGCGATCAAAAGCCCGCATCCTCTTCGGATGCGGGCTTTTTTTATGCGTTCGCGATGGGACGAGAAAAATTCGCGCAGAGAGACGCCGAGGCCGTAGCTATTCTGCTCACGCGGAGACGCGGAGGATCAGGTTCGCGCAGAGGCACAGAGATCTCAGCAATATGATGAAAGGCGGCAAAGCCGCCAATTTTTCTTCTCCGCGTCTCCGCGTGAACCCTTTGCCGTGCCCATAAGCCGCATTCACAATCGCCCGGCGCATTAGGACAATGTCAAAGTTTCCGATTTATTCACCGTGTCGGATGGGGGTTCGTTTGCACTGGCAGCGATGCTCCTGAAAGATATGGAAGCAGGATAAAACGGATGAGTGCATTCGGACGCCGCCCCGGAACCGCTGGCCGCCCCGCCTTTGGCGTCGCGAAGCCGATGCAGACTGGCCCCGGCGTGCCCGGCGGCTCGCAGTTCCCCGCGATCGACACCCCGGTCGAAATCCCGCAGATGCCGTCGAACATGACGCCCGAAGAAGAGGCGATGGAACGGCTCAACCAGCGGTCGACCGCCGAAATGGCGGAACCCGAAAAGGCGCAAGGATTCGAGGCCAGCGTCCACAAGATCAAGGAACAGGTGCTGCCGCGCCTGCTCGAACGCGTCGACCCCGAAGCGGCCGCGACGCTTAACAAGGAAGAACTCACCGAGGAATTCCGCCCGATCATCCTTGAGGTGCTCGCCGAACTGCGCATCACGCTCAACCGCCGCGAACAGTTTGCGCTCGAAAAGGTACTCGTCGACGAATTGCTCGGCTTCGGTCCGCTCGAGGAACTGCTGTCGGACCCGGACATCAGCGACATCATGGTCAACGGGCCCTACCAGACATATGTCGAGCGCAAGGGCCAGTTGGTCATCGCGCCGATCCAGTTCCGCGACGAACAGCATCTGTTCCAGATCGCGCAGCGGATCTGCAACATGGTCGGCCGCCGCGTCGACCAGACCACCCCGCTTGCCGACGCCCGTTTGAAGGACGGCAGCCGCGTTAACGTGATCGTACCGCCGCTATCCCTGCGCGGCACCGCAATCTCGATTCGTAAATTCTCGGCCAAGCCGATTACGCTCGACATGCTGTGCCAGTGGGGCGCGATGAGCCAAAAGATGTGCACCGCGCTGAAGATCGCGGGCGCGAGCCGTTTCAACATCGTCATCTCGGGCGGTACGGGTTCGGGTAAGACGACGATGCTCAACGCGCTGTCGAAGATGATCGACCCCGGCGAACGCGTGCTGACGATCGAAGACGCCGCCGAACTCCGTCTGCAGCAGCCGCACTGGCTGCCGCTCGAAACGCGCCCGGCGAACCTTGAAGGCAATGGTGCGATCCACATGGGCGACCTTGTGAAGAACGCGCTGCGTATGCGTCCCGACCGCATCATCATGGGCGAAGTTCGCGGCGCGGAGTGCTTCGACCTTCTCGCCGCGATGAACACGGGTCACGACGGGTCGATGTGTACGCTCCACAGCAACAGCCCGCGCGAATGCCTCGGCCGTATGGAAAATATGGTGCTGATGGGCGACATCAAGATTCCGAAGGAAGCGATTTCGAAGCAGATCGCCGACTCGGTCGACCTGATCGTCCAGATCAAGCGCCTGCGCGACGGTTCGCGCCGCGTCACCAACGTTACCGAAGTGATCGGCATGGAAGGCGACGTCATCGTCACCCAGGAACTCTTCAAGTTCGAATATCTCGACGAGGACAAGGACGGCAAGATCGTCGGCGAATATCGCGCGATGGGCCTGCGCCCCTATACCCTGGAAAAGGCCCGCCAATACGGCTTCGACCAGCCCTATCTCGAGGCCTGTCTCTGACCTTATCTGCCGCTTAGCCAGAATGCCGTCGCGAACAGCGCGACGGCGGCGGAGCCCAGCGCGATGCCGCGCCACGGCATGAATCCGACATTATCGACGTCGCGCCGGTTGTTGCGGCGCCAGCTCGCAACCTCGGCAACGCCGAACAGGATCGCGGCACCGATCCCGACTGACAGCATCGACACTTGCATTGCCGCGCATCCCTTCGCAAACAGGGCCTTCCCCTGGAGAGAGGTGCCCATATGCGTTCCCTGTTACTGGTTGCAAGTGCTGCCGCCCTGATCGCCGTTCCCGCTGCCGCGATGCAGCATGATGCCCACGCCGCCCACAAGGCGCATGACGCGATCGCCGCCGCCGTGGCAGCCCCCACCCGCTCGGCAACGAACACGCCGCGCGACAAATATCGCCACCCCGCCGAAACGCTCGCCTTCTTTGGCGTGAAGCCCGGCGACACGGTGGTGGAGCTTTGGCCCGGCGGCGGCTGGTACACAGAGATTCTCGCCCCGCTTGCAAAGTCGGGCAGCGGCACGCTCTATGTCGCGGCGCCGTGGGAACGCGGTCTCAACCGTGTCAAAGCGAAGCAGGCCGAGAATGCCGAAGTCTATGGCGCGGTGAAGCTGGCCGAATTCCCGAATGCGGGTACCAATCCAAAGGTCCCCGATGGCAGCGCCGATGTCGTGCTGACCTTTCGCAACGTCCACAACTGGCGCTTCGACGGCACCGACAATACCGCTGCGGCCTTCAAGCAGATCTTCGCGATGCTCAAACCCGGCGGCACGCTGGGCGTCGTCGAGCATCGGCTCAACGAAAGCGACGACAGCGCGAAGGAAGAAAAGTCGGGCTATATGAAGAAAAGCTCGATCGTCGCCTTTGCCGAAGCCGCGGGCTTCAAGCTTGCGGGCGAGAGCGAGATCAACGCCAATCCGAAAGATACCAAGGATTACCCCAAGGGCGTCTGGACGCTGCCGCCGAACCTGACCGAAGGCGAGACCGATCGCGCGAAATATATCGCAATCGGCGAATCGGACCGGATGACGCTGAAATTCGTGAAGCCCGCGAGCTGAAACACTTCGAATCCATAGACCCGGCGCTGTTGCTCAGCGCCTATGCGCAGGGCATTTTTCCGATGGCCGACGGGGCGGACGACCCGTCGGTCCATTGGGTCGAACCGCGGCTGCGCGCAATCCTGCCCCTGGATGGCTTTCACCTGTCGCACAGCCTGAAAAAGGTGATCGTGTCGGACCGCTTCCGCGTGACGACCGACACCGCCTTTTCCGACATGGTCGCGCTGTGCGCGCAGCCCGCCGACGACCGGCCGACGACGTGGATCAACCCCGTGATCAAGGCGAGCTATGACCGCCTGTTCCAGATTGGTCATGCGCATAGCGTCGAATGCTGGCTCGATGGCGAGCTCGCGGGCGGCCTCTACGGCGTGTCGCTCGGCCGCGCCTTTTTCGGCGAATCGATGGTCAGCCGCGCGCGCGACGCATCGAAGGTCGCACTCGCGCACCTCGTCGCGCGGCTCATCGCCGGCGGGTGGCGATTGCTCGACTGCCAGTTCATCACGCCGCATCTCGCCAGCCTCGGCGCGATCGAAATCCGCCAGGCCGACTATCTCGCGCGGCTTTATTCGGTGTTGGCTGGCGGCGACGGCGCCGCCTTGGGTGCCGGCGCCGGGACGACGGGCGGCGCCACGGGCGGCGCAGTGCCCTCGCCGCCGTTCGTCGCCGGGGACTGGGGCGCACTCGACGCCTTGGGCGCGGCGGCGGCGCCCGATTTGGGCGCCGAACGCGCAACGGGTTCGCCCCCCGGATATGTCATTGCGCAGCTTTTGACAAAGACGTCATAGATCGGGTGCTGGATCACGTTGCGGTCGGGCCGCTCGCGAAAAATCCAGCCTGAAAAGACGCGGCGCCATTTGTCGTCGCGTTGATCCTGGACCGTCAACTGTACGAACGCGCCCGTTTCGGGCGGGTCTTCCCACGGCGCGGTTTGCTCGCAGGCGCGCAACCGGACGATCGCGCGTCCAACCCGCGCCGTTTCACCGGGCTTCATCTCAAGCTCGCGAACCAGGCCGTTACGCTTGTTGAGCAGGCCGACGACGGCGACGCGCTCGGCCATCGGCGTCGCGCCCTCTATGCCGCCGACTTCCTGCGGCACGCGTTCGGATTTGGCGACGGTCGGGACCGTGGTGCTGCCTCCCGGTTTCGACGGTGTCCGGTCGCAGGCGGTCAGCGCGGTCGCGGCCAGAAGCGCGATCAGCGCAGTCGAAATCTGGCGCGGCACGCTACGCTTCACTCGGCGCCGGGCCGCCAGGCCTCATAATCGCCGGTCGCAGCGGCACGCTGGCCGCCGCGTTCGAGCGCCCCGGCGGGGCGATAGGCGCCCGTGCTGCCGGTCAGATTCGGGGTCGGTTCCTTTTCCCACGCGCGCGGCGCGGGGAGGATATCGGTCGGGAGTTCGTCGAACGTGCCGTGCAGCCAGCCGTGCCATTCGGGCGGCACGCGGCTCGCGTCGTTCGATCCATTGTAGATCACCCAGCGACGGCTGCCCTTTTTGGCGCGGAAATAGCGGTTGCCGAGGCTGTCCTCGCCCACCTTCGTGCCGGTGCTCCAGCTATTCAGCAGGGTGCCGACGGTCGCACCGTCCCACCAGGTAAAAATCTTGCCCAAGATGCTCATGGCGTGGCGTTTACAGCCAAGCAGCGCGGTCGCGCAAGCGCCAAAGCGGCATAGCGCTTCCCCTTTGTCCGTTTGTCCTGAGCTTGTCGAAGGACCGCACTTGCCTTCGACCTCGACAGGAAAAGGACCGCCCTTCGACAAGCTCAGGGCGAACGGAAACGGGGATGGCTCAATCCGTCCACGTCACCTTTGCCGTCTCGTCGATCCCGAGCCGCGCCGCCGTGCCGCCCGCAAGTTCGAGCACCGCCGAAACCTCGCCGCCGCTCACCACCGGTTCGAGCGATTCGGGGATCGTATTTTCGGCGATCCGGTCGATGCTGCCGTCAGCGCGAATGAAGAGCATATCCAGCGGGATCAGCGTGTTCTTCATCCAGAAGCTGCCGATACGCGGTTTCGCGAACGGAAAGATCATGCCGCCGTCGGCGGGCAGGCTGGTGCGGAACATCAGCCCGCGATCCTGCTCTTCATCGGTGCGCGCGACTTCGACGTTGAATTTATGCGCCGTCCCTTTTGACGTGATCGTCAAAGGGATCGTTGCGGCGCTCGCATTCTCGCTTGCATCCTTGCTGCATGCCATCATCGGCAGAGCGAGCGACAGGGCAAGGGCGGTCAATATGGCGCGCATCGGCAAATCCTCATCCCGAATGAATTGCGCCCGACCTAATCGAACGCTGCTTCATCGTCCAGCGCTGCCAGCCCGGCCTCGTCCCCCGGCGCCACGGAGAGGATACGGCGCGCGATCGTCATGCTGTGCCCCGCGCGCAAAAAGGCGCCCATTTGCCGCTCGCGCTGCTTGGGATCGTCGGACGCGCGGACGGCAAAGGGTCCGAACCGCCGTCGACGTGCAAAGCCGACTGCCGCCGCCACCGCGGCGCCTTCGGCCGTCTCGATCGCCTCGCCGCTGTCCTCTTCGGCAATTCCGTCGACAAAAAGCTGCGCTTTGACCCGCTGTACGCCCAGCCCGCGCCGCGTCATCGCGCCCGCCCGCATTGCGGCATATTGGCGGTCGTCGAGATATCGCAATTGCTCCATCCGGTCGGCGATCGACTCGCACGCCGTCATGGCGTCAACATCGTCTATCCATTCGGATTCGCGGATTTTTCTTGCCAGATAGCGCGTCAATTTGGCCCTGCTGGTCGCGAATCGCGCGACATAGGCAAGCGCCAGTTCGTCAAGCTTGGCTGCGCCGAGGGGCCTTTTCGATCGGTCGGATGAGGGGCGGCGGTTGGCCATATGCCATGTTTGTGCCACAGTCGGGCCTGATTGAGAACGATCAACACCGCCATATCGGGCCATAACGCCCGGAAATGGGCGATTGTTCTAACAACACAGGGCTCGCGCACGGTACTATGGCTTCAAAAGATGACATGCTTGTTGCCGCGCGGCCCGTTTCACGGGATGTCGCACCCCCTATGACCGATATCATCGAAACACCGGCCGACGAACTGACGTCGACGCCCACCCTTTGCGCCCAGCCGCGCCGCTTTTCGGACTTCGCCACCGTCGGTGAAGCGCTCGACTATGCCGCCGCGGGCACGCGCGGGCTCAATTTCCACGATCCGCGTGGGCGTCTTGTGCGACCCTATCCGTACAGCGAACTCAAGGCCGATTCGCTCGCCACCGCCTATCGCCTGATCGCCGCTGGCGTGAAGCCCGGCGACCGTATCGCGCTGATTGCCGAGACCGGTGCCGAGTTCGCCGCGCTCTTCTTCGGCACCATCTATGCCGGCGCCTGGCCGGTGCCGCTGCCGCTGCCGACCAGCTTCGGCGGACGCGATTCCTATGTCGGCCAGCTCGTCGTCCAGCTTTCGAGCTGCGACCCGACGATGCTGTTCTTCCCGCCCGAAATCGCCGCGATGGCGATCGAAGCGGCGGAAAAGGAAGGCGTGAAGCCCATCGACTGGAGCGAGTTCGAAAAGAAGCCGGCACCGGTGACAACGCTTCCCGAGCAGAAGTCGGACGAGACCTGCTATCTCCAGTACAGCAGCGGCTCGACCCGCTTCCCGCATGGCGTCGCGGTCACCCACGCCGCGCTGCTCAACAATCTCGCCGCGCATAGCCACGGCATGAAGCTTGAGGACAGCGACCGCTGCATCAGTTGGCTGCCCTGGTATCACGACATGGGCCTTGTCGGCTGCCTGCTCTCGCCCGTCGCCAACCAGGTGTCGGTCGATTACCTCAAGACCGAGGATTTTGCCCGCCGTCCGCTCGCCTGGCTCGACCTGATCAGCCGTAACGAGGGCACGACGCTCAGCTATTCGCCGACCTTCGGCTACGATATTTGCGCGCGCCGCGTGTCGAGCCAGACGCATGTCGCCGACCGTTTCGACCTGTCGCGCTGGCGCGTCGCGGGCAATGGCGCCGACATGATCCGCCCCGACGTGATGCAGAGCTTCGTCGACGCCTTTGCCGACGCGGGCTTCAAGGCCAGCGCCTTCCTGCCAAGCTATGGCCTCGCCGAAGCGACGCTCGCCGTCAGCATCATGCCCCCGGGTGAGGGCATTGTCGTCGAACTGGTCGAGGAAACCGAATTGTCGGGGGCTGCGAATGATTCGGGCCGCCCGACGCGTTATCGCGCGATCGTGAACTGCGGCCGCGCCGCGCGCGACATGGTGATCGAGGTTCGCGACGAGGCGGGGGGCGTACTGCCCGACCAGACGGTCGGCAAGGTGTGGTGCACCGGGCCGTCGCTGATGACCGGCTATTTCCGCGATCCCGAATCGACGGCCGCCTGCATGAAGGACGGCTGGCTCGACACCGGCGATATGGGTTATTTGTCAGACGGCTATATCTACATCGTCGGCCGCGCCAAGGACATGATCATCATCAACGGCAAGAATCACTGGCCGCAGGATATCGAGTGGGCGGTCGAACAATTGCCGGGCTTCAAATCGGGCGACATCGCGGCCTTTGCGATCACCGCGCCGGGCGGCGAGGAAACCCCCGCCGTGCTCGTCCAGTGCCGCACCAGCGACGAGGCCGAACGCCTCGCGCTGCGCGAGACCATCCGCGAACGCGTCCGCGCGATCACGGGCATGAATTGCCTGATCGAGCTGATCCCGCCGCGCACATTGCCCCGCACCAGTTCGGGCAAACTCAGCCGGTCGAAAGCGCGCGCGCAATATCTGGCCGGGGAAATTCAGCCTTTCGCAATGGCTGCGTAGGACGGACTCGACCGTTTTCGGCCGAAAGCCGACCTATCTTTCGTCGTCACCCCGGACTTGATCCGGGGTCCCGCTATTTCGTGAAACGTGCCCGTGCCTTCAAAAAGCGGGATCCCGGGTCAAGCCCGGGATGACGGAAGTGGGTGGCCGATCGCCCGCTTCCCACCCCAAAACAAACATCGCCTTCAAATAGGTCTTTCCTACATTATCCGGCCGTGCCAGCTTTCATTCGGCGAACAAAAAAGCGGTCGCGGCCCGGCTTGCGGGTGCGACCATGATCGGACGTGCCGCACATATCCAGCACTCCGCGACTTGCAAATGGGAGCGCTCATAGGGCTGAACTTCCCTGAACTTTGGAAGATGGCGCTCTCCTTGCGCCGACCCGATCGCGGATCCAGCCGGGCGATATCCAAAGAGGGCAGCGGCAGCTCACCACCCCCATTGCCGGCTGTCGCGCACATTGTCCCTCGGTGGGACAGATATTCTCACCAGAACAGCCGCATAGTTACCTTCGGGTAACTCCCGCGCGCTAGACAGGGCGGGTGAAAAGCCTGCTGACCGATCCACTTGCTGCCGAAGTCATTCCTGCGCGGACCCTGTTGGGGCTGGGGCCGCGTGATCAGGACATCGGCAACCTCCGCCAGCTCCAGCTTGCGCCGCTCCGCGGCCGCGGCTCGCTGCGTCTGGTGATGGGCATGGGCATGGCGATCGTCGCGGCATTCACCATGATCCTCAACGTGCCGATGGCAGTCGCGGGCGGCTGGCTGGCATGCACGCTGATTTTCGGCTTTTGGTCGTACAGTCGTTTTCGCGGCCTTCCATTCGGCGACCTCAAGCTTTCGGGCGTTGCCGAATATCGGCTTTGCACGCGCCATGCGCTCTATTCGGCGCTGGTCTGGGGCAGCCTTTTCTGGCTGCAGGGACTGACGCCCACGCTCGACCATGTGCTGTCGATGTGGACGATCGCGGTGCTGATGATGGTTACCCTTTCGATCGTCGCGCACAGCGTCCCGCTGGCCTGTGTGCTGTTTATCGCGCCGGTTTCTTTGTCCGCCGCCGCCGCGCTCACGCGCGCGGGAGCGCCGCAACTCGCCGCGGTCGCCCTTGTCGCGGGCTTTCTGCTTTGCGCCTTTTGCGTGCGCTTCGCGCAAAGCCATATCCGCTTCCGCCGCGCCGAAGAGACGCTGCACGAAAAGACCGAGACGGTCAGCCTGCTGCTCCGCGAGTTCGAAGAAACCTCGGCCGACTGGCTCTGGCAGACCGATAATAGCCGCCGCCTGATCCATGTCTCGCCGCGCCTTGCCTATGCGCTCGGCGGCACCGCAGAGACGCTGGAGGGCGTCCCGCTCCTGCAAGCGCTTTCGGGCGACGCCTGGGAGACCGGCCTGTTCCCCAAAAGCCTGCACGACATGGCCGAACGGATGAAACGGCGCGAAAGCTTTTCGAACCTGATCGTCCCCGTGACGATCGGGGGTGCACCGCGCTGGTGGGAATTGTCCGCATCGCCGCGCCTTGACGAAACCGGCAAATTCCTCGGCTTTCGCGGCGTCGGGTCGGACGTCACCGAAAAGCGCGCGACCGCTGAACAGATCGCCAAGATGGCGCGATTCGACAATCTGACCGGCCTGCCCAATCGCCTCAGCCTCAACGAAGATCTGGCGCGCGCGCTGAGCCATGCCATCGACGCCAAATCGCGCTGTGCGCTGCTGATGATCGACCTCGACCGGTTCAAGGCGGTCAATGATACATTGGGCCATCCCGTCGGCGACAAATTGCTCGCGCAGGTCGCGGCGCGGCTCAAGGGCCTGATGGAGCGCGGGATGACGTGCGGGCGCCTTGGCGGCGACGAATTCGCGGTCGTGCTCCACAATGTCGCCTCTGCCGACAGCGCCGAGGACCTTGCGCAGCGGATCATCACGACGATCAGTCGCCCTTATGTGGTCGACAATCACCAGCTTTTCGTCGGCGCCAGCATCGGTTTCGCGATCGGGCCGACCGATGGCGCGACGGTCGAGACGCTGACGCGCAACGCCGACCTTGCGCTCTACAAATCCAAGGACAAGGGGGGCAATGTCGTTGCCGCCTATGTCGCATCCCTGCACGCCCAGGCCGAGGAACGGCGCGTGATGGAGCAGGAATTGCGCGGCGCCCTCGAACGCGGCGAATTCGAGCTTTATTATCAGCCGGTGGTGACCGCGGTCGACGGCACGCTCAACGGTTTCGAGGCATTGATCCGCTGGAATAACAAGAAGCTCGGCAATGTGTCGCCGGGCCGCTTCATCCCACTGGCCGAGGATGCGCGCCTGATCTCGCCCATCGGCGAATGGGTGCTGCGCACGGCGTGCCGCGAAGCGATGAAATGGCCGTCTAACCTGAAGGTCGCGATCAACGTCTCGGCCGACCAGCTTACCGACCCCAGCTTCGCCTCGGTCGTCGTCTCGGCGCTCGCGCAGAGCGGGCTTTCGCCGCAGAGGCTCGAGATCGAAGTCACCGAAAGCGTGTTCCTGCGCGACGGCGGCGGCGCGGCGCAGTTGCTCGACCAGCTCATCGGCCTCGGCATCCGCCTGTCGCTCGACGATTTCGGCACCGGCTATTCGTCGCTCGGCTATCTGCGCAAGACGCAGTTCTCGACGATCAAGGTCGACCGCAGCTTTGTCGTCGGCGCGGCGAAGGGCAGCATCGAATCGATCGCGATCATCCGCGCCGTCGTCGCGCTGGCCGACAGCCTGGGCATGTCGACGACCGCCGAGGGCGCCGAAACCGAACTTGAGGTCGAGACGCTCCGCGGCTTCGGCTGCAGCAATATCCAGGGCTATTATTATGGCCGTCCCATGCCCGCGAGCGACGTGCTGACGCTGTTCCGCGCGCCCGACGACATCGCGACCGTCGCCGCCTGACGGCGATAAAACGAACCGTCCGCGCGACGAATTGAACGGCTTAACAAAAGGTTCCCCCATCCACCGCAGCGACGGCGCGACTCGTCGCTAGACGGGTGGTGGACCGCGCGCGACGTGGCAAAGACGCTCCAACGCTTGAAGACAAGCCTCGGGGGTCGCATTTCATGCTCTATCGTCGTTACCTGGCAGCCGCCATCGCGTCTGTGATGACCATCACCGGCCTGCTTGCGAGCGTTCCGGCTGCGGCGCAGGGTTATCTGCAGTGCGTTCCCTTTGCCCGCGCCGAATCGGGCGTCGAAATCCGCGGCAATGCCAAGACCTGGTGGTCGCAGGCGGCCGGAACCTATCAGCGCGGCGAAGAGCCCCGCAAAGGCGCCGTGATGGCGTTCGCCGGGACCAGCGGCATGCCGCTCGGCCATGTCGCGGTGGTCAAGAAAATCGTCAGCGACCGCGAAATCCTGATCGACCACGCCAACTGGTCGCCGATCAACGGCCGTCGCGGCCAGATCGAGCGCAACGTCCGTGTCGTCGACGTCAGCAACGCTGGCGACTGGAGCATGGTCCGCGTGTGGTACGCCCCGATCGGCGACCTTGGCCTCCGCGCCAACCCGGTGCAGGGCTTCATCTACGCCGACGGCGAAGCCGGCGCGCCGAACAATGCCCCCAGCTTTAAGGCGCCGGTCTGGGTCCAGAACGATTGGAAGCCCGGCAACGGCCTCGAAACCGTCGCCGCTTCGCTCGGCCAGTAAGACCAAACGACTTTCTGCAAGCGCATCGCGCATAAAGAAAAGCCCCGGATCGCTCCGGGGCTTTCTTTATGCGCGGGCGCGTCAGTTGATTAGGCGTCGTCGCCTTCGCCAGCGGCGGTGCCTTCACCAGTGGCGGTGTCTTCGAACCAGGCCTCGACTTCGCCCGACAGCTTGATCGTCATCGCCTGACCGAACCGGTCCTTCGACTTGCCCGCGGCGACGCGGATCCAGCCTTCGGAGATCGAATATTCCTCGACGTCGGTGCGCTCCTTGCCCTTGAAGCGGATTCCGATGCCGCGCTGCAGCACCTCCATGTCAAAATAGGGCGAGCGCGGATTGGTCGACATGCGGTCGGGGGGCGTATCGGTCATGACTATATTTCCCAAAAAATGATGGCGCGGCCCTAGCTGGACCGCGCCATCATCGTCAATCGTTGAGAAGCGGCGCCGAGGGACCGGCGCCGCGACCTCAATCCTAGAACCCGGCCTTCAGCGTGACGAAGAACTGCTGCGGAGCCCCGGTGAGCAACGTCTGGCTGTCGCCGCGGTTGGCGAAGCCGTTGGTGCCGATCGTCGACACATATTCCTTGTCGAACAGGTTCGTCGCATTGGCCTGGATCGAGATGCGGTCGTTCAGCCGGTATCCGATGCTGGCATCGACAATGATGAACCCACCCACCTCGGCGTCATTCTCGTACGAATAATAGCGCTTCGACGTATAGTTGGCACCGACGCGCGCGAAGAAATCGCCATTGTCCCAGGTGATCTCGCCCTTGCCGAGATGGCGCGGCGAGTTGACCACCGTCTTGCCCGCGGTCGCCGCAACCACCGCGCCCGCCGCGTTGACGACATCGTCCTGATATTCGGAGTCGTTGTAGGCATAGGAAGCGAAGAGCGAGAGTTCGGGGGTGACGCGGAATGTCCCCGCCGCCTCTACGCCCCAAGAGCGGACATCGCCGACGTTGCTGAGGATCGCGGGGTTGCCCTGAATGCCCGACCCGTTGGCGAACGCGATGATGCGATCCTTGAAGTCGACATAATAGCCCGCGATCACGCCCTGAAAACGCGGCGACTTGGTGCGGAAACCAAGCTCATAGGTCGTCGACGTCTCAGGCTTGAGATCGAGCGCGTCAAAGCCTGCCTGCGTCGTCGCGAAGGGCCCACCGGTCGCCGACGATTCATAGGCGCGGATATTCTCGGTATAGCTCGCGAACAGCTCGTTATCGTCGTTCAGGCGATAGAGCAGGCCAGCCTGCGGCAGGAACCAATCCTTCGCCTCGGTCGTCCCCGACGCCAGTCCGCCGCTCACGACCGGCGTCGCGCGGTTGGTGACGCGCAGCCCCTTCCAGCCGGCGTTGATCTGGAACTGGCCCAGATCGAGCGTGTCCTGCACATGATATTGCAGCGTCTGGGTGTTGAAATCGAACTCCCACTGCGTCGCCAGCGGATTCTTCGGGAAGGTCAGGCTGCTGCGATCGGGGGCGCCGGTCGTGTTGCCAAGGCCGTAGAAGCGCCGCGCCTGATTGAAGGCATTATCCTCGTACCACATGCCGATTTCGAACTTGTTGTCGCCGACCTCGAACAGGCTGGAGGTGACGATGCCATAGCGTTCAATGTCATATTCGGTGGTGCGGATCGTCATCGGCGCGCCGCCCGGCGTGGTCACATAGGGGGTGAACCAAAGGCCGCGCCCCTTGTTGCCGTGATAATAGCCCATCGCCTTCAGCGTCCAATGTTCGCCGAGCGGCGCCTCGACGCCGACGCCGGCGAGCCAATCCTTGCGCAGGCCCGCGGCATCATAATAGGCGTCGTCGACCGTTCCGACCGGTGCCGGAAACGCCTGACCGACGCCGGCATAGGGCGCGGTGAAGGGCGTGCCGAGCGGCAGGCTGCCATTCGCGATCCCCGCGTCATAAGCGGCACGGGCGACCTGATTCTGATAGACTTTGGCGACCTGGACCGCGAGGTCCCAATCCTTCGCGAAATTGTCCCACTGATAGCCGAGGCGGCCGATCATGTCGGCGCTCAGATCCTGATAGTCATTCTCGCGGCGGTTCGAATAGTTGACGAAACCGAAGAATTGGCCGTCGCCGACGGGCTGGACGATGCGCACATTGACCTGGTCCTGACGCTGGACGCCATTGCCCTTCCACTTGTCGGCATCCTGCCACGCATAGCTCAGCGACAGGCGCGGCCCGCCCGCGCCGATCTCGCCGCTGTCGATCCGTGCGAAGAGGCGCTTGGTATCGTCGCTGCCATAGGTCGCCGACGCCTCGACCCCGAGCTCTTCGGCCGGCGCCCGCGAGAAGAATTCGATCGTCCCGCCAAGGTTGCTCGTCGATGCGGCGGCGAGCGAACCCGCCCCCTGCGCGACTTCGACGCGGCCGACATTCTCGCTGATGATCGCGCGGCTGATGTGCAGGCCGTTATGGTTGCCATAGTTCATGTCGCCAAGCGGAACGCCGTCGAGCGTGAAGCCGAGCTGGTTCTGGCTGAACCCGCGGATCGAGATGCGCGCCGACCATTCATAGGCGCCAAACGGATCCGCGGCCTGGAAATTGACGCCGGGCAGCTTGTCGATGGCCTTCAGCGGGCTGATCCCCGATACTTCGAGCGCGATGTCGGCGGCGCCCAGTTCCTGCACCTGACGCGCCTGCCCCTGCCCGAGCACAACGATCTCTTCGACATCGCCGCCGTCGGCGGCCACATCGACGGCGGCTTCCTCGGCAAAAGCCGGGGTCGCGGCCAGCACGGCAAGCGCAGCGATCGAAGCGGCCCCGGCCCGCAGGCGGTTCCTGAACTGATAGGTCATTGATGAATCCCCTTTTCCCGGTCGCGAAATGGCGCCTGGGTCGCGGGGGCATTAGGCGGACGATATTGCGGCGCTGCGGCGAAGACGTGACAAGCCGATGACGGAACGAAGAAGGATCAGCGGCAGTCGCGCACTCAAGCCGACGGGAACTATTAACATAAATCAAATTGTGGAAATCATGTCCCTTGGTGAACCACATATTGAACTGACAAAAGTTTATGCAAAGACCGTAAGCAGAAAAATTTTAGTTAACGCCTTTTGTGAAATCGCATGGGATTCCGTAACGACCTCCTCAACTATTAGTTTACGCCCTGAGTTAACGACAATTAATTTCAACAACAGCGGGAACTTTGACGTTCATTCGGGAATCTGGGGCTTAGGGACCAGATCATGTACCAAGGGGATGTCTCATGCCTTTGTCCTGTCTTGAATTCCGCCCAGCCCATCTCATCCTGATCCCGGCGTGCCTTGCACTCGCCGCGTGCGAATCGTCGGGCAGTTACCGCGTCGGCAGCGTCGGCAGCGGCGGTGCCACGGGCACCGTCGGCCCGGCAGGCGCCGCGGGACCGACCGGTGCAACCGGACCTGCGGGCCCCGCAGGTCCGGCTGGTAGCGGCCTCGGCCTCGGCGATGCCGGCGCGCTCGCGGTCGGCGGCCTTGTCGGTCCAAGCGGTATCGCCGGCACCGGCCTTCTCGCAAACACCGGCGATCCCGCTGCGACCAATCCGGTGATCGGCAATGTGCTCGTGAAAACGGGCGGCCTCGTCAATGTCATCGCCGACAAGGGCCTGCTCCTTGCGAGCGCGGTCGACAGCAAGGTGCCCGGCAACGCGAATCTGGTCGGCACCGTCGTCGGCGTGGTCAAAAGCACCGGCGTCGCGCTCGTCCAGACCGGCAGCGGCCAGCAATATCTGGTCGACGGCCTTGCCGCCGCCCCAGGCCAGTTGATCACCGCAACGATCGGCAAGGCGACCGCGATCGGCAGCCCGAATGCCTCCCCCCTGATTGGCGCCAGCATCCTGTCGCCCGGACAGCAGAACGGCAGCCTGCTGACCGTCGGCGTCGGATCGGCGGGACAACTGGTCACGCTCCAACCCGGCACCGGCGGCAATTTGCTGGGCGGCGTCACCGGGGGCCTGACCGGGGGCGCGACCGGCAGTCCCACGGGAACGCCCGTCACGCTCGTCAGCAATGTCGTGACAACCACGACCGGCGCGCTCGGTCAGGTCACCAACGGCCTGACGGGCGGCACGACCGATGGCGGAACGGCGGTCGATCCCGTGACCGGGCTCGTCACCGGCGTGACCGGTACCGTTGGGGGTGTCCTCGGCGGGCTGAAGCCGAAGCGCGGCAACTGAAGCCGCACCCGATGCGCCCATTGCGCAACGCCTGCACCGCGGCGGTAGTGGGAGCCCTGCTCCTCCCCGCCGCGGCGCTCGCGGCCCAGCCGGCGGCGACGCCGCTCGATGGCCGCCCGCCGCTAGCCCCCGATCGCAGCCGCGACCCGCTCCCCGATCCCGAGGCCAAGCCGCTCTCGCTCGGCAAGGTCGAACTCGGCGCGCGGCCCGACGTCATTATCCGCGAAATCCGCTTCGTCGGCGCGGGCGTGCCCGCCAATGTCGGTCGCGCCGCGCAGCGCTTCGTCGGCAAGCCCGCATCGTCGGAAAATCTCGCGAAGCTCGCCGCCGCGATGACACGCGCATACAATCGGTCGAGCGTCGCGCTCTTCACTCTCGTCATTCCCGAACAGGATCTTTCGGGCGGGGTCGTCACCGTCGCCTCCGCCGAAGGCTATATTGGATCGGTGACGCTGAGCGGCGAGCGCGAAAGCGGCCCCGCGCCGCTCGTCGGCAAGATGGCCGGCAGCCTCGCCGGGCAGCGTCCGCTCCCCCGCGCGCGCTTCGAACGCGCGCTCGGCAATATCGCCGACATTCCCGGCGTCACCGTCACCCCGACATTGGCGCTCGGCGGCGCGCAGGGTGCGGTTGCGCTCGATCTCGCGGTCGACGCAAAGAAACCGACGATCGGACTCGGCTTTACCACGCGCACCAGTCAGTTCGTGAACGACGGGATCGTCGAGGCGAATGCGCGCGGTGCCAGTTTGCTGCGTAGCGGCGACGAAACGCGGCTCACCGGCGCCGCAGCACTCAATCTCAAATCCTTGCTCTACCTTGCGGCGAGTCATTCGACCCCGATCGGCGCGGGCGGCACACGCGCCGAACTGTCGGGCGCGGCGCTGCGCACGCGTCCCAAGGGGCTCGCGATCGATGGCGAGGCGTGGAGCGCGGGGTTCGGCGTCACCCATCCGCTGATCCGCGCGTCGCGGCGCAACCTCCTCGCCTCGGCTCGGATCGACTATCTCGATTCGAAAAACGCCCTTTTCGGATCGACGATCGCCGCCGAAAAAACCTGGACCGCGAGCGGCAGCCTTGCCTTTCGGCTCAGTGAAGAGCGCACCGTCGTCGGCGCGCGTATCGGCGGCGCAAAGGGTCTCGACATCGCCGGTGCGCGCGTCGATCCCGGCGTCGGGGAGACCGGCTTTGCATATGCCGACGCCAGCCTTGAGGCGAACCGCGCGATCGGCAAGGCATTCGTCGTCCGCGCCGCCGCAACGGGACGCTGGACGCGCGACCGCCTGCCCGCGGCGCAGCGCTTCAGCGTCGGCGGCGCCACCTTTGGCCGCGCGTTCGAAGACGGGCTGGTCAATGGCGACCGCGGCTATGCGGCGTTCGGCGAATTTGCGCTTCGCCCGCTGCGAAGCGGACGTTTCTCGAAAAGCGAAATTTACAGCTTTGTCGACTATGCCGACGTCACTTTACTCGGCCGTACCGCGATCCCGCGCACCGGTTTCGAACTTGGCAGTTGGGGCGGCGGCGTGCGCGTCGCCTATGCCGAAAATGCGACGATCGGCCTCGAACTCGCCGATCCGTGGAAGCAGCCCGTGCCGGGCTATGATCAGGATTTACGCGTCGCGCTCAGTTGGAAATTGTCGCTTCGTCCATGACCGCGGGACCCAGCGCCGCGGCAGCCGCGTAGAGCTTGTCGGCGAGCGGATATAGCTCGCGCTCCTCGCGCTCGACCCGCGTCGCCAGCACGTCGAAGACCGCTATCGTCTCACGGCAGAACGCCTCCCAGTGAGCGGCGACGCGCTCGGCGGTCCATTTATCGTCATAGGCGACATATTCCGCCGCAAGATCGCCCATTTCCAGTTCGAATTCGTGCGTGATGTGCATCAGGTCGGGGTCGCCCGTCGCCCGCAGGCGCGGATAAAGGATCCAGTCCTCGCATTTCAGATGGCGGACCAATGTCTCGCGAAGCAGTCCGCGCGCCGATGCCAGTTCGGTCAGCCGCGACGGTTCTGAAGCCTGGAGCAATTCGGTCACGATCCGCGCCAGCGCGATCAGCGCCACATGCTCGGCGCGCAGTCGCTCTATTTCGCGGCTTAGGGGCACGACACCTCCAGCGATACGAGCGGTCCCTCTGCGCCATCTTGAAGGCACCGCAATCGGAAAGCAAATTCATATTAAATAATGTCCGAAACGCACGAAAGGTCCGCATCAAATGCCGGACTCTTTGCGGCATCGCGGCGTCGCGCGGCGCACTAAACACGGCCCGAGTGGCCCGATCTATGGGATAGCTGGCCCAAACGATGGAATTCGCGCCGCAAAGGCAGTTGTCAATTGCCGGGGCAAGCCATAGGGCATTATTGATTATTCCTCGCAATAGCAGTAGCTTTTTCGCACCATGCAACGATCGACCATCCGGACGTGGTTTCTGATCCACAAATGGACGAGCATCGTCTGCACGGCCTTTTTGCTGATGCTGTGCGTCACCGGCCTGCCGCTGATCTTCCATCACGAGATCGACGAACTGACCGAAGAAGCGCCAAATTATGGCATGCCCGGCGTTGGATCATCGGGCGAAGCGCCGGGCCTGAAGCCGCTCGATGCAATGCTCGCCAAGGCGCTCGCCGCGCGGCCGGGCGAAGTGCCCGTCTTCATGGCGTTCGACAACGACCAGCCATCGATGACGATCACCACCGCGCCGCGGCCGAATTCGCCCGCCGAAGACATGACGATCCAGCTCCTGGATCGCTCGACGGGCGAGGCGACCGGGGCGGTGGATGAGGATGGGGTGATGCACTTCATTCTCCAGCTCCACACCGACATGTTCCTCGGCCTGCCGGGGATGCTCTTCCTGGGGTTGATGGGGCTGCTCTTCGTGATCGCGATCGTCTCGGGCGTCGTGCTCTATGCGCCCTTCATGAAGAAGCTCGACTTCGGAACGCTGCGCACATCGCGCAGTCGCCGCGTCAAATGGCTCGACTATCACAACCTCCTCGGCATCGTCGCGCTCGCGTGGATGACCGTCGTGGGCGCGACCGGGGTGATCAACGCGCTTGCGACCCCGATCTTTCAATATTGGCAGATGACCGAACTTGCCGAGATGACGAAAGCCTATGCCGGCAAGGGGGCGGTGGCGCCAGCGAACTACGGCTCGATCGACAGGGCGATGGCGGCGGCGCGCAAGGAAATCCCGGGCAACAATCCGCAGTTCATCGCCTTCCCCGGCGGGGCGTTCAGCAGCAAGCATCATTATGCCGTCTTTTTCCAGGGCGACACCCCGCTTACCGAACGGCTGCTCACGGCGGCGCTGATCGATGCCGAGACGGGCGAATTCACCGACGCGCGTCCGATGCCCTGGTACGCCAAGGCGCTCGCGCTGTCGCAGCCGCTCCATTTCGGCGACTATGGCGGGCTGCCGCTCAAACTGCTCTGGGCGATCCTCACCGTCTTCACGCTGATCGTCCTCGGCTCGGGCCTCTATCTCTGGCTTGGCAAGCGCCGCAGCGGGACCGACGCGCTCGTCCGCGAGGTCGAGAGCGGCGGCACTTTGGTGCCCTCCGAATGAGGAAGACCCACAGCCTGCGCGCAATCTTCGCGATCCCGCTCGCCCTCGCGCTCGTCAGCATCGTCGGGCTCGTCGTCGCGCTGACCGGTGACGGCGTCCGCGACGCCGCGTCGTGGGCTGCGCTCGCCATACCTGTTCTTGCCGTCGGTTGGGCCATGCGCGCCCGCCGAACCTGACCAATTCCGCGCGGGGTAGGGCCGCGTCTGTAGGGGAATATCTATGACCAAATCGACCGTTCGCACCGCGCTCGGCCTCTCCGCCGCGACCGCCGTGCTCGCTGCCGCGACACCCGCGATGGCGCAGGAGGGTGCAGCCGGCGAAGAGATCATCGTCACCGCGCAGCGCAACAACCAGACCAAGGTGACGGGCGGCGGCAATGTCGGCGTCTTCGGCACCAAGGCGGCCGAGGATATTCCGTTCAACATCCGCAGCTATAACGAGGCACTGATCCTGAACCAGCAGCCCGACACGCTGGGCGAAGTGCTGGAGAACGACCCGACGGTTCGCACCGCGCTCGGCTTCGGCATCGCCGGCGAAGTCTTCGTGATCCGCGGCTTCGATCTGTCATCGGACGATGTCGGCTTCGATGGCCTTTATGGCGTCACGCCGCGCCAGCTCGTTGCGCCGGAACTCTTCTCCTCAGTCCAGGTCATCAACGGCGCGAGCGCTTTCCTGAACGGCGCGGCACCGGGCGGCAGCGGCATCGGCGGCAGCGTCAACCTGATCCCCAAAAAGGCCGAGCGCGACATGGTTCGCGCAACGCTGGGCTATACCTCCGCCTCGCACATCTCGGGCGCGGTCGACGTCGCGCGCCGCTTCGGCGCCAATGGCGAATGGGGTTTGCGCATCAACGGCTCGGCGCGCCGCGGCGACATCGCGATCGACGAAGAATTCCACTCAAGCTACGTCCTCGGCGCGACGCTCGATTATAACAACGGCCCGCTGCGTACCTCGCTCAATCTCAACTACCAGCGGCTGAACCAGAAATATTGGCGCGGTCAGGTCGGCATCGGCGGAGTGGTCCCGCGCGTGCCCGATGCCGACACCAACTATTCGCAGCCATGGAGCCAGATCCTGACCAAGGATTTCTTCGGCACCTTCAGCATCGAATATGATGTGTCCGACCAGGCGATGCTCTACGCCAAGGTCGGCGCACGCGACGGCCGCGAGGACCAGACCACCGCGAGCATCACGGTGCTCGATGCCGTGACCGGCGCCGCCACGGGCAGCGGTTCCTATGTGCCGCGCGAAGATAATAATGAATCGGCCACCGCCGGCATCCGCATCAAGCTCGAAGGCGGCGGCATGAGCCACGAGATCAACGCCGGCGCTGCGGTGAGCTGGCAGGTCAATCGCAACGCCTATGATTTCTCGGCCACCAACTACGCCACCAACCTCTATGATCCCGTAATCGCGCCCGCACCCACGCCCGGCGGCTTCGTCGGCGGGGATATCGACGATGTGTTCCCGATCAGCCGCAACCGCGTGTCGAGCGTGTTTTTCTCCGACACGCTGGGGCTGTGGGACGACCGCATCCTGATCACCGGGGGCCTTCGCCTGCAGGAAATCAAGACGACTTCATACTCCTATTTCGGTGGCGCACGCACCGGCGGCTACAAAGAATCGGCGGCGACCCCGGTCTTCGGCCTCGTGATCAAGCCGGTCGAAGGATTGTCGCTCTACGCCAACCGCATCGAGGGCCTGGTCGCGGGCTCGACCGCACCGGTGACGATCGACGACGGCCAGGGCAACGACCTCCCCGTCACCAACGGCGGCGCAGTGCTGCCCCCCGTCAAGTCGAAGCAATATGAAGTCGGCGGCAAGCTGAACTTCGGTCGCTTCAACGCCGGCCTCGCACTGTTCCAGATCGACAAGCCCAACAGCTTCGTCGATCCGGTGAGGCTGATCTATGGCAATTACGGTACCCAGCGGAACCGCGGCGTCGAGATCACGCTCGACGGCGAGCCGGTCGATGGCCTCCGCATCATATCGGGCCTGACCTTCAACGACGCCAAGCTTCGCCGGACCGAAGGCGGCGTGAACGAAGGCAATGACGCGATCGGCGTGCCCGACGTGCTGGCCAACGCCAACGTCGAATGGGACCTTCCCTTCCTTCCCGCGCTGACGCTGGTCGGCCGCGTCGTCTATACCGGCAAGCAGGCGGTCGACGCCGCTAACACGCTCGAATTGGACAGCTGGACGCGCTTCGACCTCGGCGCACGTTATGTCGCGCTGGTCGGCGACACGCCGCTGACGCTGCGTTTCAACGTCGATAATGTTGCCGACAAGCGCTATTGGGCCTCGGCCTATAACGCGTTCAGTGCCTTCGGCTCGCGGCTGCTGCAGGGCGGCCCGCGCACTTTCAAGGCATCGGCCTCGATCGAATTCTGAGGGAGCGTCCATGACATGAGCGACATCGACAGTATCGCGGGCCTCGAGGCCATCCTCGGGAAGGCACCACCGGCGGTGGGACTCAAGGTCATAGATCATGTCGATGCGACGGCGCAGCGCTGGCTCGCGGCGTCGCCGCTGATGTTCGCGGGATTCGGCGATGCAGACGGCATCGCGATCACGCTCGGCGGCGGCGACGCCGGCTTCGCGGCGGCCGATCCTGCGACGCTGTCGATCCCGATCGCGGCGCTCGACGATCCGGCGCTGGCGGTGGCGGGCGCCAGCTTCGGCTCGCTCTTCCTCGTCCCCGGCATCGGCGAGACGCTCCGCGTCAACGGCCGCGTTGCGGCGGTCGACGACGGCGATGCGCGGGTCGCGGTCGAGGAATGCTATGTTCACTGTGCCAAGGCGCTGATCCGTTCGGGTTTCTGGTCTGCAGCACCGAACGACGACGCCCCCGGTTCCCCCGATGCCTTCGCCGGCGCAAGCTGCTTCATGGCTCTCGCGACGATGGATGCCGCGGGGAATGCCGACCTCAGCCCGAAGGGTGATCCCGCGGGCGCGATGACGCATGTCGCCGGCGACCAGCTATGGTTCGCCGACCGCCCCGGCAACCGCCGCACCGACAGCTTCCGCAACCTCATCGGCCAGCCGCGTATCGCGGCCGCGCTGCTGATCCCCGGCGCATCGTCGGTCGCGATCGTGCGCGGTACCGCGATGCTCACCGACGACGAAACCGCGCGCGCGACCTTCGCGGTACAGGGCAAGGTCCCGCTGCTCGCGACGCGCGTCGACGATGTCGACATCGCGATCCGACCCAGCGCGGCGCTGGCGCGCGCGAAGCTCTGGCCCGCAGCCGCCGCGCCCGCCGATATCAAGCCCGCGAAGATGTTCGCGGAGCATGTCCGGCTGAACAAGGACAAGGGAATCGGGGCACGCATCGCGAGCGCGTTCGTGTCGGTGCCGGGAGTGATGCAGAGCAGCCTGGACAAGGATTACAAGACCAACCTCTACTGAGGGATAGTTGACGGAACCCCTCGCCCGCTCCGAACATTTGGAATCGGAACAGCGAAGGGAAAGTCGATGGCCGCACGTGCATATTGGAAGGGTCAGATCCGGCTCGCGCTGGTGTCGATCCCGGTCGAAATCTATTCGGCAACGAAATCCGGCGCCGCAGTCACCTTTCGCCAGATCCACGAACCGAGTGGCAAGCCGATCAAATATGAAAAGGTCGTGCCCGGCATCGGCGCGGTCGACCATGACGATATCGTCAAGGGCTTCGAACTGTCGAAGGGCAATTATGTCCTGCTCGACGAGGAGGAGATCGAGGCGGTCAAGCTCGAGAGCAAGCGGACCCTGGAGCTTGTCCAATTTGTCGACACCGATGCGATCGACGTCCTCTATTACACCAAGCCCTATTATGTCGTCCCTGCCGACGAGCTCGCCGAAGAGGCCTATATCGTCCTGCGCGAAGCGCTGAAACGCACGAAGAAGGTCGGGCTGGGTCAGCTTTCCTTGCGCGGGCAGGAACAGCTCGTGGCGCTGCGTCCGTGTGGCCGCGGGCTGGTGCTCGAAGTGCTGCGCTACGCCGACGAGGTGAACAAGGCGGCCAATTATTTCCGCGACGTCGGCAATGCCAAGCCGGACGCCGACCTGCTCGACCTCGCCGAAACGCTGATCGGCAAAAAGTCGGGCGCGTTCGACGCAGGCGATTATCATAATCATTATATCGACGCGCTGAAACGCGTGATCGCCAAGAAGGCGAAGGCAAAAGGCAAGCGCGTGCTCGAAGATGTCGAGGAACCCGCAACCAGCAGCCGCGGTTCGAACGTCATCGACCTGATGGCGGCGCTCAAGGCTTCGGTCGATGGCAAGAAGACTGCGACAACCAAGGCGGCTTCGGCCAAAAAAGCGCCCGCCAAAAAGCCCGCCGCCCGCAAGCGCGCCTGAGATGGCGAAGCGCGCCGATCCGCTCGCGCAATATAATGCCAAGCGCGACTTCGCGCTGACACCCGAGCCCGCGGGCAAGATCGAAAAGGGCGCGGGCAACCGCTTCATCGTCCAGAAGCATGACGCGACCCGCCTCCATTACGACTTCCGGCTCGAAGTCGATGGCGTGCTCAAAAGCTGGGCGGTGACCAAGGGCCCGAGCGCCGACCCCGCCGACAAGCGCCTCGCAGTGCGCACCGAGGATCATCCGATGTCCTACGCCGATTTCGAAGGCGTGATCCCCAAGGGCGAATATGGCGGCGGCAGCGTGATGCTGTGGGACCGTGGAACGTGGAAGCCCGTCGCGGGCAAGAGCGCGAAGGACCTCGAAAAGGGCCATCTCCACTTCACGCTCGACGGGACCCGGATGAAGGGCGAATGGCTGCTCGTCCGCATGCAGCCGCGACCGGGCGAGAAGCGCGAAAACTGGCTGCTGCGCAAGGTCGACGATGCGTTTTCCGGCGGCACCGACGACCTCGTCGGGCGGCAGCTCACAAGCGTCCTCACCGGCCGCACCATGGCCGAGATCGCGGGCGACGAGGGCGGCGAGCAGTCGCTGAAGGGCGCCAAAGGCGCGGCCTTCGCACGGAAGATGCAGGCGGCAGCCGCGCACAACAAAAAGGTCGCGAAACCGGCAACCA
Organism: Sphingopyxis sp. C-1; assembly: GCF_001047015.1. Classification (NCBI taxonomy): domain Bacteria; kingdom Pseudomonadati; phylum Pseudomonadota; class Alphaproteobacteria; order Sphingomonadales; family Sphingopyxidaceae; genus Sphingopyxis; species Sphingopyxis sp. C-1. The sequence continues at coordinate 486,259 of NZ_BBRO01000002.1, forward strand.
AGGGCAAGCCGCCCAAATTCCGTCCGCTCCAGCTCGCGACGCTCGTCGACGCCGTCCCCGGCGGCAACGGCTGGTTCCACGAGATCAAATATGACGGCTATCGCGCCGAAATCGCCGCAGCGGGATCGGACGTGCGCGTCTATACGCGCAGCGGCCTCGACTGGACCGACAAATTCGCGCCGCTCGTCCGCCATATCGCCGCGCTCGATCTGCCGCCGTGCCTGCTCGACGGCGAAATCGTGGCCTATGGCAAGGACGGCAACCCCGACTTCTCGTCGCTGCAAGCGGTCCTAAAACGCGGCCACGGCGCGCAGGACGAAGCGACCGCGCTCCACTTCTTCGCCTTCGACCTTCTCGAACTGGACGGCAAGTCGCTCGCCAAACTCGGCAACCTCGAACGCAAGGAACGCCTCGAAGCCCTGCTCCGCGATGCCAAGGCACCGATCGCCGTCGCCGATCATGTCATCGGGGCGGGTGAGACACTCTACGCCGCGATGTGCGGCGCCGGGCAAGAGGGCATAATCTCGAAACGCGCCGACGCCGCCTATGCCGGCCGCCGCAGCAAAAACTGGGTGAAGGTTAAATGCACCCGCCGACAGGAATTCATCATCGTCGGCTGGAATCCATCATCGACCAAGGCGCGCCCCTTCGCGTCGCTCCTCCTTGCCCAGCGCGAGGGAGACGCGCTTGTCTACAAGGGTAATGTCGGCACCGGCTTCGATGCCGAGACGATGGCCGATCTCGCGAAATCATTCGCCAGGCTGGAGCGCAAGACCGCTCCGCTCGACGTCGACGCTGCCGCCGCGCGCAAGGTTCATTGGCTCAAGCCCGATCTCGTCGCCGAAATCGCATTCGCCGAATTTACCGCGAGCGGATCGGTACGCCACGCAAGCTTCCTCGGCCTGCGCCACGACAAGGAGGCAAAAGACGTGACTCCCGAAACGAAGCAACCCGCCCCCGCGCCGGAAAGCGACGTGACGATCAGCAGCCGCGACCGCGTCATCTTCCCCGAGGCAAAGGCGACCAAGGGCGACCTTGCCGACTATTACGCCGCCATCGCGCCCGTCATGCTCCCGCACACCGCGCGCCGTCCGATCAGCCTCGTCCGCTGCCCGCAGGGGCGCGGCAAGAAATGCTTCTTCCAGAAACATGATTCGGGATCATTCGGCGGGCATGTGATGCATGTGCCGATCAGGGAGAAGGACGGCGGACACGAGGATTATCTTTACGTCGAGGACGCCGACGGCCTGCTCGCCTGCGTCCAGATGGGGACGATCGAATTTCACGGCTGGGGCAGCCATGTCGATGCGCTCGAAAAGCCGGACCGCATGGTATTCGACCTCGACCCCGACGAGGGGCTCGATTTCGCGGCCGTCAAAAAGGCCGCGCTCGACATCCGCCGCCAGCTTGCCGACATCGGGCTCGTCAGCTTCGCGATGCTTTCGGGCGGCAAGGGCGTGCACGTCGTCGTCCCCCTCGATCCGGGGCATAGCTGGGACGCGCACAAGGATTTCTCGAAACGCTTTGCCGAAGCGCTCAGCCTCGCCGAGCCCGACCGCTTCATCGCGACGATGAGCAAGGCAAAGCGCAAGGGCAAAATCTTCATCGACTATCTCCGCAACCAGCGCGGCAGCACGGCGATCATGCCCTATTCGGTGCGCGCGCGCGAAGGCGCGCCCGTCGCGGTGCCCATCGGCTGGGACGAACTCGTCGATATTCGAAAAGCCGGCCAGTGGACGATCAAGGATAGCGAGGCGTTGCTCGCACGCGCCGCCAGCGCGGAACTCAAGGGCTGGGGCTTTGCCGGCCAGTCGCTTCCCGACTTTTGATATAGCGGACATTCGCTCCGCCTTTCCGTCACGGGCTCGCGCCGGTCGGCTGGCCTTCGCGCCACGCTATGATACCAATCAAATACCAAAATATCCCTCTATTCTCGATATCCGACGTTTTATTGCGCAAAATCGCGCTTGACGTTTAAATTGGTATGTCTAAGGTCCCCTCAAAATCAGAGCAATAATTGATTTTTGAACTTTTGGAGGGAGACTTAACATGACCAATGCAAGATATCTGCTCGCTTCGGCCAGCATTGGTGCATTGCTTTTTGCCGCCAGCGCAGCCCACGCCCAGGCGCCCGCCCCGGCCCCCGCCGATGCGGCGGAAAGCGAAATCGTCGTCACCGGCATCCGCGGCTCGATCCGCGAAGCGATTGATGCAAAGCGCGACCTCGCGGTCATCGCCGACGTCGTGACCGCCGAGGATGTCGGCAAATTCCCCGACAAGAATGTCGCCGAAGCGCTCCAGCGCGTTCCCGGCATCGTCGTCAACCGCGAGTTCGGCGAAGGCGAGCGCGTCTCGCTGCGCGGCACCGCGCCGAACCTCACCAAGACTCTCCTCAACGGCCACAGCGTCGCGACCGCCGACTGGTTTATCCTCGATCAGGTCGCCTCGACGCGCAGCTTCAACTATCTGACCCTGCCCGCCGAGATCATCGGCCGTCTCGAAGTGTACAAGAGCCCGCAGGCCGATGTCGAAGAAGGCGGCGTCGGCGGCACGATCAACGTCATCACGCGCAACCCGCTCGACCTCGACCCGCTCACCCTCTCGGCCTCGGCGCAGGCCGCCTATTCGGACCTGTCGGGCAAGGTCGACCCGCAGGTCTCCGGCCTCATCAGTTGGAAGAATGCGGATGAGACCTTCGGCGTCCTCGTCGGCGCCATCTATCAGAAGCGCCGCACGCGCCGCGACGGGCTCGAAATCTTCGGCTACCGTTCCTTCCCCGTCGGCGGCGGACAGAGCGCGCTCGTCCCGACGCTGATCGGTTCGACGATGTTCGAACAGGATCGCGAACGCTATGGCGCCAATGTCGGGATCCAGTTCCGTCCGTCGGACGAGCTCGAGATCAACATCACCGGCCTTTATTCGCGCTTCAACGCCGACAACTTCAACCAGAATTATATCGCATGGGGCGAGCAGGCGCTCGCCGGCGGCGGCACCATCAGCAATGCCGTGGTCCGCGACGGCGTCGCGGTCTCGGGCAATATCGCGTCGGCCACAGGCGGCACGACGGGCTTCGGTGTCGTCTATGACGCGATCGACCGCCAAGCGGTCGCCAAGACCGTCTCGGCCGACTTCGATTTGACCTACCGCCCGACCGACAGTCTGTCGGTGCATTTCAAGGCCGGTTGGACCAAGGCGAACGGCGACACGAGCAACGAGAATTTCATCGAATTCGCCGGCCCCGGCGCGTTCAGCTATGACCTCACCAGCGGCCGCCCCGAAGTCAGCTTCTCGAACCCCAACCCCCTCAACCCGCTCGGCATCCGCCCCGACTTTGCGCGTATCCAGTCGGTCACCAACGACGATGAGGAGAAATATTTCTACCTCGACGTCGAAAAACAGGTCGAATGGGGTCCGCTCACCGCGCTCAAATTCGGGGTCAAATATACCGACCACGACCGCGTCGCCGAACGTTTCGCCACCAACGGCGGCGTCTTCACCCCCGGCCTGCGCTGCAATGGCGCCCCATGCACCTCGGCCGACTTCGCGACCGGCAGCGGCATGCCCGGCGACTTCCTCGACAATATCGCAGCGCCCGGCACGCTGACCGACTATTGGCGCGTCGATCCGGCGAAGCTGCGGGCCATCTATGGCGCATCGACGTCACCCTCAAACGACCGCTTCCTCGTCCCCGGCAACACCTATTCGATCAACGAAAAGGCCTGGGGCGGCTACGGTCTCGCCAAATTCGGCGGCGAAGGCTGGCGCGGCAATGTCGGCGTGCGCGTGATCACGACCGACCAGACGTCCGAAGGCTATATCATCGGCGGCGCGAACCCCCAGTTCACCAACCCGTTCGGCGGCTTCACCCCGTCGACCGCGAAGCGATCGTACACCGACATATTGCCGAGCGCGAACCTCTCGGTCGATCTCTCGCCGCAGGTCGTGCTGCGCTTCGCCGCGGGCAAGACGGTTACGCGTCCCGACTTCGTCGACATCACCCCCGGCGTCGACCTCAACGGCACGTTGCTGACGGGCCGCGGCGGCGATCCGAACCTCGATCCGTATCGCGCCAACCAATATGACCTGTCGATCGAATGGTATCCCGACCGCGAGACGATCGTCGCGCTCGCCGCCTTCTACAAGGATATCCAGTCGTACATCGTCAACACGACCTCGACCGAAATCCTGCCGGGCGTGTTCGTGCCGGGGTCGCAGCCCGCGGGCTGCGTCGCGGCGGGTGGCGGCAATCCCAACCTGTTCAACTGCCCCTATCAGATCAACCGTCGCAGCAACGGCGACGGCGGACGCAACCAGGGCTTTGAATTCCAGGTGTCGCGTCCGATCTGGGGCGGCTTTGGCGCGGTGGTGAACTACACCTACTCCGACGCCAAGGCGAATAATGGCGACCCGATCCCGGGCAATTCGAAGCACTCGCTCAACCTGACGGGCTATTATGAGAATGACCTGATCAGCGCGCGGCTCTCGTACAACTACCGGTCGAAATTCTTCATCGATATCGACCGCGCGGCGCCGCTCAATCAGGCCGCACTGTCGTCGCTCGACGCGTCGGTCAGCGTGAACATCACCGACAATATCGCGCTCACCGCCGACGCGATCAACCTGACCAACGAGAAGATCGAGCAATATTCGGGCACCCGCGACCGCCCGCGCGCGATCTATGACAATGGTCGTCAATTCTATGTCGGCGCGCGCCTGAAGTTCTGACGCGCCGAACCGCCCGCGCTATCGTGCTGCGGCACGATAGCGCGACGGCGGCACCCCGAAGCGCCGCGCAAAGGCGGTCGCGAAATGGCTCGGCGAGGCAAAGCCCGTCGCCAGCGCCACCTCGGTCACCGGCTCCGCGCCATACCATAGCAACCGCGCCGCCTCGTCGAGCCGCGCGCGCATTACATATTGCCAGGGCGACACACCGAACGCGTCGCGAAAGGCACCGGTGAAGCCCCGCTCATCCATTCCGACCAGCGCCGCGAACGCAGCAAGGCTATGCTCCGCATCGAGCTGCCCGCGGATCGCATCGACCAGCCGGTTGCGATCCGATGCCGACAACGCCCGCCGCATGGGCCGCGGATCGCGATGCCCATAGCGATGAAACAAATGCCGTTCGAGCGCATCACCGACCTCGTGCGACGCCGTCCGCGCCAGATCATCATCCGCTTCGCGTACCAGCTCGAACAATCGCGCCGCCGCGTCGAAGAGAAACGGATCGCGATGCCGTACCCGCGCCACGAGCGGCGCGTCGGCCAGCAGCGCCGTCGGCACGCTCAGCTCGACAAACTCCGCCCGCTCCCCCTGTGCCAGCGCGGCATAGCGACACGCCGCAGGGATCATCCACACATCGCCGCGCGACGGCAGCACCGGCCCCGACGGCCCCACAGCGAACTCGCACTCCATCCGGTCGAGCCGGCCGCCAAGATGGACGACGATGACATGATGATCTTCCTCGAACGCCCAATCGGTCGGCGCTTCGAGATTTTCGGTGGCGGCGAGCACGCCAAGCTGGCCGATCTGCGCCTGATGCCGCGCGACGACGTCGCGCTCCGATCGCGGCCTGATACCATCCCAGACGGTTGCGGCTTCGGTCAATCACCCACCTTGCGAGCCCCCACGACTCGCCGAGACAATATTCGAAAACTGCGCCGGAATTTGAAAGCGGACAAGATCAAAGCGGCTTAGCCTTGGATAAACAACGACCAAGGAGACCAAAATGGCCGATCACCGCATCAAGGGTAAGACCGTCCTCATCGCCGGCGGCGGCAAGAATTTGGGCGGACTGATCGCGCGCGACCTTGCAGACCAGGGCGCAAAGGCGATCGCGATCCACTACAACAGTCCAGCATCGGCCGCCGAAACCGAAGCGACGCTGGCCGCGATCCGCGCGGCAGGTGCCGAGGCCGTCGCCTTTCAGGCCGACCTCACTTCGGCGGGCGCGATGGAAAAGCTGTTCGCCGACACGATCGCCGCGATCGGCCGCCCCGACATCGCGATCAACACCGTCGGCAAGGTGCTGAAAAAGCCCTTCACCGAAATCAGCGAAGCCGAATATGACGAGATGACCGCGGTCAATTCGAAGACCGCCTTCTTCTTCCTGAAAGAGGCGGGGAAACATGTGAACGACAATGGCAAGGTGTGCACGCTCGTTACCTCCTTGCTCGGCGCCTACACGCCTTTCTATGCCGCCTATGCAGGCACCAAGGCACCGGTCGAGCATTTCACCCGCGCCGCGTCGAAGGAGTTCGGGGCCCGGGGTATTTCAGTCACCGCGATTGGCCCCGGCCCCATGGATACTCCCTTTTTCTACCCTGCAGAGGGCGAGGATGCGCAGGCCTATCACAAGTCGGCCGCCGCGCTTTCGGGCTTCTCGAAGACCGGGCTCACCGACATCGAGGATATCGTGCCGTGGATCCGCCTGCTGGTGTCCGACGGCTGGTGGATGACCGGCCAGACGATCCTCGTCAACGGCGGCTACACGACCAAGTGACCCCTCCCCCGGCGGCCGTCCCTCCGGCCGCCGGACCTATCCCATGGGCCATCTTCCCTTGCCGCCGGGGCAGGGATATTCAGGCCGCGATCCATTCCGAAGGGGAATTTCATGCACGCCAGGCCGGTCACCGCGCAATGACGGCGAAGCGCCACGGCGCCTCCTCTGCCCGCCCGATGCTGCGCGACCGCGACGGTCATCACGCGCGCGTGACCTTCGAAGAATTATTCTTCGATCTCGTCTATGTCTTCGCGGTCACCCAGCTCAGCCACACGCTCCTCCACCACCTCAGCCTCGTCGGCGCGCTCGAAACGCTGATCCTCTGGTTCGCGGTGTGGCTCGGCTGGCAATATACCTGCTGGGTCACCAACTGGTTCGACCCCGAACATCCCCGGCTGCGTAGCTTTCTGTTCGTCCTGATGCTGCTCGCGCTGGTGATGTCCGCCGCAATTCCCGACGCGTTCGGCGACAAGGCGCTGGTCTTTGCCTGCTGTTATGTCGCGATCCAGCTCGGCCGCACGCTCTTCGTGATCTTCGCGCTCGACCGCTCGACCGCGCTTGCCGCGAATTACCGGCGCATGGCCGCGTGGTTCGCCATGTCGGGCTGCTTCTGGATCGCCGGAGCGCTCGCAGGACATGAGGCACGGCTGTTCCTGTGGGCCATCGCGGTCTTCCTCGAATATGTCGCGCCGATGACCGGCTTCGCCTTTCCCGGGCTCGGCCGATCGCGCACGAGCGACTGGACGATCGAAGGCGGCCATTTGGCCGAGCGCTGTCAGTTGTTCGTCATCGTCGCGCTCGGCGAAACCTTGCTCGCGACCGGCGCGACGCTCGCGCGCGGCGAAAGCTGGAGCGGTCCGCTCCTCTCGGCGCTCGGGGCGACCTTCCTCGGCACGCTCGCGCTCTGGTGGCTCTATTTCGGCACCTCGAGCAAGGACGCGACGACAAAGATCACCACGTCCGACGACCCCGGCCGCATCGGCGCCTGGTTCAACTATGTCCACGCGATCCTCGTCGCGGGCATCATCGTCTGCGCGGTCGGCAACGATCTTGCGATGGAGCATCCGGGCGGCCACGCCAGCCTGCCGCAGGTACTGGTGATCGCCGCCGGGCCGATCCTCTATTTGGCCGGCAGCGCGATCTATCGCCGCGTCGTTTATGGCCGCATCCCGGCGTCGCACCTCGCGGGGATCGTCGCGGCGCTCGCCCTCGCTCCCATCGGGCTGAACGCCGACCTGCTCACCATGGGGTGGCTCACGACATTGCTTCTCGCCGCCGTCGCGATCTGGGAAAGCCGGACGCGGCGCGCGGCCCCGGCGATCGAGGGGCGCTAACCGCCAACGCGGCAGCGCCCGGCCGGGTCAGCCGCGCCTATTCACAGCAGCGATCGGGGTCGTCCGAGGCATCGAGCGCGACGAGCAGGCCGATCCCCGCCAGCAGCACGAGCCCGCCGACGACGACCGCCGCGGTCCCCACGTCGGACATGTGACGGCGCCCCTTCCCCGGCGTGGAGCCGCCGGGCGCATAGCGCTGTCCGCCGATCGAAAGCTGCGGGGCCGCCCCGCCCCCGGCAAAGCCGAACTCCAGCCCTTCGCCGATCCGCCATGCAGGCCCTTTGAGCCCCGCGCCGTCGCTCCGCTGCATCGGCGCGACGGTCAGCCCGGCACGAATTTTCCGGTTCTCGTCGCTGCGCGTTCCGCCGAGCGGGATGCGCAGCCGCGCGCCCACGAAGCCGCCCGTCGCGACCGGCCCCGCGCCGTTCAGATGCGCGGGCTCGCGGACCGTCTGCGCATGGAGAGGCGACGCGGCGCACGATAGCAGCGCGAGCGATGCGGCAATCGACTTCATGGTCATAAGATACCCTCCCTGTTCGCGCTTGATCGCCCGCAATTGAGGCCGAAGAATGGCTGAAGTGTCGCGCGGAAAAAGCTTAGCCTTCCGCCGCTTTCGCCTTGCGCGCCTGCCGCCACGACGGTCGCTTCTTCACTTCGGCCACGCCGTCCGAAACCGCAGGCGTCAGCGGCATCGCCGGCACGCGCTCGCCGCGCGCCTCGGCCGCCTCGATCCACGCCAGATAGCCCTCAGGAATATCGTCCCCTGCGCTGACCCAGTCCGCCTCGCCCGCAAAGCGCTGCGCCGGCTCGGCATCGGCTGGGGGCCCTTCGTACATTTGCAGCGGCCCATGATAGGGTATGTCACCCTCGCAGAGCTGGACCAATTCCACGCCCGGATCGTCAATCTGCATCGCAACCGCCTCCTGCCCGCCCTGGTCGGCGGCGGCGATCAGCGCACGCTGGCGTTCGGCGAGCGCCAGCAGCGCCGCACCGATCTCGGCTTCTGCCCGCGCATCGAGCGCCGCCCCCTCGAACCCATCCAGCAGCGCCGCCGCCTCATCCTGCACCGCGGCCGGGTCGCCCGCGCCTGCCGCGCCGCCATGGATCACTGTCCGTACCGTCGTCGTCGAGGCCTCCGCCACCGCGGCCGCCGCCTCCGCGCCAACCTCGCCAGTCCCGGCAACGGCCCCGGCCCGTGTTGAAAAATAGTTGATCGTCGTCCGCTTGCCCCCCGCATCCTGCCCATAATGGCGAAGACAGAACATCAGCAGCGCGTCATTATGTTTGCGCCGAAACCCCATCAGCCTCTCGCCGACGAAGACCGGCACCAGATAGCCGTCGATGGCACGTTCGAACGCGATATCCTTCAGCCGCGCCACCCCGAAATCGAGCGCGGCCTCCCATGCCCGCCGAAAGCTTTCCGCGCCGGGCGCGCGGCGAAGCGTATAACAGTTCGCCTGCGCCATATTGACCATCGCGGCCGCCCGACTGACCGACCCGGTGTCGGCAAGCGCTGCGACAAACGCCCGCTGCCGCTCGGGCGTCCATCCATCGTGCCGATATTTGCGCGGCACCGGCGTAAATTCGGGAAGCGGCGCCCGATCTTCTGCTGCAATAGGTGTCCGGTTCTGCATGATAAGCCCTCCTGTCTGCCAAAACCGGACAGGATATGGCGGGGTAAAATATTGTAGGAAAGGGATTTGTTTATGATTTGTTCTCAATGAACCCGAGGCCCGTCGCGCCCGATATCATGCGCGGCGGCGGCTCGGCTATCCTGCTGCGGTCCATGTCGGCGATCGAGGCGTCAGTGCACCAGCAATCTATCTGGACCGCTCGGCGGGAGCCGGTCACGCTTCCAGTGCGCTCTCGCAAATGTGCGCACCCCTTGATCGGCCCAATTATATATCCGAGCGAAGACGATACCGAAGCCGATCGCGGCAAAAAGGGAAAACCATGGCATCGGCCCGTGGAATAGCCGAATGACCAGCGACTTCACCTGATAGTGGCTGAGATACATGAACATCGACGAAGCGGCGATCTCCGCAACGATCGTTTTTACCCAGGCCGGAACCGATATCTCGGGCACAAAGAGCAATAGCGCTACCCCGCCCGTTATATAGGCGCTCGCCGAAGTGAGGCCGTGGTGCTCGACGACAGCCGCGGTCACGACCACCATGGCAAAAACACGATCCCGCAGATCGCGCACGCTGGCTATCAGCATGCCGGCGCCAACCGTCCATAGATACCAGATCGGGGTGCGGTGGTAGAGATAGTTCGTGTCCCAGACCCTCTCGACCTGCCAGCTTATAATGATGGCAATGATCATGAGGGCCGTGGAACTACCCATCGGATGACTTCGGAACAATTCCCGCACCTTCGGAATCGCCAGCAGCGCTGCGACGATCAGGAGCAACTGCATGTAGATTTCGGCGAAATAATAATATGCGACGTGATATTGTTCGGGGTCGAACCAGTTGGATATCAATAGCGGCGGCTTCGGTTCGAAAGTCCTGGCCCAAAGCTGCATGGCGACGACGACCATGAATGTCGGGATGGCGACCCGCACGATGGTTCCGAAAATTGTGCTGACGTTCCCGGTACGGCTGATTTCCGGCCACTGGAAGCGCATGACGCTATATCCGCACAGCATGAACAGGAAATATGCTGCGCCCCAGTTCTTGCTGTAGACAAAGGTATCCAGATGCAGCGCAACGATACAGATCATGAAGAATGCGCGCGTCAACGTGGCGGATTCCAGCCGGCGCCAGCTATTCGCGCGAACCGGGGTCCTGCACTGTTCCAGCTGCGCGACCGTCAGCGCTTCCCATCCGCTGGGTAGCGGACCAAAACGTTCCTCAAATCGAAGCGAGAAGTGGATATAGCTGAGCGAATCCCCACCCATGGTTTCAAAGCTGTCTTCCGGTCCGACATTCCTGCCGGGGAAAAACTGCCGAAAAAATGCCTGCACATTGTCGGGTATAGGCGCGGCGGCGTGATCGACATCGGGATCGGCTGCGGCCGCCTCGTTCGCCTGGACAAATTCTTCGGTAAGGCTGCGCCGCAACGGTTTGCCGGTTGCCGTCCGTGGAAGCGCCGGCATCACCCTGACGTGCAGGGCGTCTCCAGCGTTCACTCCCATTTCTTTCAGGGCTTTGGCCGCAACGGAATGAAGCCGGTCGGCCGCGAGATCCATCGACTCGGCCGCTACCAGGACCCCTTCTCCGCGAAGGGCGTCGGGTACTTTCGCCACGACGACCTTGCCGCCCAGGCCAAGGCGCTCGGCAATCCGCAATTCGAGCAGGTCCGGGTTGATCTTCACGCCGCCGGTGTTGATCAGATCGTCCGCCCGGCCGTCATAATAGAGATAGCCGTCCTTGATGTGGCCCAGATCGCTGGTTTCCAACCAGCCATCGCGACCGACCAGGTCCGCGAGTTCATCCGCATCGAAGCGCCAGCGGGCGACATGCGGCCCCCGAATCCGGATCCGGCCCGCCGTGGTTATCCCGACCTCGGTCGCGCCAACCGCTTTCCCGACGGATTCAAGATATTCGTCGGGGACCTCCGAGATACGCAGGAAGCTACTGCGGGATGCTTCCGTCAAGCCGTAGTGCTGAACGATCCGGGCATTGGGAAAAAGGTCGCGAACCGCACGTTTCTCTGCGCCCGACATGAATTGCGAACCGATTTCCATCCAGCGCAGCTTCTTGCCGGCATCGCCGATGACATCCGGCGCATTCAGTATAATTCGCAGAAGCGTGGGCACCGCAGAGAGCGAATTGACCTCTCCCGACTGGAGCATGCGAGAAAGTTCGAGGGGATCGAAGCCGCGCGGCGGCAGATAGGCGTGACCGCCGACCGCGCTGATCGCACGAATCCGGCCCATGCCGAAACTATAGGTCGCCGGCACACCGACATATTCGCGGACCTCTGGCGTCAGATCCATCTGATCAATGATCCGGTCCGCCGCATCGGCCAAGTTCGAATAGGTCAGGACGATGCCTTTGGGCTTGCCCTCCGTCCCCGAGGTATAGGTGACCTGCGCCGGTCGATCGTCGCGGATCAGGGGGTGCCGCTCGGTGAACCAGCCAGTTTCCGCATCGGGAATGATGCACCGGTCGATGTCCATCCCGGTCAGGGTCCGCGCGAAGGCCTCGTCGGACACAATGACCAGCGGCTGTCGAGCCTCATTTAGCGCAAACAGATTCTCGATGAATGACAGCGAGTTTCGCGCAACTATCGCGGAGGCCGTTAACTTCGGATCTCTCACCATGCAAACCCTGTACTGACTGCCGAATAGGCGCTTCGACTGAACATGGCACGGAGCGCGCGCCGAAAACGAAGCGCCCCCCAAGCGAGTCTCCATTATGCCAGTGAATGGGGGCCGAAGGTGCTTGGTGAATTCATTTCCGATTTTTCTGAAGGCCATAATCGGCATAATCGACGCAAATCAGGGCAGTTCACCCTTGCCGGCATGGCGCGCAGCGACGTCGAAGCATCCGGCGCGACGAGAGGGTAATGCCCGAGTCTGTGCAGCGCGCGGCACCCTCTCGATTGTCTCCGCAGCCACGAAGCGGGCCGGCGTCAGCAGGCTCAGTATCTGGCAGCTCGGATGGTCGCCGCCGCACTTACACCCATAAGGCCGCTGGGCTGGGCCATTCACCCAATCGCGCGCCAAGCCCCTACCGCCAGATCCCCAATCTCCCACTCCCCGATACGCCAGCGGACCAGCCGCAACGTGGGGAAACCGACTGCGGCAGTCATGCGGCGGACCTGGCGGTTGCGACCTTCGGTAATCGTCAGTTCGATCCAGCAATCGGGCACGCTCTTGCGGTATCGCACCGGCGGGTCGCGATCCCACAATGTCGGCGGATCGATGCGGCGGACGGTCGCGGGGCGCGTCGGGCCGTCGTTGAGTGTGACGCCGCGGCTGAGCGCCTCTAGCGCGGCGGCATCGGGTTCGCCCTCGACCTGCACCAAATAGGTCTTCGGCATCTTGTGCTTCGGCGATGAAATGCGCGCCTGCAACGCTCCGTCGTCGGTCAGGATCAGCAGGCCTTCGCTATCCCGGTCGAGCCGCCCGGCCGGATAGGCGCCGGGGACATCGATATAGTCGGACAGCGTCGCGCGCGCCTCGGGCGTGCCGCGATCGGTGAATTGCGACAGGACGCCATATGGTTTGTTGAACAGGATCAGCCGTCCCAAACTTGCGTCCTCCTGGATGGCGGCAAATCCATTGTAACCGCTCGCGTCGGTGCGAACGGGAAATGGAGCCGAACAAAGAAAAACCGGCGGCCGATAGGGCCGCCGGTCTGTTTCTTACGCCGCTTCCTTCTTGCGCGACGCCTTCTTGCGCTCGTGCGGATCGAGCAGCGCCTTGCGGATGCGGATATTCTTCGGCGTCACCTCGACCATCTCGTCGTCGTCGATATAGGCGATCGCCTGCTCCAGCGTCATGCGGCGCGGCGGGGTCAGGCGGATCGCGTCGTCCTTGCCCGTCGAACGGAAGTTCGTGAGCTGCTTCGACTTCATCGGGTTGACCTCAAGGTCGTCGGGCTTCGCATTCTCGCCGATGATCATGCCCTCATACAGCGCCTCGCCGGGCGAGACGAACAGGATGCCGCGCTCTTCGAGCGGGCCGAGTGCATAGGCAACAGCTTCACCGTTGCCGTTCGAGATGAGGACGCCATTCTTGCGGCCCTCGATCTGGCCCTTGTGCGGGCCATATTTCTCGAACAGGCGGTTCATGATTCCGGTGCCGCGCGTGTCGGACAGGAATTCGCCATGATAACCGATCAGGCCGCGCGAGGGGCCGCTGAAGGTAATACGCGTCTTGCCGCCGCCCGACGGACGCATGTCGGTCAGGTCGGCCTTGCGGATCTGCATCTTCTCGACAACCGTGCCGCTATGCTCGTCATCGACGTCGATGACGACCGTTTCATACGGTTCGGTGCGCTTGCCGGCCTCATCCTCGCCATAGAGGACCTTCGGGCGGCTGATGCCGAGTTCGAAGCCTTCGCGGCGCATCGTTTCGATAAGCACGCCAAGCTGAAGCTCACCGCGGCCCGCAACGTCGAAGCTGTCCTTGTCGGCGCTCTCGGTGATGCGGATCGCGACATTGGTTTCGGCTTCGCGCAGCAGGCGGTCGCGGATCATGCGGCTCGTGACCTTGCTGCCTTCGCGGCCGGCCATCGGGCTGTCGTTCACCGCAAAGCGCATCGACAGCGTCGGCGGATCGATCGGCTGCGCGGCGATCGGCTCGCTGACGCTCGTGTCGGCGATCGTGTTGGCGACGGTCGCCTGCGCGAGGCCCGCGATCGCGACGATGTCGCCCGCCTTGGCTTCTTCGACCGGAACGCGGTCGAGCCCGCGGAACGCGAGCAGCTTCGACGCACGGCCGGTTTCGATGACCTTACCGTCCATGTCGAGCGCGTGGATCGGCTGGTTGACCTTCACCGTGCCCGACTGGACGCGACCGGTCAGGATGCGGCCGATGAAATTGTCACGGTCGAGCAAGGTCGCGAGGAAGGTGAAAGGCGCGTCTTCGTCAAGGCCCGGGGTCGGGACATGGCTGACGATCGTCTTGAACAGCGGCTCCAGCGTGCCCTCGCGCGCTTCCGGGCTTTCGGAGGCATAGCCGCCGCGACCCGAGGCATAAAGGATCGGGAAGTCGAGCTGTTCGTCATTGGCTTCGAGCGCGAGGAAGAGTTCGAACACTTCGTCGAGCACTTCGGCGGCGCGCGCGTCGCTGCGGTCGATCTTGTTGACGACGACGATCGGCTTCAGGCCGAGCGCCAGCGCCTTGCCGGTCACGAACTTGGTCTGCGGCATCGGGCCTTCGGCGGCGTCGACGAGCAGGATGACGCCGTCGACCATGCTGAGAATGCGCTCGACTTCACCACCGAAGTCAGCGTGGCCCGGGGTGTCGACGATGTTGATGCGCGTCTGATCGGCACCTTCGCCCCATTCGACCGAGGTACACTTCGCAAGGATGGTGATCCCGCGTTCCTTTTCGAGATCGTTCGAGTCCATCGCGCGCTCCTCGACGCGCTGGTTGTCGCGAAAGGTGCCCGACTGGCGGAACAGCTGGTCGACGAGAGTCGTCTTGCCATGGTCGACGTGTGCGATAATCGCAATATTGCGCAAAGACATGCGTAGAAAGCCTTGATGGAAGGGGGCAGCGCGCGGAGCGCCGCGAAACGCCGCGCCCCTAACAGAAGTGGTGCTGCGGCGCAACATGATTGCCCGCCACGAAATTCCCGATGTCAGGCACAGGGCGACGAGATGGCGCGATAATCGGCGCCCCAACGCCGGAAACCCGACGTATCGACATGAAAGCGTGTCGCGGCATAGATACCGAGCCCGACGCGTTTTGCGGCGCCGGTGCGCGCATGAAGCGGACAGAGCTTTGCAATAAGAGCGGCCCGATCGAGCTTGCGCTCCGGCATCAGGTCGAGCGCAGCGAAGCGGAGGTGACGGCTCGCCTTCGCACCCCTGAAGCAGCGATTTGCAACCGGATCGCGGTAGCCCGAAACCACCCGCACCGGCCCGACGGCCGGAACTACTTCATCGCGGATATAGCGCAGCGTCGGCACCATCGCGGGCCACATCGACCGCGGCGGAACCGCAAAAGGCTGCGCGTTCGGACAGCGGCGCCAGCGCGCGTCGCTCCGCAATATGTCGCCGAGCGGCAGCACCTCGCCAACGCCCTCGCGGGCGAGATAGGCCTCGATCGCGGCGAGCTCGTGCTTCGCCTTTCCCGCGCCCCAGCCCGCGAACAGATCGCCGTCGGTCACGCGAAAGCTATGGCGGATTGGCGTCGCCAGCAGGAAGGTCAACGCGAGCGCGATCAGGCTAACGACGAGCCAACGCCTCATCGACGCGCCAGCGCTTCGCGAAGCTGCGCCGCGTCGTATAGCGACCGGCCTTCGCCCCGGCGCAGCTTCTGCACCAGTCCCTTGTCGAAGCCGACCTTCCAGCGCCGCAGAGCCGACAGGCCTCCATCTCCGTCGCCGAGCGCCTGCAACGCGCGCGATGCCGACAGGAGTTCGAGGCGGCGCGCCGGATAGCGCTCGGCGATCAGGCCGAGCTGGTGTCGCATCGAAGCGATCGACAGGAGAGTACCAGCATGATCGCCGCGATCGAGCATCAACGCCGCGCTTGCCATGCCGTCGTCGATGGCGCGCAGCTGGTCGTCGACGCTTCGCTCCATAGGGCTATCCGGATCGCATCGCCCGATCGCGCGAACATAGGTTGCGAGGGCATCGAGCATCGCGGGGGTTGGCTCCTCGCCACCGAATTCTTCGACGATCAGATTGCGGATAAAGGGTTCGAGCGCCCGGGCCTGCGCATCGCGCGATATCTTGCCAGGCATGGCGAGGTCGGGGATTTCAACCGGATCGAAGCGGCCGTTGCCGCGCGCGGCGCTGAAAAAGCTGTTCGTAACGTCAGCGGTCCCCGCGCCCGCCGACACGCCAAAGAGGAGGAAATGCGGATTGCCGCGGCCGTTGACGTGGCAGCTCGCACAGCTCAGCCCCGCCTTCGCTGCCTGCCCACCGAGCAGCGTCGGTGCCGCGAACAATGCGCGACCGCTGCGAACGCGCAGTCCTTCGCCCGCAAGGCACACCGATGGCTGTTTCGACAGGAGCGAATATTCGGCGCCCGGCTCTGTCCAACGCAATTGCTCGAACGCGGGCAGTGGATCGGCGCGCGTCGCGCCGAGACACAGGACCAGCGCGGCGAGCGCGATCAGCTGACGGATGACCGCCCCTCCGCGATCCAGCGGCGGAGCTCGTCGACCTCGTGGCAGCCGAAGCCGCAGATGCTCTCGAGCTTGGCGAGATGCGCCCTCGCCCCCGCGATGTCGCCACGTTCGAGCTTCAACTCGCCATAATATTCGAGCGCACCGCGATGCGATGGCGCGATGGCAAGCGCTTCGCGATAATAGGTTTCCGCCGCGTCATAGCGTTTCAGCTTCCTGTTCGCGAAGCCCAGATAGGTGAGCACATCGGGGTGCGGCCCCGCTGCCCACAGCGCCGTATCGAGCTTCGCGATCGCGGCTTCATAATGATGCTCATTGATCAGGCTGACGGCGGCAACATAGGTCGCGTCGAGCGTTGCGGCCGAAGCCAGCCGCACCTCCGGCTCGACCGCATTTTGCGCCTGCGGCCCCGCGGCGACGGCCGCCTCCAGTTTGGCGATCGCGTCAGTGAGCTTCGCCGAATCGGCACACGTGGCCGCGCAGCCTTCCTGCATGGCTTTCAGCGCACCGAGCTGCTCGTCGGCTTTTTCGGCCTTGCCGAGCTTTGCCTGCGCGATGCCGAGATCGCGGCGCGCGTCGATCATCTTGTCGTCATAACGCAGCGCGGTTTCGAGCGGCTTCACCGCGCGCGAAAAATCGCCCTGCGCCATATAGCTCGCGCCGAGCAGATAATTAGCCTGCGGGTTCTTCGGCACCGCCGACACGACCTTTTTGAATGCTTTCGCTGCCTCGTCATATTTGCCCGAGGCGTAGGCGTCGGCGCCCTTCTGATAATCGACCGTCGGGTCGTAACTGCTCTGGCTCGGCGGAGCGCCGCTTCCGCCTCCGCCGCTGCCGGCCGCGAAGGCGATCGGCGCAATAAAAACCGCACAGGCGGCGAGTGTGGCGAACGAAGACCGGTAGCGCATCGCGAGTCTCTCCCTCGGTCGTTGCGGCGCCAGCGTATCACAAGCGCGGTGTGTGCGGAACGGTTCAGATCATTGCGATCAACCGCTCGACCTCGCGCGCCGCGGCCTCCGCCGCGCGGACGAGATTAGCGTGAAAATCGCCCGCGCTGTCATCGTTCGCTTCGTCGGTTACCGCCTTGATCGCTGCCCAGGGCTTGCCCAGCCGTGCCGCGATCTGCGCCACCGCGCCGACTTCCATGTCCACGAGCGTCGCGCCCAGGCTGGCGAGATCCGCCGCGGCATCGGGGCAAGCGACGAAGCTGTCGCCGCTCGCGATCCGCGCGTGCGGCAGACCGAGCCCCGGATCGGCCATCGCCGAAAAATGCGCCTCGCCCGCCTCGCCGATCGGCCATTCGCCCGCGCGGTAGCGACGGAAGAGGCCAGGCTGGCTGGCGCCATAGTCATGCTGCAACGCCTCCGCGATCCAGTAGGCGCCCGGCGCCGCACCGAGCGACCCGCAGGTGCCGGTCATCAGCAGCATATCGGCATCGCTCGCCAGCCCCCCCACACACAGCGCGGCGTTGACCTTGCCAAGCCCACAGGTCGCGATGGTGACATCGTGTCCGGCAACGACCCGCCGCCGTTCGGCGAACAGTCCGCCAACACGGTCGCCGGTGCCGGGAAACAGCGCATCACCCTCTTCGGGCAGCGCGGCGAGGATCAGGATACGGGTCATGCGGCCTCTCTATCGTGTCGCGCGCCCTTGCCAAGCGCGCGTCGTCCCGCCATCGCTGATCGCAATGCTGTCCCGCATCTTCCCCGACCGCT
Source organism: Sphingopyxis sp. C-1 (assembly GCF_001047015.1). Taxonomy (NCBI): domain Bacteria; kingdom Pseudomonadati; phylum Pseudomonadota; class Alphaproteobacteria; order Sphingomonadales; family Sphingopyxidaceae; genus Sphingopyxis; species Sphingopyxis sp. C-1. The sequence goes on from NZ_BBRO01000002.1 coordinate 504,565, forward strand.
TCGTTCCCATATTGTTTGCGACGATTCTGCTCGCGAGCCTGCTGCCGGTGCACGGCGCGGCGGTGCCGATCGCGAGCGGGCTGTCGACCGCGGCGATCATCTTCCTTTTCTTCCTGAACGGCGTGCGCCTGCCGCGCGACGAAGTGCTGCACGGCATCCGAAACTGGAAGCTGCAGGGCAGCGCGCTTACTTTCTGCTTCGGCTTCATGGGGCTGCTCGGCCTCGCGGCGCAGGCGGCAACCGCGCCGCTGCTCCCCGCCACGCTCGCGCTCGGCTTTCTCTTCCTCGGCATCCTGCCTTCGACCGTCCAGTCGGCAACCGCCGCATCGAGCCTTGCGGGGGGCAATGTCGCGGCGAGCGTTGTCGCGGCGGCGCTGCTCAATCTCAGCGGGGTCGCTCTGTCGCCGCTGCTCTTTGCGCTGCTCGCAGGAGCAGAAGGCGAGATCCATGGCGAGGCGGTGCTTCGTATCGTGTCGATCCTGCTCCTGCCCTTCGTCGCGGGACAGCTCGTCCAGCGCTGGCTGCGTCCATGGGTGCTCGCGCATCGCGGCCTCGCCACCTTCATGGATCGCACCGCCATTGCCATCGCCGTATATGTCGCCTTTTCGGCGGCAGTGGTGGCGGGGATATGGAACCTGCTCGACGGGCGCGAGATTGCCATCGTGTTCGCAGCCGTCGCAGCGCTGCTCGCCTTCTCCTTCGGCGGTGCTTGGGCACTCGGCGGACTGCTGAAGCTCGCGCGCGCCGACCGGATCACGCTGCTATTTTCAGGCGCGCAAAAAAGCATCGCAGTCGGCGCTCCGCTTGCCGCGACGCTTTTCCCACCGGCCATCGCCGGCATGGTGCTTGTTCCGATCCTCGTCTATCACATGGCGCAACTGATCCTGTCCGCGTGGATCGCGCCATTGCTGCGGCCGGGACAAGGTGTGGTGCTTGAATAACACAGATGCGCATGCCATATAGGCATTGGCTTGGGGCTGGAAGGAAGACGAATGAGCGAAGAGAGTGCGACGGCGACCGCGACCGTTACCGACGAGCTGAAACTGACTCCGCCCGATCCCGTCCCGACGGTCGCCCCAGAAAAGGCCGCCGGCCTTGTCCCGCTGTCGACCGACCAGAAGTCGAAGCTCGGCGAACGCGTTGATGGTTTCATCGACGATCTTGTCGCGCAGGACGTCAATTCACCTGCCTTCGGCCAGAAGGTCGACCAGATCACCAACATGGGCCGCAAGGAAATGCTGGAAGCGGCGAGCCATTCGAACCGCTTCCTCGACAGGCCGATCCGCGCAATGGACCGCGACACCGACATCGGCCAGAACCTTATCGAACTGCGCACGACGGTGGAGCGGCTCGACCCGTCGGCGAACGGCAAGCTGATCTCGAAGCGCGGTTTTCTTGACAAAATCTTCGGCGGCAAGATCAACAATTATTTCGCGCAATATCGCAGCGCACAGACACATATCGGCGGAATCCTGACCGCGCTTGCCAATGGCAAGGACGAGTTGCTGATGGACAATGCAGCGATCGACGTCGAGCGCCGCAAGATGTGGGAGTCGATGGGCAAGCTGGAACAGATGGTCCACATCGCCCAGACGCTCGACGAGAAGCTCGAAGCCAAGGCAAACGAACTCGACGGCGTCGACCCCGCGAAGGCGAAGGTGCTGCGCGAGAATGCGCTTTTCTACGCGCGCCAACGGACGCAGGATTTGCTGACGCAGATGGCGGTGACGGTGCAGGGCTATCTCGCGCTCGACCTTGTGAAAAAGAACAACGTCGAGCTGGTGAAGGGCGTCGACCGCGCCTCGACCACCACCGTCGGCGCACTGAAAACCGCGATTACCGTCGCGCAGGCGATGACGAACCAGAAACTGGTGCTCGAACAGATCACCGCGTTGAACACCACCACCGCGAACATCATCGACGGCACGTCGAAGATGCTCAAGGACAATACCGCGCGCATCCACGAACAGGCGGCGTCGAGCACGATCCCGATGGAAACGCTGCAGCGCGCTTTTCAGAACATCTATGACACTATGGACGCGATCGACACCTTCAAGCTGAAGGCGCTCGACAGCATGAAGACGACTGTCACCACGCTCGAGGGCGAAGTCGCAAAGTCGAAGGGCTATATCGCGCGTGCCGAGGGCGCGAGCCAGGCGCAGGCCAGCGTCGGCGGCGCCGACAGTCCGCTCGCCGCGCTCGAAGGCTAAGGCAAAAGATGAGCATGAGCGAAGTCGACAAGATCCGCATTTCGGCCGCTTCGGCGATCGAACGGTCGCGCGAACGCCGCCGTCCGATCGGAACCAAGAGCGTCGCGCTGCGCCGCCAGCATCTCTACAAAAAACTGGGCCGTGTGCTGATCGCCGGCGGGATCGTGCTGATCGGGGCGGCGGTGTTCGGCGCGCTGATCCAGCCGCTCGGCTTCACCGGGCTGCTCGCGCTGTTCATCCTCCTGATCGGCGTCGCGGTGCTGTTCGGCCGCTCGCCCTTCCCCGAACCGCGCCAGGCTGACCTTCCCAAGACCGACCTCAAGCAGCTTGCGGGCCGCACCGAAATCTGGCTTGAGGCGCAGCGCCCCGCGCTCCCCGCTCCCGCACGCCAGCTCGTCGACGGTATCGGCGTCCAGCTCGATCTGCTCGCGCCGCAACTCCAGACGCTCGACGCATCGAGCCCCGCCGCGGCGAATATCCGCAAGCTCGTCGGCGAGGATCTGCCAGAACTCGTTGCTGGTTATCAGCGCATCCCCGCCGGCCTTCGCACCGAAGCGCATGCGGGCCGAACTCCCGACGAAACGCTCGTCGGCGGGCTCAAGACGCTCGAAAGCGAGATCGGCCATGCCGCGCGCAGTCTTGCCGCGGGCGAACTCGACAAACTCGCAACGCGCGAACGCTATCTCCAGCTCAAATATCAGGGACTTGAGGGCGAAGACCCGGCGTAAAACCGTCCGCGGCACCGCTTGCCAAGTGGAGCACGCACGGTCACATAGACACTGATGTTCGACCAGTTTCTTGCACCCGAAAATATCGTCTTCAGTTCGGCGCTTTTGCTGATGCTGTTGATAGGCGTCGTGCAGGCGATCGGGCTCGCGGGTGATATCGACGCCGACATGCACGGCGATACCGACGGCGACATCGGCTTTGCAGATACGCTACTCGCCTGGGCCGGGATTGGCCGCGTGCCGTTCCTGATGTGGCTGGTAATCTTTCTCGCACTCTTCGGTGCACTCGGGCTTGGGCTGCAACAACTGATGACCGCGCTAACCGGGGGACCGGGGACCAACCTGCTGATGGTACCCCTGACCGCCGTCGCTGCGCTCCCCGTCGCCGGCGGCGCGGCGCGCCTTGTCGCGCGCATTCTTCCCGGTCTCGAAACCACGGCGATCGAACGCGACGATTTGGTCGGGCTCTATGCCGAGATCAGCATCGGAACCGCCCGCGTCGGGCATCCTGCGCGCGCGCGCGTCACCGATCCACACGGACAGCCGCACCAGATCATGGTCGAGCCCGACAGCGCCGATCAGGTTTTCCAGACCGGCGAGAGCGTGCTGCTCGTAAAGCGCGAAGGCGATATATTCAAAGGCTTTACCCGAGGCGATTTCTATTTACCGCGGCTCGACTGACTCTAATATCCGTGCGGGGGCTTCCAATCACGGAGGCACGAATCGACAGCAACGGGTGGTCCATGATTGAAATTGCTATTTACGCCGGCATCGGGCTTGCCGCGCTCCTGATATTGGGATTGATTGTCACGCGGCTTTATCATCGCGCGACCAAGGAAATTGCGTTTGTCCGCACCGGATTTCGCGGCGAGCGCGTGATCATGAACGGCGGCGCGCTCGTCCTCCCCGTGCTCCACGAAACGATGCCGGTGAACATGAACACCGTGCGGCTTGCGGTCGAGCGCAAGAATGTCGACGCGCTGATCACGCTCGACCGCCTGCGCATTGACGTGAAGGCCGAATTCTACGTGCGCGTCCGGCCTGACGCCGGCTCGATCGCGATGGCCGCGCAGACGCTGGGCCTCCGCACGATGAACCCCGAGGCGCTCAAGGATCTGGTCGAAGGCAAGTTCGTCGACGCGCTGCGTTCGGTCGCTGCGGGCATGACGATGAACCAACTTCACGAACAGCGCGCCGATTTCGTCCAAAAGGTGCAGCAGGTCAGCTCGAACGACCTGTCGATGAACGGTCTTGAACTCGAATCTGTGTCGCTGACCGGGCTCGATCAGACGTCGATCGAGCATTTCAACGCCAACAACGCCTTCGACGCCGAGGGTCTGACCAAGCTGACGGAGCAGATCGAGCTGCGCAAGAAGGCGCGCAACGACATCGAACAGGACACCCGCGTCCAGATCGAGACGAAGAATTTGGAGGCCGACAAGCGCAGCTTCGAAATTTCGCGCGACAACGAGTTCGCTCGTCTCGAACAGGAACGCGAGGTCGAGATGCGCCGCGCGGCGCAGGCGGCCGAAATTGCGCGCGAACAGGCGCAGCGCAATCAAGAGGCCGACAATGCGCGCATTCAGGCGAAGCAACTCGTCGACGCCAAGCAGATCGAGGCGGACCGCGCGATCGAGGAAGCGCGCATCGCGCAGGAACAGGCCATCGAACTCGCCCGGCAGGAACAGCAGATCCTGATCCAGAACAAGAGCCGCGAGGAAAGTCAGGCGCGCGGCGAAGCCGACGCCGCGCGCGCCATCGCGGTTGCTGCTGAGGAACAGGTTGCCACCGCGCGCGAAACCGAGGTGGCCGAGCGTTCGAAGCGCATCGAATTGATTGAGGCCGCCAAGGAAGCCGAACGGCAGGCGATTTCGGTCAAGGTCGAGGCCGAGGCCGAAAAGGAAGCTGCAGCGAACCGTGCCGCGGCTCTCCGCCTCGAAGCCGAAGGCCAGGCCGAAGCCGAAAAGCTGCGCGCCGAGGCCGCGCGCATCCGTTTCGAGGTCGAGGCCGCGGGCCAACGCGCAATCAACGAGGCGGCGAACCTTCTGTCGTCGAACCAGATTTCGCTCCAGACCAAGATGGCGCTGCTCAAGGTGCTGCCCGAGGTCGTGCGCGAAGCCGCGAAGCCGATGGAAGCGATCGATTCGATCAAGATCATCCAGGTCGACGGGATCAACCAGAGCGGCGGCGGTGCCTCGACCAACGGCGCGAACGGCGATGGCGGCAACCTCGCCAGCAATGCGGTGTCGGCGGCGCTCGCTTATCGCGCGCAGGCGCCGGTGATCGATAGCCTGATGAAAGAACTCGGCTTCGACGGCGGATCGCTCGATGCCTTGGTCAAGGGCGCTGCGGCGCTCGATCCCGTCGCGCAGCCCGCGATCGCGGCGGCACCGCGCGGACGCAAGCCGCGTTCGGACGCGCCGCTCGCGAGCGAAGCCGAAGACAGCGACGCCTGATCGGGCGGCTGGCGCTAGTCAGGTCTGGCGCCAGCGCTGTGTCCCGAACCAAAGCAGAAGGATGAGCAGCAGAGGCGGCGCGAGGCCCCACTGGGTGCTACCGACGAGCGGGGCGAGCATCGGCGCCGACGACAGCAGCCACAGCGCTGCAAGCAGCGCACCGATCGCAAGCGCCTCGAACGCGAAGCTTCGCCAGAAGCGCCGGCGCGCCCGCGCATAGGCGGCCTGCGCGTCGATCGCGCGCTCGACGCCGATCGCAAAGCCGCGATCGCCCGGCCGCGCGGATGGCGCCAGCAGCGCAGCGAGCATCGCGTCGATGTTCTGATCGTTCGGGCTCGTCATGCGTCCGTTCCTTCGCCGATCATCTTCTGCGCCTTTGCGCGCCCGCGCAAGACGAGCGATTTGAGCGTCCCCAATGGCAAACCCATGATCGTGGCCGCCTCGCCGTGCGACCAGCCATGGCCAAAGCATAAGGTGAGCGCGGCTCGTTCCTGTGGAGACAACGCCCCGAGCAGCCGGTCGGCGTCGATCGCCGCATCACTCGCCGGGCGCGGGTCGGTCGCAGTCGCCCCCTCCTCGCCCGCCGCCAACGCATCGCGCCGCCGCGTGGTCCGCCGTTGGTCGAGGAATAGCCGCCAGCCGATCCCCATGATCCAGGCCGCGTAGCTCCCCTGCCCCCGATATTCGCCCGCGCGTTGCCAGGCGCGCACGAAAGCTTCCTGCGCCAGATCGTCGGCGTCGCATCCGGCAGCGCGGGACAGAAAGGCACGCAATCGCCCTTCGTGCCGCAGCACGAGGAGCTGAAAAGCTGCGCGATCTCCCCCGACGACACGCTGGTTGAGGGCCCAATCTTCTTCGGCGCATCCCTCATCACGCAGCGGTGCGCTCCTCGGCAGCCGCGGCGCGCGCAAGGCGGCGACGGACAAGGAGCGCGATGCCGACGAATATGGGGAAAAGCGCAGCGCCGGCCGAGGTCCGGATCAACTGCTCATGCCCCTGGATCAGCCCGAAACCGGCCATCGCAAGGCCGATGGCCAGCAACACGAGCGCGTTGCGGTCGTCTCCGCCGTTGGTGTTTTCTCTGCCGCTCTGCCAACCCAGATGTTCATAGGGCTTGTTGAGCTTGTCGATCAGCGGGCTGACCGCGTCCGATTTCGCGTCGAGCGCACGGCGGATCGAGCGATGCAGCATCCATGCATGGAGCAACCGTGCGAGCAGGAAAAAGCCGACGACGAACAACGCGACCATCGTGATATTTTCGAGCCAGCCGAAGAAATTGTTGCTGATTGCGACCAATTCGGTGGTTGGAGGCGGCGGCGGCAGGAACGACGCTATGTCACGCGGGTCGATATAGGCAGCGACGTCGGCCGGGCTGATCGATTGCGCCCCGGTAACGGGAACCGTCACCGTTGCCGCAGGCGCCGCCGCTGCGGGCGCGGCGGTGGCGACAGCGGCCGTCGTGATCATCAGGTCCATCGAAATCTCTCTCCTTCATGCCGCTATGGCATGGTGAAACCACAGGCGACGGCTCCCGGCAAGGCGGGGATGACCTGCACCGGGGAGCACATATCAACACCGCGGGGGCACCGCCGCCCGGACTGGCGAAGGCCGGTCATGAACTGGACGGCACGATGGCTGCCATTGGATGCAGGAGAGAAAGTTTTTTCGGAGAGGGCGAGGCCTAAAGCCCTTCGCCGCCGGTCCAGTGCGCGTTGACGAGACGGCGCGCGAGCGCGCTGACCTGGTTGCGGATATCGGGCACCGCGACGACTTCCCACAAATCGCCGCGCGTCATCGGGCCGATTGCGAGAATATGCTCCGACGAACGCCCCGATGCATCGACGATATGCCCGTCGCGGTCGATATCGAGCCCCAGGCGGAGCGCATCGGGGCGGATACGCCGCGCACCGAGCAGGCGCTTCACCAGCGGGTCCGACGAACGCAGAAGATCGCCTTGCGGACCGGTGCAGTTGATCACCCGCGCGGCGCGCGTCGTTACCGGTTCCGCCTCACCGCGCGGCAGCCAAGCGACGGCCAGCGCGTCGGATTCGACCGCGACTTGCGCGATCTTGCCCGCGCGGAAATGGAGCTGCCCCGACGCGATCAGCGCATCGATCCGGTCGGCGACCTCGGGTGCGAGCCGGTGGCGATGAACATCCCAAAAAGGGCGAAGGTGGCGCAGAAAGCGCGCGCGCTTCTCCGCATCGGCGGCGGACCACATCATCTGTGTGATCGGACGGATCGAATCGACGACCAGTCGCCAGTCGCGATCCTTCGCCTCGTCGCGCGCCCAGCCCACCAGTTCGGAAAGATCGGGCGCAGGCTTGGCCAGCACCGGCTTGGGGCGCGGCAGGCCGTCGATATGGCGATGCGGGCGCAGGCCGCGCCGCGACAGCGCAGTGATCGGCCCTTCATGCCCGTGCGAAACGAGACGGAGGATGACGTCGATCGCAGTGAGCCCGGTGCCCACGACAAGCACCGGCGCCTGTTTGTCGAGCCCATCCTCGAAAGCGCTGGCCCACGGATCGCCGATGTAGCGATGCGACGGCAGATGCGCGCCCTCGATCGCGGGCGGGTCGTGCGGCGGCAGATTGCCGATCGCGAGCACCGCGCGGTCGGCTTCGATCAGCCCGCCGTTGACGAGCCCCAGCGTGACTTGCCCGCGCTTCTCCTCGATATCGAGCACCTCGTCATCGACGAGCTTCAGTCGCCGGCCATATTTCTCCATCGCCGCGCGCAGCGTTTCGCGCAGATAGCGGCCATAGGTTGCACGCGTCACGAATGCCGCCTCGCAGCCGAGCCCGCGCGCCGCCAGCCAATCGCAGAAATGGTCGGGACGGTCGGCAAAGGCGCTCATATTGCCCGCGCGGACGTTGAGCAGATGCGAGGTTTCGGTGCTGCTATAGGCGACCCCGGCGCCCATGCGGTGCCGGTCGCGCTCGATCAGCAACACTTCGACGTCGGGCTGTTCGAGCAGGTTGATCGCAAGCAACGTCCCCGAGAAGCCCGCGCCGACGATCGCGACGCGGGTCGCGGTGCGGAAGCGCGGACGCGGAGAATGAAGCTGCGCTTCGATCATCCTCATGATGTTACCACATCGCCGGAGACAGTCACACGTTCGAGTGCGCGATATTCGGGCCAGTAATCGCCGACCGCATAATGCTGGGTCGATCGATTGTCCCAGATGCCGATCGCATTCGGGGTCCAGCGGAAGCGCACCTGATATTCGGGCACCTTGATCCGGTCGAACAGCAGGCGGAGCAGGCTGTCGCTCTCTTCCTCGCTCACCCCGATGATGCGGCTGGTGAAGGTGTAATTGACGTAGAGGATCTTCTCGCCCGTTTCTGGGTGCGAGCGCACCACCGGGTGGCGCACCGGCGGGAAATCGCGCGCGAGTTGCGCCCTTTTTTCCTCGGTGACACGGCCGCCAAAGCTGCGGACGATGTCATGTTCGGCCTGGAGTCCCTCGATGCGGTCCTTCACGGGCTGCGGCAGCCCGGCGTAGGCGGCGACGGTGTCGGCCCACATCGTATCGCCGCCAAGCGGCGGCAGGTGTCGCGCGCGCAGGATCGACGCGATCGAAGGCCGCTCGCGGAAGGTCACGTCGGTGTGCCATTTGTTATACGCCTGGAAGGGTGCAAGCGTCTCGGCGGTGAGCTGGACGCCCTCAACGCCCTCGATCTTGAGGATTTCGGGATAGCCTTCGACCGAGGGGATCACCGGATGACCTTCGAGATCGCCGAACAATTCGCCAAGGCGGACGTGGCTTTCGTGGCTGATATTCTGATCGCGAAAGAAGATGACCTTGAAGCGCAGCCACGCGGCGCGAAGCAGGTCGGCCTCTTCGGAGGAGAGCGGTCGGTCGAGGTCGAGCCCGCTGATCTCTGCGCCGATCGTCGGGGTCGAAGGCGAAATCGACACGCCGAGCGATCGCGCGGTTTCGAACAGGTCGGGGGTGTTGAGCTGCGTGGCCATGAGCAGTCCTTTCGGTCGTTCGATTCGGAAATACGTCCCGGAACGGCGAAAGTAACTCAACTAATCTGATTGACAAGCCCTAACGCGCCAAAGCGCATGATATGCGCGACCTATGGCCGATAGGGAATGGCGTCGGGCAGGATCACGCCGACATCCTGCGCATAACGATCCCACGCCGCAGCAAGCTCTGCCTTACGATCAGGGTGCGCCAGCGACAGGTCGCGTGTCTCGCCAGGATCGCGCGCGATGTCGAACAGCCGCCAGATGCCGTCGCCGATGTCGGTGAGCTTCCAGTCGCCGCGGCGATAGGCACGCGAGCCGAACAGCTCCGCACCCACGCCATCATTAGCGCCATAGACCCGCGCACCGGAATTCTTGAGCCAGGCAGCCCACGACCGGCCGGTGATCGGACGCACGACCCGCCCCGCGACTTGCGTCGCCTTGGCATCGGCGCCCGCAAGATCGAGCAGGGTCGGCGCTATGTCGGCGACCGAGAGATATTGCGTCTCGGCGCTCTGTCGCGCCGCAATGCCCGCGCCGCTGATGAACGCGACCGCGCGCGTGCCGCCTTCGCTCTGATAGCCCTTGGTCAGCCACGACGGCGCGGTCGCCGCCTGGGCCCAGCCCGCGCCATAGGTCAGATAGGAGGACGCAGCGCCGCGATTGGCAAAGCTGTTGTCGGCGCCCTTGAGCGAGCTCGCCAGCATCTGCGCCCCGGTCGTTTCGACGTCGAGCGCCTCGGCGCCATTGTCGGCGAGAAAGACGATGACGGTGTTGTCGAGTTCGCCCGACGCGCGCAGCGTTTCGATCACGCGCCCGACATTCTGGTCGAGCCGGTCGACCATCGCGGCATAGATTTCCATGTTGCGCGCGGCGAGCCGCTGCTGATCGGCGGTCAAGCTATCCCAGCTACCGTCGCGGTTGCGCGGCGTGTGCGCGGCAACGTCGGGACCAAATATGCCGAGTTCGCGCTGCCGCGCCAGCCGCCGCTCGCGCAATATGTCGAAGCCCGCATCATAGCGCCCCTTGTAGCGCGCGATGTCCTCGGCCGGCGCCTGTAGCGGCCAGTGCGGCGCGGTGAAGGCGAGATAGGCGAAGAGCGGCCGCTCGCTTTTCCCCCTAGCTGGCCGCTCGCCGAGAAAGTCGATCAGCCGGGTCGCGAAATAGTCGCTCGAATAAAAGTCCGACGGCAAACGCGCGACGATCTTGCCATTTTCGCGATAGGTCGCGATCCCGCGCGTCCCGGGGCTAACTTCGGGCTTGATGTCGGTGCCATAATGATTGTGCCCACCCTGCAGCAACGCAAAGCTGCGCTCGAAACCGCGCGCGTGCGGATCCTGCTCGGGCGTCAGGCCGAGGTGCCATTTCCCCGACAACAAAGTGCGATAGCCGCTGGCGCCGAGCCGCTCGGCAAGCGTCGCGACATCGCTGCGCAAATAGCCCTCATAGCCCGGCTTGCCTTGCTGGTTCGGGCGGATCATCTCCGCCATCGTGCCGAGTCCGGCGCGATGATTGTCGGTCCCGGACAGCAGCATCGAACGCGTCGGCGAACAGGTCGGCGCGGTATGGAAGCCGGCAAGCCGGATGCCGTTCAGCGCCAGCTTGTCGAGGTTCGGCGTACGTATCTCGCCCCCGAACGCGCCAAGGTCCGAGTAGCCGAGATCGTCGGCGACGATGACGAGCAGGTTCGGACGTCGCTCCTTCGCCTGCACCGGCCCGATAGTCGCGGCAGCGCCGATCAGCGCGGTAAGGAGGAAGCGGGCGAAACGCGAACCATGGGTCATCGGATGGGCTTTCGAACATAAAAGGTCGGCGCGCCCGGGCGAATGGAACCGGGGCGCGCCGCAGACAGGGCCGACGCAGTCACAGGAAGGAAAGGGAGAACCAAAAGCGCCGGCCGATTTCGTCAGGCGGGTTCGTACTGAACCGCCTTTTCCTTGCGGACGGTGCGGCTGCGGCGCCCGTCGATGCCGACCGGCACCTCGCCCGAAATCGTCGCGCGGCGGAGCGTCCGGCGCTGCAAACCGAAATCGGCAGTCGCGCGGTGCTGGGTCGCCTGATTGTCCCAGATGGCGACGTCACCCTCGCGCCAGCGCCAGCGCACGACATTTTCGGGCTTGGTGATATGATCCTGCAGCGTCTGGAACAGCCGCGCGCTGTCGGCCGCGTTCAGCCCGACGAACTGCTTGACGAAGTGGCCGAGCAACAGACTGCGCTGCCCGCTGACCGGATGGACGCGAACAACCGGATGCTCGGTTTCATAAACGGTCGAGGCGAAGACATTGCGATGTTCCTTGATCCGCTTTGCCGCGCTTTCGCCGTCGGGCGCCGATTGCAGGATAGAGGCGTAATCATAGAGGTTGGTGTGCGTCGCCCACAGATTGTTGACGAGTTGACGCAGCACTTCGGGCAGCCCCTCATACGCGGTCTCGCCATTTGCCCATTGCGTGTCGCCGCCCGCTTCGGGGATCGTCAGCGCGCGCAGGATCGATGCCTTGGGATAGGCATCGACAAAGGTCACGTCGGTGTGCCAGCTCGACGCGGCATAGCCTTCCTTGCTGTCGAGTTCGAGCAGGTAGCGCGATCCCTCGGCAACCGGCACCGTCGGGTGCGCGACCGGATCGCCGAGCAGGCCTGCGAAATCCTCATGGTCCTGATCGGTCAGATGCTGCTGGTCGCGGAAGAAGAGCACCTTATGCCGCACGAGCGCCGCCTGGATCGCCTGCACCGTCGCCGCGGGCAGGTCGCCCGATAGCTGGACGCCGTTCACGATCGCGCCGATCGTGCCGGTCACGGGGGTGACGTCGAGGTCGATGCTCTTGTCGCGGGCATTGGCATAGCTGTTGTGAAGGTCCGTCATATCAGTCTCCTTTGGGGGTTGGACGGCGAGTATTCGGCGCAGGCGCGTCCGGCCGGTTCCGGCTGTCGTCGCGGCGAATTTCTGAAAGGGCGGCGTGCATCAGATCTTCGTCCGCAGCGTCACGCCGATCGTGCGCGGCTCGCCGATCAGCGAGGTCACGATGCCGGTGTTCTGCGCCGACAAAGTCTGGAAATAATCCTTGTCGAACAGGTTACGCGCCCAGAGCGACAGGTCGAACAATCCGTCGTCGGTCTTGAAACCGATGCGCGCATTCGCGATCCCGTAAGCGGGAACATCGGCGTAGATGCTGTCACTCGACGAGGTGTTGAATGACGAGCGGTGCGAATAATCGGCATGGGCATAGATCGACAGGTCGCGTCCGCCGAGACTGCCGAGTGGTGCCGACACATCCCCGCCGAGCGTGTAGGTGAACTTCGGAACGCCGGGGAGCTGCGCGCCGGTCAGGTCCTGGATTCCTCCCTCGTTCAGCCGCTCGGGCGCCTGCGGGGCGGTGCGGTAGTCGCTGTACGTCGTGTCGGCATAGGCGACCGAAGCATAAAAGCTCGCACGCTCCGACGGCGCGAAACTCAGATCACCTTCGACCCCGCGCGAGCGGACACCCGGGATATTGGCGATATATTGGCGGACGTTGACCGTGTTCGGCACCTGTTCGGTGATCGCGGTCTGATAATCGCTGATCTCGGTCCAATAGCCCGCGACGTTGAGCGTCACCGCCTTGTCGAACCATTGCGATTTGATCCCGAGTTCGTAGCTGTCGACCTTTTCGGGCGCGACGTCGGGATCGATCCCCGCGGGCAGGTTGGTGAGGTTGAGCCCGCCCGACTTGTTACCGCGCGAATAGGTCGCATAGGCGAGCGCGTCGTCCGAGAATTGCCAGGACAGGGTCGCGAGCCCCGACACGCTGTTGTCCTTGAACCCCGTGGAGTAGCTGGTGACGGGGTTGAACTGGGCACGGAGCGCCGCCGCCTGTGCCGCCAATCCCGCCGGAAGGGTGGCGAGGTTGGTCCCCGCGACATGGATTTGCGTGAACGAGCCGCTCTTCTTTTCGTGCGTGTAGCGCAGCCCCGCGGTCAGCGTCAGCCGGTCGGTGAATTTCCAGTCGAGCTGACCGAACAACGCATAGCTTTTGGTGCGCGGATCCGAGGTCGAATTGGCCTCGAAGCCATTCAGCGCGGCTTCCCATGCGGCAAGCGGGATGGGCGAGGTCGCGGGGCGGTTCCACAGCGCCGCCGCCGGGCCATAGGCGCTCGCGCCCCTGCCGCGGATGACTTGCCAGAAATAATAAGCGCCGACGACATAGTCGATCGGACCGTCGGTGTCGGAGGCCAACCGGAGTTCCTGGCTGAACTGTCGCTGGCGGTTCGCCTGCTGCGCCTTGACGATCACCGGGAGCGAGGTCGAATCGCCGTCGTTCGCGGGGTTCCAGTCCCACCAGCGATAGGCGGTGATCGAGGTCAGTTTCGCCGCGCCGACGTCCCAGTCGACCTGCCCCGACACGCCATAACCGTCCATGTTCGACTGATAATGGCTGTCGGCCTCGCCGCGCCGCGCGAAGGGGTCGATCGTCGGAAAACTATAGCCCGGGAAGCGCGCGGCCCGCTCGGCAAAGCTGTTCGGTATCGCGGCGCCATTGGCATAGGTGCCGAAATAATCGGCGAAGATGTTGAGGACGTGGTTCTGTTTCTGGCGCGCGAAGTCGCCGATGATGCGGACTTCGAGGTCGGCGGTCGGCGTGAACAGCAATTGCCCGCGGACGCTCCAGTTCGAATAGTCCTGCGCGCGTTCGTTCTGCGTGTCATTGTACAGAAAACCGCGCCGCTCGGTCACCGAACCGCTGAGGCGCACCGCAAGCAGATCGTCGACCAGCGCCCCCGATGCCGATGCGCGGAGCTGGTAATAGCCATAGTCGCCGACGGTGGCTTCGCCCGAAAATTCAGGGTCGAAGCTTGGCTTGCGCGAGCTGATGTTGATCGCGCCCGATGTCGTGTTCTTGCCGAACAGCGTCCCCTGCGGCCCGCGCAGCACCTCGATCTGTTGCAGGTCGACAAGGTCGAACTGCGACTGGCCGACACGCCCGAAATAGACATTGTCGACATAGAAACCGACGCCATTCTCCAGCCCGTCGTTGGTCAGCGCAACATTGCTGCCGAGCCCGCGGATGTTGATGTTGGTGTTGCGCGGATTGAAGCTGAATACCTGCAGGCTCGGGACGATCTGCTGGATCTGGGTCAGCGTATAATTGCCTGTCTGTTCAAGCTGCGATGCGCCCACGACCGAAAGCGCGATCGGGACATCCTGCGCGCTTTCGTCGCGGCGGCGCGCCGACACGATGATTTCGGCGCCGTCATAGGCGGCGGCTGAAGCGGCCGCGACGGCAGCCCCCGCGGCCCCCTCGTCGGCGCCTGCTTCCGCGCCGTCGGCAGATGCGCCTGCCTCGGCGACGGTTTCGGTGGCGAATGCCGGCGCCGTCGGCAGCAGCAGTGCGGCGCCGAGCAGAAGCTTGAAACGATGATCAGGAGAGAAACGGTTCATTAGATATGGTCCCCGGGCGGTGATCCCGCCCCCTTTTTGATGTGATGAATGGTGGCGCGGTGCGCCGCGCCGGGTCGGGCAGTCGCCAGCTCCGCCCCCCACAGCGCACGGGCGGCGCTGCGCAGGGACGCAGGATAGCGAGCCAGATCCGACAGGTCGGATTGGGTCAGCAAAGGCATGATGTTTCCCCACGCCGGCGCTCGGGTGCCGGACGTCAGACCGCAACGTCTCGCGTGAGGAGGCGCGGTTGGAGATTTTGGGATGCCGCGATTGTCGGCGGGGCGCGGTCGGTCCGCTACCCCGCGCATGTCACGCGGCGATGATTTAGTCGATGCTGCTACACATACGCATCGCAATACCCCTTCTGGGGGGAACGCAATGCCTGGCGCTGTCGCCCGAGCATCACGCGCTTTAGCCGTTGGTAACGCGGAGCAAGCTGCTTCCCGGTCAAAAGCCGCGGGTCGAGGGGAGAGCCCGTCATTCGTCTCGACCAGTCCCGAATGACAATGTCAACTTAATCGATTGATTTTAGTTTCGTCAACGCCGGAGGTCGGTTTTTGCGACGAAGAAAATCTATCGGCGGACAAGCCGAGGCTTATCCGCCGTTGATACATATTTGATAATGCTGTGTTTAACGCGGCGCGGCGGCCGGCGTGGTCAGTATCTTCTCGTTCGTATCGACGACGAACACGGCGAGCAATGTCGCGGGCTCGGTCTGGCTCGCATTGGCGCTGACATTGTGGAAGTCACCCGGCAACTCGGTGAAATTCTCGCCCTTGCGGAAAGTGCGCACCGGCCCGCCATTGATCTGGTTGAGCACCGCGCCGTCGAGCACGGTTGCATAGATCAGCGCCGAAGGCGCATGGACATGCGAGGCATTCGCCGCCCCCGGACCATATTCCACAAGCACGCCCTTGACGCTCTTACCGGGGACGTTCGGCAGTTCGTGCTGATACACCAAGGTGACCTTTGCCGGCTTGGCGGCGGGGGTATCATGTCCGGCATGGTCGGTTTGCGCAGCGGCGGGCGCGGCGGCCAGAAGCGCGGACAAGGCGAAAGCGGCAATCGCGGTCTTCATCGTCGGTCTCCAGATCGAACGGGTGGCAACATGATGCTAACCCGCTCGCACGCACCGCTGGAGAACCGAGGTCCGGCGAAACGCCTGTACCATTGCCGGAGGATCAGGATATGCGGAGTGCCAGCGCAAGCGCGCCCAGAAGGCCGGTATCGGGACCGAGCGCGGGTGCGACGATCACCTCCGCAGGGTCGCCCGCGAAATAGCCTGCGCCGCCCTCGGCGGCTTTGACGCGAACCCGATCGAGCAAACCCCGCGTTTCCATTACGCCGCCGCCGAAAATCATCCGCGACGGAGAAAGAATGGCCTCAAATGTCTGCGCGGCCTGGGCAAGATACCAGGCAATGATATCGTGGCCGGGATGATCGGCGGGGAGATCGGAAAGCGAAACGCCCCAGCGCGCGATGATCGAGGGTCCCGCGGCAAGGCCTTCGAGGCAATCGCCATGAAAGGGACAATGCCCGGCGAAACCGAGGTCGTCCGGATGGCGGGGGACACGGATATGGCCCATCTCGGGATGGCTGAGGCCATGGATCAGTCGTCCATCGACGACAGCGCCGCCTCCGACGCCGGTCCCGACGGTAAGATACAGGGTCGACTTCGTTTCCTGCCCTGCACCCCAGGTCCATTCGGCGAGCGCTGCACCGTTGACGTCGGTGTCGATCGCGACCGGGCAACCGAACGCGCGCGCGAAAGGTCCGGCTATATCGGCGTTGCTCCAATGCGGTTTCGTCGTGCGCGTGATATATCCCCATGTCGCCGAAGCGGGGTCGAGGTCGAGCGGACCGAAGCTTGCAATGCCCACGGCACTGAAATCGCCGCCCTGTTGCCGAAGCCAGTCGATTGCCGCGGAAATCGTTTCTTCGGGCCGCGTCGTGTCAATCCGCGTGCGCGCGATGATCCGCCGCGTCGCATCGCCGACCCCGACGATGAATTTCGTACCCCCCGCTTCGATCAGTGCAATTTTCCCGCTCATCTTTCGCTTCATCCCCCAATTGCGCCGATTTACAGAAAGGACGCGCCGGCGCTGGCGCGTTCGACCATGATCGCCGGCCTCTGACCCTCCGGCGTATGATAAGTGGCTTGGACATGCGCGGAGACTGCAGCAACGGCGTCGGCCTCGACCAGCGCGACAACCGCACCGCCAAAACCGCCGCCGGTCATGCGTGCGCCCCCGCGCCCGCCGATCACCCGCTGCAATTCCGCCACTAGCCGATCGATCGCGGGCGTGGTGATCTCGAAATCCTCGCGCATCGACGCGTGGGACAAGGCCATCAACTCGCCCAGCAGGATGAGATCGCCGGCCTCCATGGCCTTTGCCGCGGCCAGCGTACGCTCATTTTCAGTCACGACGTGGCGCGCGCGGCGCCAGGCGGTCGGGTCGAGGTCGCCCCGCGCAGCTTCAAGCGCCGATGGCGTCACATCGCGGAGCGCCGCCACACCGAAATGTCCGGCGACGCGTTCGCACTGCGCCCGGCGTTCGTTATACGCGCCGTCGACGAGGCCGCGGCGGATCCCCGAATGGACGATCAGCATCGCCAGACCGTGCGGCAGGGCGACCGGACGCACGTCGAGGCTGCGGCAATCGATCAGCAAGGCATGGCCCGCGAGCCCGTGCGCGGAGGCGAGCTGATCCATATTGCCGCAGCGCATGCCCACGAAATCGCATTCGGCGCGCTGCGCTATCAGCGCGATCGCTGTCGGATCGAACCGGCCGGGCGCGAACAAACCGCCGAACGCCATGGCGCTCGCAACCGACAGCGAGGCCGAGGAAGAAAGCCCCGAACCCTGCGGAATGTCGCCGGCGACGAGCATATCGAGCCCGCGGAATTCGACGCCGTCGGATTGCATCGTCGCAGCGACGCCGCGAATATAATTGGACCATGGCTGCGCCGTGTCGGGTGCGATCGGCGCGGCGAGATCGAATTCGCTTACGGCATCGCCGAAATCGGCGGCTATCAGCCGAACGATGCTGTCAGAGCGACGGCGGACCGCGACGATGCTTTGCAGACCGATCGCTGCGGGGAGAACGAAGCCATCGTTATAGTCGGTATGCTCGCCGATCAGGTTCACCCTGCCCGGCGCTCCGACGGCGAGGTCGGGGGCCGCGCCCATGAGCTGGGCGAAATGCGTCAGCACTTGACCGGCGAGCGTCACGGCCGCACCGCCCGCAACCGCTCGGCCGCCTGCTCGGGGGTCAGGTCGCGTTGCGCCTCGGCAAGCATTTCGTACCCGACCATGAATTTGCGCACCGTCGCCGAGCGGAGCAGCGGCGGATAGAAATGCGCGTGGAGCTGCCAGTGGCCGGCATCGCCTTCGCCGAAGGGGGCGCCGTGCCAGCCCATCGAATAGGGAAATGCACAGTCGAAGAGCGCGTCGTAGCGGCGGGTGAGTTCGCCCAGGGCCGCCGCGAGGCTCTGCCGCTGCGCGGTCTTAAGATCGGGCAGACGCTGCACCGCAAAACGCGGCAGCAGCAAAGTTTCGAACGGCCAACTCGCCCAATAGGGGACGATTGCGAGCCATTCGGCATGTTCGACGACGATGCGCGGGCCGCCGGCCTCGCGCTCCGCAAGCTCGATGAGCATAGGCCGGCCGCCCGCCCAGCTCCGCTGGTTCGCATCCTCGCGTTCGATTTCAGCGGGGATATGTCGGGTCGCCCACACCTGCCCGTGCGGATGCGGGTTCGAGCAGCCCATCATCTCCCCGCGATTCTCGAAGACCTGCACATTGGCATGGGTGCGGCCAAGGTCGGCGCATTGCTCGCACCAGCAATCGACGACCACGGCAATCTCGGCGTCCGACAGCGAGGGCAGCCCGCGCGCATGGTCGGGCGAGAAGCAGATTACACGGCAAGTGCCCGATGCGGCTTCGGCGCGGAAGAGCGGATCGTCGGAACATTCGGGCGCGGGCGTGTCGGCGAGCAACGCAGCGAAATCATTGTCGAAGACGAACGGGCCCGAATAGGCCGGATTGGTCGAGCCATTGGCGCGGCTATTGCCAGGACAGAGATAGCAGGTGGGATCATAGCTCGGCGGCCGTTCGGTCACCGCCCGCCCCTGCTCGCCCTGCCACGGGCGCTTGGCGCGGTGCGGCGACACCAATATCCACTCGCCGCGTAGCGGGTTGTAACGGCGGTGCGGATGTTCGGTTGGGTCGAAAGTCACGGCCACATGGCTCCGCTGCTATCGGTACAACGACTCTCGCCGGTTTCGGGATCGAGTTGCAGTTCGAGTGCCCGTCCGTCGGCAAGCCGTGTCCGCTGGACGATCCGCGCCTCGCCATTGCCAAGCGAGGGGTAGCGGCACTCGACGACGTCGAGGCCCGCGAGCGCATCGAGCAGCGTCGCGCGCTCCACGGTCAATTCGCCGAGATGGTCGCTCGTCATCAGCACCCCGCCCGACAGCCCAGCGAGCAGGGCGAGGCTGGCCACCTGCGCGTCACTGAGATCGTGGAAGCGGTCGCGAAGCAGGATGCAGTCGGGATCGGCCTGCCACAACCGCCCTGCGGCATGGTTGCGCGTCGCCTGATCGCGGAGCAGGCTTTCGGCCGACTGGTCGCCCGACCATTTGACCCCGACGTCGCGCCCGATGCGGACCGCATCGACCAGTCCGACCGACGCCCAGAGCGGGCAGCCGCAGCCGAGCAGAAGCGCATCGCCGATTTCCTCACGAATGATCGCCGCCATCTTGCGCCAGATCGCGATGCGCGAGAGGCCCGGTTCGTGCCAGGTCGCGCGGTCGGGTCCATATTCGGCGCCGAAGAACATGAAATCGGCCTTGAAGTAGCGCGCGCCCCATTCGCGCGTCCATGTCCGGAAAACGCGCCGGATCCAAGCCTCGGCACCCGGATGCGTGATGTCGAGGACATAATATTCCTCGCTGCGCTTGTGCCAACGAAACTCGCCGTAAAAGGCCATCTGGACGATCGGCATGCCGGTGTCGCGGTCGTGCACGACCCAGTCGGGATGCTCTGCATAAAGCCGGCTGCGGTTGCCGACGATGAAGGGTGCGATCCACAGGCCCGGCGTAAACCCGGCATCGGCAATCTCGCCGAGCAGCGGCCGCATCCCGCGCGGGAACTGCGGCTTGACGTCGAGCCAGTCGCCCATCTCTGGCGTGAAGCCGTCGTCGATCAGGAAGATGTCGAGATCGGTGCCGCGCGTATCGCGATAGGTGGCAGCGGCGCTTAGATGCTCGCGGATATTTTCCTCGGTGATCGCGGCGTAGAGATTGTACCAGGAACACCAGCCCCTGATGCGTTTTTCGGGAAGGCGCGGGGATATCGGCGACGCCGCCGCGACTTGGTCGGACCAGCGGACCAACGCATTTTCCGTATCGGCGTCGGCGTAAAAGAGCAGCGTCTCGGCGGCAGTCGCACCGGTCCGGTCGAGCAGGGTTTCGACGTCGATCGTCATCGCGTCGCCATCGCCGCCAAAGCGGAAGCGGTTCTGGAAGCGATCATGGCGATCGAAACCGAGCACGACGGCGCCCCGCCCTTCGACGGGCACCAGCGCGGTCAACGCAAAGCCGAGCGTCGGTTCCTTGCCCGGCGGCGCATCGCCCGCGGGAGTGCCGGGGTCGGCGAAGAAGCTGCCGTCCCAGCTATGATAGCCGTTGCGAAGATAGCGCCGGACGCCGCTGACCGCACCGAAGCGCAGACCGAGCGATAGCGGCGCTTCGGCAAGGCCGCTGACCGTGACGTCGAGGCGCATGACATCGCCTTGCGAGACCGCCAGCACGATCCGGCCGCCGTCTTCGAGCGACCATAGGATCCCGTTCGCGAGCACCGCCGCCGAACAGACAGGCACCGCGCCGTCGAGCAACGGTTGAACGCCGCCGAGGACGATCCCGCTCTTTTCAAATGACGTCATGACTTCAACCGGATTTCGCGGCGCTCGTCGGCCGACTGCCGTGCCGCGAGTGCGAGCTTGAGCGACGCCGCGCCTTCCGAAAGCGGAATATAGGGCGCGCCGCCGGTCGCGATCGCGCGATGCACGTCGGCAAGCTGCGCAACGAAGGGATCGGTCGGCCCGGCAATCTCCTCAGCCGCTACCTCGCCCGCCGTGCGGGTCAGCACCGCATCGTTCCAACCGGTAAAGCGCCCGGTCATGCGCTCGGCATAGACCGCCCATTCCTTGTGCCACACGCCGGGGACCGCAATGTTCGAGGCGTTGAGCGTCGCAATGCGGCCATCGTCCCAGCCGAAGAGGATCGCGCTGATATCCTCGACGTCATAGCCGGGCGTATCATGGTGCGCGAAATTGGTGCGGCGCGCATAGACGGTGTCGGGTTCGCCCATCAGATGACGGATCAAGTCGACCTGGTGGATGATCTGCTCGAGAATCTGGCCGCCCGATTTGGCCTCCTCGCGCCACCAGTCGGCGTGAAGCGCATTGCAATGATAAGCGCCGGCGTAAAGCCCGACTCGCCCGGTATCCGCCGACTTCCACCGCCGCACGGCGTCGCCGAAACGATACATAAAGCCGATCGCCGCGACGACGCCGGTCGCCGAGACGTCAGCGACCATTGCGTCGGCGGCTTGCTGGTTCAGCGCGATCGGCTTTTCGACGAGCAGGTGGACGCCGGCCTTGGCAACGCGTTCGATCTCACCGCCGCGATTATAGGGGGGCAAAGTGGCTACGACGAGGTCGGGACGCTCCTGCCGCAGCATTGCGTCGAGGTCCGTGTAAGCGGCGGCGGCGCGCGCCTCTGCAAACGCCTTTGTCCGCTCCGCATCGCGGCCGCAGCAGGCGACCAGTTCCATATCCGCGGGTAACGCCGCGACCGCGCCGGCATGGCGCGCGCCGATGCCGCCGCAGCCGAGCAGGCCGACGCGAAGCGCGCTCATATCCCGAACTCCAGCATCGCCTGCAACATGCCCGGCGCACCCCGGTCGAGCTGGTCGAACAATTCCGGCGCGTCGGCAAAGGGTGCGCGGTGCGTGATCAGCGGGATCAGGTCGAGCGTGCCGCCGTGCTGCAACTCGATCGCGCTTCGCCAGAGGCGCGGCTTCGACCAGCGATAGCTCGCGTCGGGCGAGACCCCCGAAATTTGCGAACAGATAAGCTGGATGCGGTTGTGGTGGAATTCCTCGCCGAGCTTGAGCCCCGGAATCGCGCCCTGGAAGAAACCCATCGCGACGACGCGCGCATTATAAGCGGCGGCGCGGATCGCTTCGCCAAGCGCGGGCGGCGCACCTGATACTTCGATACAGGCGTCGGCCCCGCGCCCGCCGGTGAGGCGCTTGATCTCCTCGGCCGCACCGGCGGGCTCGATCGCAAGATGCGCGCCGTGACGGATCGCGATATCGCGGCGCGCGGCGTCGGGGTCGATCGCGATCACGCGTGCGCCCGATGCGCGCGCGGCTTGCGCGACGATCTGGCCCGGGACGCCAAGGCCGAAGACGGCGATCGTGTCGCCGATACGGATCTGCGCGTCGTGGACGCCGTTCAGCGCGACCGCGCCGATGTGCGAGAAGATACCGATGCGCGGGTCGGCGCCCTCGGGCAGCAGTCGCTCACGTACATAATCGGCGGTCGCGACATGGTGTGTCTTGTGATTCCAGGTGCCGAAAAGACGCTGACCGACTTTCAGGTCCGCAATGCCGCCGCCGACCTCGACAATCTCGCCCGATTCCTCATAGCCGAGGTTGCGCACCGGCCAGTCCCAGCTCGGCACCTCGGCGTCGACGAACAGGCGCTGCGCCTCGTCGAACCGGCGGTGCATGAAGGGATTGGTGCCGCGATATTGCGTCAGCTCGGTGCCCGCGCTGATGCCCGAGAAGAGGGTGCGGATGCGCACCTCGTCAGGGCCAAGCGGGTCAAATGCGCTTTCCTCGAACGCAAGTTCGCGCGGCGCGGTGAGGATAAGCGCCTTATTCGACGACATTCACAATCTCCTGATTGGCCGCGACCCCGCGGCGAGCCTGCAGGCGCGTGGCGAGCAGGATGATTACGGCGGCCGCATAAAACCCTGCCATTGCGACGATGCCCGACCCCATGCCAAAGCTTTCGCCGATCCACGCGACGAGAATCGGGGTGATGCCCGCGCCGAGGAAGCCGATCATCGTCATCATGCCGACGGCGGTAGCGCGCGCCTGCGGCGGGACGACGTCCTGCATCGCGGCATAGATGCAGCCGTCGAACAACCCCTTCGCGATACTCGTCGCGACGAGCACCATGCCGATCTGCGTTGCGGTTTCGGCACCGAGCAAGGGCAGCAGCAGCAGGCCCGCAAGCCCGAGCCCGATCGCCAGCGTCGTGAAGCGTCCGATCGGCGATTTCTTCGCCAGCGTGTCGGCGAGGAGCCCGCCGAGCGGCACCGCGCAAAAGCCCGCGATATTGATCGTCGCCGAGCCGACCCATGCCGAATCGGCAAGATTCAGGCCGAGCAGATTCTTTACGAAGTAAGGCGCCCAGAAGGTTACGCCGGTCGATGCCCCCGTCGCGAGCGCGAAGACGACACAGAGAATCAACGCGGCGGGAATACGCAGTACGATCCCGATGGGATCGGCGGGCTTGCCCTGCTCGGCGGCGGTATGGACGATCGGCGCATCGCGGAGGAAAAACCAGAGCAGCGCAGCATGGACCAGCCCGACGGCCCCAAAGATCAGAAACGGCGCATGCCAGCTAAAAGCGTCGGCGATATAGCCCGCCGCGACCGCGCCGAGCCCCGAGCCCGCGAAAACCGCAGTCTGGTGCAGCGACAATGCGCGGCTGCGCATCTGCGGCTTGTGCCAATCGCCGATCAGCGCGGTGGCGGTGGGGTAGTAGGTGGACTCGCCGACCGCGACGAAGGCGCGCATCGTAAGCAGCAGCGCAAAGCCGGTCGCGAGGCTCGAGGCTCCGGTCGCGACGCTCCAGAAAACAAGGCCGAAGATGATGAGGCGGCTGCGGCGCACGCTGTCGCCGATACGCCCCGCGATGAAAGCACCGACGGCATAGATCCAGAAAAATACCGAGCCGAGCAGCGCAAGCTGGGTATCGGTGAGATCGAATTCGGCTTTCAGGTCGGGCAGCACGGCAAGCAGAATGTTGCGATCGGCGGCGTTGAGGAAGGCGACGAGCCAGAGCAGCCCGATCAATATCCACGGATAGTTGGCGCGCGACGCCAGACCTTCCCTGTTCCCAGCCATGTCGTCTCTCCCTTTACGCCGTCGGGTCGATCAATATCGCCCGAAAGTCGTTCACATTGGTCAGCGTGGGCCCGGTTATGACCAGGTCTCCAAGTTTTTCGAAAAAGCTGTAGGCGTTGTTCGACGCCAGATATTCCGCCGGGACGAGACCCGCCGCCTGCGCGCGCGCCAGCGTGTCGGGGGCGATCGTCGCGCCGGCGGCATCGTCGGTCCCGTCGATCCCGTCGGTGTCGCACGAGATGGCGAAAATGCCCGGCTCGCCGTTCAGCGCGATCGCGAGGCCGAGCAGATATTCGAGATTGCGCCCGCCGCGTCCCGCCTTGTTGGTAACCGTGACCGTCGTTTCGCCGCCCGAGATGATGACGCGCGCGGTGCCATCCTTTGCCATGCGACGCGCAAGGGCCGCGTGGCTTGCGCCCAGATGGCGCGCCTCGGCCTGGAGCTGGTCGCCAAGGTTGGTGACCTGATAGCCCTGCGCGCCTGCCATCGCCTGCACCGCCGCCAGCGCATCGCGCGCCTTGGCAATGATCTGCGTCTCGCCGCCCGCAATGCCGAGCGCATCGGCGGCGGGGGTCTCGTTCGCGGGGTCGTTCAGCGCCGCAGCAATTTGCGCAGACGGTTCGATGCCATATTTGGCGACGATGTCGCGCGCGTCGGACAGGCTGGTAAGGTCGGCGACCGTCGGCCCCGACGAGACGAAGCTGGGATCATCGCCGGGGATGTCGGAGATGATCCAGGTCGTGACATGCGCCGCGCCCGCCGCGACCGCGAGCCGCCCGCCCTTGACGCGCGAGAGATGCTTGCGGACGCAGTTGATCTCCTCGATCGTCGCGCCCGACTGAAGCAGCGCGCGGGTGATCTGTTGCTTGTCGGTGAGCGACAGTCCCGGCGCGGGCGCCGCAAGCAAGGCCGAGCCGCCGCCCGACAGCAGCAGGAGCAGATTGTCGCCCGCCTCGAGCCGCGTCGCGATCGCGAGCGCGCGTTCGGCGGCGACGAGGCTATTCTCGTCAGGATAGGGGTGCCCCGCCTCGATGATTTCGACGTCGCGCCATGTCGGCGCTGGTTCGGGCAAATGTCCGTGCCGCGTGACGACCAGGCCCTTGAGCGGTTGTTCGGCGCGGTCCTGCGCAACGCGCATCATTTCAGCCGCCGCCTTGCCGACCGCGATTACCACCGTACGGCCGTGCGGCGAGTGCGGGATTTTGCGCGGCATCGCCACCTCCGGGCTTACCGCGCGCACCGACTCGCGAAACAGCGCGATCAACCGGTCGCGTTGCGCAGTCTTGCCCACCTGTTCGGCCTCGGTAGCGATGACACCCTCCACTTGTGATTTGCCTTTGGGGTGAAGCAGAGCGGCAAAAGCGCCTAGCGCCAGATTATGGAACTATTTGTTCCATTTTTCGCAACTTGGTCAAATTTCCCAGGAAAGCGTCGGTCTCAGCTTCTCGGTCAGATAGTCGATCAGCGATCGCACGCGCACCGGCACCCCCTTGGGATCGGCGAACAGCGCGTAAAAGCTCATGTCGGGCGCCTGCCAGCCGGGCAGCACCTCGACGAGCTTTCCTTCGGCGAGATCGCTCTTGCAAAGGAAGGCCGGGAGCGTCGCAATGCCGAGTTCGGACCGCACCGCGTGGCGAAGCAGATTGAGGTCGTTGCACACGAGGCGCGGCGAGAATTCGACCGTCACCTGCTCGGTTTCGGTATGGAGCGGCCAGCGCTGACGGCGGTCGACGGTGCCGGTCGCGAGCAGGTCGAAGCGCGGCAGTTCGACATGGTTCTGCGGCATGCCCTTGCGCTCGAAATAGCCCGGCGCGCCGAAGAGGCCACATTCGGTGACACCGAGTTTGACCGCGACAAGCTCCGAATCGGCGAACGGCCCGACCGCAAGCGCGACGTCGAAACCCGCACGGAGCAGCCCGACGGCATCGTCGGTCATCACGCTGACAAGGCGCACGTCGGGATAGAGATCGAGGAAGCTCGCGAGCAATGGACCGATCAGGCTCTGCCCCAGCACATAGGGGATCGCGATCTTCACCACCCCGCGCGGCACATTCTGGCGGTTCTGCAACGCCCGCTCGCCGTCGCGCAGCACGCCCAGTGAGCGCAGGCAATATTCGAAGAACATCGCGCCGTCCTCGGTCACGGTCACCGATCGCGTCGAACGGTGGAGCAATTGCACGCCGAGATTTTCCTCGAGCCTTGAAATGCGCCGGCTGACCGTCGATTTGGGAAGCCCAAGCGCCTGCCCTGCCTTGGTCAGGCTTTCGGTCTCGACGATCTTTGAAAAGACCTGCAGATCGCCCAGATCGAGCATCATTCGTCTCCCGCAATTTATGACTTATCGTATCATTATCAGCAACACAGCGTTGCAACAATACGGGCTTTCGTTGAAGGACCCTCCCCTTCAGTTTTTATGACAACGGCCTGCAAAGGGCCCGGACGAGACCATGGGAGGAGACCAGCATGACCGCTCACCGCCGCTTTTCGCGCACTTTCCGTAACGCCCTGCTTTGCGCGACGCCGCTTGCCGCGACGCTGATGCCGTTGCAGGTGGCCCACGCGCAGGACACCGACCAGACCGCGCCGCAGACGGCCGACGAAGCGGTCGCGAGCGATCAGGACACGATCATCGTCACCGGCACCAGCCGCGGCCGCATCGCGCTCGACACGCCGCTCGCGGTGACGTCGGTCGGCGAGGATTCGCTGGCACGCCTGGGCGTCAGCAGCCAGGCCGACATTCTCGCGAGCATTCCGACGATCAAGGCCGACGCTGGCGGCGGCGAGGTCGCATCGAACGTGTTCGTGCGCGGTCTTCCCTCGGGCGGGCAATATCAGTTCACGCCGCTGATGTATGATGGCATCCCGGTGATGTCGACGTTCGGCCTCAATTCGTCGGCCTATGACGTCTATTACCGCAACGACCTCGGCATCTCGCGTCTCGAGTTTGTGCGCGGCGGCGTGTCGAACCTGTTCGGCCCCGGATCGGTCGCGGGCCTGATCAACTATATCAGCAAGAGCGGCCGCGACGAGCTGGAAGGCACTGCGCAGATCGAATGGGCCGAAAAGGGCCGCTATCGCGGCGACGCGGCGATCAGCGGACCGCTTGGCGAAAATCTCTATTTCGCGCTGTCGGGTTTCTATCGCAAGGACGACGGCCCGATCAAAACGGGCCTCGACACCGAGGGCTTCCAGGTCCGCGGCAACCTCAAATATGAGTTCCCCGACGACAGCGGGTCGATCACGCTTTACGGCCAGTATATCGACGATCAGGCACAATTCTATTTGCCCGTCCCGCTCGATGGCACGACGCGCGGGCGCATCGCCGGCAACGACGGCAAAAAAGTCTATCAGTTGATGACGCCCGACGTCGCGGGGCTCGGCTTCAACACTCCCGACGGCCCGTTCGCGACCGATATCACCGACGGCGTGACCACCCGCGGCGGCCAGGTCGCCCTCGCTTTCGACAAAAAGTTCGGCGACAGCGGCTGGGGCATCAACGGACGCGTCAAATATTCGGACTATAAGCACAAGTTCGGCCTGTGGTCGGATGGCGACGGGGTCGTGAACGTCCCCGAAACGCTGAATGCCTTTGTCACCAACGCCGCACGTCGCGGCCAGATTCCCGAGCTCAACGGCATCACTGCGGCCAACGCGACCTTCACCTATGTCGGCGGCGGCGCGGTGGCGGCGGACGACCTTGTCTTCGCCAACCGCTTCACCGACCGCAACCGGCCGATGCACGACCTGTCTGCCGAGCTGAACCTGACCAAGGAAGCGACGACCGGCAATATCGAGCACAGCTTCACGCTCGGCGGCTTCTATGCCGACACGGTCGCGCGCGACGTCAACGTCACGACGACATTCCTCGCGGCGTTCAACAACCAGCCGCAGTTGATCAACCTGTCGGTCACCAACCCCAATACGAACGTCACGACGATCATTTCGCGGAACGGCCTGCTCAACGCCGGCGGCGGTTATGTCAACAACCGGCATCAGGCTGAGCGCTACGCCGCCTATTTCGCCGACCAGATGCAGATCGGCGACCGCTTCAACCTCGATATCGGCGGACGCGTCGAACATTATAAGGGCGACATCAGCCGCGAGCGGACGTCGACGACGGTGACCGACGCCACCACGCCCAACCTGTCGGCGTCGCTGCGCGACGTGATCTGGGGCAATGACGGCTATCTGACCGGCAAGGTTTCGACGACCGAGTGGGCGCTGGCCGCCGGCGCGCTCTACAAACTGACCGACGATGTCAGCCTCTATCTCAATGCCAGCCGGGGCTATTTCTTCCCCGAGGTGCGCGCGGTCGGTTTCCTGCCGCTGCCCGCCGGGACCGCCGCCAATGCCAGCGTGGCCCCCGGCACGCAAAGCTATGAAGGCGAAATCATCAAGCAGGTGCAGGGCGGCATCAAGGTCAGCCAGCCGGCCTTCAGCCTTGAAGCCTCGGCCTTTTACACCAGCCTCAAGAACCGCCGGCAGGTGCTGTTCGTCAACGCGCCGGGCGGCGGTTTTCAGGAACTCGTCAATCTGGTCGCCACCGAATCCTATGGTGTCGAGGCGGTGTTCGACCTGAAGCTGCTCACCAATCTGCGCTTCAACGGCAATCTGACAGTGCAGAAGGCGAAATATACCGAGTTCCAGTCGAACGTCGGCGGCGTCCCGACGTCGAATCCGGCGATCATCGGCAACGATCTCGAGCGTCAGCCGCAGATCCTGTACAATGCCGGCCTCTATTATGACGATGGCGCGCTCGATGTGTCCTTCTTCACCAACTACACCGGCGACAATTTCACCGCGTCGAACAATTCGATCAAGCTCGACGGGTGGAATATCGTCAACCTCGACGCGGGCTATACCGTGCCGCTCGGCAACAAGAGCCTGCGCCTGGGTGTGAATGTGTTCAACGTCTTCGACACCGATGCAACGACCGAAGGGTCGCCGCGTCTCGACAACAACCAGACGGTCGGGGGCGCTTACTTCGTCGGCCGTCCGGTCCTGCCGCGCCGTATCACGGCGCGCGCCACCTTCAACTTCTGAGAGAGAAAACGGGCATCCGCGACATGACAATTGACAAGCTTGACGCGGGTGCCCGCGCCATCCTGACCGCCAACGACCGCGGCGGCTACACCGTCCCCAACGGCCGGGTCTATCCTTTCCAGTGGAACTGGGACTCGGCCTTCGTCGCCCTCGGCTTCGACACCTATGATCGTGACCGCGCGTGGAAAGAGGTTGAGACGCTGTTCAGCGCGCAGTGGGACGACGGCTTCCTGCCGCACATCGTCTTCTGGCAGGACGACCCCGGCTATTTCCCCGGCCCCTCGGTCTGGGCGACGGGCAAGACCCCTGTCACCTCGGGCATCACCCAGCCGCCCGTGGCCGCGACGGTCGTCCGCAAGCTGTGGGACAGCGCGATCGCGGCAGAGGCAGAGGACGCCTATCGCCTCCGCCTCGAAAGCCTGTTCGACAAGCTGGTCGGCTGGCATCGCTGGTTCCGCGACTATCGCGACCCCGAAGGCCGCGGCGTCGTCGTCGCGATGCATCCCTGGGAAACCGGCCGCGACAATTCGCCCGAATGGGACATCCCCGGCGAGCCGATCGACATCTCGAACGTCGGCGAATACACCCGCCGCGACACCGGCCATCTCGACGCGAAGATGCGGCCGACCAAGCTGGAATATGACCGCTATCTCGCGCTCGTCCAATATGGCGTCGCGCAGGGATGGGACCATGCGAAGATCACCGCGGGCAACCCGTTCAAGGTCGCCGACATCGGCATGTCGATGATTCTGCTGCGCGCGAACCGCGACCTCCTGGCGCTCGCCGAATATCTTGGCCGCGACGAGGAAGCTGCCGAAATCCGCGCGATGATCGCGAAGGCCGAAGCCGGGATCGACTGGCTGTGGGACGAGGAAAAGCATAGCTGGTGCTCGCGCGACCTCCTCACCGGTCGCTCGTCGGGTTTCATCACCAGCGCATCGTTCCTGAGCTTCTACGCCGGCCTTGCCGACCCCGCGAAGGATGCCGCGATGCTGGCGCACCTGCACCGCATCGGCAGCAAGGTCGAATATCTGATGCCCAGCCTCGATCCCGAGGATCCGGGCTTCCAGATGATCCGCTACTGGCGCGGCCCGGTGTGGGCGGTCGTGAATTACATGATCGGCACCGGTCTGGCCGAAGCGGGTTTCGATGCCGAGGCGGCGCGCGTCCGCCACGACACGCTGGCGCTGATGGAACGCAATGGCTTTTACGAAGCCTATAGCCCCGTCGACGGGTCGGGCAGCGGCGGTGACGATTTCTCGTGGACCGCGGCAATCTGGCTGGCCTGGCGCTGATCAGCGATCGGGATCGACCACCGGTCCCCGGACACGCGCGCGTACGGCGCTCGGGCTCGCGCCGAGCAGGCTCCGCACCATCTTGTTGAAGCGCTGTGCGTCGGCGACGCCGCAGCGTTCGGCGACGCGCCAGATCGGCAGGTCGGTCGATTCGAGCAGGAAGCGCGCATGTTCGGCGCGCCGCTGGAGCAGGCGGTGCGGGACCGTGGTACCGAAGCGGCTGCGGAACAGCCGCGCGAGATAAGCGGGCGCGCGACCCGCCGCGGCGGCGATGTCGCGCACGCCGATCGCTTCGTGGAAATGACGGTCGATATATTCGGCGGCGCGCGCCGCGGCATCGTCCTCGGGCAATGGGTCGGTGCGACGCGCAAGCGTCAGGAGAAGGTCCTGCGCCGCGAGCCGTGCCGCGATATGCGCGATCGGGTCGCTGGCGGTCGCGAACAACCCGCTGATATGCGCAAAGCGTTCACGCAGGGCGGCGCATCCCGGCAGGTGGAGCGCAATCGGAGCACACGTCCCTTGCCCTTCCACAGCTTCGATATGGATGCACCAATGGGCGCCCGGCGCGGCGAGGTCGTAACTCGACACCAAGCCCGCGGGGCTCAGCGTGATATCGCCAGGCGCGATGCGGATACGCTGTCCCGCCAGCTCCATTTCGCCCGTGTAGCCGTGGAGATGCAGTGCGTGGGTGCGCCCCCGATGGATCGTCGAAAAACCGCTGTCGGCGAGGACAAATTGCCCCGCGACAGCAATGCGGGGCAAATCCTCCAGCGGCAGATCGAGGTTTTTCATGTTCGATTTTTTACCACAAGATAAGACGTAGGCCAATTGCGATCATCGGCCGAAAGCGGCACGGTCGGCGCATATCTGGACCATAAGGATGCCGCGGCGATGCTGAGCGAAGAGCAGAAAAAATTCTATGACGAGCAGGGCTATGTCCTCGTCCCCGGCCTGTTCAGCGCCGAGGAAGCCGCGGCCTTCCGTGCCGAGATGCACCGGATCGCCGACAAGGAGGGCAACAGCGACGCGACGTGGGACAGCGTGCGCGGCAGCGGCACGACGATCACCCACTGCCACGACGTCCATTTCCGCTCGGCGATGGTGACGCGGCTGCTCACCGACCCCCGGCTGACCGAAATCGCGCAGGACATCATCGGCCCGAACGTCCAGCTTCACCACAACAAGATGTTCATCAAGCCGCCGGAAAAGGGCTCGCCCTTTCCGATGCATCAGGATTATCCCTATTTCCCGCATCGCGACCATTCGATGATCGCCGTGATCCTGCACTTCGACGACGCGCCCGAGGAAAAGGGATGCCTGCGCGTCTATCCGGGCACCCACAAGCTCGGCCCGCTGCCCGCCGAGGGCAAGGATCATCATGCCTCGACCGAAACCTATCCGATCGAGGGCGCGACCCCGCTTCCCGCGAAGGCAGGCGATGCCTTGTTTTTCCATTATCTGACCGTCCACGGGTCGGGGCTCAACACCTCCGACGAACCGCGCACGACGCTGCTGATCCAGCTCCGCGATCCCGCCGACGTGCCGCTCAACGACCGGCATAGTTCGCGCGGCCAGGGGATGATGCTCGCGGGCGTCGACCCGACGGCGGGGTCGTTCAAATTCGCATGGGAAGACGAGCAAGCTGCCTGACGTCTTCGCCTGGCTGCCCCTGCTTCTGTCGTTCGGCAGCCCCGCCGTGGATGACCGCTGCGCCCATCTTGCCACGCTGGCGCTCGACAAGGCCGTGGTCGAAAGCGCGGTGCTTTCGGACGGCATCTGCCGGGTCAGCGGATCGGCGCATCCGGTGCCCGGGTCGGACATCCGTTTCACCGTCTACCTGCCCGCGCCCGAACGCTGGCGCGGGCGTTATTACCAGATCGGCAATGGCGGCTTCGCGGGTGCAATCCATTTGCCGACGCTGGCCGAGGGCGCGGAGCGCGGCGATGTCATCGCGGCGACCGACACCGGACACCGCGGCGACGGCTTCGATGCGAGCTGGGCCGCGGATCGCCCCGTGGCCCTCGCCGACTATGGCTGGCGCTCGATCAAGGCGACCCGCGACGCGGCGGACGCGATAACCCTCGCCTATTATGGCCGCGCGCCCGGGCATCGCTATTTCATGGGCTGTTCGAACGGCGGGCGGATGGCGCTGATGGCGGCGGCGCGCTGGCCCGAGGATTGGGACGGCGTGATCGCGGGCGCGCCGGCCAATCCATGGACGGTCCAGCTACGTCATTTCGGCGCTATTCAGGATAGCGTTCGCAGCGCGGACGGTTGGCTCGGCACGCCGCAGCTCGACCTCATCCGACGCACCGCAATCGCGGCCTGCCCGGCGAAATCGGTACGGAACGGCATTGCTCAACAACCCGGCGCGTGCCGGCCGGACTGGTCGCGCCTTGCCTGCACGGGCGGGCCACGGTCCGGCTGCCTTTCGAAAGGGCAGCTTGCCTCGCTCGCCCGCATCGTCGACGCGGGCTACCAGCCGGCCGCGATGGATATCGCCGACTGGCAACGATGGATCGTCAACGCGGATCCGGCCGCCCAATCGCAGCGGACCTTCGCCGAACAGTCGCGGCAGCATCTGTTCGCATATTATTCACCCGCACAGCTTTCGGCCGAGCTTGATGTGCGCCCCGCCGATCTTCAGCGCTTTCGCGACAAAGGCGGCAA
Organism: Sphingopyxis sp. C-1; assembly: GCF_001047015.1. Lineage (NCBI taxonomy): Bacteria > Pseudomonadati > Pseudomonadota > Alphaproteobacteria > Sphingomonadales > Sphingopyxidaceae > Sphingopyxis > Sphingopyxis sp. C-1. The sequence goes on from NZ_BBRO01000002.1 coordinate 537,563, forward strand.
GATCCTGTCCTATTTCGGTTGGTCCGACGCCGTCATTGCGCCCCGCCTGGGTCTCGACTGGTACCGGTCGGTCGGAAAGGCGACGCAGGGGCAGGCACCGCTGCCCGATTTCTATCGGCTCTTCATGGTACCGGGCATGCAGCATTGTCAGGGCGGTGCGGCGGCGACGAACTTCGGCCAGTCGCTCGATGCCCCTGCGGGCGCCCGGCATCCCCAGTACGACATCCGTCTCGCGGTCGAGGACTGGGTGGAAAAGGGATCGCCCCCCGACAGGTTGATCGCCCAGGGCAACGGCCGTTCCGCGGTTTTGCGCCCCGTCGATCCGGATTTCTAAATACCGCCCGCAGACCGCCGAACAGCGGCCAGCCAGGGCGTGGATAACCCCGGGGATAACCCAGGGGACAACTCCGGCATAAGCCTGTGGATCAGCTGTTGAGAGCGCGCCGGATCGCCGCGATTTCGGCGTCGAGTTCGCTGTCGGCGACGCGCAGCGCCTCGACCGTGCGTACCGCGTGGATCACCGTCGAATGGTCGCGCCCGCCGAAACGGCGGCCAATCTCGGGATAGGAACGCGGCGTGAGTTCCTTCGCGAGGTACATCGCGACCTGGCGCGGGCGCGCGACCGCGCGGACGCGGCGCTTCGACGCCATTTCGCTCTTGTCGAGACGATAATGCGCACAGACCACGCGCTGGATCTCGTCGATCGTGATGCGCGGGCGCGCGGTACGGACATTCTCGGCGAGCCGGTCTTCGGCGAGCGTCAGGTCGACCGTCGTGCCGGTGAGCGCGGCATAGGCGAGCAGCTTGTTGAGCGCGCCTTCGAGTTCGCGAATGTTGCGGGTGAAATGCTTGACCAGATAGGCGACGACATTGTCGGGCACGTCGACCATCGGCATCGCGGCGAGCCGCTGGCGAATGATGCGTTCGCGAAGATCATCCTCGGGCGCTTCGATATCGGCGACAAGCCCGCCCGACAGACGCGACAGCAGGCGTGCCTCGACCCCGTCGAGCATCGCGGGCGGACGGTCGGCGGTTACGACCAGGCGCTTGCCCGCGGTCATCAGGTCGTCGATCGTGTGGAGCAGTTCTTCCTGCGTCGAATTCTTGCCGATCACGAACTGGAGATCGTCGAGCAGCAGCAGGTCGGCGGCGCGCAGCCGCGCCTTGAACGCCATCATGTCACCGCCACGCATCGCGCCGACGAATTCCAGCATGAATTTTTCGGCCGACATCAGGATGATGTTCGCGGTCGGATGCGCTGCGGCATAATCCTGCGCGATCGCCTGCAGCAGATGCGTCTTGCCCTGCCCGGTGCCCGAGCAGAGGTAGAGCGGATTGAACTGCGGCGCCTCGACCATCGCCATGCGGCGCGCGGCATTGGCGGCAAGAATGTTGCTGCGCGCGACGACGAAGCGGTCGAACGACTGGCGCGGGTCGAAACCGAGCAGCGCCGGATTGGCGGCGGGCACAGCCGGCGCCGGTGTATCGAAGTTCGGTAGCGGCGCGGCCGCGAGGCTCGCGGCGCGGTCATCCGCTGCGGCGCCGCCGCGCACCATGACGCTGCGGACCGCGGGCAACTGCTGCCGCCACGCGAGTTCGAGCCGGTCGCCGAAGCGTTCGTTGATCCAGTTCGCCGAAAAGCGGCTGACGGTTTCGAGCGTCACCACGCCCGACAGCGCGCAATAGTCGGCAAAGCGCACCGGCTTCAGCCAATGGTCGAAGGTACGCACGCCAAGGTCGCGGCGCAGCCCTTCGGCCACGCGCGGCCAAAGCGTCGCAGCATCTCCGCTCATCGCTCCGCCCTTTGCGTCTTGCCCATGCCGATTGCTGCTCTCTATCACGCCGTGCCGCCCCCTCAGGTCCCCGCGCGCCGGACGATCGGGCGGCCGGCCACGCGCCGATCCGTCCGCTGCGCAAGTGGCACAGCTTTCCTGTCCGAGACAAAGCGTCCCGAAAAGTTGCGAATCATGTCGATGTGGCGGCCGCCGGCGAAGGCCGACGACGCCCCTGTCTAGTCAGGGGTCGCCGAGTCGATCAAGGGGCGCCCATGTAAAAATACTGAAATAAAAATCTTGACTCATCGGGGGCACCGGAATCGCGCCAGCGTGCCATTTTTCCTTATATTTTCAATGAGTTAAATGTGACAATCCAGAGACGAAACAACGAATCGCCGTAATTCCGTCACTTACCGCGCTGCAACACTATTGCCATCGCGCTGTCACAATATCGGACGCAAAAAAGGACCCGCGGGCAAGATGCCAGCGGGTCCTTTTTGTTCCCTTTCGGGACGAGCCGGTTCAGGCGATCGCGTTGACGCTTTTCGTCAGGCGCGAGAACTTGCGGGCCACGGTGTTCTTGTGGAGCACGCCCTTGGCAACGCCGCGCGCCATTTCAGGCTGCGCCGCCTTCAGTGCGGTCGCGGCCGCATCCTTGTCACCCGCTGCGACGGCGACTTCGACCTTCTTCACCAGCGTGCGAATGCGCGAAACGCGATTCTTGTTCACGACGGTGCGCGCGGTGTTGCGGCGGATGCGCTTCTTTGCCTGCGGCGTATTGGCCATAAATTCCTCTAGTCTTTCAAACGGTCTACATGGTCGGAGCACAGCCTCAGCGGAGCAGCCGAATCGCGCAATTTGCAGCGAATCAATGTCCGGATGCGGCCGGTTCCGGACGACCGGACCCTGCTCGAAGGGTGCGCGCATAGCGATGAAGGGTGATTTGGTCAATGGCTTTGCGGGTGATTCCCCGCATTATCGTTGGCATTTCGGGCAATAAAAGGTCGACCGGCCCGATTGCACGATACGCGCGATCGTCCCGCCGCATTCGCAGGCCTCGCCTTCGCGGCCATAGACACGCCAGTCCTTCGCGAAATAGCCGAGGTCGCCTTCGGGGCTGAGGAAGTCGCGCAAGGTCGATCCGCCGGCCGCGATGGCGGCGATCAGCACCTGCTTGATCGCGGGCACCAACACCGCAAGCTTGGCCTTCGATACGTCGGCGGCAGGCTTCACCGGCGAAATGCGCGCCATGTTGAGCGCCTCGCAGACGTATATATTGCCCAGCCCTGCGACGATCGTCTGGTCGAGCAGCATCGCCTTGATCGGTGCACGCCGTCCCGCCAGCGCCCTGGACAAATAGGCGGCGTCGAAAGCATCCGACAGCGGTTCGGGGCCCAGCGTGACAAAGGCGGGAAACCGCATCAGCGGATCACCCGACACCAGGTCGACCGATCCGAATCGCCGCGGGTCGTGGAGGAATAGCCGATGCCCCGCCCCGGTTTCGAGCAGCAGATGGTCGTGCTTGCCCGCCTCGCCGCCCTCGGTACGCCAGCGCCCCGACATGCCGAGATGAAAGATCATATGATCGTCGCGGTCGGTCGAGATGACGCCATATTTGGCGCGGCGCGACAGGCCGGTGACCGTCGCGCCGGTCAGTCGCTGCGCGAGGTCGGCGGGAAAGGGGCGGCGCAAGTCCGGACGATATGTCGTGACGGCGGTCAGCCGCTGGCCTTCGAGAAACGGCGCGAGGCCGCGGACAGTGGTTTCGACTTCGGGGAGTTCGGGCATATCGCCTATCGGGCTACGCGCCATTTGCGCGGGCGGCAAGGCCCCGCTAAAGGCCGTTCGACTTTACCACTCCCCCGCAAAGGCGCGCACTCCATGGCCACTCCCGACACCGTCAGCTTCGGCTATGAACAGGTCCCTGCGGGGGAAAAGACCGCAATGGTCGGCGAGGTGTTCAGCCGCGTCGCGCGCAAATATGACATCATGAACGATGCGATGTCGGGGGGCATGCACCGCCTGTGGAAGGATCGCTTCGTGCGCCGCGTGAAACCGCGCGAAGGTGAGACGATCCTCGACATGGCGGGCGGCACCGGCGACATCGCCTTTCGCATGGAGCGCTTCGGCGCCAGCATCACCGTTGCCGACATCAACCCCGACATGCTGGGCGTGGGTGTCGAACGCGCCGCCGAACGCGGCATCGACAGCCTCGTCTGGTCCGAACAAAATGCCGAGAAGCTGTCGTTTCCCGACCAGTTTTTCGACGCCTATACGATCGCCTTCGGCATCCGCAACGTCACCGACATCCCCGCCGCGCTGAAGGAAGCGCACCGCGTGCTGCGCTATGGCGGGCGTTTCTTCTGCCTCGAATTTTCGACCAACGAATGGCCGGGTTTCGCGCAGGCCTATGACGCCTATTCGCACCATCTCGTCCCCAAGCTCGGCAAGCTGATCGCCGACGATGAGGACAGCTATCGTTATTTGATCGAATCGATCCGCCGCTTTCCGCCGATGCCCGAATTCGCGAGGATGATCCGCGAAGCCGGCTTCACGGCGGTCAAGGTCGAGCCGATCCTCGGCGGGCTCGTCGCGATCCACAGCGGGTGGAAAGCTTGACCCGACCCGTCACCCATATCGTCCGCCTGCTGAAGTGGGGGCGCATCCTTGCGCGTCACGGCGCGCTGCGCGGAATCGAGAGCGCGCCGCAGACCCCGCCGGGGGTCAAGCGCCTCTGCCGCATTGCTCGGCTAGGTACGATCCAGCCAAAGATACCCGACTATGCCGCGGCCTTTCAGGCGATCGGCCCGGCCGCGGTCAAGCTCGGCCAGACGCTCGCAACGCGTCCCGACCTCGTCGGCGAGGAAGCCGCGCACAATCTGCTGACGCTGCAGGACGCGCTCGCCCCCGTCGCCTTCGAGCGCATCCGGCAGGAAATCGAGGCGACCTTCGAGGTTCCGCTTGAGAGCCTCTATAGCGAATTCGATCCCGAACCCATCGGATCGGCGTCGATCGCACAGGTCCACCGCGCGGTGACGACCGATGGCCGCAAGGTCGCGGTAAAGGTGCGCCGTCCCGGAATCGACAAGCAATTCGCGCGCGACATCGAAACCTATGAATGGGCAGCCGCGCATCTCGAGGCGCTCGGCGGTGAAGCAACGCGGCTGCGCCCGCGGCAGGTGATCGCCAATTTCCGCCGCTGGACGCTTCGCGAACTCGACCTCCGCCGCGAAGCCGCCTCGGCGTCCGAACTTCGCGACGCCATGGTCGGCGTTCCGACCTATGAGGTCCCCGCCATCGACTGGGACCGTACCGCGAGCCGCGTCATGACGCTCGACTGGATCGACGGGATCAAGATTTCGCGCCGCGACGCGCTGATCGCCGCCGGGCACGATATGGAAAAATTGTCGGCGAACCTCGTGAACGCCTTCCTGCGGCAAGCGATCGCCGAGGGCTTCTTCCACGCCGACATGCACCAGGGCAATTTGTTCGTGAAGTCCGACGGCACGATCGCCGCCGTAGACTTCGGCATCATGGGGCGGATCAACCGGCAGGCGCGCTACTGGCTCGCCGAAATCCTCTATGGGCTGACCACGGGCAATTACCGCCGCGTCGCCGAAATCCATTTCGAGGCGCAATATGTCCCCGACTATCACAGCGTCGAGGAATTCGCGACGGCGTTGCGCGCGGTCGGCGAGCCGATGCGCGGCAAGCCGGTGAGCGAGCTTAGCGTCGGGCAGATGCTCGACGGCCTGTTCGCGATCACGCGCGATTTCGACATGCAGACCCAGCCGCATCTGCTGCTGCTGCAAAAGACGATGGTGATGGTCGAGGGCGTCGCCACGATGCTGAACCCCAAGATCAATATGTGGGACGTCTCGGGCCCGTTCGTGAGCGAATGGATCCGCGACGAACTCGGCCCCGAGGCCGCACTGGCCGATGGTTTGCGCGAACAGGGCAAGACGCTGGCGCTGATCCCCGACATCATCCGCCGCCTCGACGCGCAATTGCCGAAGAAGGGCGCCGCGCCGCCCGCACCGCCGCTGCCCGACATTCCGTTGATGTGGGATTCGGGCGAGAACCGCCGCTGGTGGCGTTATGCGCTGACCGCGCTGGCGGGTGCGGCGGCGGGCGCCGCGGCATTGTGGGCGCTGGGGATCAGCTAGAGGTCAGGTCCTTCAGCGCATCCTTCTCGGGCTTCTTGCCAAGGTTGCGGATGCGCCAGACCACGACCGACAGCACGCCAAGCGCGCTGACCAGCGCGAGCAGCATCGTACGGACACCGCCAAGGCTGTCGGTCAACCGCGACACCATCATATCGAAGCGGCCGATCGCGTCGGCTTCGACATCGACCGCGATCATCCGGCTGTCGATCGTATCGAGCGGTTTGCCATTCTGTTCGGCAAGGCTTTCGACCTTCACGCCCAGCTTGAGCTGTCCGTCCTGCTTTGGCGAGACGGTCCAGTCGAACGAGAGCATGCGCGACAGCCCGCGTTCCTTGCACTGACGTGCCGGCCCGTTCAGCTCGAACTGTGTCGCGAGCAATTCGGCGCAGACCCACGAGCCGAGCCGAATGTCGACGGTCTTCACGTCGCCGGCGTCGGTCGCGCTGTCGACGACCTGCGCCGCGACCTCCTTCGCGCCGATCACCAGCTTGACCGGATAATCGCGCCCCATCGCCATCCGGCGGGGCGGATCAAAGGCGGCAACGCCGCTCTGCATCGTCGCGAGCAGGCCCGAATAATTGGCACATTCTTCGGGTGTCGCGAGGCCGCCGAGCTGCGGGCAGGCGATCTTTGCGGAGGCGCCCGGATCGCTCGCGGAGCCCGCAGCGGAATCGGCCAAATGCGTGGCCCCCGTCGACCCTGCACTGGCGCCCGGGATGTTGATATGCCCCTTGCGCGCGGCTTCGACCTGTTTCTTGGCCTGGGCCACGGCGGCCTTTGCTTCTTCATAGGCGCGCATGGCTTCGGCGCGTGCCGATTGCTGTTCGCGAGCAGCTTGCTGTGCCATTGCTTCCTGTTGGGCGCGATAGGCGGCCGCGCGCTCGTCTTCATAAGGCGAGGCCCCGCCCGGCGCAGGCGGCAGCATCTCGGGCGCCTTTTTTGCGTAACCGCACCCCGAAAGCGCAAGCGATATCGCAAGCACAAGCGTCCCGCCCCAAAACCCGTTCATTCAGCCCCCCATCCCCGAAGGCGACCCCCAATCGCGAAATTGCATGTTTACAAGGTCGCGTCCACATGAAGCCGCCATTGGTTACCGGATATTTACCTTAAATCGCCACTATCCGATCCTGACCAACCCCGGACGTGAAATCCGGAAAAACCGAGGTTTCATGCGCCACGACACCCTGATTGCCGAAACGATCCTCCCCGTCGACGCGCTGCCGCTCGAGGTTGCGGTCGTCGTGCCGACGCTCAACGAGGCGGGCAATGTCGAAAGGTTGATCGAAAAACTCTCGGTCGTACTCGCCGGGCGCGGATGGGAAGTCGTATTCGTCGACGACAATTCGCCCGATGGAACAAGCGAACTGATACGCCGCATCGGCCGCGGATCGCGGCATGTGCGGATCGTCCAGCGCGTGGGCCGCCGCGGCCTGTCATCGGCGGTTGTCGAAGGCATATTGGCGACGGCGGCCCCCGTGATCGCGGTGATGGACGGCGATCTTCAGCACAGTGAGGATGCGCTGCCGCAGCTGATCGACGCGATCGCGAACGGCGCCGATATCGCCGTTGGAACGCGCTATGTCGCAGGCGGCGGAATCGGCGACTGGGACAAGGACCGCGCCCGTATGAGCCGGCTTGCGACGCGCGCCGGGCAGATCGCGCTCGGCACCGATGTGAGCGACCCGATGAGCGGCTTTTTCGCGGTTCGCCGCGACGCCTTTGAACGCGCGCTGCCGCGCCTGTCGGCGATCGGCTTCAAGATATTGATCGACATATTGGCGTCGAGCCCGACGCCGCTGAAGGTCGCCGAAATCCCCTATCAATTCCGCACGCGCGAGGCGGGCGAAAGCAAGATCGGCGCACGCGTGATCGCCGAATATGCCGAGCTGATCGCCGACAAGACGATCGGCCGTTTCATCCCCGTCCGTCTGCTCAAATTCCTGATGGTCGGCGGGATCGGCGTATTCGTCCATCTCGCGGTGCTGCGCACGATCCTCGGCACTGGCAGCGCCTTCGTCACCGCGCAGACGGCGGCGGTGATGACCGCGATCGCTTTCAATTTCTTTCTCAACAACAGCTTCACTTACGCCGATCGCAAGCTCAAGGGCTGGCGCGTCGTCGGCGGCCTTGCCAGCTTCTATGCGATTTCGGCACTGGGCGCGGTCGCCAATATCGGCATCGGCACATGGATGGCGGGGCATGACGAGCGCTGGTGGGTCGCCGGGGTTGCCGGCGTCGTGGTCGGCGCGATCTGGAACTTCGCAATGTCGTCGGCGCTGACATGGCGCAAGTAGCGACCGCAAAGCGAGACTGGAACCGCTTCGCCGGCGTCTCGCGCCCGGTCGCAGCGGCGATTCTCGGCCTGCTCGTGCTGCTGATGGCGTGGGGAGTTGCCGGCGGCGTCGGCCGCGATCATGTCGAAGTCGCAAAGCCCTCTTCGGCGCATTTCGACGGACTCGTCGGCGATCATGCGCTTTATGCGCGCATCGCGCAGCGGGTTGAGGCGGGAGACTCCTATTATGCCGCGGCGGCGGCCGAACACCGCGCCGGCAATTATCCGCTGCGCCCCTTCGTCGCCGTTCGTCTGCCCACGCTCGCCTATATCGTGGCCGCGCTTGGCGAGCAGAAGGTGCAGTTCGCACTTCTCCTTATCGGCGGTGCCGCGGTCCTTGCGTGGTATCGGCGGCTGCGAACCGAACCGGACCTCCCGCGCACCGCCACGATCGGTGCCCTGTTCGTCGCTGCGAACCTGACGCAGTTGGCCGCACGCGAGTGGCTGTTCATCCACGAAGTCGCGGCGGGCGCGCTCGTCGCGCTCGCGCTCGCGCTCTATCGCCCCGCCCGCCCATGGGCCGCGATGGCGGTTATCGCGGCCGCGCTCGCGATCCGCGAGACCGTATTGCCGGTCGCAATGCTGTTCGGCCTCTTCGCATTGATCGACCGCGACTGGCGTGCGGCAGCGGGATGGCTCGCGATCGGCCTTTGCTTCGCCGCCGGCCTTGCGGCGCATATCGCGGCACTGGCGACGGTCACGACCCCCACCGATGCCGCGAGCCAGGGCTGGAACGGGCAAGGCGGCTGGATCGCCTACGTGTCGTTCGTCCAAGCCTCGTCGCTGCTCCGCTTCTTCGCGGGATGGGTCGGCGCACTGCTCGTTCCGCTCGCGCTGCTCGGCTGGGCGGCATGGCGTTCACGCCTGGGGCTGGCGACATTGCTGATCCAGCTTGGCTATGCGGCCCTGCTGATGGTCTTCGCGCGGCCCGCCAATTTCTATTGGGCGATGCTCGTGACGCCGACCCTGTTCATCGGGCTCGCCTTCGCGCCCGCCGCGCTCGCCGAAATCATCCGTTCGCTGCGCGGTGAAAAGCGAACTGTTCGAGCTGCCCCCGTTTAAGGCGTGCGCTTGAACTGAAGCCAGGAAGCGCATAACTGATGCGCGAAGGAGACGGCGATGAATCACCCCCTGTCGATCGCCCGCCCTAGCGCGCAGGCCTGCCACCGCTGATGCCCGCGCCGCGCATTCTTCTGATCATCGGCGGCGGCATTGCCGCGTACAAGAGCATCGAGCTCGTCCGGCTGCTGCGCAAGGGCGGATATGTCGTCCGCTGCGTGATCACACGTGCGGGCGAGCAGTTCGTGACGCCGCTGACGCTCGCGGCACTGAGCGAAAACAAGGTCTACACCAGCCTCTTCGACCTCAAGGATGAGGTAGAGATGGGGCATATCCAGCTCAGCCGCGAGGCCGACCTGGTCGTCGTCGCGCCCGCGACCGCCGATTTGCTGGCCAAAATGGCGGCGGGGATCGCCGACGACCTTGCAACCACGTTGCTGCTTGCCACCGACAAGCCGGTGCTCGCCGCGCCCGCGATGAATGTGCGCATGTGGCTGCACGCCGCGACGCGGCGCAATATCGCGACGCTGCGCGGCGACGGCGTGACGGTGATGGAACCCGACGAAGGCGAGATGGCGTGCGGCGAATATGGTCCGGGCCGGCTGCCCGAACCCGCGGTGATCAAAGATGCGATCGACGCGGCGCTTGCCAACGCACCCACGCCGATTCCGCTGACCGCTCCGGAGGCGCTGGCGGGCCAGCCCGATTTTGCGCCCGCGAACCGCCGCCCGCTCTATGGCCGCCGCATTCTGATCACCGCGGGACCGACGCATGAGCCGATCGACCCGGTGCGCTACATCGCCAACCGCTCGAGCGGGAAGCAGGGCTTCGCGATTGCCGCCGCCGCCGCCGAGGCCGGAGCCGAAGTGCTGCTGATCGCCGGGCCCGTCCCGCTGCCGACCCCGCCGGGCGTGATCCGCGTCGATGTCGAAACCGCCGTCGAGATGGCGGCCGAAGTCGAGCAGGCATTGCCCGTCGATGCCGCGATCATGGTCGCCGCGGTGGCCGACTGGCGCGCCGCCGATACTGCCGCGCAAAAGATCAAGAAGGATGGCAGCGGGCAGGTTCCGCCGCTCGCGCTCGCCGAGAATCCGGACATCCTCGCCGGCCTCGCCAAATCGTCCGAACGCCCGAAACTGCTGGTCGGTTTTGCCGCCGAAACCAACGACGTCATCCCCCACGCGCAGGCGAAGCTCGCGCGCAAGGGATGCGACTGGATCGTCGCGAACGATGTCTCGGCTGATCCGATGGGTGGCGAAAGCAACCGGGTACATATCGTTAGCAAAGACGGCGTAGATAGCTGGGACCGGCTTCCCAAGCAGGCCGTCGCCCGCAAATTGATGGAAAAGATCGCCGATGAGCTCGAAAAACGTGCACTCCTTGAAAGAGATTGAGATCGCCATCCAGCGGCTGCCCAACGGCGGCGGTCTGCCCCTGCCTGCCTATGCCAGTGACGGCGCAGCGGGCATGGATGTCGTCGCGGCCGAGACGCTGACGCTGCGCCCCGGTGCGCGCTACGCGGTCGCGACCGGCTTCGCGATGGCGATCCCGGCGGGTTACGAGGTGCAGGTCCGCCCGCGCTCGGGCCTCGCGCTCAAGCATGGCATCACCTGCCTCAACACGCCCGGGACGATCGACAGCGATTATCGCGGTGAGGTGAAGGTGATCCTCGCCAATCTTGGTGACGAGCCGTTCGAAATCAGGCGTGGCGATCGCATAGCACAGATCGTCCCGGCGCCCGTCCAGCGCGCAGCCTTCGCCGAAGTCGAGACGCTCGACGAAACGGCGCGCGGCGCTGGCGGTTTCGGGTCGACCGGAGTCGAAAGCGACGCGGTTGACGAGACTGCGGATGCGGCGGGCGTCGCTTCGCTATCGGGCATCAAGCTGCGCTGACGGTGCTCAGCGACGCCGAACTCGACCGCTATGCCCGCCAGATCATCCTTCCGGCCTTTGGCGGTGCGGGACAGGCGAAGCTGAAGGCCGCGCATGTCGCGATTATCGGCGCGGGCGGGATTGGTTGTCCCGCAATTACCTATCTGGCGGCGGCGGGGGTCGGCAGGCTGACGATCATCGACCATGATGTGATCGAATTGTCGAACCTGCAGCGGCAGCCACTCTTCACCGACGCAGATATCGGCGCGCTGAAGGCCGATGTTGCCGCCCGCGCGGCGCAGCGGATCAACCCGCATGTCGAGGCCATCGCGGTCGCCGAACGACTGGACAACGGCAATGCCGAAGCCCTGTTAGCGGACGCGAACCTGATTCTCGACGGCTGCGACAATTTCGAAACGCGGCTGGCGGTGAACCGCGCCGCGGTCGCGCTGCGCATTCCGCTGCTGAGCGCGGCGATCGGCGCGTTCGAGGGACAGGTCGCACTCTATGAGGGCTGGCGCGCGGGGCACGCCTGCTATGCCTGTCTGGTCGGTAACGATCCCGACCGGCCGGGGATCAATTGTGCCGAAACCGGCGTCATGGGCGCGCTCGCCGGAATGATCGGCACCATGGCCGCGCTGGAGGCCGTACGCGCGCTCAGCGGCTGGGGCTCCGCGTTGACGGGACGGCTCGCGATCGTCGATATGCTCGACCGGCGCTGGCGCGAGGTCGGCGTGCCTGAGGATCCCGAGTGCCCGATATGCAAGGCCTGAACATCATTGTCGCGGTTGCCGAAGGGCGGCGGCTCTATGCGGCGCTAGAGGCGGGAATGGCGGCGGCGGCGCTGGGGCGTCCGGTGCGCGTCTTCCTGCAGGGCGAGGCCGCAGCGCTGCTGCGCGAGCCGGTGGCGTTCGCCGGCGACGAGGCGCGCCGCGCCGCTGGGCAGCCCGACCTCGCATGGCTTGTCGAGGAAGCGATCGCGATGGAAATCGCGCTTTTGGTTTGTCAATCGGGCATGGCGCTCGTCGGCTTGGCGGCGACCGAACTCGTGCCGCACGTTCGCGCCGCGGGGCTGGTCAGTTTCCTCGCCGAAGTCGGCGCCGAGGATCGTCTGATCGTCTATTAGGACGAGTGTCCTCAGGGATTGTCGCAGACTTTGATCGCATCGGGCTCGGGGCGTTTGCCCTCGGGCTCGAAGCGGGCGAGGTAGCCGCCGGCATGCTGCTTGTCGTCATAGGAAACGAGCTTGTAGCCCACAGCCTCGAACTCGCAGACGAGCAGGCGGAAGGGCGTGCCGTGCTGCGCGATCGGACGGTCGCCGTCGACGACGAGTATCTGCCCCCCCTTGCGAAGCGCGGGACGCAGGCGCCACAGGAAGGCGTAGGGTTCGCCGATCTCGTGATACATATGGACCATGAAGATTCGGTCGAAGCTCGCCGCGGGCAGGCGCGGGTCGTCGACCGCGCCGAGTTTCAGCGACACATTGTCGAGCCGCTCGCGCGCGACGCGGTCGGCAAGACGCTCGATCACCTCGGGAATGATGTCCTGCGCAAGCACGCGCCCGCTCGCGCCGACACGCTGGGCAAGCCGCACCGTATAATAGCCGTCGCCCGCGCCGATATCGGCGACGGTCATTCCGGGGCGGACGTCGGCCGAGTCCATGACATCCTCGGCCTCGTTAACGCGGTCGCGCGCCTCCTCGGTCGACCATTTGGTCGATACGGTCGGCGCCACCGGCCGGTCGGCAGGCGGAAAGTCGCGTGCGCTTGTCGCGCGGTCGCTGCCGTCATCCCAAGGCGCATCGCAGCTGCCAAGCAGCGGCAAAAGCACCAGCGCGGCAAGGACAACCGCGCCCCGCATCAGTCGATGTCTTCCACTTCGACCTTTTCGCCCGTCACCTTCTGCGACAGCGCCGCCGCCATGAACGGGTCGAGCGCGCCGTCGAGCACGTCACCCGGCGCCGTCGAAGTCACTCCGGTACGCAGATCCTTCACCAGCTGATACGGCTGGAGGACATACGAACGAATCTGGTGGCCCCAGCCGATCTCGGTCTTCGCCTGATATTCGCCCGACGCGGCCGCCTCGCGCTTCTGGAGCTCGGCCTCGTACATGCGCGCCTTCAGCATCCCCATCGCAGTCGCGCGGTTCTTGTGCTGCGAGCGATCGTTCTGGCTCGCGACGACGATGCCGGTCGGGATGTGCGTGATGCGCACCGCCGAGTCGGTCGTGTTGACGTGCTGCCCGCCCGCGCCCGAGGCGCGATAGGTATCGATCTTGAGGTCGCCTTCGTTGATCTCGATCTCGATATTATCGTCGATCACCGGATAGACCCAGACGCTCGAAAAGCTCGTGTGGCGCCGCGCCGAGCTATCGTAGGGCGAGATGCGGACGAGGCGATGAACCCCGCTTTCGGTCTTCGCATAGCCATAGGCATTTTCGCCCTTCACCAGCATCGTCGCCGATTTGATGCCCGCCTGGTCGCCCGCCTGATATTCGACCAGCTCGACTTTCATCCGGCGCTTTTCGGCCCAGCGCATATACATGCGCTGAAGCATTTCGGCCCAGTCCTGGCTTTCGGTTCCGCCCGCGCCCGCGTGGACTTCGATATAGCAGTCGTTCGCGTCGGCTTCGCCCGCGAGCAGCGCCTTGATCTTGTCCTCTTCGGCGCGCGCGGCAAGGACGCCAAGCGAGGCCACCGCCTCGTCGACCATCGACTCATCGCCTTCCATCTCGGCAAGTTCGATCAGTTCGGCGGTATCGGTACATTCCTTTTCGATCGCACGCGTCGCGGTGATCGCCTCGTCCAGCCGGCGGCGTTCGCGCATGACTTCTTGCGCCGCCTTGGCGTCGTTCCACAGCGTCGGGTCCTCGACCTTTGCATTCAGTTCGTCCAGCCGCCGCACCGCGCGGTCCCAGTCGAGAAAACGGCGCAGCAGCGCCAGCGCGGCGCCAATCTTGTCGATATGATCCTGCGCTTCGGCGCGCATGTCCTTGCTCCTGAAATATGTTGATCCCGCCCTTACGGCCTCATGAGCCGCAGGGGAAGGCGGTGCGCGGCGTCAGATGATGCCGCCGCGGTCGTCGAGGAAATCGCTGTCGGTACGGCCGGTCGACCCCTTTTGCGACGCGCCGCCGGTCGCCCGCCGCTGTGTCCTGATCGGCTTGATTTCTTCTTCACGGATCGTGCGGCGCGGTTCGCTCTCGGGCTTGAAGGCCTCCCAGATGATCGACGCCTTCGGATCGGTGCCCGGCCAGCTACCGTAAACGCGGCGGCCCGACTGGCGATCGATCCGCACCATCCGCACGCCCTTTGGCGCCGAAAACGGAATCGGCTGGCGGTCGGCAAGCGCGGCGAGCGCAAAATCCTTGAAGATCGGCGCCGCATAGCTGCCGCCCTGCGCATAGCCGCCCATGCTGCGCGGCTGATCGAAACCGATGTACATGCCAGCGATGACATCGGGGGAGCCGCCGACGAACCACACGTCGTTCGGGCCCGAGGTCGTGCCGGTCTTGCCGAACAGCGGCACGCCAAGGTCACGCAGCCGCACCGCGGTCCCGCGCTGGACGACGCCTTCAAGCATATGCACGACCTGATAGGCGGTGATCGGGTCCATCAGCTGCTTGCCCGACCGGGCGAAACGCGGCATCGGCCGGCCATCCCAGTCCTTCTTGTTGCAACCTTCGCACGGCCGCCAGTTCGCCGGGAAAATCACCTTGCCGCGGCGATCCTGCGCATAGTCGATCACGCGCGGCTTGAGTTCGCGGCCGTGATTGGCGAGCATCGCATAGGCGTTGGTCATCTTCTCGACCGTCGTCGACCCCGCGCCGAGCGCCGTCGACAAATAGGGCTCGTGCTTGCCGATGCCCATCGTGCTGATCATTTCGACCACCGGCTCCATGCCGATCTGGCTCGCGGTGCGCACCGTCATCAGGTTGCGCGACTGTTCGAGGCCCCAGCGCATCGTATGTTCGCCCGAGCCGCCCGCGCCGCCAAAGTTGCGGAAACATTTGTTGCCGAAACGCGCGCCCTGATAGACGCAGAAGGGCCCGTCGACGATCATCGTCGCGGGCGTCATGCCATTGTCGAGCGCCGCGGCGTAGACGAAGGGCTTGATCGTCGACCCCGGCTGACGCTCGGCCTGCGTCGCGCGGTTGAAGGGCGACAGGCGCACGTCGAAGCCGCCCTGCATCGCATAAATCCGGCCCGAATGCGGGCTTTCAACGACCATCCCGCCCGATACTTCAGGGATGTTGCGAAGCGCATAGCTGCTGCCGCCGCTGGATTTGACGGCGATCAGGTCGCCTGGGCGCATTGCCGAAAAGGCGCTGCCGCCGGTCTTGCGATAACCCATTGTCGCGGCGCTGGCGGGCAGCGTCCCGGTGTCACCATTGGAAAAGCCGATTTGCGCCGCGCCCGCCGATTTCGACAGCACCGCGGCGATCCGCCAATTGTCATAGTCGATGCCGATGAAGCTCGACGCGAGGCGGCTCTGCCATTGGTCGTCGGCCTCGATCGCCGCGATCGGCCCCGACCAGCCCTTGCCCGCGTCGTAGCGCTGGAGCCCCTTGCGGAGCGCCATCGTCGCACCCTGCTGCATCTTCCCGTCATAGGGTGTGCGCACCCAGAGGCCGCCAGCATAGACGCTATGGGGGCCCTTGTCGGCAGTTTCCCCGAACTGGGCGATCAACTGACGCCGCACCTCTTCCATATAATAGCCGCCGACCTGCGCGATCGCAGTGTTGCCGCTGTTGGTAAGGCCGAGCGGCATCGCGCGCGCCGCGTCGCGCTGCGCAGTGCTGATCCAGCCATTGCTCTGCATCGACCCCAGCACGAAATTGCGGCGCGCCAGCGCCTCGCGCTCGAAACGCGCGCGGCCGTATTTTTCGGGTGCCTTGGGCAGGATCGCAAGGAACGCCATTTCGTGAAGCTGGAGCTGGTCGACGTCCTTGTCGAAATAGGCGCGGCTCGCAGCCTGCACGCCGAAGCTGCGGCGGCCGAGCGGGATTTCGTTGAGATAAAGCTCGAGAATCTGTTCCTTGGTCAGCGCACTCTCGATCCGCATCGCGAGAATCGCCTCGCGCACCTTGCGGCGATAGCTGAGCTCGTTCGTCAGCAGCAGGTTCTTCGCGACCTGCTGCGTGATCGTCGACGCACCGACAGGGCGGCCGCTGCTCGTCAAGTTGGTGACGATCGCGGTCGCGATGCCCGGATAGTCGATGCCGCCGTGGCTGAAGAAGGTCTTATCCTCGGCCGCGAGGAATGAACGCACAAGGAGCTGCGGATATTCGCTATATTCGAGCTGGACGCGCCGTTCGCGGGCGTAGCTGTGAACGGGCTTGCCTTCGCCGTCGCGGACCATGGTCGGCAGCGGCGGCTCGTAATCGCGAAGCTGGTCGACCGAGGGCAGGTCGCGCGCGAAAACCACCCACATCAACGCAAGGAAAAGGATACCCGCCAGCGCAAGATAGCCAAGCCAGCGGAACCAGCGCCGCGTCCACATATCGCGGACCCAGGCGATGACGGCATTGCTGTCGCGGCGCAGGCGAAGGCGGAAATTGGGCGGACTGTCGGCGGCCATATGTCCCCGCCTCTAAAGCCTGTGTCGACGAAAGGGAAGCGTGCATGCGGCGAGGCGCACGACTAGGCGCCCGTTGTCAGATCGAACAGCGTCGAGCGGAGCATTGCCGCCACTTCGGCGCGCACGGTGGCCGCTGAAACACGATCTTCCTCATAGAGCATTTCGTCGGCGGCGAAGCCGAGTTCGACCGCGAGACGCAGCCGCGACCAGAGCATCTCTTTGTCGATACCGTGAATATGCGGCACGCAGGCATCGGCGAGCCTACCAGTCACGTGCCGGTGCGATTCGAGCCGGACATGCACGAGGCGCGGCGTCGCGTGGAGCGCGCGCAGGATCCAAACCGCCCCCGGCTCGGCGCGCGTCACTGCGGCGTTTTCGGCCAGAAGCTCACCGATATGATCGGCCATGCCCGCTATCCCGCCGGGCGAATGGCGCGCGATCCAGCGTTCGAGCACATCGTTCTGGCCTTCCATCAACCGCCGCCCGAGCGCCTCGATGACCGCATATTTATCGTCGAAATAGCGATAGAGCGCAGGCGGCGTCAGCCCGGCACGCGCGGCGATCATGTTGGTCGAAATCCGCTCGAGCCCCACATCGGCAAGCAAGTCGCCCGCGACGTCGAGCAGCCGTTCGCGCGTCTGGCGCGCGCGATCCTGCTTCGGCGGCTGGCGGGCAGCGGCGATCACCGCGCCCGGCCGCGCGCACTCACTGGCCAGATATCGACGAGCGCGTCGCCCGCGACGACATGGTAATGATCATAGAGATTCACCGTCGGGTCGCAGTGCGGCACGGTCAGGCTGACCGGATCGCCGGGGCGGAGTTCATTTCCGATTTCGGGCGCAATCAGCGCGGCATGCTCGTCGCCCATGAACGCGAAAAAGGCGGTTTCGGGCGCGCCGCGCTGGACCACCGCAACGCCGCCGTCGGTCGACAGCGACTTGTAACCCGCGTCGATCGTGACGAGCCCGCTGTGATTGGCGCTGACGACGCGCGAATCGACGCTAAGCGAAACCTCGAAGGGCGGTTCGGCGCCATCGGCGATGTCGCAGTCCAGATATTGCTTGTCCATGAAGACATAGCTTCCCGCCTGCAATTCATTGAAGACGCCAAGGTCCAGGTCGATCCGGTGCGTACCGGTGCCCGATCCGGTCACGATGGACGGCGCGAAGGCTGCGTCGGTGAGCGCGGCGATGACCTCCTGCAGATAGGCGGTGCGTTCGACGATCGCGGCGCGGCGATCGGCATAGCTTTCGATATGCTGCTGCGACCCGCAGTAAAATTGCACCCCGCGATATTCGAGGTTCGCCGATGCGCTGATCGTCTTCGCGAGCGCCACCGCCGCCTCGGCCGAAGCAACGCCGGTGCGCGCGATGCCGGGGTCGATGTCGATGATTACGTCGAGCTTTGCGCCGGCCGCCCCCAACGCCACATCGAGGCGTTCGGCGATATTCGGATGATCGACGACCGCCATCAGCCCGTCCGCTGTTACCGCGAGCCGCGCGAGCCGGTCGATCGCCGCGGGCGCTGCAACGGGCGAAGTGATGAGGATGCCGGTCACCCCGCCCCCCGCCAGCGCCTCGGCCTCGCCGATCTTGGCACAGCACACGCCGACGGCGCCCGCCGCGATCTGACGCTTTGCGATATCGACGCTCTTGTGCGTCTTGGCATGCGGGCGCAGCGCGACGCCGCGGGCGGCCACAAGCGCCGCCATCGCCGCAATATTGCGGTCGAGCGCATCGACGTCGAGCACCAGCACGGGCGTGTTGAGGTCGGCGCGCGAGCCTTGCCGGCCGATCAGATGGTCGTGCAATTCACGGTCGGTCGTCATGCGAACAATGTCTCCAGGTGGGGGTTCAGAAATTTGCCGGTCGGATCGGCGCCGCGGCGCACCGCTGTATAGCGTCCCGCCATCGGGTAAAGCGCGGCGACGTCGGCACGGCTCAATGTGTGGCGCTTTGCCCAGTGCGGCCGGCCTCCGGCGCCGCGAAAGATTGCTTCGGCGTCGGCGAACAGGTTTCGCCAAGGCATTTTCGAATATTGATGCATCGAGATCGCCGCGACCGGGCCCGCGTTCATCGGGCTCATCCAGATATCGTCGGCAGCGACGGTGCGATATTCGAAGGGGAAGGTGACCGACAGCCGCTTCTTGCGGATCCAGCCGACGACCTCGTCGAGCGCCTCAAGCCCGACCGCGCGCGGCATTTCATATTCCATCTCCTCGAACCGGATCGTGCGATCCGACGGGAAGATGGCGTGCGCAGGACCACGACGCCGACCGCTGATGTTCGTCCGCATCATCAGGCGCTGAAGAAAGGGCGTCAGGAACGGCAGCCGCGCCGAAATGTCGAGAATGCGCCGGAACGTCGCCTCTTCCATGTCGGTCGTGCTCGGCGGCGGGTCGCAGGGGTCGCACGGATCGAGCGTTTTCAGGATCACATGGTCGCTGTGCGGGAAGAACCAGAATTCGATATGGCGGTGCTGCTGCGCCAGCGCGTCATAGCTTTCGCGGATTTCCGCCCAACGCCGCTTTTCGATCCGCTCTGAAAGACAAAAGGCTGGGACGACCGCAACCTCGATTTCGGTCGCGACGCCAAACAGGCCGAGCGACAGCCGCTGCGCCTGAAAGAGATCGGCGTTGGTCGCCGCATCGCACCAATGCGCCTCGCCATCCGCCCCGACGAGGCGGAACCCGCGCGCGAAAGTCGACAGAGAGCCCAGATCGACCCCGGTGCCGTGCGTGCCCGTCGCCATCGCACCGGCGAGCGACTGCGGGTTGACGTCGCCCTGATTGGCAAGCGCCAGCCCCTCCTCCCACAGCGCGGCGGTCAGGCGTCGGATGCTCCAGCCGGCGGGGATGCGCGCGGTGCGGCGGTCGGCGGCGACATGTATCGCGCCCGCCATATCGTCGAGGCTGACGATGAGCTCACCCGATTCGCACAGCGGCATGAAGCTGTGCCCCGCGCCGGTGACGCGCAGCCTATTCGCGCTGCGGACGAGCGCCGCCAGTTCATCCTCGCTTCGCGGACGCGCGACCTCGCCGTTCGCTGTGACGCTGCCCGACCAATTGCTCCACGCCATGCTTCTCTCCCGCGGTAAGCCACGCGAAGCTGAGCGCCGCAAGAAAGTTAGTCAAGACTATATTTATTCGTCTTGGAGACAGCTTTCGGCCGGAAGCGAGCAGATTCTCTCCTCGTCACCCCGGGCTTGACCCGGGGTCCCGCTAGAAGTCGGTGAGTGCGTCAAAAAGCGGGATCCCGGGTCAAGCCCGGGATGACGAGAGCGAAGAAACGACCGGAAACTAACGACGGCAATATGTGCCCCGGCGAAGGCCGGGGTCCAGGGCGGCAATCCGCACAGCTCGGCTTTCCAGAGCCCTGGGGCCCGGCCTTCGCCGAGGTACAACATAGTAGCAAACGCCCGCTTCCCACCCCAAACAGACATAGCCTCCAAAAAGGTCTTTCCTACATTATCTGGCCGTGCCAGCCTTCATCCGGCTCTTTCATTCGGTGAACAAAAAGCGGTCGCTGCCTAGCTTGCGGGTGCGACCATGATCGGACGTGCCGCGCACATCCAGCGCTCCGCGACTTGCAAATCGGGGCGTTCACAGGGCTGAACTTCCCTGAACTTTGGAATATTGCGCCGACCCGATCCCGGATCCAGCCGAGCGATATCCAAAGAGGGCAACGGCAACTCTCCACCCCTAGGCGGACAATATGGCAACCTCACTGCTGAGTACGAACCGCGCCTAACGAGCCGAAATCTGCCGCGCGAAGTGGAACTGCACCGCATTGCGCACGCCGCGCGCGACCTTTTTTTGGCCCGCCTGCGAACCGAGAAATTCGCTGTCATCCTTGTTCGAGATAAAGCCCGTTTCGAACAGGACCGACGGCGTGTCGGGCGCCTTCAGCACGATGAACGAGGCGAAGCGGTGCGCGGTGGTGCGGAACTTGACGTCGCCCGACGCCTCACGCTGCAGCAGCCGCGCGAATTCGGACGCGACATTCATCGTCTCGCGCTGGGTCAGGTCGAGCAGGATCGCCGACACATCGCCGCTGTGCGCGCCGAGATCGACGCCATTGATGACATTCGCCTTGTTCTCGCGCGCGGCAAGCCGCGCAGCCTCTCGGTCGGAAGCGACCTCGGACAAGGTATAGATCGATGCGCCGCTCGCCTGTTGATTCTCGGCAGCATCGGCGTGGACAGAGATAAACAGGTCGGCTTTCAGCCGCCGGGCGATGCCATAACGTTCTTCAAGCACCAGAAAACGGTCGTCTGCGCGCGTCAGCGCAACGCGCACGCGGCCCGAGGAAAGCAGATCGGCGCGGATCGCGCGGGCAAGCGCGAGCGTGATATCCTTTTCGCGTTTTCCGCTATGCGGGCTGATCGCGCCGGGGTCGTGCCCGCCATGCCCCGCGTCGATCACGACCAGCGGCAGGCGGTCGTTCGCCGGCCCCTCGATGCGCGGCAGCGCGACCGAAGGCTTCGGCTTTCCGATCGGAACGGTCACGCTGTATCGTTTTCCGGGGCGCTTGGCACGGAAACCCGCCGAAATCTGCATTTCGCCGCGCGGCCTGTCGAATGCCGGATCGACGATTGGCCGTCCCGCAACGACTGCGGACGGCGACGCGATCATGCCAAGCAGGGCGAGCAGGCTCATGGCGCGTCTATGCCGCCCGAAACGCGTCCCGGTCCAGCGCTTATTGAAAAACATGGCGTCGCCGGCCGCACGACGATGTGAATCATCCATTAGTCATCATGGGTCAAACCCACCGCAACCGGTGGGATTATCGGGCAATTCAACCCGTTTGCGGATGCGGGTTTTCTTGCAACACCCCCGCACCATCCTATCTTTGTGCGGTGGTTGTGGTTGCCGTCGACAGATGCCGATGCTAGCACGCCCTCACTGACGGTGTCGTTCCCGGTGCCGTCCGGCCTTTTGAGGGGAAGGCCTGCTCCGCGACTATGCGGATCATGGCCGCCTTGGTGCCGGACATGCGGGGAAGGGCGACCTGCCGCCAGTCCACCCGGTTGACCGGACAGTCGGGGCGTTCGCAAACGCCCGCCCTGCCCGCCCGCTCATCCCGTAACAGGTTGATGCCGCATGAGGCTTGCCATGCCCTCTTTGAATCCCGACGCGGGCGCTTTCGCCCCGGCCGTCGCCGGATTTGAAGACCGCATGCGCGTCCAGGACCGGACGCAGGCTCCTTTCGGCAATAACGTCTTTTTTCTTTTCACCCGTATCCGCCGTGGCCTTCCCTCGGGGAGGTTCGCGGGATTTTTTGATGGCGCGCTGAGGCGCGCTTGGAGTGTATCTAATGACCACGCGCATGTTGATCGACGCGCGGCACCGGGAAGAAACCCGGGTCGCCGTCACCAAGGGAAACCGAATCGAGGAGTTTGATTTCGAGTCCGCCGAGCACAAGCAGCTCAAGGGCAATATCTATCTGGCCAAGGTTACCCGTGTCGAACCGTCGCTGCAGGCGGCGTTCGTCGAATATGGCGGCAATCGCCACGGCTTCCTCGCCTTCAGCGAAATCCACCCCGACTATTACCAGATTCCAAAGGAAGACCGCGACGCGCTGCTGCGCGAAGAGGCCGAACATGCCGCCGCCGCCGCGCAGCGCGCGGAAGAGGATCTGGACGAACTCGAAGGCGATGTCGCCGACGTCGAATATCACGACGAAGACGAGAATGGCGATGCACCCGCACCCGAAACCATCGGCGAAGATGGCGACGGCGACGAGGATAGCGACGCCGATAATGGCGACAACGACGGCGAAGAAGGCGCTGAGGAAAGCGCAGAAGGAACCGGGGACGGCCGCGGCGACCGCAAGCGCCGCGGACGCGACGGGCGCAAGGGCGGCCGGGGCCGCGGCCGGGGCCGTCGGGGTGAAGACGAGGACGGCGAAAGCCGCATGTCGCTCCGCCGCCGCTACAAGATTCAGGACGTCATCCGTCGCCGTCAGGTGATGCTGGTGCAGGTCGTCAAGGAAGAGCGCGGCAACAAGGGTGCAGCGCTTACCACCTATCTGTCGCTCGCCGGCCGCTATTGCGTGCTGATGCCGAACACGATGCACGGCGGCGGGATCAGCCGTAAGATTTCGAACGGCGCCGATCGCCGCAAGCTGAAGGCGATGATCGACGAACTCGCGCTGCCGCCGACGATGGGCTGCATCGTCCGCACCGCGGGGATGAGCCGCACCAAGGTCGAGATCAAGCGCGACTTCGACTATCTCGCCCGCCTGTGGGACGAAATTCGCGAAAACACGCTGGGATCGAGCGCGCCCGCGCTGATCCATTCGGACAGCGACCTGGTGAAGCGCGCGATCCGCGACATTTATCACAAGGATATCGAGGAAGTGCTCGTCGAGGGTGACGAGGGCTATAAGGCCGCAAAGCAGTTCATGAAGCTGCTGATGCCCAGCCACGCGCGACGCGTGAAACAATATGCCGACCCGGTGTCGCTCTATCAGCGCTACGGCGTCGAGGATCAGCTCGCGGGGATGCTCAATCCCGTCGTCCAGCTAAAATCTGGCGGCTATCTGGTGATCAACCCGACCGAGGCTTTGGTGTCGATCGACATCAACTCGGGACGCTCGACGCGCGAGCATAATATCGAGCAGACGGCGCTCAGCACCAATCTTGAGGCCGCGCACGAGATCGCACGCCAGTTGCGCCTGCGCGACATGGCCGGGCTGGTCGTGATCGACTTCATCGACATGGATCATGGCTCGAACGTCCGCAAGGTCGAGCGCGCGATGAAGGACGCGCTGAAGAACGATCGCGCGCGCATCCAGGTCGGCCGCATTTCGGGCTTCGGCCTGATGGAGATGAGCCGCCAGCGCCTGCGCACAGGCGTGCTTGAGGCGTCGACGCGCCCCTGCCCCCATTGCGAAGGCACCGGCCTTGTCCGCACCGCCAGCTCCGCGGGTCTCAGCGCGCTGCGCCTGATCGAAGAGGAAGCGGCACGCGGCAAGGGCAACAAGATCACCCTGCGCGCAAGCCAGGAAGCGACCTTCTACCTGCTCAACGAAAAGCGCCGTGAACTGCGCGAGATCGAAGAGCTTTATGGCGTTACCGTCGAAATCTTGCCCGATGGCGAGACCGAGGGCGCGCGTATGGCGGTTGAGGTGAGCGGCCCGCCGCCGATCGCGCGCCGCAGCTTTGCCCCCATCGCCCCGATCGAGGACGACGACGACGATTATCCCGAGGACGAAGAAGAGGAAGCCGAAGAAGAGGCGACCGAAGAACGTCCTGCGCGTTCGCGCGACCGCGAGGAAGGCGCGCGCGAACGCGACGAAGGCGAAGGCGACGGTGAGGGCCGCAAGCGCCGCCGCCGCCGCCGCCGTGGCCGCCGCGGCCGCCGCGACGACGAGGGCAATGAAATCGTCGAAGGTGGCGAGGGCGGCGACGATCGCGGTGACGATATCGCCGACTCCGACGCCGAGAACGGCGAAACTGCGCCGGCAGAGGCTGTCGAGGCCGCTCCCGAAGCAGACGCCGAGGAAGCCGAAGCCAAGCCGCGTCGCCGCCGTGGTGGACGTGGCCGGAAAAAGACCGACGCGGTAGAGACCACTGACGACGCTGCAGCCGAAGCGGAAGCTGCGCCGGTAGAGGTCGCCGAAATCGCCGAGCCCGTCGCCGAAGAAGCCCCGGCCGCCGAGGAAAAGCCGAAGCGCAAGCGCGCGCCGCGCAAGACCAAAGCCGCTTTGGCCGCCGAAGCCGAGGCCGCGGAAGCTGCGGAAGCGCCGGTTGTGGAAGCACCCGCCGCCGAGACGCCTGCCGAAGCCGAAGTCGAACCGGCCAAGCCCGCGCCCAAAAAGCGCGCGAGCCGCGCGAAGAAGGCGATCGCCGCCGAAGCTCCAGCCGAACCCGCGACCGCGGGCGAAGCCGAGCCGGTTGCAGCGGATGCCGACGGCGAGAGCGAAGGCCCCGACGGCGAACCCCGCCGCGGCTGGTGGCAGCGTACGTTTGGCAATTGATCGTCCACGCCGATCGAGTGGCAACTGATATCAGGGCCGATTGATCGCATAAGCACGATCTGCATCTTGCGTTCGCGCGACCTGCCCCCCAATAAGCCCTCATGGCTTCACTCGGGGTTCAGGCGCGCGGCGCAAGAGAGGCGGGGATGACTGCCCCCTCCCTGCAACCCGCGCTCGGAACGCACAGGCTGCGCTCCATTTTCCGTATCGCGCTGACATTGCTTGCGATGTTCGCCATCGCGTTGCGCCCGGCGGCGGCGCAGTCGATCCTGCGCGACGCCGAAACCGAGGCCTTGTTCCAGGACATGATGGACCCGCTGCTCGTCGCCGCGGGGCTCAAGCCCGGGCAGGTGCGCGTTCACCTGCTCGGCGACCGCAGCATCAACGCCTTTGTCGCCGGCAGTCAGGACATCTATGTCTTCAGCGGGCTGATCGAAGCCGCGGACAGCGCCGAAGAGGTGCAGGGCGTGCTGGCGCACGAACTCGGACATGTGATGGGCGGCCACGCGATCCGCGTCAATGAAGGCGCCAAGACCGCGACGGGCATCTCGCTTCTCAGCTTGCTTCTCGGCGCCGCGGCGATTGCGGCTGGCGGCGGCGAGGCCGGCATGGGGATCATGATGGCGGGCCAGCAGGCCGCACTCGGCAAGTTCCTCGCGTTCAGCCGCGTGCAGGAATCGACCGCCGACGCCGCAGGCGCCCAATATTTGTCGAAGGCCGGAATCAGCGGCCGTGGCAGCCTGGCCTTCTTCAAGAAACTGCAAAACCTGGAGTTCCGTTACGGGGTAAAGCAGGACGACGATCAGGCTTATGGCCGGACGCACCCGATGTCGGGCGACCGCATTCAGGCGCTGCGCGAAGTCTATGTCATCGATCCCGCGTGGGAAAAGCCCGCCGACCCGAAGATCGAGGCCCGTTTTCAGCGGATCAAGGCGAAGCTGTCGGGCTATATCGCCGAGCCCGAACGTACATTGCGCAAATTCCCCGAGAGCAACACGACCATCCCGGCGCGCTACGCCCGGGCTTATGCCTGGCACAAAAGCGCCTATCCGCAAAAGGCGCTGACCGAGGTCGAAGGTCTGCTCGCGACAAACCCGAACGATCCCTATTTCCTCGAACTCGAAGGACAGGTTCTGCTCGAATCGGGGCGGCCGAAGGAAGCGATCCCGGCACTGCGCAAGGCCGTGACCCTGTCGCGGTCACAGCCGCTGATCAGCGCGACGCTGGGCCATGCGCTGATCGCAACCGAGGATCCGGCAAACTATGCCGAAGCCGAAGAGGTGCTGAAAACCGCCGTTGCGCTCGACAATCAGAATCCTTTCGCCTGGTATCAGCTTGGCATCGTCTATGCGAACAAGGGCGATCAGGCGCGCGCCGCGCTCGCCTCGGCCGAACGCTACAGTCTTGAGGGTGGACAGTCGGGGCTCGCGCTGCGTAATGCCGAACTGGCGATGCAGGGCTTGCCCCAGGGCTCGCCCGACTGGATCCGTGCACAGGATATTTCACTGGTCGCTCGCGCCGAGGTGGAACGCGAGCGCAAACGGCGTTAGATTCGGGTGAAGACAGGGACGACGCGTCGCATTTCCGTGATGCTCGAGGGCGATAAGTGACCGATAAAAAAGACGATTATTACCAGCCATGGCTGCGCAACCCCGCACCGACGCCGACCGGCGGCGCGCCGGCGCATGACGAGGGATTGGCGAAACCGAAGGAGGAGCCGCCCGTCGGCATCGACCTCGCGCGTTACGGCGCCCCCGAAAAGCCGCGCGATCCTCTTGTAAAGCCGGAGGCGTTCAAGGCTGGCGCTGCGAATCTGTGGGACCGCATTCAGAGCGGCGCCGAAGCCTTTGCCGACTGGACGATCCGCGTCGGCGACCGCGCCGACATTCCCGCGCGCGTCGAAGCGATGGAAATCCCGCGCCGTTCGCGCGAACTCGCGGCAAAGACCGGCGCGCTGACGGCGCGCGCGGCTCGCGCTGCGGGCCGCGGGTCGGCGCAGGCGGGCCGCGCTGCCGCAAAAGCGAGCGGCGAAGCGTGGGAGAAAATGGCTCTTGGCGACAAGGTGGCCAAGCTGTCGAGCGAAGCCGGGCGCGGGCTCGGCGAAGTCGCGGGCAAGACCAAGGCCGGTGTGGTCGATATCGCCAAGGCAGGGGGCGAAAGCCTGCGCGACGGGATCGGCGATGCCGCAAGCAAGCTGCGCCCCGCACCGCGCGAGGAATTGGTCCCGCCGCCTTCCGGACTAGAACAATTGCTCGCGCGCGAGGAAGCCGCGGCCGCGCAGGCGAATGCGCCTGCGGCGCCCGATCTGCCGCTGTTCGCCGGCGACGCTGCGATCCCCGCTATTGCAAAGCCAGCCGCGGCGCATGCAATGGAGGGCGATGATCGCTCGCCGATTGCGCAGCCGGCGAAAAAAGCCGCAACGACCAAGGCGATGTCGGCGCAAAGCTTGCCGCAGGTGAAGGGGATGGGGATGGAAGGCGTTTCAACGCGCCCATGGGCCATGGTCGCGGGCGGAATTCTTCTGCTCGCTGCCGTTTTTTGGCTCGGCGGGCGCTTCGGCGGCGGAATGAGCAAAAGCGAGGTCGAGACGATCGTCGCCGACTATATCAAGGCAAACCCACAGATTATTCCCGAGGCGCTCGAAGCGCAGCGCAATGGCGAAATAGCAAAGGCCATCGACGCGATCCGCCCAGCACTCGAAAAACCCTATGCCGGTGCGTGGGCGGGCAATGCCGACGGCGACGTCACCCTCGTCGTCTTCACCGATTATGCGTGCGGTTTCTGCCGCGCGAGCGTGCCCGACGTCGACCGCCTGATCCGCGAGGACAAGCGGCTGAAGGTCGTGTTCCGCGAACTGCCGATCATCGCACCGCAAAGCCGCGACGCCGCGATCATGGCGCTCGCCGCAGCGCGGCAGGGCAAATATGACGCCTTCCACCACGCGATGTTCGCGGCGGGTTCGCTCGACAAGGCGGCGATCGCTGCGGTCGCCGAAAAGGTCGGCGTCGTTACCGACGGCACCGCCGACGCGACCGCGAACGAGGCGCTGTTCCAGCGCGAGCTCGACAGCAATCTTGCGATCGCGACCCAACTGCAGCTCAACGCCACCCCGACGTGGATCATCGGCAACCAGCTGTTCCAGGGCCAGATCGGTTACGACGGGCTGCGCCAGGCGGTGGCGAAAGCCCGCGCGGCGAAAAGCTGAGGCCGGCGCATTTGGCGACCGTCACCCATGATGAAGCGCTCGCCAACGCCCGCCGCCTGCTGAGCAGCGAGCCCGCCGCCGCGCTTGCGCAGGCGCAGGCGATCATCGACGCCGTCCCGACGTCGGCGGCGGCGCATCGTCTCGCCGCCCATGCACTGCGCGCGCTACGCCGCGAGGCGGAAGCGCAGGCCGCGTCGCTTGCCGCAGTCGGTGCAACGATCCACGACGAAGCGATGGTCGATGCCGCGATCGCGCTCGCCGAGGACCGACTGCCCGACGCCGAGGGGGCGCTGCGCCAGCGGCTGCGCGAGGATGCGACCGACGTCGCCGCGATCCGCATGCTCGCCGAGGTCGCGGGGCGGATCGGGCGTTACGACGATGCCGAAAAATTGCTGTCGCGCGCGCTCGAACTCGCGCCGGGTTTCGGTGCCGCACGGGCCAATCTCGCAACCGTCTATTACAAGCAGAATCGCTTCGCCGACGCGGCGGCGACGCTCGATGCCGTGCTCGGCGACGATCCCGACAACCCCGCCCACGCGAATTTGCGCGCCGCGGCACTCGGGCGGATCGGGGGGTATGACGAAGCCCTCGCACTCTATGAAGAACTGACGCAGCGCTTCCCCAATCATGCCAAGCTGTGGATGAGCTATGGCCATATGCTCAAGACCGTGGGGCGCCAGGACGACAGCATCGCCGCCTATCGCCGCGCGCTTGCCGCCGATCCGGGACTCGGCGAAATCTGGTGGAGCCTTGCGAACCTCAAGACGATCCGCTTCGATGCTGGCGACCGCGCCGCGATGGAGGCCGCACTCGTCGCAGCCGAGCCTGACGGCGACGCGCGCGACGACGACCGGCTTCACCTGCATTTCGCGCTCGGCAAGGCCTATGACGATGCGGCCGAGCACGAGCCGGCGTTTCGGCATTATGCGGCGGGCAACGCGATCCGGTCTGCCCAGCTTGGCTATCGTGCCGCCGAAACAAGCGCCGCGGTCGATGCGATCATCGCCGCCTGCACCCCCGAATTCTTTGCCGCGCGCGCCGGTGCCGGCGACCCCGCGCCCGATCCGATCTTCATCCTCGGCATGCCGCGCGCCGGATCGACGCTGATCGAACAGATTCTTAGCTGCCATTCGGCGATCGAGGGCACGATGGAACTGCCCGACATCCCCGCCCTCGCCCTCGGCCTGGGCCGCGAGGCGTATGGCGACGGCCGCCGTTGGATCGAGGCGCTGGCGGATACGCCGCACGAACGGCTGGCCGAACTGGGGGCCGACTTCCTTCAGCATACTGCCGTGCAGCGCAAGACCGGCAAGCCCTTCTATATCGACAAGCTTCCGAACAACTGGCTCTATACCGGCTTCATCCGCCTGATCCTGCCCAATGCGAAGATCATCGACGCTCGGCGGCATCCGCTCGACTGCTGCTTTTCGAACTTTCGCCAGCATTATGCCAAGGGGCAGGCATTCAGTTACGGCCTTGCCGACGTCGGCGGCTATTATCGCGACTATGTGCGGCTGATGGCGCATATCGACGCGGTGCAACCCGGCCGCGTCCACCGTGTGATCCATGAGGCATTGCTCGACGATCCCGAGACCGAAGTGCGCGCGATGCTCGCCTGGCTGAACCAGCCTTTCGAAGAGGCGTGCATGGCGTTCCACACCAATGCCCGCGCAGTACGGACGGCGTCTAGCGAGCAGGTGCGGCGGCCGATCAACCGCGACGGGGTCGGGCAGTGGCAGCCATATGAACAATGGCTCGCCCCACTGAAACAGGCCCTGGGGCCCGTTCTGGACACGTATCCCGCAGTTCCGGTCGGGTTGCGCTAAGTCGCCGCACGACAAAACGTTGCCTTTGGGCAACAGCATGCGACATTTTCGACCAACAACTTCGGCGCGGCACAACAATGCTTGCGCTTGCGGTGCGCCGCGTCATTCTCGTCACATCACTGTCATCGAGGGGGAACTCCATGCGGAAACTATCGACAGTATTGACCAAAAGCGGCGCATTTCTGCTCGGCACCACAGTCCTGTGCACATCGGGAGCGGCGCTGGCGCAGCAAAGCAACACCGACGACGATCGCGACATCGTCGTTACAGCGTCGAAGCGCGAAGAAAATCTGCAGGACGTCCCTCTCGCGATCACGGCGATCGGGACCGAGCGGCTCGACGAGCTGCAGGTCAAGGAATTCCAGGACGTCGTCAAATTCCTGCCCTCGGTAACGATCCAGACGCTCGCGCCGGGGTTCAGCCAGGTCTATTTCCGCGGCGTCGCATCGGGCGAGAACGCCAACCACTCGACCTCGCTCCCGACCGTCGGCACCTACCTAGACGAAATGCCGATCACGACCATCCAGGGCGCGCTCGACATCCACGCCTATGACTTTGCGCGCGTCGAGGCGCTCGCGGGGCCGCAGGGCACGCTTTATGGCGCGAGCTCGATGGCGGGCACGATCAAGCTGGTCACCAACCGGCCCGACACGAGCGGAACCTATGGCTCGGCGGGGCTTGAGCTCAATACGGTGTCGCACGGCGGCATCGGGGGGGTTGCCGAGGGCTTTGTCAACGCCCGGCTCAGCGATCGCGCTGCCCTGCGTCTCGTCGGCTGGTATCGCCACGATGCGGGCTATATCGACAATATCGCGGGAAGCCGAACTTATCCGTCTAGCGGCGTGACCCAGACCAACGACGATCTGGTCGAGAAGGATTATAACACCGTCGACACCTATGGCGCGCGCCTTGCGCTCGGTATCGAACTCGACGACGACTGGACGATCCGTCCTACGCTGATGGGGCAGATTCAGAAAGCCGACGGCAGCTTTGCACAGGAACGTTCATCCGCAGTGACGCGCAGCCTGCAGACGGTCCAGTACAACCCCGAACGCAGCGACGATAAATGGATCCAGGCCGCGCTGACGATCGAGGGCAAGATCGGAAGCTGGGACCTGACGGTGACTGGCGGCCACCTGCGCCGCAAGACACTGACGGACAGCGACTATTCGGACTATGCGTATTTCTATGACGCGCTCTTTGGGTCAGGGGCCTATCTCTATGACAATGCGGGCGATGTCATCAGCCCCAATCAATATATCCAGGGCATCGATCGCTATCGCCGCAATTTCGGAGAAATCCGCGTCGCCTCGCCCGCCGACGCGCGCATCCGCTTCATCGGCGGATTGTTCTACCAGCGCCAGTCACACAATATCGAACAGCATTATATCATCGACAATCTGTCCGACGATCAGCAGGTGCCGACCACGATCGACAATATCTGGCTGACAAAACAGCTGCGCGTCGACCGCGATTATGCGGCATTCGGCGAACTCAGCTTCGACATCACCGAAAAGCTGACGCTTACCGGTGGCGGCCGCCTGTACAAGTTCGACAATAGCTTGGTCGGCTTCTTCGGATACAATAATCCGGGTTTCAGCAGCAATCCGGTCTACGCTTGCCAGGGACCGGCCGTGGTCGACGGGTCGCCCTGCACCAACCTCGACAAGCGGACGAAGAAGACCGACTTTATCCACAAGCTGAACCTGACGTACAAATTCACCGACGATGTGATGATGTATGCGACATGGTCGCGCGGTTTCCGCCCTGGCGGCATCAACCGGCGCGGCTCGTTGCCGCCCTATGGTTCTGATACGCTCGACAATTATGAACTGGGGTGGAAGACCAGCTTCGGCCCGGTCCGCTTCAACGGGGCCGTCTATCAGGAGGATTGGAAGAATATCCAGCTTTCCTTCCTCGGCGCCAACGGCCTCAGCGAAGTGCGCAACGCGGGCATCGCGCGGATTCGAGGGCTTGAGGCTGATGTCAGCTATCGCGCGGGCGGCTTCTCGCTCGGCATAGGCGGCAGCTATAACGACGCGACGATCCGCCGCGATTTCTGCGCCATTGCAAACGCCGATTTCGACTGCACCACACCCGGCAACGCCGAGCTCGCGCCGTCGGGATCGCGCCTGCCGGTCACCGCGAAATTCAAGGGCAACGCGGTTGCGCGCTATGAATTTCCTATCAGCGGGTTGGACGGCCACGTCCAGTTTGCGGTCAACCATATCGGCAAAAGGCGGTCCGACCTTCGCACGCTCGAAAATGACATCGTCGGCGATTTCAAAGCCTATACGACCGCCGATTTCAGCATAGGCGTGAAGGGCGAAGGCTGGGATGCCGAATTGTTCGCGACCAATTTGTTCGACAGCCGCGGCGTGATCAACAGCGCGGTCCAGTGCGGCGAGACGGTCTGCGGCGATGCCGATGGCGACACGGCGAATGGCGGCGTCTTTTACGACAATGTCATCCGTCCGCGGCTGATCGGGATCAAGGTAAGCAAGGACTTCTGAGCAACCCGCCGGGGCGCGGCGCAATATCCGCCGTGCCGCGCCCCGGACACCATTCCCCACCCGGGGCATGGACGAACAGGTCCCGTTCGGACGGTATCGACGCCCGGGTCGATCGCGACCGGACATTCAGGATGGGAACCGGCTTCGCATGACAGATACGACGACCGCAGGCGTCAGGCCCGCCCAGAAGCTCGGCCTTTCGATGTGCGTCGCGCTCGTCATGGGAAATATGATCGGGTCGGGGGTGTTCCTCCTCCCCGCCAGCCTTGCTCCCTTTGGCTGGAACGGCGTTGCAGGCTGGGCGATCACAATCGCCGGCGCGCTCGCGCTCGCCGTGGTGATCGCGCGGCTGACTGTCGCCTTTCCGAAGGCGAGCGGGCCGACCGCTTTCGTCCAACTCGCTTTCGGACGCATCCCCAGCTTCATGATTGGCTGGGCCTATTGGGTGTCGGTGTGGACTGCCAATGTTACGCTCGCGGTCGCTGCGGTCAGCTTTCTCAGCCTGTTTGCGCCCGTGCTCGGCGAGCATATCGCGCTGTCGACGCTCGCCCTGATCTGGATCGTCACCGCAATCAACTGGCGCGGCGCGCGCGCGGCGGGGCGATTCCAGGTCGTCACACTGCTCATCAAGCTGATCCCGCTGTTGACGGTGATCGTCCTTATCCCCGTCGCGTTCGGCGGCGAGACACCCGTCGTCACGACGCCCTTCCCGGCCGAGGGATTGTCGCTGACTGCGGTCAGCGGATCGGCGATCCTGACCTTATGGGCGCTGCTTGGCTTTGAATCGGCGAGCGTCGCGACCGATAAGGTCAAGGACCCGACCATCACCATCCCGCGCGCGACGATCATCGGCACGCTGACAACCGGCATTCTCTACCTGATCGTCTGTTCGGCGGTCGCGCTGATGCTGCCCGCGGACGAAGTCGCCAAATCCGACGCACCCTTCGCCCTTTTTGCCGAAACCTATTGGGGCCACGGGCCGGCGCTGTTCATCGCCGCCTTCGCAGCGATCAGCGCAATCGGCGCGCTCAACGGCTTTACGCTGATCCAGGCCGAGCTGCCGGCCACACTCGCGCGTCAGGGCCTGTTTCCGCAGTGGTTCGCACGCACCAACCGCCACGGGACGCCGGTCGCGGCGCTGCTCTGCGCGAGCATGCTGGCGACCGCGTGCGTCATTCTCAACAACAGCAAGTCGACCGCCGAAATGTTCACCTTCATGGCGATCCTGTCGACGTCGGTGACGCTCTGGCTCTACCTCTCCTGCGCGGCGGCCGCGTTGCGGCTACGCGTCGCGATCCCGGTCGCCCTTATCGGCCTAGCCTATTCGGTCTGGACCTTATGGGGCGCCGGGCTACAGGTCAGCGCGATGAGCCTGATTCTGATGGCGGCGGGGTTGCCGCTATATTGGTGGACGCGCGAGTCGGCGCCCGCCTCAACGCCATCGGGGGGCGAAGAAGCCCCGATCGCGTAAGATGACCTCGGCGGCATTATGTCCCGGTGCGCCGGTGACGCCGCCACCCGGATGCGTGCCCGCACCGCACATATAGAGCCCCTTCACCGGCCCACGATAGCCACCATTGCCGAGCACGGGCCGTGCGGCCCACAATTGATCGAGGCTCATATTGCCGTGCATGATGTCGCCGCCGACGAGGCCGAATTTGCGTTCGAGCCCCTTGGGCGAAAGGCGCGTCTGGCCAACGATGCTCGCGCGGAATCCGGGCGCGTGCTTTTCGACCGTGTCGATGATGCAGTCGGCCGCGGCCCCCTCCTCATCGTCCCAATCACGCCCGCCGGGCAACTCCGGCGCAAACTGCTGGCAGAACAGGCTCGCGACATGGCACCCCTCGGGCGCGAGGCTGTCGTCGACGGTCGAAGGGATCAGCATCTCGACGATCGGCGCCTTCGACCAGCCGTACTGCTTCGCATCGAGGAAAGCGCGGTCCATATAATCGAGCGTCGGCGCGAGGATGATCCCCGACTGATGATGCTCGCCCGGTTCGGGAAGGCAGGTGAATTTCGGCAGCTCGCTGAGCGCGACATTCATGCGGAACGTGCCGCTGCCCGCCTTGAAGCCCTTGATCCGGCGTTCGAAGTCGGCGGGCAGATCGCTCGCGTCCATCATCCGCTCGTAGAGTAGCTTCGGACCGACATTGGCGATCACCCGCGCCGCGGCGATTTCCTCGCCGCCGACAAGCTTGACGCCGACCGCCTTGCCGCCGTCGACAAGTACCTTGGCAACGGGGCTTTCGAGGCTGATCTCGACACCCATGTCGCGGCAGACCTTCGCCATGATCTCGGTAATCTTGCCCATGCCGCCGACGCTATGGCCCCATGCGCCCTTCTTGCCGTTCACCTCACCAAAGACGTGGTGGAGGAGGACATAGGCACTACCCGGCGTATCGGGGCTGGCGTAGTTGCCGACTACGGCGTCGAAGCCGAAGGCAGCCTTGACCGCCTCGCTTTCGAACCAGCTATCGAGCATCGTGCGCGCCGATTTCGTGAAGAGGTCGAGCACATCGCGCTGTTGTTCGAGGCTGAGGCCTGCAAAGCGCCGCCCCTGCCGCGCGCCGTCGAGCAGCGTGCGCAGTCCTTCGCCGACATTGGGCGGGACGCGCAGCGCGAGGTCGCGAAGCAGTTCGGCGACATTTTCAAGCGCGTCATAATATTGCGGCAGCAC
Organism: Sphingopyxis sp. C-1; assembly: GCF_001047015.1. Lineage (NCBI taxonomy): Bacteria > Pseudomonadati > Pseudomonadota > Alphaproteobacteria > Sphingomonadales > Sphingopyxidaceae > Sphingopyxis > Sphingopyxis sp. C-1. The sequence continues at coordinate 572,549 of NZ_BBRO01000002.1, forward strand.
CTCGGCGTCGCGATTGCTGAACTTGCGGAACTCGGCCTGCGTCCGTTCGAGCCCGCCGCCGAGCTTCAGATAACCGCCATCCTCTTGCGGCAGGAAATTGCTGATCGGCCGCTCGATCACGCGGTAACCGTGATCGGCCAGCTTCATGTCGGCGATCACCTTCGGCTGCAGCAGGCTGACCGTATAGCTCGCGACCGAATTGCGGAAACCCGGGGCGAATTCCTCGGTCACCGCGGCACCGCCAACAACATCCCGCGCCTCGACGATGCGTACCTTCAGCCCCGCCTTGGCAAGATAGAAGGCGCAGACGAGGCCGTTGTGGCCGGCACCGATAATCAGGGCGTCATAGGCTTTGGTCATTGAAAATCTTTCGCGAGCGGGGATTGAACATGTTGGCGGCCGAAGCCGAGGCCGAGGATTCGGCCCGGAATGCGGCGCAGCAGCGGAACGCGGTCGAGCAAGCGGACAGCGAAGGGCACACGCGTGATTTCGCCGCGCAACATCGGTTCGATGACGCGCTGATGCGCGAACCGCTGGATCGCCTGCATACGCGTCGTCGGTTTCCAGCGGCGCTCCTGCACGCGCGCGAGCAGCGGATCGGGGTCGGCGCCCGCAGCGAGCGGCGCCGCAAGGATGTTCGCTGCCGCAACCGCATCCTGCACAGCGAGATTGATGCCGACACCGCCGACGGGCGACATCGCGTGTGCGGCATCGCCGATCGCAAGCAGGCCGGGGCGCGACCAGCGCGTCAGCCGGTCGAGCGCGACCGAAAGCAATTTCACATCGTCGAAGCTCTGGATCGCCTCAATCCCCGCAGCCAGACCCGGGGCAATTTCGACCACCTTGTCGCGAAACGCTGCAATTCCCCGCGCCTCGATCGGAGCGAAGCCGCCCTTTTCGATGATCTGCGCGCATTGCCAATAATCGCCGCGCGGGATTGCGACGACCATGCCGCCCTTGTCGATCGTGCCGAGCGCGACTTCGGACATGTTCATTCCTGCCGGAACGGGGACACGAAACCACAGCACATCCATCGGCGCGCCCAGATCTTCGAGAGGCAATTCGGCGGCATCGCGCAGCACCGAGCGACGGCCGTCGGCAGCGATGACGAGCCGCGCGGGCAAGGTTTCGCCGCTGGCCAGCGCCACGCCGCTGGCGCGGCCGTTCGCATCGAAGGTCAACCCAGTCGCCTCGGTCGACATGCGCAGGTCGAAGGTCGGATATTTCCGGCCCTGCCCGGCGATGAAATCGAGCAAATCCCATTGCGGCATCATCGCGACAAAGCGCGCCGCGACGGGCAGATGCTTCATCGTCGCGATCGTATAGTGACCGCCGAGCAAGTTCAGCGTCATCGTGTCGATCGCAGCGTGCGGCTCTTTCAGCAACTCTTCGAGCAGACCGATCTCGTTGAACAGTGCGAGCGTCGAGGGATGCACCGTGTCGCCGCGGAAATCGCGGAGGAAGTCGGCGTGCTTTTCGAGGATGGTGACAGGCACGCCGGCGCGCGCGAGCAGCAGGCCGGCGACCATGCCCGCGGGTCCGCCGCCCACGATGATAGTAGGTAGATCAGCCATGGCTATCTCCGGTCGTGTCGAGCGAAGTCGAGACACCGGGAGGCAGGGCGTTCCCGATGGGCATCTCGACTTCGCTCGATGCGAACGGAAATAGGAGGATACTCATCCCCTCCTGCTCCACCCCGACGCCGGCGCTCGCTCCAGCCGCGCCTCTGGAACCAGGTCGCGCATCCGCGAGCAGAAATGCTTGAGGCACACTTCCTTGTCGCTGAGCGGTCCCATGGTGAAGCTCTTTGACTGCATCCCCTGCTGGACGCGCGTGATCAGTTCGGTGTCCTCGGCGTTGACCTGTCGGTTGATGCGCCAGTTGAGGTAGCGCGCAGCCTTCATCTCGCGGCGCTCATCGGGGAGCACATAGCTGATCTCGCGGATCAGGCAGGTCGTCGGCCCGGTTGGAAGCCATTGCATGAAATCGACCTGATCGGGATAGATGTCGAACGCGACATTCGGCCACAGCTTGAAATAGAGCCAGTGGCGCTGGTTCGCTTCGGGCAAATGCGGCACCGGGGGCAGCAGTCGTTGATACATGCGTTCGGACCAGTTCACCGACGGCCGGTCGATCAGGTCGCCCCACATGCGATCGACATTATCCTCGGCCTCGACACCATAGCTTTTGCCGAAAAGCCGCGTCAGCCCAGGGTGCGCGACGGGGATGTGAAGGCCGTCCGAATAATTGTCGCCGACATTCTTCCAGTTCACCTCGCGCGGGCGCAGCGTGACGCGGCCCAAAGCGCCGAGTTCCTCGAAACGGTACGGAGCGACCTGCGCCTCATAGGGTGCCATCATCGATGCGACCGACGGCCCGCCATCATCCTCCAGCCGCACGAACCAGAAACCGCGCCATTGTTCGAGCCCCACAGGAACGAGCCCGGCCTTGCTCTTGTCGAGCGTCGGATAGCTCGCCGAATCGGGAACCCCGGTCAGGCGGCCGTCGAGTTCATAGGTCCAGGCGTGATAGGGGCAGACGAGCTTCTTCGCGCAGCCGGCCGCGCCATCGACGAGGCGCGAGCCGCGGTGGCGGCACACATTAGTGAAAGCGCGCACGTTGCGGTCGGTGCCGCGCACCAGGATCACGCTCTCGCCGCAATAGTCGATGCTGTGCCAGTCGCCGACGTTCGGGATATCGCTGTCGTGGCAGACGACCTGCCAGCTCGGGCGGAAGATGCGCTCCATTTCGGCGGCGTAGAAATCGGGGTCGCTGTATGTCCACGCGGGAAGCGACCAGCCGTCCAGCGGGTCGATGTTGTCGAAAGTGTCGCGTAGCGTTGCCATAATCCCGTCCTTGTTGTACAAACGTATAACAACATGCAGCCCTCTCGCCAAGCCTTTACGCGCGAAAGCGCCGATGCCCGCCGGGCCGACCTGATCGAGGCGACTGCGGCGGTGCTTGCCGAACATGGTCTTGCGGGCACGAATGTTCGAGCCATCTGCGCAAAGGCAGGTGTTTCGCCCGGTCTGCTGCGCCATTATTTCGGCGGCATCGACGATCTGGTCGCGGCCACTTATCAAGCGACGAGCGACCGGATGGACGCGATTTTCGCGGCGGCGGTCGAGGGCGCGGGCAAGGATTCGCGCGCGCGGCTGAACGCATATCTTACCGCCAGCTTCCGTCCGCCGGTGACCGATCCCGAACTGCTGGGCGCATGGACCGCCTTTTGGGCGCTGGCACGAAGCGATGCACGGATGGCGGACATCCACGCGGAAAGCTACGCCGGCTATCGCGAACGGCTGGGCGAGTTGCTCACGGCATGCGGCGCGGCGGATGCCGAACGGCTGGCGATCATGCTGACCGCCATGGTCGACGGCTTGTGGCTCGAACTGTCGCTCGACTCGACAAGCTTCGGCGCGGATGCGGCAGTCCAGATGGTCGAGCGCGCGGTGAGCGCTTTGGTGTAGCGCGTCGCCCCAGCAAAGCCGGGGCGACGAGCAGTTATCTCGAAAGATCGCGCAGCAGGCTGTCCCAATGCGCGAGCGCGGGCGTGATCGCGTCGACGGGGACGCGCTCGTTAAGGCCGTGCGCATAACTGTCGCTGGCCTTTGAGAAAAGGCCCGCGACACCATAGCTCGGCACGCCCTGAATGCGGAAATGATAGCTGTCGGTGGCGCCCGCGCTCATCGACGGGATGATCGGCAGGCCCGGCGCGCGCGCATGCACGGCCTTCGTCACCGCCGCGACGACATCGGGGCGCAGCGGCGATGCATCGCTCGCGCTCGCGTCGGGATCGGTCTTCACCTTGACCGCAGGATCGGCGATCACCTTTTCGAGCTCGGCACGCACCGTTTCGACCGGAACGCCGGGAAAGATGCGGCAGTTGATATTCGCGGTCGCCCGCTGGGGCAGCGCATTTTCGGCATGTCCGCCCTTGGTCAGCGTCGGGACGCAAGTGGTACCGATCTGGCCGATATATTCGGGGTCGGCACGGATTGCTGCGATGGCTTTCGCATCGGCGGGGTTGGCGGCAAAAGCCTTGAGCGCCGCGCCGATATCGCCGCCGACCTGATCGGCGACGATAGGCATGCCGACCTTGGTCAGCTCATTTTGTTGCGGCGTGAAGCGATAGGCGCCGACTTTGGCGAGCGCGTTCGAAAGCTGGACGATCGCATTGGTGTCCGACGGGCGCGAACTGTGGCCGCCGGGATTGGTCACTTCGAGCGTGAAGTCGGCATAGGTCTTCTCGCCCGCCTGCAGGCCGTAATATTTGGGCTTGCCGTCCTCGCCGATCAGCCCGCCGCCGCCGTCGCCGTTCAAGGCGAATTCGGCGCCCTTATACTTCGCCGCAAGCGCGCGCGTCGTCACCATCGAAGTTTCCTCGTCACCGGAAAGCAACAGGATGATCGAACGCTTCGGCTTGAAGCCGTCCTTTTTGAGCTGTGCCATCGTGGCGACCATCATCGAGACGTCGAACTTGTTATCCTCCGACCCGCGGCCGAAAATATAGCCTTCCTCCTCGACGGGCACGAAGGGATCACGCGTCCAGTCCTTGGGGTCGGCCTCGACGACGTCCATGTGGCCGAGCAGCACGATCGGCTTGCCCTTGCCCGTTCCGGCGAGCGTCGCGGCAAAGGTTGCGGTTTCGCCCATCGGCGTGATCTCGATATCGCTGTCAGCATAGCCCGCGGCTTTCAGCACGCTCGCATAATAGGCCGCGAGCTTCGGCACCTGTCCGCGCCCTTCGACCGTCGGGATCGCAATGCTGTCCTTCAATATCTTTTTCGCCGCGTCGGTATCGGCGGGCTTGGCGTGGACGGGTGCGGCGGCCAGCAAGGCGGCGGCGAGGGCGAGCGGGCTGTATGACATGCGCATGGCGGCGGACTATGCCGCGTCCGCAGGGCTTCGCAAGAGGGCATAGGCCAAGTGATGATCGGGGCGGCGATCAGGCAGGCAGGATTTGCCCGAGAACGCCGCCAGCGAGACGTGCGGTGGCAAGAAGGCGCGGCAGATCGTGCCCGCTTCGCGCCTTGGCTGAGAGCCCCGACATCGTCGTGCTCACAAAATCGCCGACCTCATCGGCGGCTTCGGGATGGCGGGCCGCAATATAGTCGCGGATGAACTCTTCAGCCCCAAGATTGAGCGTGCGGGCGGCTTCGCGCGCACCGTCGTCGTTGCAACGCGTGCCTTCGAGCACGAGACAGCCCCCCGCCGCCGGATCGGAGGCATAGCGACGCGCGGCATCCTCCAGCATTGCGGCCAGGGCAGCGGCGACGGGAACGTCGGGACGCAGGATATCCGCGAGCGGGATCGCCTCGGTCCCCGTCCAATGGTCGAGTACACGTTGATAAAGTCCGGCCTTGCTGCCGAAAGCGGCATAAAAGCTGGGCGGATTGATACCGAGCGCCTCGGTGATATCGGCGACGCTGACCGCATCATAGCCGCGCGCGTGGAACAATTGCTGCGCCGTCACCACCGCCGCTTCGGGGTCGAAGCGCCTAGGCCGGCCGCGCGAACGGGATTTATTTGTAGTCACTGTTACAAAATACCTTGACGATAGCTTTCGCAGTTTTATGTAGTGGTTCCTACATTAATAAGCAAGGAGTCTCCCCATGTCCGAATTCCAAGGAAAATCCGTTCTCGTCCTCGGCGGCAGCCGCGGGATCGGCGCGGCAATCGTCCGCCGCTTCGCATCGGACGGCGCAAAGCTCGTCTTCACCTATAATGGCTCGCGCGAGGCGGCCGAGCAGTAGGCGGCCGAAACCGGCACGACCGCCGTCCCGACCGACAGCGGCGACCGCGACGCCGTGATTGCACGCGTGCGCGAGAGCGGCCCGCTCGACATACTCGTTGTCAATGCGGGCTTTGCGCTGTTCGGCGACGCGCTCGACCTCGATCCCGACGACGTCGACCGGCTGATCCGCGTCAATGTGAATGCGCCCTATCATGCGTCGGTCGAGGCCGCCCGGCAGATGCCCGAGGGCGGTCGCATCATCGTGATCGGGTCGGTCAACGGCGACCGCATGCCCGTCCCCGGTATGGCCTCCTACGCGCTGAGCAAGTCTGCGTTGCAGGGCATGGCGCGCGGGCTGGCACGCGATTTCGGACCGCGCGGGATCACGATCAATATCGTGCAACCCGGCCCGATCGATACCGATGCGAATCCGGAGGATGGCCCGATGCGCGAGTTGATGCACAGCTTCATGGCGATCAAGCGCCATGGGCGCCCCGAAGAGGTCGCGGGCATGGTCGCCTGGCTGGCGGGCCCCGAAGCGGGCTTTGTCACCGGCGCAATGCACACCATCGACGGCGCGTTCGGCGCCTGAACCGTTCGGGACGGCATCGGTAACGACCGATAACGGACGATTCTATCGTCATCCCGGGTCAAGCCCGGGATGACGAAGGATTAAGGAAGCAACGTCCGCTCACCACCCCAAGGCCGTCGCCAGCAGCCGTTCACCCCATGATGAAGGCGTTGAGCTTGTTGCCGTCGGGATCGCGAAAATAGCCCGCGTAGAATCCCTCGCCGCGCGGCCCCGGAGGGCCTTCGCAGGTGCCGCCGTTGGCGAGCGCGATATCGTAGAGACGCTGGACCTGATCCTGGTCCTTAGCCTCTAGCGCGACCATCACGCCATTGCCCACGGTCGCGACATTGCCGTCGAAGGGTTTGGTGATGCCGATGCCGGCACCGCCGCCCGGTTTGCCCCACGCGATGAAGCTGTCATATTCCATCATCCGCGGCGTTTCGAGCTCGGCGGCGATTGCGTCGTAAAAGACCGCAGCCTTGGCGATATCCTTCGTTCCCAGCGTCACATAGCCAATCATCATCATTCTCCCGACTCGATGTTATGCGAACATAGTAGGAACATTGAGGAGCATGCGCAACAAAAAGGGCGCCGGACCCGAAGGTGCGGCGCCCCTTTTCGGCCAGCCGAAGCTGGGCCTATTTCACGCGTACGGCGATGAAGGCCGAGGGGCCACCGCGACGCAGGATTTCGAGCAATACCGCATCGCGGCCCGCCTTCTTTGCGTCGGTGACCGCCTTTGCAAGCGCATCGCTCGACGTCACCGCCGCGCGATTGACGCTGAGGATCACGTCGCCGCGACGCAGGCCCTTGCGGCCGGCATCGCTGTTCGCCGACGCGGCGCCGATCACCAGCCCCTTGGTTCCGGCGTCGACACCCACCGCACGTGCGATGTCGGGCGTCACGACCTGTACCGACAGGCCAAGCACTTCCTGGATCGTCTTGTCGGCGGCGCCGGTCGGATCCTCGGGGACCGCCTGTTCATCCTCGGGATCGAAGTTCGAGCCGGTCAGTTCACTCTCGGGCGGACGCGTACCGACCACGGCATTGAGGGTCATCGTCTTGCCGTCGCGGATGATCTCGATCGGGATGCGCGTCCCGGGCTTGGTGTTCGACACGATGTACGACAGCGTCTGCTGCGGCGTGACATCCTTGCCGTTGACCTTGGTCACGACGTCGCCGCGCTTCAGCCCGGCCTTCGCCGCCGCCTGATCGTCTTCGACGCGCTGGACGAACTCGCCGCGATCCTTGGGCAGGCCGAGCGCAGCCGCCAGATCCTCGTCGACCGGCGCGATGCCGATGCCCAGATAGCCGCGCTGGATTTTCTCACCCGAACGCAGCGCATTGATCACGGGCATCGCGGCATCGGCGGGGATAGCGAAATTGACGCCTATGTTCGCGCCGACGGGCGAGATCAGCATATTGTTGATGCCGACGACATTGCCCTGAAGGTCGAACAGCGGACCGCCCGAGTTGCCGCGGTTGATCGCGGTATCGGTCTGGATATAGCGGTCATAGGCACCGCCGCTGCCAAGGTTGCGCTGAACCGCCGAGATGATGCCCGCGGTCACTGTCGAGCCAAGGCCGAGCGGGTTGCCGATCGCGACGACCCAGTCACCGACGCGTGCCGTGCTGCTGTCGGCGAATTTCACGAACGGCAGGCCGGTCGCATCGATCTTGAGCAGCGCGAGGTCAGAGGCGACGTCGCGGCCGACGATGGTCGCCTTATATTCCTTTTGATTGGTCAGCGTCACCGTGACCTGATTCACCTCTTCACCGCGCGGACCGCCCGAGATGACATGGTTGTTGGTGACGATATAGCCGTCGGCCGAAATCAGGAAACCCGATCCGCCGCCCTGCTGTTCCTGCGTGATCGGCTCACGCGTCCCGGCGAAGGGATTGAGCCGGACGCCCAGCGTGACTTCCTGCTTGGTCGAAATGTTGACGACCGCAGGCTGCAGCTGTTCGACAAGATCGGCAAAGCTTTCGGGCGCGCCCGAACGCGGCACGACCTTGGCGATTTCGCTCTTCTCATTCTGCGCGACCTGCGCGCCGACGGGAGACTGGGTGACCAGCGCCAGCGCGGTGCCACCCGCCAGCAAGGCCGAAGTGATGCCATAAACATAACGCACGATCGGTAATCCTCTTCGTTCTCGAAAAACTCAATTTACCCCGGCTGCGGCGGTCTGCGGCGAATTGGCTGAACGGCAATTGAACATGAACGGGAGTTGCCCAATCTGTTCATCGAGCCGTCCGCCCGGCGCAGAACCGTCAGTTGCCGCGGAAACGCTTCAGATATTCATTATCTGCCGACATGATGATCGACGTCCCGCCCTGGTTATTTTCACCCAGGAAAGTCTGCCGATAGCTCTGCATCGCCCGGTAGAAGTCATAGAATTCGGGATCCTTGCCGAAACTGGCGGCATAGATGCGTGCCGCTTCACCGTCGGCACCGCCCCGGATGATCTGCGCTTCCTTCTGCCCTTCGGCGCGGATCGAGATCGCTTCCTGCTGGCGCGCCGTGCGCATGCGGTTGTATGCCGCCTCCAGCGTTGCGCCTTCGGGAAGGTCGGCGCGCTTGATCCGGACGTCGATAATCTCGGCGCCATATTTGTTCGCCTCACGGTTCAGTGCGACCTGGATATTGTCCATAACCGCGCCGCGTTCGGGCGACAGCAAGGTCGCGAAGGTACGCTTGCCAAGCTCGTTGCGCAGCGACGAGCCGAGGATCGTCGCAAGCTGCGCCTGCAACTTATCCTCGGTACGGATCGCGGTGTACATGCGCACGGGATTGGTGATGCGGAAGCGTGCGAAGGCGTCGACCTGCAACCGCTGCTGATCGGTCGAGAGCACCTGCTGACGCTCCATGTTCACGCCGAGGATGCGCTTGTCGATATATTGAATGCCGTCGGTGAACGGCACGCGGAGGACAAGACCGGCGCCCGAGCGCCCGAAATCCTCGTTCGGCTTGTAACGGTTCACCGTCCGCTCGATCTCGCCGAAACGCAGGATCAGCGCCTGCTTATCCTCCGGCACGATCGCGAGCGATTGCGACAGGATCACGAGCAGGATGACGACGCCAAAGAGCAGCCGCATCGGGTTCTGGAACAGCGAATTCATCATTCGCCTCCCTTCTGGGTGGCTTCGGGCGCCTTGATCCGCTTCTGCACTTCATTGAGCGGCAGATAGGGGGTTACCCCGCGCGCCTCGACAATCGTCTTGTCGACGTTCGACAACACCGTCTCCATCGTTTCATAGTAAAGGCGCTGCTTGGTCACGCCGGGCGCCAGCTTATACTGTTCGTAAATCTTGTCGAACGCCGCAGTGTCGCCGCGCGCGCGCTCCAGAACCTGCTGCTGATAGGCGCGTGCAAGGTTGATCGCCGATTCGCGTTCCTGCCGTGCCGCAGTCACTTCCTTGAACGCCTCGTCGACCTGGCTCGGCGGATCGACCTGGCGGATCGCAATGCCCTGGATCATCACGCCGGCGCGATACTGATTGAGCAATTCCTGCATGCGCTGCTGGACCTGCGTCTCGATCTCGACGCGACCGGGGCCGATCGCCTGAACAAGGTCGAAGTTCGCGACCGTCGCGCGCATCGCGCTTTCGGCGACTTCGCGGATCGTGCCTTCGGGATCGGCGAGCTGGAAGAAGAAGAGTTCGGGATCGCGCACCGACCAGCGGACTTCATAGGCGAGGTCGACGATGCTCTGGTCGCGCGTCAGCACGAAATTCTCGTCCGTCGCGTTCGGCGAGCCGATCGCCATCGTACGGATCGCACGGACGTCCTCCAGCCGGATGCGTTCAATCGGCGCCGGCCAAGTCAGCTTTACGCCCGGTCCGACAGTACGCGAATAGCTGCCAAGGCGCGTGATCACGCCTTCCTTTTCAGGCGGGACGATGTGGAAAGAGGAGAATAGCACCCATGCGACGACGAGTGCGAGGACCACCCATTTCCAAAGCTTCGCCGAATCGCCGAAATTGAACTGGCCACCGCCGCCGGAGCCGCCACCGCCGAAACCGCCGCGCCCTTTGCGCAGCAATTCGTCGAGCGCCGAGGGGCCGCGCGGCTTTTGCGCGCGCCGCTGGTCAGCCGGATCGGGAGTGACCCACGGGTTGCGCGGACCGGGGCGTTTGCCGTCGCCCTTTCCGTCGTCATCGCCCTTGCCGGGGCTGCCCCACGGGCTGTTCGCCATCTGGGTGATCGACCCGAAAAATCGCCGCAATCCCCCCGGACCGCGGCCAGCCATGCTTCCGTTATTTTCGTTGCTCATGCTGCTTTTATAGGGGCGGCGTGCGCGATTAACAGGGGGTGCGAGCGAAAATGGCTGGCAAACAGGCCAATCATGCCTATCTGCCGCGGACATGACCGAACAAAGCGCCGATATCGCCCGCCTGACCGCCGCCGCCGCCGAGCTTAGCGAAGGGCGCACATCCGGCCTGCGCCTGCTCGACGATTCGGGCCTGCTTGCCGTGGTTCTCGACGTGTCGGGGCTGGCGGCCGAAGAACGCAAACCGCTTGAGGACAAGCTCCGCGCCGGCCTGCTCGCCGAAGCGGGGGTGCGTGAAGTCCGCATCGCGATGACCGCCGAGAAAAAGGCGATGACGATCATCGCGGTCGGCAGCGGCAAGGGCGGCGTCGGCAAATCGACCCTCGCCGCCAATTTGGCGGTCGCGCTGCGCCGTCTCGGCGTGAAGGTCGGGCTGGTCGACGCCGACATCTATGGTCCATCGCAGCCCCGATTGATGGACAGCGAGGGCGTAAAGCCCGAGGCGCGGGGATCGAAGCTGGCACCCGTGCCCAATGCCTATGGCGTGCCGATGCTGTCGACCGGGCAGATTGCGGCGCCCGGACAGGCGATCGCCTGGCGCGGCCCGATGGCGGGCAAGGCGCTCGAACAACTCGTCGATGCAAGCTGGGGCGACATCGACACGCTCGTCGTCGACCTGCCCCCCGGCACCGGCGACGTCCAATTGACGATGATCCAGAAGCACAAGCCCGCGGGCGCCGTCATCGTTTCGACCCCGCAGGACCTGGCGCTGATGGACGCGACGCGCGCGGTCAGCCTGTTCGAACAGGCCCATGTGCCGATCATCGGGCTCGTCGAAAATATGGCGGGCTATACCTGCCCGCATTGCGGCGAGGTCAGCGACCCGTTCGGCAGCGGCGGCGCCGAGGCGGCGGCGGGCACGATGGGTCTCGACTTCCTCGGCCGCGTGCCGCTGTCGATGGGTATCCGCCTTGCGAGCGATGGCGGCGTGCCGCCCGCGGCGGGAACCGATCCCGCCGGTGAACCATTCCACGCGATAGCGGCAAAAGTGGCCGAATGGCTGAACGCACGAAAGGGTAGATGATGGCGATCAACGACGAAGGCGAAATTCGCGATTTGCTGAGCCAGCCGCGCCGCATCGCGGTCGTCGGCGCGTCGCCCAACCCGGCGCGCCCGTCGAATGGCGTGCTCGCCTTCCTCGTCCGGCAGGGCCATGACGTGATTGCGGTCAATCCCGGCCATGCCGGATCGACGATCCACGGCGCCCCCGTCGTCGCGACGCTCGCCAATGTCGAGCCCCCTGCCGAACTGGTCGACATCTTTCGCAACAGCGACGATGCGGGAGCCGCGGTCGACGAGGCGATCGTCCACGGCGCGAAAGCTGTGTGGATGCAGATCGGCGTCATCAACGAAGCCGCGGCGAAACGCGCCGATGCAGCAGGACTGACCGTGGTCATGGACCGCTGTCCCAAGATCGAGGTTCCGCGCCTGGGCCTGCTGAAATGAGGCGCGGCACCGCGCTGCTCGCTGCAGCAATGCTCGTGGGCTGTGCAAGCACGCCTGCCAGGGCAAACCCGCAAGACGCCTTTTTCGAGGGGCTCGCCGCCCGCTGCGGCCAAGCCTATGCCGACAAGCTCGCGAGCGATCAGGAAGCCGATGCCGAGATGCGCGGCAAGGCGATGGTGATGCATATCCGCCATTGCACCGCAGACCGGATCGAAATTCCCTTTCATATCGACGGGATGGCCGAAGACGGCGGCTGGGACCGTTCGCGGACGTGGATCATCAGTCGGACGGCCACCGGCCTCCGCCTCAAGCACGATCATCGCCACGCCGATGGCACGTCGGACGACGTCACGCTCTATGGCGGCGACACCGCCGATGCCGGCAGCTCGGCGCGGCAGACCTTCCCCGTCGACGCCGAATCGATCGCGATGTTCGAACGCACCGGCCGCGGCGTGTCGACGACCAATATCTGGTCGGTCGAAACCACCGATGCTGGGTTCACCTATGGCCTGGACCGCGAGGGCCGGCATTTTCGCGTCGCGTTCGATTATGCCAAGCCGGTCGCGCCGCCACCCGCGCCGTGGGGCTGGTAGGGAACCGCTTCGCGCGTCATACGCTGGACAGCCATGACGGGAGAAAGTTCATGCGCAGCCAGACCCTTATACTGATCCCGCTGCTCGCGCTCGGCGCATGCAGCGAAAAGGCGCCCGACCCGCGCGGTGTCGGACATGACGAAACGCTGCTTTCGGTCTCGGCAACCGGCCGATCCGAAACGCGGCCTGACGAGGCACGCTTCACCGCCGGGGTGAGCACGATCGCCGCCTCCGCCGAGGACGCGACCCGCCGGAACAATGAAACGATGACCAAGGTGACCGAGGCGCTGAAAGCCTTTGGTGTGGCGGGCAAGGACCTTCAGACGCGCCAGCTCACGGTGAACCGGATCGATTGGGGCGCCAACAAGGGCAAATATGAAGCGGTCAATCAGGTCGAGGTGCGGATGCGCGCGGTCGACAAGGCGGGCGAGGCGGTCGCCGCAACGACGCAGGCCGGCGCCAATGTCCTGTCGGGGCCGACGCTGCGCGTATCCGATCAGGAAGCCGCGACCAAATCGGCCTATGCCGCCGCTTACCGCGCCGCTCGCGCCCGCGCCGAAGCCTATGCGGGGGCGGCCGGGCTCAAGATAGACCGCGTGCTGACGATCCGCGATGGCGGCGACGGTTCGCCGCCAATGCCCTATTATGCCGAAGCCGACGCAGCCAATGCGGTCGTTGCCCAATCCGCCGCCCCGCCTTTCAATCCGGGGGTCAGCGAATCGCAGGTTTCGGTGCGCGTCGATTTCGCGCTCTCGGAAAAATAACCGCGACCAAGCCCCCCACGCGAAAGGGCGATTTTCTTTGCGCCGATTCGCGCCCCTGACTATCAGCAGCGGGCATGGCCGGCATTCGCGACACTGTGAGGAAAGATAAATCGCGCCTGCCGCACGTCAGCCGCCGTTCGTTGCTGGTCGGCGCGACCGCGGCGGGTGGACTTGCCGTCGCATGGAGCATGTGGCCGCGCGATTACCAGCCCAACCTTACCGCCGCGCCCGACGAACATGTTTTCAACGCTTTTCTGAAGATCGGCGACAATGGCCGCATCAGCGCGATCGTCCCGCAATGCGAGATGGGTCAGGGCGTCACGACGCTGTTGCCACAGATCATGGCGGACGAACTCGGCGCCGACTGGCGCACGATCGCGGTCGAAACCGCGCCGATCAACCCGCTCTATACGAACACGCTGCTCGTCGACGAGGATAGCGCGGTCTTTACCCCGCGCACGGGCGTCCCCGATTTCGTTTCGGACGTGCGCAGTTGGGCGCGCCGCGAATGGGCGGTTCGCCATGCCGTGATGCTGACCGCCAACAGCTCGTCGGTGCGGATGTTCGAGGCGCCGTGCCGCGCCGCGGCGGCGCAGGCGCGCGCGCTGCTGATGATGGCCGCGGCCGCGCGCTGGGATGCCGATTGGGAAGAATGCGACACGCAGGACGGCTTCGTCACTCACGGCAAGAAAAGGATGCGCTTCGGCGACGTCGCGGCGGCGGCCGCCTTGCTCGAACCGCCGGTGGAGCCCGTCTATCGCGCGAGCAGCGCGGACCCGCTCTACGGCAAGGAACTGACGCGGCTCGACCTGCCCGCGAAGATCGACGGATCGGCCAATTATGCCGGCGACATTCGCCTGCCCGACATGGTGTTCGCGGCGATCCGGCAGGGGCCGCTGGGCGCGACTCGACTGAAAAGCATCGATCGCAAACAGGGGCTCGCTTCGCCCGGCCTGCTCCATGTCGTCACGCACGAACGCTGGGTCGCGACCGTGGCGCGCAATTGGTGGGCGGCGAACCGCGCGCTCGACCGTTTCGCCCCGGTGTTCGAGACCGAGGGCACGCCGATATCGACGGACCGGATCGACAAGGCGCTGAAGGCCGCGCTGAAGGACGACGGCTATCGCATCGCGAGCGAGGGCGACGTCGCCGAGGCGATGGAAGGGCGGCAGAAGGTGGCGGCCGAATATGCCGTCGCCCCCGCGCTCCATGCCCCTATTGAAACGCGCAGCGCAACGGCCGCACCCGACCGCGACGGGTTGCGCGTCTGGGTCGCGACGCAGGCGCCCGCGCAGTGCCGCGACGCGATTGCCGGCGCGACCGGACTGGCACCCGCGAATGTCACGCTGTTCCCGATGATGGCCGGCGGATCATTCGACGCTTGCCTCGATCACAATGTCGCTGTGCAGGCGGCGATCATCGCGCTCGAAGTCAAACGCCCGGTCCAGCTTGCCTGGTCGCGCGCCGAAGAGATCATGCGCTTGCCGCCCCGCGCACCGGCGCGCGCCAAGCTGACCGCGACGCTCAACGCCGCGGGCGGGATCGATGCGTTGGTGACGCGCATCGCGGTGCCGCCGACGAATCACGAGGTTCGGGATCGCCTGTTCGACAATGCGCCGGCCGATGTCGCACAGCGCGCGGCGGCGGGCAGCGCCGATGCAATGGCGGTCGAAGGCGCGGCAAGCGGCTATGCGATCCCGCATCGGGCAGTCGATCATTGCCCCGCCGATATCGGCCTGCCGACGGGGCGTTGGCGCGGCAATGCCGACAGCTACACCGCCTTTTTCACCGAATGTTTCGTCGACGAAATGGCGGCGCGCGCCGGGACCGACGCGCTGTCCTATCGCATGGCGATGCTCGGCAATTCGCCGCTGCTCGCGCGCTGCCTGCTTACGGTGACCAGCCTCGGCGGTTGGGAAGGCGGGCTTTCAGGCACAGCGCAGGGGCTGGCCTGCCACTCGATGCGCGGCAGCCATATCGCGCTGATGGCAACCGCACGGCAAAGCGAACGCGGGCTTCAGGTCGAACAATTGGTCGCGGTGGTCGACGCCGGACGGCTTGTGAACCCGGTGATCGCGCGCCAGCAGATCGAGGGCGGGCTGGTCTTCGGCCTTGCCGCGGCGGTCGGCGCAACGACCGATTATGAAGGCGGGTTGGCAACCGCACGCAAATTCGGCCAGCTCGGCCTGCCTGACCTGTCACAGACGCCGCAGATTCTGGTCGAATTCATCGAAAGCGACCGCGAACCCGGCGGTCTTGGGGAAATCGGCGTTCCGGTCGTCGCACCGGCCATCGCCAATGCGATGTACGCCGCGACCGGTCGCCGCATCCGCCGTATTCCGCTGTCGGCGCAGCCGTTATGACAAACGGCAAGGCAGCCGCTGCGCCCCTTCCGGCCGACCACCCGCAAGTGGCGACGCCGCGCATCGGGGTGCTGCTGGTCAACCTCGGCACTCCCGACGCGCCCGACGCGCCGTCGGTGCGCCGCTATCTCGCTGAATTCCTATCCGATCGCCGCGTCGTCGAAATCCCGCAGATCCTTTGGCAACCGATCCTGCGCGGGATCATCCTGACGACACGGCCGAAAAAATCCGCGCACGCCTATGCGCAAGTGTGGACCGACGAAGGATCGCCGCTCGCCGCGATTACGCAAAGGCAGGCTGAAGCATTGCAAGCCGTGTTCGGGGAAACCGTGAAAGTCGCCCATGCCATGCGCTACGGCGAACCGGCGATCGGCGGGGCCATCGACGCGCTGACGGCGGCGGGCTGCCGCAATATCCTCGTCGCGCCGCTTTATCCCCAATATTGCGCCGCGACGACCGCAACGGTGGTCGATGCCGTGGGCAAACATCTGCAGACGCTGCGCTGGCAGCCGACGTTGCGCTTTCTGCCGCCCTATCACGACGATGCCGCTTATTTGGGCGCGCTCAAAGAGTCGGCGGAGCGCGGACTTGCCGCGCTCGATTTCACCCCCGACGTACTGCTCGCCAGCTTTCACGGGATGCCCGAACGGACGCTGCACCTCGGCGATCCTTATCATTGCCAGTGCCGCAAAACCGCACGACTGCTGTCGGACGCACTCGGCCGTCCTGTCGAGGTGGTGTTCCAGTCGCGCTTCGGGCGCGCCAAATGGCTCGAACCCGCGACCGATGTGCGGCTTGAGCAGCTCGGCCGCGAAGGCCGCAGCGTCGCGGTGTTCGCGCCCGGCTTTTCGGCCGATTGCCTCGAAACGCTCGAAGAGCTGGCGATCCGCGGCAAGCAGCAGTTCGAGAGCGCAGGCGGGCGGCATTTCGCCTATCTTCCATGCCTCAACGCCGACGCGCCCGGCATGGCGATGCTCGAAACGCTGGTGCGCCGCGAACTGGCGGGATGGCTCTGATCCCGTCCGCTTACCAACTGTTTAGGTCCATGCGCTAATTTCCTCCGACCCGGTGCGGAAAAGCCATGAACGCGCCATTTTGGAGATTCACCATGAACGAGGTCGAATCGGCGATGCTGATGCTCGCCGGAGCCACATTGGCCTTTCTGGGAATCGCTTTCGCCATCTGGTGGTCGCGGCGCCCGCGCCCGGTCGCCGCCGCCCCGCGCGCGCCACGAGCGCCGCGTGAAATCCGTCTGCCAAAGCTCTCCCGCAAGGCCGTACCCGAATATGAGGAGGTCGAAATCTCCCCCTCGCGCCTCGCGCGGATCCGCCGCACCGACCCGCCCGAGATGCCGGACGAGAGCGGATATGAGGCCGACTCCGAACCAACGGCCGCGGTCGAGCCCGTTATCGAACCCGTCGAAGCCACGCTCGAGACGATGGCATCCGAAGTCGCGGCGGAAGCGCACCGTATGGGCAATCCCGACGCCGAAGAGGTCACGCTTCGCCTCGTCCCCCAGATCCCGCCGCGCGATGCGATCTCGACGAATAGCTGGATCGGTGGTCGCCCACACCTGCCGGCCGGGACGAATTGGCCGAAGATTGACGATCAGCCGGCAGATTTCCTGGCGCAGATCAACTGCGCCGACCTGCCGCAGCATCTGTGGGGCGGACTGGGGCCGCGCGACGGCGCGCTCGCATTCTTCATCCATCGCCGCAAATATGCCGTGAGCGTGCTTCATCTGCACGAACCGGGTCTGCCCGTTGCGCCACCCTTCACGCTCAACGACCCCGAAGGATGGTTCGCCCCCTATGGTCGCCTTGGCTCGGGCGATCTCGCTTCATATGCGGTGCGCGCCTTTCCCGAATGGCCGGTCGACCTTGTCGCCGTGCATCCGGGCGAAGCTGATCCGCGCAGCGAAAGCGATCCCGCCGAGCCCGGCGCCGCGCTTTACGACGGCGGCTACGACATCGCCGACCCAGCCTTCCACCCCTTCGACTGGGGCAGTATGACGATGATGGTCACATTGCTCGAGCAACGGCTCGACCGGCTGACGGCCGAGGCCACGCCGCCGCCGGGCGCCGCCGCCGAGCACGTCTCCGAGATGGAACAACGTGCCGCGATCAACCGCGAGGCGCGCACGCGCGCGGAAGAGATTATCGCCATTATCCGTGACAGTGCGGCGCGCGCCGATTTCTCGGCGGCCGACGCTACGGCGGTGATGGCGGGGTTGCACGCGATCCGCTGGGCCAAGGCGATCCGCTCGGTCGATCCCGAAACGGGCGCGGAACAGGTTGAGACGATCATCCTGCCCCTGACGACCCATCGCGCCGACGCGAATTTGTGGGTCCATGATTATCAGACAATCCTGTTCGATCGCGCAAAGCACGCATGGTGCGCCAATCCGGATAATCTTTCGGCACCCGCGCGCGCGCTGTTCGAACCCTGGTGGCAGGCCCTGGCCGAACGCGAAATGGCCGCGATGGGGCATCAGCCCTTTCGCCACCTGATCGACTATGACGAAGAGCGCGACGCAGTGCTGCTCGAATTGCCGACCAGCGGACTTATGAGCCGCATCTTTGGCGATCGCGACAATCTGGTCGTGACGATCGATAGGGCGAACCTTGCCGTCGGCGACTTTTCCAAAGTCCGGGCGCAGGTGAGCAGCTAGCGCCCCCCAAAGGGTTCATGCGGCTGCATAGCTTTGCGATTGACGTTCCGGTCAACTTGCGGGCTCCGGCGACGCAGCCTAATCATCGTCCCATAACTCTGTGGGAGAGCTTGATTTATGGCACGAATCGCAATCGTCACCGGCGGCAGCCGCGGCATCGGGGAAGCGATTTCACTGAAACTGCAGGAACAGGGCGTCACCGTCGTCGCCAACTATGCCGGCAATGACGAAAAGGCGCGCGAGTTCAGCGAGCGGACCGGCATCCGGGCGATGAAGTGGGACGTCGGCGATCACCAAGCATGCCTCGACAGCTGCGCGCAGATCGCGGCAGAGATCGGCGCCATCGACATCGTCGTCAACAACGCCGGCATCACCCGCGACGGCACGCTTGCCCGCATGAGCTATGACGATTGGGACGATGTGATGCGCGTCAATCTTGGCGGCTGCTTCAACATGGCGAAAGCGACCTTCGGCGGCATGGTCGAGCGCGGCTGGGGCCGCATCGTCAATATCGGTTCGATCAACGGACAGGCGGGCCAGTACGGCCAGGTCAATTATGCGGCCGCGAAATCGGGCATCCACGGCTTCACCAAGGCGCTGGCGCAGGAAGGCGCGAAGAAAGGCGTGACAGTCAACGCGATCGCGCCCGGCTATATCGACACCGACATGGTTGCCGCGGTGCCCGCGCCGGTGCTCGAAAAGATCGTCGCGAAGATTCCCGTCGGGCGCCTCGGCCAGGCCGATGAAATCGCGCGCGGCGTCGCCTTTTTGTGCAGCGAGGATGCGGGCTTCGTCACCGGGTCGACGATGAGCATCAACGGCGGCCAGCATATGTACTGACGATGGCGGGCGGCGGCTTTGCCGTCGCCCGCGAAGCTGCCCCTATTCGATCGTAACCCCGACGACGCGCCACTCCTCGCCCTCGCGAACCAGCGACAGCGTTTCGATCGCCCCTGCCTTGTTCGCATAGCTCGTCCTGAACTTTACGACCTGATAGCCATAGGGCGGCGCGGGCACATATTCTTCGCCGATCAATTCGCGGGAAACGAGCGCGCCGAGCGGCGTGCGGACCGACCGCGACACTTCGGCCCACCGGTCGCTCGTGTTGAGCGACTTGAACGCCTGTCCGGTGGCGTTCCAACTGCCGTTCCAGTCGCTTTTGTCGGTCAGGGCGAGCCACTGACGCGCCGCCTGTACCGCAGCGGTTTCACTCGCCGGTGCCTCCGAGGCTGGCTTGGGCGCGGCGGGGGCCCCGGCGGTCCCCGACAAGGACGCGAACGCAAAGAGAGCAAGGCTGATCGACATGACAATTCCTCCGGCTATCCAGCCAGTGCGGCGCGATATGCGGCGCGTCCCGGCTGGTGTCCGAAGCTCTCCCATGTCGGCCGCGACGGCCGCATCCCTGAAAGCCCTGTCCGCCAAAAATTGGGGGGTCTCCCGTTCGATCTCGCGTAGCTGCCGCGCGGCCTCACGGCTGCTCGACGCCGACATCTTGCGCCGTGCATCGCGCAGGCGTTCGTTGATCGTATGGACCGACAATCCCAGATGCCGCGCCATGGATTTCGCGTCATGGCCGTCGACCAGCAGGCGCAACGTTTCCTTTTCCTTTTCGGTGAGCGCCTGAAGTCCTGTCATGAGCCTGCCTGCATTTGTACCGGATCGGCTGGCCGGTTTACGGAAGGCCGAAATGGCCTGCCACCCCAAATAAATCGTACCTCGGCTTTGGGGATGGCCGGAACAGGAGCCGCCGGGCTGCAGCCTTGCTGTGGCGCATCAAGTCGCTACACCCGAAACATGATCGAAGCCCCGTTCGCCGCTGCCCTGATCGTTCGTCGCGGGCGTGCGCGCCGTTGAGCACGCCGCTTCACCCCCCGGTCAAACGATCGGTGACGATCGCCGGCCATCCGACCTCGATCAGCCTTGAGCCGATGTTCTGGGACGCGCTCGAAGCCGAAGCCGCGCGGCAGGGCCTGCCCATCAACGCGCTCGTCGCGCGGATCGATGTCGCGCGGATGGAAGCGGACGATCCGCCGAACCTGACCTCGGCGATCCGCCAATGGCTTTGGCGGAGCCGGCCCGGTCAGATCGCCCCATAGACCGCCGATCCGAACGCCGCGCCCTTGTCCGGTGCATGGTGGAGGAACAGCGACGGCTCGATCAGTTCGAGTTCCATGATGTGCAGCGTGCCCAGCGCGTCGCCGACCATATCGACGCGCGCGTAAACAGGCGCCGCCGGCGCCGCGGCGAGGGCCTGCGCGGCGAGCGCCTGCGCGGCGTCGCTCGCCGCGCACGCCGTCTCGCGCCCGCCGAATTGCTCCTGAACGCGAAAATCGCCCGAAGCCGGACGCTTGACGATCGCGTGGCTGAACTTGCCCGCAAAAAAGAAGAGCGAATATTCGCCCTCGGTCAGGATGCCGGGCATCAGCGGCTGGACCAGCCGCCGCGCCCCCAATGCATCGGCCGGGATCGGCGCCCCTGGCGCGATGCGATGCGTTCCGTCGGCGCCGCCCGAGATCGCCGGCTTGATCACGATTTCGTCGGTCGCCAGCTCCGACATCGCTTCGGTCAGGCTCGCGTCGTCGAGCGCATCGACCTCGACCGTCGGCACGACCGCGACGCCCTTTGCACCGAGTTCGCCAAGATAGGCCTTGTCGCTGTTCCAGCGCAGCACCGGCACCGGATTGGCAACCGGCAGGCGCGCGTCCTCCAGCCGATCGAGCAGCGCATACCAACTGGCGACATCGCGCTGATAACCCCAGGCGAACAGCGGAAGGACGAGGTCATAACCCGACAGATCGCCGGGATCGCTCCAGACCCGCTGCTCGACGATCAACCCGGCCGCCGTCAGCGCCGCCGCCTTGCGGGCAAAGGCGGGCTGCCACTTCTCGTAATAGTCGGGCGCCGGGACGAGGATCGCGACGCGGGGCTGAAACGGCATGACCTACTTCACTTTCTCAAATCCGTCATTGCGAGGAGCCGAAGGCGACGCGGCAATCCAGAGCAGGCACAAACCGCCCTGAATTGCTTCCCCCGGCTTTCGCCGGGGTCGCAATGACGGGGTAGGCAGCGGGATATTTACCGCCCCAGCAGCCCGCGCGCCTGCCCCGCAATATGCGACAGCATTGCACCGTTCGGGGTCGGGATCATCCGCGCGCGGTCGACCGTGGCGCGGAACTGCTCGACCCGCGGTGCATGGTCGGCAAGCCATTTGGTCACCGCCGCGTCGAGATCGCCTTTCGGCAGCCCGGCGAGGAAGGTCAGCCGCATTTGCTGGAAATCGCGCGCGAGGCTGTTGACGAGCAGGCGTTCCCACGGATCGGCCGGGCTCATATGCGCCGCCAGCGTCTGCGCCCAATCAAGACCCAATGCTTCGCCCAGATGGCTGAAGGCGCTGGTCACCGCGACCTCGTCGTCGCCGCGCCGTTCGGCGAGGTCGACGATGCCGATCGCGCCGTCGGTCTTGAACAGCCGCACGACCGAAGCGGTCAGCGCCTCGGGCGCGCCCGCGTCGAGCAGTTGCTGCGTCAGCATGTCCCACTGATGCTTGACCGACGGGCTGAGCAGACCGTCGACGCTGGCGTTGAGACGGTCGACACCGGGTTCGAGCCGCGCCACGACGGGTCCGGGCTGCGAGAGCGACTGCGTAACGCGCAGCAGGTCGGCCATCTGCGACGTCATCGCCGACGCGGCCTGACTGAACAGCGACAGGCGGATGCTCTCGTCGATCTTCGCTTCGTCGAGCGCGTCCCAGATCGCGGGCAGGTCGAGCAGGCGCTCTACCGCGACGAATGCCGCCGCGATATCGCCGAGCGCACAGCCCTCCTCTTCGACCAGTTCGAACGGATGGACGATGCCCATGCGGTTGATGATGCGGTTCGCGATCTTCGTTGCGATGATTTCGCGGCGAAGCTGATGGTCGGCGATCGCCTGCCCGAAATCGCGCTGCATCTCGTCAGGGAAGGCCGCGGCAAGGTCGCTGCCGAGCGCAGGATCGTTCGGCAGGTCGCTATGCTCGATTGCATCCTGCAGCGCGAGCTTGGCGGTCGAGAGCAGCACCGCGAGTTCGGGGCGCGTCAGTCCGCGCCCTTCGGCGGCGCGGCGGAGAAGCTCGTCGTTCGCAGCAAGTCCCTCGACCTTGCGATCGAGCCGGCCCGATGCCTCGAACGTCTCCATGATCCGCACGAGCGACGGCACCGCCGCCGAACCGCCCTTTTCGGCGATCGACAGCGCAAGCGCCTGCAGCCGGTTGTCCTCGAGCACCAGTTCCGAGACATTGTCCGTCATGCGCACGAGCAGCGCGTCGCGATCATCCTGCGACAGGCGCCCTTCGGCCATCTCGCGGTTCAACGCGATCTTGATATTCACCTCATTATCCGAACAATCGACGCCGGCCGAGTTGTCGATGAAGTCGGTATTGATCCGCCCACCCTTCGCCGAGAAGGCGATGCGCGCGGCCTGCGTCGTGCCGAGGTTGGCGCCCTCGCCCACCGCCTTGACGCGCAGATCCTCCGCATCGACACGCAGCGCGTCGTTCGCGGGATCGCCGACTTCGGCATTATTCTGGCTTGCCGCCTTCACATAGGTGCCGATGCCGCCGAACCAGAGGAGGTCGGCAGGCGCTTTCAGGATTGCCGAGATCAGCGAGCCAGGGTCGATTTCGCTGACCGAAAGGCCGAGCATCGCCTGCACTTCGGGGGTCAGCGTTATGCTCTTCTGGCTACGCGGGAAGATGCCGCCGCCCTTCGAGATCAGCTTCTCATTATAGTCGGCCCAGGATGAGCGCGGCAGGTTGAACATCCGCTCGCGTTCCTTCCAGCTCTTTGCCGGATCGGGATTGGGGTCGAGGAAGATGTGGCGATGGTCGAATGCTGCGGTCAACTGAATTGCCTTCGACAGCAGCATGCCGTTGCCGAACACGTCGCCCGACATGTCGCCGCAACCGACGACGCGGATCGTGTCGCTCTGCACATCGACGCCCATTTCGGCAAAGTGGCGCTGGACCGAGAGCCAGGCGCCCTTGGCGGTGATGCCCATCGCCTTGTGGTCATAGCCCTTCGATCCGCCGCTGGCGAACGCGTCGCCGAGCCAGAAGTCGCGTTCCATCGCGAGCGCATTGGCGACGTCGGAGAAGGTCGCGGTGCCCTTGTCGGCGGCGACGACGAAGTAAGGATCGTCACCGTCGTGGATCACAACGCCCTTCGGATGCACGACCTTGCCCGCGACCAGATTGTCGGTGATCGACAGCAAGGAGCGGATGAAGATGCGATAGCATTCGGTGCCCTCGGCGAACCAGGCGTCGCGGTCGAGCGACACGTCGGGCAGCGCCTTGGGATAGAAGCCGCCCTTTGCGCCGGTCGGCACGATGACGGCGTTCTTGACTCGCTGCGCCTTCATCAGCCCGAGAATTTCGGTGCGGAAGTCGTCGCGGCGGTCGGACCAGCGGAGGCCCCCGCGCGCGACCGGACCGGCGCGCAAGTGAATGCCCTCGACGCGCGGCGAATAGACCCACACTTCGCGCCAGGGCAGCGGCTTGGGCAGGCCGGGAACGAGGCTCGAATCGATCTTGAACGCCAGCGCTTCCTCGGCCGCGGGTGCGAACGCGTTGGTACGCAGCGTCGCGCTGATCACGGCGTGGAACAGGCGGAGGATGCGATCCTCGTCGATCGACTTGATGTCGGCAAAGTCGGCAAGGATTTCAGCCGCAAGTGCGTCGGCACGCTTCGCGTCGCGCGCCTTGGGGTCGTGGAGCGCGCGGAACCGTTCGATCAGCGCCGCCGTCAGCTTGGGCGCATGCCGCAGCGCGCTCACCACCGTGTCCATGCCATAGGCGGAGCCGCCCTGACGCAGATAGCGGAACCAGGCGCGCAGCCACACGATCGCGTGCGGGTCGGTCTGATTGGTCAGCACAAGCTCGTTAAAGGCGTCATTTTCGGCGCGCCCGTCGAGCACCGCCGCGATCGCGCCTTCGAGCACTTCGGCATAGGGAAGCAGCGCGAGTTCATCGACATTGGCGGGCAGCCGCAGCGTGAAATCATGGATGACGATCGACTGCTCGTCTTCGCCCTCGGCACCGGGAGCCCTGCTCTGGAGCGCGGTCGGGATTTCCTCGAGCACCT
This sequence comes from Sphingopyxis sp. C-1, assembly GCF_001047015.1. NCBI lineage: Bacteria > Pseudomonadati > Pseudomonadota > Alphaproteobacteria > Sphingomonadales > Sphingopyxidaceae > Sphingopyxis > Sphingopyxis sp. C-1. Next base: position 597,141 of record NZ_BBRO01000002.1, read on the forward strand.
CAAACCCGAAATGTTCGAGCGCGGGTACGACGTCGGACAGCGCGAGCGGGCCGACCGCGCTATAGACTTTGAGCCGCAGCCGGTCGTCGCCGTCGAGGCTCTTGCGCGCCAGCCGCACGCTGCGCGGGTTGGCGGCGTCGAGATCGCGCAGGCGAAGGATATCGCGCGCGGCTTCCTCAGGATTATAGAGGTTGCGGTAGTTGGGCGGGAAGGTCGGCGCAAAACGCGCCGCGAGTGCCGCCGCGCGGCCGGGATCCCCGCGCTTCGCCAGCGCCGCTTCAACCTCGGGCTGCCAGCCACGCACCATCTGTTCGAGCTGGGTGTTCAGCGCCTCGGCGTCGGGTACGACCCCGCCGCTGCGCAGGTCGAGCGTATAGCGCAAGAGCGCCGCGCCGCCGTCTTCGAGCACCATCGTCCAACCGATAACGCCGGCCTTCGCCTCGCGCACCAGCAGCGATTCGACCGCAAGGCGGCGGCCGGTCGAAACTTCGTCGCGCGGCAACCAGACGAAAGCGAACAGGTGACGGCCGAGCGCACTCTGCACCATCACCACCTTCGGCCGCGGCCGGTCGGTGATCGACATAGAGGTCAGCACCAGCTCTTCGAGCGACGCCGCGTCGAACGCGATGAGCAGATCGTGCGGCAGCGCGGTCAGCGCGTGCGCGAGCGCCTTGCCCGCGTGGCCCGTGGGGTCGAAACCGAATTTCGCCATCAAGGCTTCGAGCTGCGCGCGCAGCACGGGCACCTTCGCGGGCGGCGCGGACAGCGCGGCACTGGTCCAGAGGCCGGCATGAATCGACAGGCGATCGACCTTCTTGCCCTTCACCTCGGGTACGATGACGAGGTCGAGCAGGACGCGGCGATGCACCGCCGACAAGCGGTTCGATTTGATCAGCAGCGGCGCGGTGCCGCCCTGATCGAACCAGGCGAAAGCGGCTTCGAGCGCGGCCGGCGACAGCAGTTGGCCGTCGGCGCTTTCGCTGATGCCGAGCGGGTCCTGCACCTTGCCGTCGCGCGTGCGCCATTCGTGGCCGAGCTGGGTCATCGCCCCGCCCTCGAACCAGCGGAGCAGTTCGGCCGCCTCGCCCTCGACGCGCATCGCGGCGTCGGCGAGCATCGCGGCGCGCATCGCACGCCAGTCGCGCACCGCCGCACGCACGTCGCGCAGCGCGGCCTCGAGCGCGTCGAGCAGGCGGCGACGCGCGCGTGCGTCGCCGCGTTCGAGTTCCATATAAATGACCGACTCGCGGGCCGATCCTTCACCGGCTTCCTGCAAATGCCCCTTGGCATCGCGCTTCACGGTTACGACGGGGTGGAGGATGCGGTGGACGGCCAGACCCTGCGCCGCGACGATCTGCGACGTCGAATCGACCAGGAAGGGCATGTCGTCATTGATGATGACAAGCCGCATGCGGCGGTCGGTGCCGTCGGCGGCAATCGGTTCGAGCAGCAACGACGGCGTTTCGGCCGTGCGCTCAAGCGCAGCACGCGCAGCGAACTGGCTCGCATCGGACAGCGCCGCCTTGTCCATATCGTCGCCCTCGCCCGGCAGCGCGCTGCCGGCGAGCGCGGCCAGATAGGCGGCGGCAACTTTCGGAGGAATTTTGACGGTGGAGGGGGTTGGCGTGTCCGTTTCCGGCGTGTCGGACGTATTCTGAGGCATAAAGTGCAGCATCCCGAACCAAAAGAGGGGGATCCCAGCCGACGATCGGCGGGGGTCCGTTCGCTGCGCCCCCTATGCGCCTGCGCGGCGCGCGGCTCAAGGCCTCGTTCGCGCGTCCACGCAAAAATATTTCAATTTTGAGATTGTCTGTTGCGTGAACGCTCTCAATCCGCGCCGTCAGGCGCCGGGCGTGATCGGAACCGCCCTTTTCGCAAGCTTCGCGACGAGGGTCGGATCGTCCGCCGCCTTGGCAACGATCCCGATATGGCCGCCCGGCATCGCGCGCGCGATCAGCACGACGAATTCGGCGTCGCCGGCATCATGTTCGAGGATCAGCGCCGGGTGCGCGCGGCGCAGCGCTTCGAGTTTTTCGTCCGTCCGCTCGCCGTCGTCCTGCGCCGGCTTTCGGCGCGCGCGCGCATCCTTGACCAGTCCCTTGAGCCCGCCCGGATAGCGATCGAGATAGGCTGCAAGTTCGCCCCGGCCGACGCCCTCTTCCCTGGCATGGCCCAGAACACAGGCATATTCGGCCAGCCGCGTCTTGTCATAGGCGGCGCCGAATACCAGCTTCACTACCGGCGTCATCGGCGCGCGGTCCTGTACCGCCAGTCCGGCATCGTCGAGCAGCGCGGCAAAGGCTTCGGGCTGTTCCTCGGCCGCCAGTGCGAAATCCCACGCCTTGCCCACCGCCTGATAGAGCGCACCGCGGCTCCGGCTGTCGGCAGCGATCGCGCGCTCGGCCGTTTCGCGCGCAAGCGCCAGCCAGTCCGCGAGTTCGGCATCCTGACCGGGATCGGCCGACAGTTCGTCATCGTTCGCCGGGTCGTTCGCGTCGGCGAATGGGTCGGTTCCCAGCCCGGCAAAGCCCGGCAGGACATCGGCCGCGACATCGTCGTCGAGATGCTCCGAATCGGGGCCGTCGGCCCACACGGGTACCGGCGCGGTCAGCGGCGGCGCGCTGCGCAGCGCCTGCTCGACCGAAAGCTGCAATTCCTCTGCCTGATCGGCGGGAACCGCTTCCTTCCAATTGATCACGCCCATGATGAAATCGATCGTGTCGTCGTCGGACGAGAAGGGCAGCAGGATGCCGCGGTACATGATCGTCGTACCGCGATCATTCACGAACTCGGCCTCGAATCCGATCGGCGCGCGGTTGGCGATGATCTGGAGATAATGGTCGGTCAACCGCGACAGCAGCGAGCGGCCGGGAATCTGGCTGATATAATGGACGTCCTCGTCGATCTGCGATTCGTCGCGCAGCCGTTCGCCCAGAAAGGCAATGCCGGGGTTCTCGATGCCCTGCGTGAAATCGAGCAGCACCGAATAGGGACCGAAATCGGCGCCCTCCAGATCGAGATCCTCGACGGAGGGATAGGCACGGTCGGCCAGCAGCGAAGCCCAGTAATTATAGGCCCGGACCTGCATCCGCCGTTCGTCGACTCCGACGGACGCGGGCGCATCGATCGCCCCGTCATCCTGATCATGGCTACCCGAAAGCAGGCCGCGCATGCTGTCCATCATTTGTCCCCAGTCGCAAACATCGGTAAATCTTATGCACCGGGACTGGTAAAAGCGGCGTAAACGATGGCTACGGCGACGCGCGATCCCGCGCGCCGCCGCATTCGCCTATCGAAAGGCAGACCGGACTTCCCCGGCGGCACCCTGCGGGTCCTGAAGGTGCGGATAATGTCCGATGCCTGGCAAGAGACGGAATGAGGCGCCGATGCGCTGGGCCAGTTCGGCTCCCAACGCGTGATTTATGAAGACGTCCTTCTCACCCCACATGACCTTCACCGGGGTCTTCAGCCGCCCGATATTGGCCTCGAAATCATTCTGATCGCGGCTGAAGTGCGAATAATAATGATAGAAGGCATCGGCGGAGGTCATGGCGCCCTGCCCCCATCCCCGGCGCCGGTCTTCCTGATAGGCTTGCGGCACCCCGAACTGCGCTTCGGGCGCAAGGCCGCGCCGGGTCGAATTCTCGAAAATCTCGTCGCGCGCCTGATTGAACTGTATCCGCGCGGCCTCCGCCGTTTCGGGCGATTTCAACTGCTGTAATCTTTCCTGCATATGCTGCGGCCGATCGAACGGCGCGAAATCGCCGACGATGATCGTGCGAGCAATGTCGGGATCGTCGAGCGCGGCGAGCAGCGCGGGCAGCGCCCCGATATCGGTCGCATAGATCGTCAATTTCGACCGATCGATCCCCGCCTTCGCGATATAGGCTTTCAGGACACGGGCATAATCGCGCGGCGCATAGGCGAACTCGCTGGCCGCGGGGCGCGACGATTGCCCATAGCCCGGCCAATCGAACGCATGGACCTCATAATCGTCGGCGAGCGCCGCCGACATGTCCTGCCAGACATATAATGTTTCGGGGAAGCCGTGGAGCAGGAGCACCGTCCCTTTCGGGTTGGGATTATGGACGACCATATGTCGGAGCGTGATCGCGGGGTCGACTTCGATAAAGCCGACCGCTGCCTTCGCCGGTTCGCCGGCGAGGACGGGCGCGGAGCCGATAGTGAGGGCCGCGGCGAGCGCGGCGCGGACGACCCGGTTCATGCCGCCACCCCTTCACGAACCGCATAGCGCGGTGCGGGCGTATCGGTCGACAGCTCGGCCGCCATCGCCTGCCGTGCCGCCTCGAAGGTCTCCCATCGGCTTTCGTCATGGAGACCGGGGATCGTGACAAATTCTTCGCGTGCAAGGCCCGCGAGCGCGGCATCGACCATATCGTCGGCGCGCATGACGATCTCGCCGGGCAGATGCTCGACGGGTGTACCCGCGATGCTCCAGAAATCGGTCGCGGTGGCGCCGGGGAGCACGACCTGGATCTGAACCCCGGTGCCCGCGAGTTCGTGACGCAGATTCTGGCTGAAGGCGAGGACAAAGGCCTTGGTTCCGCCATAAACGCCATTCAGCACTTCGGGCGCCACCGCGACGATCGAGGCGATGTTGACGATCGTGCCGTGCCCGCGTCCGGCAAAGGCCGGGACCGCCGCATAGCTGAGGCGCATCAGCGCGTTGACGTTGAGCGACACCATCGCGCTCATCGCGTCGACGTCGGCTTCCAGCGCCTGTGCGGTCGATCCGATGCCGGCATTGTTGACGAGCATGGTGATACCCCCATCGCTCGCGAGCCGATCCTCGATGGCCCGCAGATCGTGCGGGTTGCCAAGATCGGCGGTGACGGTTTCGATCTTGCGGCCGGTGGCCTCGCGGATCGCCTCGGCCACCCCGCCGAGCTTGTCGGCGCTGCGCGCAACAAGGATCAAATCATAGCCCTGCCGCGCGAGACGATCGGCGTAAAGCGCACCGATTCCGCTCGATGCTCCGGTGATGAGGGCGATGCCCTTTGCTTCGTTCATGATGCTTCCTTTCCAGGTAAATCGGGAATGGAAGCGATGTAACGGGTGCGGCAGAGCGCCAGTAGACGCCCGATCCGGGAGCCAGCCTCTCGTCCGCCGATAGGGTCAGCCGGTCCCGAAGCCGTCGCAGGCGGCACGTAGGCGTGGCGCCGCCCAGTCGATGAAGCTGCGCACCTTCAGGGGCAGCAGGCCCTGCCGCGGATAGACGATATGCACCGGCCGCGGCGGATCGGGATAATCGATCAGGATCGGCACGAGCGCGCCGGACGCGATTTCGCCGGTCAGTTGATAGTCGAAAAGCCGTGCGATCCCCATTCCGGCGAGCGCGGCCGCCAGATTGCTCGCGGCGGTGTTGACCGCGACGCGCGGGCGCGGCGTGACAATCCGTTCCTCGCCATCGACGGTGAAGGTCCAGAATATCGGCTTTGGCCCGAACGCCACGCCGTCATGCCCCGCCAGCTCGTCCGGATGCCGCGGTATGCCGCGCCGTTCAAGATAGGCGGGGCTGGCGCAGCTGATCAGCCGGAACGCGCCCGCCTTTACCGCATAGAGGCCGCTATCGGCGAGATGACCTAGGCGGATTGCCACGTCGACATGTTCCTCGACCATCGGAACGATGCGGTCGGACGTCACGAGCTTCAGCGTGACCTCGGGAAATTCCTCGATGAAGGCGAGCGCAATCGGCACGACGTGGCGCGCGCCGAACTCGACCGGCATCGTGATTGCCAGTTCGCCGCGCGGTGCCTGATATTCGCCCGACGCGCGCCGCTCGGCCTCGTCGACATCGGCGATGATGCGCCGCGCCGCCTCGACATAGTCGCGCCCCGCGTCGGTGAGCTGGATATTGCGGCTCGTCCGAACGAGCAGATTGGTGCCGAGATGGCGTTCAAGATCGGCGACCTTGCGGCTGACGCTGGGCAGCGGTGCGCCGAGCTTGCGGCTGCCCGCCGACAGGCTGCCGGCATCGACGACCGCCAAAATCACCCGCATTGCGTCGAGACGATCCATCCGCCCTCCGTTCCACCCACCCGCTTTAATCCCATTCGGCCGCGCGACATAGCCGGCGAGATTGTCCGGCAAAATACCCCGCAACCGTCGCCGTTGGGTCGGTATTGCCAAATTATGCATGGATTATATTGTTCAGATAGCCATGCTAAAATTGGGATCTCGTTATATAATAGATATATTTCAATTACTTGATTGAATTCTTCAATTTTCTCGGTCCTGAACCTATGTCCGCTTTGCATGGCATTGGCTATGCGTCGATTGGAGTCGGATATGACAAGCGGCGATCTCGGAAACGAAAAACTGCGCTGGATTCTGTGGTCGGGCTGGCATGGCAAATGCCCCGAATGCGGCAAGGGTCGCATGTTCCGCTCGTGGCTCAAGCTGGCCGACCGGTGCGAGAATTGCGGGCTGGATTTCAGCTTTGCCGCGCCTGACGACGGCCCGGCCTTTTTCTCGCAGTGCATCGTCGCCTTTCCGCTCACCTTCGTGATCGTATGGTTGCAGATCGCCTACAGCCCGCCGCTCTGGATTCACCTCGTCTTCTCGATCCCGATCATGGTCATCGGGTGCGTGCTCCCGCTGCGCCCGATCAAGGGCTGGCTGGTCGCCTCGCAATATGTGAACAAGGCACAGGAATCGGGAACCGAGCATCTGTGGGCAAAGCTGAATGCGCGCGAAAGGCACGAAGCGGACGAACGGCATGGCGGCTGACGCCTGGACGCCCGATATCGCGGGTGCCGCAGGACCCAAATATAAGGCGGTGACGGGCGCGATCGCCGCCGCCGTGGCGCGCGGCGAACTCCATCAAGGCGACCGCCTGCCGCCGCAGCGCGAGCTTGCAGCGCGGCTCGGCATCGACCTGACGACCGTTACCAAGGCCTATGATCTGGCACGGCAACGCGGCTTGATCGTCGCGCGCGGACGCGCCGGCAGCTTTATCAGCGATGCGGTGCGGACGGGGGAGATAGCCACCACCGCACAAAATGACATCGCAATGAACAGCCCGCCGGTCGCCGCCGAATCGCGGCTTGCCGAAGCCATGGCCTCGGCACTCGGAACGTTGACGCAGGGCGGCGGCGTCGCCCGCCTTCACTATCAGCGCCCCGGCGGCGCCGCGGCCGACCGCGAAAGCGGCGCCGAACTGCTGATGCGCCTTGGCCTGTCGTCCGACCCCGAACAGATCGTCGTCACCGCGGGTGCGCAGAACGGACTTCATGCCATTGCGTCGACCATCCTTAGGCCCGGCGACCGCATCGCGTGCGGGCTCTATTCCTATCCGGGGTTTCGCGCTGTCGCCCGCCGGATCGGCGCCCACCTCGTCCCGCTGGCCGAAATGACCGTCGAAGCGATCGAGGCAGCGCATGCCGATGCGCCTCTGCGTGCGCTCTATGTCGTGCCGACGAACGACAATCCGACCGCCGCGACGATCGCGCTCGAAGGCCGCAAAGCCATCGCGGGCTGGGCGCATGATACCGGCGTGCAGATCATCGAAGACGATGCCTACGGCCTGCTTCCCGATGCACCGCTTCCCGCGATCACAAGTTTCGCGCCCGGCAACGGCTGGTACATTGCGAGCATGGCGAAGGTCGTGTCGCCCGCACTGCGCGTCGGCTTTGTCCGCGCGCCAGGCGTCGCCGAGGCCATGCAAATTTCATCATTCCAGCACGAAAGCGCCGTGATGGCACCGCCGCTCAATGCCGCGATGATATCGCTGTGGTTGACCGACGGCACGTTCGACACGCTCGTCGACGCGGTGCGCAAGGAAGCCGCCTGGCGGCAAAAGCTCGCCCGGACCGTGCTCGGCGAGGGGCACCATAACGCACACCCGCAGGGCTATCATCTCTGGCTGCCGCTGGCCGATGATATTAACCCCGATACGCTCGCCGCCGCGCTGGCGCTCGACGGACTGTCGGCGGTGCCTTCGGACCGGTTCGCGGTGGCGCCCGATGCGCCGGCGGCGATGCGTATCTCGCTCGGGGGAACGATCGATCGCCGGAACCTGTCGCGCGCGCTGCACCGGCTCGCCGCGCAGCTCTGGACACCCGGCAGCGCGGCGAACAACATCGTCTGACCCCCAGGGCCCGACCCTAGGTCGACCAGCCGCCCGCGAGCGCGCGGAACAATGCGATCTGGCGCCGCGAAATCTGACCGTCCTGCGCGGCGAGCACGGCTTCGGTCTCAGCGAAAGTCCGTTCGGCGTCGAGCCATTCGAGCGAATCCGATGCGCCTTCCTGCCGCTTCGCGCGCACGATACGCGCCGCGCGTTCGGCCTGATCGCGTGCGGCCCGCAGCGCTTGCCTTTGTTCGAGCGAACGCGCGTAGGACGACAGCGCGGTTTCGGTTTCCTCGAGCGCGCGGAGCACCGTGCCGTCGAATTCCGCCAGCGAGGCCTGCGTGTCCGCTTCGGCGGCGGCGATGCGCGCGCGCGCGGGCTCCTGATTCGGGAAGGCCCAGTTGAGCAGCGGGCCGAGCAACCAGCGGACCGGGCCGCCGCCGAATATGTCACCAAAGCCGGAGCCGGTCGAACCGGCCGAACCGCCAAGCGTGATGCGCGGGTAAAGATCCGCCGTCGCGACGCCGATACGCGCCGTATCGGCGGCAAGGCGGCGCTCGGCGGCGCGAATATCGGGACGGCGCTTCAGCAGCGCCGCCCCATCACCGACTGGGATCGGGTCGGTGATCTCGAGGCTGATGTTGCGGTCCGCCGCGATGGGGGGGAGCGCAGCGGGGGCACGACCGGTCAGAGTCGCGAGGCGGAATAACGCCGCCTGCCGCTCGGCCTCGATGGAGGGTATGTCCGCCGAACGCTGGTCGCGCAGCGTCGTAATGCGCGCGAGGTCGAGCCCCGTCGCCATCCCGACCTCTTTGCGGCGTTCGGTAAGCTTTACCTGCTGATCGAGCAGGCTGACGATGCGCCGTGCGACGTCCAGACGGGCGGCGCCCGAGGCGGCATCGGCATAGGCTTGCGTCGTATCGGCGGCGACGATCACCCGCACCGCGTCGGCATTGGCCTCGGCAGCGGCGGCGTCGCCGCGCGCGGCCTCGATCGAGCGGCTGACGCGGCCGAACAGGTCGACCTCGTACGAAACGTTGATCCCGACATCGACCGCCCAATCCTCGCGGTCGGCGCCGGGAAGGCGCTGACCTTCGGGGCTGCGGCCGTAGTTGGCGCCGGCGCCGATCTCACCCTGCGGCAGCCGGTCAGCGCGCGCACCGCGCAGCGATGCGCGGGCGCGGGCGATATTCGCGACCGCGACGCGCACATCGGTGTTGTTGGCGAGCGCATCGCCGACGAGCCCGTCGAGGACGGGATCGTCGTAGAGCCGCCACCAGTCGCCCGCGACGGGCGCGAGCGATACTGCGGGACTGTTCGCCGAGACGAACGGCCCGGTGGCGACGGGCGCCGACGCGGATTGCGGCGCCTTATAGTCGGGGCCGACGGCGCAGGCGGCAAGCGCCAGGGCCGAGGCGGCGGTTAGGATGTTACGAAGGATCATGATCTTGTTCCTTATTCCGCCGGAACCGGCAGCGCGGCCCCGTGGTCGTCCGATCCGCCGCGCCGCGCCCGCCGCTCGGCTGACCATAGGCTGAGCGAGCGCGCGACGACGTAGAAGGTCGGGGTGAAGATGAGGCCGAACGCCGTCACGCCGAGCATGCCGAAGAAGACCGCGGTACCCAGCGCCTGGCGCAGTTCCGCCCCCGCCCCGCTCGCGATCAACAGCGGCACGGCGCCGAGGATGAAGGCGAAGCTGGTCATCAGGATCGGGCGCAGACGGTCGCGTGCGGCACGCACCGCGGCTTCGATCGGCGACAAGCCATCTTCTTCTTCGGCCTGCTTGGCGAATTCGACGATGAGGATCGCATTCTTCGCCGCGAGCGCGATGAGCACGACGAGCCCGATCTGCGTCAGCACATTATTGTCCATGCCGCGCAGATTCACGCCGACCATCGCCGCGAGCAGACACATGGGCACGATGAAGATGATCGCCAGCGGCAGCATCAGGCTCTCATATTGCGCCGCGAGCACGAGGAAGACGAAGACCACTGCAAGCGCAAAGACGATCCCCGCGGTGTTCGCCGCCGCCTTTTGCTGGAAGGCGATGCCCGTCCATTCGGTGCCATAACCCGCCGGCAGATTATCGGCGGCGAGCTTTTCCATCGTCGTCAACGACGCACCCGAAGACGACCCCGGCGCGGTATCGCCGTCGATCTCGACTGCCGGGAACAGGTTGTAACGCGTGACGCGGTACGGCCCCGTGCGGTCCTCGAAATTCGCGACCGACCCGATCGGCACCATCGCGCCCGAATCGGACCGCGTGCGAAGGTTCGCGATATCTGCGACGGTCTGGCGATAGGGCGCATCAGCCTGTGCGGTAACGCGATAGGTGCGGCCGAGCAGGTTGAAGTCGTTCACGAACGCCGAGCCGAGATAGACCTGCAACGCTTCGAACACACGTTCGGGCGGCACCCCGAGCGCATTCGCCTTCGCACGGTCGATATCGGCAAAGACGCGCGGGTTCGACGGATCGAAGAAGGTGAAGACGTTCGCGAGGCCCGGGGTCTGGTTCGCCTTGCCAATCAGATTGTTCGTCTCGTTCGCGAGCGCGGCATAGCCGTTCCCGCCGCGATCCTGCACGATCATCCGGTAGCCACCCGCCGAACCGATGCCCTGGATCAGCGGCGGCGGGATCACGACGATCTGCGCCTCGGTGATGTCGGCGGTGTTCGCCCGCGCCTGATTCATGATGTCCTCGAAATTGACGCCGAGCTTCCCGCGTTCCTCGAACGACTTGAGCGGGAAGTATGCGGCAGCCGAGTTCGGCGCGAGCGTCTGCGACGGGCCATCGAAGCCCGCGAGCATCACCGAGCCGAGAACGCCTTCGACCGGCAGGACGCGCGCCGCGACCTTTTTCAGCACCGCGTCGGTGCGTTCGACCGAGGCGCCTGAAGGCAGCTTGGCGACGACGAGGAAATAGCCCTGATCCTGTGCGGGGATAAAGCCGGTCGGCGTAGCCCAGAACAGGCCGGCCGTCGCGGCGATCAGCCCGGCATAGGTGACCATCATCTTCTTCGGCGCGCGCACCAGCCGATCGGTGAGCCGCGCATAGCCGTTGCTCAGCCGCTCGAAACCCTCGTTGAAGCGTTCGCCGGCGCGGTGGATGCGTGCCATCAGCCATCCGTCGGCCTGCGCCGGGGCGTGCGGCTTGAGCAGGATCGCCGCAAGTGCTGGCGACAGGGTGAGCGACAGGACGAGCGAGATGATCGTCGCGGTCGAGATGGTCACCGCGAACTGCTGATAGAAGGCGCCGGACAGGCCGGTCAGGAACAGGGTCGGCACGAACACGGCGCAGAGCACCAGCACGATCGCGACCAGCGCGCCCGATACCTCGTCCATCGATGTGCGCGCGGCTTCGAGCGCGCTCATGCCCTTTTCGAGATTGCGCTCGACATTCTCGACGACGACGATCGCGTCGTCGACGACGATGCCGATCGCAAGCACCAGCCCGAAGAGGGAGAGGTTGTTGAGGCTGTAGCCGAACGCCGCGAGCACCACGAAGGTCCCGATCAACGATACCGGGATCGCGAGTACCGGAATGATCGCTGCGCGCCATTTCTGAAGGAACACGAGAATCACGATGACGACCAGGAACACCGCCTCGATCAGCGTTTCCATCACGGCGTCGATCGACTGGGCGATGAACTCGGTGGGGTTGTAGATGACCCGATATTCCAGGCCCTTGGGGAAATTCTTCGACGACGACGCCATTTCGGCCTCGACGGCTTCAGCGGCGGCGAGCGCGTTCGAGCCGGGGCGCTGGAACACCGCCATGATGACCGTGGGATCGCCCGAGAGATAGGTGTTGCTGTTATAATCCGACGCGCCGAGTTCGACGCGCGCGACGTCCGACACGCGGACCTGCCGCCCGTCCGCATCGCTGCGGATGACGATATTCGCGAAATCCTTGGGATCGGTAAGGCGGCCCTGCGTTTCGACGTTGAGCTGGAAGTCGCTGCCATTTGCATAAGGCGGCTGGCCGAGCGTCCCCGCCGCGACCTGCACATTTTCGCGGCGCAGTGCGGCGACGATCTCACCCGCGGTCAGGTCGAGCGCGGCGGCGCGGCCGGGATCGATCCACACGCGCATCGCATAGTCGCGCGCACCGAACAGGCGCACGTCGCCGACGCCGTCGATGCGGCTCAAACGGTCGCGGAGCTGGGTCAGCGCATAGTTGGAGATATAGGCGCGATCGAGCGACTTGTCGGGCGAGACGAGGTTCACAACCATCAGGAAGTCGGGCGAGGTCTTGCGTGTCACCACGCCCAGCCGCTGCACCGTTTCGGGCAGGCGCGGCGTCGCGATCGCGACGCGGTTCTGCACCAGCACCTGCGCGGCATCGAGGTCGGTGCCGATCTTGAAAGTCACGGTGATCGTGACGACGCCGTCGCCGGTCGACTGGCTGCTCATATAAAGCATATTGTCGACGCCGTTGATTTCCTGTTCGATCGGCGCCGCGACCGTGTCAGCGACGGTTTCGGCCGACGCGCCCGGATAGGTTGCGGTCACGGTCACCGTCGGCGGGACGATGTCGGGATATTGCGACACGGGCAGGCCGATATAGGCGACCGCGCCGACGATGGTGATGATAACGGCGAGCACGGCGGCGAAGATCGGCCGGTCGATGAAAAAGCGTGATAGGCGCATGGGAGAGCCCCTGTCTGAAATTTGGCCTTCGGTAACGCGAGCGCTTCCATCATCCCGACACAGGCCGGGATCTCGACGTCAGCAAATCAACGCACCTTTGAGACCCCGGCTTGCGCCGGGATGACGAGTTTAATTATTTTGCGAACGTCGCCTGCGCCGACACCGGTTCAGCGGCTGCGGCCGCACCTTGCTTCGGTGCCGCTGCGGCGATCTTGCCGACCTTGGTTACTGCCTTGGTACCCGGGCGGGCGAACTGATAGCCGTTGATGACGATCTGGTCGGTCGGCGTCAGGCCCGAACGGATGACGCGCAGGCCATCGACTTCGGGGCCGATCTCGACCGGCTTTGCCGCGACCATCCCGTCCTTGCCGACGACATAGACGATCTTGCGCGCCTGGTCGGTCTGCACCGCGGCAGCCGGGACCAGCAGCGCACGCGCCGTCTGGCCGGTCGAAAGGCGCATATTGCCGAACATGCCGGGGGTCAGGAACATCTCGGGGTTGCGGAAGCTGGCGCGGGCGCGGATCGTGCCCGAACGCGGGTCGAGGCCGTTGTCGGTAAAATCGAGCTGGCCCTTCCAGCGATAGTCGCTTTCATCCTGCAGGCGGACTTCGACCGCCGCTCCCTTGTCGCCACCCTCGCGCTTGGTCTTGAGGAACAAGGCCTCCGAACCCTGGAAGGTGAAATATACGGGGTCGAGCGCGTTGATCGTGGTCAGCAACGTGCCGCCGGCGTCACCCGCAGACACAAGGTTTCCCGCGTCGATCTGGCGGTCCGAGATGCGACCGCTCAGCGGTGCACGCACGGTGGTGAATTCGACATCGAGCGCGCGTGCGGCGATGCGGGCATCGGCGCCAGCCAGTGCCGCGTTGGCCGCATTGACACGGGCGCGCAGCCGATCGATCTCGCTCTGCGACACCGCCTCGACATCGACGAGACGGCTTGCACGTTCGAGTTCGAGCCGTGCGAGCGCGAGATCGCTACGCGCGCTCGCCGCCGAAGCGCGTGCTTCGGAAAGCGCGGCGCGATAGGGACGCGGATCGATGGTGAAGAGCGGCTGTCCCTGGCGGACGATCTGGCCGTCGGTGAAGTGGATGCCGGTGATCGCACCCGAAACGCGCGGACGCACCTCGACTGCCTTCGATGCCTCGAAGCGCCCGATATATTCGTCCCACAAGGTTACGTCGCGCGCGAGCGGCGCGGCGACAGTGAGGACGGGTGCAGGCGCGGCAGCAGCGGGCGGCGCACCATCGCGGAGCAGCCACCAGGCGCCGACGATCAGGACCAGAAACGCGCCGACCCATGCGGCGCGGCGGCCGCGGGCGGGATGGAGCAAGGTTTTGAGTTCGCGGCGGACCTTCGCATCGGCGGGGTCGAGCTTTTCGATCGGGGTGTGGACGGTCATGAATATGCCCTCTTCTATTCGTTCGTTTCGGTCGCCCGCGCCCCGCTGAAAGAGCGAGGGCGCAGAAATCCTGTGCCGGAAGCGCGTGCTTCCGGCCGGTGACTTGATGGTCCTTGTCGCCAGAGGGCCCTCTTCGAAGAGGACGGCCACCCTGTCCCGCCGCACGCAAGGATGCGCGCGCGAGGTCCCTGTTTATGTCTTGCGGACGAACGCCAGCAGGCGCCAGACCGGAACAGGACGCGTTCCCGGGTTACTGATCGGTGATGATGGTTCCGGCCGCCGCACGATCTTTGTCCTGCGGCGGCCGGCCCGGGGGGAGAGCCCTATCTTTGTATACTGAGTGGTATATAAGTCTTGCTGCGCTGCGTCAAGACCATTCTGTACCGGGCAGTAAAAATAATTCTATCAGCGCCCCGGCCACAGCTTCAGGCTGGTTTCGACCAGCCGTTCAAGTTCGGCGCGCGTCGCGCCGGCGCCGGCCTGCACCGACATGCCCTGATTGACTGCGGTCAGGAACGCAGCGAGTCCTTCGGCGTCGGTATCGGGCGGGAAGTCGCCTTCTTCCTTGGCGCGCGCGAAGCGTTCGAGCATCGCGCGCTTCGCCGCGGCGCCGCGTTCGAGCACGGCCTGACGAATGCATTCGGCCTCCGCACCGCACGCGACCGATGTAATCACGCCCAGGCAGCCGTTTGGATTCTCCGGACAGGTATACATGTCGAGTGCGCCGTACATCAGCCGCTCGGCAACACCGCGCGCGGTCGGCGCTTCGAGCGCCGCGCGCATATAATCGGCCTTTTCGCGCTCATAGAGGTCGAGCGCCTTGTTGAAGAGCGCCTCCTTGTTGCCGAATGCGGCATAAAGGCTGGGCTTCGTTATCCCCATCGCCTCGGTGAGGTCGGCCATCGAGGCGCCCTCATAGCCCTTCGACCAGAAGACGCGCAGCGCCGACGCCAAGGCCATATCGACGCAAAATTCGCGCGGACGGCCCTTATGCGGAGCGGCGACGGTGGCAGTTTCGATTTCCATAACGGCTGGTATATAAGTGGTAGATCGCAACTTGTCCAGTGGCGCGCCCGTCAGGCGAGCCGCGTATCGATCGGCAGGCCATTCTTGAGCGTCAGCGTAACCGGCGTCCGCTCGGCGATATCGGCCAGACGGGCCTTCTGTTCGTCGTCGAGCCCCGCAATCGCCAGCACCCGGTCGACCCGAAGGCCGTCCTTGCTCAGCAATCGCAGGCCCACGTCGACCGATTCGAGCGGCCAGCCTTTGCGGTCGGCGTACATGCGGAGTGTAATCGCTGTACAGGCGCCAAGACCGGCGAGCAGGAAGTCATAGGGCGCGGGTCCCTCATTCTTTCCGCCAAGCCCCGGCCCTTCGTCGCCGATCAGGTCATGGCCGCTGACGTTGATCTCGGTGCGATAATGATCCTTGCCGATACGCGCGGTTCCGTGAGCCATGACGATCCTTTCTGGCGATGGGGTCGCCATCCCTATTCCGTGTTACGGCGAAACGACAAGTCGATTCCCCAACTTCGCGGGCGCCGGAGCAACGCGCGTCCAGAAATAGTCGAACGCATGCGCGTCGGTGACGTTGAACGACAGCGCGCGAGCAGTCGTTCGCGGCTTGCAGCGAATGTTTCGGAACTGCGACCGCGTGCCGGAGGCCGATTTTGCGCGCAAGAAATGTCAAAACTCGTTGCAAGGCGCGCTAAAGCCAGATCGCGCCCCTCGCCTTAGTCTTCCTAGCTGACAGGGCTCGCAGAAGCCCCGCCAAATTGGGAGAAGGACTATGGCAGCTTTGCCTTTCGCGCGCGCCATGCTGGCTGCGCTCGCCGTTTCGACATCGACTTTCGCCATGGCGCAGGATGCGCCGACGCCGCCCGACACCGCTGCGACCGACGGCGATATCGTCGTCACCGCGCAGCGCCGCGAACAGTCGCTGCTCGACGTGCCGCTCGCGGTTACTGCCCTCGGCGGCGACACGCTGGCCGACCGCGGCATCACCAATTCCGCGCAACTCGGCGACGCGGTCCCGAACCTTCAGATCAACAGCCCCTATGGCGACACGCAGCCGAACTTCTCGCTGCGCGGCATCGGCGTCGCGAACGAATATAACAGCAATCAGGCGTCGCCCGTCGGCGTCTATCT
This sequence comes from Sphingopyxis sp. C-1, assembly GCF_001047015.1. Lineage (NCBI taxonomy): Bacteria > Pseudomonadati > Pseudomonadota > Alphaproteobacteria > Sphingomonadales > Sphingopyxidaceae > Sphingopyxis > Sphingopyxis sp. C-1. Next base: position 613,435 of record NZ_BBRO01000002.1, read on the forward strand.
CGACGATGTCTATCTGGCGCCGCGCACCAGCCACGGCATGGGGTTGTTCGATCTCGACCGCATCGAAGTGCTTCGCGGGCCGCAGGGCACGCTGTTCGGCCGCAACACCACGGGCGGCGCGATCAACTTCATCACGAAGAAGCCCGGCCTCTCCGGCACCAACGGCTATGTCCAGCTCGGTTACGCCAATTTCGACACAATCACCGCGCAGGGCGCCGCCGAAGCAACCCTCGCCGAGGATGTCGCAGGGCTGCGCCTTGCGGTGAACTACGCCAAGGGCGACGGGCAGATCAAAAACATCTTCCCCGGCGGACGCGACGCCGCGTCGATCGACACGCTGCAGGGCCGCGCCTCGCTGCGCGTCAAGCCGGTCGAGACGCTCGACATCGTGCTGCGCGCCTATGCCGGCCGCGACCGCGGGACGCAGGCCGCGGTGCATGGCCTCGAACCCTTCCGCACCGGGCTCGGCTTTTTCGAGACGAACGAGAATCGGATCGGCGAGAACCGCACCGACGCCTGGGGATTCTCGGCAAATATCGCACTCGAACTCAGCGATACGCTCAGCCTGACCTCGATCACCAGCTATGATGGCGGAAAGCAGAATCTTCAGCAGGCGGCCGACGGATCGCCGCTCGATATTCTCGATATCAACTGGCGCTCGAACTATCGCCAATTCAGTCAGGAACTGCGCGCCAATTACGACGGCGACGGACTGACCTTCGTCGGCGGGCTCTTCTATGGCTGGGACCGCAACATCACCGACAACACGTTCAACCTGCCGCTGCCGCCGGCAGGCGGCTTCTTCCAGCATTACCGGCAGGTCCGCAAAAGCTATGCCGTGTTCGGACAAGCCGACATCGACCTCGCCGATCGGCTCGTGCTCACGCTCGGCGCGCGCTATACCAAGGACAAGTCGCGCTACGACGACGCCTTTGCCTATCTGTTCATCGGCGGGGTCGACGACCCGCAGACGCCGATCGCGACGACGGTGCCGTGCGCCGGGGTCGCGGGCACCTGCCCCTATGATCCCGCCGCGCGCTTCGCGCTCGCAGATACGAATAATGCGCTGACCGGCCGCGTGGCATTGAGCTACACCTTCGACGACGGCCCGCTCGTCTATGCGAGCTACAACCGCGGTTACCGCGCGGGTGCGGTCAATGGCGGCGGCTACACGTCGTCGAGCGGCATCGGCTATATCGAGCCCGAGCGCGTCAACGCCTATGAAATCGGGATCAAGGGCCGCGCGGGCGGGCGCCTGCTCACTTACGCAGCATCCGCCTTTTACTACGACTATTCGAACCAGCAGTTGCAGGACACGCGCGCGGGACCGGTATCCTTCCTCGTCAACGCGCCATCGTCCGAAGTATATGGGCTGGAGGTCGAGACCACGCTGCGCCCAACCGACGGTCTCCGCATCAACGCCTCGCTCGGCTGGCTGCATTCGAAATATAAGGAATTGACGCTGCAGGGCGCCGACCTGTCGGGCAATGAGCTGCCCTTCGCGCCGAAGCTTACCGCGCAACTCGGTTTCGAATGGGATGTCTTGGACGTCGTGGGCGGGAAAATCACTTTCGCGCCGAACATGGCCTATTCGAGCCGCCAATATTTCTCGCCGTTCAACGAGATCGACGCGCCCGGCACGCCGCAAGTGAACAGCGAGTTGCAGCAGGGCGCGAACGCCAAAGTCAACGCGTCGCTCAGCTGGAGCAATGACGCACTGACGGTCCGGGCGTTCGCGAACAATATCTTCGAGCGCAAGACATATGGCTACGGCCTCGACTTGCGCGGCGCGGGCTTCCCGTACAACTTCCTCGTACCGTCGGCGCCGCGTACCTATGGCGTGTCCTTGCGCTACAGCTTCTGACGATGACCGATCTCAAGGATCCGGATCTCTACGTCGGCGGCATGCCTTATGCCGAGCTTGCGGCCTTGCGCGCCGCAGGCTCGGTCCACTGGAACCCCGAAAGCGATGGCGCGGGCTTCTGGGCGGTGCTGGGGTTCGATGACATCATCACCGTGTCGCGGCAGGCCGATCTCTTTTCCTCGGCACACGAAAATGGCGGGCATCGCATCTTCAATGAAAATGAGGTCGGGCTGACCGGCGCCGGCGAATCGGCGATCGGCATTCCCTTCATCTCGCGCGATCCGCCGACGCACACCCAATACCGCAAATTCGTGATGCCCGCGCTGTCGCCGGCGCGATTGGAAGGCATCGAAGCGCGGATCGCCGAACGCGTCGAGCGGCTGTTCGCCGATGTGCCGCTGAACGAGGCGGTGAACATCCTGCCGCTCCTGACCGTGCCGCTGCCCCTCCTCACCCTCGCCGAACTGCTCGGCGTCTCCGCCGATATGTGGCACGATCTCCACCGCTGGACCGACGCCTTCGTCGGCGAGGACGACCCCGATTTCCGCCAGTCGCCTGAAGCGATGCAGGCGGTGATGGGCGAATTCATCGGCTTTGCTTCGGCGCTGTTCGCGGAACGCCGCGCCAACCCCGGTCCCGACATCGCGTCGCTGCTCGCCAATGCCGAAATACACGGCCAACCCGTTCCGCTCGGCGATTTCATCGGCAATCTGATCCTCGCACTCGTCGGCGGTAACGAGACGACGCGCAATTCGATCAACCACAGCCTGATCGCATTTGCCAACAATCCCGATCAATGGGACGCCATCCGCTCCGATCCCGGCCTGCTGCCCAATGCGGTCAAGGAAATGGTGCGTCACGCCAGCCCCGTGATCCACATGCGACGAACCGCGACACGCGACACAAAACTTGCCGGGCAGACGATCCGCCAGGGCGACAAGGTCGTCGTCTTCTACCCCGCCGGCAATCGCGACCCCGCGGTGTTCGCCGATCCTGACGCCTTCGATGTGATGCGCCCGATCCGCCAGCATCTCGCCTTCGGCGCCGGTACGCATGTCTGCGTCGGATCGCGACTCGCCGAAATGCAATTGCGACTCGCCTTTGAGCAAATGGCGCGTCATGTTCGCCGCATAGAGATCATGGGAGAGCCGATCCGCGTGCGGTCGAACTTCATCAACGGCTTCAAGCGGCTCGACGTCAGGCTGGTGACGTGAACAACGAGAGCGTCTGGGACAATAAGGAGATCATCTGCGACGTTCTCGGCCGCGCGCCCGATGTCGAGATGGGATCCATCGGCGATGGGTGGTCGCTCTGCCGCTGGCGTCAATTCGTCGGCAGCTATACCCTCCCCGCGCTGCCGCAGCCGATCTTCACCGTCCATGTCGCGGGCAAGCCGCAGGTGAAGACATGGGACCGCGACGGCTGGACCGAAACCAGTTCGATCCCCGGCTGCGCGACGATCGTTCCCGCGGGAATGCCGACGGGCTGGCTCGTCGACGGCGAACTTGATGTCGTCACCCTGTCGATGTCGTCGGATGTACTCGCGGGGCAACCGCACGCCGACCAGTTCAACAAGATGCGCTTCGCCTTCGCCGATCCTTTGGGCGTCGCCCTCACACGGCAAATCCTCTCCGAACTCTATGCCCCGCAGGCCGAGGAACGCACCGCCTATGTCGCAGCGATGGTCAATGCGCTGAAGGCGCATATCCTCTCCGGCCCGCCCGCGCACGGCAATCCGACCGAAATCCCGGTCTCGGATTTCTCGGCCTACCGACTGCACAAGATCATGAATGCGGTGCTCGCCAATCCTGCCGAAGAGCATAGCCTGGAGGCGATGGCGTCGGTCGCGGGCGTCACGCCCTCGCACTTTTGCCGCCTGTTCAAGAAGGCGACCGGCATCTCCCCGCATCAATATGTGATGAAGGCGCGGCTTGATCGTGCGCAGCAGATGCTCGTTCAGACCGACCTCAGCCTTGCAGCATTGTCGGAAGCGACGGGTTTCACCAGCCAGAGCCATTTCAGCCGCGCGTTCCGCGCCTGGTTCGGCATGGCACCAAGCGATTATCGCCAGCAGGAACGGCGCGGGCTGCACTGAACGGAGAAAAAGATGACCGAAGCGACGGCGGCCGTGGTGCGTCAGCCCGGCGGCAATTTCACGATCGAGACGATCGAGGTCGAGGCGCCGCGTGCGGGCGAGGTGCGTGTACGGATCGCGGGTGTCGGACTTTGCCACACCGACCTCATTTTCCGCGACCAGTTCGCCCCCTTCGCGCTGCCCGGCGTGCTCGGCCATGAAGGCGCAGGGGTGGTCGAGGCAATCGGCGAGGGTGTCGAAGGCTTGAGCGTCGGCGACGAGGTGGTCGTCGGTTTCTCAAGCTGCGGCGCCTGTCCGCGCTGCGACGAGCATCTGCCGAGCTATTGCCAAAGCTTCGTGCCGCTCAACTATGCGGGGATGCGCCTCGACGACGGCTCGACCGCTTATTCGAAAGGCGACGAACGCGTCACGTCGCACTTCTTTGGCCAATCCTCCTTCTCGGCCCTCACAGTCACCCGCGCGCGCAACGTCGTGAAGGTCGACACTTCGAAGGTCGCTCTCGAACTGCTTGGCCCGCTCGGCTGCGGTTTCCAGACCGGCGCCGGCGGGGTGATGAACTCGCTCGCCTGTCCCTCAGGTTCGAGCATCGCAATCTTCGGTGGCGGCCCCGTGGGGCTCGCCGCGGTGATGGGCGCGGTGATCCAGGGCTGTTCGACGATCATTCTCGTTGAACCTGTCGCCGCGCGGCGCACAATCGGACTGGAACTCGGCGCGACGCATGTCATCGACCCCGGCGAATCGGTCAATCTGTCCGAGGCCTTGCGCGCGATTGTGCCCGCGGGCCTCGACTTCGCTTTCGACACCAGCGGCGTCGTGCCCGTCATTGAGGCGGGCCTCGCCGCCCTCGGCAGCCATGGCGCAATCGGGCTCGTCGGCGTGCCATCAAAGGCCGACGCCGCAATCAGCGTCAATATCGCGGCGCTGATGACCCCGGGGCACCGGATCATCGGGATCATCGAAGGCGACAGCGACCCGCAAAGCTTCATTCCCGAGCTGATCGCGCATCACGCCGCCGGACGCTTCCCGTTCGACAAGCTGATCAAGACCTTCCCGCTCGCCGAGATCAACGAGGCGCTGGGCGCGCAGGCGCGCGGCGAGTGCATCAAGGTCGTGCTGATACCCTAAGGAGAGAGACGATGGATTTCGACCGCGACTATGCGATGCTGATCGGCGGTAAGCTCGATAGTGGCAGCGCCCGCTTCGACGTGCTCAACCCCGCAACCGAACAGGTCATCGGCAGCGCCCCCGACGCGAGCCCGGACGACCTTGACCGGGCCATCGCTGCCGCCCGCGCTGCTTTCTCCGGCTGGGCCGCGACGCCGATCGCCGAGCGCAAGGCGGCGCTCAACGCGATGGGGCAGGCCGTGCTCGCGAACGCCGACGCCTTCAAGCGCCTGCTGACCGCCGAACAGGGCAAACCCCACGCCGAAGCCGAAGGCGAAGTCATGGGAGCCGGATATTGGCTGATGGGCGCCGCCAGCCTCGAACTGCCAGTCACGATCAATGAAGATAGTGCGGAGCGCTATAGCGAGACGCGCCATGTCCCGCTGGGCGTCGTCGGGGCGATCGCGCCATGGAATTTCCCGATGGTCCTTGCGATGTTCAAGGTCGGCCCGGCATTGCTCGCCGGCAATTGCATGGTGCTCAAACCCTCCCCTTTCACGCCGCTCGCGACCCTGAAGTTCGGCGAATTGGTGAAAGACATGCTCCCCCCCGGCGTGCTCAATATCGTCACCGGCGGCGATGCGCTCGGCCCGTGGATGACGAGCCATCCCGGGTTCGACAAGATCAGCTTTACCGGATCGACCGCGACCGGTCGCCGCGTGATGGAATCGGCGGCGCCGACCCTCAAACGCGTGACGCTCGAACTCGGCGGCAACGATGCGGCGATCGTGATGCCCGACGTCGAAGTCGAAAAGGTCGCCGAGGAACTCTTCTGGGCCGCGTTCCGCAACAATGGCCAGATCTGCATCGCGACCAAGCGCATGTATGTGCACAAGGACATCTACGAACCGCTGAAAGAAGCCCTCGTCGCCTATGCGAAGACAGTGAAGGTCGGCGACGGTTCCGAGCAGGGGACCCAGATCGGCCCGATCAACAACGAAGCGCAATACCGCCGCGTCCTCGAGTTGATCCAGGATGCAAAGGACAAGGGCTATAAATTCCTCGTCGGCGGCGAGACGGCGGATGTGCCAGGCTATTTCATTCCCGTCACCATCCTCGACAATCCGCCGGAGAACAGCCGCATCGTGCAGGAGGAGCAGTTCGGCCCCGTTCTGCCGCTCATTAAATTCGACGATTATGACGATGTCGTCGTGCGGGCCAATGCGACCGACTACGGCCTCGGCGGCTCGGTGTGGGGAAAGGACGAGGACAAGGCTTTCGAAATTGCGCAGCGCATCGCGAGCGGCACCGTCTGGGTCAACGAAACGCAACATTTGTCGCCGACCGCGGCGTTCGGCGGGATGAAGCAATCGGGCGTGGGGGTCGAAGGTGGGGTTGAAGGCCTGCTGGAATATACCAACGCTCAGACGATCGTAAGGAGGAAGGCGATCGCTACAACTTGAATGAGGCGCAAAAAATTCTACATTGGCCCCATCGTCAACAAGCGAAAGGAGGTGGTCGAATGTCTCATTGTCACACGCCGCATGCGGCAGATTTGGGCATGACCTTCCTCGCGGGGGTCCGACTCGGATAATCGTCCGCGAACCGGTACGACAATGGAAGGGCTGCTTCGAAAGAGGCAGCCCTTTGTCTTTGGAGGCGGCCGGCGGCTTTCCGCCGTCAGGCCGTTGTCACAATTTCGGAAAAAGTTTGGAGCCGAGCCGGAATCTAATTACGCGAAAAAATTGGCAGTTTTCCGGGATATTCCTCTATTCGCAAATCGTCCAGTGCCCCCAAAAAGGCCCCAAATTGATCTTAGACCACTGGATTACATCGGATTTTTGGCCGGCTGCGTACCCTAATCGTGCCGATTCCCACTCAGTTCGTCACGCGGCAATCGGCATGCGATATGGGAAATACCAAGCGGCAAGCGCCGCCGTCAGTGCCTTCATTTCCTCCTCGCCATGCAGCGGACCCGGCGTGAAGCGAAGCCGCTCGGTTCCGCGCGGTACCGTTGGATAGTTGATCGGCTGAACATAGGCGCCATGCTCGGTGAGCAGATGGTCGCTGAGGGCCTTGGCGCGGACAGGGTCGCCCACGAGGAGCGGGACGATGTGCGTGTCGCTCGGCAAGACCGGCAACCCTGCGGCCCGAAACAGCGACTTGAGCCGCTGAGCAGCGGCCCGCTGTCCTTCGCGTTCAGATGTCGACACTTTCAGGTGGCGAACGCTTGCGAGCGCGCCGGCGGCGAGAACAGGTGACAGCGAGGTCGTGAAGATGAAGCCTGGTGCATAGCTGCGAATGCAGTCAATGACTGCGCGGTCCGCGGCGATATAACCGCCCATGACCCCGAAGGCCTTGGCGAGCGTGCCCTCGATCACGCTGACGCGGTGCGCCACTTCATCGCGCTCCGATATACCGCCACCGCGCGAGCCGTACATGCCGACGGCGTGGACTTCATCGAGATAGGTGAGGGCCTGATAGCGATCGGCCAGATCGCAGATCGCGGCGATCGGCGCGACGTCGCCGTCCATCGAATACACACTCTCGAAGGCGATGAGCTTGGCCCGCGCGGGGTCGGTTTCGGCAAGCAGTGCCTCGAGATGCGCCAGATCATTGTGGCGAAAGATCTTCCGCTCGCATCCCGCATTGCGAATGCCGGCAATCATGCTTGCGTGATTTAGCTCGTCCGAAAATATCACGCAGCTGGGCAGGAGCTTGCCCAGCGTCGCGAGCGTGGCGTCGTTCGACACATAGCCCGACGTAAAGAGGAGCGCACTCTCCTTGCCATGGAGATCGGCAAGCTCGCGCTCGAGTTCGATATGATAATGGGTGTTGCCGCTGATATTCCGTGTGCCGCCCGAGCCCGCACCGACATCAGCGATTGCGGCTTCCATTGCATCGAGGACCGCCGGGTGCTGCCCCATGCCGAGATAGTCGTTCGAACACCAGACGGTGATCGGCCTCGCTTCCCCATCGGCATCGAAGCAGCGCGCGCCGGGGTAGGCGCCGCGGTCCCGCAGGATATCGACGAACACCCGATAGCGTCCCTCGTCGTGCAGGCGCGCGATCGCATCGCTGAAAATCTGGTCGTAGCGCATGAGCCTGCCCCTAAAGGTTGAAATAGCCGGGATATGAGGCTTCTATCTGTCAGGGCGGATACGCTTCCCATTAGGAATAACACGTACAGGTAAGCTGCAGATTTCTGCAGTTAGCGGAGGATTTATATCATGCCCTGCTTGCTGTCCTATCTGCGCAATTGGAAAACATAGGCTCGAGGTCCACACGAGTGATCGCGCCGCGATGACGGTCGAATTGCGCGGCGACCAGTCGGGCGTAGGGCAGGCCATGGTCCTCGACGACGAGCCTTTCGCCCTCCCAGCGAAGGATATTCAGGCGCTCAAAGGGCGCAAGCGCGGCCCGCGCAGACTTTAGCCAGCGCGCGTCGAGGCAAGCGGTCCCGTGGCACAGCAATTCTTTGATGAGCCGCCCGCGCTCGCGGTCATCGGCGTCGATCGCAACGCCGCGAACAGCGGTCAACTGATCGGCCGCGATGAGGTCACGATAAACGCCCGCGCGTTTTTCATTCTGGACAATGAGATCGGGAAACCGGCTGATCGCACTGGCACCGATGCCAATCAAAACCGGGCTGTCATCCTCGGTAAAGCCCTGAAAATTGCGGCTCACCCGCCCGTCGCGCGCGGCGTCGGCAAGTGGATCGGAAGGCAGCGCGAAATGATCGAATCCGACGGGAACATAGCCCGCATCGGTGAGGCGCTCATACCCGCGCCGAGCCTGCTCGAAGCGCAATTCATGGTCGGGCAGATTGCTGGCGTCGATCTGGCGCTGGCGCGGAATCATGTTCGGGAGATGCGCATAGCCGAAAAGCGATATCCGGCTCGGCGCGAGACGGATCGTTTCCTCGAGCGTCTCATCGAGATCGGCGAGGGTCTGACCCGGCAGGCCGTACATCAGATCGAAATTGATGGCGTCGATATCGCGCAGCCGAAGCCCGGCCACGACGCGTTCGATATGGGAGAGCGGCTGGATGCGTCCGATTGCCTGCTGGATATGCGGTGCGAAGGTCTGCACGCCGAGGCTCACGCGGGTCACGCGCGCGGCAGCCAGTACAAGTGCCCATTCGGCAGAGAAGCCGCGAGGATCGAGCTCGATCGATATCTCGGGCCGGTGCGCATCGAACAGGGTAAGCAACAGGTCGAGCAGGCGCACCAGCTCGACCGGGGCGATCGCATTAGGGCTACCGCCGCCGAATGCAATGCGCTGCACGCGTCCGCGGCCCCCGAGCCGCTTGGCGACAAGCGTAATCTCCGACTGGAGCGCCGCGAGATAGTCGGCGAGCCGATGCTTGCGTCCCGCCGCGCCGGTGTTGCAGCCGCAATACCAGCAGATCTGCTCGCAAAAGGGGATATGGACATAAAGCGAAATCGGCGTCGCGGCTTCGACTGCGTCGAGTGCCTGTGCATAGGCGTCGGCGCCGACGTCGTCGGCAAATTCCATCGCCGTTGGATAGCTGGTGTAGCGCGGCACGGGCCGGGCGAGAAGATCGGGATGATAGGACCACATGCGACGGTTTTACGCGGCGCCCGCAGCGGCGACATTGACCGGGATCAAAACCCGCCGCGTCAACAGCATCCTCGCTTGCCGGACAGCCGGTCCCGCCGGTCGGTCATGGTGTGACACGCCTTGGCGCAATTGCCGCCCTCGTCGCTCGGCCGGGCGGGATCGGCAGGCACGACAAGATGCTGCGCGGCGCCGCCGCACTTCCCGACGCGTATGACGCGCGCGTCGGTCGCGAGCGGTGCGGTGGCGAGGCCCGCCGCCGCCACAACGGCTCCGATCCGGCGCGCGATCATGCGGCCCGGTCCTCTTCATCCTCAACGAAGATCCGCAGCGCCGCGCCGTCGAGATCCTCGAACTGCCCTTGGCGCAATGACCAGAAGAATGCAGCGAGCCCGAGCAGGCCGAGCCCCAGCGCGATCGGTATGAGCAGTATAAGGCCGTTCACCGGATCGCGCCTTTAAGGCGCAGGGCATTGCCGACGACGAGAAGCGACGATCCCGACATGGCGACCGCGGCGATCAACGGGGTGACGAGTCCGGCGAAAGCGAGCGGCACGGCGACGACGTTGTAGACGATCGCGAGCATGAAGTTCTGCCGAACGACCGCCTGGGTTCGCCGCGCCATGCGCACCGTCTCGACCACGGGCATCAGCCGGTCGCCCATAAATATGCAGTCGGCGGCATTTTTGCCGACGTCGCTCGCGGAGCCCGGCGCCATCGAGGCATGCCCCGCGGCAAGCGCCGGACCGTCATTGAGGCCGTCGCCGAGCATCAACACCTTGTGCCCGAGCGCCGTCTGCCGTGCGATCGCGGCGAGCTTGTCTTGCGGGGTCATACCGGTCTGCGCGGTAAGGCCGAGCTCACGCGCCACGGGGGCGACGGCTTCGGCGCGATCGCCCGACAGGATCATGGCCGCGATCCCGGCTTCGCGCAGCGCATCGACCGCGTCGCGCGCGTCGGGACGCAGCTGGTCGGCGAAGCGGATCGTCGCCACCGGACGCCCGTCGACGGCGAACTGGGTCGCGAGCGCATCGCCCAGCCCGGTGCCGAGCGGCCGACCGAGCGTCACGGTGCGGCCGGCCCAGCGAGCTTCCACCCCGAACCCCGCGGTTTCTCGGATCGAAGCGACCTCGGCGGGACGAACGTCATAGGCTTGCAGCCCGCGGGTCAGCGCTTCGCTGAGCGGATGACGGCTCGACTGAGCCAGCGCGAGGACCAACGATTTGACGCCGATATCGAGCAGCCCGAGATCGAGCGCCTCGGGGCGGCCAAGCGTGAGCGTCCCGGTCTTGTCGACAAGCGCGAGGTCGACTTCGGACAGGCGCTCCAGCGCCGAGCCATCCTTGATCAGCACCCCCTTGCGCATCAGGGCCCCCGCGGCGACGATTTGCGCGGCGGGCACAGCAAGGCCGAGTGCGCACGGGCAAGTGATGATCAGCACCGCTGCAGCGATGAGCAGGCTGTGATGCCAGCCGGCGCCCGCGATCATCCAGCCTGCAAAGGCAAGCAGCGCAAGGCAATGGACGGCCGGTGCATAGAGGCGGGCCGCGCGATCGGCGATCCGGACATAGCGCGACTTACCCTGCGCGGCCTCGCCCATCAGCCTGGCGATATCGGCGATCGCAGTATCGCTGCCCGCAGCGGTGACGCGAACCTTCAGCGGTGCATCGAGGTTGAGGGTGCCCGCATGAACGACGTCGCCCGGGCGAACCGTCTGCGGCGCGCTTTCGCCGGTCAGCAGCGACAGATCGATGCTGCTCGATCCGCTCGCGATGACGCCGTCCGCCGCGAGCCGCTCACCGGCAGCGACGAGCATGACCATATCCGGCTCAAGCGCAGTCGCGTCCACCCAGCGCGTCGAGCGTTCGTGCCCAAAGACCATCGCACCGGTGCCCATGTTGCGGAGCAGCGCGGTGACGCCGCCCCGCGCGCGGTCGCGCATCACGCTGTCGAGCCAGCGGCCGCAGAGCAGGAAAAAGAGCAGCATTACTGCGCCATCGAAATAGGCGTGGGCGCCGTGCGTCGCCGTCTCGTAGAGGCTCATGACGCTGACGAGCAGGACCCCGATGCTGATCGGCACGTCCATATTGGTGCGGCGATGACGCAGCGCGCGCCAGGCCGAACGGAAGAAGGGGCGTCCGGCGTAAGCTATCGTCGGCAGGGCGATCGCCGCCGACAGCCAGTGGAACAGGTCGCGCGTAGCCCCCGCCGCGCCCGACCAGACCGACACCGAGAGCAGCATGATGTTCATCATCGCGAAGCCCGACACCGCGACCGCCCGCAGCAACTCACGGCTCGTTTCGGCTTCGGCATCGGCTTCGTCGGGGCCGCTCCCGATCGGGTGGGCTTCGAAACCCAGGCTCGAAAAGGCGCCGATCAGGTCGGGCATGTCGGTGTCGGGGGTGCAGGACAGATGGACGCGCTTCTCGGTGAAGTTTACGCGCGCGGCGGCGATGCGCCTGTCGCGCACCAGCCCCTGCTCCAGCTTGGCGATGCAGCCCGCGCAGCGGATATCGGGCACCGCGAAGTCGCGTTCGACGAGGGCGGTCGCGGTCATTGAAGATTCTCGCGATAGCGGGCTTCGTCGGCGCCACGCCGGACGATAAGGTCGAGCCGCCAGCGCCCCAACACCAGCGGCTCGACCGAGCGCAGCACGCCGCCCGCCGCCGGCTCGAAATTGAGCGCGGCGGGCGGGGTGCGCCCAACGGGGTGGTTGATCGTTGCCGACGCCCGAATGCCGTCGAGCGGAACGCCATCCTTGCTGAGCGCCAGAAGCACGTGCCGCCTCGCATCGAGCGTGATGCGCGCATCCCATCCGAGGCGGTCCTGCGCGTCGGCACGTTTTAGCCATTCGTTATAATGCTGGCTCGCAACATAGCTGTTCTCGACTACCTTGCCGCCAAAGGTCGACATGGCGAAGCGCGCCATGGTGAGATTGACCGCGATCACGACCGCAAAAAAGCCGACGAGGATCGCCGTCATATGCCGGCCGGTGAAGGCCTTGGGTTTGCGTGTGTCGGTCATTGTCCTGCCTCCGGCCGGTCGAACTGGATGATGTCGCTGTCGCCGCGCGGATCGCCGTCGAGCCCGCGCGTACCGATCGTGAAATCCTGCCGCGCCGGACCGATGGCGGGCGCCGCGACGAAAAGTTTGACGCTCGTGACGCTGTCGGCGGGCAGCGCCAGTTCGATACGCTGCCCGGCCTTTTCACGCGAACCGGCGTCGGTCCACAGCACCGCACCGGGAAGCCCGCTGACACTCACCGCGACCCGGCGCGGGCGCGTTTCCATATTGCGCAGCTTCAGCGTGTAATTGTTGCGGATGTGGCCGTCGGAAAGCTGGACGAAGAGCGGGCTGCGCTCGTGCTGGACGGCAAGGTCGAGCCGCGTCCGCTGGCCGAGCGAAAAGAGCATCGCCGCACCGATTGCGGTCCAGACGCCGAAATAGATCAAGGTGCGCGGACGCAGCAGCGTCTTGCGGATCGGCTGCCCGGTGCCGCCTGCCTTTTCGGTCGCCGCATCGTCGAGCGTGCAATAGTCGATCAGCCCGCGTGGGCGACCGACCTGCGCCATCGCCCCGTCGCACGCGTCGATACAGAGTGCGCAGGTGATGCAACCGATCTGCGGCCCTTCGCGAATGTCGATTCCCGTCGGGCACACGGCGACGCACTGGTTGCAGTCGATGCAGTCGCCGAAGCCGCCGGGGTGAGCCTGCGCCTTCTTGACGCTGCCGCGCGGTTCGCCGCGCCAGTCCTTGTATGTCACCAGCAGCGATTTTTCATCCATCATCGCGGTCTGGATGCGCGGCCAGGGGCACATGTAGACGCACACCTGTTCGCGCATAAATCCGCCGAGGATGAAGGTCGTCGCGGTCAGCACGGCGACGGTGCCATAGGCGACAAGCGCCGCCTGTCCCGTCCAGAAATCCGCCGTCAGCGTCGGCGCATCGGCAAAATACATGATCCACGCGCCTCCGGTCCAGAAGGCGATGGCCAGATAGATGCCATATTTGATCACCCGCTTCGCCAGCTTTTCGGCCGTCCACGGGCCGTTCGCCAGCCGGACCTGCGCGTTGCGGTCGCCGTCGATCAGCCGGTCGACATGCTGGAACAGGTCGGTCCACACCGTCTGCGGACAGGCATAACCGCACCAGGCGCGCCCGACTGCGCTGGTGACAAGGAACAGCCCGATCCCCGCCATGATGAGCAGGCCCGCGACATAATAGAATTCATGTGGCCAGATCTCGATCTGGAACATGTAGAAACGCCGGTTCGCAAGGTCGACGAGCACCGCCTGATCGGGCGCGTAAGGACCGCGATCCCAGCGGATCCACGGCGTGCCGTAATAGATCGCCAGCGTCACCGCCATGATCGCCCATTTGAAGCGGCGGAAGGGACCGTTCACCGCTTTGGGGTAAACGCCCTTCCGCGCTTCATAGAGCGGCGCCGACTGGCCGGAAAGATCTTCAGGGCTGGCCATCGGCTCCCGCCCCTTCGGCGACGGGCGCGAGCCCCTTCTCGCCGCCGCCCAGCGAATAGACATAGGCCGACAGCATCTTGATCGTGACCGGATCGAGCCGGCCACCCCAGCGCGGCATCACCCCGTTGCGCGGCTGCGTGATCGTCGCGGTCAGGCTGTCGCGATCGCCGCCGTACAGCCAGATCGCATCGGTCAGTTTCGGCGCGCCGACCTGCCGCCCGCCTTCACCGCCCGCGCCGTGACACACCGCGCAATTGTCCGCGAACAGCGCCGCGCCGCGCGCCGACGACGCGCTGGCCTTTTCCTGCCGGCTGATCGTGCGCACGAAGCTGACGACATCGCCGATCTGCGCCGCATCGAGAATGCCGTCGCGGCCGAAGGCGGGCATCAGGCTGGTGCGTGTCGCCTTGTGGTCCGGGTTCCGGATGCCATGGGTGACCGTATATTCGATGGTGGCCAGATCACCGCCCCACAGCCAGTCGTCGTCGGTCAGACTGGGGTAGAGCTTCTTCACCCCCGCGCCGCCCGCACCATGGCACTGGACGCAATGGACGCGGAACGCCGCGCCGCCGCCCTGTACCGCCGCCTGCATCAGTTCGGGCTTCGCGGGCAGATCGGTAATCGTGGTTGCCGCAATGGCATTGACCGTCGGCGCGCGGCGCTTCGCATCGGCCGCCATTTCGCTTGCGAGGTCGCCTCGGCTCGACCAGCCGAGCACGCCCTTGGTCGCGCTGTCGACCATCGGCCAGGCCGGATAGAGGACGACGTAGGCCAGCCCCCAGACGATCGTCGCGTAAAAGGTCCAGAGCCACCAGCGCGGCATCGGCGTATCGAGTTCCTCGATCCCGTCCCACTCATGGCCGACCGTGCTCGTGCCGGTCGCCTCGTCGATGCGCTGTTTCAGATCAGCCATGCTCGTCGTCCTTGAAGATCATGCTCGCGGCCTCGTCGTTGCGGGCGCGCGCGCTCGGCCGGAACGGCCAGGCGATAAGGGTGAGGAACAGCAGCGCCATCGCGAGCAGCCCCCAGCTATCGGCGAAATGGCGAAGCGCGTCGTAGCTCATCGCGCCGCCTCCGTTTCGCCGGCGCGTTCCTGCGGCGCCGCCTTGTCGACATCGACCAGCGTGCCGAGCATCTGAAGATAGGCAATCAGCGCATCCATCTCGGTCACGCGCGCGGGGTCGCCGTCAAAGTCGCGGACCTGCGCCTTCGGATAGCGCTTCTGCAGATCGCCCGCGCCGGCATCGGGGTCGGCCTGCGCCCGGATGTCATCGTTCGCCTTGGCGATGTCGGCCTTCGTATAGGGCACCCCGACACGATAGAGCGCGGTGAGGTCGTTCGACATATCCCCCGTCTGGAGGTCGCGCTCGGCAAGGAAGGCATAGGGCGGCATGATCGATTCAGGCACGACGCTGCGCGGGTCGATCAGATGCGCCTTGTGCCATTCGTCCGAATAACGGCCGCCGACGCGCGCCAGATCGGGCCCGGTACGCTTCGATCCCCATTGGAACGGATGGTCGTACATGCTCTCGGCGGCGAGGCTGTAATGGCCATAGCGTTCGACCTCGTCGCGGAACGGACGGATCATCTGGCTGTGACAGGTGTAGCAGCCCTCGCGCATATAGATGTTGCGCCCGGCGAGTTCGAGCGGGGTGTAGGGCCGCATCCCCTCAACCTTCTCGACCGTGTTGTCGATCCAGAAGAGCGGCGCGATCTCGACAATGCCGCCGATCGTGACCGTGAGCAGCGCGAGCGCGCCGAGCAACGTCACATTGCGTTCGATCTTCTTGTGGCTGAAGCCCTGTTTGGCGGGTCTGGTGGCCATGATCCGGGCTCCTTATTCGGCAGGGACGGGCGCGAGCGGGCGGTCCGCTGCGGCGTTGTACGGGGTTTCGGTCATCGGCTTTTCGGCGCGCACCTTGCCGCTGAGCGTCGCCCAGACGTTGAAGACCATGATCAGGAAGCCGGCGAGATACATCGCCCCGCCCGCGGCGCGGATCAGGTACATCGGGTGCATCGCCGCGACGCTTTCGACGAAGCTGTAGACGAGGTAGCCGTCGGCTCCATATTCGCGCCACATCAGCCCCTGCATGATGCCCGCGACCCACATCGACGCGGCGTAGAAAACGATGCCGACGGTCGCGAGCCAGAAGTGCCAGTTGACCATGCGCAGGCTGTAGAGCCGCTCGCGGCCCCACAGGCGCGGCACGAGATAATAGACGCAGGCGAAGGTGATCATGCCGTTCCAGCCGAGCGCGCCCGAGTGCACATGGCCGATCGTCCAGTCGGTGTAATGCGACATCGAGTTGACCCATTTGATCGACATCATCGGGCCTTCGAAGGTGCTCATGCCGTAGAAGGCGAGCGCCATCACCATCATGCGGATGATCGGGTCGGTGCGGATCTTGTCCCACGCGCCGTTGAGCGTCATCAGACCGTTGATCATGCCGCCCCAACTCGGCATCCACAGGATCACCGAAAAGACCATGCCCAGCGTCTGCGCCCAGTCGGGCAGCGCGGTGTAATGGAGGTGGTGCGGCCCCGCCCAGATGTAGAGGAAGATCAGCGACCAGAAGTGGATGATCGACAGGCGATAGCTGTACACCGGCCGCTCGGCCTGCTTCGGCACGAAATAATACATCATCGCGAGGAAGCCCGCGGTCAGGAAGAAGCCGACCGCATTATGCCCGTACCACCATTGCGTCAGCGCATCCTGCACCCCAGCAAAGGCGGCATAGCTCTTCGACCCGAAGATGCTCGCCGGCACCGACAGATTGTTGACGATGTGGAGCATCGCAATGGTGACGATGAAGCTGAGGTAAAACCAGTTGGCGACATAGATATGCGGCTCGCGGCGCTTGACGATCGTGCCGGTGAAAACGACCAGATAGGCGACCCAGACGATCGTCAGCCATAGGTCGACATACCATTCGGGCTCGGCATATTCCTTGGCCGCGGTGACGCCCATCAGATAGCCGGTCGCGGCCAGCACGATGAAGAGTTGATATCCCCAGAAAACGAAGCGCGCGAGCGCCGGAAAGGCAAGCCGCGCGCGGCAGGTGCGCTGGACGACGTAAAAGCTCGTCGCGATCAGCGCGTTGCCGCCGAAGGCAAAGATCACCGCCGAGGTGTGCAGCGGCCGCAGGCGGCCGAAGGTCGTATATTCAAGATTGAGGTTCAGCGCCGGGAAAGCGAGCTGCAATGCGATGAAGAGGCCTGCCGCCATGCCGGCGATGCCCCAGAACAGCGTGGCGACGACCCCCCAACGCACCGGATCGTCGTCATAGACGCCCTGATCGGCGGGCATCTTCAATATCCCGCGCGCGATCGCCTCATAATCGGCGCGCGACACGGTCGTCCAGAGCATCAGCAAAGCGGCCAGCGCGACGATGATCATATGGACGGCGAAGGGCGCATCGACCGCGACCGCCGCCATCACCAGCGCGAGCAGGGCCAGGCCGAGCCAGCCCCCCGCCTTTGCTACCAGAGTGTCCATATCGCTTGTCCCTGTTTTCGCGCGGCTTTGGCGCCGCATGGTTCAGGACCGCTCTTGGCCGTGCGGCGGGGCAAAAACATTGACCAGGATCAACGAATAGATTGCGCGGCATCAATGCCCGGCGACCACGCCGGGTGCAGGGAGCCCAGGTCAACGCAAGGAGCAACGACCATGAAAAAACAGCATCTCTCGCTGATCGCGCTGGCGGCCGCCGCCGCGATTCCCGGGCAGGCCGCGGCCAAGGCCGGCGATGTCCAGTTCAAGATTTTCGCGACCTATGTCGCACCCGACGGCAAGATCAGCGACGTCAAGCTCGACCGGATCGGGCTTCCGGCCGGGACACAAACCAAGGCCGACGACAATGTCACGCCGACGGTCGCTATCGAATATTTTGTCGCCGACCATATCTCGCTCGAGACGATCGCCGGGGTGACCCAGCATGACGTGAACGGCCGTGGCGCGCTGAGCGGCGCGACGTTGGTGTCGAACGCCAAGATCGTCCCCGCGACGCTGACGCTCAAATATCATTTCGGCAAGGAAGGCGGCATCCAGCCTTATGTGGGGGCGGGTCCGAGCTACTTCATCTTCATCGACGAAAAGCCCGGCGCCACGACCCGGTCGCTCGGCGCGACCCGCCAGAAGATGGGCGACAAGCTCGGCGCCGCGCTCCAGGCCGGGGTCGATATTCCGGTGAACGACAAGGGACTCGCGCTATCCTTCGATGCCAAACGCTATTTCCTGCGTCCGACCGCGACATGGTATGCCGGGACGACCGAGGTGCTGAAGACGCGGCACAAGCTAGATCCCTGGGTGATCAGCGCCGGCGTCGCTTTTCGTTTCTGACCTCCCAACTGGCGCCGTTGGCCGGTCAGCCTGCCATTTCGTTCAGAGCCGCAAGGTCGTTGATGACGATCTTGCGGCGGGATGGAAGGTCGATCAGGCCATCGGCGCGCATTTTGGTGAACTGGCGGCTCGTGGTCTCGACGGTGAGACCCAAGATGTCGGCGATCTGCTGACGGCCGAAGGGCAGCTCGAAGCCTCGCGCCGTATCCGCCGCACCGGGAGGTGGCGACAAGCGATCGGCCATTTCGAGCAGGAAGGAAGCAACCTTCTCGGACGCCGACTTGCGCCCGAGCAGAAGCATCCAGCGGCGCGCGCGATCGAGTTCGCCGAGCGTGCGGCGCAGCAATTTTTGTTGGAGATCGGGATGGTCGGCGGCGAACTCGTCGAACTGGTCGCGATGGAAGATGCAAAGCTCGGCGGCGCTGATCGCGCTGACGCTATACGGGCTTTCCTTCCCGAACGGCCGCCCGATGAAGTCCGAGGGAAAGACGATACCGACGATCTGCTCGCGCCCGTCGGCGGTGGCGGCGACGAGTTTCAGGACGCCTTCAAGGACATTGGCGACGACCGGCGCGTCGTCGCCCTCCCACAGGAGCGTATGCCCGCTGCTCACGCGCTGGCGCCGGCCCATCCGGCCGAGCAACAGGAGCTCGTCCGGCCGCAGGCTCGCACAAATGGCGCGGTTGCGCACGATGCAGGACAGGCAATCGGTCATGCGCCGGGTGCCCGGCAGGCAGGCATCGCGGTCAATGGGCGAGGAGGAGCGGCGCCGGCGCGGCTTCGAGCAGATAGCGCGTCACCCCGCCGAACAGGGTCTCGCGCAGCCGCGGACGCCCATAGGCTCCCATCACGATGAGCCCCGGGGCCATTTCCTTCGCGGTTCGCTCGAGTATCTCCTCGGGCGTAAGCGCCCCGCGATCGTGGCGGCGAAGCTCAGCATGAATGCCGTGCCGCGACAGATAGCAGAGCGCGTCCTCGGCCGGCACCCGTCCCTCATCCGGCCCGACCTGCACCATCGTCACGCTGCCCGCGCCCGCCATCAACGGCCCAGCGGCGCGCAAGGCGTGCGCGGCTTGCGGGCTGCCGTTCCACAGGATCATCACCGGGGCATCAAGGTCGAGCGGCTGGCCTTCGGCGGGCAACGCGAGCACGGGCGCGGGCACAGTCATTGCGAGGTCGCCCGCCAGCGTCGGCTGAGCGAGACCGCGCCGGTCGCGGGGGCCGAGCGATACGATGGCAAGATCGGCTAGCGTCGCGGCGAGCGAGAGCGCCGCGAGCGCATCGCCGTCGGCGATGGCGACGTCCCAGGGCACATCCTCGCGCGCGAGCTGCGCCGCGAGCCGGGTCTCGAGCTCGGCATCGGCAAGCTGCGCCTTGGCGAGCTGTTCGCGCGCCAGATACATGCCGCCAAAGGGATCGGAGGCGATGAACTGCTGGAAGGGCGAGCAGATCAGGAAACTGAGATGAGCGCCGAGGCGCCGTCCGATAGCGAGCGCCGTCTCGGTGCGCGCGGCCATGGCCGGGCTCGCGTCGGCGTGAATCAAAAGATTTCGCATGTCTTGCTCTCCTTCATGATGGAGAGGGAAGCGCTTATGCGCGCCGGCTTCATTGACACCGGTCAATAAACCGCGCCCTTCAGGCCGGGCGGCATAATGGGCGTCGCTCCGTATAATTACGAAATGCGCCGACCGCGCGGGGCGTTAGCCTGACGTCGCAAAGGAGCAAGCGATGCCGAGACCCAGTCCATTGACCCCATTTCGCGCGCACCCGCGCCGGACTCCGGTGAATCGCGCGCCGGCGGACCCGCGGCGCGAGCAAAGCCGTATCGCGGGCACCCTCACCCTTCGCCCTTCGCCGCTCCGGCGGTCCGATCCAAATCAAGGAGACAGAGGATGACGCTCACCAATGCGCCCGACACCACGCTCAGCGAGGCGACCGAGACCTGCCTGCAGACCCGCAGCGGCGTCGACCTTCGTCTCCGGCCGGTCGCGGAGAGCGACGCGGATATCGTCAATCATTTCTTCGACGGCCTGACGGCGGACGATATGCAGTTCCGCTTCCTGAGCGGCCAGTCGCACCTGTCGAGCGCCCAGCTCGCAGCGATGATCGGTGTCGATCACCGCCACCGCGAGCATCTGCTCGCGTTCGATGCCGCGACCTCGGAGCTGATTGCGAGCCTGCTGATTGCTGCCGACGATGCGTTCGTGACCGCCGAGGTCGCGATTTCGGTCGCGCCGGCGTATAAGACACGCGGCGTCGGCTGGACCCTCCTCAATCATGCCGTCGATCTCGCCCGCGCCCGCGGCCTCAAGACGTTGCGGTCGATCGAGAGCCGCGCCAATCGAGGCGCGATGGAGGTCGAGCGGACGCTGGGGTTCAAGGCGAGCGACTATGATGGCGACGCCACGCTCGCTCTGCTCGAACTCGAGCTTCGCTGACCTTGGCCATCGGGTCGGCGCCCGGCAGGCAGCCGGCTGGAGACACTCCCAATGGACCAAGGCTTTCATGCCATGCAGCTCGACACGCCGGGCGCACCGCTGCACCGCGTCGAACGCGCGATCCCGACTCCGGCCGACGGCGAAATCAGGATCGCGATCACCGCTTGCGGCGTGTGCCGGACCGATCTCCATATCGCCGACGGCGACATCAGCGGCCGGCTTCCGATTGTCCCCGGACATGAGATCGTCGGCCGCGTCGACGCACTCGGCGCGGGCGTCACCCAGTTCGGGCTTGGCGAGCGGGTCGGCGTGCCTTGGCTCGGCAGGAGTTGCGGCACCTGCCCCTATTGCGCTGCGGGCCATGAAAATCTCTGCGACGCGCCCGAGTTCACCGGATTCACGCGCGACGGCGGTTTCGCTTCGCATGTCGTCGCCGATGCGCGCTTCTGCCTCGCAATCCCTGCCGCCTTCGACGATCTTCATGCGGCGCCTTTGCTCTGCGCCGGCTTGATCGGCTACCGCGCCTATCGCATGGCGGACAGCGCGAAGGCGCTCGGCCTCTATGGTTTCGGCGCCGCCGCACATATTCTCGCGCAGCTCGCGATCGCCGACGGCACCGATGTCTACGCCTTCACACGCGAAGGCGATACCGCTGGTCAGGATTTCGCCCGCCGCCTCGGTTGCGCCTGGGCGGGCGCGTCGACCGAAGCACCGCCGGACCCGCTCGACGCAGCGATCCTCTTTGCGCCGGTCGGAGCACTGGTTCCCGAAGCGCTACGCCATGTCCGCAAGGGCGGACGCGTCATCTGCGCCGGCATTCATATGAGCGACATCCCGTCCTTTCCTTATGCCGATCTCTGGGAGGAAAGGTCTATCCGGTCGGTCGCCAATCTGACCCGTGCCGATGGCGCAGCGTTTCTCGAAGCCGCGGCGCGCTGCGGCGTGCGGACGCATGTCACCGCGCTACCGCTCGCCGACGCCAATCGCGCGCTCGACCGGTTGCGCGCCGGCGAAGTCGAAGGCGCGCTCGTCCTCGTCCCCGAGGGCGCGGCTAGGGGGAATCCCTAATGGCGCGCCCGCACCGGCGGCGCGAAAGTGGCGAAGGCCAGATCGGCCTGTCAGGAGAGACTGCCATGGATCGTTTCGAGCGAGACCCCGCCAGCGCGGCGCGCCCTCCCGAATGTCCCGATTGCGACCCGCCGACGCAGCCCGACAAGGCCTATCCGGAGACGCCGGCACCGGACCCCGATCGCCAGCCGCTGCGCACGTCGCCGGAGGCACCGGTGCTTCCCGACAGCCATCCCGAAACCACGCCGCGCGAATATCCCGAATAGCTGCGCGCGGCCGGACAAGACCTCAAGGGCTTGCGGGCGGCGTGCCGCTGCGCGTGAGCCTCGTCACGGCGTCGACAAGCATATGCTCGCGCAAGGGCTTTTCCAGAACGAGCGCGAAGCCCGCCTCGCGCGCGCGCGCGCTCAGTTCCCCGGACGGATAGGCGGAGATCAGGATGGCCGGCCCATCCCAGCCCTGCGCGCGCAGCGCGCCCAGCATCGCGATCCCGTCGCTGCTCTCGAGCCGGTAATCGACGATCAGGCAGTCGGGCGCGGCACGCGCCGCCTCGGCGAGCGCGGGATCGGCGGCGGGCCAGGCCTTCACCGCAAATCCGCGTCCCTGCAGAAGCAGGAGGAGCGAGCGGCGCACTGCCGGGTCATCCTCGACGATAAGAATGGTCGGCGGTGCCTCGCTCCAACCCGATCGGGCGATCAACATGTCCATGGTCCCGTTATCGAAGCTTTGGCATGGCGGCAGGTTTCCGGCCGCTACCGGCCAGGTCTTGCAGAATTGTTGGGCTCGCCCTTTCGGAGGTGCGAGCCCGAAGCCGGAAAACAGGGCCGGGGGCCACCGATCAATGGCTCATGAGCAGGGGGAATTTGCTCTTCGTCAGCAGATTCTTCGTGGTGCCGCCGAAGGTCTCGCGCAGCCGGCCGCGGCCGTAGGCGCCCATCACGAGATAATCGGCGCGGAACATCTTTGCCTCGTCCGAGATCAGGAAATCGGCGTGAAACTTGCCGATGTCGGTCTTGCGCACATTTGCCGCGATGCCGTGGCGCGACAGATAGGCCGCGGCATCCTCGGGCACGATATGATTGTCGGACCCTTGCGCGGTGAAGATCTCGACCTCTTTCGCGAAGACGAGCAGCGGTACAGCGGCGCGGAGCGCGGCCGCCGCCGAGGGGCGGCCGTCCCACGCGACGAGCGCGCGCTCGAGCTCGAAGCGTTCGAGCGTCTCGGGCACCGCCAGCACGGGCGCACTCGCGCGCGCGACAATGCGGCTCGCGATGTCGCGCATGTCGGGCATCGGAAAGCCGTCGAGCGCGCGATTGAGGATGATGAGGTCGGCGAGGTCGGCTGCATCGAGTACCGCATTCGCGATCTCGTCCATCGCGTCGATCCAGCTCCAGCTGACATCCTCGCGCGACAGGCGCTCGCTGATCACCGACTTGTTCTTCGCCTCGCTTTCGCGCTCGTCGAGGATGACGACGGTTTCGGCAAAGCCGAACCCGTCACCGGCGATGAGGGGATAGGGCGTGACGTCGATGCAGGTCAGATGGCCTTCGACCGCGCGGGTGATATCGAGCGCCGCCTGCAGGCGAGCTTCCTGGCCATGGTCGTCATGTACGAGCAACAGGATATTCTTCATGAGCCGTCTCCTTGGTTTCTGCACCGAGACTATGTGTCGTCAGCCGAGGCCGATATGCGCAATGATACGGATGGAAAGGCGGCCGCCCGGATGTCCGGACGGCCGCAGGGGGGTCGCCTCTTCCCCAGGCGAGCGGGATCAGCTGTCGACCGCGAGATAATCCTCGACGTCGGTCACGCCGGGCGCCGACCAGGCAGCGAGCTCGGCCATGCGCCGCTCGCCCCACGCCTTGACCCGGCCGCGCAGCGTGACCGTGCTGCCCTCGGTGGTGACCGATACGCCGCTTGCGTCGAGACCCGCCTGGCGCTTGAATGCCGCCATGATCCGCGCCTTGACGTCGGCAGGGGTGGGAATATCGCCGACCTTGATCAGGTTCGAGACGCCGGTGACCCCCGATATCTGCCCCGCGGCGCGCGCGACTTCCTTTGCGATGAAGTGCCAGTCGACGGTGCCGGTCAGCGTGACCCAGCCGCGCTCGACCTTCACCTTGATCTGCCCCTCGGGAATCGCGACCGTCCAGCCGATCATGTCGACGATCCGCTTGGCGATTTCATGATCGGCGGTCTTGGGATCCGACGCGAAGCGCACTTTCAGTTCCTCGGCGAGCGCGCGAACCCCCGCGACGCGCCGCACCGCACGTTCGGCCGCGACCTTCTGCGGAAAGCTCTTCACATAGCCCGCCAGCGTCACGACGCCGTCATTGACCGAGACGCCGATATCGGCGTGATCGACGCTCGGATCCCATTCGAGTTCGGCGACCACGTCATCCTGCAGCTGGCCGTCACTCTTCTTCTGCATGATCTTTCTCCTTCGAAAGAAATCCGGCTCGCGTTGCGAGCGGACCGAAGCCGGCGAACATCGGCAGGAGCCGCCGGCGCGTGCGGGCAGCCTTACCCGGGACGAAGGGTGCGGCTTATCCGCAACTTTCCGTAAGGAGAGCTCCGCTTGGGAGCTTCCCCGATTCTGCCGTCGCAGCCTGCTCGCTAGGTCCCGATTGCGCTCCGGCGTATCGCGGCGACGAGGGTCCGCCCGGCACAGCCCGCCGCCGCGATCCCTCTCGATTTTCAAGAAGGAGCAAGCTGATGAACGATCTGACCCCGACCCGCACCGCGGGTAGCCAGCCCGCTGAGGCGGAGCTTGGCGCGATGAACTGGCTGCGCGGCGAGCTCGACCGCATGTTCGAGGAATTCGCTCGCCCCGGCCGCAGCCTGCTGAGCTATGTCCCGCGGCTCGTGAGCCCGCTCCCGGCGGTCGAGCTCGTCGATACCGGCCCGGCCTACAAGCTGACCGCCGAGCTCGCGGGCCTCACCGAGAAGGACATCCGGCTCGAGGTCGCCGACGGGGTCCTCCTGCTCGCGAGCGAAAAGGAGGAATCCTCCGAGCGCCGCGAGGATGGACATCTGATCAGCGAGCGGCGTCACGGCAGCTTCCGGCGCCGCATCGCCCTGCCCGCCGACGCCGATGCCGACAAGATCGAAGCGAAGTTCAAGCACGGCTTGCTCAGCGTCGAGATCGCGAAGACCGAAAAGGCGCGCGATCACGCTCGCAAGATCAAGATCGCCAGCTAGGCAAACGGGCCGGAACCGCAGACGCGGCTCCGGCCCTCCCGCTCGATCTCGCGCGATTCCCTCGCACCGGAGTTATATCATGCCCCTTGGTATTCACACCGACCGGCACGGCGAGGCGCTGCTTCGGCTCAAGCTCGGATCGGCGATGCTTTCGCTTGTGATCTGCGCGTCGTTGATCCTGTCGCTCGCTCCGCGGCTGTGGCCGTAGGACCAGACGCGCCGATGTCGGCGCCTAGCGATCCGGCGCGCCTTCCTCGTCCCCGCCGAGAATCTCCGCCGGCACCGGGCTTCCGGCGCGCAGCGAATCGGGCGTGATGATCACGCTCGTTCCCGCGACCAGAAGCGGGCCGAGCAGCGCGCGCAGATCGGCCGCGATGTGGACGCGCCCGGCGAACGACGTCGGTGTCCTCGCGGCGATCGCGCCCGGGAGGGGGACTTCCGTCCAGGTTGCCGGCCCCTCGACGCCCGACCGCCGGATGAAGGCGGAAGTGCCCGTCATTGATCCCTCGATGCGCGCGGGCGCCGAGCCGATGATCGTTCCGTTGCGAAGGATCAGGATCCGCTGGTCTGTGGCACTGGCGATGATCGACAGGGGGCCGCTGCGCGCGCGTTCGGGCGTCCAGAGCAGCGCGCCATCGGAAGGGCGCGTTTCGGTCATGGCGAGCGGATCGGTCGGGGCCGCACGCGGCACCGCTGCGGCATCGGTGACGATGACCGTCATGCCGAGCCGGGAGACGCCATAGAGGAGACGGGCGAAGCCATGCGGCAGGCGAATGCAACCGTGCGAAGCGGGGTAGCCCGGCAAGGTGCCGCCGTGCAGCGCCACGCCGCCCCAGGTCAGCCGCTGCATATAGGGCATCGGCGCATCGTCGTAGAGGCTCGAGCGATGGTCGACGTCGCGCTGGAGGATGGTGAAGACACCGGTCGGGGTTTCATGGCCGGCCTTGCCCGTCGAGACAGTGGTAATCGCGATCGGGACGCCATTGCGGTACAGCGTGCCGCGCTGGGTCGCGAGACTCACGATCATCATCAAGGGCCCGCGCGGCGCGATCTCGGGCGCCCAGATATAATCTCCGGGCTTCAACCGCTCGGCGGCATCGAGCACGCTCCCATGCGGGCTTGAGGGCACGGCCGAGGCCGCGAGTGGCAACAGCAGCGCCGCTCCCAGCAAAAGCGCTGCCCTTCCGGCGAGCTTCGCCCAGGTTCCCACTTTCTCAACCGGCCATCGCTGCCACTCGGGCGCGGTCGTTGATCCGTACCGCGCGCCGCGAGGGCAAGTCGACGAGGCCGTCGCTGCGCATGCGCGTCAGCTGCCGGCAGGTCGTTTCGATCGTCAGCCCCAATATGTCGGCGATCTGCTGGCGGCCGAAGGGGAGCTCGAACCCGCCCGGGGTCTCGCCGGCGTCGGCGGGCAGCCGCTCTTCCATGTCGAGAAGGAAGGAGGCGACCTTTTCGGGTGCCGACTTGCGGCCGAGCAGCATCATCCAGTGCCGCGCGCGGTCGAGCTCGTCGAGCGTGCGATGGAGCAATTTCTGCTGGAGATGCGGATGGCGACCCGCGAAATCGTCGAACTGCTGGCGATTGAAGATGCAGACCTCGGCGTCGGTCATAGCGGTGACCCGGTAGGGGCTTTGCTTGCCGAACGGGCGGCCGATAAAATCGGAAGGGAAGACGAGCCCGACGATCTGCTCGCGGCCATCGGCGGTGGCGACGACCAGCTTCAGGACGCCCGACAGGACATTTGCGACCGTCGGGGCTTCGTCGCCTTCCCAGAGCAGGGTGTGACCCGCCTTCACGCGTTGCCGCCGCCCCATGCGGCCGAGTTCGGCGGCTTCGTCGGCGGCAAGGCTGGCGCAGATGGCGCGGCAGCGTACGGCGCAGGATGCGCAATCGCTCATCGCCGTGCACCCGCAAGCGACGCGCGCTCCGCACGCCACTCCGTTGCTTGGCGGTCGCGGCCTGGATGGCGGAAAAGATGTGGCTGACCCCTCATGCGGCCGGGAATAGCGGCTCCGCATGCGCCCGTGATTACGCAACTGTACGTATGTGGTGCGAGGAAAGGCCCGACCGGCGCGAACCGCCAGGGGCGTAAGGGCTATTGCGTAACGACAGGGCGCGCGTCCCGGCGCAATCCGGCGAGACAAATCCGCGACGAAAGGACCCAGGATGAGCGAAGCCGGCCACGATCTTCATGCGCTGTTTCCGGACCACGGGCCGGCGCTCCATGCACTCAAGCTTGGCAGTTCGAATTTTCGCCAGCTCGCCGAGGAGCATCATGACCTTCAGAGCCGGATTCAGCGAGTCGAGGCCGGTCTTGCGGCGGTCGCCGACGACCAGCTGGAGGACCTCAAGAAACGGCGGCTGTTCACCCTCGACGAGATTGCCGCGCTCATCGCGATCGAGGAGGAGGCGTGATGCACAGTCTTTCCGAAATACGCGCGGGCCTGGTCGTGCGCCTCGACCAGCTCGCAGCGGAGGTTGAGCGGCTGGAAAGCGAGCAGCGCGTGCCGCTCGACGACGATTCCGCCGAGCAGGCTGTCGAGCGCGAAGACGACGAGACGATCGATGCGCGGCAAAGCGCCGCAACTGAGCAGATGAAGGCAATCCGGCTCGCGATCGCGCGTCTCGATGCCGGCCATTACGGCCTCTGCACCGCGTGCGGCATCCCGATCGATGCCGCGCGCCTCGAAGCCGTTCCGCACACCGCGCATTGCATCGACTGCGAGCGCGAGTTCGGCGGCTGAACATACGCCCGGCGAACGACATGATCGAATCCCTTCCAGACGCCAACCTGCAGCAACTCGCCGGCATCGGACTGGCGCTTCTTCTCGGGCTGCTTGTCGGCATCCAGCGCGGCTGGAGCCTGCGCAACGAGACCGCGGGCAGCCGCTTCGCGGGTGTGCGGACCTTTGCGCTGTTCGGCCTTGCGGGCGGCATCGCGGGAGCGACCGGATCTCAAAGCCCGGCGATCGCGGCGATCGTCGCCGGGGCTGCAGCTGTCCTCACCCTCATCGGCTATGCGAAAACCGCGCGGGCGCCCGAGCAGCTGAGCGGGACATCGAGCCTCGCGGCCCTCATCACGCTCGGTTGCGGCTATCTCGCGGCCAGCGGTCGGAGCGAGATGGCGACGGTGGTCGCCGTTGCCATGACGCTGGTGCTTGCGCTGCGCACCGAGCTTCATCGCTGGGTTTCCGGTCTCAGCGATATCGAGGTCGGCGCGATCGTCCGGTTCGCGCTCATCGCGCTCGCCATATTGCCGCTGCTGCCCGACCAGCGCTTCGGCCCCTATGACGCCTGGAATCCTCGCCAGCTCTGGCTGGTCGTGGTGTTCGTCTCGGGCTTCTCCTTTCTCGGCTATATCGCAGCGAAACGCTTTGGCGCCTCGCGGGGCACGCTCGTCATGGCCGCGACCGGCGCGATGGTTTCCTCGACCGCGGTGACCGCGGCGCTCGCGATGCGCGTGCGCGACGGAGAGGAAAGCGAGGCGATGGCCATTGCCGGCATCGGCGCGGCGTCGGCGGTCATGCTGATCCGCGCGATCGTCCTGACCCTGTTCCTCGCGCCGGCAGCGATGCCGGCCTTCGGCTGGCTTGCGGCACCCGCCGCGCTGGTGAGCGGCGGCGCGATGTTCTGGGCTTTGCGGAGCCGCCGCAAGGAAAGCGCTGCCAACCGTCCCGTCGAGCTCAAGAACCCGTTCCGGCTCGCGCCGGCGATCGGCCTCATGCTGCTCGTCATGGTGCTGACCGTCGCCGCACGCTGGATGATGGCGATGGTGGGCGAACGCGGCCTCGCGCTGGTCATCGCGCTTTCGGGCCTGGCCGACGTCGACTCCGCGATCATCACGGTGGGATCGCTACCTCCGGGTCTGCTCGAGGGCCAGATCGCGACGATCGTCATCATTGCCCCGGTGCTCGCCAACACGCTGTTCAAGGGCGCCACCGCCCTGGCGATCGCGGGGCTGCGCAAAGGATGGAAGCTCGCCTTGCCGCTTGTGCTGAGCGTTGCAGCCAGCCTCGCGGTCCTGCCGACCCTTCTCGTCTGAGCCCGATCGGACGCCGCATGGAGTGGCCAGAGGTGGAATGGTTTCAAAAGGGGGCCTTCGGTGACCGCAGCAACAGACCATAATGAAGGACCGCCGACCCAGCCGGCGAACCTCTCGTCAAACCCGCGGACATTTCTTCGCGCGCTCGGTCCGGGCCTGATCGCCGGCGCCGCCGACGACGATCCGAGCGGAATCGGAACGCACAGCCAGATCGGCGCGGCATTCGGTTACCGGCTCTCCTGGACCTTCGTGCTGAGCTTCCCGCTGATGGTGGCGATCCAGGAGATCGCCGCCGAGATCGGGCGGGTTACCGGCGCAGGGATCGCGCGCAACCTCCGCCGGCATTATTCGCGTCCCCTGCTCTGGTCGATGGTATCGCTGCTGCTCGTCGCGAACATCATCAATCTCGGCGCCGATCTCGGCGCGATGGGTGCGGCGCTGGCCCTGCTCGCCGGAGGCAAGGCCGGACTCTATACCTTGTTGTTCGGGATCCTCAGCATCGTCCTCGAAGTCGGCCTTAGCTATTCTCGCTACGCCGCAATCCTCAAATGGACGACGCTCACCCTCTTTACCTATGTCGCGGTGCTGTTCGTGGTGCATGTTCCATGGGGCACGGCCCTCACGGCGCTGCTGCTTCCCGACATCGAACTCAATGCAGCCTATGCCACGGCGTTCGTCGCAATCCTCGGCACGACGATCAGCCCCTATCTCTTCTTCTGGCAGGCGGGGCAGGAGATCGAGGAACAGCATTGCCATCATGCCAAGCCGCTCTGCCTGACGCCCGCGGCAGCCGATGGCGAGTTCAGGCGCATTCGTGTCGACACGCTGACGGGCATGGCGTTCAGCACTCTCATTTCGCTCGCGATCGTCTTCGCGACCGCGGCGACGCTGCATGCCGAGGGCATACGCGATATCGCCACATCGGCGCAGGCCGCCGAAGCGCTGCGTCCGCTCGCCGGGCCGTTTGCTTTCGCGATGTTCGCGCTCGGAATCATCGGCACCGGCCTTCTCGCGGTCCCGGTGCTGGCCGGATCGGCCGCCTATGCCGTCACCGAGATGGCGGGAATGGCAGGTAGCCTCGACGCCAAGCCGCTTTCGGCGCGTCTCTTCTACGGCACGATCGCCGCGACCACGCTTGCCGGCGCCTCGCTCTCGGCGATCGGCATCGACCCGGCACGCGCGCTCTACTGGGCAGCGGTGGTCAATGGCGTGCTCGCCGCGCCGCTCATGCTGGTGATGATGCTGATCGCCCGCAATCCGCGCGCGATGGGCCGTCTCGTCATTTCGCGCCGCCAGAGCTGGTCGGGCTGGGCCGCAACCGCGGTGATGACGGCAGCAACCTTGCTGTTTTTCTTCTTCCTCGTGACGGGAGATATCTAGCGCGGGGCGCGGGCGTGCCGCGCGATCAGTGCGTCGATCCGGTCGCGCTGGGGCAGGATGATACCGAGGAGCCCGGCGAGCGTCGCGGCGCCGAGCTTGCGCATCAGGCGCGAGCGATGAATTTCGACGGTGCGGTGACTGATGCCGAGCTCCTGCCCGATCTGCTTGTTGGTGAGACCGCGCACGAGCCCGCCCACGACTTCGAGCTCGCGATGTGTGAGCTGTTCGATGAGAGGGGGCGAATGCCGCGACCGCGCAGCGCGGTCCGGCGCGGGGCGGCGGATCGCGGCCTGTGGGTCTTCGCGGCGGGCTGTCGTCATGCGGTCCATCCTCCGATGGACAGTCGTCTAGCGCTCGGGCGTCCTGCGGTCGTTACGTAATGTCCGCAGATTTCAGGCACCGAGTCCTGCGGCGAAGGCGAGCCGCAGCGCGTCGGACAGGCTGCGGACATCGAGCTTCGCCATGAGGTTCGCACGGTGGACTTCGACGGTACGCGGCGAGATGCCGAGGTCATAGGCGATGGTCTTGTTCGGCAGTCCCTGCGCGAGCCCTTCGAGAACCTCGCGCTCGCGCGGGGTCAGGATGCCAAGAACGACCTCGGCCTCGGCGGCGCGCGCCACCGCTCCATCGGCCGCCGCCATGCGGGCGAAAGCGGCCTCGATCGAGGCAATGAGCACCGCCTTTTCGAACGGCTTTTCGAGGAAATCGACCGCGCCGGCCTTCATCGCCCGGACCGCGATCGAGACGTCGGCGTGCCCGGTAAGGACGATCACCGGCATGGTAACCCCGCGCTCCAGCATCGCCTGCTGGACCTCGAGCCCGTCCATTTCGGGCATGCGCACGTCGAGCAGGACACAGCCTTCGGGCACGTGCCGGATTTCCTTCAGGAACAGCGCGCCATTGGCCCAGGTCTCGACCGCATAGCCCGAGGTCTTGAGCATGAAACTCGCCGACCGCCGGATCGCCTCCTCATCGTCGACGATATGCACGAGCTTCCTATCCGACATCATTTTCCTCCGCCTTCGCGCTCACCAGTGTGAAGTGAAATTCGGTCCCGCCGCCGGTGCGCGGCTCCATCCAGATACGTCCGCCATTGGCCTCGACGATCGTCCGGCAGATCGAGAGACCGAGTCCCATGCCTTCTGCCTTGGTGCTGACGAACGCCGTAAAGAGCTGCTCGGCGACCTCCGGCGTCACGCCCGGTCCGGTATCGGCGACGATCACGCGGACAAAGCCGCGCTGGTCGGGACGGCTCGTGACGGTCAGCTGCCGCACCGGACTGTCGGCCATCGCTTCGACAGCGTTGCGAATGAGGTTGATCAGCACCTGCTGGATCTGGACCTTGTCGACGAGCACCGGCGAGGCATAGGGATCGAGGTCGAAGCGCGGCTCAACGCTCTTCTCGCGCGCGCCCATCAGTCCGAGCACCGCCGCCTCGTTGATGAGCACCGGCAGTTTCTCGATCGTCTTCTCGACCTCGCCGCGCGCCACGAAGTCGCGCAGGCGGCGAACGATATGCCCTGCGCGCAACGCTTCCTTCGCCGTATCGTCGAGCGCATCGCGGATCATCGGAATATCGTCGGGATCGGGATTGGCGAGCAGGTCGCGCACCGCTTCGACATAATTGGTGACCGCGGTAATCGGCTGGTTGAGCTCATGCGCGAGCGTCGAGGCCATCGTCCCCATCGCGCTGACGCGCGAAACATGGATCAGCTCGGACTGGAGCGATTCGAGCCGCGCCTCGGTCTGCTGGCGTTCGGTGAGGTCGCGGATGAAGCCGGTAAAGAGCGGGTGACTGTCGCTCGACGCCTCGCCGATCGACAATTCCATCGGAAAGGTCGAGCCGTCCCTGCGCTCGGCGAACACCACGCGTCCGATGCCGATGATGCGCTTTTCCCCCGTTTCGAGGAAGCGCCGGATGTAGGCATCGTGGCGCTCGCGATCGGGTGAGGGCATCAGCCGGCTGACATTGACCCCGAGCAGCTCGGCCTCCTGATACCCGAACAGCCGCTCGGCGGCCGCGCTGAAGGACACGATCGAACCTTGATCGTCGATGACGACCATCGCGTCGGGCACCGTCGAGAGGATCGACCGGAGATGGCTTTCCTGCGACCGCAGCGCCTCCTCGGCGGCGCGCCGTCCGGTGATGTCCGAGACGACCTTGGCGAAACCGCGAAGATCGCCGCCCGCGGTGCGAAGCGCCGTGATAGAGACATCGGCGAGGAACTCGGATCCATCCTTGCGGACGCGCCAGTCCTCCATCTCGAGACGTCCCTCGCGCGCCGCAACGGCAAGGTCGCCCCCAGGTTTGCCGGCCGCGACGGCGTCGGGCGGATAGAAGATCGCGGCATCCTTGCCGACAACCTCTTCCTCGCGCCAGCCCTTGAGGCGTTCGGCGCCCTTGTTCCAGATCGTCACGCGGCCTTCGGCATCGAGCAGGTAGATCGCATGCCCCTGCGCGCCGTCGATGAGCAGATTGAGTTCCTCGGCGACCAGCGCCGCCTCGGCATCGCGCCGCGCAGCGCGATGGTCGCTTTCATGCACGCGCCGCCGCATCCGCTCGAAGGCTTGCGAGAGCGCGACGATGCCGGCCGCGGTGACCAGAAACACTATGACCTCGACGAGATTATAGCTGCCGCCGTCCCGGAAGCCGGCGAAATAGAGACCAAGCCCAAGGGCTGGCGCGGTCGCAATCGATGCCGCCATCGGACCGGCATAGAAAGCGGCCGCAAGGATGGCGGGTGCGAAAAGCAGGAAGGATGCACTGCCGCCAAGCCAGGGAGTGAGCGCATAGCGGAGCAGCGCCGCAGCAGCGACAAACAGCAGCGCCAGCGCCAGGCGTATCGCAAAAGGACGTTGTATCATCGACATCGACCGCGCGGCCTCCGCCCGCGCTGCAAAGGCGCCGCCGCCCTCGCGGTGCGCCTTCCCCCGATCACCGTCCATAGCGGCTTTTGGCGGGGCGCGAAACGCCCGGCGCGTTCGCGATCCGTATTGTTCCTTAAGGGACATCCCGCTTCGCTAGGGCGGTGTGCGCCGTGCGCCCATGCGGGAATCTACGGATAGGAGGAACCCGCCCGCGATATCAAAAGCGGCACGCGGATCGTCGCGCCTCGCCCGTCCCGTCCAGCTCGGCCCGGCGCGGCGGTCCATTGCTCCCGCGCTAAAATCCGGCAGCGGCCCTTCGTTCAGGATGTCACATGCAGACCAGACGGATCACGCTCATCGACGGACATCCCGACCCCGATCCGGGACGGTTCGTCCATGCGCTGGCCGATACCTATGCGGCGGCGGCGCTGGCGGCGGGTCATGAGGTCCGCCGCATCGCGGTTGCGGAGCTCTCGTTCGATTTGCTCGAAAGTCGCGCCGAGTGGGAAGAAGGTCCGCTTCCGCCCGCGATCGCCGAGGCGCAGGACGATATTGGATGGGCCGAACATCTGGTGATTTTCTACCCGCTCTGGCTCGGAGACCTGCCCGCTCGCCTCAAGGGCTTCTTCGAACAGGTGATGCGCCCGGGCTTCGCGTTCGCGCCCAAGGCGAACGGCTTGCCCGAAAAACGCCTCAAGGGCCGGACGGCCCATATCGTCGTGACGATGGGGATGCCCGCGCTTTTCTACCGCTTCTTTTTCCGCGCGCACAGCCTGCGCAGCCTCGAGCGCAACATTCTGCGCTTTGTCGGCATCGCGCCGACCGAACGCAGCATCGTCGGCAATGTCGAGGGCGATCCCAAGCACCGCACCATGTGGCTCGAGACAATGGCCGAACATGGCGCGGCGGGCCGCTGAGCCGATGCAAGGTCGTCGATCCCATCCGCGAAAGAAGGGCAGCTAGTCATGGCCAATACCGAAACGCCGCTGACGATCCAATTCCATGGTGCCGCCGGAACCGTCACCGGCTCGTGCATGGAACTCACGCTCGGGCAGCACAGAATCCTGATCGATTGCGGATTGTTCCAGGGATCGCGAAGCCTCGAAACACTGAACCATGGCGCGTTCGCGTTCGAGGTCGGCAAGATCGACGCCGCGCTCCTGACCCATGCCCATATCGATCATTGCGGGCTGTTACCGAAGCTCGCGAAGGAAGGCTATCACGGCTCCGTCTGGTGCACCGCGCCCACCGCAGACCTTCTCGAATATATGCTCGCCGACGCGGGGAGAATTCAGGAGAGCGACACCGCGCGCCGAAACCGCCGCTATGACCGCGCCGGCGAAGCGATGTTCGAGCCGCTCTATACCGAGGCCGATGGCCTTCGCGCCTGGCGACTCGCCGAGCCGGTCGGACTTGGGACATGGTTCGAACCCGCGCCGGGTTTCCGGGCGCGGCTGTGGAACGCCGGCCATATCCTGGGTTCGGCCTCGGTCGAACTGGAAGCCGGCGGGGTGCATCTGCTCTTTTCCGGCGACATCGGCCCCGACAACAAGGCGTTTCACGACGATCCCGCAGCGCCGGAGGGCATCGATTTCCTCATATGCGAAGCGACCTATGGCGACCGCACGCGGCCCAAACTCTCGATCGAACAGCGCCGCGCGCTACTCGAAACCGAAGTCAAAGCGGCTCTCGCGAGGGGCGGGAATCTCGTGATCCCGACCTTTGCGCTCGAACGCACGCAGGAACTGCTGCTCGATCTCGCGCGCCTTGCCGACGCGAACCGCATCCCCAATGTGCCTATCTTCGTGGACTCGCCGCTCGCGAGCCAGGCGACGAAGGTGTTCGCGGCCCATGCTGCCGAGCTCGAAGATGTCGAAGGCGCCGACATCTTCCGGCATCCCTCGATCCGCTATGTCGAGGATGTCGCCGAATCGATCCGCCTCAACAGCGTGTCGGGCGCCATCATTCTCGCTGCCTCGGGCATGTGCGAGGGCGGGCGCATCCGCCACCATCTCGAGCATAATCTTCATCGGCGCCAGTCGACGATCCTGTTCGTCGGGTTCCAGGCGCGCGGATCGCTCGGGCGAGTCATCCTCGACGGAGCCGGGCGCGTGCGGATTTCTGGCAAGGACATCAATGTCCGCGCCGCCGTCCGGCGCATCGACAGCTATTCGGCGCATGCCGACCGCGACGAGCTCGCGGCATGGATACGCGAACGTCACCCGATCCGTGGCGGACTTTTTCTGGGTCATGGCGAGAGCGAATCGATCGAAGCGCTGCGCACGCTCGTCCAATCCGAAACGCCCCGCCTCGCCGTCGTCGCTCCGGCGATCGGGGAGACTTTCGCGCTCGCCCCCGGCGCACCGCCCAAGCGAATCCGGACCGGACGCGTCGATATCGCCCGGCTCGCGGGTGAAGACTGGCAGAATGACTACGCCGATTTCGCCGCCAATCTGAAGCACAACCTCGCGCACATCCGCAGCGAGGAAGGGCGGCGCAAGGCGCTCGACGAGATGCGGCGGGTGCTCGCCAACTATGAGGCGGCGCGCTCCCAGCAGAAGCGGCGGCGCCGCGCGGCATAGACAAAATCCTCGCAACCGGCGGGTTCCACGCGATCGAGGCCGCCAAGACAAAGGTCCGGACGCCCCGCCACATACAAAGGAGACATCGCATGAAAGCCCTCGTCTATAACGGCCCCGGCCTGAAAGCCGTCGAGGAGCGGCCGGTGCCTCAGGTGCAGGACGCGGGCGACGCGATTGTGCGCATCACCAGGACGACCATTTGCGGCACCGATCTGCACATATTGAAAGGCGATGTCCCGAGCTGCGAACCGGGGCGCATCCTCGGGCACGAGGGCGTCGGTATCGTCGACAGCATCGGGACGGGCGTGACCGTTTTCGCGCCCGGCGACCATGTTCTGATCAGCTGCATAACCGCGTGCGGCCGCTGCGACTATTGCCGTCGGGGCATGCCATCGCATTGCACGACGGGCGGCTGGATCCTCGGCAACATCATCGACGGCACGCAGGCAGAATATGTTCGTATCCCACATGCCGACACGAGCCTCCATGCCATCCCCGAGGAGGCCGGCGAGGATGCGCTGGTCATGCTCAGCGACATCCTGCCGACGGGCTTCGAATGCGGCGTGCTCAACGGCAAGGTCGCGCCGGGATCGACCGTCGCGATCGTCGGCGCGGGTCCGATCGGCCTTGCCGCGCTGCTCACGGCGCAGCTCTTCTCGCCCGCCCGGATCATCATGATCGATCTGGACGAGGCGCGCCTCGCCATCGCGCGCCGGTTCGGCGCCACCGACACGATCAACAGCGGCACACGCGACGCCGCGGCGGCGCTGATGGAGATGACGGATGCGCGCGGCGCCGACACGGTGATCGAGGCTGTCGGCGTTGCCGCCACCTTCGAACTTTGTCAGCTGCTTGTCGCAGCCGGGGGAACGATTGCGAATGTCGGCGTGCATGGCGCCAAGGCCGACCTGCACCTCGAACACCTCTGGTCCCGCAATATCACGATCACGACGCGATTGGTCGATACCGTCTCGACGCCGCAGCTCTTGCGGATGGTCGAGGCGAAACAATTGGATCCCGGAGAGCTTGTCACCCATCATTTTGCGATGGCCGACATGATGGACGCATATGAGGTCTTCTCGCGGGCGGCCGAGACCAAGGCACTGAAGGTCATCATCGAAGCCGACGATCCGCGCACGGCGAGGCCTGCAGCGTGACGCAGCGCATGAAAGAGATCGCGCGGACCATCGTCGAACTGCAGGTCGAACTCGATCGCGAGATCGAATTTCGGCGAAGGGCGCTGGGCGTCCGGGTTCATGACCGGCTCGTCGAGTTCGAACGCGGCATCGTGATCGAACAGAGGAAACTCAAGACGAGCGTGCGGGCGTTTCTCGCCCGCTCCTCCTTCGGTGTCATCATCACCGCGCCCGTCATCTACTCGATGCTGCTTCCGCTGGTCCTGCTCGATATCTGGATCAGCGTCTACCAGGCCATCTGTTTTCGCGCCTATGGGATCGCCCGTGTCGAGCGACGCGACTATATCGCGTTCGACCGGGGTCGCCTCGCCTATCTCAACTGGGTCGAAGCGCTGAATTGTGCCTATTGCGCCTATGCCAATGGCGTGATCGCCTACGCCCGCGAGATCGGAAGCCGGACCGAGCAATATTGGTGCCCGATCAAGCATGCGCTCAGGATCAGCGATCCGCACCAGCGCTATTATGAGTTTCTCGAATTCGGCGATGCCGAGGGGTATCGGACGCGTCTCGCCGCGTTCCGCGAGCTGCTGGCCGCGGACGGCGACGATATCGCCGCCGGGACCCGCGCCGCGTCACCGCGACCGGAAGCGGAGGAACAGACGAGTCCGTAGAATCCCGCAATGCGGCGCTTGCGGCACGGCGTTATGCCTGCTCCCGACGCAATTTCCGCAAAGGAGACGATAATGATTGCGACCGACGCGCCCGGCCGACCCGTGCAGAGCGGCCTCTGGAAGGAAATCTCGGTGCTCGAGATCGGGGTGGCGGTGTGCCTCCTCATCCTGTTCGTCCTCTCGCGCACCTTCCTCGAGACGATCGCCGCCATCTACATGCTGGTCGCCGCGATGCTGTTCGCCGCGCTCGTCCAAGGCCGCATGGCGGCGACCTGCAATGACCGGCTGGACCGGCGGCTATGGCTCGCAAGCGCGCTCGCCTGCCTCGTCCAGGCGATCATCCTGTTCGTCGATCCGCTGCTCGGGGGTTATCATACCGCCATGGCGATGGCGGGTATTCTCGCCGCTGGCGCGGCGGCGCGGCTGACGCTTGCCCTCGTGCGGGGCCATGCGGGCCGCGGCTGGCTCTATCTCTCGGGCGCGGTCAGCATGATGGTATCGCTCGCGATCGGATTCGCCTGGCCGTTCGCCTCGATCGTCCCCGCGGCGCAAAGCCTCACGCTCGACCTGCTCGCCGTCGCGGCGATGCTGGCGAGCGTCACCGGAAAGGCCCCGGCATGTTCGAGATGATCAAAACGAACGACGACGTGCTCGCCGTCCGTATAGAGGGCAAGATCACCGGGGCAGAACTGGCCTCGATCATGGACCGGCTCGACGCCACGATGGCGGCGAACGAGACGGTGCATGTCTATGCAGAGACGCGGTCGATCGACGGTATCGAGATCAGCGGGCTGGGCGCTCATATCGCGCGCGCCGCGCCCCTTTTCGCAAAGCTCGACCGGTTCGGACGCGTCGCGGTCGTCGCCAACCAGTTATGGATCCGGGCCCTCACGCGGATCGAAAGCGCCCTTCTGCCGCATATCAGCTATAGGGTGTTCAAGCCCGAGGATCGCGGCGCGGCGCTGATGTGGGTCGAAGGGCGCGACGGATGACTGGCACCCTTCTGCCCGGTCCCTGGCCGTCGGCACGCGGCGATCACCGCGAAGCCCATCTCGTATCGCGGACGGGGTGGCTGCGGGCAGCCGTGCTCGGCGCGAACGACGGGATCGTCTCCACCGCAAGTCTTATCATCGGCGTCGCGGCGTCGGGTGCCACCCGTCAATCGATCCTGGTTTCGGGGGTTGCCGGCCTCGTTGCCGGCGCCATGTCGATGGCGGCCGGCGAATATGTGTCGGTCAGTTCGCAGGCCGATACCGAGCGGGCGGACCTTGCCCGCGAAAAGAGAGAGCTGGCGAGCGACCCCGCGGCTGAACGCGACGAGCTGGCCGGCATTTATGAACGACGCGGCCTCGATCCGGAAACCGCGCGCATCGTGGTCAACCAGATGACCGCGTTCGACGCGCTCACGACGCATGCGCGCGACGAACTCCATATCACCGACATGACGGCCGCGCGCCCGGTCACCGCGGCGCTGGCGTCTGCCGCCACCTTTACCGCCGGCGCGTCGCTGCCGCTCCTCGTCGCCGCGCTGGCGCCGACGACAGGGATCGTTGCACTCGAAGCCATCGGGTCGCTGCTGTTCCTCGCCGCGCTGGGATGGCTCGGCGCATTTGCAGGTGGCGCCGCGCCCGCCCGTCCGGTTGCACGCGTCATATTCTGGGGGGCGCTTGCGATGGCCATCACGGCCGGAATCGGCCGGCTGGTGGGCACGGCTGTCTGACGGACATGGGCGGACCCCGCCCCGATCTTAGAACAAATGATCGGGCGAGGCAGCCTTTTCGCACCTGCACGGTTACCTGTTTCATGACGGCCGCGGACAAACCATCGAAGCATGTGCGGCTCCCGGCCGCTTGGGCCACCCTGCACGCATGTGGAAATCCGGGCGCCGGTCGTAGTGGAACGGGAGCAACATGACCGCGGCAGTCGCTGCCGCGCCGACCCAACCCGGCGTTGATCGGGGCTTCTGCTCGCCGCGCAGCGCGTCGGTCTTCTCTATGGCTGGCGCCATGGCCGCCCCATCGACTGGAACCATCCCGCCCGCTTCACCGAACTTGTGCAGCTTAGAAAGCTGACCGATCGGTCGCAGATCCAGACCCAGATGATGGACAAGATCGCGGCGAAGCGCTTGGCGGGGGCGCGGCTGGGCGAGGAGTGGATCGTGCCGACGCTCTGGCAAGGCACGGACCTGCCCTGGCTGATCCCGTTCCCGGCCCCCGCGATCATCAAGTCGCGCCACGGCTGCAATCAATATAGGGTCATCACGGCCGTGCCCGACTGCGCGCGATGGCAGCAACTGCGCAGAACAGCCCGCCGCTGGCAGCGCAGACCCCACGGGCGCTGGCTCGACGAATGGGCCTATCGCGACGTTCCGCGCGGCATCCTCACCGAGCCGCTTCTTGGCGGCGCGCTCCCACTCCCGATCGACTATAAGATCTATGTGTTCGGCGGCACCGCAACGCATGTCCAGGTCCATCTCGGGCGGGGCCGCCGGCATCGATGGATCCTTCACGACCGTAGCTGGCGACAGCTCGTCAGGGCCGCGGACGAACCACCCCCGCCACCGTCACTGCCTGCGATGCTGGAGGCGGCCGAAACGCTGGCCGGCGACATGAATTTTCTTCGCATCGACTTCTACGACATCGGGGGTCGACCCTATTTCGGGGAATATTGTCTCTATCCGGGTTCCGGTCTCGACCCCTTTGCCGCGGACTGGATAGACCTTGAACTGGGCGCGCTCTGGCTCGCGGCCATGGCTGAAAATCCGGTGTCATCCGCACCGATTGGTTATGCCTAGCAGCCACACCGCGTCAGCATCACCGCTAGGTCATCCGCCACCATGATCGGTATCCAAACTGCGTTCGAGGAGTTTCATGCGATCGACGATCGAGAAAAAGAAGGCCGTGGACCAGCCGATCAGGATGATACCGCTCGCGCCCTCGATCGCACCGAGGACGCGCAGCCCCGGGGGCAGGACGAGATCGCCATAGCCTATCGTGACATAGGTCGATGTCGAGAAATAGAGCGCATGCTCGAAGTCTGTGAAAGCGCCGAGCAGCTGGTAAATGCCTGCCCAGATCCAGATTTCGGCCGAGTGCAGCGCGAATAGCCCGAAGGCGGCGACGAGGATCGCGCCGCCGTTGAGAAGAATGACGAGATAACGCCGCGAAGCACGCCGATAGCGGCGCAGAATGGCGAGCAACAGTGCCAGGCCGGCGAGATGCACGACGACCGTGACGCCGACGACGAGCGTGGCGAGAGCCAGCTGATGGGCGAGCGTCACGGACTGCGCGGGGCGGCCGCCTCTATCATGGGAGGCCTATGCCCCTCGCCGATGTTGCGGCGGGGCCACGCCATCAGGCCGCAACGTCCGTAGTGGCCCGCTTGGACACCCCCGGTCGCTCACCGTCATAGACGAACTCCGCTCCGCGCAGGTCGATGCGCGGGAAAGCGTCCTTCTCCGCCCAATAATCCTGATTGTGGCGCCATTCGGGTTTGTCACCGCGGCGCGGCATCGCGCCCAGCCCACGCATCAGATAGCCCGGATTGAAATTATCCTCCTCGATCCACGGCAGGATCTGCATGCCCTCATCCTCGGGCCTGAGCGCGACCTCGACCCTCCTCGCACCGATGTCGTCCATATGGTTGAGGAGGTTGCAGACAAAGTCTCCCATCATGTCGACCCTGAGGGTCCAGCTGGCGCGAAAATAGCCCATGACCCAGGCAAGGTTGGGCACGCCGGTCATCATCATCCCGCGATAGGTGATCGTCTTCGCCCAATCGACGGGTGCGCCGTCGATATCGAACGGGATCCCGCCCATCACCGACAGATTGAATCCGGTCGCGGCCACGATGATGTCGGCCTCGATCTCCTCGCCGCCGACCGTGCGGACACCCGTCGCAGTAAAATGGTCGATCGTATCGGTGACGACCGTCAGCTTTCCCTGGGTCGCCGCCTTGAAGATGTCGCCTTCGGGACAGAAGGCGAGCCGCTGCTGCCACGGGCGGTATTTCGGCGTGAAATGCGGCTCGAATTTGAAGTCGGGATCGCCCGAATAACCCCGGATCAGCGCTTTCAGATCCTCGAACACCGCGTCGGGCTCGGATTGGCACCGCCGTGTCATCAGATCCTGGTCGTGCATGATCTGTGCCCGCACGACGCGGTGGACCGTGGGCTCGTCGATTCCGACCTCGCGAAGCCGATCGGCAAGTTCGTTCCTGTTCTCGCTGCAGTAGAAATAGGTCGGCGAACGCTGGAGCATCGTCACATGCGCCGCCTTTTCGGCGAAGGCCGGCACGATGGTCGCAGCCGTCGCACCCGACCCGATGACGAGTATGCGCTTGCCCGCATAATCGATCGCCGAATCCCAGAGCTGGGCATGGATGAACTGCCCCTCATAATCCGAAAGTCCCGGCCAATCGGGGATATAGGGCTTCTCATGATCATAATAGCCCTGGCACATCCACAGGAAGCCGGCCGTGAAGGTAACCGGCGCGCCATCCGACGCGCGCACCGCCTCTATCGTCCAGTGATTGGCGGCGCTCGACCAGTGGCAGGCGGTAATGCGATGGCCATAATGGATATGGACCCCGATCTCGTTCTCCTCGATCACCTCGCCCATATATTTGAGGATTTCGGCGCCGCTGGCGATCGGCGCGCCCACCCAGGGCTTGAAGCGATAGCCGAAGGTGTAGAGGTCCGAGTCCGATCGCACGCCGGGATATCTGTGCGTGTCCCATGTCCCGCCGAAGGTCGGTTTCGCCTCGAGGATCGCGTAACTCTTCCCCGGGCACTGCTGCTGGAGATGATAGGCCGAACCGATGCCCGAGATGCCGGCACCAACGATCAACACGTCGACATGGATTGGACGGGGCTGGCTCGCGCGCCCTCGGTGCCTGATTTCCGCCATCGACAGCTCCCTTCACTTCTATCTTTGGAAAGGCATGAACACCGCATCGGCAAAGGTCATTGACCTTGGTCAACCAGGCCGTCGCCTCATCTGCTCTGGGATTTGCCGCACCCGCGTGGGCGGCGCCGGTCAGAGCCGGAAGAGAAAGAACCAGACCGAGCCCAGAATGACGAAGGCGAAATAGACGAGCCACAGTCGGAGCGAAGCCGCGTGCTCGCGGTCACGCTCAATCGGATCCTCGGGGTTCGATGGCGCCACTTTCAGGACCCCTTGCGTGCAAATCTGCGCGCCGCGAGGAGGCCAGCGGTAAGAATGGGG
The DNA here is from genome assembly GCF_001047015.1 of Sphingopyxis sp. C-1. Lineage (NCBI taxonomy): Bacteria > Pseudomonadati > Pseudomonadota > Alphaproteobacteria > Sphingomonadales > Sphingopyxidaceae > Sphingopyxis > Sphingopyxis sp. C-1. Next base: position 656,506 of record NZ_BBRO01000002.1, read on the forward strand.
ACCAGCGCCGCCGCCGCGCGAAGCTTGGGCGATCGCGAAACGCGGCCGATCTTCTTGCGCATCCGGCGCGGCACGCCGAGTTTCGCAAGCGACTTGTCGACATCGGGCATATCCATATTGGCCTCCTTCACCTTAAGCGTGGTCAGAGATTGAGCGAAAGCGTCAGACCGCGAAATACGTAGATTCCGCACATGGCCGGGGAACGAAGGGCGCGTTACCTTTCAGCCATAGCTGCGCGGCGGCGCCGAAGACTGGCGGGCAGAACCGCTCGCAGCGATGATTGGGAGAGGGGATCGATGCCGACAAACAGCTGCGACTGCCAGTGATAGCGCGAAGCGCCGGGATACTGCTTTATCGGCTGAAGGGCGGGAGCGCGGAAGTCTTGCTCGTCCATCCCGGCGGACCCTATTGGCGTGGGCGCGACCGCGGCGCCTGGCAGATACCGAAGGGAGGAATTGGGGCGGGTGAAAACGCGGAGGCTGCCGCCTTGCGCGAAGCTCAGGAAGAGCTTGGCATATCGCTGCAAGGTACGCTTGTTCCGCTGGGCCCGCTCCGGCAGGCTGGCGGAAAGATCGTCGAAGGCTTCGCGCTCGAGCAGGATCTCGATGCTACTGCGGTCGTGAGCAATCGCTTCGAGATCGAGTGGCCACCGCGCAGCGGCCTGTACCAGTCGTTTCCCGAAATCGACGCGGCGCGATGGTTCACGGCGGCGGAGGCTGCGGCCATGATACTTCCAAGCCAGCAGCCTTTTGTCGACCGGCTCGCCGATTATCTGGCGCTTCGACACTGACGCAAAAGCGGCCGCCCGTCTTCGAGGGCGGCCGCAAAGCGTATTTTCGGGATCGCTCCGCTCAAAGGGCGATCGTGATATTATCCTCGACCCGGGTGACCCCCGGCGCCGACCATGCGGCCCTCTCGGCGACCCCGCGCTCGGCCCATGCCCTGACCTTGCCGCCGAGCTTCACAATTCCCCCTTCGGTGGTCACGGTCACCGCGGCGGCGTCGAGATCGGCCTGGCGTTTGAAGGCCGAAACGATCCGCTCCTTCACGTCGGCGGGCGCCGGGTGCTGCTTGACCTCGATCAGGTTGCTCACGCCCGCGACGCCGGTAACGCGGCTGGCGGCCCGGAAGGCTTCCTTGCGTTGATAGTCCCAGTCGACCATGCCGCTCAGCGTCACCCGGCCCCGCTCGACCTTGACCTGAACCCTGTCGGTCGGGATCGACACCGTCCAAGCCATCATGTCGAGCAGGCGCCTGGCGATTTCATGATCGGCCATCTTGGGCTCGGACGCGAAATGGACCTTGATCTCTTCGGCGATCGCCCGGACGCCGGCGACGCGGCGCGTCGCCTTCTCGGCGGCGATCTTCTCCGGATAGGTTTTCACGTAACCCGAGAGAGTGACGACGCCATCTGTTACGGCGACGCCGATATCCGCATGATCGACGCTTGGCTCCCATTCGAGCTCGTCCATCACGTCGCGCTGCAACTGCCCGTCTGTCTTCTTCAACATCATCTGTCTCCTCTTCGTCCGAAGGTCGCAACCCGGCCAAAGGCCGGCAGGACCCGATGGTTCGGTTCGGAGATCTTCGCCTTCCCCGCGCACCGGCCCAATTCGGAAAACTCCGTAAGGGTAGCGCCTGCCTCCAATGGCATCGTACGTCAGCGAAATATGGGTCGGCTTAAAGGCTCCGGTCAGAGAACCGGACTTTTGCTCCTGCTTTCGATCTCAGCCCCTGAACGGAAGCATGATGGCCGCTCGCGCCGAACAATGGCGTAGAGACATCGCCGGCACGGCGATGCAATCGAAGACTCCATGATCCGGTACGATAAAAGCTTTCGAAGAGTGGCATTCTGCCTCGCCGGGCCGGCGGGATTTGTCGATGCCATCGGGTTTCTCAGGTCGGGCGGGCGCCTCGATCACGATCTTCCACCGCGACGGAGAGGTCCGTATCAGCGTCACCTTCATGACCGGCACCTTGGCCAAACTCGGCCATAGGTTTGCGGTGCGGCATTGGGCGGTAGCCCGACGGCCTGGAATCCATACCTGCTGCTTTGGCTAGCCCTCGTCGGCGGAGGCATTTTCGGCTCGGCCAGCCATGCTTGGTCTCCCGACGCAAGATCGGGTTCGCCGCCGCCTTCGCTCTCGCCCTCGTTCCCGTAAGGCAAGGGTTGACCGCCACCTTGTCGCCCTGAGCTGACCGGCTGCGGTCAGTCCGCTTTTTGGCACGGATCGCAAAAAGCGGACGTACGCCGCTGACCCAGATGGGATGGCAGGAAACGACCGGGTCGCGGACATTCAAATCCGAGCATAGCGCATCCGAAAGAGAAGACTGTCTTTTAGAACATAGTGGCGAAACAATGCTGCTGCTGCGTGGAAACCGATTAGCCAATATCCGATTGTGCCGCCCAGGCCGTGGAGGTCTTCGACCTCTTCCGCCAGTGCATGGTTTGGGGCCGCCAAGGGCGGCAGCTCCAAACCGAAGAAGGGAATGGGTTTGCCCTCAGCGCTGAGGATGAGCCAGCCGGCGATCGGCATTCCGATCATCAGAAGATATAGAGCAAAGTGAGTGGCGTTTGCGATCAGTTTCCGCCAGCCCGGCCCTTCCAAAGGCGCTGGTGCCGGCCATATGAGCCGCGCCATGATCCTGAGCCAGACGAGTCCGAAGACGGATAGTCCAAGCATGAAGTGCCAGTTCTTGAGCGCTTCACGGGACACACTGCCTTTTGGCCAGAATTCCCGTAGCTCGATAGCGGCGTAGACCGCAGCGATGACCAGCACCGTAAGCCAGTGGAGGATTATCGATGGCCGACTGTAAGAATCGGATTTTTTCTCAATCGTCATGGCGGCGCTCCTGCGATCACATTGCCCTGTATGAATTCTCGCTACATTGATCTGCATCAATCCGCGCGGATCGCTATGCGGTAAGCTTTTTACCCCGTTTGGGCCAACCCCTGACCTGACACCGGTCAAGGCCCCGCTACAAAATGACCTGGCCGCAAAGGGACCGTCCGCTCTTGAACCGCTTTGCGGCCAGGCGGCTTTTGGAACACAGTGCACAGAAGCAGCCCTGACGGCCCGATCAAGGTTTCTCCGCCACCCCGTGAGGAAGCGCTGGCCAACTTCTGTGGGTCCACGCAACGACCACCGCCGTCCATAGGCTGCCACTTTCTTCGTGCTGTCTCCGCGACTATGACGGACCCATGCCACGCCGAATGACGATAGCCGGACAGATCGAACAATTGATAGGGAACCTCGGTGGCTCGCCCATCTGCGACGACTGCGTCACCGATCGGCTGAACCTGTCGGTTCGAAGCCAGGCCAATGTCGTAACCCGCGAACTCGGCCAGCGCGAGGAATGTAACCGCGCCAAGACCTTATGCGGGCAATGCGGCGTGCTCAAGACGGCCATTCAGATCAGAATATAGGGGTCGATTGTCGGCAGATGCTCAATTTCTGTCGCGAGCCAAAGCGAGGCGATCGACAGCGACTGCGCTTCTTGAAAGTCGCTATCGAAACTGTCGCCAAGCCTTTCATCGCGCGATTTGATGCCGTCCGATATTTCGTTCGCCAAAAGCAAAAAGGATATCGGATGGATGCGATCGAGATCGCCGGCGGTCTGCAATAGCGCGGCAGGATCCGAAGGGAGCCGCCCATCCCTGAATGCGAAGATGATCCGGTTCATCCCTATCTTCATGGGAAGATCGATCGTACATTCGAAATGCTCTCTTATGCGAGCCAGGATAGAGCCGTGCTTCCAGTAATCATCGCACAGGTTGACGACGAGAATGCCGCCAGGCTTCAACCGCGAATGGCAATCACGATAGAAACTTGAAGAACAGAGCTGCGCAGGCTGTCCGTCCTTGTCGAAGCCATCGACAAGCAAGACATCGCAGCTTCGTGTATCCCGCCTCACGAATTCCGCGCCATCATCGCAGACGATCTCGAAGCGCTCGCTCTCGGGCGGCATGAAGAATTGCTCCCGGACCGCAATGACGTCGGGGTCGATCTCGACCGCGACGATCGACGCCTCCGGAAGATATCGGTGGCAGTATTTTGCCAGCGATCCGCCGCCGAGCCCGATGATCTCGATGGTCCCCGGAGAGGGATGGAACAGGAGGAACCCCATCATCCGGCGCGTATAGTCGAGGATCAACATGTCCGGATCGTCGATACTCATCGCGCTTTGCACGAAAGCCCAGTTTGCGAGGAGGCTCCGTATATTGCCCAGCTCGAAGACGAGCGGGGCGGCGAGTTCGCCCGGCTCCATCGGAGACGCGCGATGATGTTCGGTCCCATATCGTTCAAAATAACGCTGTTCGCGGTCGATATCGTCGAGATGATCGAGAAAGCGATCGAGTTCGGTTTCCGCTTGATCGATGCTCCGGCAATCTGCCCCTGTTTCGAGTTCGCAAGCGATCTCGACCTCGAAATCTTCCGCGGACCTATCTGTCATGGTCGCGGCGCTCGTTCTGCCGATCATGCGATCGTCCGCCCGCAATGGTGACGCCGATAAACAGGGCGAGAAGCAAGACGGAGACGAGAATGATCAGGAATATCGTCATGCGCACTTCCCGCAAGGATGTGTCGATTGCCCGAAGGCCAGGCTGCCGGTCGCCTCCGAACGCCAGACAAACCCCGTCGGGGTCATGATCACCGCGGCCGGGATCATTGGCTTTGCCGCTGCTCGAACTGCAGTGCCTTCTGATACATCTCGCGCCATGCAACGGCCGCACGAAGGGCCCGGTCCCGTACGTTCGGAAGCGACGCCTCGTTCGCTTCCGTCTGACACGCCTGCATGCGAGCCAGATAGAAGCGGCTGTTCCGTGCGGTCGGTTTGAGATTCTGGGAAATCATGTCGCAAGTTCCGTTTCTCGGTATTGTGGTGGAACGTCATCGCGAGGCCCGGTCGATCCGGCCCCGGCAGGCCGGCGGAACTTTGCGGCTCCACCGATCGGCCCGGCGACGAGCCACGCGCCGCTGCCGCCACGACAAGGCTTCGCAAGCGGAAAACCTAGCGCTTGCGCACGAACTCGGCGCGCAAGACGAGCCCCCTGATGCTCTCGTGACGGCAATCGATCTCCTGCGGATCGCCCGTCAGGCGGATCGACTTGATGACCGTCCCCACCTTGAGCGTCTTGCCGGCCCCCTTGACCTCGAGATCCTTGATCAGTGCGACGCTGTCGCCATCCTCGAGCAGGTTCCCGACCGCGTCGCGAACCTCGACCTGCGAGGCCGCGGCCTTGCGTTCCGCAAGCTCCGACGCCGGCATCCACTCGCCGCTTTCCTCGTCATAGGCATAGTCGTCACTGTCACTCATTTCATTCTCCAGACTTGGTCAGAATTGGGTTTCCCGGCCGCCGGCCGATCGAGAAACGGCGCGTGCGAATGGCCTGCCGCTCACAGGGGCCGCTGTCATTTCGCACCCGCGAGATCGATCGCAAGCGCCTGCGCGCCCGCATAATCGGCCGCATAGGCGATGCGGCCCGCCGCTTCGCCAAGGCCGATCCGCCCGAGCATCGCCCGCGGCTGGGGCTGCACCCCCGAGACAATCACCCGCGCGCCCGCCAGCCGGGCCTGTTCGACAAATTCCTCAAGTGCCTGCGCGCCGCTCGCATCGAGGAGCGGTACGAGCCGCATGCGCAAGATGATGACGCGCGGCGACTGCCCGACGCGGCGCAGCGTGTCGAGCAGCTCACCCGCGACCCCGAAAAAGAAGGGACCGGCGATCCGGAACACCTCGACGCCCGGCGGCAGGTCATCGCGCTGGTCGAGATCTTCGGCATCGAGTTCGGCGTCGCGCCGCCCGCTTCGATCGACCTCGACCGCTTCGGCCATACGCGCCATGAAAAGCAGCGACGCGAGCGTCACCCCGACCGCGATCGCCACCGTCAGATCGACGAGGACTGTCAATCCGAAGGTGATGAGCAGCACCGCCCGGTCGCTGTTCGGCATCCGCAGCAGCGCGAGGAAGCGCTGATACTCGCTCATGCCCCAGGCGACCATGAACAGGATCGCGGCGAGCGCCGCCATCGGCACATAGGCCATCAGGTCCGTGCCGAAGAGGATGAAGACGAGCAGAAAGGCCGCGTGCATCATGCCCGCGACGGGCGTCTTCGCACCCGACCGGATATTGGTCGCGGTGCGCGCAATCGCTCCGGTGGCCGGGAGGCCGCCGAACAGCGCCGAACCGAGGTTGGCGACGCCCTGCCCGACCAGTTCCTGGTTCGAACGATGCCGCGTACCGGCCATGCCGTCGGCGACGACTGCGGACAGCAGCGCCTCGATCCCGGCGAGAAAGGCGATCGTGAAGGCCGACGGCAGGACGGCATTGATCTTGACGAGCGAGATGTCGGGAAACGAGGGCAACGGAAGGCCCGCCGGAATGTCGGGAAAGCGCGATCCGATCGTGTCGACCGGCAGGTTCAGAAGCGGGACGGCGAGCGAGGTCACGACCACCGCGATCAGGAAGCCCGGCAGCCGCGGCGCGAATTTGCGGAGCGCGATAATGATCGCCAGCGCGCCGCCGCCGATTCCGATCGCGGCCCAGTTCGCGCTGGGCAGCGCCCCCAGATAAGCCTGCCACTTGGGGAGGAAGTCGGCGGGCACCTTGTCGATGGCGAGGCCGAGGAAATCCTTGACCTGGCTCGAGGCGATGATGACCGCGATCCCCGCGGTGAAGCCGGTCACCACCGGATGCGGGATATATTTGATCATCTGGCCGAAACGGAGCAGTCCCGCCGCGATGAGGATGAGCCCGGCGAGCAAGGTCGCGATCAACAGGCCGTCATAGCCGTGGCTCGCGATGACGTTGAAGATCACGACGACGAAGGCGCCGGTCGGCCCGCCCACCTGCACGCGCGATCCGCCGAGCGCCGAGATCAGGAAACCCGCGACGACGGCTGTAATCAGCCCCTTGTCGGGCGAGGCGCCGCTGGCGATACCGAGTGCCATGGCAAGCGGCAACGCGACGATGGCAACTGTCAGACCCGCGATCGCATCGGCGCGAAATGTGGCGACGGAATAACCCTCGCGAAAGACCGTGAAGAGCTTCGGCGTATAGGCCTCGGACTTCACCGGATTGCGGGCCGGCTCGGAAATTTGGCGGACAGAAGCGCGCGGCCGGGCGCCTTGGGATCGGCGTCGGCGGGCTCGCGAAGCCGCACGCCGCGCCCGGATCCGACACTCGATGAATATTCGCCGACCAGTTCGATGCCGGCGCTTTCCAGCGCCGTAATCACCTTCACCAGCGTATCGACGACACCGCGGACCTGGCCGTTCGACGCCTCCATGCGCTGGATCGTCGGAAGCGAGAGACCCGCGAGTTCGGCAAGCTCGCGCTGGTCGATCCCGAGGAGCGCGCGCGCCGCGCGCATCTGCTGCGATGTGATCATATCGACTCCAATGATGTTTCATACATCATTTATCAATCTTAACATTATGGATCGATGCTGTATATATACATCATGCTCGCCATTATATCGAATATGCTTGCTTTGGCGGGAGCCGCTCGCTGCTCCCACCTTCGCGCAGGAGGCGGCTGATGCCCGATTTCATGCAAACGCCTCTGGATCGCTCTTATCGTGCGGACAACGCCCGAAAATTACCGATCTCCGCCAATCACGGGAATCCTAAGACGGAAAGCGCGGAGCTTCCTGCCTCGGCCTGGAAAGCGATGCTCCGCGGCGCGCGCGGTCGCTGTCCCCGCTGCAACGAAGCGAAGCTATTTCATCGCTTTCTCAAACCCGTCCTTATTTGCTCCGCGTGCGCGCAAGACTGGACGCATCAGCAAGCCGACGATTTCCCGGCTTATATCGCGATCCTCCTGACGGGGCATATTATGGCGCCGATCATCATTGCACTCGTTCAGGACACGAAGCTGTCGCTCATCGCATTGGCCGCGATAATCGTGACCGCCATGCTCGTTTTGATGATCGGGTTCCTTCAACCCGCCAAGGGCGCGATAATCGCATTGCAGTGGTGGTTCGGCATGCACGGATTCACCACGGAACGACGCGCTCCGGAAAATACCGGTCGCGACAAATGAAGGTTATCGGTGGGCCTGCCCCGATCATGGCCCATCAGGCGGGATTTGAAACCTCCGCGCGGCATCCGAACCGCGACAGCGCGGTTAGTGGCTGATAGCGGACGGGCTGCTATCACATCGGATCTGGCCCAAGCGGCCCCTGATTTTGTTGCCGGAAATTATTGCTCCGCTCTTTCGCCCGTCACTTCCGATATTGCCATTGATACTCCGGAATATTGCCCTTGCGAAGAAAAGCGGCGGTCCAGAAATTGATCTTCAATCCGGGCTTGCCGTCGTAGGCCGCCGACTGCACGAAAGCGTGACCAGGGCACGCCATCGTGTCTGACCGCGAGGTGTCGATCAATTCGAGGCATTGGCCGACGAACCGCGCCGACTTGGGTCCGGTCGATTCCACGCCCGTGATGCGAGCGATGACGGTTCCGGCAGGTGCCGCGATCTTCTTGAGGTAGGGATCAGCGGTGTCGTTCTCCACGATCGTTACCACGCCATTTGCCACGGACAACTTGATCTTGTGGTCGACGCCATACCATTCGCCATCGATCGCCTTCAGCGGATTGGCGGGCAGGTCCGGCACCGTCTGAGCCTGAGCCGGCGATGCCACCAGCGCCATCGCCATAAAAATATTCGCATTTCGCATAAGTTTCCCCCTCTTAATGGAAAAATGCTGCAGCATTCCGCCCGGCCTGGCAATAGCGGCAATCGTTGAGAGGACCGCAGGCGGCTCGCCCTCCCGCACATAAATTGGCCCGTCGCGTCCCATGAGCGACGAACGGTTGGGCGCATCCCATGCCCCTCCGCAACCTTTTGTTAACCTCAAAACCGCATCTTTGCCGCGGGGGGCACTCATACGGCAGCAGCCGAGCGAATGGAGAGTTCGCAGTGCTCGAATTTACGACGAGGCCGACATCGGTCGCCGGGCCGGTCGGGCCGCTGACAATCGACGATTTGCCTTCATCGACGGCAGGCTATTGGGTCGCGCGCCGCAAGGCGGAGTTGCTTGCCGCGATCGATGGCGGGCTAATCGGGCTGGCCGACGCCTGCGCAAGATACCGCCTCAGCGGCGAAGAGCTGGAATCGTGGCGCCGCACCATCGACCGGGCGGGCATACCCGGGCTGCGCGCGACAAAGTTGGGGCGCCTGCGCGATCAGACTGTCGAATAGACTTTTCGTCACCGCCCGCACCCCCACTGCGTGCGGTGTCCAGGGGACGGCGCGAGCAGACTGGTCCCTCTCGCGCCGTCCTTTCACATCAGCGGCATTTCAGTTCACCGCGATCGATAGCCCGGCCGAGCAGCCCGCCGCCGGCCGCGCCGATGATCGTGCCGACCGTGCGGTCACGCCCGCCATCGAGTTCGCGCCCGACGAGCGCACCGACGGCGGCGCCAATGATCAATCCGGTCGTGCCATTCTCGCGGCGGCAGTGGTAGCGGCCATCCTTGCTCCGCCAAATACGGTCGTTGTGCGAAATGCGGCGGGGTTCGTAATAGCGCCCATATCCGTCATAAAGACCACGATCCTTGGCGCGCTTGCCGTGCGCCGGCGCCCAGGGCGGCGGATCCGCCAGCGCCGGGCCGACGGGAACGGCGAGCGCAGCGAGGACCGCGGCGGCGATATATTTTTTCATGACCCGTCTCCTTCAATCATGGACCGGACGTAGCGGCGCGCAGCCGAACCCCGGCTGAACAACCCGCCATGGCTCGGCCGATTGCAGAACGGGTCCTATTTGAACCAACCTGCGGTCGACGTCCAATGCGCGCCAAGGCATCTTTTTTGGCGCAGCGGTACAATTATCACCCGGCCCGCAACATTATATGCGCCGTGCGACCCAGGAGACCTCGTCCTTTCAGAAAACCGAGATCTTCATCTGACGCCCGCACGGTTTCGGCCGCGCGGGCGTCTTTTTTGGCGTCCAAAGATTGGCGATTTGAAGACCAAAGTGGCCGGTTGGATACTGTCCGCTATTAGCCAACGAGTGGGGTAATAGCGGACACTCGGCTAAATTCATCGGATATTTCCGATAGGAATTGACGAGCGTCAACGCATCGGATAATTCCGATGTATGAATATCGATTCCGCGCTTCCCGCTCTCGCCGCTCTCGCCCATCCGACACGTCTCGAAGCCTTCCGCTTTCTTGTCCGGCATGAGCCGGAGGGTCTATCGACCGGTGAACTTGTTGACGCGTCGGGTCTCACGCAGAGCACCTTCTCGACGCATCTCGCTGTGCTCGCGAAAGCCGGTCTCGTAAAATCCGAGAAACTCGGGCGGCAGCAGATACAGCGAGCCGATATCGATACGCTCCGAGAACTGATGCTCTTCCTTGCGAAGGACTGTTGCCAAAGCCGCCCCGAGCTGTGCGAACCGCTTCTGGCCGAACTCACCTGCTGCTGAAGGAACCGGCGTGTGACCGACATCATCATCTACCACAATCCCGACTGCGGCACGTCACGCAACACGCTCGCGCTGATCCGGAATTCCGGGATCGAGCCGCATGTCGTCGAATATCTAAAAACGCCGCCGGCTCGTGCACTGCTCGAACAACTGATCGACCGGGCGGGAATCAAGCCACGCGAATTGCTCCGCGAGAAGGGCACGCCTTATGCAGACCTCGGCCTCGGAAACGAAAGCCTGAGCGATGACATCCTGTTCGATGCGATGATGGAGCATCCCGTCCTCATCAACCGCCCGCTCGTCGTGTCGCCCCTCGGGGTCAGGCTCTGCCGCCCGTCTGAAGCCGTGCTCGACATCCTGCCCGCACGGCAGCTTGGAGCCTTCTCCAAGGAAGATGGCGAACGGGTCGTCGATGCCGCTGGCAATCGCGTCCAGGGATGAGGCCGGCATCTTGACCACTGCCGCCAAACGCGAACGCCTGTCGTTCCTCGACCGCTATCTGACACTCTGGATTTTTCTTGCCATGGGCCTCGGCGTGTTGCTCGGGTCGGCCTTCAAGGGGCTGCCCGCCGCGATCGACGCCATGTCGATCGGAACGACGAACATCCCGATCGCAATCGGCCTCATATTGATGATGTATCCGCCGCTTGCCCGCGTGCGTTACGACGAGCTGCCGCGCGTGTTCGAGGACAAACGCGTTCTGGCGATTTCGCTGATCCAAAACTGGATCATCGGCCCGGCGTTGATGTTCGCGCTCGCGGTCATCTTCCTCTCGGACAAGCCCGAATATATGACAGGCCTGATCCTGATCGGCCTCGCGCGCTGCATCGCAATGGTGATCGTCTGGAACCAGCTCGCGAAGGGCGACAATCAATATGTCGCGGCGCTCGTCGCCTTCAATTCGATCTTCCAGATCCTCTTCTTCAGCATCTACGCCTGGTTCTTCCTGACCGTCCTGCCGCCGCTGTTCGGGCTCGAAGGCAGCGTCATCGACGTGAGCTTCTGGACGATCGCCGAAGCGGTTCTCATCTATCTCGGCATTCCCTTCATTGCCGGCTACCTCACCCGCCGCTTTCTCACGAAGGCGAAGGGAGACGAGTGGTACGAGACGCGCTTCCTGCCCAGGATCGGCCCGATCACGCTCGTCGCGCTGCTGTTCACGATCGTCGCGATGTTCAGCCTCAAGGGCGGCGAGATCGTCACCATCCCTGCCGACGTCGTGCGGATCGCGATCCCGCTCACTATCTACTTCGTCGTCCAATTCCTCATCAGCTTCTGGATGGGCAAGCTCATCGAGGCGGACTATCCGCGCACCACCGCGGTCGCCTTCACCGCCGCAGGCAATAATTTCGAGCTCGCTATCGCGGTGGCCATCGCGGCCTTCGGGCTCGCTTCGCCGGTCGCCTTCGCCGCCGTGATCGGGCCGCTCGTCGAGGTTCCCATCCTCATTCTCCTCGTCGGCGTCGCTTTCCGCCTCGGACGCCGCTGGTTTCCCTCGACCGTTCCTTCACAATCCTGAGTATCATGACAGAACAGACCCATAATCGCCTGCGCACGCTTACCGATCCCGACCGTCTGCCGGCGCTCAGCCCCGAATATCTCCGCGCGCAACCCGCCCTCGGCCTCGGCCCGCTCGATCCGGCGCCGCGCATCCTCCTCCTCTACGGGTCTTTACGCGAACGCTCCTATTCGCGCCTCGTCGTGGAAGAGACGGCGCGCCTGCTCCAGCTCTTCGGCTGCGAGACACGCATCTTCGATCCGTCTGACCTCCCCTTGCCCGATCAGATCGCCGACGACGACCACCCCGCGGTCGAGGAGCTGCGGCAGCATTCGATCTGGTCCGAAGGCCAGGTCTGGTGCAGCCCCGAACGCCATGGCCAGATTACCGGAATCATGAAGGCACAGGTCGACCATCTCCCCCTCGCCTACAAGGGCCTTCGCCCGACGCAGGGCCGCACGCTGGCCGTGATGCAGGTGTCGGCAGGATCGCAATCGTTCAACAGCGTCAACACGCTGCGCGTCCTTGGCCGCTGGATGCGGATGATCACCATTCCCAACCAGTCGAGCGTCGCGAAGGCCTATCAGGAGTTCGACGAGGCCGGCCGGATGCTGCCCTCGAGCTACTACGACCGTATCGTCGACGTCGCAGAGGAGTTGGTGCGCTTCACCGTGCTGACACGCGGTCATGTGGACCAGCTCGTCGACCGCTATTCCGAGCGCAAGGACCGCAAGAAACCAACTGCCACGCCGGCTGAACTAGCCCGGTTGCCGGGGCGCTGAAGAGCCATCGGGACCAGTTTCCGCCCATTGCCCACACTTCGATATGAGTAAAATCGCTTCAGCGATGCCTTGGCACTTCTACATCGCTCACAGCAGTCGTTGCCACCAACCGACGTCGTGCCAAGCATCGAATTTTCGCCCGACCTCACGGTAGATGCCCACCGGCTCGAAGCCCATGGTTTCGTGCAGCCCGACGCTTGCGTCGTTTGGGAGTGCGATGCCAGCAAAAGCCGCGTGATAGCCCAAGCTTGCCGCGTCAGCCAGCAGGCGCGAGTATAGACTTCGCGCTACACCGCGCCGTTGCGCGCCAGGCGCCACATAGACTGCTACATCGACAGATGTCCGGTATGCGGCGCGCGCCCTATGTTCGCTGGCGTAGGCATAACCGACGACCCGCCCATCCACTTCGGCTACCAGATAGGGATAGCGCGGCAGAATAGCGGCGATGCGCCTTTCAATCTCCATAATATCAGGCGGGACTTCCTCGAACGAGATGGTGGTGGCAGTTACATAGGGTGCGTAAATTACTTGAACCGCTGGCGCGTCCCCCATCGTTATTTGACGCACATGCATGTTTGCACCACCTCCGAAGCAGAATTTAATCAGACTGGCCCGCCACGTCCCGGCAATCAAGGCACTGCGTCCACTTAAGCCTGTGAGGAGCGCGGAGGCTGCCTGTACGGAAGCCGCCCACTCCGGCCATTCGCCGCAGATCTGGTCCCATGCAGGATTGGCCGATTTCTGACCGGCAGCTTCCGGCCGCCAATCCGAGGTAGCCGACATTCGCCAGGATCGCATGCGGACGGCGCAAAGCGAACGATTGCAGTGCCCTTCCGACGAAGGTGCGAAACCTGCTCTCCAAACGGTCAGGATGATCGCTTTGAGATCTCGGGTACCAATCGCCGTGAAGTGCGAGCAAAGTCGCACGGCGTAATCATCTCGGCGCCATATGCCCCGGTAGAAACCGGGAATGCCATTTGCTATCCAACGCTCATGCCCCTTCTCCTTGCTGTCGCGCTGATCGCGCCGTCCGTTTCCGAAGCATCCGAAACACCTAACCAGGCCTGCTTCGAGATTTTCGCCGATTCTGAGGGTGAGATGGCCCGTGCGACCGATCCCGCCTGGCGGAAGAAGGCCCTGCCGGAAATCGAGAAACTGCGCGCCGAGAGCGAACGGCGCCGATCCCGGATCGACGGCGAACTCGCAAAACGGGCAAGAGATCGCGACCGGCTGCAACGCGACTACGACCGCGGCGCGATTCACGACGACGACTTCAGATCGGCGCGCTTCGAGCTGGAAACCGAGGTGCGGACCCTCGTCGCCGAGCGCGACGCGAAGCAGATACCGGCCTGCGACTTCTGATCGGCACCCCTAAAGGGGCTTAATTCTGTCCGAACTCGGCCGGTCCAGGAGAACCGGAGTTGCACGTTTGACTTTCGCGCGCCGGCCTGTTTCAGAAAGGCGCGTCATGAGAATCCAGTCCCTTTCGGCTGCGGTGATGTCGAGCTGGCCCCGGTGGATGCCTGTTGCAGGCCTGGTAGCACTTCTGCTGCATCCGGCACAAACGGACGGTATCGCTCTTGCCGGAACAAGCGCGATCCTTGTCGGCTGCATCCTCGCGACGGTCCATCATGGCGAGGTCGTCGCCCACCGGGTAGGAGAGCCGTTCGGCACGCTGATCCTCGCAGGCGCGGTCACCATTATCGAGGCTTCGCTGATTCTGTCCATGATGCTGAGCGGGTCGGCGAATCCGGCCTTGCCGCGCGATACGGTGTTTGCCGCAATCATGCTTATCCTCAACGGCGTTGTCGGCGGATGCCTGTTGGTCGGCGGCATTCGGCACGGCGAGCAGCGTTTCGTGCTCGAAGGAGTCAACGCCGCGCTCTGCGTGCTGGCGGCGATGGCAACGCTGGTACTTGTTCTGCCGAGTGTGAGCGCGAACGCAGCCTCGCCCTCTTATTCCGCCGCGCAGCTTATATTTACCGCGATCGTGTCGACGCTGCTCTACGCAACCTTCGTGTTTGTCCAGACCATCCGCCATCGCGACTATTTCCTGCCTGAAGGCGTAGGCGCGCTGGCCGGCGATGCGCATGCTTCGCCACCCAGCTCGCGCGCGGCGGCACTATCGCTTGGCCTTCTTCTGCTCGCGTTGGTGAGCGTTGTCTTCCTCGCCAAAAGCCTCTCCAAACCGTTCGAAACAGCGATCGCTGCCGCCGCATTGCCGCGCGCGCTTGTCGGCATTGCCGTCGCCGCGCTCGTTCTCGCTCCGGAAAGTCTTGCGGCATTGCGCGCTGCGCGGCGCGACCGCCTCCAGACAAGTCTCAACCTTGCGCTGGGATCGGCGCTTGCGACAATCGGCCTTACGATCCCGACGGTAGCGATTGCGGCACTCGTCATGGGCTGGCCGCTATCCCTCGGCCTCGACCCCAAGGGCATGACACTTCTGGCGCTCTCGCTTGGCGTCGCGATTTTATCTTTCGGAACCGGACGAACCACGATTTTGCAGGGCGCCGTGCATCTCGTACTGTTGGCCGCCTATATTTTTACGACGGTCTTTTCCTGATCGTCCTGAGTTCGCCGTGCCGGGCAAAGTCTGATGATGCGACGGGCCGAAGCAGTGGCGAAGCAAAAAGCTCTTGAAAGTGATTTGGCGCTTCCTAGCTTTTTATCGCCGGGCGCCGAAACCGGGCTCGGTGGGTCAAATGAGAGCGCCGGCTCTCTCCGGCGCGTCTCATGCCCAAATTGCTCACTTAGGAGGATTTGGAAAATGAGAAGCAGCTTTGATTTTGCGCCTTTCCGGCGCTCCACGGTCGGTTTCGACCGCCTGTTCGATCTCCTCGAGACCGATCAGCGCGGCGACGGCAGCGAAGGCTATCCGCCCTTCGACCTCTCGCGGCGGGGCGAGGACAGCTACCGCATCACGCTAGCGGTGGCGGGCTTCCGCCCCGAGGATATCGAGGTGGTCGCCCAGCAGAACCAGCTCACCATCAGCGGCAAGCGCGGCGAAGAGAAGGACGAGGAGCAGTATCTCCACCGCGGGATCGCGGCTCGCCCCTTTGAACGGCGCTTCCAGCTTGCCGACTATGTCGAAGTCGAATCCGCCGGTTTCGACAATGGTCTGCTGCGGATCGATCTGCAGCGCGTCGTCCCCGAGGCGATGAAGCCGCGCAAGATCGAGATCGGCGGCAGCTCGCCCGCCCAGGATCGCCTCGCAGCCCCGCGGGAGAAAGACCGCGAATCGGCCTGATCGAGGCCACCGGCTCGCCGCCGATGACGGCGGCGAGCCTTGCTGAACCCTCTAGCCAGAAAGGAGATGACATCATGTCTATTCGTGATCTGATTCCCTGGAGCCGGCAGGAGAACCGGCTCCCCGTCGCGGTGCGCGCCGAGCAGGGGCGGGGCGATCATCCGCTCCTCTCGCTTCACCGCGACGTCAACCGGCTGTTCGACGATGTCTTTCGCGGCTTCGGCCTGTCGTCGTTCGGCGGTCTCGGCCGCGAACCCGCGTGGCCGAACCTCGAGTTCGGCGAGACCGACAAGGAGGTCCGCATCGTCGCCGAGCTCCCCGGGCTGGACGAGAAGGATGTCGACATCAGTGTCGAGGAAGGCGTGCTGACGCTTCGCGGCGAGAAGAAGTCCGAAGTCGAAGACAAGGACCGCGGCTATAGCGAACGCAGCTACGGCCGCTTCGAGCGGCGGATCGGTCTCCCGCGCGGTGTCGAACGCGACAAGGCGAGCGCGACCTTCAGAAATGGCGTGCTCACGGTCACCCTGCCGAAGGCGGAGGCGGCGAACGAAAATGTCCGCCGTATCCCGATCAATGGACAGGCGGCGTGACGGGCAGGTCCGGGACTTCGGTCCCGGGCCGGGCTACGGGGGCGCGTCGCCCCCCTCGCCGGCAAATGATAATTGTGCATCGGTCGGCCATCGCGCCAGCATGTTGCCGCCCGATGCATGGGCGATTATCGAGCCTGTGCCCCTTCGTGTAAACCAGTCGGGCCGCGCGCATGCCGGACTGTGGCGGTTGCGCTTCGGCCCGCGCTGGGTTCCACGGGCCGATCCGCTGACCGGATGGACCGGCGGCGGCGATCCCCTCGGACAGATCGAACTTCGCTTCGCGAACCGCGATGCGGCCGAGCTTTACTGCCGGCGAGCGACTATCCCGTTCGAGATACGGGGCTCGTCTGAAGTACGCCGGCCAGCCATGCCCTGCTTGACTAGCGAAGCGCCGCCCCGGCTTTGTTGCTCGCCAACTGGTCCGCACGCTTTGCGCTGCGGCGATTATCCGATCGGCGCGCACCGCGAAACACAGGCCAGGCCGGACGCGGCGAGTCATTCTGCATTCAGTTTCGCAGGATAGATTTTGGCTTCCATCATCAACAGAGGAGGACGATTGATGCGTAAAATCCGTACGGCCGTCTTCGCCGGTGTCGCGGCTCTTGCAGCCGCAGGCACGGCGTTGGCGGCACCTGCCGAAACCCGTGTGATGAAGGTCGGTCTGCCCGATGGCTCGATCGCGCGGATCGAATATCGAGGCGAGATCGCGCCGAAGGTTGTCGTGGCGCCCGCGGCACGCTTCGTTCCGGTCCAGTGGATCGACCCGTTCGACGCGGCCCCCTTCGCGATGTTCGACCGGATCGCGGCGGCAATGAACCGGCAAAGCGACATGATGATGCGGCATATGCTCGCGCTGCAATCTCAGCCGAATCCGCTCGGAGAGATCAACCTCGCCAGCCTCGGCTCGCTGCCGGCCGGAACCGTAAGCTATCGTTACGTAGCGACCAGCAGCGGAGCGGGAACCTGCAGCCGCAGCGTCGAGGTCACTTCGCACGGGTCCGGACAGAAGCCCAAGGTCGTGTCGAGGAGCTCCGGCGACTGCGGGGGCATGTTGTCGGACCCGACCGCCGAAGAGACCGAGGTCGCGATCGAACACCCGGCGCAATACACGACCTAGAGCCACCGGGAGCGCGGAGCGGCGCATCACGCGCTGCTCCCCCTTTGGGCTTTTGTTCTCTTTTGCGCCGTAAAAAATGGAACATGAGACGACGGAAACGCGTTTTATTTTACCCGCCGCTCACGGGCTTGCCCAATCGGGCGGCGCAGTTTCTCGAAACCCGAAACTTAGCCCGGCGGGCGAATCTTGAGGCATGTTCCCATGACCTGTATCGACGCAGAGCTTCTTTCCCGGCTCCCCATCACAGATGTGCAGAAGGTTACCTTCTATAAGCGCGACGAACTCACAACCGACCTGGTCTGTTGCGACGTCAGGGTCGCCGGAAAAGTCTGGACGTTCGATGAAGCGCTGGTTGGATGGGAATTGCTGATCGAGCACCTGAAGGGCCTTCCCGGATTCCGCTCTGGCGCGCTGTCAGCGATGTGCGATCCGCCTTTAGAAGTCTCCGAATCAGTGGCATTTGAACGGTAGTGTTCCTTCGCTCGGCCGCAGCGGCGGGAAGCCTATGTTGATCTGGACCGATTGCTACCGGTCCTCATTCCTCTCGCCCCCTGGATTCCTTCAATGGCGCAAGCGATTCGTCACTGCTCTTCAAATATGATAACCTCTGGCAGATGCTGCGTAACAACCACGAGGTTGATTATGACGGACGATTGGCGAGTGGATGACTTGGCGCTGTGCGTCAGCCGGCACGACTGCTACCCCTCCCAGGTTCGTCCCGGAGCGATTTTTACTGTCCGCGCCGTGCTCGCTAACATGCCCGACCTTGCCGGGGGGAATGCCGGGACGGCGCTGAACTTCAGAGATGTTGCGGAACTGGGGCCGCGCGCAGCCTATTGCGCGAGCCGCTTTCGCAAAATCGCGCCACATGCCCCCGACGCATTCGACTCCGAGGTGATCGAGATGCTGTGCGGCTTGCGGCGAGCTTCTCGCTGAACGGTTGAAATTTAGCTCTCATTTTAATCGACCGAGACGATTACTGTACCCGAAAAATTGGAATTGAGCCGCCGGGACGGAGTGCATAGATGCGCCTCTGCAAATCGTTTTGCAGTGCAGCAAACAAAGGAAACACTCTCCCATGGGTATCATCGGAAGCTCGATCAAGCCGTTCAACGCCACCTCATACTACCAGGGCAAGTTCGTCCCCGTGACGGACGCCGACACCAAAGGCAAGTGGGCGGTTTTCTTCTTCTATCCGGCCGACTTTACCTTCGTCTGCCCGACCGAGCTCGAAGACCTCGCGGATCAGTATGCCACGCTTCAGGGCCTCGGCGTCGAGGTCTATTCGGTGTCGACCGACACGCATTTCAGCCACAAGGCCTGGCACGACAGCTCGCCCGCGATCGGGAAGATCAACTATCACATGCTCGGCGACCAGAACCACGTCCTCGCCAACAATTTCGGCGTGCTGCGTGAAGATTCGGGCCTCGCCGACCGCGCGACCTTCGTTGTCGATCCCGACGGCGTGATCCAGGTGATGGAAATCACCAGCGAAGGCGTCGGCCGCAATGCCGAGGAACTCGTCCGCAAGATCAAGGCTGCAGTCTATGTCCGCGCCAACCCCGGCCAGGTCTGCCCGGCGAAGTGGGAAGAAGGCGCCGAAACGCTGGCTCCCTCGATCGAACTCGTCGGCAAGATCTAAGCCGATTTGCGAGGACCGGGCGGGCGGCGCCCGCCCGGTCTCAGCTTTTCATAAAACAAAAGATTCTGACGCCGTTCCCCGCGGCGAACCCCTGTTTCTGTCCGAAAGGCTCTCCCCATGCCGATGCTCGACGCCAACACGACCTCCCAGCTCAAGACCTATCTCGGCAACCTTCGCCGACCGATCGAGCTGGTCGCAAGCCTCGACGCATCGCCCAAGTCGGCCGAGATGCGCAGCCTGGTCGAAGAGGTCGCGGCGCAGTCGGACCTCGTCACCGCGCGGTTCGACGGCGACGACGCCCGCCGCCCGTCCTTCGCGATCCGCGCCGATGAGGGCCGCGCCGAAGCCATGTTCGCGGGCCTGCCGATGGGGCATGAATTCACTTCGCTGATCCTCGCGCTCCTCCATGTCGGCGGTCATCCGCCGAAAGAAGAGGCCGAACTGCTTGACGCGGTGCGTGCGCTGGAAGGCGATTTCGTCTTCGAAACCTTCTTCTCGCTGTCATGCCAGAATTGCCCCGACGTCGTGCAGGCGCTCAACATCATGGCCGCGCTGAACCCGAACATCCGCCACACGGCGATCGACGGCGCGCTTTTTTCAGGATGAGGTCGAACGCCGCAAGGTGATGGCGGTGCCCGCCGTCTTCCTCAACGGCGAGCTTTTCGGGCAGGGCCGGATGGACCTCGCGCAGATCGTCGCGAAGCTCGACACCGGCGCCGTGGCGCGGGCGGCCGAGAAGATCGCCACCAAGGAGCCGTTCGACGTGCTCGTCGTCGGCGGCGGGCCCGGCGGCGCCGCGGCCGCCATCTATGCCGCGCGCAAGGGCATCCGCACCGGCATCGTCGCCGAACGCTTCGGCGGGCAGGTGCTCGACACGCTGGGGATCGAGAATTTCATTTCGGTCCAGCACACCGAGGGCCCGAAACTCGCCACGCAGCTCGAGGCGCATGTGAAGGATTATGACGTCGACGTCATGAACGTTCAGGAAGCCGCCGAGCTCATCCCCGGCGGCGCGCACGGCCTCCACGAAGTGAAGCTCAAGAGCGGCGCGAGCGTGAAGGGCAAGACCGTGATCCTGTCGACCGGCGCGCGCTGGCGCCAAATGGGCGTCCCGGGCGAAGCCGAATATCGCAACAAGGGCGTCGCCTATTGCCCGCACTGCGACGGCCCGCTGTTCAAGGGCAAGCGCGTCGCGGTGATCGGTGGGGGCAATTCGGGCGTTGAGGCGGCGATCGATCTCGCCGGGCTCGCCGCGCATGTGACGCTGATCGAGTTCGATAGCCAGCTTCGCGCCGACGCGGTGCTCCAGACAAAGCTACGCAGCCTGGCCAATGTCACGATCATTACGTCAGCGCTCACCACCGAGGTGCTCGGCAATGGTGAGAAGGTGGTTGGCCTGCGTTATCGCGACCGCAACAAGGATGAGGAACATCTTGTCGAACTCGAAGGCATCTTCGTCCAGATCGGCCTCATTCCGAACACGGAATGGCTGGGCAGCGCCGTGGCGCTCAGCGACCGCGGCGAGATCGAGGTAGACGCGCGCGGCGCGACAAGCCAGCCCGGTATATTTGCTGCGGGCGACGTGACGACCGTGCCGTACAAGCAGATCGTCATCGCGATGGGCGAAGGATCAAAGGCGTCGCTCTCTGCGTTCGATCACCTAATCCGCTCCTCGGCTTGATGTGACTGGGCCGATAATTTCTCCGCTGAAGTCGGAACTACAGAATCCAAATGCAGCCGTTTTTGGCCGATTGCGGACCGCCAGCTTTCGGGTTGAAACCGACAAAAGCAGACGTTGAATGGTTCGCACCTAGCCCCGCAAGAAGGTCCATCGGGTCGCACCGCTCTGCAACACCATTCGCCCACCGCCAATTTGAACGTCATATTGCTCCGACGTCTGCGCGAGCTTCGAACCACCTTGGCGGCCACAGCTTGATTCAAAGCTTTCCGTGCCATTTTCGACCGCGAAAATTGTCTTGCCACCCTCTTGACTGACGCGCCCATGTTTCACTTGCGTCGTCGTCATCGAGCAGCCTTCCTTTTCGGCATGGCGTTTGGCGATCTTCCACGTAAAACGTCCGTCCTTCCCGATTTCAAGCGTCATGGAACGCGCCACCCGCATCGACGCCGGTTCGGTCACGATCGTGGTGCGCGTAGGCGAACCATAGCCGGCGGTGCCGCCCAGGCTGGTGCCATAGGACACGCCGACGTTGGGTTGGAGTTTGATGCGCGGGACAAGTACCAGCTCTTTGCCGCTGCTGGATTGCGTCCAGACACCTGCGGCGCTTGCCGGAATTGCCTCAGCATGGAGCACCGAGGTCGCGGCGATCGCAGTTACGGCGGTAAAAATGGCCAAATTCTTCATAAAAAAACCTCGCTTTGTAACCGATTTTCTCGCGAGCCTTAGCCCGTCGTCGACCCCGGCGGCTCAGTATATCTCGTGCCAGTTTTCGACATCCGACGAGCTGTTCGCCAGTCCAAGGCAGATCAGGCCGGGCCGACTGACAGAAGACCCGCCCCGCTCCAGCCGATATTCAAGCCGGCGGCACTGAAAGCCGTCGACCCGCTCTTCCGACATCAAGGTCAACGTCCCCTTAGAGGCTCTACCCTGCCAGCGGTGGATGTGGCCGATCGGCCAGCTTCCCGCGCGCTTGGCACGTTCATTATATCGTCCGCTGAACTCGTCGAACGGGAAGGTCGGGCGGCCATCGAGTTCGATTCCGCCTTCGCAGTCGTTGCAGCTCACTTCACCGAACTTGTTATACTCGGCCTTCTTCGCTTCAACGTGGGGTGGCGTCTTGAGGCTGTCGATGTAACGTGCTTTTGGCGCGGGCGCTTCGGGAACGGGCTGAACCGACGCCGGCTCCTGCGAAGTCTCAACAGGGACAGGTGCCTCGTCATTCGAGCTCTCATCCTGTCGGGGTTTTGCCGATCCATTGATTATGTCGCCGGCGAGCTTTTCCGCGTTCTGCTCTACCTTCTCCGCAGCGCGATCGGCGAGCCGCTTCAGAAAACCTTGGGCATGCGCGCCTTCGGCCGAAGCTAGCAGAACCGAGGCGGCAAGCGCCGCGCACAAGATGCGTTGCATGATGATCTCCGGAAATTTCGATTGGAAAAGGTCAGCCGAAATCAGCTGTCAGCGTGGCGGTCAGCCGGCGCGGAAGGTTGTAGAGGTAGATACCCGAGGACCCGTTCGCCCAGCCATATTTGTTGCCGATGTTCGCGACCTGCACACGCAAGGTTGCGGGCGCTTTGCCGAGCTTGAACCGGTAGCGGCCCCCGACCGACGCTATGGCACGCGCCGGGATAACAAGCTTGCCGTCGGCGCTTGCGACCCGGTCCGACGTGCTTTCGACGACGAGGTCGACCGAGACGGCGGGCGCGAAGGTCGGCCGATAATCAAGTACCGCGGTCGAAAGCCGGCCGAAGCTCGCGAGCGGTTTCCGGCCGACCAGCCCGCTATCGACGGCGTCGCCCGACAGCCTGGCGTCGATCAGCGCCGTCCCGGCGATTGCGGTCAGGCCCGGAGCGATCTGGCCCGAAAGCGAGAATTCGGCGCCGCGATGGCGCACGTCGCCGAGTTGGCGGAACAGCCTTGCATTGTCGAGCGAATAGAAAGGCTTAGTAACTTCGAACACCCCCGCGACCAGACGGATCCCGGGGACGATCGACCAGCGAAGGCCGGCGTCGACTTGGCGCGTTCGGATTGCCGGCGGCGCTTCGTCGCGGTTGACCGCATGACCGGGGGCGACGGGGCTCTCCTCCAGCCCTTCGGTGTAGCTGCCGTAAAAGGCGAGCGACGGCGAAGCGTAGAGGGCGGCGGTCGCGTTCAGCAGCAGCGGCGCATCCTTCGTCGTGATCACGGGCAGGTCGGGGCCGAACACGCGCTTGCTATAGTCGGTCTTCTGCACGCCGATGCTCACTTCGCCGACGTCCTTCCAACGTCCCTCATAGGCGATGCCCGCGGTCCACTGCCGGACGGTATCGCGCGTCTGCGGACCAAAATTTGAAACGGGCTCGGGGAAGTCGACGGGATCTTCGATCGGATGGTTGCCGACAAAGATTTCACTGCTGCCGCCATAGACGCGTGCCCGGTCGCGACCCTTGATCGAAAAGTGGAGCGTGTGGAGCCGCGGCCCGTCGGCGAAGCGGCGCGACAGCCGCACCTCGCCGCTCGTCGAGGCCGAACGGCGCCCGGGTTCCGCGATGACAACCTCATCGGCGGTCCCGTCAGGTCGAACATTAAGAAACAGCTGGGTGTGCGAGCGGTCAAGATCGAGGATCGAACGAAATGCGCCGGCCTTCAGCGTCCAGCCTCCGCTTTTCAACGTGGTGGCCAGACCCGCGGTGATCGTTTCGCCGTCGTTGGCCGCCCATTTCTGTCCGATTCGCTTCACGCGCTCGAGCCGCGGCGGCAGAAAGTCTCCAGCGGTCAGCAGCAACGGCGGGAGTTCCTCGTCGGCGATCCCGACGCGGCTCCAAAAAGGCATGATTTCGACGCCGTCGACCGGTTCCCACCGTGCAATCAGCGCAGCCGTGCGAAATTCGGCCGCACCGCCGGTGTGATTGCGGTCGGACACCAGTCCATAGCCCGCGCCGATCGACAGCCGGTCGGTGACCGGCACTTGCGCGTCGAGTTCGAGAACCTTCGATCCGAACGGCCCGAGGCGCCCGCTGACGCTGAGCAGCCTTTTCGCGCTGGGTTGGCGCAGCTCATATTCGGCGATTCCGGTGGGCGCCGGAAAGGGATACCCTTGCGCCGACAGGCCGACGCGCATCTGCAAGCCTCCGATCAGCCGATCGGAAAAGGCCGCTTGCTGGTCAATGTAGAGCCCGTCGAGGCGGATGTTTCCCGCCTCCGCGGCCGAAAAGCCCCGGACATAGTTCGGGTTATAGATGCCGATCTGCTCGCCGCCGATCGAGGTACCGAAAGCATCCTCGGCGCTGGTCGTCGCATTGTCGTCGGTGCGCTGGGCCAAGGACGTGGCCGGTGCGGCGGCAAGCGCGAGCCCGAGCGTCGTCAGGATCAAGCGGCTCATCAATTTGTCTCCTTCATGCGGCGTTGCACATCTACCCAATCGGTCATGAACATCGCCGCGGCGAGACGAGCGGCGGGGCGCTCGGGGCTCAGCCGGTCGCTGCGCAGGTCGTCATTTTCGTGCGAATAGCTCGACATGTGGGCGAGCAGCGGATGGACGCCCGCAGCGCCCGGCTGATACCAGCTTCGGTCGTGCTGCAGTTGCAGCGCAAGCGGCCGCGGACCCCAGGCATATTCCGAATTGGGATCATACTCGGGGAGCCGGTCGGCGACATACACACCGAAGGCGGACCCGGTTCGCACCTGAAAGCTTTGGTGCTGCACGCCCTCGGCTTGCACCTGTCGGCGCGCCATCATGTCATAGGGATTGAGGAAGACGCTAAGCACCGCGCCCTCTTCCGATGGAGTGAGATAACGTCCGTCGCGCTGGATCGTGTCAGGGTCGCCATCGATCACGCTTTTGGCCCGGATAGTGAAGGTCGCGCCGACCAACCGGACGCCATCGAGTGTCGGCACGACCGAGATGTTGATGTCGGCGTGCAGGCTGGTGCCGCGCACGTCGCGGAGCGAGGGTTGCTGCATCAGCGCATTGAAGGCGACCATCGCGCGCCGGCGCAGCAGGTCGATCTCGGCGATCGGTATCTTCGCGAGATTCCGGGGCTGATGGACGTGGACGTCGGGCGTCTTCGAATACCAGCCGGGCAGACCAGCCCCGGGATGCGGCGTTGCAGCCGCCCAACGCTCCATCAGTTTCTTCGGTGCCCGGCTGTCGCCCGCCGCGGCATGCGCTGCGGGAATGGCGGGCGCTACGGCGAGCAGCCCGAGAAGGGCCAGTTTCAGGAAGGAAGATTTCATCGATCGAACTTTCTTGATGTTTCGAGGCTTAGCCGGGCAGGCCCAGCGCGCCGCCGATGACGCCGCGCAACAGACCGCGTTTCTTTTTGGGTTTCCCTTCGCTCGCCGGGGCGTCGCTTTCGCCGTCGCCTCCGCTCATCAGCGACGCGAGATCGACGCCGAGCATGCCCATATGCGTGGCCTTGGTGCGCAGCTTGACGCCCCAGCCTAGCGGCGCTTCGCGCGGCGATCCGTAATTGGCCTCGGGTCCATAGGCGGTCATCATCAGCATCGCCGATTCCGACGCTTTGCCCACCGCCGAAGGGACGATGCATTCACTGGTCGCGGGCGCGAGGAGGATGCGTTGCTGGACGAGCCGCGCGATGTCGGATTGTTCGAGATAGTCGGGCAGCGCCATGCCGGGCATGCGCACCGCGCTCGACGTCCACATCACGATCGTGCCATCCTCGCGCGCGCCCGTCACAGTCATGATGTAGCCGCGGGCATTGGCGAGCGCGGGCCAGCTGACCTTGACCGCGCCCGACGCGAGGTTGGCACTTTGCGGCGCGAGCGGCGCAAGGAAGTCGTTGCCGCCGGCGACGGCGAAGCGCATCTCGGGCGAGTAATTGCCCTGCACGACATGATCGCCGACGAGCGAGGCGTCGCGTGGGACGCGAGTGCCATTCTTGCCCCCTGGCCACTCGCCATAGGTCGCATGGCGCCCCGCCGACGGCGGTACCATTGCCTTCACATTGGGAATCGCGCCAAAGGGTGATGCGGCGCCGGGTCTCATCGTCGCAAGGTCGATGACCACCGGCTGTCCCGAGGGAGCGGTTTCGCCGCAGCCCCAATATAGCTCGATCCGTCCTTTGGGCTTGTCCGGCGTTCCGGGCCGGTAATCGGGGTTGGCGTCGGTTTTGGGCACGCCCTTGCCCGGCGAGACCAGCGGAAGGCGCTCGCCGGCGCGCAGCCCCTGCGGCGGCAGATGCTCGGCGTTGGGAGCCGTGTTGCTCCGCCCCGAGCCGAGCTGGAGCGAGAGATTCTTCGCGACGCCCGCGGGCTGACCAGTTGCCATGCCCGAAACGGTTTCGGCCGACAGCCAATAGACGGCCTCGATCTTCGGTTTGGGCGCCTGCTGCGCGAAGGCAGCGGTCGCGGCGATGGCGAGCGCGCCGAGCGCGGCGCCGCGGGTCAGTGTCTTTTTCATGATGGCCTTCTCCCGATCGTCAGGGCTGTTAGGATGTCGGCAGAATCGGCGGCGAGACGTGGAGCCGCAGTCCCGGGTGATCGATGACGAAGCGCCGGTCGGCGAACATATCGATCCCGAGGATCACCGCGGGCTGTTCGGGGGCGAACCCCAGCACCTTGAAGATCGAAAGGTCGGCGACGCGCACCTTGCGGCCCG
Organism: Sphingopyxis sp. C-1; assembly: GCF_001047015.1. NCBI lineage: Bacteria > Pseudomonadati > Pseudomonadota > Alphaproteobacteria > Sphingomonadales > Sphingopyxidaceae > Sphingopyxis > Sphingopyxis sp. C-1. The sequence goes on from NZ_BBRO01000002.1 coordinate 683,094, forward strand.
CAACCATCGCATCGCCGATCATGAGCGCGTCGATCGGCGCTTCGACGCTCGGCATGGCATGGTTGGTCGCGCCCTTGATGTCCGACGCCTTGGCGAGACCGGGGCTGTCGGGGGTGAGCCCGATCGCCTTCGCCGCCGCCCAATTGATGATCGTCCCGCGCGCGCCGGTGTCGAGAATGGCGGGGACTTCGACGCCGTTGAGACGGATCGTCAGGCGCGGTGCGCGCATATCGTCGAGGACGAAGGGCACCGACGCGGAAAGTCCCTCGAGCATCCCGGCTTCAAGTTTCGGCGTCATCCGCCAAAGGCCACCGGGCATATCCAGCTCGACCGTAAAGTCGGCGATGATATCCGCGCCCAATATCCCGTCGACGCCGAGATGGTCGGTCGGCCCGGGGGGTAGAAGCATGAGCTCGGGAGAGTTGAACACGTGCCCGGCGACTGCAACCTGCCTGACGACTGTCGTTTCGACATCGCTTCTTCCTGCGGCTCCATTGAGCGGAGTGTCCGAAAGCTTGGCGACGAGGCCGGGCATCTCTGCCCGCAGCTTCGGCATGATCGTCGTGCTGCTTGCGGCCGTGTCGATGACGAAGCGTTTAGGTTCCGCGCCATCGATACTTACCCGTACGACCGGATGCCCCGAGGGTAGGACTTCAAGCGGCTGCCGTGTGTTCGACGCAGCGGCGGCAGGCGCCGCCGCTGCGCGCATGCTCGTCGGCAGCTCGGAGGGAGCCGCGCGCGCCTGCTCGGCGATGATCAGGGCGCCGAGCAGGCCGAAGGCAATCAGGCTGTGACGGTAACGGGTGAGTGCCATGAAGGAATCTCCTGGCGGCCAAGTGCCGCGAACAGGGTCCGGCTATGGCGAAGAGGGCGGGTGTTCCACGCCTGTGCGACGAAGGCCGATACTGATTCGCCGGAGTCGATTGCCGCGCGACGAAGGCCGACGCCAGTGCGACGAGGCAGGACGCCAACCGCGCACCCTTCCTTTATGCTCGGCGCGAACTACACATTGGAATTGCCATGCCGCTGAAGCCCGAACACCGCCAGACCATCTCTCTGGTTGCCGCGACCTGGATCCTGTCCGGGGTACTCTACATCATCCCCTATCACCTGTTCAGCGGTGCAGGCATCTATGTCACCGTCTCGGTCATCAACATCTGCGTGATGGGCGCGCTGCTGTCGGGCGGCGTCTATTGGGCGGTCCGGGCCACGCGCCGCCGCAATACCGTCGTCCGCCTCGCCGCGATGGGCGCGGCGGTGATCCTCGCGTCGGGGTCGCTGGCGCTGATCGACGCTTCGACCGGCGAATGGATCGGGCGGCTCGTCGTATCACCGCAACAATCCGCGCCGTTCGCGCTGCGCGCGACGAACAATTTCATCGCGCTCGTCTGGCAGTTCGCCTTGCTCGGCGCCGCCTTCACCGTGATCGAGGCGAACAAGCTGACGCGTGAGCGCGAACTGGAGCTTGCCGTGGCTCGCGAAGCAGCGAGCCGCGCCGAGGCCGCCGCAAGCGCTGCCAGCCTCGCGGCGCTGCGTTACCAGCTCAACCCGCATTTCCTGTTCAACACGCTCAATGCGATCTCGTCGCTGATTGTCACGAAGGAATATCGCACCGCCGATGCGATGCTTGCCAAGCTGTCCGAGTTCCTGCGCGCGACCTTGTCGTCGCAGCCCGATGCCTTGCTACCGCTCGAGGACGAGCTCGCGACGCTGCAACATTATCTCGAGATCGAGAGCGTACGCTTCGGCGAGCGGCTCGCGGTCGAATTTGTCTGCCCGCCCGCGCTTAACAGCGCGCTGGTGCCAGGTTTCCTCCTCCAGCCGTTGATCGAGAATGCGATCAAATATGCGCTCGCACCATCCGCGGTGCCGGTGACGATCAAGGTCGAAGCGTCGAGCGACGCCGACATGCTGCTCGTCTCGGTCGAGGACGATGGCGCCGGACAGGAAAAGGATGCACGGCCCGGCACCGGCGTCGGTATCGCCAACGTCCGCCAGCGGCTCGAAACGCTCTATGGTGCGAAGGGCAGCCTCGAAACGCTGAAACGCGAACGCGGCTTTCTTGCGATCGCGCGACTGCCGCTCGAACGGCGCAACGAGTTAGCGGCATGAGCACGCTGCACGTCCTGCTCGTCGACGACGAGCCGCTTGCGCTGCGGCGTCTTGAAACGCTGTTCGGAGACATCGACGATGTCGAGGTCGTCGGCACGGCTTCGACCGGCGAAGAGGCAGAAGACCGGATTGCCAAGCTCAGGCCCGACCTCGTGATGCTCGACATCTCGATGCCCCAGAAAAGCGGCATCCGCGTTGCCGCCGATCTCGTCGCCGATCCGCGCCCCGAAATCATCTTCGTCACCGCCTTCGAACAATATGCGCCCGATGCGTTCGAGGTCGATGCCGCCGACTATCTGCTTAAACCCGTGCGATTCGACCGGCTCCGCCAGGCAGTCGAACGGGCGCGGCGGCGGCGGGCGATGCGCGACGCGGCCGACCGTATAGCGAACGCTTCGCCAGCGGACGCGCGGGAAGAGGCCATCTGGGTCCAGGTCGCGAGCGGCAACCTCCGCCTCCCCGTGGCGCAGATCGAATGGGTCGAGGCCGCCCGCGACTATGTGCTGCTCCACACTGCTACGCGCAGCTACATCCACCGTATTTCGATGACGGCGCTGGAGCAGTTGCTTGACCCCGCGCAGATCATGCGTGTCCATCGATCAACCTTCATCCGGCCCGCGCTCGTGAAAGCGGTGCAGCGGCTCGGCAAGGGGCTCATCGCACTCGAAATGGAAGATGGAGCGGTCGTTCAGGTCGGGCCGAGCTATGTCCGCGCCGTGCTCGAGAGGCTCGGCCTCGCCTGACATTTTCGTCGCGTCGGCGTCCGCTTTGGTCGATGCCACGGCGGTCATGTCGCACGATCATCCGGTTTCGAAGCAAGCCCAGGGCGTCGATATCGACGCTCCCGTAGCGTGCCAGTTGCGGCATCGAGCCGCGAGCAGAGATGGCCGGTTCGTCCCACGCCACCCCGGCAAGGGCCGGCCTCTCTGCTCAGCCTCACGATGATGGAGTCCAAGATGAGCAAACTCCCCTTCCTCGCCGCTGCGATCGCGCTCGGCATGCCGATGCCCGTATTGGCGAAGGCTGAAGCCAAGCCCGAAGCCCATGCCAAGGCCGAAGCCAAGCCGGAGGCCCGCGCGAAAGCCGAAGCAAAGCCCGAGGCGCGCGCCAAGGCCGAGGCCAAGCCCGAAGCCCGCGCAAAAGCCGAGGCAAAACCGGAAGGCTGATCGCGTCGGCAGCGGAGCGCCGACGAGCCCCCTCCCGGCACTCCGCCACGCCTGCCGCCGCGCAACCCCAGAAGAAATTTGATGCGAGCAGCTTCGCAGCTCCCTGCGGCCCGAAACGCGCAGCAGCATCCAGAGGATTTTCCCATGACGATCATGCGCACCTTGCCGGCCCTTGCGATCGGATTGACGCTGTCGGGTGCGGCCGCCCCGGTGGCAGCCGCAGCGGCCGCCCAATGCACGGCTGGCTGGGCGGGAACGGTGGAATATTCGCGTCACCAGGCGAGCAGCGACTCCAAAACAGTCAAGCGGGTTTCGGGCAAGGGCACCGAGACGACCAACAGCTCGATCAACGACGACTATGTCGCGCATGTCGCGGTCCGGCCGGCGCCCGATGGCGAATACAGCCTCGGCACGGCGAATATAAATCTCAACGCGACGGCGACCGAAACCATAAACTCCAACGACCAGATGATCTGTCCGCACGAGCGTACGATGCGCCAGATGTCGGGGCAGTTTGTGAGCAAGAGCGAGCGACGCGGTAACGCAAGCGGCCTCGAGGCGGGCGTGGACATCACGACCGATAGCGACGGCACCTATAGCGTCAGCGTCCGGCTGCCCGAGTTCCAAGGCACCGCCTCGGGATCGAATTCGGCAAGCTTCAGTGGCCAGTGCAAATCGAAGGAGGCCACGAACCAGAAGATTGCAGACATGCCCACCACGATCGACGCGATGCGCTTCTCGAGCAGCGGCGAAGACCGGATGCAGCCATCCGATCCCAACCGCCTGACAGGCGCGCACTCGGTTACCTCCTATGGTGTGACCGAGTCGCTGCGCTGGAACCTGCGTCGCTGCGGTGGCGATCTGCGCCTCGTCGATGTGAAGTTCGAGGACATGCGCTTTCCCACCTGGGACGCCTGGAAAGAGATCGTCGAGCAGGTTGGCACGATCGATGGCAATATCGTGCGCCTGACAGCAGTCGTCGCAAACGACAGCCCCGACGAGAAATCGGCGACGGTGAAGTTCCGTGACACCTACAAGGGCGACAAATGGGACGGCGCCAAGCCCGACGGCCTGCTCGGCGAAGTCTCGGTCACCGTGCCGGCAGGCCAGCAGCGCGAAGTGCAGTTCAAGTGGGACAGCTCGGGCTATGCCTGGTTCGACGACGGCCGGCCGCGGCTCATGCAGCGTATCAAGGCCGAGGTCGAGGACAAGGGGAAGAAGGTCGACGACATGACGCGCAATCTGAAAGTTTCGCCGAAACCGCTCGTGCTCGTTCACGGCCTCTGGTCCAACTGGCGCGCGTGGGAGCCTTGGCAGAATATCCTGACCACCAGCCACAGCTTTGACTGGAAGGCCTTTCCCGTCGGCGAGAAACCGGAACATGGGCGGATGAACACCGGCGATGAGATGGGCAACTTCGGTCCCACCAACACGATCGCCCAAAATGCCGTCGAGCTCGGCAATTATGTCCGCTACGCGCAAAAGGACCGCAATGCGTGGCATGTCGACCTTGTCGCGCACTCGATGGGCGGCCTGATCAGCCGGCGCTATATCCACGCGACGATGCCAACCTATCCCGACGGCAAGCCCCAGATATCGCACCTGGTGATGCTCGGAACACCCAACAGGGGGAGCAGCTGCGCCGACCTGATGAGCATCCCGCTGGAGCTCGCCGGGAGACCGATGGAGGCCCTGCGCGAACTGCGGCCGATCAATGTGATGAAGTTCAACGCGGAGACCGTCGATCGCAAGGGCGTCCTCTTCTCGGTTCTTGCCGGCAACCCCCTGCCCCCCGTGTGCCGGATGCTCACACGGAGCGATGGCGTGGTCGCCGAGCCATCGGCGAAGTGGATGATCGCGGACAATGAAACGCAGGCCGTTCTGCACACGAGCATGACCGAGACCGGCCCCTTCTCTACGTTCGTGATGCCGCGCATTGCGCTCGGCCCCGGCGAACAGTCGGGGAGCGCGTCGAAATCCGCAGCGACCGCTGGAAGCGCTCGGGCACCGGCGCGCCTCATGCTGCTCGGCGTCGAGGGGCCGGAAGATGAGAGCGGATCAACCACGCCCGACTTTTCGAAGATTCTCCTCATCGCGCCCGGTCAGACGCTGACCATCACGATCCCTGTCGAAGAAGCGAGCAATTTCGGCATGACTTTCCTAGCCGCGAACAGCGTGTCCGCGACGCTGATCGATGACAAAGGCCAAGTCGTCGCCAGCAACAGGAGCGACACTCCGGAGGCGAACCAGATCTTCCGTTCAATCTTCATCGACCGCGCAACCACTAAGGGAAGCTGGAAACTGACACTCGAAAGCAAGGACCGCGCCGATCGCGAGATCATCCTCTCCACCTGGTCGAACGCCATCCGATAGAGGCTCTAATGGCCGCTTTCAGACCGGCGGCTTTCGGGCGTGGATCCAAGATAGCTGACGATCGCCAGGCTCTCGTACGGACGGCATGAAACGTCCGCTTGCTTTCATATCAGTTGATCTCATGTCTCGATGGATATCTGTCCAGGGTCAGTCGATACGGTGGATTTGGTGGATTGAAGCAGTGCCACTTGGTCCTGTTTGGCAGCCGGTGTCCTCAACGAGAGGAACACGACTACCGCCGTAGCTAGCGTGACGGTGGCGAGGCACAGCGTGAGCGTGCCGAACGCATCACTGTAGCCGGCGAGCAATGTCGACGGCGACAGCTGTGGAGCGAGCGCGGAGGCACCCGTCAGATCGCCCGCCGCAAGCCGCTGTGCGATGGCAGAAGAACTCGTGCTCTGCGGTACGAGCTCTGAGACGTGCGATTGCGCCAGGGCGTTGAGAAGAGCCGTGACCAGCGCCAGCGCAATGCCCTCGCCGGCGACGCGAACGGTCCCGAAGATGCCTGCAGCCATACCAACTCGTTCCTTTGGCACTACGCTGACCGCGAGCCCGTCCATCAGTCCCCACGGGAAGCTGATGCCAACGCCGATGACAAGGAGGGCCGGTGCGATTGCGGCGATCCCGGCACGAATCGGAATTTGACCAAGCCAAAAGAGGCCCACACTGGCGATCAAGAGGCCGAAGCCGCAGAGTATCGCTGGTGACAGCCAGCGGGCCAGCGATCCCGCGAGCAGCGGCAGGACGAGCAGCGGCGCCGACATGGCGAGCATGGTCCGGCCTGCTTCCGGGGCGGACATTCCATCAATTCCGACGAGGCGGATCGGCAGCAGGATCAGAAGCACTACGAAGCCGTAGGCGGGAGCTGCCGCGAGAAGTTGAACACCAACAAACTGCCGATAGCGAAACAGGCCGAGGTCCAGCATCGGCCGGGCAACACGGGTCTCGATCACAGCGAACGCGATAAACAGCGCGAGAGCCAACCCCATCGATAGTCTCCTGGATTGGATCAGGTAGTTGGCGCCGCGGCGCGCGCGGTTGAAAGCGCGATGGCCCACCAGTGCAGCTCGTCCAGCATCAGTTCGGCGTTCGGCCCGATGTAGGGAAGGCTCGCAATATCGCGGCCGTTCTGGAGCGCGTCGAAGAAATCGCCGCCTTGGATGTGCACGCCGTTGCGGGTTGGCGCCATCTGCAGTTCAACCATGACCAGCCGCAACTGCTCGCACGCGCGCGCGCCGCCAACGCTGCCATATCCGAGGCAGGCGCCCGGCTTGCGCGCCCATTCGGGATAGGCGTAGTCGAGCGCGTTCTTCAGGACCCCGGAGATACCGTGGTTATATTCGGCGGTGACAAAGATGTAGCCGTCGAACCCGCCGACCTTTTCCTGCCAGCGCTGCGCCACCTCGTTCGCCGAGGGGACATAGGCGTTCGATGCCGGCTCGTCGAAAAAGGGCATCGGATAGTCGCGCAGATCGACCAATTCGACATCCATGTCACCGCGCGCCACCGCAAGATCGTGGATCCATTGGGCCGGCTTGTCGGCAAAGCGCGTAGCGCGCGTCGTGCTCATAATGATTGCAATCCGGGGCTTCCCCATGTCGCTCACTCCTTCCAGAATGTTCAGCCGAAGCTAAAATCGCTTAGGTCGATGGAAACCATCAGCGGGTCGAAGCGCACGCTGAGGTCGTCATTGCGCTGATAGGCCCGACGACGGGTCGGCAGCTTGATCCCGTCGACATCGACATAATCGGACAAGAGATGGGCACCGGCGAAGCCACCCGCGATGTCGACATGATAGTCGTGGCGGCGCAACAGGCCGTCGGCGCCGAAATAGAAGTCCTGAGCAATGCTATGGGTCGCGATCCGATCGGGAAAGATGGCCCGCAAGCCGCGCCAGGTTTCACCCTCGGACTCGATCGCCGCGATTTCCTCAATCGCGAAATCGGGATCGGCGAGAATGAACGGCGCGTTGAAATAGGTCCACAGCGCATAACCGTTGAAATAGGCGCGGTGGAGCGGATCCCATGGCGTCGTCATGCCATGCCCCGCGAATGCCGCGCGCGGCTCGAGCCGCTCAGCGATGACCGCTCCGCTGCGATCCTCGATCGCAATGCGATCGGGGGTAAAGACCGACGTCCAGTCGGAATTGCCGTAAGGATTGAGCGTCGCCCATTCGCGGCGGAGATCGACGGTACTGCGGCGCGGATCGGAATCCTGAACGACATCCTTCATCGCCCAGAATTCACCGCCGGTGATGATCGTCGCCGACAGCGAGTCGAAGCGCCGCCAGCGATCGACACCGCCATGCGCGTCGAGCGCCTCGGCGAGCTGCGGATGCACCGTCATTGTCCCGCATTCCGCTGAACATTCGCCTCGCCGGTATATTTGGCGAGATTGGTTTCGACGTCGGCGTTCGTCTGAAGCCCCGCCTTCAGCAAGCCACCGATCAGTTCCTGCGCCGCCGGGCGCTGGACCGATTCAAGAAAGGCCGCCCATTCGGCGCCAATCGCTTCGTCGGGCGGCAGGCTCGCCTCGTTCACCAGCGCCTTGATCTGCCCGATCGACTGTTTGTCGAACGAAGCAATGCGGCGCGCGAGCGTGTCAACGAAGCCGTCGAGCTCGGCGTCGGGGAGCGCGCGGTTCACATAGCCATAGCGTTCGGCGAGTTCGCCGCCGATGTCGTTGCCGCTGAGCAGTATTTCGAGCGCGCGGCCGCGGCCGACGAGACGCGGAAGCCGCGCCATCGGACCCCCGCCCGGCGCGAAGCCGGCGCCGATCTCGAACTGCGAGAGGATCGCTTTTTCCCGGCTGGCAAAACGCATGTCGCTCGCCAACGACAATTCGCTGCCGACTCCGGTGGCGCGCCCGCGGATCGACACGATCGATACGACGGGCGCCTTGCTAAGCCGGACGAGCATGTCGGGGAGCTGGGGCAGGCCGGTCGGTCCGGGCGGCATGCTCGTCGTCTGGTCGAGCGGAACCGTGAAATCATAATGCGTCAGGAAGAAGCCGGGGATCGCGCTGTCGAATACGACGACCTTTAGCGCGGGATCGGTTTCGATCGCGGTGATGACGCGGTTCAGCGGCGCCATCGAATCCGGGCCGTAGATGTTGAAGGGCGGCTTGTCGATCGTGACCCGCCAATAGGCCGGTGTAACCTTGGTGATCCGAAACTGCTCGCTCTCGGCTGCCGGCGCCGCTGCGGCGACTTTGGGTTTCGCTTCGGCCGCGCCCGTGACCGCGAGCGACGCCAGCGCGAAAGCCGCGGAAATTTTCCCTGCAATCATCATAATCCATCCTTCCCGAAACTGGTGGGTTCGGATGGATAGATGGACGGCCGCCGGACGCGCCAAATTGGACCTTGGTATCAAGGACCGGCGCCGGACAGCGATCCGATACCAAGGTCTATGAATACCATCGGACAATGGCCGCCCACGCCCCCCACGCCACATCCAAGCCGATCGGAAAACCGATCGGTGGACAGAGGGCTCGTTCGTGACATTTTCCGCCAGACAGATGGTTGCACCGCTTCTGATAGCATCGTCGATCACTGCAGCCGCACAGGCGCAGGAAATCGACGACGAAACGGCGGTTGCGCCCGCGATGGCAGGCGACATGCTGGGCCTTCGCCCTCGCCTCGCCGATGCGGGGGTCGAGCTTACCGGCCATTATGTTGCCGAGACCGCCTGGAATTTTCGCGGCGGTCAACGGCCGGATGTGACCGAGACCGGCGAGTTCGGCGTCCGGCTCCGGTTCGACATGCAGCGGATTGCGGGTACGGACGGCAGCTTTCAGGCGACGATTACCTACCGCCACGGTCCGCAGCTCGATGCGAAGGCGGGGCTCGGCACGCTTCAGGAAGTACAGGAGATCTACGGCCGTGGCCGGACCTGGCGCCTGACGCAATTCTGGTACGAGCAGCGCTTTGCGAACGGCGCCATCGCAGTGAAGGCCGGCCGAACGGCACCGAGCGAAGACTTCTCCGCCTTTTCCTGCTCTTTCCAGAACCTCAGCTTCTGCGGCTCACAGCCGGGCAATATCGTCACCGACTATTGGTACAACTGGCCCGTCAGCCAATGGGGGCTACGGCTGCGGGCGGCGCATCGCGGTGCCTACGCACAGATCGGCATCTATGAGGAAAATCCTCGCAACCTCGACAAGAGCTTCACCATCGGGCGTTTCAAAGGCGCAACCGGCGCACTGATCCCGATCGAGCTCGGACTGACACGCGGCGGCGATGGCGGGCCGGTGGGCAGCTACAAGATCGGCGGCTGGATCAGCACCGCCGATGCGCCCGACCTGTACCTCGACGTCGACCGCGAACCCGCAATCCTGACCGGCCGCCCGCCGATGCAACGAGGATCGGCGCATGGCGTCTGGTTGGCGGTCGAGCAGCAGCTCAGCGGTCGCTCGGCGCGCGGCGCCAGCACCTCGGGCATCAGTATCTTCTTCAACGCCCTTGCCGCCGATCGCCGCACGTCGCGCATCGACAACCAGATCGTCGCCGGGCTGTTCGTGCACGACCCGCTGCCGGGCGTCGCGGGCGATATGATCGGTTTCGGTGTCGCCCGAACGCACGTCAACAATTGGATCGAGCGAGCCGAACGCCTCGCCGGAAAGCCGCCGCGCGGCGCCGAATATGTATTCGAGCTTTTCTACGGCTTCAGGCCGGTCGGCTGGCTCGACCTCCGCCCCAATGTCCAGTGGATCCACCATCCCGGCGGCCGCCGCGATGCGCGCGCGGTCGGCGTCGCGGGGCTCAAGGCGGTGCTGCGCCTCTGATTTTTCAACGAAGGAGAAAATAGCATGTCCATTTTCCATAATTTGCTCGGGAGGCGAAATTTCCTTGCCTCCGCAGCGGTCGGATCGAGCCTGATCATGCCCGTCTGGGCGCAGGCTAGCGATGCAGTGGGCGAAGCCCTGTCGGGCGCATCCGGATCGGGCGGCGCCGGCATCCGCCCGTTTAAATTCCGTGCGACCGAGGCCGCCCTTGCCGACCTCAAACGCCGTATCGCGGCATCCAAATGGCCGAGCGAGGAACTCGTCCCCGACGCGTCGCAAGGCGTGAAGCTCGCGACGATGCGCAAGCTCGCATCCTATTGGGAGAAGGAGCATGACTGGCGCAAGGGCGAGGCAAAGCTGAACGCCCATCCGCAATTCATCACCAATATCGACGGCGTCGACATCCATTTCATCCACGTCCGTTCCAAACATGCGAACGCCCTGCCCGTCATCATCACCCACGGCTGGCCGGGATCGATCATCGAACAGACGAAGGTCATCGAACCGCTGACCAACCCCACCGCGTTCGGCGGCACCGCGGCCGACGCCTTCGATGTCGTCATTCCCTCGCTTCCGGGGCACGGCTTTTCGGGCAAGCCCACCGAACTCGGCTGGGATCCGATCCGCATCGCCAAGGCATGGATCGTGCTGATGAAGCGGCTCGGCTACAACCACTATGTCGCGCAGGGCGGCGACTGGGGCAATGCGGTGACCGAACAGATGGCACTGATCGCGCCGCCCGAACTCGTCGGCGTCCACACCAACATGCCGGCGACGGTTCCCGACGATATCGCCAAGGCGCTGGCGGCGGGCGGTGCGGCCCCGGAAGGGCTGACCGCCGACGAGAAATATGCCTACGACCAGCTCGACTTCTTCTACAAGCATGGCCTCGGCTATGCGCAGGAGATGGCGGGGCGGCCGCAGACGCTCTACGCACTCGAAGATTCGCCGATCGGGCTCGCCGCGTGGATGCTCGATCACGACGCGCGGAGCCAGGACCTGATCGCGCGCATTTTCGACGGCGCCGCCGAAGGGCTGTCGCGCGACGATATCCTCGACAATGTCACCCTCTATTGGCTGACCGGCACCGCCGTCTCCTCGGCGCGGCTCTACTGGGAGAGCAAGCTGCCCTTCTTCGCGCCGAAGGGCGTCAAGATTCCGATGGGCGTCAGCGCTTTTCCGGACGAGATTTACACCGCGCCGCAAAGCTGGGCGGAGAAAGCCTATCCGAAGCTGATCCACTATAACCGCTTGCCCAAGGGCGGACATTTCGCGGCATGGGAACAGCCGGCGGCGTTCACGTCGGAACTGCGCGCGACCTTCAAGTCGCTGCGCTGACCGAATTGGGAGGGACCGGATCGCCGGCCCCTCCCCTCACCTGTCCTCAGGGACGGGGGTTAGGTTCCCCGAGGTGGCGATCGAGGAAATCGAGAGTCAGGCCGGCGACTTCGCCGGCCTTTTCGTCGAGCGCAAAATGTCCTGCGTCGAGCAGGTGGATTTCGGCACCCGGAACGTCGCGTCGATACGCCTCGGCGCCCGGGACGATGAACGAGGGATCATAACGCCCCCACATCACGAGCAGCGGCGGGCGAAGCTCGCGCAGCCACGCCTGCCAGACCGGATAGGAGGCGACGTTGGTTCGATAGTCGTAAAGCAGATCGGCCTGGATCTGACGCTGTCCCGGGCGCGACAGAAAGGCATATTCGTCGGTCCAGCTGTCGGGATCATAGCGTTCCGGGTTGGGGCTGAGCCCTAAGTGTCGCTGCTTCGCTCCTTCGAGCGACATGAACTTGTCGACCTGCTCGGCGTGGGCGGCACGATCGGCCCAATAATCCGCAATCGCCGCCCATTTTACGCCGAGCCCCTCGGAATAGGCATTGGCGTTCTGGACGATGATCGCCTGCACCTTGCCGGGAGCCTTCATCGCGACGCGAAAGCCGACCGGACCGCCATAATCCTGAAGAAACAAGGTGTAGCGGTCGATCCTGAGCGCTTTCAGAAACTCCTCGGTCGTCTCGGCGAGATGATCGAAGGTGTAGGAATATCGATCGGGCGGCGGCGCATCGCTGTGACCGAACCCCGGATAGTCCGGCGCGATCAACCGGTAGCGCCCCGACAGGCGGCGAAGCAGCGGCTCGTACATCCGCGACGAGGAAGGATAGCCATGAAGAAGGACGATGACCGGCGCATCCTTCGGTCCGGCCTCGCGATAGAAGATGCCCGTGCCGTCGACCTCGACGCGCTGATAGGTCACCGGTGACGATGCGAGTGCCGCCGCCGTGAGCAAGGCTGCCGCGCTCATCGATCCACCCCGGCGGCGGCGATCGCCTCAAGCAGCTCTGCGGTGGTCAGTATCGCATGCGCATAGGTCGGTCCGTTGAGTTCGTGCGCCGCGTGCATCATCTCCTTCGAATAGGCGGCGGTCGCATCGCGAACCAGCGTGACATGATAGCCGATTTCCATCGCATAGCGCCCTGTCGATTCGACGCAGGTATTGGCGAGAAGACCGATCAGGATGACGTGCGTGATTCCGCGCTGGCGCAGCTGCTGATCGAGGTCGGTATTGGCGAAGCCGCTTTGTCCCCAATGTTCCTTGGCAACGATATCGCCGGATTCCGGGACGAAGTCGGGATGCCATTCGCCGCCCCACTCGCCGCGCGCGAAGCTGTGCCGGCTCATGATCCCGATCTGCGTCGGATTGGGATGATCCCAATCCTCGTAATCTCCGGGCTCCCAGCGGCGGTGCGGCGCGATGACGACCTGGATGCCGGCATTGCGAACGGCCGCGACGATCGCGCGCAGATTGTCGAGCAGTCCGATCTCCTCGGCGATCGGCCCGACGCGCGGCCAGGCCTTTCCACCTTCGGACAGGAAGTCGTTGTAAGGATCGATGAAAAGCAGCGCGGTCGACGCCCGCTTGTAGGTCGGCAATGCCATGACTCGTCTCCTCAGCCGCGCAGCGCGAAGCGTTCGATGCTCTCGGCAAAGAGCGGCGTTTCGCCGGCGTTGTGCGCGAGCGACATCGGCTTGCGCTGTGCCGCAAAGGCTTCGAACGGGATGCCCTGCCGATCGAGATAGGTCAGGAATTCGTCGGTCGCATGCGTCTGCACATGATTGGTGAATTCACAGCGGCCGTCGCCCATATCCTTGACGCTGAGCTCCCATTTCACATGGATCGTCGTACGGCCCGCGGGCGGGAAGATATCGGACACCGATTCCAGAACCAGATGGTCCATTTCGGCGAGCGTCTCGATATAATGCTGCACCATCAAGGTTCCGCCGATGATCTCGACGTTGATCGACATGCGCCGGCCGTCGGGCGCGGTGGTGGCGCCCGCTGCAACATGCGCGGGCGAACAGCCCTGATATTCATGTTCGGGGAGCGAAAAGGCCCAAGCGGGCAGGTCGATCTTGTCGATCGGGGCGTTGATGATCGCGGTGAAGCTGGAATCGACGATTTCGGGATTGGCCATATCTCTATCCTTTGCCGAGGGGAGCGGCATCGTCGCGCGGGCTGCCGAAGTGGTCCGCGCCGAGCCTGCAGGGCGAGATAGGGGCCGAGGCCCGGGTGCAGTATTGGACTTTGGTGTCGGCGGGCCGTCATTGCCAAGGACCGGCACGGGCGATCGATACGATGGTGTCACCAAGACAAACGTATAATCGATTTCCCGTCCCGACCGCTCAATATGGCCGGCGTCGGGTAGCCGGTAACGAGGCGCCCCGATCAAGCGAATATATAGTGAAATCCCGGCACCGCTCCCGCTGGCCGTGCCGGGCCGAGGACGCGGACGGACTCCACTCCCTCCCCCGCCCAGTCCGTCCGCGTCCCACTTCCGGCCCGACAGGCCCATACAAAGGGGTATGACGACGTGCAGCTTTCCACTTTCGAACAGGGCCTGTCGGACCGCCGGCAGTTTCTCGGCATCACCGGCGTTGCCGTGGCCGCGCAGATCGGACTGAGCCTTGCCAGCGCCGGTGCAGCGCCCGACCCGGCAAGTGCCCAGACCGCACCTTCGACCGGCCGGGGCTTCCCGCCGCTCAAATCGGTCGAGGCGGGTCTTCTCAACGTTTCCTACATCGACATGGGCCCTGCCAAGGGGCCGGTCGCGATCCTGCTCCACGGCTGGCCCTATGATATCCAAAGCTTTGCCAATGTCGCGCCACTGCTGGTTGCGAAGGGCTATCGCGTCCTCATCCCCTATCTGCGCGGCTATGGCCCGACGCGTTTCCTCTCGGGCGACAGCCTTCGCAACGGTCAGCCGGCGGCGCTCGCACAGGACCTGATCGATTTCATGGACGCGCTGAAGATCAAGCGCGCCGTTCTCGCAGGCTTCGACTGGGGCGCGCGCACCGCCGATATCGTCGCCGCCATCTGGCCCGAACGCACCAGCGGTCTTGTTGCGGTAAGCGGTTATCTCGTCGCCGGACAGGAAGCGGGCAAGGCGCCGCTGCCGCCCGAGGCCGAACTGCAATGGTGGTATCAATTTTATTTCGCGACCGAGCGCGGCCGTCTCGGCTACGACAAGAACCGCAAGGATTTCAACCGGCTGATCTGGAAGCTCGCCTCGCCCCAATGGAATTTCGACGAAGCCACCTACGCCCGTAGCGCCGCGTCGTTCGACAATCCCGACCATGTCGACATCGTGATCCACAATTATCGCTGGCGGCTGGGCCTCGCCGACGGCGAAGCGCGCTATGCCGACCTCGACCGTCAGATCGCGGCCGCGCCGACGATTGGCGTTCCGACGATCACGATGGAAGGCGACGCGAATGGCGCGCCACACCCGCCGCCCGCCGCCTATCGCGCCAAGTTCACGGGCCGCTATGAGCATCGCGATATCGGCGGCGGCATCGGCCACAACCTGCCGCAGGAAGCCCCACAGGCGTTCGCGCAGGCAGTGCTGGACGTAGCGCGTGGCTGAGGTCGGCAGCGACCTGTTCGACCTGGCGCCGCCGACGCGGCAGCAACGGCACGACCTCGCCGCCGCGTTGACCGACGAGGAGCGCAGCCTCCTCCTCGAGCATGCGGAGGAGGCACCCTTTTGCGGCCTCTTCCTCTATGAAAAGCGCGAGGGCGTCTATTGCTGCCGCCTTTGCGGCCTGCCGCTGTTCCGCGCGGGCGCCAAGTTCGAAAGCGGCACCGGCTGGCCGAGCTTCACGACGCCGTTCCGCGCCGACCATCTGCAGACGATCGAAGACAGGCGCTATGGCATGGTTCGCGCCGAGATCGTCTGCGCGCGCTGCGGATCTCATCAGGGGCATGTCTTCCCCGACGGGCCGCCGCCGACGGGGCTGCGCTATTGCATCAACAGCGGCTCGCTCGAGTTCGTCGCCGTCGGCGAGACGCTTCCCGACCGGCTCGGCCGCGGCGCGCCCGAAGGGCTGGTCTGGCCGGGATAGCCGCCTCCTTCAAACAATCTCAAAGATGCTGTAGACCGGCCCCCCGGGCAGCCGGTGACCGATGCCGACCGCCATAATGCGGTTCAGCCATTCGTATCTCGGATCTGACGTCGAAAAGCGCGGGGCGATGCGAAAATAATAGTCGGCCGGATCGACCGGCTCGCCGCGCCCCAGCCGCGCGATGACGTCGGCCGGCCCGGTACGGATGCCCGTATATTCCATTGCGATCTCGGCGCCGTCTTCGGTGCGCAGCACCACCCGCGCGTCGAGCAGCACGGCCCCGTCGGCGCGCACAATCTGCCAGTCGGCACCGCCGGTCAGGACATCGCCCGACAGGCGTTCGCCCGCGAAGCGCCCTGCGACCATCTCGCCGACGCGCCGGTCGATTCCGGCTGGTCCACCGATCAGATGGATATGGTCGACGCCGACCTTGATCACGAACAGCGGGCGCCCGCGCAGATCGCCGAGCGCGGCAAAGGCTTCGTCGAAATCGTCCATATTGTCAGCTCCTGTCACGAATTTCGGGCCGCTGCCATCTCGGCGGCCAGCGTCGCGATGAGGTCCGCGGCGGGCATGGCGCGTGCCATCGGCGCCCCCTGCCCTGCCCATTGCGCACCAAAGCCATATTCGCCGCGCGACTTGGCCGCTGCGTGCAGCGCTTTGCCAAGGTCATAGGCGATCGGATAGGCCGGGATATGCGTCGCCGGAACATTGCCGTCGAGCGCAGCAAACCGGTTCGCCAATATGCGCGCCGGGCGCCCCGAAACGGCGCGCACCATCTTCGTATGCAGCGCGGCTTCGCTCGTCAGCGCGGCGCGATAGCCGGCATCGGCCAGACTTTCGTCGCAGGCGATAAAGGCGGTGCCGAGCTGCGCCGCCGCGGCACCCAAATCCAACGCGGCGGCGATGCCCGCGCCGTCCATGATACCGCCCGCCGCGATGACCGGAAGGTCGATCGCATCGACGAGCAGGCGCGTCAGTGCCATAGTGCCGAGCCGATCGTCGGGCGCGTCGGGATCGAAAACCCCGCGATGCCCGCCAGCCTCCCATCCCTGCGCCACGACGGCATCGACGCCCGCGGCCGATGCAATCCGCGCTTCGTCAAGGTTGGTCGCGGATGCAAGCAACAGGATGCCGGCGTCGCGCAGCGCCCGGATCGCGGATTCGGAAGGCAGGCCGAAATGAAAGCTGACGACGGCCGGCCGCTCGCCCAGAAGCATTTGGAGCATCGCCTCGTCGGCGACGAAGCTGCGATAGATTTCGCCCAGCGCGTCCGGTGCATCCACGCCAAACTCGGCGAACAGCGGTGCGAGACGGGCGATCCACGCGGCTTCGATCGCCGCATCGGCAACGGCGGGCGCGTGGCAGAAGAGATTGACGTTGAATGGCTTCGCGGCGCCCTCGCGTACCGCGGCAATCATCCCGCGCGCGCCATCGGCATCGGTCGCGCCGACCCCGATCGAGCCGAGCGCGCCCGCGTTGCTGACCGCCGCCGCCATGGCGGGCGAAGATACACCCGCCATCGGCGCCTGGATGATCGGCAATTCGATGCCGAGCATGCTGGTAAGATGGCGGGCGTTCATCATCGTCTCCAAGATTGAACGGTTCAGCCGGAGGTGGCCGCGAGCTTCTTGCGATACTCCTCGACGGGCATACCGCCCCAGCCCCAATCTTCCATCTCGACCTCCTGAAAGATAACCCATGTCCAGTCGAGCGGCTTTCCGAGCACGTCGAGCAGAACCTGGCTCATTCCCTTGTAGATTTCGGCTTTCTGTTCGGGGGTTA
This sequence comes from Sphingopyxis sp. C-1, assembly GCF_001047015.1. Taxonomy (NCBI): domain Bacteria; kingdom Pseudomonadati; phylum Pseudomonadota; class Alphaproteobacteria; order Sphingomonadales; family Sphingopyxidaceae; genus Sphingopyxis; species Sphingopyxis sp. C-1. The sequence goes on from NZ_BBRO01000002.1 coordinate 700,712, forward strand.
CATGATCGACACCGGGCTCGGTGCCTTCACGGGTCAGTTGAACGGTCACGATAGGCATGGCTCGTCTCCTTGACAGACCGGATTAATGCCCGGCCGACTGGCCGCCATCGACGTGCAGGATCTCGCCCGTCACGAAGGCCGCATTTTCGAGGAAGAGAACGGCATCGACGATGTCCGACGTCTCGCCCATATGACCGACCGGGTGCAGCGCCGAGAGGAATTCATGCGTTTCCGGGGCGTGCATGGGGGTCTTGATGATGCCCGGCGATACTGCGTTCACGCGGATACCACGCTTCGCATATTCGATTGCGAGGCTCCGGGTCGCCGCATTGATGCCGCCCTTCGACAGCGAGGCGAGGACCGACGGGACGTTCGAATTGGCATGATCGACAAGGCTGGTCGTGATGCTGACGACATGCCCGCGCCCGACCGCTTCCATCGCCGCAACCGCGGCCTGCGTGATGTAGAAAAAGCCGTTGAGGTTGGTCGATACGACGCCGGCATATTGATCGGCGCTATAGCCGGTGAAGGGGCTCGCGACGAAGATGCCGGCGTTGTTGACCAGCGTGTCGACGCGGCCAAAATGTTCGAGCGCGGCGGCGATCACGCGCGGGCCGGTTTCGGGGTCTCCGATATCGCCCGCGATCGCCAGCATGTCGGGATTGCTCGATGGCTGGATCGAACGCGAGGTCGCTACGACGCGATACCCACGGTCGAGATAGGCGTCGACGAGTGCGGCGCCGATACCCTGCGATGCGCCGGTAACGACGGCGACTTTCTGTGCATTGCTCATGACATTGAACCTTTGCTTATGGGAGGACGGGACGGGAAAGCTCGCCCGTGTGGCGCGCCATGCGCCGACGGGAGCAACGTAGGTCAGGCGCAATGCCGAGATAATTGATCTTCAGCGGAAGACATTCTCCCGCGTATCGGGATAATGATGTAACTAGAGCTCGCGCGCGTCGATCGCGAGTCTTGCGAAGGCGGCACGAAGCCGCGGGGTCGCGAAGTCGACGAAGGCGCGGACCTTGGGCACGGCCATCCGTCCGCCGGGCGCGAGCAGATGTACTGGCTGCGGTTCCGGCTCGGCTTCGGCCAGAACGATCGTGAGCAGCCCCTCCTTCACCTCGCGCGCGACATGATAGGAGTAGACGCGTGTCAGCCCGCGCCCACCCACCGCCGAGCCGACAGCCGCGCGCACCGTGTTCACGACCAGCCGCGGCGTAAAATGGACGGTACGCGCCGCCGGTCCGCTGCCGAAGCCCCACGCCTCGATCCCGAAATGCGTCAGCGAGACGATCTGGTGCCCCGCGATATCGGCAGGCTCTTCGATCGGCGGATGCTCGCTCAGATATCGCGGCGACGCGACGATCACGCGTCGTACCCCCTCGCCGACGCGCGTCGCGACGAGTGAAGAGTCCGGAAGCTGCCCGACGCGCAGCGCGACATCGACGCCTTCGTCGACCAGATTTACCGACCGGTCCACGAGCATCAGGCGCGCCGAAACCAGCGGATAGGCTCCCAGAAATTCGTCGAGGATCGGACGCAGCACCTCTTCGCCGCTGATCGGTGGCGCCGACAGCGTCAGCATCCCACGCGGCGCCGAACGTTCGCCGCCCGCGAGCAGGTCGGCTTCCTCGAGTTCGGCGAGGATGCGCCGACACGAGGCGGCATAACGTTGCCCCGCTTCGCTCAGCCGGATGCTTCGCGTCGTCCGGTGAAGCAGTTCGACGCCCAGATGCCCCTCGAGCGACGCGATCGCACGGCTGATCGCGGTTGGCGAACGACGCAAACGCCGCGCGGCGCCGACAAGGCTGCCCTCGTCGACCGCGGTGATAAAGATATTCATCAAGTCGATGCGATCCATGATCCGTCCGAAAATATGGTCCTGCGCTCATCATGTTAATGCAACCATCGAGAGCGATCGAGAATGGGCAAACGCGCGCCACCGATCGTCAGCCTTGAGACACCAAGTAGTTCCCCGATGTCATGCGTTGATGCGGCAATCGCCATTGCACGATAGTATCATTTGGCATTTTGAGGGCGTGCTGATCGACCAGAAATTATCTATGCAAACAAAAGCCCGCAGTTCGCCTTGCCGACGCGACTATTGCCGTTGGGATCGGCATCATCTGCTGCACCGATGGCCAACATTCTAAAGGCGACGATCCGCTGAACTCACCTCGCCGGATTGCAGAGCTCGAGCTTTCGGGGCTTATACGAAAGTATCGGTCGTCGACGAAGCGCTAGGCGCACGGCGGTGCGCGGAGTAGAAACTTGTGTGCGCCTGTCGAGGGAGCAATCATGAGCGACAAATCGCAGCAAGGCCTACTGAACCACCCGCAAGACGAAGAACATCCGCTCCCTAGCGGGCTGACGCCAAGTGCATTGATCGATCATATGCCCGGCTTGGCTGGTGTCTTGGCACCAGACGGCAGCGTTCTCCATCTCAATCGGGAATTGAGGGAGTATTTCGGCCGAACGCAAGAGGAGCTGGCAAACTGGGATTCCAATGGAATCATCCATCCTGACGACCTGCCCCATCTGACGGCGGCATTCGGCGCAGCCATAGTGGCCGGCAAACCCTATGATATCGAACAAAGGATGCGTCGTTTCGACGGCGAATATCGCTGGCTCAGCAACCGCGGACTGCCACTTCATGACGAGGGCGGACGGCTCGTGGGGTGGCAAGTCCTATTGACCGACATCCACGACCGCCGGGAAGCCGAAGCCGCGCTGGCAGACAGAGCCAAGAATCTGCGGCTCATCATCGACACGATCCCGGTTCTCGTATGGTCGGCGCGACCCGACGGAGCGGCCGAGTTTTTTAATCAACATTATCTCGACTATGTTGGTCGATCCCCTGCGGACCTCATCGAATGGCAGTGGATCGACCATGTTCATCCGGATGATTTCGAAGCTGTCTTGGCGACGTGGGAGGCATGCCGATCCTCCGGCCGAAGCGGCCAGATCGAAGCGCGCCTGATGCGTCACGACGGAATCTTCCGGTGGTTCCACTTCCAAAGCAGTCCATTGCATGATGAGCAAGGCAACGTCGTGCAATGGTACGGCGTCAAAACCGACATCGAAGATCGCAAGCGCGCGGAACAGGATCTCGCGCTGCGCGAGCACAAACTGCGAGAAGCGCATGATCACCTCAGCCAGGCTCAACGCCTCAGCCGCACCGGGAGTTTTACGACTGATGTAAAGGCGGATATCCACCGCTGGTCGGATGAACTCTATAACATTCTTGATCATCCGAGAGACGAGCCGCCAACATTTATCGCGTTTCGCGACCGAATACATCCCGATGATCTGGGAGTTTTCAACGCCGGTTTCGCGCGCTCGATGGCGAATAACAGCGAGTTTGACGAAGTTTTCAGGATCGTGACACCAAGCGGGGCCATTAAGCATCTTCATGCGATTGCCCATTTCATTCCGGATAATCCCGACAGTCCCGTGGTCGTCGGATCTATCCAGGACATCACCGAAAGGAAGCTCGTGGAGGAAGAGCTACGACGTAGCGAATATCTTCTCACGACCTCGGAACGAATCAGCCAAACCGGCTCGTTCGTCTGGGACGTTGATGCCGACGAAGTAATTTTCTCGGAACAGATGCGTCAGATATATGAATTTCCCAGCGATTTTGGGCTGGTCCGTCCCGATCTCCGTTCTTACTGTCATCCCGATGACCTCCCAATGGTCGACGAGAAAATTGCGCGGGTGTTCCGAGGCGAGGGGTATCCGGAAAATGAAGAGCGGCTGCTGATGCCCGACGGCCGGATCAAATTTCTCAGCACATCTTATCGCGTTGTAACGCATGAGGATGGACGCCGCGAATGTTACGGGGTCGCCCAAGATGTGACCCGCCGGCGGCTTGCCGAGAATTCGGTCGAGAGCCTGCGATCCGAGCTTGCGCACATCACCCGCGTATCGAGCCTTGGTGAACTGGCGGCCTCGATTGCACATGAGGTCAATCAGCCCTTGTCCGGGATCATAACCAATGCGAGCGCCTGTCTGCGTTTGCTCGCAGCTGACCCGCCGGACGTCGAGGGCGCCGCGAATACGGCAAATCGCACGATCCGCGACGGCAACAGGGCCGCCGAGGTATTGAAACGACTGCGAGGCCTGTTCGCGAGAAAGGACTTTACGGCCGAACCATTTAATCTCAACGACGCGACCGAGGAGGTAGTAGCCATCTGCCATCACGATTTGCAGCGACGCAGGATCGCACTCAGGATCAATTTGGACAGAAGTTTGCCAGAGGTGCTTGGCGACCGAATCCAGTTGCAGCAGGTTATCCTGAACCTGATCCTGAATGCAGCAGACGCAATCGACGTCGCCGACAACCTTCAGCGTCAAATTGTCATCGAGACCGTAAACTCTGATCGCGGTAACGCACAGCTCGCAGTTCGCGACACGGGGTGCGGCATTGCTGCAGAAGATCGATCCCGCGTCTTCGCATCCTTTTACACGACAAAGCCGCATGGCATGGGGATCGGTCTCTCCGTCAGCAAGTCCATTCTCGAGCGTCACGGTGGGAAGCTATGGGTCGACTTAAATGAGGGCCCTGGTGCTAGTTTTTGTTTTTCGGTTCCTTGCGCGCGTCCTGATGATGCCCCCTCGACGTTGGTCGAAACCGGGACCGACAGCGGATCGGAAGGACAACGTCCCCGATTGCAAGGCTAGCAACTGGTCGTGCGGCCTTCAGCGGGGATGTTCGTGCCTGGGACGAGCGACGCCTCCCCTGCAGCGAGGAACATCGCGGCGCCCACAATGTCCAGAAACAAGGCGACGGGGGCACTTCCCCCACATGATGGAGGGTTGGCCGGATCTCCGGCGTTTGCGCTCCCTGAAAGACGAGCGGGATCTTGGATGTCGCCTACGACCATGTAAAACATACATTTTCCTCTTCACTGACACCAAAGTATCAATAGACGCGCGGCCGAGATTGGCGCACCCTGCGGGACGGGAAGCAAGAGGCGCAAATGGAGAGCGCCATGCGGGCGTATCGCATTCAGATGCTTACCGGCTCGGTGACGGAAGCCGCCGGTGGATGGGCGAGTATGCGGGGCAATAACAAGGAACGTTCATGTCCGACGAAAAGATAATCGCGCTCGTGGACGATGATGAATCCGTTAGAGAATCCTTACCCGATCTACTCAGATCCTTCGGCTTTCGAGTGCAGGCGTTCGCTTCGGCCAACGCATTTCTGAGGGATGCCGAGATCGACTTGCTGGGATGCTTGGTCCTCGATGTGGCGATGCCCGGCATGACGGGGCCACAGCTTCAGCAGGAGTTGATCCGGCAAAAAAGAGCGGTTCCGATCGTGTTTATCACGGCGCACTCGGACGATGGCGCGTGGTCCGACCTGTTGAACAGCGGCGCGGTTGCCTGCCTCGTGAAGCCGTTCAGCGAGAGCGCGATCGTAGGGGCCATCCGTTCAGCTTTGGGGCGGGAGTCTTGATTTTCTGATGTAAGAGGAAGACCGCGATGTTAGTTTACAGCACTGCGACCAGATCTGGATGGAATCCGATGCAGGACATGGCGCCGACGGTGATCGTTGTGGACGATGATGTGTCGACCCGCGAGGGGCTCGAGGCACTGCTGAAGTCAGCGGGCTGGGCCGTTGAAAGCTTTGAGACCGCGGCGGCATTCCTTGCCCGGGGGTTTCCTTCCACGCCTTCGTGCCTCATCCTTGACATCGGATTACCCGATCTCAACGGACTCGATCTTCAGGAGCAGATTGCCGATGGTCAGTCCCAAATGCCCATAATTTTCATTACCGGATGTGGCGACATTCCCACCACCGTGCGGGCCATGAAAGCGGGCGCTACGGAATTTCTCACCAAGCCGCTCGGCGAGGAGGCGCTTTTGCCAGCGGTCGAGCGAGCTCTCGCTCAAAGTCAGGTCGCCCTTGAGGAAAGCGCCGGCCTGACAGCTTTGCAGGCTAGATATGACACACTCAGCCCTCGCGAGCGACAGGTTCTCGCGCTGGTCGTATCCGGCCTTCTCAACAAGCAGGTTGGCTGGGAACTGGGAATCAGTGAGATTACGGTGAAGGCCCACCGCGGGCGAGTGATGGAGAAGATGCAGGCAAAATCCTTCGCTGCGCTTGTCAAGATGAGCGAGCGTCTGGGTCTCGCAGCCGCATCGCTTCACTGAGCGCAACACCCGACGCGACACTTTGGTATACGCCACACCTAGGTTCAATTGCGGTCGGCCTCACCATCCAGTCCAATCGCCTCCGACCAAAGGAGGACCGCGATATGTTGGCTCATAGCCTGACTTCTGACGCAGCCGCCCCACCCTGCTCGCTGCATCTCGTCGAAGAGATCAATCACCGGGTGATCAACGAATATTCCGAAGCCATTTCGATGCTGTCGTTCGCCGCGGCCCGCGCTGAGGATGAGAGCAGCCGGAAAAGTCTCACGTGCGTCGCCGAACGCCTGCGCGATCATGCTGCTTCGCACCGCGCGCTGCTGCCACCTTTCGCGCACGGCAGGGCCAATCTCGCAGAATATCTGCGCCACATCTGCCAAAGTTTCGCGAAGGCCTCGCTCAACGAAAGAGGGGTGGGCCTTGTTCTCAAGGCCGACGACATTTTCCTGGCGTCGGAGAGATGCTGGCGCATCGGCCTGATCATTGCTGAACTGGTCCGGAACGCCGCGCGTCACGGGCTGAAGGGCCGCAGCGGCATGATCCTCGTTCGCATCCGTGAGTGCGGCGATCACATCGATGCCATGGTTTGTGAAGACGGTGTCGCCGCGACTTGCAGGGTGCCGGGCCGCGGGCAGAAATTGGTTCGCGCGCTGATCGCCGATCTCGAGGGTAGCGTAGAATGGATGTTCACGCCCGGAGGAAGCCATGCCCGGGTGCAAATCCCTTGCGCCGAGGAATTGCGGATTGCGCGGTCGGCCACTCGCGACGCGGAGCAGTGATACGAACGTATAGGCGATACGTTCGTCCAGTTTCGCCGGAGGCGCCGCCTCCACAATCTATATGGCGGGCGCCGTTGCCCGATCATGGAGCGAGACTAGGACATGGCCCAGCAAATCCGTATCGATGAAATTACACCCGGCTATTGGCGCGCGGCGATCTCGAACCCGCCCATCAATCTTGTCGATCTCGACACGATCGAGGAATTGTCGAACATCGTCGGACGCCTCGAGGCCGACCCCACGATCAAGGTGATCGTCTTCGCCAGCGAGGACCCGGATTTCTTCCTCGCGCATTATGACGTGCTCGTCGACAAGGCGAGAACGGCGGCAATGCCCAAGGGCCCCACGGGCATGCACCCCTGGCTCGACGTTCTCGCGCGCCTCGCCCGTGCGCCGGTCGTCTCGATTGCTTCCTTGCGCGGACGCGCGCGCGGTGCGGGGAGCGAATTTGCACTCGCGTGCGACCTCCGTTTTGCCAGCGCTGAAAAGGCCATCCTTGGCCAGTTCGAGGTCGGTGTCGGGGCGGTTCCGGGCGCCAACCCGATGGCGCGGCTCGGTGGATTGGCCGGCCGAGGAAGAGCACTTGAGATCGTGCTGGGCGCCGACGATTTTACCGGCGATCTCGCCGAGCGTTACGGGTACGTCAATCGCGCGCTGCCCAACGACGAGCTCGACGATTTTGTGGATCGTTTCGCTCGCCGGATTGCCGGTTTCGAGAAATATGCGATCGCGCAGACCAAAGGGCTCGTCGATCAGGTAACCTTGCCGGACGATGCGCTGTTTCCGCCAGCGCTCGACCAGTTCTTCATATCGACCGCGCGGCCCGAAACGCGCGCGCGCATGGCCCGACTTCTTGATCGCGGGCTTCAGATGCGCTCCGAGATCGAGTTCGAACTCGGGCGTCACGTGGCCGACCCGGCCCATTGAAGCGAAGCGATGCGTAAAGGCACTTGCAAGGAATGCGGCCCACAGCGGCCGGCCACGCAGCGATGGAGCTAGAGGCAATACCTTCGTATCAATAGCGCCGGCACCGCGCGGCAGGCATAAGGATCGCACGCTGAGGCCATTTCAGGGTGGGCGGGAGAAACATGCGGCCTGTATCGGGTAACCCCCCGTTTTCGATGCGTACCGCAATTTGCGGCGCCATGCTCGCGACCGGAATGTTTGGACAAGCGCTCCCGGCGGTGGCCCAAATTGTCGATCCGGACGAAATCATCGTCACTGCCCGCAAGCGTGAGGAGGCCGCCCTGCGGGTACCTGTCGTAGCCGCAGTGCTGCCGGCGGACGAACTGAGCAGCAGCCAAGCCACCGACCTTTATGACATCGCCGCCTTCACGCCGGGACTGGTACTTGGCGCAGCACCGCTGGAGGTGGGTACCGAAGTATCGCTCCGCGGCATCGGCTCGAGCCCACTCGATCCCGGGGTCGACCAATCGGTCGCGCTCAATCTCGACGGACTGGCACTGGGACAGGGCGCCGCCTATTCGATCGGTATTTTCGACATGGAACGGGTCGAAATTCTCAAGGGTCCCCAGCCCCTCTTCTTCGGTAAGAACAGCCCGGGCGGCGTCATAGCCATCCGAACGGCCGATCCAGGCGATCGCACCGAGATCGTCGGAAGCGCGGCGTACGAAGCCGAGGCGCGCGAATGGCAGGCGCGCCTCATTCTCTCGGGGCCGGTCACCGAGACTTTGGGACTGCGGCTTTCTTCACAATACGCCTCGAGCGATGGCTATTTCCGCAACACCGCTACCGCGATCCCCGAAAGTGGCGCGATGCAGCCCGACAATCGCTTTGGCAAGAGCCACGCACTTTATCTGCGCCTGACCGCTCTATTTGACCCGAGCCCCGATTTCACCGCGCGGCTCAAGCTGAACACCACCCACGACCGTCGCCTCGGCGGCTTGCAGGAGCAGCTCGTCCGTTGCCCAGACGGGACAATCAACTATCTGCCTTCGATAGGCATCGACCTGCCGTCGCAATATAGCGCGAACGAGGATTGCAGGGCCGATCGCAACCTCAATATCGTCGATGTCGATCCGAATGCCTTCCGCGTGCCCAATGAAGGCGTAAACTTCACCGAAACCGACCAGCACTTCGGCACGCTGGAAATGAACTGGGCTCTCTCGCCGCGATTCATGCTGACCTCGCTGACCGGCTATTACCGGATCAGGGTCGATGCGCTTCAGAATGGCTCGTGGGCAGGAGGGGCGATGGCGCCGCTTGCGATCACGAAAGAATTTCGGCGGCGCGAAGCGACCCAGGAGCTGCGTCTCGTCACCGATCTTGGGGGTGATATTGATTTTTCCGGGGGCGTCTTTTTTCAGGACGCCAATATCACGAACGATATCGGATTCTTCGGCAACGCTCGTTATGGTCTCCCACGCGTTGCGCTGCAAGGCTCGCACGATGTCGACATTCGCTCGCTCGCGCTGTTCGCGCAAGCCCGGTTCCGCCCGGCACCCGAGGTCGAGATTGCGGGCGGCATGCGCTGGACAGACGAGAAGCGTAGTGACGCTCCGGTCACCTATGACGTTCTTGGTGTCGTGACTGGCGTTGAAGGCGAACCGATCAGGCCGCAGCTTCCCCGCCTGCACTCGCGCAACTGGTCGCCCGAGCTGACGATCAGCTGGTATCCGAACCCCGAACTGACATTCTTCGGTGCGTTCAAGCAGGGATATAAATCGGGTTCCTACAACATCAATCAGGCGCTCAACCCGGGTGACGACAATTCATTTGGTGACGAACGGGCACGCGGAGGTGAAGTCGGCATCAAGGGTTATGCCGGCGCCCGGCAACTCTATTTTGATATTGCCGGCTACTATTACCGATATGATGGGTTGCAAGCAGGCATTATCCGGATCACCGACGCCGGCGTACCCGGGCTCGCGACCGTCAATGCAGGCGCGGCGAAAGTCTATGGCATCGACCTCACGCTGCGCTATCGCCCGCGCGGCGTTCCCGGCCTAAGTTTCACCAGCGCGCTGAACTGGAACCGGGGCATCTTTACGCGCTTCACCAACGCAGACTGTAAGCCCGGTCAGACGGTTAGCCAGGGCTGCAACCTGCTGCCGACCCCCGTAATTGATCCGGCCGAACTTGCGGCCGGCTACTTCAGCATAGACCCTGTGCTGGGCACGCCCGTCCGTTACAATGGGCAGGATTTGTCAGGCACGCCCCTCCACCGCGCACCGCGTTGGCAGGCCACCGTTCGCGCCGATTTTGTGCGACCCGTCGGCGGCAACCTCGAACTGGGAATGGGCGCGCGGCTCCAATATTCATCGCGCTACGTCGTTGATCTCGGCAACCGCGATAATGGCTTTCAAAGCGCATTCGCCAAGATCGGCGCCGATATCAGACTCAAAGCGCGAGACGATCGATGGGAGCTTGCGCTTATCGGTAACAACCTGACCGATCGTCTCACCACCGGCGGCTGTCTCAATATCAACTACCCAGGCGGCGGCGGTGTTTTCCCCGGCATTGTCACAGGGGCGCCCATCAAAGGGCCTGCTGGATCGGGAGAGACAGTCTGCGGCTTTGAGCGCGGGCGCGAGTTCTGGTTGCGGTTCACCGTTCGACCTTTCGGCCGGTGAGCAAAGCCGCCCACCTGACTGCGGAGCCTTAGCGCTATTCCGATACTATCGTCCGATTTCCTGGTGCCCCGCGACGTGACAGATTGACGCCATGCACTGAAGCCGAAGGAGGCACGACATGAAAATTCTGATGGTGTTCACCTCGCACGACATTTTGGGCAACACGGGCCGTAAGACGGGATTCTGGCTCGAGGAGGGCGCGGCGCCTTATTACGTATTCCGCGACGCCGGCGTTGAACTCACGCTGGCCTCGCCCAAGGGCGGCCAGCCTCCGGTCGATCCGAAAAGCGACCTCCCCGAAAATCAGACCGAAGCAATGGCACGCTTCAAGCAGGATCTCAAGGCGCAGAAGGTTTTCGCCACCACGCAAAAGCTCTCGGATATGCGCGCGGAAGATTTCGACGCAATTTTCTATCCCGGTGGCCACGGCCCTATGTGGGACCTTGTCGACAACCCCGACTCGATCGCGCTCATCGAGGCATTTTACAACAGCGGAAAACCGGTTGCGGCGGTCTGTCATGCGCCTGCGGTTCTTCACCGAGCGACATACAAGGGCGACCCCATCGTGAAGGGAAAGCGCGTCACCGGCTTCACAAATGCCGAAGAGGAGGAAGTGCAGCTCACCGACGTCGTGCCCTTCCTTGTCGAGGACGAGCTCAAGCGGCTTGGCGGTCTCTTCGAGAAAGTTCCAAACTGGGGGAGCTTCGCAATTACCGACGGTCTTCTGATCACCGGGCAGAATCCCGCTTCATCGACTGCGGGAGCCGAAGCGCTTCTAGCGTTGCTGGCGGCACCGAAGCCGGCAGAGAAGCAGAGCGCTGCCTGAGTCCGATCCTTCCGCCCCTGCAGCATGCGGTGTCGCAGTGCCGCGGGTCACCCCTCACGAGCTTGAGACATGGCTCCGCCAAGTCTCGGGCCTGAAGCCCCGGAGTTTTCCTCATGGAAATGAAGCTCGAAGTCGTCGTGATTCCTGTTTCGGATGTCGATCGTGCGAAGCAATTCTATACCCGCATGGGATGGAGTCTCGACATCGACTATTCTTCAGACGAAGATTACCGCATCGTTCAGTTCACCCCGCCCGGATCGGGATGCTCGATCATCTTTGGCAAGGGAATTACAACGGCCGAGCCGGGTTCGGTGCAGGGGCTGCACCTAATCGTTTCGGATCTCGTCGCGGTCCGCGACCGATTGATTGCGGACGGAATCGGCGTCGGCGAACTTTTTCATGACGAGGGCGGCGTTTTCCATCATATCGATGCGGACAAGCTCGCCCGCGGCCCCAATCCCGAGCGCAAAAGCTATGCAAGCTACGCTTCCTTCAACGATCCTGATGGCAATCGCTGGGTATTTCAGGAAGTCACGGCGCGGCTATCGGCTGACTTGCAAGGGGGAGACACGAGGTTTACGAAGCCGCTTGTCGACTGGCTGACGGCCACCTGAAGTATTTCATGCTCTTAGCGAATGACAGCTTTTGGGTGCATGTTTCCGAGAGCTGAGCGGCGGGCATGAGGCGCATTGCCGCCGAGACACGGTACTGTCATTTTAGGTCCAAACCGCCACGCCGATGAGCGTCAAGAACGCACCAAACATCAATCCGCCCGTGCCCGCCCATGTCACCCACCAGTTCTGTTGGTCGTTCGAGCGCTTCTGCTTGATCATGCCCTCGACCCGGCCGAGCGAGCGCGCCAGCGCGTCGCACGCCTCCACGAGGATCTTGCGGTCATCAGCTCGGTAGGTGATCAATCCTTCGTGCATTTCCGTAGCAATCGTCAGCGGCGTGAGCAGCATCGCCGGGTGTTCGTTGATGCTTTCTACGTGCTTTTCCAACTGGCCGAGCCGCGTTTCCATGTCGCGCAGCGTTGGCGAGTAATCGGGGAGCTTGTCCTTGGCCGAGGTCAGGCCTTCGATCGCGGTGCGCTGAAGAGATATCTCGCGGCGCAGATCCTCGAAGGCGGTGGCGGCATCGGCGGGCTGCCGGGCTGTGCGAGCTGGTTTCTGGGTCATGGATGCAGCCTACATCCCTATGCCCATGCCGCGTCCACGGCCTAGACTTAGCTGGAGATCCTGAGACAGTGTTTTCGTGCTCATAACGTCCAGCCCGAGCTGCGCACGCCGGTTCTGAAGCAGCGACTCGAGCTGCGGGTCGCGGTGAAGGCTCTTCGCCATGTCGCTCAGATTGGCACGCGCCGCGTCGCGCGCCGCATAGGTCGGGGCGTCCTTCACGCGCGCGCTCTCCTTCTTCCAGGTCGCAACGAACAGATCGGCCTGCTTCTCGGTATCGGCGGCAAGCCTGACGCGATCGCGCGTAGTGCGTTCGGCCGCTGCTCGCTCGGCAGCGCGTGCCGCGTCCTGGCGATCCATCGCCGCCATCGCGCCATCAGTCCGACCCTCCGCCGCGTCCTTCGTCAGCTGGTAGCTCTTTCCGAAAGCCTCACGCAGATCGTTCGCGGCGCCGGGACGCAGCGCATCGAGTTCCCGCCGGGCCGTGCGATAGGCATCGAGTTCGTGCGGCAGTTCCTTCCCGCCAGCGCGCCGGACATCGACGATCTGCTTCGTGATGCCCGCGAATCGCTCAACGGCCTTGTCGAGCGGCGAACGCGACGGCTCGGCATCGAGCAACCGGGCGCTCACGCGGACCTCCGCAAGCTTGACTGGGCGCCGCCGTTCGGTTGTCACCGCGGCGGGCGTCTCGCGCGCGATGGAAAGTTTCAGCCCGTGGAACATGCCGCGCTTGGGCTCGGTCGACTTCGCGGGTGTCGGTGCCCGATAGTCGCTCGCCATGTCCTTGCCGCGCTCGCGCGAGGCAGCGCGCACGAGCCTGTTCCGGGTCGCAAAATCGTCGCGGCCGTAATATAGATCGACCTGCTCGCGATGCCTGGACAGCGCGACGTAAGTCGAGTGGCTGTCTACCCCCGGCGTCGCGAGCACCTGCACGCGGTCGACGGTCATGCCCTGCGCCTTGTGGATCGTCGCGGCATAACCATGATCGACATGGGCATAGTCCTTCAGGTCGAAGGCGATGCTACGTCCGTCGTCGAGCATCACCGCCATGCGCATGCGGTCGACATTCTGCACCGTGCCGAGCGAGCCATTCTTCACGCCGATGCTCCGCTCGTTCCTGAGGAACATGACGCGGTCGTTCTCGGCGAACATCCGCTCGCCGCGTTCGACGGTGATAGCAACCTCGGCCCCGAGCGCGCCGTTCGCCTTCAGCCGGTCGCGCACTTCCTCATTGAGCGCCCGCACCTCGTCATTGGTGTGGGTCAGGATGATCCGGCTAGCATCCGGATAGTGCCGGCGATCACGATCCCAGGCATCGACCAGCCCGGCGCGCGCCGCCTCGCGGGTTTCGGCCGTATGCACAAATCCAGCCTCCGCATAGCGACCGATCGCCTGGCCCGTGCGCCCGTTCGCAAGCTCACGCGTTGCTTCGCGCTGCCAGTCCTCCTGCTGGCGGCGGATGTCCATGATCTCGACAGCGCCGTGACGTTCGGCTGCAGCGCGGAACGCGGCACCCGCTTCGATCGCCTGAAGCTGCTGCGGATCGCCGACCAGGACGACCTTGGCGCCCTGACGCTCCGCTTCGGACACGACGCGTTCGAGCTGGCGCGTCCCCACCATCCCCGCCTCGTCGATGACGAGGACATGCTTGTCGGTTAGACGCTCCCGATCATTGGCCCATTGATGTTCAAGGCTCGCGAGCGTGCGCGATGCGATACCGGAGCCATGCTCGAGACCCTCCGCCGCAATGCCCGACAGCGCGGCACCCTGTACCTGATAGCCAGCCGCTTCCCATGCCTCGCGGGCAACGCCGAGCATCGCGCTCTTGCCGGTCCCAGCATAGCCGATGACATTGCTGACTCCGCGCGCGCTGGTGACATGCTCGAGCGCGCCGCGTTGCTCGGCGGAAAGGTCAAGGCCGCGCGCTGACGCGCCGGCCAGCGCCCGTTCGCGGTGACGGTCGGCGACAGCGTGATTACGACGCGCGTCGAGCGTGGCGGTGGCGTGCTTGAGCCGCTGCTCGGTCTCGATCATTGATTTGGACGTGAACCGATCGTCGCCGCGTCCATCCCTGCCAAGCGCGATGAGATCGGGCGACGATTTGACTGCCGACATGACGGCGTCGAACTGCTCCTTGCCGTCGCTGTGGCGGTGCACGAACATCGCAAGATCGCGGTTGGTGAACGTTGCCTGGCGATGCGTGATCGCGTCGAACGCGATGCCGGGATTGGCGATGATCTTCTCACCATTTGTGCGCGCGATCTCGATATGCTCGGCGAGCCGATCAGCCTCCAGCCCTTCGGCCGCCATGCGCGAGGCCGCCGGGCCTATCTTGTGCTGTGGCTCGAGGTCGATGCCCTGCGCTTCCAAGGTCCGATGATCGACGCGCGCATCAATGTCGATCGCGGCAAGCCGCTCGTTGACATGCTCTGCCCAGGCTTCGCGCCAATGCGTCAAAAGCTCGGTGCGGTTCCAGTCGCGCACCTTGGCGCCGAACTCGGCGCTTCCATCCTCACCGATCTTGATCTCGCGCATCGTCAGCATGACATGGGCGTGCGGCTTGGCGAGCACGTCGGCGCCGATGTCCCAATGCACATTTAGATCGGCGACCATCCCGCGATCGACGAACTCGGCTTGCACGAAATCACGGGCGAGCGCGATGCCCTGTTCTTGGGTCATCTCTCTGGGAATCGCAAACTCGATCTCGCGGGAAAGCTGCGCGTCCCTGCGAAGCTCGGCCGCCTCGACATCGTTCCAGAGCCGTTCCCTATCGCGCCACTGCTCGTCAGCGCCCTCGGGCAGCAGCACCTCGCTGTGGACGACACCCGCCTTGTTCGAGAAGTCATGGCTGCGACCGAGCCGCTCATCGTGCAGCCGGTCGGCCGAGCGATAGGCGGCGGCGGCGACCGCGCTGCTGCCGCCGGCGCGGGAAATCACTTTTGCCGAGAAATGATAGATCGCCATGAGGGCTATTCATTTAGGGCAAAACGAGCACGTCGGCACGACGTATAAGCGCGCCCTCACACGATTTCATCGCGCTCGGGATCAGGTCATCTCACGGAATTCCAGGACCTTGCGGGGCCGTGAGACTCGGCATAGCTGGTTCGTCCGATCCCATGAACATGGAAGGACAAACGATGCGTAAACCCCGCGATTTTGATGCCGAACTCCAGGCACTGACCGACAAGGCGAAGGCGCTCAAGACGAGGAAGCAGGGCCAGTTCGGCGAGTTGGTCATAGCAACGGGTGCCGACGCCCTGTCTATCGAGCAGTTGGCAGGTGCGCTGCTCGATGCCGTGGGCACCGACGCGGCGCAGAAGGAGGCGTGGCGCAAGAGCGGCGCGGCCTTCTTTCGCGGAGACGGCGCCCGCGCTCGCAAAGGCCCTGGCCGGAACGCGGGCAGCGCATCGGCGAGCGGTGCAGGCCCGCAACCGCCTGCAGGCGAAGCGGGCACGGCATGACACGCGCGAGTGGCAGGTGAAACGACGCGAACGCACCCGCCAGCTGATCGAGCTTGGCGGCCTGATCGCCAAGGCGGATCTGATCGAGCTCACCGGCGACGATCGCGCCGTCATTCTCGGACTGCTCGTCGCTGCCGCCGCGACGCTGCGCGGCGAAGCGCGCGAACAGCACATGCTACTCTGGCGCCGCCGGGGGCGGCGCGCGTTCGCGGCCGCTCCGTTGGACAATGCAATCAGTGCCGGGTGAAGTGAATCATCGACCAATTATAGCCAAGCGCGCGAACGCGCGCTTCGAGCTCGTTCAGAAGCGCCGCGCCAGGCTTGGCGTTGCGCGTGAGAACCCAAAGATAGCGCCCCGACGGCTCGCCGACGATCGACCATTCATAATTGTCGCCATGGTCGAGCACCCAGTAGTTGCCGTAGAAGGGACGGAAGAAGGACACCTTCAACTTGGCGTTCGTCGCCTTGTCCTCGATCCTGGCCTTACCGACGGATTTGCGCAGCTTGCCATTGGGGCCACGCTTGCGACCCTGGTTGACGACGCAAACAGTGCCGTCGCGGTTCAGCGAATAATCCGCAGTTACGGCTTCCAGGCCCTCCTCGAACGATGCGTCGTAACGATATTGCTCGTACCAGCGACCCATATATCGGTGGAGGTCGACCGCCTTCGCGGGGTCGGGGACCGAGTAGTTCCCGACCGGTCCGGGGCGCGGATAATATTTCCAGAGGAGGTAGGCGAACGGCGCGGCGACGGCTGCCGCCGCACCGGCGGCAAGAACGGGCTTCTTCATGGATACTCCGTGGAAAATTGGTCCACGGTCTTACGCGCGAAACCGAGGTTCGTTGCCACGCCGACGGCGCGACTACGGAGGACTATTTCGCTTTTGCGCGTCCGCGCGGGGCAGGCTTGCGGCCGCTGCCGCGGCCCTTGGTGCCAAGGCCGATCTGCTTGGCAAGTTCGCGGCGCTTCTCGGCATAATTGGGCGCGACCATCGGATAATCCTTCGGCAGGTTCCACTTCGCGCGATAGTCATCGGGCGTCATGCCGAACTTCGTCATCAGATAGCGGCGCATCATGGTGAGCTTCTTGCCGTCTTCAAGACAGACGATGTAATCCGGCTTCACCGACGAACGAACTGACACGGCGGGCTGCTGCGGTTCGGGTTCCGGCTCGGCGTTCGCGGAAAGACCAGCGAGCGCTTCGTGCACCGACCGGATGACCAACGGAATGTCGGAAATCGCCACGCTGTTGTTGCTGACGTGGGCTGCGACAATATCAGCGGTCAGCGTGACTAGCGTTTCATGATCTTCCAAATCGATATCCTTCTCTATTCGGCGGCGCGGTTCGCGCTGCCGAGCGCCGCGATATGATCGCGGCAAATTTTTCCGACGAGGCCTTCGAGCACGGCGACGCGCTCACCGATCCAAGCCAATTCCTCGGCGCTGATCTTGTAGTGCGGCGAGTAGCGTGCGTTGACATAGGCGAGCCGCAAAAGCTCGAAGCAACGGCGACTGAACTTGTCGTCGCGCGGCCATGCTTCAACCAATTCAGGCGCAATCTGCTCGCATTGCGACCGAAGGAAATTAAGCCGGTGCGATTTGGGACTGTAGAGAGACAGCACGAGGAGCGCGCAATGATAGAAGCGCTCCGTGGCCTGATGGAATAGAAACGCCGCTTCCTTGTTTCGGGCCTTCGATAGAGCGTAGGCTGCCGTGTCGCGAAATCCCGACGCAGTACCGAACCATTCTTCAAAGTGCTTTTCTGCTTCAACCAGCGCTTCGTCGGCAGGCAGATTGCGCGGTTGTGCAAACTCATATCCCTCGGCCTCGTAGAGCGCGATGCCCTGCTCGACGATATCGACAAAGAAGGGACGCCCGCGCTCAAGCTGCGCGTTCACATCTTTCAGAGAGTGAACGATGAAGCTGACCGGCGCGGTCAGCGTGTGGTTGATCGTGACCTCGCGCATGAGGCGGTCTTCGGCCGCCGACCAATGTTCGAACTCGGTCAGCCGTTCGTTGTTCACGACGACGAGGATGTCATAGTCCGACTGGTAGCCGCCGACGGGATCATCGACCCAGTCGCCGCGCGCATAGCTGCCGTAGATAACGATCTTGAAAATGCGGCCCTTGCGGTTCCAGTCCGAGTTGCCGCGCGCATGCGCGATTTCGAATTCCTCGAACAGGATGCGCACGACATCGGCAAGCTCGCGCTGCTTGGATTGCGGGAGATGATCGAGACCTGTTCGCATCCTTTTCACCCTGTAAGGCGGCGGGCCGGATGGCAAGCGCCATCCGGCCCGCCGCCGATCAAAGCCATGGCCAAACCAGATGCGGGAAGCGCGCATGGAGGCAGCGCGACCACATGCCAAGCGCGCAGGCGAAGTCGTGGGTGACCTCATCAACGGTGATACCGTGGCGCGACGCCAGCTCCTCGTAAGGCGTTTCATCGAAGCGGATCGACAGGAAGATATCCCCCTGACGCGCGGTCATCTTGCCGAGCGCGATCACCATGCGGCGTTCGGCGTCCTCGATGGTGACGGTCGAAAGATCGCGGCGCCTCATTGTCCCGCTCCTGCGAAGGCAAGCAGATAATCGCTAGCCTTGCTCGCCTGACTGGCGGCGCGGAAGATCGCCTTTTCGTCGCCGCGCAATACCGACAGCCACGACGCGATATAATCGGAATGACGAACGGTCGGCGCGATGCCGAGCGACGCACAGGTGAACGCCGACGCCATCTCGGCGACAAGTTCCTCCTTCGCGTAGCTGTCCGATCCGAACCCGCCCTTCTGGTCGCGGTCCAGACGGCTGCCGTGACCGGTCCAATGACCAAGCTCATGCAGCGCCGTCCGATACCAGTTGATCGGCTCATGAAACGCTGCCTGCGGCGGCACAGCCACAAAATCATGGCTCGGGCTGTAAAAGGCGTCACCGCCGCCAATCTGGAAGCGCGCGCCGGTCGCGGCGATCAGCGCATCGGCCGCGCCGACGGCAATCACCGGATCGGGACTGACCATCGGCGTGATATAGGCCTCGGGCAGTCCCTCACATTGATCAACATTGAACACGACGAAGCGCTTGAGGAACGCCACCTGCCGCGCCTCGCGTTCGTCGCCGCGCGCGGCTTCGGCTTCCGCCTTGGGCGTGAAGCGATCGGCATAGCAGATGACCGTGCCCTTCTCGCCGCGCCGGACATTGCCGCCTGCGGCTTCGGCCTGCCGGTAAGTTAGCCAGCGCTGCGACGCATAGCCCTTGGCGACAACCTCGGCCCACAGGATCAGGACATTAATGCCGGTATAGCGCCGCGCGGTTCCGGCATTTTGCGGCATGGTGCATCCACATGCCGCGCTGTCCCAAGGCTGCACCCATGGCAGCCGCCCTTCTTCGAGCTCCACGATGATCCGGTTGGTGACCTCCGAATAGAGGCTCGCCCGTTCGATTCTTTCCTTGCGCATATCCTTGCTCCTTCCAGCCACCGCACCCCGGCCCGGAAGGGGGCGGAGGTGGGCGGCAGGAAGGAGCCGGCAGACCCGCATCATCGGGCGGGCTGCATCCGAAGGACCGGAACGAAGAGGAGGACCCGCAGGGTTGCGGCCCGACCGGGCGGGGCTAAGGCGAGTGACGCCCACCTCCGTCCCCGCAGCGCCGGGACATCTACGCCGCCGCAACGCGGCGACCGAATGCGCGCCAGCGGCGCCCTCGTCCCACGCGAATCAGATCATCCCCGCGCCGGTTACGGCGCGACATTTTGAGCGCGGCCGTCGCCGACGGCCTCATTTCCCTTCGGGCGGCGTCATCCGCGAGACGCTGTGAGAAAAAAAGTTCGAGCTACGCCAATACAGCCCGCGAACCTCCACGGACGCCCATGGATGCCCACGGCTCTACGCCATCTTGCGATAACAAAAAGGGCGGGTTTCTGCGGCGTTGACGAACGAAGCCCCGATCCCCTTCTATGATCTCCCGTCGCAATATGATCCCCCGACATATGGAGAATAATCGCATGGCATATCAATCTCCCCTCCGTCTCATGCGGCTTACCGAAGTCCTCGATCTCACCGGGCTCAGCCGCGCCACCCTCTATCGCAAGATCTCCGCCGGGACCTTTCCGCCGCAGCATAAGCTCGCCGAGCGCTGCTGCGGCTGGCGCGCGGGCGAAGTCGAGCTCTGGCTCCGTGATCCCGTCTCGTTCACGCTCGCCGACCTCGAGCGCTATCGCAACGCTGCCTGAAGGCCAAGCATGGCAAAGCCCCGCGCCGCATATTTTCGGCGCGGGGTGGAAGCCTGCCTCAGTCGGCGGGGTTCCAGATCAGCGCGTAACCGTCCTCGCCGTCCTGCCCGGCCGCGCGGCCGAGGTTCGCATAGAGGCGGCGCGGTCCGAACTCGGGCGCCGCGAGGCTCAGCGAAACATAGGGTTCGCCCGAAACTTGTCCGACGCGGATCCAGCCGGCACCGATCTCGACGCCTTCGGACCAGACCCGGTAGTCGGGCTGGACGTCGCCGCTCTTCGAGCGGTTGGTCCGGATTTCGATCGCTGCGCGGATCGAGAGGGTCTTGAGTTGGCCCACGAAACCCGTTTCGATGGTGCCGTTCACAAAGCCGATAGCTGCCATTGGTCGTCTCCTTGAAGTACCGCGGGACCATCCCTGCGGCATGGGGCGGACCAGGAACCGGCGCGTAAGGCGTGCCGGGAACCCGAAGGGCCGAAGCGAAGCGGAGGAGTGCGGCGGCGCGATTATTTGAAGCGAAGCGGCCGCGAGGAGCGTGCGCAGCACGCGGGGAAATAATCGCGCCGCCGCGCTTTCGCGGGACGCCGCGCCGGTTCAGGTCACATCGCCCGTCGC
This sequence comes from Sphingopyxis sp. C-1, assembly GCF_001047015.1. Lineage (NCBI taxonomy): Bacteria > Pseudomonadati > Pseudomonadota > Alphaproteobacteria > Sphingomonadales > Sphingopyxidaceae > Sphingopyxis > Sphingopyxis sp. C-1. The sequence goes on from NZ_BBRO01000002.1 coordinate 721,546, forward strand.
CGGGATGGTTCTGCAGAACAGGTGGAGCGTGCCCGCGCTATCCGCGTGAACGATCAAACGAAACTTGAGTGAGAAATGCGATCTAACCGCGAACTGTGGCTACGATCAGAGCGGCCGCGCCCGAGTGGCAGTCCGTCTTCCTATCGGCTTATACCGCGCGGCAAGAAAACCATGTCCAAGGCATGCGATTTGGCGTTTTCGTACAATCCCTGGGTCAGAAACGATATTATCGGGCTCGCCAACTTCCGTCCGGGCTTGGCGATTAGCGACCCCGGCAAGTCAGGATGGAGGGGCGAAGGATGCAGCATCCTCGTATGGGCGGCGCGAAGGCAACTTCGCGTCGCCTCTTTCTTTGGCTGAACCGCGGGCCGTCGCCGCTTGCGGCGGCGGCGCGCCCAAGTCATGAGCGCCGCGCCGGCCAACAAGGCCGGCGCGTCATTTTGCGCCCGCAGAAAAATAAGGCGGGCGACCAAAGCCGCCCGCCGTCTTCTCATGCTGCCAAAGGCTGTCCGTCTTCTGCATCGGGTTCGGACGCTGCCGGAGCCGCAAGCTCGTGCGCGACTCGCCGCGCCGATTTGACGCTGCCGACCCCGCCCCGCGTCGTATAGGCCGAAGGCGGAAACGCCATCCATTGCGGCACCCACGGTTGAGCCTTCGTCCGACCGTTTGACCCTTCAAGGCAATCGGAGACGATGGCCTTCAACGCCTTGCCCTTCTCACCGGCGTTCGCTGCGGCGACCTCCGGTCCCGCAACCTCGCCGACGATGGCGAGCAGAACTTCGCGGTCGCGAAGCTGGTCGAAGAAGGCCCCGTCCGCCGACCAGTGCTGGCGCATGTCCGTGCCGAGATGGAGCCCGATCATCTCCACCGCCTCGCTTCCTGCCTGCAACGTCTCCCCCATGACGATCGCCACAATCTCCAGCACCACCGGATCGGGAAGGTCCAGCAGCCGCGCGAACAGCGGGGCAAAAGGGGGACGGTTCATTGGCCTTCCCGTGACGGTCGGTGCGTCCTCGTCGAACCCGAGCACCGCGAGCACAGCACGGCGCTTGAGGTCGAATGCAGTTTCTGCGGAAGACGTCTCGACGCTCTCGGCAATATCCTCCTTTGGCGCCCGTTGGCCCTCGACATCGACGCGCCAGAGGTCGGCCCCCGCGATGACATGCGCGAGCATCGCCCGCAGCGCGACGCCGCCATGCCCTGCCAGATCGGCGCGCACCGCCGCATGGCGGTGGAGGTCGATATAGGCATTGAGCGGACCCGACACTTCGGCACGAACGGGCTTGGCGGTAAGGGCATCCCCGTCCTCGCTCCCACCTCCGCCCGAAAGCCGCTTCGCTTCTTTGGTGGTGACAAACCCCTCGTGGAAAGTCACCTCGCCGCTCTCGCGAACCTCGACATAGATGCGGCCGCCCTTGCGCTTGCCCGCATGAGTGTAATCCCACGAGCGGAACCAGTCGCCCCGCGCCATGACGGAAACATCTGACCATCCGGCTTCGAGATACTCCGCCTTGCGCGCCTCGATGGCGGCGGTCTGCGCCGACCAGAAGCCATCGGCGTCGGCAAAGAAGCTGTCCTCGCCGAACAGGTCAGACACGACTGCAAGCTTTGCTTCCTCGGCATCGAACAGGGCATGCTTGACCGCGATAGCCGTGCCGCCGAACAGCCATGCTTTCAGTTGATGGCCGGTCGGACAATAGGCGCCTTCATCGTCGAACAGCGCGAGCCATGACTTCTGCTGGCTCTTCGATGCAAGGGTCAGATGCCGGACGGTGCCCGCATCAATCTCGCCGCCGCGATAGAGGGTGCGGATGCGCGGGAGCAGATTGCCAAGCGCAAGGATGCGCTTCACCGCGCCCGGCTCGAACCCGAAGCTGTCCGCGACCTCTTCGACCGACCGCCCCGCCTTGACCAACGCGACGAACGCTTCCCACTGGCTGACCTCGTCGGGCTGCACCCGCGCGAGATTTTCGAGCATCGACGCTTCGAGCGCATCGGCATCATCACCCTCGTCGAGAATGGCGCAAGGGATAGGCTTCACCGCCCCGCCCTCGCGCGCGACGGCACCAACGGCGGTAAAACGCCGACGCCCCGCCACGATCTCGTAATGGCCTTCCGAGCAGTTCGGACGGACAAGCAGCGGAACGAGCACGCCCCGCGCGCGGATGCTCGGCATAAGGTCTGCGACGTCGGGGTCTTTCCCCTTCCCGCGCATGTTGGCGGCAGCGATGGACAGGTTGCCCAGTTCAATGAAATCCAGCTTCATGACTTTCTTCCTTCTCTCTTCAACCACACCCGGCCCCGGACGGCGGGGCGGGCGGCGAGAAAAGGCGACGGGACCGCGCCAAAGGACGGGGCGCACCCGAAGGGCCGTAACGAAGTGTAGGAGCCGATGCGCAGCATCGGCTTGCGGACCGGCCGAGCGATCCCATAGCCGTGCGCCGAACGACCCGTTGTCCGTGGCCGGCCCAACGACAACGCCGCCGTGCGGTCAGCGCGGCGTCCTCACCGGATAACAAATGCGCCCTTGGCGAAGCCGCAGGCGGGGCGGCGTGCGCGCGCAGATGTGCTTCGCGGCCGCCCCGTCAAGACCAGCGAGCCAAGAGCGCCGCGCGGCCCACCGTGCAAACGCGCGACCTCTGGCGGCAGCCTGCCGCCGCCAGTGCGCGCTCATTCCAGGCCGCGCTCATTTAGAGCTCGGCGTTCGCCGTGATGTTTCGAAGATGCGGCGAAATTCGCTTTCGCTACCGGTGTCGGCAGGTCAGCTGGTGAGTCCGGATTGAGCGAGGCGACGGATCGACTCCGTGGTCAGCAAAGTTCGGGTCCCGATCTTGATCGCATCGAGCGATCCCGATTTGATGAGAGCATAGACAGACGACCGGCCAATGCCGAGCGCCTTGGCAGTTTCGTTGATCGAAAGGACGAGGGGTTCCATGAGGGTCTCCGTGTGTGACGATTGTTGGCGGGAGACAGCTCAGGTTGCACATGATTGTGCATGGGTCGTCCGGTAACGCGAACACCAAACAAATCTGCGAGCGGTGGGAGATTTCGGCAACCGTGCGCTACCGATTTTGGCGCTTTTCGGTCAGTTTTCGCTATCTCCTGAAGCGTCCCGTCTAGCCGGCGCCCCGATTTATTTTTACCGCCGCGACGATGTTTTTCGCAAATGCCCGCAGGCGGGTGTTCTCCGGAACGCGAATATCATTGTCATGGTCCTCGCTCGGTTCGCAGCGATCTCTAATAAGGTCCATGACCGCGCTTTCAGCACGATATTCATCTGGATCGATCGCGCGGAGCGCGGGGTGCTCGATCAAGGCCAGCAGCATCGCCTCATAATCGTATTCCTTCGGGCGCCCTCCGCTGTTGGGCCGCACTTTGAGCGCCCGGATGATCTCTTCCGGTTCGGCATCGACGAAGATCTGAGCGCTGAACCAGAAGCCGCGTGGCGGAAGCACGATCGCCCGGTCGCTGGCGACTTCCGACAACAGCAAGCCTCGCAGCCGCCCGTAAAAGTGGCGGCGATGGACCGGACGCCGCATGCCTTTCCGGTCGTAGTAATAGGTAGCCGGGGCAGTTCGGCGGCCTAGATAGTCGAAAAGCTTCTCGAGCGTTTCGACGGTCGAACGGCGGCTGCTGCCATAGACGGGGGTTCGCTTCTTTTCGGCAATCCCCAATCCATATTGGAAATGCCGCCAAGACGCCGCGATGCAAGCAGCCATCGCGAGCAGGGCGATCATTGCCACCGAAGCCGCCTGACCGATGTCATCCCCGTTCAATACCGCCGCGCCCCAAACGACCAGGACGAGCAACAAAAGAAGAATACAGAGCAGGAATGACGTAGCTAGGACAAGGAACCGGCGCCTGACCGCGCGCTCGATGGCGACGGCGACGCGATCGACCTCGTCTAACCCCAGCTCCTCCTTGTCCTTGGCGTATAAGAGGCGAGCGGCAATCCGCGCGAGACTCCGATGTGCATCGGTCGGCCGATGCCATATCCCGGTCGGGGCTGTGGTCTCGGCGACGGGCATCGATTTCCTCCTTCACGCAGATCGTCGAGATAGTCGCTCCACCATTGGGCCATTTCGACGCGTTCGGCCCAATAGGCCGACTGATTGTAAATGCGGCGGACAGTGCCCCCGACCGCATGCGCCAGCGCACGCTCGATCGCGTCGGGATTCCAATATCCCGATTCGTTGAGGAGCGATGATGCCGACGTGCGAAAACCATGCGCCGTCATCTGATCCTTGGGATATCCCATGCGCCGCAGCGACGCGTTCAGCGTATTGTCGCTAATCGGGCGCGAACGGGTGCGCACCGATGGAAAGACAAATTGGCCCGATCCCGACAGAATCCGCATGTCGGAGAGAATCGCCAAGGCCTGTCGCGAAAGAGGCACCGCATGCGGCTGGCGCATCTTCATCTTGCCCTCGGGGATCGTCCACACCGCCTTGTCGAAATCGATCTCACTCCATTCCATCTGGCGCATCTCGCCGGGGCGCTGGAAAAGATGGGGCGTGAGCTTCAAGGCCGCCATGACGGCGGGATCACCTTGATAGTCGTCGATCGCGCGCAGCAACCCGCCGAACGCAACCGGATCGGTGATTGCCGGAAAATGCTTCACCTTCGGAATAGTCAGCGCACCAATCAACAACTGTGCGGGATCGCGATCAGCGCGCGCAGTTGCAACAGCATATCGGAACACGCGACTGACGAATGATCGGAGGAGGTTGGCGGTTTCAAGCCGGCCCCGACGCTCATGCTTACGAAGCTCATGCAAAATCTCATGCGGAGTGATGTCGGCTATCGGGCGCCTGCCGAACTCTGGCCCGAGCAGCTTCACGAACCAATGCATCTTTTTCAGCGTCGGCGCGGCCAAACCTTCGCGCGTCTTTTTCTGAATAAGATCGTCTGCAACATGCGCGAAGCTGTTGCGAGCGCGCACGGTCGCCTCAATTCGCGCTTCGCGCTTCGCGAAGTTCGGATCGATAGAATGCGCCACTTGCTTGCGAGCAGCATCGCGCGCCTCGCGAGCTTCGGCCAAACTGATTTCGGGATAAGATCCGAGCGCCAGCTTCCGCTCCACGCCGTTGATTCGATATTTCAGCCGCCAGAGCTTGCTGCCAGCAGGGTTGATCTGCAGATATAGTCCTTTGGAATCTGCAACCTTATAAGGCTTTTCTCTGGGTTTAGCATTGCGGATTGCGGCATCTGTCAGAGCCATTTGGGGGCCTCGCGCAAATGGGGGCCTCGGCTGCCCCGAAAAAGGCCCCCAACGACCACAATTACGGGCAATCAGAGACCATCACCGGCAATCAGTGAATGCCCCATAACTAGCAGAAAACGGGGAGTTTTTCAACCATCAGCAACCGTCCGCTGACAGGATATTGGAGGCCCGAGCCGGAATCGAACCGGCGTGCGCGGATTTGCAGTCCGCTGCGTCACCACTCCGCCATCGGGCCTCATGCCAAAATCACACCATCCTTAGGGGATGGGCCGGGTGTTGGACGGCGCCGCTAGTGAGGGGCTTTCGCTGCCTTGTCAAGGATTCGCCGGAACAGCCTCGTCCCGCCCGCCAGTCGGCGTGCGATGAGGCTTGGCGGCTCCCCCGTTGAGGGCTATGCGCGGCGACGATGCGGCTGCGGGGCTGTATTACTATTGCAATACAGCATTGCTTCGGCTAAAGCTGCCCCGCAAAGGTTGATGTTCCAGGGAATCGGAAAAGGCTGATGGCGACGAAGTTTAGCGAAATCACGACGGCAGAGATGCGCGCTGCCATGGTCGACAGCCAGCTGAGGACCAACGACGTCATCGATCCCGCGGTGGTCGGCGCGATGGCAGCCGCACCACGCGAAGCGCATGTGCCCCCCGCGCTTGCCAGCGTTGCCTATATGGACCGCGCGATCGCGCTGGGTGACGGCCGGGCGCTCAACGCGCCGCTGGTTACTGGTAGAATGCTTGTCGCAGCGGCGGTTCGCCCCGGCCAGCGCGTACTGCTCATCGGCAGCGCGACGGGTTATACGGCCCGACTGCTCGCGCTGCTCGGTGCCGAAGTCCATGCCGTCGAAGAACAGGACGCGTTGATGGCTGCCGCACAGGCCGCAGTTGCCAGCGACGGCATCCACTGGGTCGCAGGGCCGCTGGCTGCCGGCGCCCCCGATGCGGCGCCGTTCGACCGCATCATTGTCGAGGGCGCGATCGAAACGCTCCCCGACGCGCTTGTCGCGCAGCTCGCCGATGGTGGCCGGTTGATCGCGGCGCGGCGCGAGGGCGCGGTGACGCGGCTCGTCGAGGGTGTGAAGGCCGGGGGCACGGTCGCGCTGCGCAGCTTTGCCGACATGGACGTCGTACCGTTGCCCGGCTTTGCCGCGCCGACAGGTTTCCAGTTCTAAAAGCCCCATCCCTCCTTGTTTCAGGCGCGCGTCTCTATGCACGATAACAAAAGAAAACAGCTCTTGAGCCGTGCCAGTTGGCTTGCCGGTCTGGCGGCAGTTTCGGTCATGCTGCCCGCCGCGGCGCATGCCGAAACGTTGCAAGGCGCATTGGCCAAGGCCTATGAAAACAACCCGACGCTGACCGGCGCGCGTGCGGGACAGCGCGCGAACGACGAAAATGTGCCAATCCAGAAGGCCAGCGGCTTGCCGGAGGTCGGCGCTCGCGTCGATTATCAGGAAAACCTCGTACTTCCCGGCAACGCCTTTTTCTCGCCCAAGCGTAACGTGAACGTCGGCGGGCAAGTGACGGTCCCCATCTATCAGGGCGGCGCAGTGCGCAACGCGGTCAAAGCGGCCAAGTTTCGCGTCGAGGCGGGGCAAGCCGATCTTCGCGCGACCGAGGCGAGCGTTTTTTCGCAGACCGTCGGCGCCTATATGGACGTCATCCGCGATCAGGCGATCGTCCAGCTCAACCAGAAGAATGTTTCGGTCCTCCGCACCAATTTGCAGGCGACGAGCGACCGTTTCGAGATCGGCGACCTGACGCGCACCGATGTCGCGCAGTCGGAGGCGCGGCTCGCGCTCGCTGAAGGCGATCTTCGCACCGCCGAATCGAACCTGATCGCCAGCCGCGAATCCTATATCCGCCTCGTCGGCGACGCGCCGGTCGACCTGCAGGCACCGCCTGCATTGCCGAACCTGCCCGGCACCGCCGAAGAAGCGGTCGCGATGGCGCTGAACAGCAATCCCGACATCGACGCAGCAAACCAGCTCGTCAGCGCCAGCCGCGCCGACATCGGCGTCGCACGCGCGAGTCGCCTGCCCAAATTGTCGGCGACGACCAATGGCGGCTACACCAACAATCTGAACTCGATTCCTCCCGAGAACACCACGTCGGAAAATGTCACGAAGAGCGCGCAGGCCGGGCTGTCGCTGACGATCCCGATCTTTCAGGGCGGGCGCCCCTCGGCACAGGTGCGCCAGGCGCAGTCACGCAGCAGCCAGGCGATCGAAAATTACGTCGAGGTCGAACGCGGCGTGATCGCGCAGACGCGAGGCGCTTACGCGGCTTGGCAGGCGAATGAGCGGATCATCGCCGCAACGCAACAGGCGGTAAGCGCCAACGCGCTCTCACTCGAGGGTGTACGCGCCGAAAACAGCGTCGGCACCCGGTCGATTCTCGACATATTGAACGCCGAGCAGGAATATCTGAACACGCAGGTGCAGCTCGTGTCGGCGCAGCGCAACTCCTATGTCGCCGCCTTCTCGGTCCTGGCCGCGATGGGCAAGGCCGAAGCGCGCGACCTCGGTATCGAGGGCGGTGCGCTTTACGATCCCGAGGTCAATTACAAGCGGGTAAAGGGCCAGATCTGGGATTGGGCCGACGACCCGGCGCCCCAGCAGGTCGCGACCGACACCCGCTCCATTCCTGCCGCAAACGCTGGCGTTCCGGTCGGGCCGCCCTCGCTCTCGCCACAATAAGGCTTGGCAAAACGCGCCCCAAATCGGTAAGAGGATCGTTAACCATCCGGTAATCGTGATGGTTTAGGGGGGTTGGTTATGGGCGATATGTCGCGGGAACCGTCGATGGAAGATATCTTGTCGTCGATTCGGCGCGTGATAGCACGCGACGAAGCACCGGGTTCGATACGCGAGATTCGCGTCCCCGAAGCCGACGATATTCTCGACCTTCAGGACGAAGAAGATGCTGCGGCAGCCGAAGTCGCATCTGAAGCTGAAACCCCTGCCGAAGCCGAAGAAATGCCCGCACCCGAATCGAAACTCCCCGCCGAAGACCTCGTGTCCGAAGAAAGCGCCGATGCCGCCCGCCAGTCTCTCGAAGCACTGACGGCGGCCGTTGCTCCCGCAGTGGCCGTTGCCACCGCCGCGGCGCCGACCGTTGCGGGCCGCACGATGGAGGACGTCGTCCTCGACGCACTGCGTCCGATGCTCAAGGAATGGCTCGACGCCAACCTGCCTGCACTCGTCGAAGCGATGGTGGCCAAGGAAATCCGCAGGATTACGGACAAGCGGGCCTGATTAGCCCGCCCAGTCCTCCAACAGATAGCGCGCGATCGCCAGCGGCGGCGGCGCCATGAAGGGCGCCCCCATGTCGCCCGCGAGCGCTGCGCGCACCTCCGCCTTGTCGACCCACATCGCGGCCTCGATCTCGGTCGTATCGAGCGTCAGCGCGGGGTCTTTCGCGACCGCGCGGCACCCGATCATCAGCGACGACGGGAACGGCCAGGGCTGGCTCGCCACATAGGAAACGTCGCTGACGTGGATTCCCGCCTCCTCGAACAATTCACGCGCCACGGCTTCCTCTAGCGATTCGCCCGGTTCGACGAAGCCCGCGAGCGCCGAGAAAAAGCCCGGCGGAAAACCGCCCTGCCGCCCAACGAGCACGCGATCGTCATATTCGGCGAGCATGATCACCACCGGGTCGACGCGCGGAAAATGCTCGGCATTGCAGCTGCCGCAGCGCCGGCCCCAGCCGCCGCGAAACAGGTCGGTCGGCGACCCGCACACGGCGCAGAAACGATGCCGGGCATGCCAGTCGACGAGGCTGCGGGCGCCGCCGTACAGCGCCGCCTCTTCGGTGGAGAGCAAGGGCAACAGCCGCATCACGGTCCGCGAGCGCGCATCGACGCGAGCGCCTGGCGCCGCCTCGCGTACGAAACGCGGCGCACCCGCATCGTCGATCCCGAGCAGCATCAGGGCCCGGTCGTCGGATAGGTCGAGCGGCTCCCAAAGCAGCCCCCCACCCTCGCCCGGCACGAAATCGATTCCGTCGAGCGCAAGACAGGTCGCGCGCGGGTCCACCATCGCGGCGGCAAAGGCCTCCGCATTTGTGCGAAGCTGATCGGCGCGGTCTAGCCCCGCGCCGGTGAAGCCGAGGGGCAATGGCATCAGCGTGTCACGTCCTGGAAAAAGGTCTCGCCGAACTTGCCCTGGAACGAAACCGCATCGGGCGGCATAATCTGCGTATAACCCGCCGCGCGATAGCCGAGCCCCCGATGGACAAAGCCGATCGTCCCCGCGGCGCCTGCCCAGCCGAAAATCCCTTCGCCGCCGGGCGAAGTCGGCAGCGACACGCGCCCGCCGGCGCCAAAGCCCTGCCCGTCGATGAATGTTCCCTTGCGGTCGACGCTGTCGGCGAGAAGGTTCGACATCGCGAGCCGTGCGGTCTCGCGCTTCATAATGCGCTTCCCGCCCGTTTCGCCCTCACCGAGCAGCATCGCAAGGAAACGGTCGTAATCGCGCGCGCTCGATACCAGCCCGCCGCCGCCGAACGGATAAGGCGGCGGGTCGAGGTAGATCGAGCTTGCCGCGGGATCGAAGGGGATCAGCGCCCCGCCGAACGGCGCATAATTGCTCGTGAAACGCCCAACATCCTTTACAGCCACCATGAAACTCGTGCTCGTCATGCCGAGCGGGTCGAACAGCCGCGCCTTCAGGAAGGCGTCGAACGCCTGCCCCGATACGACCTCGATCAACCGTCCCATCAGGTCGAGACTGATCGAATAGCTCCACTTGGTGCCAGGCTCATAGACGAGCGGCAGCGCTGCGAGCCGGTCGGCCATGACGGCCAGGCTCGGCGCGGGCGTTACGGGCGCAAAGCCTGGGATCGGCAGGCGACTCGCCTGTCCGCCGACGATGCCATTGTCGTCATAGGCCTTTTTGATCGGCCCCTTCTGGATGATATTATAGCCGAGCCCCGCGGTGTGCGTGAGCAACTGGCGCACCGTGATCGGCCCCTTCGCCGGGCGCACGTCGGTGATCGACCCGTCGGGGACATTCTGCACCTTCATATTTGCAAAGGCAGGCAGGAAGTCGGCGATCGGCTGGTCGAGTTTCATCTTGCCGTCTTCGATCAGCAGCATCGCGGCGATGCCGGTAACGGGCTTGGTCATCGAATAGAGACGCCACAGCGTGTCGGGGCCCACCGGCGTCGACGAATCGTTCGACTGCACGCCGGCGCCGAAAAAGACCGCCGCTTCCTGCCCCTTACCGACCGCGGCGAGCGTCCCCGCCAATTCACGGCGGTCGACAAAGCCTTTGATAAACGCGTTGGTCGCCGGATAGAGCGCCGGACCGTCGACCTTCCAAGCAAGCGCGGCGCGCGGCAGCAGCGCCCCCGCCCCGGCCAGCGCCATCCCGCCCATCAGCGCGCGGCGCGACACCATCATGTTCATGCGTCTCTCTCCAGCATCTTGTCGGTTAGTTTGCGATAGAGCGTCGGCAGCCCTGCGGCGTCAAGGCCCGCAATAGGCCACCATTCGCCTTCCGCTGCGGCATCGGGGCCTTCGAGCGGAGCTTCGCGCCGCACCAACGTCAGCGTCAGGTCGAAATGGGTGAAGCCATGGTCGACACTGACGATGCCCGACTCGGACGGCCGCGCGTCGCTCCAGTCGCCGCCGGGCAGCGCCCGCATCCCGCCGAGCATGCCCTTGTCGGGCCGGCGGACGAGCCAAATCGCCCCTTCCCGCTCGATCCAGTGCGCGACCCCGTGGCGATGGGGCTTCGCCTTCTTCGGCGGCTTCACCGGCAGGCGCTCGATGTCGCTCCGCCCGCGCGCGCGGCAATCGGCCATCAGCGGACAGATCGCGCAAGCGGGCGAGCGCGGCGTACAGGTCGTCGCACCAAGGTCCATCAGCGCCTGCGCGAAATCGCCCGGTCGATCGTTCGGCACCAACGGTTCCAAAGCGGCGCGAATCTCGCGCTTCGCCAGCGGCAGCGGGGTTTCGATCAGGCGGTGGCGCGCGATCACGCGCTCGATGTTGGCGTCGATGACTACCGCCGGGCGACCAAAGGCAATCGCGGCGACCGACGCCGCGGTATAATCGCCGATACCGGGCAGCGTGCGCAGCGCGGCTTCGCTGTCGGGGAAATGTCCGCCATGATCGGCCACCACGGCGCGCGCGCACGCCAGCAGATTGCGCGCGCGGGCATAATAGCCAAGCCCCGCCCACGCCGCCATGACGTCGGCATCGTCCGCCGCCGCCAGATCGGCGACGGTCGGCCAATGCTCAGTAAAGCGAGAAAAATAGGCCGAGACCGCGGCAACAGTCGTTTGCTGCAACATGACCTCGGAGAGCCAGATACGATAAGGATCGGGGACGCCGCCGCTGTTCGGCGCGATCCGCCAGGGCAGCAACCGCGCCGACCGATCGTACCAGCCGAGCAGCCGGCCCGCGAAATCGCCGACAATGGAACCGGGAATGTCGGAAGTCTGGACGCTCACCCCCCGCCTATGGCATGGCGCCGGGCATGGCGAAAGACGCGGGACAGGATGAAAAGGCGAAAGCCAAAAAAGCCAAGCCGGCGACCAAAGCCGCCAAGAAGGCCTCGGCGCGTCCCTATGAACGCCCGCGCGGCGGTGAAGCGCGCGCGATTTCCGATCTTGTGCCCGAAATCGGCCGCACTGCCTTTCGCAAATTCGGTTTCATCCAAAGCTCCGTCGTCAGCCGCTGGCGCGAGATCGTGGGGGACAAGCTCGCCGACGTCACTCAGCCCGCGATGATCCGCTTTCCCGCCGGGCAAAAGGCGGGCGGGACGCTGCACCTGACGATCAGCGGCGCGCACGCCCCGATGCTCCAGCATGTCGCGCCCGACATCATTGGATCGGTCAACCGCTTCTTCGGCTACGCCGCGATCGCCCATGTCCGCATGACGCACGGCCAGGTCACTCCAGCCGCACCCGTTCAGCCGCCGGCAATGCTGAAACCCGTACCCGCCGAACTGGGGGACAGCCTTCGCGACATCGGCGACCCGGAACTGCGCACCGTGCTCGAACGCATGGCCGCGGGGCTGGCGACGCCGCCCAAGCTTCCCCGTATCAGTTGAAGGAAAGACGGCCGACGATGTCCGCTTTTGACGAACCACTTCTCGATCGCCGCACCGCATTGCTTGCCCTCTCGGGCGCGGCGCTGACGCTGATCGCCGCGACGCCTGCCAAGCCCGCGCTATGGTCGCAGACCGTCTCGACCACGCCGATCGGCGCCTTTCTGGTCGGCAACCCCGACGCGAAAGTGCGGCTCGTCGAATATTTCAGCTACACCTGCCATGTCTGCGCCGACTTCGCAAAGGCGGGCACGGTGCCGCTGAAGACCGGATATGTCGATCGCGGGCTCGTCCTGTTCGAATATCGCAACCTCGTCCGCGACCCCGTCGACATGACCGCGGCGCTGCTCGCGCGCTGCGGCGGTCCCAAGGCGTTCGCGGGCAATCATCAGGCGATTTTCGCCAACTTTCCTGCGATGATCGCCAAAATCCAGAAAGCGACCGAGGCGCAGAAAAAGAACTGGTTCGAAGGAACGACCGGCGAACGCGCGCGCAAGATCGCCGTGGGCACGGGACTCTCCGCTCTGATGCGCGCGCGCGGCTACACACAGGCACAGATCGACGCCGCGCTCGACAGCGAAGTCGCACAGGCCGAACTCACCGGCATGACCAATATCGGCCTCAACGCCGACAATGTCGAAGGCACGCCCAGCTTTTTCGTCAACGGCCGTAACGCCGGGGTCACGGCATGGCCCGCGCTCAAATCGAAACTCGACCTCGCCTTAAAGGGCTCGTAAAAGCCCCGCATTCCCGTTTTCGTGGAGAAAGAAAAAGATGAACGCATCGCTTCGTATCGCCCTTTTGTCTTCGCTTGGCGCGCTCGCACTTGCCGGTTGTGGCGGCGGTGCCGATGATCCCGCCAAGGAAAAGGATGTGGTCGCCAAGGTCGCGCCGCCGGCCGGCAAGACCTGGTCGCAGGTCGTGCGCGTCGACGGCGACGGCGTCGTGATGGGCAACCCCGATGCGCCGATCAAACTCGAGGAATATGGCGCCTTCACCTGCGGCCATTGCGCGAAATTCGCACAGGATTCGCACGAAGAGCTGAAGCGCGACTTCGTCGACACGGGCCGCGTGTCCTACAAGCTGACGCCGTTCATGCTTCACCCGGTCGACGCGATTGCGGGTGCGATCGTCAAATGCACGACCCCCGATCGCTTCTTCCCGCTCGCCGACGCGACCTTCCTCGAACATGAGGCGTTTATCGCGGGTCCGTCGAAGCCGCAGCCGGGGATCGAGGAAGCGATGAAGCTGCCGCCCGCACAGCGCTTCGTCGCGCTCGCCAAGGGCTGGGGCATCGATCAATTCTATCAGCAGCGTGGCGTTCCCGCCGCGACGATTCAGCAGTGCCTCGCCAAGGTCGAAAATGTCGAGGCGATCGAAAAGGGCACCAACGCCGGGGTCGAGAAATATCAGATCACCGGTACGCCCACTTTCATCATCAACGGTCAGGTCGTCGAAGGCGTCGCGGCATGGAGCCTGCTCCGCGACCGCCTGCGCACGATGGGCGCGCGCTGACCGGCTCACTTCAATTTGTCACCCCGGCGAAGGCTGGGGTGACGAGTTGAGAGAGCCCTTGCTACTCCCCCCGCTGCGCGGCATGACGGATGCATGGGGGACATGTGACGACAAAGTTGCACCAGCTCCGATTCGATGAGCTGCACGGGGGCGTTCCGTGCAGATAAAACGGCTGCGCCTGACCGGTTTCAAAAGCTTCGTCGAACCCACTGAACTGCGCATCGAACCCGGACTGACCGGAGTCGTCGGCCCCAATGGCTGCGGCAAGTCGAACCTGCTCGAAGCGATCCGCTGGGTCATGGGCGAATCCAGCGCCAAGTCGATGCGCGGCGGCGGGATGGAGGATGTGATCTTCGCCGGCACTTCGACGCGTCCGGCACGCGACTTTGCCGAAGTCGCGCTACACTGCGACACCGAAGGCACGCTTGTCGCCGGCCTGTCGGATTCGAGCGACGGCGACGACCTTGAGGTGATCCGCCGCATCGAACGCGGCGCAGGATCGGCGTATCGCGCCAATGGCCGCGATGTGCGCGCCAAGGATGTCGCGCTGATCTTTGCCGACGCCGCGACCGGCGCGCACAGTCCCGCGCTGGTCAGTCAGGGCAAGATCGCCAACGTCATCGCTGCCAAGCCGACCGATCGCCGCGCGATGCTCGAAGAAGCCGCCGGCATCGCGGGACTCCACGTGCGCCGCAAGGATGCCGAGCAGAAGCTGCGCGCGACCGAAACCAACCTCACACGCCTATCCGAAATCGTTGCCGACTTGGAAGTGCGCGCCAACGCACTGCGCCGGCAGGCGCGTGCGGCGGAGAAGTACAAGAAGCTCAGCGACGATATCCGCATCGCCGAAGCGCGGCTTATCTACGCTCGCTGGCGCGATGCCGCCGCCGCCGCCGATCAGGCGCGCCGCGACGCCGACGCCGCGGAAGCCGCGGTAAAGACCGCGCAGGACGAACTCGAAACGATATCGAAGGCGCAGACCGAGGTTGCAACGCGCGTCGCCGAAGCACGCAGCGATGCGCAGGCGCAACGCGACGCGCTCGCCGGGGCGACCGCAACGCAGGTCCGGCTGCAAGGCGAGGAGCGCGCGGCGCTCCAGCGGCTCGACGATCTCGCGAAACAACAGGCGCGGCTCGCCGACGACCGCAACCACGAAGGCGAGCTTGCACGCGAAGCCCACGCCGCCCTCTCCGCGCTCGATGCCGAAACGAAATCGCTCGCGCAGGACATCGCCGGACACGACGCCGGCAAGACCGCGCTCGCAGAGGCCAACCTCGCGGCACAGGCTCTGCTCCGCGATGCCGAGGTTGCGTTGGCGCAAGCGCGCGCCAAGGCCGCGAGCGAAGCCGCCGACCGGCGCATCGCCGTGTCCGCGCGCGACAGCGCCGAAGCGGCCGTGCGCCGTGTCGCAAATGACAAGGCCCGCGTAGACGCCGAGATCGCCGCGCTCGGCGACAGCGCCGCGCTCACCGCCAAACATGCCGAAAGCGTAAAAACCGCCGAAGCCGCCGAAGCGGCGATCGCCGCCGCCGAAACCGCATTGCACGAAGCCGAGGCGGATCGCGAAGCGACGGCTGCGGACCTCGCCGGCATAGAAGCAGGCCTTGCCGAAGCCCGCGCCGCGCTCGCCGCGCTCGAGGGCGAGGCAACGACGCTCGAACGCGCACTGGCTGCAGCGCGCAGCGACGAAGATCGTGTCCTCGACCAGCTCCGCGTCGCCCCGGGTTACGAGGCCGCACTCGCAGCCGCGCTCGGTGACGACCTCGACGCCGGCACCGACCAGGACGCGGCACGCAGCTGGGGCGGCGCCGCTGTTGTGGCGAAGGGCGATCCCGCGTTGCCCGCCGGCGCCACACCGCTTGCCGAATATGTGAAGGCGCCCGTCGCGCTTGCCCGTCGTCTGGGACAGGTCGCGGTCGTGACGACCGATGCCGGCCAGCCGCTCGCGGTCGGTCAGCGCCTTGTCACCACCGATGGCGTGATGCGCCGCTGGGACGGCTTCGTCACGCGCGGCGACGGCGCGACCGCGACCGAACGGCTACAACGGCAAAACCGTCTCGACGAACTCGCGGCGCAGCGCCCACAGGTCGAACTTGGGGTGCAGGAACTGCGCGACCGCCGCGATGTCGCCGCCGCCAAGGCGTCGGAGCTGACCCAGGCTGCGGCAGGCGCGCGCAAAGCCCTTGGCGAAGCCGATGAAAGCCGCCGAACCGCGCTGCGTGCCGCCGATCAGGCGCAAGCCGCGCTCGATCGCCACCGCGACGCCGCAGCGCTGTTCGATCGCCGACTTGCCGAGATCGCCGAAGCAGCAAAGGAAGCCGCCGACACGCTCGCGGTGCAGGAAGCGGCGCTCGCGGCCCTGCCCGACGACAGTATCGCCCGCGCCGCACTCGACGCCGGGGAACAGACGGCCGAACGCGCACGCGCCGACGCCAATGCCGCGCGCGATGCCCTTGCCGCGCATGAGCGCACGCTCGCGTCGCTCAGCGAACGGCAGGCGGTGGTGAGCGCCGAGATCAAGAGTTGGAAGGCCCGCGCGGGCGAGGCGGCACGCCGCGTGACCGAGATGGACAAGCGCGCCGAGGCGCTGGCGGCCGAAGCCGCCAAGCTGGCCGACGTCCCCGCCAAGCTCGCCGAACAGCGCATCGCCGCCGAGGCCGAGCAGGCGGCGCTCCGCGAAAAGGTCGCCGCCGCCGAGGCGCAGGAACGCGCGGCCGAAGCCGCGCTACGCGAAGCCGAGACCGCCCTCAATGCGATCCGCGAGCGCGTCGCCGCCGCGCGCGAAACCCGTGCGGGCGCCGTGGCCCGATCAGAAAATGCCGAGCTTCGCCGCATCGAGATGGGCCGCCTGTCGGGCGAACGTTTCGAATGCCCACCGCCGCTGCTGCCGCAAAAGGCGGGATTCGAATCTGGCAGTGTTGGCGACGCGAATGCCGAATCGGCACAGCACGACCGGCTGGTTTCGGATCGCGAGCGGCTAGGTCCGGTCAACCTCGTCGCCGCCGACGAGCTGGTCGAACTCGACACCGAGCGCGAGAAGAACGCCGCCGAGATCGAGGAACTGACGCAGGCCGTGAACCGTCTGCGCGGATCGATCGGCAGCCTCAACCGCGAGGGCCGCGCCCGACTGCTCGCCGCGTTCGAGGCAGTCAACGGGCATTTCCAGCGGCTGTTCACGACCCTGTTCAACGGCGGGCAGGCGCACCTTGAGCTCGTCGATTCGGACGATCCGCTCGAGGCCGGCCTTGAAATCATGGCGCAGCCGCCGGGCAAGCGCCTTGGCACGCTGACATTGCTCTCGGGCGGCGAGCAGGCGCTTACCGCGGTTGCTCTCATCTTCGGGCTTTTCCTCACCAACCCCGCGCCGATCTGTGTCCTCGACGAGGTCGACGCGCCGCTCGACGACGCGAATATCGAGCGCTTCTGCGACCTGCTCGACCGGATGAGCCGCGAAACCAACACGCGTTATCTGATCGTCACCCACAATGCGGTGACGATGGCGCGCATGCACCGCCTGTTCGGGGTGACGATGATCGAACGTGGTGTGTCGCGGCTCGTCTCGGTCGACCTCGGCGGCGCCGAGGAACTGCTCGCCGCGGAGTAACCCTAGGGCGCCATTCCCACCACGAGCATCGCCGCAAAGACCAGCAGGCCCGCAAAACGGTTGGCGCGAAACTTCGCCAGCGCGTCCTCACCGTTCGCCGGGTCGAGCGTAACGACCTGGCCCGTCAGATGCAGCGCGGCGGGCACCAGCGCGATCAGCACCAGCGGATCGGGGCGCACCGCCCACAACGCACCGCCCCAGCAGGCGAGCGCCAGCGCGTAGCATATCGAAACGCCCCCCTTCACATGGCGCCCCATCGCCCGCGCGCTCGATTTTACGCCGATCAGCATATCGTCCTCGATGTCCTGAAGCGCATAGATGGTGTCGTACCCGATCACCCAGGCGATGCAGCCCGCATAGAGCAATGGCAGCGCAAGGCCGTCCGGCCCGCCGACCGCGACCCACGCGACGAGCGCGCCCCAACTGAACACCAGCCCCAGCCACGCCTGCGGCCACCAGGTGATCCGTTTCATAAAGGGATAGCCGGCGACGAGAATCAGGCTGCCGAGCGCGACGATCTGCGCCGGGCGTGGCAGTTGGAGCAGCACGAGCAAGCCGATGAGCGACAGGAACAATGTCCACAGCAAAGCATTGCGTACCGACACCGCGCCGCTCGCGACCGGCCGCGATGCCGTGCGGGCCACGCGGGCATCGAGGTCGCGATCGACGATGTCATTATAGACGCAGCCCGCGCCGCGCATCGCAATGGCGCCGATCAGCAGCCACAGGAACAGCGGCCAATGGCTAACCGCGCCGCCGCCCAGGGCAAGCGCCCAGGCGCAAGGCCAATAGAGCAGCCACCAACCGATCGGGCGGTCGAACCGAGCGAGCAACGCATAAGGGCGCGCCGCGGACGGCAGCAAGGCGAGGAAGCCGCGTAGCTGGCTATCAGGAGGATGGGTGGCAGTCATCGATGCGCGGGCGATAGCAGTCGCCGCGTCCAGGATAAATGCCCGATCGCTAAGAAGCGTCGACCGACGCCGGTCAGGTGCAGCTAGCCTTTGTGCCCGGTGACTTGACGCCCGACAGGTCGCGTGCCTCGCGAATGTTGAAAGCGGCGGCCGACCGGATCGTGCGCGGCCCTAGCCATTTTCCATACAGCAGCGGATCATATTGATAGATGACCTCGACGAACATCACGGCGGTACCCGACGCCGCCGTGACCTCGCGATCCTTCGGCCCCATGCCCTTGAAGCTGGTTCCCGTCGCGCCCGTTCCTTCGGGGCCATAGGCGGAAGGAACCTTCATATTGCCGTAGCAGCGCTGCCAGTGAATCCACTGCCCGTCATCCTTGTTCCGCTCGAGGCTCGAGAGGATGATCCGGCCGCGGCCGTTGAGGTCGAGTCCCTTGGCCTGTTTTTCGGCACCGACGAACACTTCGTTGATATCCACCTCGCGGACTTGCGGCTGCGCAAGGTTGCTGCCAGCCGCAATACGCGAGGCATTATCGGCAGTATTCAGCCCAATCTGGCTGACGCGCGTATTGATCAGCGCGAGATTCGCCATCTCCAGCCCGCCGAAACCCAGAAGCACCAGGAGCGGGATGCAGAAGGCCATCTCGATAAGCACGGTCGCACGAGCGTTCCGTACAAGGCGCCGCGCGACGACGCGAAAGCGTCGGAGGAAAGAAATGTTCATCCGCAAGTCTCCGGAACGACCTGGGCGCCATTGGCGAACGGCTGGTTGCGAAGCACGGTCGTCGACGTCAGGGTCGTACTCTGGGGTTGGCCCAACATTCGCCAGACAGGCAGGATCCGGTCGAACTTCATGCTCGCCGTATAGAGAACGACGTCGTCGGCGCCGCCGTTGCCCGCCTTGCCGCCATCCTCCCAGCAATCCGGCACGCCGTCGCGGTCATAGTCGACCGAACGCGGCGGCTTCATGCTGCTGAAGTCGTCATAGGCGCGGCGGTTGAAGCTGACCTGGGCGCCCTTGAATACTTTCTGCACCTGCAGCCGCACGCGCTTGTCGAGGTTCGACTGATCGATGGCATAGGTTTCGATCGTCGCGTCGCGCCCGGCCTTGGCGACCGCGCCCTGCAACACCTGCTGAGCGTACATCTGCCAGCAATAGTCGAAGATGCCCATCAGAAGCAGCAGGAAGACCGGCGCGGTAAGCGCGAATTCGACCAACGCTACGCCGCGCTGATGGCGGCGAAGACGGCGAAGCAGGTTGGAAAGGCGGCTCATTTCGACAGCCTCAGCTTGGAGATCTGGCGGGCGATCGCCTGGAATTGGCTGTTGAGCTGCGCGGCGTTGGCAGCTTCAAAGGCCTGTCCCGACGACGCGCAACTGTTGAGGTTGGCGTTGCTGCCGACGCCGAACGAGACCACCCAGACGGTAATGCCCCGCTCGCGCGCCGCGCGGCAAAGCTGGACGAAACGATTGTTATGACGCTTCGTCAGCTCGGCATCATCCGTTGCCCCGATGCGCTGCGCCGTCCATTCATAACCCTGGAAGGAAAAGTTCCCCATATTGGGCGCCATGTCACCGTCAGTCATAAAGACGATATGCCGACTGACCGGCCGATCCCTGTACGGGCCATTCTCGTCAGCGAGAATGCCGGTCGGCGAAATGAGGCGAGCCCCCCAGACCATGCCGGCATCGTGATAGGTTCCGCCAAGCGGCTGCAGCGCGTTGATATAGTTGCTGAAGCTGGTCTTGTCGGTCTTGGTCATGGTCGTGAGCTTCATCGCGGCCGCGGGGCAGACGCCCCAGCCGTTCGACCAATATTTGGAATAGCGCTGCCAACTGCCGTTGGTCGTGCTGTCGCTGCTCACATCACTGCTGTTGACGACAATACCGTTGGTCGACGACGGCTTGCTGCCGGGCCCGCTTGCGCGCGGAAAGGCGTGTTCGGGGACCAGGATTTGCCATTGCGTCTTGGGGTCGGACGTCGGAGCCGAGTCGATGTCCATGTCAAACGCGTCACTGGGAGCAGTTTCATTCGATGCGAATGGCACTGTGTGGCGTTCCCTCACGCACCCGCCCCATGTCACCGAATAGTTGGTGCCGCTATCGCCCGTATCCAAGACGATCGGGTTACCCAATTTCGCGGGCCCGACAGGAATGGTGCGGTTTTCATAGGTATATTTATTGTCGAACACCAAGGTTGGCGTTTCGGTCACCGTCGTCGTGTGCGTCCGCGTGAAGGTCGCTGTGCTGCGCTGAAGTTCGCAATAGGCAGCGACCTTCCCATTCTTGGGAATCCAGCGGTAGCGGTGAGTATAATAGCGATAGACCTGGCTATTATCGTATGTCGTGATTCGATTGCCGTCACTATTTACATATTGCCCGGTCTGATTCAGCGAAGGCTGCCCCGACGCGGTCGGCGTCGTATCCGCCGGCGGAGTTTGATTACCGCACTGCGTCTGGTTGTAGCTGGTGCTGTTGACCGCGGTCCAGGTGCCAAATGTCGTTGTGCCGTTGGTAAAATTGGTATCGTCCACCGTCTGTGGGTTCGAATAGACAGGTTTCAACTTCGGCGACCGCGAAGGAATCTGGCTTTCGTCGGCCAGCCATGCGGGATTCTTCGCCAACAGAATCCGCCCGACGTTCGCCGTCGAACTATAAGGAACCACACCGAAGCGAAGTCGTCCATCGCCAACGTCGGCATTGGTCAGCGTATCGAAAAAGGCGATCGCCGATTTCCGCAACGCCACGATCTTGGTGTCGGTATCGGACGAGGTGGCCTTGTCCTTCATCGACCCCGTCACGTCGAGAACCATCATGACATCGACGTTGGAGATTTCCAGCTTCGCGGTGCAGGCGACGGCCAGGTTGAACTGGGTCTTGCCGAAAATATACATCATCGCAGTCGGCAGGATCGCGCTGGCGGTACCGTTGACGTCGGATTTCTCGGCCACGGAAACAAAGGCAACGTTGCGGCTGCCATAGATGCCCGTGGGGAAGTTGAAGCTGAACATCTTGGTCGCTTCGGCCTTATCGGCGTCGTCATAAAGGCCCGCCGCCATCGCTCGCCGCCCGGCCAGCACGCCGGCGTCGCACGCCTGCTGCAGTCGAAGCTGCGTCATATAGGCGCGGCCGATATCGATGGCCGATCCCACGATGCCGATTACCGGCACGATCGCGGCCGCGGTCAGCATCATCGCGTTGCCGCGTTGATCGCCCAAAAGTTTCGAGGTGGCCGTCCTTAGACAGCCGAAAAAGGTCCCTCGCATGGTCAAAACCCCTCAATCCAGAGGCGCCACCCACCCAGATGCGCGACTGGTAATCTCGCACCTAGAGGGGAACTGCTTACCAAAACGCTAATCGGGGATCGGCAAACCGACCTGGATTCGGGCTTTTGACCCGGATCGGGACAAAGCCGATCGCCTCACGGCAAAGGATGCACAAAATATCGCCTTCTGTTATCGGCCGCACATGCCCGCGACTCCAGCCTGGCCGCCCGCCAGCACCCCCCGCCTGTTCGTCGATCTGCCGCTGGGAGAGGGTGCCGCCCCCGTCATCGACGGCCCAGCAGCGCATTATCTGCTCAACGTCATGCGGATGAAGGTGGGCGATCCGATCCTGCTTTTCGACAATGTCAGCGGCGAATGGCTCGCGATCGTCGCCGATGCGGCGAAACGGGCGCTCACGCTGCGTATCGAACGACAGACGAAGGCGATCGAGCAGGTCCCCGATCTGTGGCTGTGCTTTGCGCCGGTGAAGAAGGCGCGGCTCGACTGGATCATCGAAAAGGCGACCGAGCTTGGCATCGGCCGTCTGCAGCCGGTGATTACCGAACGCACGATCGTCGAACGCGTCAAGCGCGAGCGGCTCGAGGCGCAGATCGTCGAAGCCTGCGAGCAATGCGGGCGCACCGCGCTGCCGATGCTGGCCGAACCCGTCAAACTGCCCCAGTTGCTGAAGGAATGGCCCGCGGACCGTGCGCTTCTATTCGCCGATGAGGCCGGCGGGGTTCCGCTGGCAAAGGTCGAAGCGCCCGCGCCCTCCGCGATCCTGACCGGGCCCGAGGGCGGCTTCACCGATAAGGAGCGCGCCATGCTGACGGCTCACGCAGCCGTGCGCCGCATCGCGCTCGGCCCCCGCATCCTGCGGGCCGAAACCGCAGCCATCGCGGCAATCGGCGTGTGGATGGCGCAACATGGCGACTGGTCAGGGGACTAGCCGGGCCGGATATTCTGTCCCGTCACCGAACAGAATCGCCGCCAAGTCACCGATTTTAACCGGATATTAGCTATGCACGGGGCATAGCGGCGCCATGCAACGGCGGGACCAGAGCCGATACCGCTGGCGTGGGGGCCAGTGTTTGCAGTCTGTGCGAGTATGTCTCATGCTCGTTTGGCTGGCGTTGACGCTTGCCAGCAATCCCGCCGCCGCACAGACCACCACAAGCTACAGCAACACGACGACCGGCACGATCAGCGAAACCGCGACGACGTGCACCAGCCCGATGGTGCGAAATTTCACGGTCGCCGCGAATGCGCAGGTCACCGACGTGAACATCGGCGTCCAGTTCACGCACACCTACCGAGGAGATGTCCGCGCGACTTTGGTGTCGCCAGCCGGCACGGTGGTCAATTTGATCACCAATGTCGGCACGTCGGCAGACAATCTGAACGTCCTGTTCGACGACAGCGCGGCGGCGAGCATCTCGACGCACACGACGAACGACAACACGGCCGCGGCGCCGCCCTACCAACGCACATTCCGTCCCGAAGGCTCGCTCGCCAGTTTCAACGGACAGGGTTCGGCAGGAACCTGGCAGCTCACAATCTGCGACTCGCTCAATGGTGACAACGGCAATTTTACGCGCACCGACCTGACGCTCGTGACCGTGCCGATCGCACCGTCCGCCGATCTGTCGCTGACCAAGTCGGTGAGCAATGCATCGCCCGCGTCGGGAACCAGCATCAACTATATATTGAGCGTGACAAACGCGAGCGGCTCGGCGCTTACCGCGACCGGCGTGACGGTACAGGATGTATTGCCTGCGGGATTCGCTTTCACCGGCGCTTCGGGTTTCGGCAGCTATAGCAGTACGACAGGCGTGTGGGCAGTCGGCAGCATCCCGCCCGGGACGACGCGGACGCTGACGATCACCGGCACCGTCACCGCCACCGCGGGAGCAAGCGTGACCAATAGCGCCGAGGTCAGCGCGTCGTCGGCCTTCGATTTCGATTCGACGCCCGGCAACGGCGCTGCCGGTGAGGATGATTATGACAGCGCGACCTTTACCGTGTCGGGCACCCGCGTCGCGGGAACGCCACCGACGCTTGTCTGCCCGGTGGGGACGACGGTACACGACTGGGACGGCGTCAGCTGGGCGGCGGGGACGACCAGCGGCAATTACGCGCTGACCGCAATCGGCACGATGAATGTGGGCATCGCCATCAGCGGCGGAAGCTTCCTGAACAACGCGACCTATGGCGGCCAGTCGCCGACGCGCCAGAATGTCGTCACCGGGGGGTTCAGCCCGGCGCAGTTTTCGATCTTTGAAATTGCCGATTTCACCAGCCAGGCCGGCGCCATCACCTCTACGATCACGCTGCCGACTGCGGTTCCCGGCGCACAGTTTCGCGTGTTCGACATCGACTATGCGGCGGGACAATTCGCCGACCGTCTGACCGTCACGGGCAGCTTCAACGGGGCATCGGTGATGCCGACCTTGACCAACGGAATCAGCAATTATGTCATCGGCAACAGCGCCTATGGCGACGTCACCTCAGCCGATAACAGCGCCAACGGCAATGTCGTCGTGACCTTTTCCGCGCCCGTCGATACCATCACGATCACCTATGGCAGCCACAGCCTCGCTCCGGCCGATCCCGGACAACAGGGCGCCGCGATCCATGACATCACTTTCTGCCGCCCGACCACCAATTTGACGATCGCCAAGACCAGCAGCGTCGTCAGCGACCCGACCAATGGCACGACCGATCCAAAGGCGATCCCGGGCGCGACGATGCGCTATTGCATCCTCGTCACCAACAATGGCAGCGGCACCGCGACCGGTATCAACGTTGGCGACCCTCTGCCTGCGACCACGACCTTCATCCCGGGCTCGCTGCGCAGCGGCACAAGCTGCGCGGGCGCCACGACGGTCGAAGACGATAACGCGAGCGGCGCCGACGAGAGCGACCCCTTCGGAGCATCGATCGCCGGCACCACCGTGGCCGCGACCACGCCGACGCTGGCGCCAACGGGCACCATGGCGGTTACGTTCGACGTGACCGTCAACTGATGCACGGTCGCCAAGGCTCTCTCGCTCGACTTTGTGCGATCGCCATCGCCGCCGCGCTGACGATCGCGCCGCCGGCCGCGGCGCAGCGCGTGATCGTGAACCCGTCCTTCGAAGCGAACGACCCGCAGGGGCCCGGCGCGGCGAACTACGAAATCTATTCGAACGGGTCCGTCACTGGCTGGGATTCGGCGTCGGGAGAGATCGAACTCTGGGACAGCAACTTCCAGGGCGTCCCCGCCTATGACGGGTCGGTCTTTGCCGAGATGAACGCGAATGTTCCCGGCGCGCTCTATCAGAATATCTGCATGGTCAATGGCGAGTCGATCGGTTGGACCTTTGCCCATCGCGCGCGCTCGGGCGGCCCGGCGACCCAGACCGCGCGCTTCCAGATCGCCAGCAGCACCGGCACGCAAATCCAGTTGCTGGCGACCCAGTCGTCGACGATCAACAATGTGTGGAACGTCAACACGGGGTCGACCACCTACAGCGGCGCATCGGGGGTACAACGCGTCCAGTTCATCACCACCGACGCGGGCAGCTACGGCAACTTCCTCGATGACATCCGCATCACGCTCAACCCCTTCGTCGAACTGTCGACCGCGGCATCGTCAGGGGTCGAATCGATCCCCTCGGCGAACCTCCCCGGCCTGATCGTCAGTGGCACGCTGTTCAGCGCGCGCACGGTCAATGTCAGCATCACAGGGGGCACCGCGACGCGCGGCACCGACTATACGACGCCAGGCGGCGGCGCGAATTTCACCGTCACCATTCCCGCGGGCACCTATCAGAACGTCACCGTCCCGCTCGGCATCCAGATTATCGACGAAACCGCGACCGAGGGTAGCGAGACCATCCAGATCGCGCTGAATACCGGAACCGGCTACACCGTATCGAGCACGTCGAGCTGCGGCGGCGCAGCGCGGACCGCCAGCACCTATACGATCACCGACAATGACTCGCCCGTCGTCCTTGCCAAGAACTGGACGAACGGGATCGCGGGCGACGCGGTCGGCCTGTCGATTGCGGGCGGCCTGCTACCGACCGCTGGCAATTCGACCGTCGGCGGCACCACGACCAACGCAACCGCCATCGCGACCCCGGGCAGCACGCTGACGCTGACCGAAGCCTATACGACCGGCGCGGCCGCCAACTACAACAGCAGCCTCGAATGCCGGCGCAACAGCGACAATGCCATCGTCGCGACATCGGGCAGCGGTCTCAGCCGCACTGTCGTCATGCCATCGGGCACCTCGCTCACGTGTAGCTGGACGAACAGCCGCAAGTCGGCGACGCTCGTCGTTCGCAAGACCTGGGCGAACGCGCAAATCGCCAACGCCGTCACCGTCGCGACGAGCGGGTTGATCAACAACGCTAGCCTCTCGTCGGTCGCGAACAGCGCGAACGAGACCGATACCAATGCCGCGGTCACCGTGTACGCGGCCGAGAGCGCCACCCTCAGCGAAACCTTTACCGTGGGCAATGGCGCCAATTATGCGCAGGCGCTCGCCTGCACCGGCAATGCAACCGCGCTCGCCGGCAATGTGCTGGTGGTGAACGCCGCCGACACGGCCATCATCTGCACTTTCACAAATACGTATATCGTGCCGCTTTCGATCGCAAAGACCTCACTCGCCTACAGCGATCCGGTGAACGGCCTGACCAACGCCAAATTGATCCCCGGCGGCTTTGCCAATTACAGCCTGACCGTCACCGCACCGTCGGGTACGGCGCCGACGGCGGGCAGCGTGATCGTCACCGATGTGATTCCCTCGGATCTCAGCCTGTTCGTCGGCACTTATGCGCCGGGACCAGGCCCGATCCTGTTCGCGGCGGGCAGCAGCGGGCTCACCTATGGCTTCACCAGCCTGTCGAACAATGCCGATGATCTTGAATTTTCGAACAATGGCGGCGCCAGCTGGACTTATGCGCCTGCCGCCGATGCCAACGGCGTCGATGACAGCATCACCCATGTCCGCATCCGTCCCAAGGGCGCGATGGCGCCGGGATCGAGCTTCACGATCAACCTCCGCGCCCGTGTGAAATAGGGCGCAGGCAACAGCCGATTGCATTCTGTACCGAACCGTATAATGGCGCGATATGAGCACGCGCACCGCCTCGGACAGCAACGATCCCATCGTCGAAAATCGCGACCAGCTCGCGGTCCCCATGATCAAGGGCGAAAAGCCCAAGGACCGCTGGCGCATCGGCACCGAGCACGAGAAATTCGTCTATCGCACCGCCGATCATCGTGCACCCTCCTATGACGAACCCGGCGGCATCCACGACCTGTTGATGGCACTCACCCGCTTCGGCTGGGAACCGGTGATCGAGGGCGGCAAGGTTATTGCGCTCGCGGGCAGCGACGGCACCGTCAGCCTCGAACCCGCGGGTCAATTGGAACTGTCGGGCGCGCCGCTCGAAAATCTGCACCAGACCTGCGCCGAAACCGGCCGCCATCTGAAACAGGTGAAAGAGGTCGGCGCCGAACTCGGCCTCGGCTTCCTCGGGCTCGGCATGTGGCCCGACAAGACGCGCGCCGAACTGCCGATCATGCCCAAGGGCCGTTACAAGATCATGCTTGACCATATGCCGCGCGTCGGCACGATGGGCCTCGACATGATGCTGCGCACCTGCACCATCCAGACCAACCTCGACTATTCGTCCGAGGCCGACATGGTGCAGAAATTCCGCGTGTCGCTGGCGCTCCAGCCGCTCGCGACCGCGCTCTTCGCCAGCTCGCCCTTCACGGAAGGGCGGCCCAATGGCTATATGTCGTACCGCAGCCACATCTGGACCGACACCGATCCCGCGCGCACCGGCATGCTGCCGTTCGTGTTCGAGGATGGGTTCGGCTACGAGCGCTATGTCGACTATATGCTCGACGTGCCGATGTATTTCGTCTTCCGCGACGGCAAATATATCGACGCCGCGGGGCAGAGCTTCCGCGATTTCCTGAAGGGCGATCTGCCCGCGTTGCCGGGCGAAAAGCCGCGCCTCTCCGACTGGAACGACCATCTGTCGACCGCCTTTCCCGAAGTGCGGCTCAAAAGCTTTCTCGAAATGCGCGGCGCCGATGGCGGTCCGTGGAACCGCATCTGCGCGCTTCCGGCACTGTGGGTCGGTCTGCTCTATGATCAGAGCGCGCTCGATGCCGCCTGGGATCTGGTCAAGGGCTGGAGCATTGAGGAGCAGCAGACGCTGCGCGATGCCGTGCCGAGCGAAGGGCTCGACGCGCCGGCGCCGGGCGGCGGCACCGTAGGGCAACTCGCCCACCGCGTTCTCGACATCGCGGCGGCGGGCCTCGCCGCACGCGGCGAGGTCAATTCGATGGGCGACAATGAGGTTGGCTTCCTCGAACCGCTGCGCCGCATCGCCAAGAGCGGCAAGTCGCCTGCGCATGACCTGCTCGATCGCTATGAGGGCCCGTGGAACCAGGATTTGTCGAAGATCTACGACGAATTGAGCTTCTAAGAGACAACAGCGCCGCAAAAGTGCAGCAAATGCGCAACACTGCTGACACGAACGTCAGCGGTGCGCGCTTCCGCGATTGATTGCCGGCGCACGGAAAGCCAAAGAGCCTTTGGTTTTTCCACTCTCCCACCGTCAACTCTGTTTCAGGAAGCTCGCCATGCGCCACTTTCCTTCCACTATCGCTATAAGCATTGCTCTCGCCACGTCGGCGTGGGCGGCCCCCGCCGCTGCGCAGGACGCAGCTCCCGTCGCTGAAGACAGCGGCCTTGGCGACATCGTCGTCACCGCGCAGCGCCGCGAGGAAAGCCTGCAGGATGTGCCGGTGGCCGTCTCGGTGCTGTCGGGCAATACGCTCGATGCGATCACTTCGACCGGTTCGGACGTCCGCGTCCTCGCGGGCCGCGTCCCCAGCCTGAATATCGAAAGCTCGTTCGGCCGCACCTTCCCGCGCTTTTATATCCGCGGCCTCGGCAACACCGATTTCGACCTCAACGCGTCGCAGCCGGTCAGCGTCGTCTATGACGATGTCGTGCTCGAAAACCCGATCCTCAAGGGTTTCCCGATCTTCGACCTCGACCGCGTCGAAGTCCTCCGCGGGCCGCAGGGCACGCTGTTCGGCCGCAACACCCCCGCGGGCATCGTCAAGTTCGACACCGTCAAGCCCGGCAAGACCGGCGGCTATGCGCGCGCCAGCTATGGCCGCTATGGCACCACGCAGGTCGAAGTCGCGGCGGGCGCCGCCGACGACAACGGCTTTTCGGTGCGCCTGTCGACGCTGTTCCAGCATCGTGACAATTGGGTCGACAATGTCGCGACGACCAAGAGCAAGGATCTTGGCGGTTATGACGACATCGCCGCGCGCCTTCAGCTCCAATATGAAAACGGTCCCTTCACCGGCCGCGTGACCGGTCAGGTCCGCATCTATGACGGATCGGCGATCATTTTCCGCGCCAACACGCAGCTTCCGGGCAGCAACAAGCTCGTCGGTCTTGGCGGAGCGGGCACCGAATTCAAGCGCGACGAAGTCTATCAGGACGGGCTGAATTTCCAGAAGCTCAACACCTATAATGCCGGGCTGAACCTTGAATATGATTTCGGGCCGGTGACCGCCTATTCGATCACCTCCTACTGGAACGGCAATTTCCGCAGCCGCGGCGATATCGACGGCGGTTTTGGCGCGGTGTTCCTGCCCGTGTCGGGTCCGGGGCTTATTCCGTTCCAGGCGCAGAGCCAGGACAATGTGCCGAGCCTCGACCAGTTCACACAGGAAATCCGCATTGCCTCGAACAACAACGGCGGACTCGGTTACCAGTTCGGCGCCTTCTATTTCGACGAAAAGCTCGACATTTCGAGCTTCGAGTTCGGCGGCCCGACCGACGCCACCCCGTCGGCGATCGCGATCCAGCGGCAGGACAGCGAAGCCTATGGCCTCTTCGGCTCGGTCAACTACGAGTTCGACAATGGCTTCAAGCTGCAGGCCGGCGCGCGTTATAATCACGACACGCGCGATTTCGTCGCGTCGCGTCCGGTCGAAACGCGCCCCGACTTCGTCGTCAACCCGAACACCCCGGTCCCGCCGCAGGCCGCGCGCGTCAAGGGCAAGCTGCTGACGTGGGACGCCAGTGCGACCTATGAAGCGTCGGACGCCGTCACCCTCTACGCCCGCGTCGCGCGCGGCTATCGCGCACCGTCGGTGCAGGGCCGCCTGACCTTCTCGCGCGTCATCTCGACCGCCGATCAAGAAGAGACGATGTCGTATGAAGCGGGGATCAAGACCAACTTCCTCGACAACCGCGTCCGCTTCAACCTGACCGGCTATTATTTCGACACCAAGGACCTGCAACTCACCGCGGTCGGCGGCACGTCGAACGTCGCGAGCTTGCTCAACGTCGACGCCAAGGGGCATGGCATCGAAGCCGAACTCCAGGCGGCTCCAGCGAAGGGCCTGACCTTCTCGATCGGCGGCGCGTGGAACATCGCCGAGATCGACGATGCCAACGCCTTCGTCGCG
Organism: Sphingopyxis sp. C-1; assembly: GCF_001047015.1. Taxonomy (NCBI): domain Bacteria; kingdom Pseudomonadati; phylum Pseudomonadota; class Alphaproteobacteria; order Sphingomonadales; family Sphingopyxidaceae; genus Sphingopyxis; species Sphingopyxis sp. C-1. Next base: position 751,628 of record NZ_BBRO01000002.1, read on the forward strand.
GGTTGCGGCTCGGCGACGCCGTGCACCGTGCTCGATCCGCCGCGCGCAGGCAGCCCGGGCATCTTCTCGATCGACGGCAACCAGTTGCCGCAGTCGCCGAAGTTCACGCTCAACTGGACTGCGGGCTATGAAATCCCCGTCGGCGACGGCGCCATCTATGCCTTCACCGACTGGTATTATCGCTCGAAAGTGCAGTTCTTCCTCTATCGCTCGGTCGAATTCTCGGACGACAAGCTGCTCGAGGGTGGCGTGCGCGTCGGCTACAAGACCGATCGCTTCGACATCGCGGGCTTCGTGCGCAACATCACCAACGATGAATCGCCGACCGGCGGCATCGATTTCAACAACCTGACGAGCTACGTCAACGAACCCCGCATTTACGGGCTCGAGGCAAGCTTCAAATTCTGACCCTGACGCCCCTCCCCGTCGCGCCGCGATGGGGAGGGAGCCGGTATGGGGTTGGTAAGCGGACGTTACTTGATCTTCCTTCGTCATCCCGGACTTGATCCGGGATCCCGCTTGTCGAAATCATCTATACAGTTCGCGGAGCAGCGGGACCCCGGATCAAGTCCGGGGTGACGAGAAGAGGGACCGCAACCGCCGGTCGCCAGCTACCGCTTCAGATGAAATAGAACCGGCACGGCGGTAAAGTGCTTTCCTACAATATCGCCCTATGATTGACCCTGTGCGGTTATCAGCCGCAGGGCCATGTCATGGCGATCGAGGACCGCCGCGGCGGGATCGCGCTAAGCCACCGGCCCGACGCGCTCGTCGGGCTCCAGCCGGATCAGCGGGCGTGCCCGCCCCGTCAGCTTCGCAAAGAAGCGCGGGACGAGCGCATGTTCCTGCGCCCAGTTCCAATATCGCGCATAAGCGGGATCGGCGAGGAGATGCTTCTCTTCGGTCTTCGCGCGCCAGTAATAGACGCCGCTGACCAGCCCGAGCAGAATGACGTTGCGCGCGCCCTCGACCCAGCCGCCGGCGGTGACGAGGAAGGGCAGCGAGCCGACCCACCAGCTAAGATTCTTCGAAATATAGGCCGGGTGGCGCGTGAAGGCATAAGGGCCATGCGTGATGACGCCGCGGTGCGTCAGGTTCGAAAAGCGGATGCCGAACGCCATCGTCGCCCAGCTGTAGATCGCGGTGAGCAGCACAAGCGCGATGCCCCAGACGATCAGCAGATTTTCATGCCCCGCCAGCCAATACCCCCAGTCGGAGCCATTGACCTGATAGTCGAGCGGGCCGCCGTTCATCAGGATGAAGGGCGGATAGCAGACGAGCGCCGCGACCCACGCCATGCCATAGGGGTTGGCGGTGCGGATATGCGCGTCGAGCGGTTTCAGCGTCAGTATATAGCCGACGGTCGCGATATGGACGTCGACCAGATAGAGGAAATTGATCGCCCAAAGGCCGGTCATATAGGGGTTGGCGAGCACCTCGCTCATCGGAACCGTGACCAGCGCGGAAAAATTCCCGGGCACGATCGATAGCATGAAGGCAGTGAAAAACCCCTTCACCGCCCAAGCTCGCAGATGATGACCGATCGCGCGGCCGTCGACGGGCTTGCCCGGCGCGATCAGCCAGCGCCCGAATTGCCAGCAGCCGTCACGCGGTTCGACCATCCGGCGGTCGAGCCACAGCATATAGGGCACCGACACAAGCAGCAGCCATGGCGCAACCGTCTCGAGCAGGTTCATCGAAAAGGCGTAATTGCCCTCCCAATAATAGCGCATCGTTGCATAGATCAGCGCGATCAGCCCCCAGGTCGCCCACATTCCGGCAAGCTTGGTCAGGCTGATGTCGAGTGTCTCGCGCCACGGGCGGCGCTGGCTCCAGTCGATCCCGGTCGACGGATTGCGGTGCACCTTGTCGACAAACACCGACCACAAAACCATCGGCAGGCCGCAGGCGAGCACGCTCGCGATCGCCGAGTTGGGGCCGTTCATCGCGCCGCGATTTCCCCAGTCGATGCCAAGGAAAGCCGCGATGTCCGGGGCGAAGCGCGCGATAAGCAAATAGCTAACCAGACCGGCGAGTCCGACGATGCCCACGCCCGCGCTGACCGCAGAACGCGGACGGGCGGTTACGCGCGCGTCGGCGCCGATTGCCGATTCGCAGGGCTCGGAAGAAGCTGATTTCGCCATGATATTCACCCGCTTAGCGCTACCCGAAAATGGTAAGCAAGCCGTCAATATCATTTACCGATTCGCGCGCGTTTTCCTGCCAAAATGGCGGCGTTCCGACAGTTTGACACCGTTCACCGCGCGATGGTTTCGACTCGGCCCGAGTCGCCCTCCAAAGATTCGCACCACGGTAAAGGGCCTGATAAAGGGCGCATCAATCGGGGCGGAGGGCTCCAATAAAACACAAGATGGGGTCGCCACTTGTCATCGAAAACAACGGGTCTGCGCGAATTGCGCCAGCGGTTTTCTGCGCTGTTTCAGGACCATGAAATCTTTGTTCGCACGCACGGTCACGTTCGATTCCTGCGCGTCAGCGCGGTCTGGCAAAAGCGCGTCGCGCTGATCGCCGGCGCGGTGCTGCTGGCATGGGCGGCGGTCACGCTTGCCGTCCTGATCAACCAGTTGCTCAAGTCCGACGAACGCGCTGCTGTTGCCGCGCAGCAGGCCGAAGCGAGCGCCGCCGAAGCCCGCATCGCCAAATATCGCGACAATGTCGCCGAAACGGCCGCCGATCTCGAAGACCGGCAGGAACAGCTCGAGGAATGGTCGAAAGTCCATTTCGGTGTCGAGCCTGCCGCAGTGACGCCCGAAGCCCATGGTGAAGGCGCTGCGCCGGCTGCCGAGCAGGCGCCGCTGAAGACCTCCCGGCTTGAAACTGGCGCCGTGATCGACCCGAACCTGCCGCCCGAAGCGCAAATTCTCGCCCGCCTCGAAGCGCGGCAAGAGGATTTCGCCAACCGTCTGTTGACTGCCGTCAACGAACGCGCCGCGAAGGCCGAGGGCGCCGTCGCCAAGCTTGGCATGAACCCCGCCGCTTTGATCCGCAACGCCGCGGCCGGACGCGGTGGTCCGTTCATCCCCTATCGCGGCCGCACCGGCCGCGCGAGTTCGCTCGGCAAATCCTTCGCCGCGCTCGAAAGCGCACTGTTCCGTATGGAAGTGCTCGAACGTACGCTCGTCGCGATCCCGTCGGGTCAGCCCGCGAACGTGCTGATGCTCTCGTCGAGCTTCGGTTATCGCAGCGATCCGTTCACCGGTGCTGGCGCGATGCACTCGGGGCTCGATTTCCCCGGACCGATGGGCACGCCGATCCTGGCCGCCGCGCCTGGCCGCGTCGTCTATGTCGGACAGAAGTCGGGCTACGGCAATGTCGTCGAGGTCGATCACGGCCAGGGCATCCTGACCCGCTACGCCCACTTGTCGGGCTTTACGTCCAAGGTCGGCGCGCAGGTCGCCGCCGGCGAGCAGATCGCCAAAATGGGCTCGACCGGCCGTTCGACCGGCAGCCACCTGCATTTCGAAGTCCGTTTGAACGGCGTCGCGGTCAACCCGCGCCGCTTCCTGGAGGCCAAAGCCGATGTTCTCGAAGTCAAAGACGACGCCCGACAGCGAGTCGGTTCCGTCGCTGCCGTCCGTGGTGCCCGCTAAAATGGCTACGGGCGCCCGCCACACGACCTTTTCGATCCTCGGGTCGGACGTCGTCGTCACCGGCAATGTTTCGGCCAGCGTCGACCTGCATGTCGACGGCAAGATCGACGGCGACCTCAAATGCGCCAATCTCGTCCAGGGCGAGGCGAGCGAGATCAAGGGATCGGTCGTGGCCGAAACCGCGAAGATCGCGGGCCTGCTCGACGGCGCGATCGAGGCGAAGACGCTGATCGTCCACGCGACCGCGCGGATCACCGGCGACGTGACCTATGAGAGCATCACGATCGAAAACGGCGGCAAGGTCGAAGGCAAGCTGAGCCATCGCCGCCACGGCGCCGCTGCGGCGAAAGCTCCGCCGCCGCTCGAAGTCGTCTCAAACTAAGCTCCGGCTTCGGCCGATTTTTGATCTCGGGCCGCGTTTGCGCGGCCCCTTCAATTCGATCTCGCGACCTCGCGGCCGACCGCTCGTTCGGGCATGTCATAATGCCGCTGGACGACCACCTTGTTGCGCCCACCGCGCTTGGCATCATAGAGCGCTTCGTCGGCGAGCCGGTATAGCTGCTGGAAATCACATGCCGGCCGGACCTCGGCAACCCCGACGCTGGCGGTTACCAGCCGGTCGCCGACCGTCTCGCTATGATCGCACGCCGCGATCCCGCGCCGAATACTCTCGGCGAAACGGCCGAGAATGATGCCTTCCATCCCGATCGTCAGCAGGCCGAATTCCTCGCCGCCCAGCCGAGCGACGGTACACATCGCCCCTTCCCAGCGCTCGATCCGCCGCGCGATGCCGCACAGCACGACATCGCCTGCGTCATGGCCGTAGATGTCATTGATCGACTTGAAGCGATCGATGTCGACCAGCAACAGGGCGGCGGGCAGATTGTCCGCCCGCGCGCGTTCGAGCAGCGGCGTCACGCTCTCGACGAAGCCGCGGCGGTTGGGCAGTCCGGTGAGCGGGTCGCGGCGCGCGAGTTGTTGCGCCTGCGCCTCGGCGCTGCGCGCATGGTCGCGTTCGATGCGGAGATGCCCAAGCCGGCGCGTCGCCGCAGCGGCCAGCCACAGCGCTTGCCAAGTCGCGGCGGCAAGGACCAGCAGCTTCGATCCGCCACCCCAGAACCCGTCTTCGACGTCGACGACGTGGATGATCGCGAGCACCGCCATCGGCAGCCCCCACGCCGCGAGAAAGTCGCGCGCCTCGACCGAACCGCGCCGCCATGCCCAGCCGACATAGATCGTCACCGCCAGAAGGTCGGCGATAATCACGAGTCCCAGGATATCGGCGAGCGAACCCAGGCTCTCGCCGCGGATCATCGCCAGCGGAATCCCCGCCAGCCCGACACCCAAACCGCAGATGAGCGCCGCGGTCCGGAGCGCTTTCGGCGCACTGCCGCGATCGACCGAGGTCGCCGCGCTGATCGTCGCGAGCGCAATGGCGAGGCAGGAAAGAAAGGTGCAGATCTGCGTCGTCACCGTCCCGGCCAAGCCCGGCACCAGCGCCAGATGGATTTGCGACCAGAGCGTACCCCAGAGCAGCATCGTCCCTGCCCAGGCCGCCTGCCATGCCAGATATTGCCGGCGCACGGCAAAGGCGAGCGAGAGGCTGTAAATGCAGCTCACAAGCAGCAGCGTCAGCGCGGCGCCGACCGCGGCCGCCATGCCCGCCGACTGCATCCCCGCCTCGGCCTTCGATACGGTCCGCGCGTGGAGGAATTGATGGCCCGACAGGCGGTCGAAGCGCATGGTCACCGCGGTCAACGCAGCGCCGCGTTCGGGCGCTTCGAACAATATCTGCCCGCCCGCACGCCAATAGGAGCCATAGTCGCCCGCCCGCACTTGCTGCCAGCGCGTCGCGCCGTCGGCGTAGGAAAAGGCTACGGCGAGCCGGTCGAAGCGCGACTGGTGGACCATCAGCGCGACATCGCCGCGCCGCGCGCCGCCGCCTTCGAGCGGAGCGCGAAGCCACAGGCTTTCCTGCTGATATCCCGTGGGCGCTCCGCTGCACGAAAAGCGAAGCGCGGCGAGCCCGCGGTCGGGCGTGGCGAGTTCGCTTTGCGCGTGACAAAGGTCGCGGTCGACGTCGAGTATCGCGGCGGCTGCCGGCGGACCCCACAACGCAAGCGCGAGCAGGACGAAACCCAGCCCGAGCCGGCCGCACATGTGCGCCAGAAGATTGCCCCCTGCGATCATCCCTACCCCATCGCATCAATATGTTCGAAAATCTTTACCACCATGGCGAGATTCGCGCGAGCCTAGGCGCGGCCCACGCGCATCCTGACCGCGATCCGGTCGCCGACGCCGACCTGCTCCGACCTCTGGACCGCGACCTTGACGGGTAACAGATAGCCTCCATCGCGCGGGAAGAGCGACGTCGCGAACAGCGTGTCGCCGATCGTCGCCACAACGGGCACGACACCCCAGCCATAGCTTTCGGTCATCGCCGCGTAGCGGAGGGCGCCGACATGTTCGTCGGGCACCGGCGCGAAGAGGAAGGGTGCCGGCCCGTGCCATTCGATGATGACGGTTTCAAAGACGATTTCTTCCATCAGTTCCTCGGTGCCTGCCGGCGATAGCTGAGCGCCTCGGCGATATGGATGCGCCCGATATCCTGACTGCCCGCCAGATCAGCGATGGTGCGCGCCACGCGCAGGATTCGCGTATAGCCGCGCGCCGACAGCCGCATCGCTTCGGCCGCCTGTGCGAGCAGCTTGCGCCCTGCCTCGTCAGGGGTCGCAACCGCTTCGAGCAGTTCGCCGTCGATCTCGGCGTTAGTCCGCGCCTTGTGCTCCGCATAGCGTGCGGTCTGCACCGCTCGCGCCGCCGCGACGCGAGCCGCGACTTCGGCGCTGCCCTCGGCGGGCGGCGGCAGGACCAGGTCGGCGGCGCTCACCGCCTGCACTTCGACGTGCAGGTCGATGCGATCGAGCAGGGGGCCCGACAGCTTTGCCTGATAATCGGCGGCGCAGCGCGGTGCGCGGCTGCACGCAAGCGCCGGGTCGCCCAGATGACCGCACCGGCAGGGGTTCATCGCCGCCACTAACTGAACGCGCGCGGGAAAGGTCACATGCGCGTTCGCGCGCGCAACGCTGACCTCGCCCGTTTCGAGCGGTTGGCGCAGCGAATCGAGGACGCCGCGCTGGAATTCCGGCAGTTCGTCGAGGAACAGCACACCCAGGTGCGCGAGGCTGACCTCACCCGGCCGCACGCGCAGCCCGCCGCCGATGAGCGCGGGCATCGATGCCGAATGATGGGGGCTACGAAACGGCCGCGCGCGGATCAGGCCACCGCCTTCAAGCCCGCCGGCAACCGACGCAATCATGGACACTTCGAGTGCCTCGGCGGGCGAGAGGTCGGGAAGGATGCCCGGCATGCACGCCGCCATCAGCGACTTGCCCGCGCCCGGCGGTCCCGACATCATCAGATTATGCGCGCCCGCCGCGGCGATCTCGAGCGCGCGCTTTGCGGTCTCCTGCCCCTTTACCTGACGGAGGTCAGCCGCGCGCGCCGGAATCTCCACCTCTCCAGGCACCGGCGGTGCTAGCAGGGCATTACCCCTGAAATGGTTGAGCAGCGACAGGAGGTCGGGCGCGCCAAGCACCTCGACATTGCCCGCCCACGCCGCTTCGGGGCCCTGGACCGCGGGGCAGATCAGCCCGCGCTCGGCGCTGCCGGCGTGGATCGCGGCTAGCAAGACGCCGGGCGACGCCGCGACGCGTCCATCGAGCCCGAGTTCGCCGACGACCACATAGGAAGCCAGCGTTTCCGCATCGATCACCCCCATCGCACCGAGCAAGGCCAATGCGATCGGAAGGTCGTAGTGGGAACCTTCCTTGGGCAGGTCGGCGGGTGACAGGTTGACCGTGATGACCTTGGGCGGGAGCGAGAGGCCGATCGCGGCGATGGCGGCGCGGACGCGTTCGCGGCTTTCGCCCACCGCCTTGTCGGGAAGGCCGACGACGACGAATCGCGGAACGCCGGGCGTGACCTGGCACTGCACCTCAACCCCGCGGGCTTCGATGCCGAGATACGCGACAGTGGAAACGACTGCGACCATCTTTCCCCCGGAACCGCACCGTTGTGCCCCCTTTGTTCCATCCCCTCTTTAGGCGAAGTGACGGGAAGGTCGAGTCTTTTTCGGAAGTTGGCGAAAAGCCTGCCCCCGCGAAGGCGGGGGTGCCGCGGAGCGTAACCCCGATTGCATATTTGACAACATACCAACTAGTCGGTATGTCGATTCGCATGACGACGAATCAGCCCCCCTCGATCCCCGCAGCCGCCGCCCGCGATGTCCCCCCGGCGGGCGGCGGTACTGCGGGAGTGCGCGCCCCGCGGGGCAGCGCGCGGGCGCGGCTGATCGCGGCGGCGCATGCCACCGTACGCAAGCAGGGCTATTCGGCGACGACGGTCGACCAGATCTGCGCCGCCGCGGGCGTGACCAAGGGCGCCTTTTTCCATCACTTCGCTTCGAAGGAAGAACTGGCGATCGCGGCGGCAGAGGGCTGGACCGAGCGTGCGCGACCGATGTTCGAACTGGCGCCGCATGTGAAGCTGGACGATCCGCTCGACCGCCTGCTCGGCCATATCGATTTCCGCCTGTCGATGCTCGACGGACCGACTGAGGATTATACCTGCTTCGTCGGCACGATGGTGCAGGAAGCCTATGCGACCAACGACCGCATCCGCGCCGCGTGCGAAGCGAGCATCAACGCCTATTGCCAGGCGCTCGCCCCCGACATTCAGGCCGCGATGGATGTTTACGGGGTGCCCGAGGATATCACCGCACTTGGCCTTGCCCAACATGTCCAGTCGGTGCTGCAGGGCGCCTTCGTCCTGGCGAAAACGACGAACGATCCGGCGATTGCGCGCGGCACCGTCACCCATTTGAAGCGTTATGTGCGGATGCTGTTCGGCAGCGGAGGCGCGTCATGACGCGGCGCGTAATTGCCGCCGCGCGCCGCGCGCGCTGACTTCAATAATCACCACCCCCAAGGAGAGAGTAGATGCCCCAGATGATTTTCGTGAACCTGCCGGTCACCGACCTTGAAAAGTCGAAGGCCTTTTACGAGGCGGTCGGCGCGGCGAACAACCCCGCCTTCACCGACGACACCGCGGCCTGCATGGTGGTCGAGGAAGGATCGATCCACGTCATGCTGCTGACGCATGAAAAATGGGCGACCTTCACGTCGAAGACGATCCCCGACGCACACAGCACCGCGCAGGTCCTGATCTGCGTTTCAGCCGACAGCCGCGAAGCCGTCGACGGACAGGTCGACAAGGCAGTCAAGGCGGGCGGCAAGGCCGACCCGACCCCGACACAGGATTATGGCTTCATGTACGGCCGCAGCTTCGAAGATCCCGACGGCCATATCTGGGAAGTGATGTGGATGGACCCCACCGCGATCCCCGCCGGCGAACCCGCCGAAGCCAACGCATAAAATGAAAAAGGGAGGAGGAAGAGGATGACAGACCAACAAACCGGCAAGGGTCAGTTGATCGCAGGCTATGTCTTGAGTGGCCTGGTGATCCTCTTCCTTCTCTTCGATGCGGGGCTCAAGCTGGTCTCACCCGAAACCGCAATCAAATATAGCCCGCCCGATCTCGGATGGCCGCTCGACGTCCCGACGATGACGATGCTCGGCATACTGCTACTGATCCCGACCCTGCTCTATATCTGGCCGCGCACCGCGATCCTCGGTGCGATCTTGATAACCGGCTATCTCGGCGGCGCGATCGGCACGCATGTGCGCATCAACAGCCCGCTGTTCAGCCACAGCCTGTTCGGCGTTTACCTGGGCATCATGCTGTGGGGCGGCCTGTGGCTGCGCGACCCGCGCCTCCGCGCGCTGATCCCGCTGCGGACAGGAGCAAGCGCATGAGCTTTCAGGCCTATCTCGACAATGTCGAAGCCAAGACCGGCAAATCGGCCGACGAACTGAAAAGCTTCGCGATCGACAAGGGCCTGGCCGACGAAAGCGGCCTCGCCCCCGGCGTCAAGGCAACCGCGATCGTCGACTGGCTGAAAAGCGACTTCGACCTGGGCCACGGCCACGCGATGTCGATCGTCGCCTATATCAAAGGGAAGAGGAGCTGATCATGTCCGCCCGAACCGAGGCCATGCCCGAAATCACTGCCTACCGATCGGTGCCGGATTTCGCTTACGGCCGTATCAAGGACGTCCGCGTCCGCTGGGCGCTCGACGAAATCGGCCAACCCTATCGCACGCGGCTGATCGGCGGCATTTTCGAGGACAAGGCGCCGGCCTATCTTTCCGATCAGCCGTTCGGGCAAGTTCCGGTTTACAAGGAAGGCGACCTGACCCTGTTCGAAACGGGGTCGATCCTGATCCACATCGGCGAAGCCGACGAGCGTCTGTTGCCACGCGACGCGAAAGGGCGCGGGCGCGCCATCAGCTGGATGATCGCCGCGCTCAACAGCGTCGAACCGATGATCCAGACCCTGGTCGTGCTGACCGTCAAGGGACAGGGCACCGACTGGCTCGCCGGTGCGATCGAAGCGGCGAAGCCCTTTGCCGAGCAGCGGCTGTCCCGATTGTCGCAGGCGCTGGGCGACCGCGACTGGCTGGAAGATCATTTTTCGATCGGCGACATCGTGATGGTCGATGTGCTCCGCAACGCAAATCCGGAATTGCTGGCGCCGCATCCCAATCTGACCGCCTATGTCGCGCGCGGAAAAGCCCGCCCGGCCTTTCAGAGCGCGATGGCGGCGCATCTGGCCGACTGCGCAGTCGGCGAACCCCTACCCGCCTGAACCCCACAAACGAGGAGAGATCGCCATGCCTGTGAACCCCGACAGCAAGATCGAAGTCACTGCCTTTGACTGGGTCCCCGATTTCGCGCGCGGTTATGTCCGCGACCTCCGCCCGCGCTGGGCCTGCGAGGAAATCGGACTCGACTATGCCGAACATCTGATCAGCGCGATCAACCGCCCCGCCGACCATTTCCTGTTCCAGCCGTGGGGCCAGGTCCCGGTGCTCAACGATGGCGGTATCCGCCTGTTCGAGAGCGGCGCGATCCTGCTTCACCTCGCCGAAAAGGACGCGCGGCTGATGCCCCGCGACCCGCAGGCGCGCGCCAACACACTCGCCTGGCTGTTCGCGGCCTATAACAGCGTCGAGCCGATGCTGTTCGAGCTTGGCAATGTCGACATTTTCTCGACCGAAGAGGAATGGGCGAAGCTGCGCCGTCCGAGCCTGATCGAATTCATTCAGGGTCGGCTCGGCCGCTTGAACGACGCGATCGGCGACAAACACTATCTGACAGGCGAATTCACCGTCGCCGACATCGCGATGGCAACGGTGCTGCGCGAAGCCGTCGAGGCGGGCTTGATCGCCGAGCAACCGCGATTGCAGGCCTATCTCGATCGCTGCCTCGCCCGCCCCGCCTTTCAACGCGCGATGGACGCGCAGCTGGCCGCCTTCAGCGAAGAAGCGGGACCGCCCGCCGCCTGAAACCCTCCCACCCCCCAAGGAGAGACAAGATGACCTATGTAGAAGGATTTGTGGTCGCGGTGCCGACCGCCAACAAGGAAGCCTATCGCAAGCACGCCGCCGACGCCGCGCCGCTGTTCAAGGAATTCGGCGTCGCGCGCATGGTCGAATGCTGGGGCGACGACGTGCCCGACGGCAAGGTCAACGATTTCAAGGGCGCCGTGCAGGCGAAGCCCGACGAAACCGTCGTGTTCAGCTGGTTCGAATATCCCGACAGGGCGACGCGCGACGCCGCAAACCAAAAGATGATGAGCGACCCGCGTATGGAAGCGATGGGCGGCGAGATGCCGTTCGACGCGAAGCGGATGATCATCGGCGGCTTCGACTCGATCGTCGACGATCGGGCCGCAGGCTCGACCTCCTATGTCGACGGCTATGTCGTCCCCGTGCCCGACGGCAACAAGGAAGCCTATCGCGCGCTGGCGCAAAAGGCGTCCGAAGTGTTCCGCGACTATGGCGCGACGCGCGTCGTCGAGGCGTGGGGCGACGATGTTCCCGACGGCAAGGTCACCGATTATGCCCGCGCCGCGCACAAGAAGGACGGCGAGACCGTCGTCTATAGCTGGGTCGAGTGGCCCAACAAGGAAGCGCGCACGACGGGTTGGGAAAAGATGATGACCGACGAGCGGATGAAGCATGATCCGGAGAATAATCCGTTCGACGGTGCGCGCATGATCTACGGCGGTTTCGCACCGATCGTCGAGGCCTGACTTTGCTCCTCCTTGTCGCGAAGCGATGGGGAGGTGGCAGCCCGCATGGCTGACGGAGGGGCGATGGCGCGACGTCGCCGCCCCTCCACCATCCTTCGGATGGTCCCCCTCCCCATCGCTTCGCGGCAGGGAGGATCGCTGGGAAGAGAACCGATGGCCGATACACAAACACCCGAACATCGCACCGCGTCCTGCCAATGCGGCGCAGTGACGCTCGAACTCACCGGCAAGCCGATCGTCGCGGCGACCTGTTATTGCCAGAGCTGTCAGACGGCGGGACGCGCCTTCGCGGCGCTTCCCGGCGCGCCGGCGGTGGTCGGCGCCGACGGGGGCACACCCTATCTGCTCGTCCGCAAGGATCGCCTCGCCTGGCTGTCGGGGTCGGACAAATTGGACGAACACCGGCTGACCCCCGAATCGCCGACGCGGCGGTTCGTCGCGCGGTGCTGCAACGCGCCGATCGCGCTCGAATTTACCAAGGGGCATTGGCTGAGCGTCTATTCCGGCCGCATCCCCGAAGGCGAGCGTCCGGCGGCCGAGATGCGGACGATCGTCGGCGACCGGCCCGCAGGCGTCGAGTTGCCCGACGACATCCCCAATTACAAATCGCCTTCGGGCAAGTTCATGTGGCGCTTGCTCACCGCATGGATCGCGATGGGCTTTCGCGCCCCGCCGATCGAAGCGACGAAGGGATATGCGCGATGAGCAAAAGCCTCGAACGCGTCGAAATGCTCAATTTCACGAGCCCCGGCCATGTCGTGCGCGTCGAGAAGGCGAAATATGACGCGATGAAGGACGCGCTGCTCGCGGCCGTGCCCAGCGCTCAGCCCGGCCTCACCGTCGCCGAGGTCAAGGCGCGCGTGCTGCCTTTGCTGCCCGAGGATTTGTTTCCCGGCGGCGCGAAAGCGGGCTGGTGGCTGAAGGGCGTTCAGCTCGATCTCGAGGCGCGCGGGCTGATCGCGCGCGAAAATGTAAAGCCGCTGCGGCTGCACCGGCTATAAGCCCGACCAGAAGGAAGCAGGCCATGGAACATCTGTCCTTCCCGAACGAAAGCCCCGCCTATCGCGCCGCGCGCGCCGCGCTGCTCGACGACGAAATCGCATTGCGCCGTCAGATCGAGGCGGTCGCCGCCAAGCGCCGCGCGCTGCCGCCGGGCGGCGAGGTGCCCGAGGATTATGAATTCGAGCGGATCGGCGCATATCAGCGTCCCGAGCGCATCAAGCTGTCCGAGCTGTTCGAGAGTAAGCCAAGCATCATCATGCAAAGCTTCATGTTCGGGGCCGAGCGCGACAAGCCGTGCAACGGCTGCACCCATATGCTCGACGCGATCGACGGCAGCGCACGCCATATCGGGCAGCGCGCGCCCTTCTATGTCGTCGCCAAGTCGCCGATCGCGCGGCTGGAGGCGTGGGCGAAGGACCGGCGCTGGCCGCACCTGACCTTTCTGTCCGACGTCGACGGACGTTATTCAGCGGATTATTTCGGCGACACGTCGAAACTGTCCGACGCCAAGCGCACCGAGCATGGCATGAAGCCGGGCGAGAATTGGGACGAGACGATCTTCAACGTCTTCCGCAAGGACGGCAACGCGATCCGCCACGTCTGGGCGAGCGAGATGGCCTATGCACCCGAAGACCCCGGCCAGCACCACCGCGCGGGCGACCTTGTCGATCCGCTCTGGGGCCTGCTCGACATGACGCCCGAGGGGCGCGGCGACTGGTTCCCCAGCCTGACTTACTGACAGAAAAATCGAGGAGAGAGACGATGAGCGAGCCGAGCAACTTCATCTGGTACGAGCTGATGACTCCCGATCCTGCGGGTGCGGCGCGCTTCTATGGCGCGGTGGTCGGCTGGACGATCGCCGACACCGGCGAACAGACCGCGGGCGGCGTCGATTACCGCATGATCGGGCGCAGCGATGGCGGCAATGCCGGCGGCGTGCTGGCTCTTAATGCCGACATGATTGCGGGCGGCGCCCGCCCGATCTGGATCGGCTATCTCCACGTTGCCGATGTCGATGCCGCGGTTGCGGCGATCAAGGCCGACGGCGGCAGCGTGCATATGCCGGCGATGGACATTCCGGTCGGGCGTATCGCAATGGTCGCCGACCCGCAGGGCGCAGTCTTCTATGTCATGGACCCCAAGCCGCCCGAGGGAATGGAAGGCATGGAGAGGGACGTCTTTTCGGTGACCGAGGCACAGCATGTGCGCTGGAACGAGCTGGCGACGAGCGATTCCGACGCCGCGATCGCTTTCTATAAAGAGCATTTCGGCTGGGGGCAGGAAGGCGAGATGCCGATGGGCGAGCTTGGCGCGTACCGCTTCATCCAGCGCGGCGAGGTCGGGCTGGGCGCGGTGATGCCGTTGATGGAAGGTTATCCGGTCCCGGTGTGGAATTTCTATATCGGCGTCGACGATATCGACCGCGCGCATGCCGCCGTGACCGCGAACGGCGGCACGATCACCAACGAACCGATGGAAATCCCCGGCGGCGAATATGCGATGAACGCCATCGATCCGCAGGGTGCGCCGGTCGGCTTCGTCGGGCCGCGCAAATAATCGAAGGAGAGCGACGATGGACAATCAGGGCCCGACCACCGGCCTCACCCCGCATATCGCGATCGCCGACAAGCGCGCGAGTGAGGCCATCGACTTTTACATCAAGGCGTTCGGCGCGACTGAAAATGTGCGCGTGCCCGCCGACGACGGCGTGCGGTTGATGCACGCGCATCTGACGATCAACGGCGCGTCGCTGATGATGCACGACGAATTTCCCGAATATGTCAGCGAACCGTCGGGCAAGCCCGATGGCGTGACACTGCACCTGCAGGTCGACGATGCCGACGCGTGGTTCGAACGCGCGGTTGCCGCGGGCGCAAGCGTCGTGATGCCACTCGACAATATGTTCTGGGGGGACCGCTATGCCCAGATAAAGGATCCGTTCGGCCATCAATGGTCGATCGGCGGGCCCATCAAAGGAGAGTGAAAATGACGAACCAACCGACGAGCCAACCCGTGAGCCTCTGCCTCTGGTACGACAAGGATGCCGAGGAAGCGGCGAATTTCTATGCCGCGACCTTCCCGAACAGCAGCGTGGGCGCCGTTCACAAAGCACCCGGCGATTTTCCCGGCGGCAAAAAGGGCGACGCGCTGACGGTCGACTTTACCGTGCTGGGCATAGCGTGCGTCGGGCTCAACGGCGGCCCGATCTTTCCGCACAGCGAGGCCTTTTCCTTCCAGGTCCATACCGACACGCAGGAGGAAACCGACCGTTATTGGAACGCGATCGTCGGCAACGGCGGCAAGGAAAGTGCGTGCGGCTGGTGCAAGGACAAATGGGGCCTGAACTGGCAGATCACCCCGCGCGTGCTGACCGACGCGACGATGGGCGGCGATCCCGAGGTCGCCAAGCGCGCGTTCGACGCGATGATGACGATGCAGAAGATCGATATCGCGAAGATCGAGGCCGCGGTGCGGGGTGAAGCCGTTGGCGCGGCGTAACCCGGCGCTCTTCGCATGGGTGCTCTGCGGCACGCTCGACATCGTCTATGCGTCGGTGTCGAGCCTGTTGCAGGGCGGTACCGTCTCTTCGATGCTCCATGCGGTGGCGAGCGGGCCGTTCGGCGACGCCGCGCGCGGCTGGGGCATCGGCGGCGATATCGCGGGCCTCGCGACCCATTATACGATCATGGGCGCGATGGTCGCGACATGGTTTTTCGTTGCGCGGCGCTGGAGCGCGCTGACGGCGTGGCCCTGGTGGCTGACCGGAACGCTTTACGGGCTGCTGCTCTATGTCATCATGAACGGGATCGTGCTGCCGCTGCGCTTCGGCTTGCCCTTCCCGCCGACCGACCTTGCGAAGGGCGCGATCGCGCTTTTCCCGCACATCTTCTTCGTCGGCTGGCCGCTCGCCTGGCTGACGCGCAAGGATAGCAATTGATGCTGATCTATTATGGCCACCCCTTTTCGTCCTACACATGGAAGGTGCTGATCGCGCTCTACGAAAAGGGCATCGAATTCGACTATCGCTCGGTCGATCCGGCGTTCCCCGACCATATGCCCGAATTGCGGGCGCATTGGCCGGTCGGACAGTTCCCGCTGCTCGTCCACGACGGCGTGCCCTGGTTCGAATCGTCGATCATCATCGAATATCTCGACCATCTGGTGCCCGAACCGCGCCTGATCCCGCAGGATTTTGACGCGGCGCTAAAGGTCCGGCTGTTCGACCGCATCTTCGATCATCATGTGATGAACCGGATGCAGGAGGTGGTGAACGACGCGTTGCGCGGGCCCGAAAATCATCTGCCGATCATCGTCGAACAAACGCATGCGCGGCTCGATACCATCTATGCCTGGCTCGACAAGGAGCTGGCGGGCGGCGGCTGGGCGACGCCCTATGGATTCACGCTCGCCGATTGCGCCGCGGCGCCGTCGCTTTTCTATGCCGACTGGGTCTATCAAATCCCGGAGAAGTACGAGAATTTGCGCGCCTATCGCGCTCGCCTGCTCGCGCATCCGACCGTTTCGCGGTGCGTCGAGGAGGCGCGGCCATACCGTCCCTACTTCCCGCTTGGCGCGCCCGACCGCGATTGATCCAGGCCGTCCCATATCGGGGTTAACGGCGCGCTGACGTTGCCTGTTCGCCATTTGATAGGCGCGCACGCGCGAAGGCGGACGCATGGTTTCGCCGTCCGCCTCCATGCACGCCTTCGTCCGTACGCTCATCATCGCCGCACTCGCGGCGGTGCTGGCGTTCGCGCCGGCGCATGCGCAGCAGGTCATGACGATCACCACGACGACGGTGACCTGGACCTATGACGATGCAGGCGAAGACGACGGCGCTGAATTTATCGACGAGGACGCCGCACTCCTGGGCGACGAGGCGCTCGCCGAAGACGCCGATTTCGCCTCCACGCGCCGCTATGCGCCTGCCGCCACGCTCGCGACGCTCGGCCATGCGAAAGCGGCCTATGGCCCCTTTTCGGTGATCGACAGCACGACCGTGCGCATGGCCGGCGACGTCACCTCCGCCACGCCGCGCCAGTTCGCGGCGATGCTGGCGGCATACCCCGGGCTCAAGCGGCTCGAGATGGTCGATTGCCCCGGCAGCCTGGATGAAGAAGCAAACCTGATCCTGGCGCGCGCAGTCCGCCGGCAGGGCATGGAAACGGTCGTTCCCGCGGGCGGCTCGATCCGCTCGGGCGCGGTGGAACTCTGGCTCGCCGGTGTCACCCGCCGTGCCGCGCCCGACGCGGAATTCGGCGTCCATAGCTGGGCGGACGAATATGGCCGCGAGGCGAACGACTATCCGGCGAACGATCCGGTCCATGCCGAATATCTCGGCTACTACCGCGAAATGGGTATGGATGCCGCCAAGGCCCGCGCTTTTTACACGCTCACCAACAGCACATCGTTCGACGATGTCCGCTATCTGACGCGCGACGACATGGCACGCTTCGTCACGCTCAACTGACTGTCGCGACCGCTGCGCTCGAGAAGGCGCTTTCGACCGGTTGCAGACCTCCCCATCATCGTCACCCCGGACTTGATCCGGGGTCCCGCTTGAGGTCGAAGCCATTGGGCGCGTCAAAAAGCGGGATCCCGGGTCAAGCCCGGGATGACGGACGTGGGGGACGGGATGTCCGCTTCCCACCCCAAAACAGACATCACCTCCAAATAGGTCTTTCCTACATTATCCGGCTGTGCAAGCCTTCATCCGGCTCTTTCATTCGGTGAACAAAAAGGCGGTCGCTGCCTGGCTTGGGGTGCGACCATGATCGGACGTGCCGCGCACATCCAGCGCTCCGCGACTGGCAAATCGGCGCGCTCATAGGGCTGAACTTTCCTGAACTTTGGAATATTGCGCAGCCCTTGCGCCGACCCGATCCCGGATTCAGCGGGCGATGTCCAAAGAGGGTAACGACAGCTCTCCACCCAAAAACCGCTGCTCGCGATCATCAATCCTCGCGCGCCAAGCTGCTTTATCCTTGTAACACGCCGCCGCCTCCCCCACATCGCCCCCATGGCGAAGCGGAGCCTTTATCAGCGATTGCGATCGACCGCGCAGGTCCGGCTGGCGCTGTTCATCCTCGGCGTGGTGATGATGGCGATCGCCCCGATCGTCGGCATCTTGCCGGGCCCCGGCTTCATCATTCTTTTCCCGCTCGGGCTGATGCTGTGCCTGCAGAACAGCGCGTGGGCGAAGCGCATCTATGTCCGCTTCAAATGGCGCCACCCGCGCTATGCGGCATGGACCGACCGCGTGATGCGCCGCGCAAGCGCAGCGCGAAAGCGCGAGCGGGCAGCACTGGAAACGATCAAAAAGGCCGCATTCCACGGCAAGGCACCGGAAAACCGCCGCGATGGGAATTGACTTTGCGCCGACTCTCGCTTATCCGCGCCCCCATCAGTGGCCGCCCACGTTTGGCGGCCCTTTTCTGTTAGAGCCTTTAGAGAGAATTTGGGGATACCGCGATGAAGCGTACCTATCAACCGAGCCGCCTCGTTCGCAAGCGTCGCCACGGTTTCCGCGCCCGCAAGGCGACTGTCGGCGGCCGCAAGGTTCTCGCCAACCGCCGCGCCCAGGGCCGCAAGAAGCTGTCGGCCTGATCGCTGACGCTTCTGCGCCAGCCCGTCTGGTGCGAACGCTTTCAAAACGTAGTGAATTTTTGGCCGCCAACCGCGGCCTTCGCTTTCCCATGCCCGGCTTTGTCCTGCTCGTCCGCCAGCGCGGCGACGGCGACGATTCGCTGGGCATCGGCTATACCGTCAGCAAGAAGGTCGGCAACGCCGTCACCCGCAACCGGATGAAGCGCCGGCTGCGTGAACTGTGCCGCGCCGCGCTGCCCGAATCGGGGATCGTCGGCGCCGACCATGTGCTGATCGGCCGGCCGGGCGGCAACGACATCGTCTTTGCCGAGCTTGGCGAGCATCTCGATTCGGCGCTGAAGCGCGCAGCGAAGAAGCTGGCAGCAAAGCCGTCATGAGCGTCGCCCTTCCCCTTTCTCGTCACCCCGGACTTGATCCGGGGTCCCGCTTTTCAACGTCGCTGAGCGGGACCCCGGATCAAGTCCGGGGTGACGAAGAGGAAAAAGCATCAATCGCGCGTGAAGTTGCGCAGTTTTTCGGGCTTTTTGCATGATTGCAAAATTGCTCATCCTGATCGCCCGCGGGTGGCAAATCGGCCCCTCGCGCATCCTTCCGCCCACCTGCCGTTACTCGCCGTCATGCAGCAGCTACGCGATCACCGCGCTCCAGCGTCATGGTGCGATCAAGGGTGGCTGGCTGGCGACAAAGCGGCTATTGCGCTGCCATCCTTGGGGCGGTCACGGCTACGACCCCGTGCCTTAGGCGCGGCACTTCCCGACATTTGATACGAAGAGAGACCAACGAGCGTGGACGACAAGCGTAACATGATCACGGCCATCCTGCTGTCGGTGGCAATCCTGATCGGCTGGAATTTCGTCTCCGAGAAATTCTTTCCCACGCCCGACAAGCCCGATGTGACCAGGACGGTCGCGGGTCCGGATGGCGCAGCGCCCGCGGCAACGCCGGGCCAGCCCGCCGCGCTGCCCGCCCCCGGCGTGCCCGCCACCGCGCCGCAGGCGATCCGCCCGGTCGAGGCCGTGCTGGGCGAAGGCAACCGCATTCCGATCGACACTCCGGCGATCAAGGGGTCGATCAACCTCGTCGGCGCGCGCGTCGACGACATCACGCTCAGCAAATATCGTCAGACGATCAAGAAGGATTCGCCCGCCGTCCGCCTGTTCGCGCCCGCCGGCACCAAAGCCGCCTATTTCGCGAGCATCGGCTGGTCGGCGCAGGGCATCGTGGTTCCCGGCGCCAGCACGGTCTGGACCGCGAGCGGCACCAAGCTGACCCCATCGACCCCCGTGACCCTGAGCTGGTCGAACACGACCGGCCAGACCTTCCGTATCGAATACAGCATCGACGATGATTATCTGATCACCGCGAAACAGACGATCGCCAACACGGGCGCCACGCCCGTCGCAGTGCGCAGCGGCACCTATATCGACCGCACCGGCAAACCGACCGACCCGCACGAGCAGGATAGCTGGACGATCCATGTCGGGCCGACCGGCTATCTCGACGGCAAATCGAACTTCACCAATTATGACGAGGTCGAAGAGGCCTCGAACGGTACCGTCTCCTACACGGCGGCCGGCTGGCTCGGTTTCACCGACAAATATTGGCTCGCCGCGGTCGTCCCCGCCAAGGGCGAAAAAGTCTCGGCCGCGTTCAACGCCCTGCCGGGCGGTGCCTATCGCGCCGCTTTCGCCCGCGACCTCGTCGAAGTGGCGCCGGGCAAGCAGGTCACGACCACCAGCCGCGTCTTCGCGGGCGCCAAGGAAGTCAGCACGCTCTCGCACTATCAGGACGACCAGGGCATCACGCGCCTGTCGAACGCGATCGATTGGGGCTGGTTCGAATTTTTCGAGGTGCCGATCTTCAAGCTGCTCGACTGGCTGTTCAAGCAGGTCGGCAATTTCGGCGTCGCGATCATGGTGCTGACCTTGATCATCCGCGCGCTGATGTTCCCGATCGCGCAGCGCCAGTTCGGATCGATGGCGCAGATGCGTCTTGTGCAGCCGAAGATGAAGGCGCTGCAGGAACGTTATAAGGACGACAAGCCGAAGCAGCAGCAGGAGCTGATGAAGCTCTATAAGGACGAGAAGATCAATCCGCTCGCCGGCTGTCTGCCGATCGTCATCCAGATCCCGATCTTCTATGCACTGTACAAGGTGCTGATGCTGACGATCGAAATGCGGCACCAGCCGTTCATCCTGTGGATCAAGGATCTGTCGGCGCCCGACCCGCTGCACATCCTCAACCTGTTCGGCCTGCTACCCTTCACCCCGCCGTCGATCCTGTCGATCGGCATCCTCGCGGTGATCCTGGGCATCACGATGTTCCTGCAGTTCCGCCTGAACCCGCAGGCGACCGACCCCGTGCAGCAGCAGGTATTCAAGATCATGCCGTGGCTGTTCATGTTCATCATGGCGCCGTTCGCGGCCGGCCTGCTGCTCTACTGGATCACCAACAACCTGCTGTCGATCGCGCAGCAGCAGTGGATGTATCGCAAGTTCCCGCAGCTCAAGGCGGCACCGGCGAAGTGAGCGACAACGAAGACATCGATCCGGGGGCCGACCCCGAACGGGCGGAGCGCGCACGCAAGCTGTTTTCGGGACCGATCACGTTCCTGAAATCGGCGCCCGCGCTCCAGCACCTGCCAAGCCCAAGCGTGCCCGAGATCGCGTTCGCGGGCCGCTCGAACGTCGGCAAATCGTCGCTGCTCAACGCGCTGACGAACCGCAACGGGCTCGCGCGCACGTCGGTGACGCCGGGGCGGACGCAGGAACTCAACTATTTCGATGTCGGCCAGGATCCGCTGATCTTCCGGCTCGTCGACATGCCCGGCTATGGCTTTGCCAAGGCGCCGAAGGATGTCGTCAAGAAATGGCGCTTCCTGATCAACGATTACCTCCGCGGCCGCGCGGTGCTGAAACGCACCCTGGTGCTGATCGACAGCCGCCACGGGATCAAGGATGTCGACCGCGACGTGCTCGAAATGCTCGACACCGCGGCGGTCAGCTATCGCATCGTGCTGACCAAGGCCGACAAGATCAAAGCGACTGAGCTGGAAGCGGTGCAGGCCGCGACCGAAGCCGAAGCACGCAAGCATCCCGCCGCGCATCCGCAGGTGATCGCGACGAGCAGCGAAAAGGGCATGGGCATCGCCGAACTTCGCACCGCGGTGCTGGAGGCGGTCGAGAGTTGACCTTTTCCTCCCTCCCCTTGAGGGTGGGGCCAAGGAGACCCTATGAAACTGTTTCTCGGTAACAAGGCGTATTCGAGTTGGAGCCTGCGCGGCTGGCTGGCGGTCAAGCATAGCGGCCTGCCGTTCGAGGAAGTCACCGTCCCGCTTTACGACGAAGATTGGTCGAACCGCCGCGAGGGCGACGAGTTCGCGCCGTCGGGCGGCAAGGTGCCGATCCTTTGGGACGGCGACGATATCGTCGTGTGGGACAGCCTGGCGATCATCGATTATCTCAACGAAAAGACCGGCGGGACCAAAGGATTCTGGCCCGAAGATATGGCAGCGCGCGCGATGGCGCGGTCGATGGCGGCGGAAATGCATTCGAGCTTTGCCGCTCTTCGCCGCAACCACAGCATGAATATCCGCCGCATCTACCCACCGGCCGAGCTGCTTCCCGAAGTGCAGGCCGATGTCGTCCGCATCTTCCAGATCTGGGCCGAGGCACGCGCGCGGTTCGGCGGCGAAGGCGATTTCCTCTTTGGCAGCTGGTCGGCCGCCGACATCATGTTCGCGCCCGTCGTGACGCGCTTCATCACTTACTCGATCCCGCTGCCGCGTTTCGCCGCCGCTTATGCACAGGCGGTCATCAGCCATCCATGCATGCAGGAATGGATCGGCGGCGCGCAGGCCGAGGATTGGATCATCGAGAAGTTCGAGGGGCCGGTCGAGGGATAAGGGCAATATTTGCCTGACCAGCCGGTTTCGACCGATAGCGGACCCTACATCATCATCACCCCGGACTTGATCCGGGGTCCCGCTTGCTGCCGGGGCCAGCGGTTGCGTCAAAGAAGCGGGATCCCGGGTCAAGCCCGGGATGACGATGATGGGGGCCAACGCCGCTCCCCACCCCGTAGCTAGCCTTCCCCGTCAACGGATCACGGAATCCGCGTCGTTGGATAGGGCGTGCCGTCCTTGTGGAAATAGCCGTCGGGCGTGAAGAGCATATCGATGTCCGAATAGCCGCCGCCGGTATCGTATTTCTTGCCGCCGCCGAGCGCGACGAAGATGCAATCGACATCCGATTCGTTGACGAGATGGTGGCCGTTCGTGCTGCCCTTCGGCCACACCGCGATATCGCCGGGTCGCATCGGCCAGCGCCCGCTATCCTCGATCAACACCGCTTCGCCCGCGATCATCACCAGCATCTCGTCCTCGCCGTCGTGCCAATGACGCTGCGACGACCAGGCGCCGGGCCTCAGCACGACATGGCTCGCGGCGAAATCGCTGAGCCCCGTGACGGGGGCGAGGCGGCGGTACCAGCGCCCCTGCACGGGTGCGTCATAGGGCGCGGGATAGCCGGTGGCATTGGTTTGCGGGATCGCATCAAGATCGAGCTTGGGCATGGCAGTCCTCGTGGAGTTTGTTCCTCCTTTGTTTCGCACAAAGGCGCCTTGATGCAAAGCCTCGACTTGCTGCCGCGCAAGGGGGTAAGGGAGCGGCATGAGCATCACCGTCGATCCCGTAGAACTGGCAAAGGCGTTGATCGCCGCGCCGAGCATCACCCCGGCCATGGGCGCCGTGTTCGACGTGCTGGAAGCGGCGCTAACGCCGCTCGGCTTTGCCGTCGAGCGATTCATCGACGGGATCGAACCCGATGGCCCCGTTGAAAATTTGCTCGCCGTGCGCACGGGCAAGGGGCCGAGGCATTTCGGCTTTGCCGGGCATCTCGATGTGGTGCCGCCGGGCGTCGGCTGGACCGGCGATGCCTTTGCCCCCGAGGTACGCGGCGACCTGCTTTATGGGCGCGGGGCAGTCGACATGAAAGGTTCGATCGCGGCCTTTGTCGCCGCCGCGTCAGCCACGCCCACTGAGGCCGGCACGATCAGCCTGATCATCACCGGCGACGAGGAGGGGCCCGCGATCTTTGGGACGCGCGCGCTGATGGAGCATATGGATGCGCGCGGGGTGAAGCCCGACATGATCGTCGTCGGCGAGCCGACATCGGTGAACCGGCTCGGCGACATGGTGAAGATCGGGCGGCGCGGATCGGTCAATATCTGGATCGACGTGCCGGGGACGCAGGGGCATGTCGCCTACCCGCACCTTGCCGACAATCCGATCCCGAAACTGGTGCGGATCATGGCGGCGATCGATGCGGTGGCGCTCGACGAGGGCAATGATTGGTTTCAGCCGTCGAACATCGAGTTCACCGATATCGAGGTCGGCAATGGCGCGACCAACGTCATCCCCGCCTCAGCGCGGGCGCGGCTGTCGATCCGCTTCAACGACCAGCACAGGGGCGCCGACCTTGTCGCGCTTATCGAGCGCCTCGCGCACGACGTCGAACCAAATGCGAAAATACTGGGAAAGATTTCGGGCGAAGCCTTCCTCACCCCGCCGGGCGATCTGTCAGGGCTGGTCGCCGAGGCGATCCACGCCGAAACCGACCTGACCCCCGAAATGTCGACCACCGGCGGCACATCGGACGCACGCTTTCTTCACGCGCTCTGCCCGGTGGTCGAATTCGGGCTGACCAATGCGACGATGCACAAGCTGGACGAGGCCGTGGCGGTCGACGATCTGCACACGCTGACCGCCATCTATCGCGGCATATTGGTGCGCGCCTTCGTCTAATCCTCGCGGCTACGGCGCAGGATCACATAGACCGCCCCCGCGCCGCCGTGGCTGACATGCGCGGGACGGAGCGCGACGATCTGGTCGGCGTAGGGCGAATAGGCGAGCCAGTCGGGCAGCGAAGCGCGGATCGCGCCGCGCGGGCGCGGATCGCCATGCATCTGGGGCAGACGGTCGGCACCGGGGCGGAGGCGCCCCGCCACCACAAGCAACACGCGCGCGCCGCGCATCAGCCCGCGCCCGATCGCTTCATCGAGCAAAACCTGCGCAGAAGCGAGCGTGTGACCGTGAAGGTCGATGCTGAGATCGGGGCGAACAAGTCCCTTGCGCAGGCGGCGGTCCCAATGGCCGTCGAGCGTTGCAGCCTGATGAGTGCGGCGCGGGGGCGGAAGTTTCGTCGCGGGTCGCGGTGCGGCAGCGGGAGCCGCAATGTTGCGCGGCGTCGGCTTTGGCGGACTGACGGTCGGCGGCGCGGTGGGCGCGAGCGGCGCTTTCGCCTGGGGCAGCGGCTTTACGGTCGCTGCGACCTTTTTCCACAGCGCCGTTTCCTCGGGGGCGAGGCGCCGGGGCATGTCAGGGCGCCGGGATCAGCCGCGCGATGCTGGCGCGCGGGAGCAGCAGCAGCGCCGAACCGCGTCCCGACATGCCGCCCGCAATCGCGCGCGCCGCGTCGCCCGCGCCCCAGAAGCTGTCGAAGCGGTTGGCGCCCTTGATCGCGCCGCCGGTGTCCTGCGCTATCCAGAGCCCGTTCGGTTCAGCGCGGTCGAGCGAAAGAAAGACCGGAGCACCGAGCGGCACATATTGGGGATCAGCAGCGACGCTCGCGCGGCCGGTGACGGGAACCCCGAGCGCGCCGAGCGGGCCGGGGCCCGTGAGTTCACGGAAAAAGACCCAACTGGGATTCTCGTTCATCACCGCAGCGCCGCGCACGGGGTCGGCGCGAAGATAATCAAGGATGCCCTGCATCGACGCCTGCCCGCGCTGCAATTCGCCGCGATCGAGCAGCAGCTTGCCGATACCGACATAGCCGCGACCGTTTTGCGTGTCGTAGCCGATGCGCATGATGCCGCCGTCGGGGAGGCGCAGGCGACCCGAACCCTGTACCTGCAGGAAGAAGAATTCGGCGGCGTCGGCGGCATAAGCGATTTCGAGCCCGCGCCCGTCGAGCGCGCCGCTTTCGATCGCCGCGCGGTCGTAATAGCGGGTGAAATTGCCGCCATCGACGCGGCCACGGATCTTGCGGCCCTTCAGATCGTCGGCGAACTGGCCAAGGTCGACTTCGACCAGGTCGGCGGGGCGGCGATAGATGGGGACGTCATAACCCGGCTGCTTCGTGCGCGAGCCAGCGATTTCGGGTTCGTAATAGCCGGTGACAAAGGTCGTGCCGGTGCCGACCTGCACGGTGCCGAAATAACGGGCAAAGAAGGCCGCCGCATCGCTGTCCTTCCAGCTTTTCGCCGCGTTGCAGCTTTCGGTCCAGTCGGTGCCCTGCGTCAGGCCGCTCGTGTCGGTGCGGCGCTGGACCGACGGACAACTGATGCGGAACGCCGCGAGCGCGGCGGCGGCCTGCTGGGCGGTAACGCCAAGCGTCGAGAAATCGGGACCCGCGACAACGCCGCTGGCGGCAGCCGTCGTCGCGTCGGCCGGAACGGCGGCCGCGGCGAGCGGCGCGCGCGGCGTCGCGGGAATCGGCTGCGCAGCTGCACCGGTGCCCTCTGACGGGCGCGGCGTATAGGGCCGCGGCGTGCCTGCTGGCCGCGTCGGTGCAGGAGTAGTGGTTGCAGGGCGGCCACTATCCGCCGCGGGAATGACTGACGCGCAGCCCGAAAGCAGCGGCAGGGCAGCGAGCAGCGCGAATCCGAAAGTCCGCGCGCGCGGCGCCCCCACCGTCAGGATCATGGGGTCAGGCCGATTCGGCTTCGTCGAGCACCCAATTGGGGTCGTTGCTGCCGATCTGGCGGCGGAAGGTCCAGAGGTCGTCGGTCTGCGACGCGTCGCTCATCGACCCGGCGATCAGCTTGCCTTCGGCGTCGCGGGTGACCGCGCTGATATCCGCATGGTAACGAACCGTGACGCGCGCCTCGCTACGATTCAGCTCGACCGCGGTGATCTTGGCCGAATCGATTCCCATCAGGCGATTGTCGAGCGTTTCCCCGCGGCCCTCGCGCGCGGCGATGGCGTCGGAAAAGGCTTCGTAGCTGTCGTCGTCGCAAAGATCACGAAGCGTATCGCGATCGCCCTTCCAATAGGCCTCGAGAATCATGCGGTAGGCGGCCTCGGCCCCCTCCATGAAGCGGCCGGCGTCGAAATTGCGGTCGGTCGCGAGAAGCTGGCGAAGGCCGGCCTCCGCAGCGGGTTCGTAAACGAGGCCCGACGTATCGGCGGGGGCGGCAACGCCAGCCTGCGATCCGTCCTTCTCGTCAAGCCGGACCGGCGATGCGGCGGCGCGTTCGCGCGGCAACACGGGCTCCTGCTCATGCCCCGTGCGCTTGCCGAGCACCGAGTAGAGCCGCATGCCGAGGAAGGCGGCAATCATGGCGAGCAGGACGATAGCAAAAGAGGTCACGGGCAAAAGTCCAATGCGGGCAATGGAAACATAATGGTCGATACATAGGCGATACGCGCCCCGGTTTCAAATGACCATGGCCGCTACGGCGCGGCGGGTCAACGATTCGACCTTAACTATAGCACCGCACAGGGCGCCCATTGTGCTCGCTGCCGGGCGCTGCTAAGCGCCGCGACAACCGTCCGCCGCGGTTCCGACACGGGTGCGCGGATGCGGATATTGTTTCCATCTTTTCAGTGAAAGCTTCATCATCATGGCTGACGAGACCAGCGCCGACCTCAACAACCCCGCCCTGCAGCCGAACGGCGAAGACACGAGCCCGGCGATCGGCCTGATTTCGCAATATGTGAAGGACCTGTCGTTCGAAAATCCGAACGCACCGGCCGTCTATCAATGGCAGGACGCCCCGCAGGTCGATGTGCAGTTCAATATCGCCGCCGATAGCGTGGGCGAGAATCTGTACGAAGTGCTGCTGAAGATCGACGTCACGTCGAAAACCGATCAGGGCACGAGCTTCGTCATCGACCTGAAATACGCCGGTCTGTTCGGCGTGCGCAACGTCCCCGACGACCAGCTTCAGCCCTTCTTCCTGGCCGAAGCGCCGCGCATCCTCTTCCCCTTCGCCCGCCGCGTCGTCGCCGATGCCGTCCAGGACGGCGGCTTCCCGTCGCTGCTGCTCGAACCGATCGATTTCCACGGCCTGTTCGCGCAGCAGATTCAGGCCGCGCAGGCCGAAGCGGCCGGCGAAGTCACGGTCGGCCAGGCCTGAGCACCTTAACGGGGGCGGGCTGAGGACTTGAGCAGCCTCGTCAAAAACGTGGGGACGATCGGCGGCCTGACGATGGTCAGCCGCATTTTCGGCTTCGCGCGTGACATGCTGCTCGCCCGCGTCCTCGGCGCGGGCCTCGCCGCCGACGCCTTCCAGCTCGCCTTCACTCTCCCCAACACCTTTCGCCGCCTGTTCGCGGAGGGCGCCTTCTCGGTCGCCTTTGTCCCGACATACAGCCGCGTGCTGCATGGGGAGGACGGCGAAAAGGCGGCGGCGAAGTTCGCCGACGATGTGCTCTCGGTCTTCCTCTGGATATTGCTCGCCTTCTCGGCGGTGATGATGTTTGCGATGCCGGGCATCGTCTGGCTACTCGCGCGCGATTTCCAACAGGTGCCGGGCAAGTTCGAATTCGCGGTCTTCCTGAGCCGCGTGACCTTTCCCTATCTTGCGCTGGTCAGCCTTGTCGCGATGTTGTCGGGCCTGCTCAATGCTCGCTCGCGCTTTGCGCCGGGCGCCTTTGCGCCGGTGTTGCTCAATATCGTGCTGATCGGCGGCATTATCACCGGCTGGTGGCTGCGCGGACCGGGGGGCGACGACCGGATCGTTGCAGAGGCGCTATGCGTCGCGGTGAGTCTCGCGGGCGTCGTCCAGCTTGCCTATATGTGGTGGGCGGTGCGCCGCGCCGGGCTGAAGCTCCACTGGCACCTGCCCAAATTCACGCCCGAGGTGAGAAAGCTCGGCATGCTGATCCTGCCCGCGACCTTCGGCGCCGGCATTTATCAGGTCAGCCAGTTCGTCGACACCTTCTTCGCGACCTCGCTGGCGCAGGGCTCGCTCACGCTGCTGAAACTCGCCGACCGGCTCAACCAGCTACCGCTCGGCATCGTCGGCATCGCGCTGGGCACCGCGATCCTGCCGATGCTGTCGCGCCATATCCACAGCGGCGACGCCGACGAGGCGCAGCGGCTCCAAGGCAATGCGTTCGAGATCGCGACCTTGCTCACCCTGCCCGCCGCCGCCGCGCTCGCGATCTGCGCCCCTGCCTTCGTCACCGCCTTTTTCGTCGGCGGCCGGTTCACCGATGCCGATGGCGCGATCATGGCGCAAATCGTGGCAGCTCTCGTCGCGGGTCTTCCCGCCTATGTCATCGTCAAGATTTTGAACCCGGGCTTTTTCGCGCGCGAGGATATGCGCACTCCGGTGTGGACCGCACTCGCGGCGCTGATCGTCAATATCGCGATCAATCTTTATGTCGTCGAACATTATGGCATCGTCGGACTCGCGGGCGCAACCGCGGCGTCGGCGTCGCTCAACTGCATCCTGCTCTATACCATGCTCCACCGCCGCGGCTGGTTCCATTTCACGGCGAAGCTTGCCGGGCGGATTGCGCGCCAACTGATCGCGGTCGCAGCGATGTCGGCGCTGCTCTGGTGGATGATGCCGATGATGGCGCCCTATTATGGCGGCGACGTGTTCGAACGCATCTGGTCGCTCGCCGCGCTCTGCGCAGCCGGCGGCGCGGCCTTCTTCGCGGTCGCCTTCCTCGTTGGCGCGCTTGACAAGGATCTGGTTCGCATGCTCACGCGGCGGCGCGCCAAACCGGCGGTTGAACAGGAGTAAGACATGCGGACGCTATCGGGCATCCAGCCCACCGGAAATTTGCATCTCGGCAATTATCTGGGCGCGATCCGCAACTGGGTGCGCATGCAGGACGAGATGCCGGGCGAGAAGCTCTATTTCCTCGCCGACCTGCACGCGATCACCGTCTATAACGACCCCGCCGAGCTGACCGCGAACACGCGGGAGATGGCGGCCGCGTTGATGGCGGCGGGGATCGACCCCGAAAAGGCGATCCTGTTCAATCAGGCGCGCGTCCCCGCGCACGCCGAACTCGCCTGGTTGCTATTCTGCACCGCGCGCATCGGCTGGCTGAACCGCATGACGCAGTTCAAGGAAAAGTCGGGCAAGAACCGCGAGGGCGCAAGCGTAGGCCTCTTTGCCTATCCGGTGCTGCAGGCGGCCGACGTGCTGCTTTACCAGACGACGCACGTCCCCGTTGGCGACGACCAGAAACAGCATCTTGAACTCGCGCGCGACATTGCGACCAAGTTCAACCTCGATACGGCGACCGAAACCTTCACGTTGCCGGAGCCGACGATCCCGGCTGCCGCAGCACGGATCATGAGCCTTCGCAACGGCTCCGCCAAAATGTCGAAATCGGACCCGAGCGACGCGAGCCGCATCAACCTGGTCGACGACGCCGACACGATCATGGCGAAGATCCGCAAGGCGAAGACCGACGCCGAGCCGCTGCCGTCGGAAGCGTCGGGGCTGGAAGGGCGGCCCGAGGCGAAGAATCTCGTCTCCATCTATGCCGCGATGGCCGACGAGAGCATCGACCAGGTGCTCGCACGCTTTGCCGGACAGGGATTCGGCGCGTTCAAGCCCGCGCTCGGCGAGGTGCTGGTCGAAACGCTGCGCCCGATCGCGACGCGGCTGACCGAGCTCAAGGCCGATCCCGCCGCGATCGACGCCGCGCTGGAGGCCGGTGCGGCGCGCGCATCGGCGCTTGCACGGCCCACGCTCGACGCGGCCTATGCCGCGCTGGGGCTCTGCCGTTAAACCGTCGTCCTGGTACGAAAAATCTTGTTAAGCGCTTCCGCCCCCCCATATTGAGGGGGTGGAACAGCCCTGCGACGAACCGAGTTCAACCAAGGTTAAGTCGCATCGGTATAGTCTATGGTATGAAAGCGCGGGTTATGCGCGCCCGAATCACGGAGCCAGGACGATGAGCAAGATGAATTTCCGGCGATTGAGCCTTGCCGCCATGACCGGCGCGGCGCTGGCGCTGGCCGGCTGCGCGACCCCTTTCAAGGCCGATGTCGCGCGTTTCCAGACGCAGCTTCCCGCACCGCAGGGCCAGAGCTTCGTCGTCGAGGCGAGCGACCCCTCGCTGCAAGGCGGTATCGAATTCGGCCAATATGCGAATCTCGTCGCAGGCGAGCTGACGCGTTACGGCTATCGCCCCGCGGCGAACGGCGAACGCGCCGACCTGGTCGTCCGCATGGATTATGGCGTCGACAAGGGCCGCGAACGCGTCGTGTCGAGCCCCGGCTTCGGCGACCCCTGGTACGGCAGCTATGGCGGCTTTTACGGCCGCGGATTCTATCGTCCCGTGATCGTCAGCGGACGCGGCGGACGCCGTTACGTCTATGGCTATCGCGATCCGTTCCTGTGGGGCGGTTTCGGACCCGGCTGGGGCGGCTATAACGACGTGTCGAGCTATACCGTCTACACCAGCGGCCTGAACCTCCAGATCAACCGCGCCGCCGACGGCTCGCGCCTGTTCGAGGGCCATGCAGAGGCGCAGTCGCGCGACAATAATCTGCAGGCACTGGTCCCGAACCTGGTCGAAGCGATGTTCACCGGCTTCCCCGGCAATTCGGGCGAGCGGGTGCGGATCACGGTGGCACCGCCCGAAAAGGGCTGAACGGCTACAATCCGAAAAACAAAAGGCTCGCCGTCCGAAAGGAAGGCGGGCCTTTTTGTGTACGGGGGAGAGCGATGTCGGATATCTCTCCGTTCGTCATTCCGCGCTGGGCCCGAGATCCGCTTTCGACGCACTCGTTGGCTTCGGCATCAAGCGGGACCCCGGATCAAGTCCGGGGTGACGATGAAGGATAGGCCGGCCGCCGTTCGACTAGAGACTGCCAGCAGAAGGCGCGTTGCCGCCGCCGGGCTCCGACGATTGTTATTCCGGGGCCATAATCGAATCGCAGAGCATCCGCCCAAGACACGGGGCCCTGGGCGCGTTTGCCAACCAATATCGGAAGTTTGGATGCCCCGTGAGGATTCGAACCTCAATAGACGGAATCAGAATCCGTAGTCTTACCATTAGACGACGGGGCATCAGAGGCGCGCGCAATATGATTGCGGGGACCGGCTGTCAAGGCCGGAGCGGCGGGTCGTACAAGCCCGCTTGCCCTGCCGCAATTCGCCGCTAGCATCCCCCCATAACAAAACAGGGGGGCCGCGCGCCCGCGCGGAGGCCCGAAGGAGTGGGTTGATGCGTCATGTCGCGATCGTCGGGTCGGGTCCCGCGGGCTATTATACCGCCGAAACATTGCAGAAGGCGGGCGATATCGCGGTCGACGTCATCGACCGGCTGCCCGTCCCCTATGGGTTGATTCGCACCGGGGTCGCCCCCGACCATCAATCGATCAAGGCGGTGTCGCGCCGTTACGAAGGCGTCGCCCTCACCGACAATGTCCGCTTCGTCGGTCATGTGTCGGTCGGGACCGACGTGACGATCGACGAACTTGTCGGGCTCTATGACGCGGTCGTGCTGGCGACGGGGGCGCCGAACGACCGGCCGCTCGACATTCCGGGCGCCGACCTGCCTGGGGTGATCGGCAGCGCGGCCTTTGTCGGCTGGTATAACGGCCATCCCGATTTCGCCGACCTGAACCCGCCGCTCGACGCCCCCGGCGTTGCGGTGATCGGCAACGGGAATGTCGCGCTCGACGTGGCGCGCATCCTCGCCAAGACGCCGGCGGAATTCGCGGGCAGCGACATCGTTGCGCACGCCCGCGACGCGCTGGCGGCAAGCGCGGTACGCCACATCCAGATTCTCGGCCGCCGCGGCCCGCATCAGATCGCGATGACGCCGAAGGAACTGGGCGAACTGAGCCATCTCGAACGCGCGAGCCCACGCGTCGACCCCGCAGACCTGCCGCCCGAGGGCGACGATGCATTGCTCGAACCCGGCATGCGCAAGTCGGTAACGCATCTGCGCAGCTTCTCCGCCAACCCGGTCGCCAAGCCGGTGACGATCGATTTCGACTTTTTCGCCATGCCGATTGCCATCGAGGGAGACGGCCGGGTGCAACGCTTGATCGTCGAGCGCACGACGCTCGACGCCGACCTCAGGAGCCACGGCACGGGCGAAACCTACGCGCTCGATGCCGGGCTGGTCGTAAGCTGCATCGGCTATCAGACCCCGCCGATCCCCGGCGTCCCCTATGAACATGGCCGCGGCCGCTTCGCGAGCGACGAGGGGCGCGTCCTGCCCGGCCTCTACGCCGTCGGCTGGGCACGGCGCGGGCCGTCGGGAACCATCGGCACGAACAAGCCCGACGGCGCGCGCATTGCCGAAATGCTGCTGGAGGACATCGGGCGCGGGGCGGGCAAGGCGGGACGCCCCGGACTCGACGCGCTGCTCGCGAGCCGCAACATCGTGCCCGTCACCTTCCGCGACTGGCGCCGTATCGAGGCGGCCGAGGTCGCCGCCGCGCTCGACGGCCGGCCGCGCGAGAAATTCACCAGCATCGAGGCGATGCTCCAAGCCATCGGGCGGTGAAGGCCCGCATCCGCACCGCGCTGCGCTGGTTGCTCGTGCTTGCCTATGGCTATGCGGGTTATCGCCATCTGGCCACCCCGGCGCCCTTTCTGGCGATCACGCCGCCGTGGGTGCCAGCACCCGAAGCCGTCGTCGCAGCGACAGGCATCGCCGAGATCGCAGGCGCGATCGGGTTGATGATCCCCGCGACGCGCAAGGCCGCGGGCTGGGGCCTTGCGCTCTATGCACTCTGCGTGTGGCCGGCGAACTTCCACCACGCGTTTGCCAATGTCGCGATCGGCGGTGAAACCTTGGGCTGGTGGTATCACGGCCCGCGCCTCGCCGCGCAGCCGCTGATCATCTGGTGGGCGCTGTGGGCGGGCGGCGCGACCGACTGGCCGTTTCGCCGCCGCCCCTAGCCCTTATTTCGCGACTGGCGTCTCGATCGGCGGCTGGCCCTTCTGGCTTGCAGCATAGGCCTCGACCGCCTTCAGCACGCGCAGCATATTGCCGCTCGAAATCTTCTCCAGCTCTGCCTGCGTATAACCGCGCCGTGCGAGTTCGGCGAACAACCGCGGATAGCCCGTGACATCCTCCAGCCCCACTGGCGTAGCGTCCATCCCGTCATAATCGCCACCGATCCCGATATGATCGACGCCGATCGTCGCCTTGATGTGGTCGATATGGTCCGCCGCAATCCCGATCGGCGTCTGCGGCGCCGGGTTCGCCGCGTCCCACGCTTTCAGCGCGGGGGCGACAGCATCGGGATTGCCGACGTACAGCGCTTCGAGCCGCGCCTTTTCCGCCGTCCGCGTCAGACCATGCGCGCGCAGCTTCGGGTCGAGAAAGGCGGCATAGAGCACGACCATCACAACGCCGCCATTCGCCTTCACCGCGGGCAGCACGCTGTCGGGCACGTTGCGCGGATGGTCGTTGACCGCGCGAACGCCCGAATGGCTGAACATGACCGGCGCGTGCGACACCTCGAGCGCGTCCTTCATCGTCGCTTCGCTTACGTGGCTCAAATCGACGATCATGCCGATGCGGTTCATTTCGCGAACGACCTGCTTGCCGAAATCGGTAAGCCCGTCATGTTGCGGGGCGTCGGTAGCGCTGTCGGCCCATGGGGTGGTCTTGCTGTGGGTCAGCGTCATGTAACGCGCGCCCATGCCATAGAGCTGGCGCAGCACGGCAAGCGACGATCCGATCGACTGGCCGCCCTCCATCCCCAGCATGCCGGCGACCTTGCCCGCCTTCATTTGGCTTTCGAGTTCGGCCGAGGTCGACGCGAAGCCAAGGTCGTTCGGGTAGCGGGCGATCAGCCGCTTCGCGACGTCGATCTGCTCGATCGTCTGCTGTACTGCCTGCTGCTCATTCGTGTTCGACGGCACATAGACCGACCAGAATTGCGCCCCGACATGCCCCTTGCGCAGGCGCTGGATATCGGTGTGCATCACAGTTCCGTCGGCCTTGGGCTTGGTGGTGTCGCGAAAATCGAAGTCGTTGATCACATTGCCGACCTGCCCGCGGAGTTCCCACGGCACGTCATTATGCCCGTCGAACACCGGCGCCTTCTTGAGCGCGGCTTCGGCAACAGCTTCGGGCGACTTCTGTGCCACGGCTGGGGTGGAAATGAGGGCGAAAGCGGCGAAGCCGGCGAGCAGGTGCGACATGTTCATGGCGCGCGACCTTAAGTGCTTGTTGCCGCAGCGCAAGCCTCACTTGACGTTCCCGTCAACGCCGCGCAGCATCGCCCCATGACAGCATTCGACGACTGGCGCGCACGATCGCCATATTATGATGAAACGCATGAAGCGCTGGCGCAAAGCGTCCGCCGCTTCGTCACGCGCGAGATCGCGCCGCACATCGACCGTTGGGAGGCTGAGGGCGAATTGCCGCGCGAGTTGCACAAAAAGGCGGCCGAGGCGGGCATCCTGGGCCTGCGCTACCCCGAACAATATGGCGGGCACTCTGAGGGCTTCGACAATTTCCACGGCCTCGTGCTGACCGAGGAACTTGCCGCGGTCGGCGCGGGGGGCCTCGGCGCCTCGCTGATGACGCACGGCATCGGCCTGCCCCCGATCCTCGCACTCGGCTCCGAAGAGTTGAAGCAGCGCGTCGCGCCGCCCGTCCTCGCGGGCGAGAAGATCATCGCGCTCGGCATCACCGAAGCGGGCGGAGGCAGCGATGTCGCGAACCTAAAGACCACGGCGGCAAGGGACGGCGATGCCTACGTCGTCAACGGCGGCAAGATGTTCATCACCAGCGGTATGCGCGCCGACTGGCTGACCTGTGCCGTGCGCACCGGCGGGCCGGGCGCGGCGGGCATCTCGCTGCTGCTGATCGACATGGACGCGCCCGGCGTCGAACGGACAAGGCTCGACAAGATGGGCTGGCGCTGTAGCGACACCGCCGCGATCCATTTCAGCGATGTCCGCGTCCCCGCCGAAAATCTGATCGGCCCAGAAAATGGCGGCTTCATCGGGATCATGCGCAATTTCAACAGCGAACGGCTCGGCATGGCGATGGGCTGCTGCGCCTATGCCCGCGTTGCGATGGCCGAAGCGGCCGAATGGGCGCAGAACCGCGAGACCTTCGGCAAGCCGCTCGTCGGCCACCAATCGATCCGCATCAAGCTCGCCGACATGGAACGTCAGATCGAGGCAACCCAGGCATGGGTCGACCTCTGCGCCTGGCAGGTCAAGACCGGCAAGGACCGCCCCGCTGACTTCGCGATGCTGAAGGTGCAGGCCACGCGAATGCTGGAGGCGGTCGCGCGCGAGGCGGCGCAGGTTCTCGGCGGCGCGAGCTACATCACCGGCAGCAAGGTCGAACGCATCTACCGCGAAGTCCGCGTCAATGCCATTGGCGGCGGCAGCGAGGAAATCATGCTCGACCTCGCGGGGCGGCAGTTGTTTGGAGGGAAGAAGTGAACGAAATCACCCGAAGCTGGCCCGCTGAGGCCGAAAC
The DNA here is from genome assembly GCF_001047015.1 of Sphingopyxis sp. C-1. Taxonomy (NCBI): domain Bacteria; kingdom Pseudomonadati; phylum Pseudomonadota; class Alphaproteobacteria; order Sphingomonadales; family Sphingopyxidaceae; genus Sphingopyxis; species Sphingopyxis sp. C-1. The sequence goes on from NZ_BBRO01000002.1 coordinate 787,511, forward strand.
GCTCCTCGACGATCTCGTCGATCTTCGCCGCGCGATTCATCGTGAGCCTGAGCTGGGACTTCAGAACCCGAAGACGCTCGCGAAGATAAAGGCGGCGCTCGCCGGCTTGCCGCTCGAGTTTCGCGAGGGGCCGTCGACAACCGGGCTGATCGCGGTTCTGCGTGGGCCCGCGAACGGGCGCACGGTGCTGCTGCGCGGCGACATGGATGCGCTGCCTTTGCTGGAGGACACCGGGCTCGACTTCACATCGGAGATCGCCGGTGCAATGCATGCGTGCGGGCATGACACGCATGTCGCGATGCTCGTCGGTGCGGCAAAGCTGCTGTGCGCCGCGCGCGACCGGCTGCCCGGCACCGTGGTGTTCATGTTCCAACCGGGCGAGGAAGGCCATCACGGTGCGCGATTCATGCTCGACGACGGGATCATCGACCCGTTGCCCGACGCGGCCTTTGCGCTCCACATCATGCCGAACGCGCCGCACGGCATTTTCGCCGGGCGCGCGGGGCCCTTGCTCGCCTCGTCCGACGTCCTCTCGATCACCGTCAAGGGTGCGGGCGGCCACGCCTCGATGCCGCAGGACGCGATCGACCCGATCCCGGTCGCCTGCTCGATCGTCACCGCGATCCAGACGATGGTCACGCGCCGCATCTCGGTGTTCGACCCCGCGGTCGTCACCATCGCCAAGATCAGCGCCGGCACGACGAACAATATCATCCCCGAAACCGCCGAAATGCTTGGCACGATCCGCACACTGTCGCCCGAACGCCGCGCGATGGTCGCGCGCGAGTTGAAGCGCCTCGCCCCAGCAATCGCCGAGGCGCATGGCTGCACGGCCGAGGTGACCATCGAGGAAGGCTTCCCAGTCGCCATCTGCGATGCGCGCGCGGTCGCCTTCGGCCAATCGGTGGTCGAGGAGACCTTCGGCGAGCAAGCCTGGCTGACGATGGACAATCCCGTGATGGGCGCCGAGGATTTCTCCTACGTCCTCGAAAAAGTGCCCGGCGCGATGTTCTGGCTCGGTGCGAGCGAGGCAGGCAGCGACTGGCGCCAATGCTGCGGGCTCCACAGCAACCATATGGTGCTCGACGAGAGCGTGATGGCACGCGGCGCCGCGCTGCACGCGGCGCTTGCCGAACGGTTCCTCAACGAAGGATTCAACGCATGATCAACATCGTCGGCGCGATCATCTCGGGCCTGGTCATCGGCGCGCTCGCGCGCTTCTTTTATCCGGGTGCCGTACACATGGGCTGGATCGCGACGATCCTGCTCGGCATCGGCGGCTCGCTCCTCGCCGGCCTCGCCACCTCGCGCGGCCGCGGCGACTTCCACCGCGCCGGATGTCTCGCGTCGGTGATCGGGGCGATTGTGCTGATCCTTGCTGGGCGCCTGCTCGGCGTCGGCGGCTGACGCTTATTCGATCATCGCCTCGACCGTTTCGTGCGGGTAGAGCATGAATTCGCGATAGAGCCGGTAATGCGCCGTGTCTTCGAGTTGTACAGGCTCGATCCCGAGCGGGCTGATCTGCCATAGATCCGCATCGGGTAGCGCCATCAGGATCGGCGAGTGCGTCGCCATGATGACCTGGCTGTTGTTCGCGCGCTGGATGCGTCGGAGCAGCTTGAGGAATTCGAACTGACGCGAGGGTGAGAGCGCCGATTCGGGTTCGTCGAAAATATAGATACCCTGCTGATCGGCGCGTTCCTCGAAAAAATGGAGAAAGCCTTCGCCGTGCGACCAGGACAGATAATCGGGCCGCCCGGCGTTCGAGTCAAAGGCGGCCTGATCGACGTAGCGCGCCAGCGTGAAGAAGGTTTCGGCGCGAAAAAAGAAGCCTCTGCCGACCTTGGGCAGCCACGCTGCGCGCAGGGCATCGACCAATAGGCCGCCGTCGCTGCCCGAGATGTCCGACCGCTCGACCGCCATATGGCCATAACCGCCCCCGCCCTCGCTGAAACCGGCGATCACCGCGATGGCTTCGAGCAACGTCGATTTGCCCGATCCGTTTTCGCCGACCAATATCGTGACGGGTTTCTCGAACCGGATTTCGAATGCCGGGTCGCCGAACAGCGGGATGTTGAAGGGATATTGATCTCGATCGATCGCGGGCGTGTCCGCATCCGGGGCGGGTTCGCGCATCCACACGCGCCGCAGGTAGGGCGGCGGAAGCTTCGTCCGCGACCCTTTAGCCACCGATCACGGCACCAGCACCGTATCGACCGCTTCGGGCAGCAGATCCGGATAGTCGAGCGTGTAATGCAGCCCGCGGCTTTCCTTGCGGTGGAGCGCGCTGCGCACGATCAGTTCGGCGCATTGCAGCAGGTTGCGCAGCTCGATCAGGTCGGTCGTGACGCGGAAGTGGCCGTAATAATCCTCGACCTCGTGCGTCATCATGTCGATGCGGTGGCGGGCACGTTCGAGGCGTTTGGTAGTGCGCACGATGCCGACATAATTCCACATGAAGCGGCGGATTTCGGTCCAATTCTGCTTGATGACGACCTCTTCGTCGGAATCGGTCACGCGGCTGGCATCCCACGGACGGATCGCGGGCGGCGTGTCGAGCTGGTCCCAGCATTGAATGATATGCTTCGCCGCCGCCTCGCCGAAGACGAAGCATTCCAGCAGCGAGTTCGACGCGAGACGATTGGCACCGTGCAGTCCGCTCTCGGTGCATTCGCCCGCCGCATAGAGCCCGGGCAGGTCGGTGCGGCCGTCGAGGTCGATCAGCACGCCGCCGCACGTATAATGCTGCGCGGGCACCACCGGGATCGGCTGCTTTGTCATGTCGATGCCCAGCGTCAGCAGCTTTTCATAGATGTTCGGGAAATGCCCCGCGACGAAATCGGGATCGAGATGACTGATGTCAAGGTGGACATAGTCGAGCCCCGAGCGCTTGATCTGGTCGTCGTTAGCGCGCGCGACGACGTCGCGCGGGGCGAGTTCGGCGCGTGCGTCATAGTCGGGCATATAGCGGTGACCGGTAACGGGGTGCTTCAATATGCCCCCCTCGCCGCGGACGGCCTCGGTAATCAGGAAATTCTTGACGTCGAGATTGTAGAGGCAGGTCGGGTGGAACTGCATCATCTCCATGTTCGAGACGCGGCAGCCCGCGCGCCAGGCCATCGCGATGCCGTCACCGGTCGCGCCTCTGGGCGCGGTCGAGAACTGGTACACGCGCCCGGCGCCGCCGCTGGCGAGGATCGTCGCGCGGCCGACATGCGCGTGAACCTTGCCGCTCTTTTCATCGAGCGCATAGACGCCCCACACACGGCCTGATCCCGAGTAACGTTCCTCATGCCGCCCGGTGATGAGGTCGATGCACGCCTGTCCTGGTAGCAAAGTGATGTTCGGATGCGCTTCAGCCGTCTTGAGCAGAGCGGCCTGCACCGCCCAGCCGGTCGCGTCGTCGACATGGACGATACGGCGGTGCGAATGACCGCCCTCGCGCGTCAGGTGCAGCGCTTCGGCGTCCTTGTTGAACGGCACCCCCATCTCGACAAGCCGTTCGATCGCGTGCGGTGCATTCTCGACGACAAACTCGACCGTCTCTCGCCGGTTGAGGCCGCCGCCCGCGATCATCGTATCCTCGATATGATTTTCGAACGTATCGCCGGCGTCGAGCACAGCGGCGATCCCGCCCTGCGCCCACGCGGTCGACCCGCCGGTGAGTTCGCCTTTCGCCAGCACAAGCACGCGGCAATGGTCGGCGAGCGCGATCGCAGCGGTCAGACCTGCCGCCCCCGATCCCACGATGATGACGTCGTATTCACTCATGGCGCCTCTGTTGCACAGCAAGGCGCCGCATGACAGGGGGATCGAAGACACCGGCCAAGGGAATTTGTCGACGTGCTCAAATCTGAACTTGCCCGGCGCGCCCTGCTGGCCGGGATTGCGGGGCTTCCGCTCGCGGCCTGTGCGCATCGCATCGACACGGGCGCTGCGGGCCGGCTTGGTGTCGCGACGTTCAACATATGGCACGATGCCGGCGGCCAGTGGCCGAAACGGCTATCGCTGCTGACGGCTGCGCTGCGCGGCGCCGACGCCGATATCATCGCGCTCGAGGAGGTGCTTGAGGATACAGCCAAGGGCCTGCCCAACCAGGCGGCAACGATCGCGCGCGATCTCGGCTATGCGGAAGTCCATTTCGTCTCGCCCGATCCCGAAAGCGCGCCAAGGCGTTTCGGCAATGCCATCCTGACGCGGCTTCCGGTGATCGAGGTCGCGCGGCGCAAGCTCGAGCCCCTATCCGATTATCGCACCGCGATCCGCGTGCGGGTGCGGACCGGCGGCGGGCCGGTCGATGTCGTCGCAACGCATCTCGCCTGGCAGCCCGAGGCGGCCGCCGTCCGGGCCGAACAGGTCGCCGACCTCCTCGCCTGGCTGCCGCAGGACGGCACCCCGCTCGTCGTGATGGGCGACTTCAACGCGCCGCTGGACGATCCCGGCCTTGCAGCGCTGGGTCCACCACGCTTCGCCTCCGCGCTCGCGCCGGGCGCGGCGCCTACCACGCTGAACCCGGCCCGAGGCCATGCGCCGCGCGTGATCGATCATATCTTCGCTGAATCAGCGCATTTCGTCATCGCCGCCGCGAAAATCATCGGTAGCGAGGCCGTGGACGGCGAATATCCGTCGGACCATTTCGGAGTTGCGGCGCAACTGACGCACCGCTGAGGCTCAGGCTGCGCTGCGCGTCAGGTTAAGGAACACATCCTCCAGGTCGGCCTCGCGCGTCGACACGTCGACGATGCCATGCCCCATCGCATTGACCGCGGCTAGAACCTCTCCCGCGTTCATCCGGTCCTTGTTGTAGCTGATCGCAAGGCCGCGTGTCCCATCGCGCTCGACCTTCTCGAACGCCGGATGCGTCGGCAGCACCGTGACATCGGCATCGAGCGTCACGACGACGATTTTTTCGCGCGCCATATCGACCAGCTCGCGCGTCGGCTTGTTCGCGATCAGCTTGCCATGGTTGATGATCGCGATCCGATCGCAAAGCTCCTCGGCTTCCTCCAGATAGTGCGTCGTGAGCACGACAGTAACGCCGCGGTCGTTGAGGCTCTGCACATATTCCCAAAGCTGTTGCCGAAGCTCGATATCGACCCCCGCGGTCGGTTCGTCGAGGACAATGATCGGCGGCGAATGCACCATCGCCTTGGCGACGAGCAGACGGCGCTTCATGCCCCCGGACAGCGTGCGGGCATAGGCGTCGCGCTTGTCCGACAGATGGACCGCCGCGAGCAGTTCGTCCGAAATACGCTTGTCCTTTGGTACGCCGTAAAGCCCCGCCTGATTCTCCAGCGTCTCATATGGCGTGAAAAAGGGGTCGAAGACGATTTCCTGCGGCACGATGCCGATCGAATATTTGGCGTTGCGCGGGTCGGCGTCGATATCGAAGCCCCAGATGCTCGCATGGCCGCTCGTCTTGTTGACCAGCCCAGCGAGGATATTGATCAACGTCGACTTGCCCGCGCCGTTCGGGCCGAGCAGGCCGAAGATCTGGCCACGCGGCACGTCGAAACTGACATTGTCGAGCGCCTGCTTGCCGCCGGCATAAAGTTTGGAGACGGCGTCGATGCGGATGGCGGCTTCACTCATGCCCGCCTCCATAGCCGCGCACCCGGATGTGCGAAAGCCTGCTAATTTTTCCTCTGCGCCGCGTTAACGCTAAATTGGAAACTCGCCGCTAGAGCGACATCTGTGAGGACCAGCCACATCATTTGCCCGCTGCTGATGCAGCGCGGCCTAGCCATCTTTGCGCTCCTGATCGCGCCCACTGCCGCTTCGCCGGCGCTGGCGCAGAACAGCGCGCAAGGAGAAGCCGAAGCCATCGTGCTTCGCCCACTCAGCTTCTTCAAGGTCAACGACCTCGATTTCGGCAGCATCATCGCGTCGGGAACGTCGGGAACCGTGCGACTTGCGCCCGACGGCACACGCACCCGGACCGGCGGCGTGACGCTCGCAGGGAACGGCGGCGAGCCCGCGCGCTTCGCGGGGCTCGGAACCCCGAACCGTCAGGTCAACATCTCGCTCGGATCGAACACTATCTGGATCACCGGCCCGGGAGTGCGGATGCGCGTGCGCGACTTCGAGATCGGCAGCACGCCGACGGCGATCCTTTCGACCACGCCGACGCGCTTCAGCATCGCCAGCGCGCTCGGCAATTACAACTTCCCGGTCGGCGGGACGCTCGAAGTCGGCGCCAACCAGGTACCCGGGGACTACAGCGGCACATTCACGATCACCTTGAACTATCTTTAGCCTTTCCTGTGGGGGGAAGACGGCACCGGGGGACCACTTGCGCCCGGATGGGCGCATGCGCCGGTGCCGTCACGGCCCTCCCCTCATGCGCGGACCCGATTGCCGAGCCCTTGCGGCCTTGCTATGGGCGCGGTCGATGACCCAGCCCGCACCCGAAACCATTCGCACGCCCAAGACCCGCATCGCCTGCGACGGCACCGGCGACGGCCTCGCCAATGCGGCGCTCGGCCACCCCCGCGTATGGCTTGAAATCGACACCGACGAAGGCTTCGCCGATTGCGGCTATTGCGATCGCCGCTTCATTCTCATCGGCGGGATCGCCGATAAAGGTTAGGCGCTGGCGGAATCGCCGATCAGAGCAGAATTTCCGCGGCCGGAAGTAAACGCTCGATTCACCAACCCCATGCATCGATGATGAAGGTCCCACTGGCATAAGATGTGCCAGACAGGAGCAGAATCTGTGGGGATTCGAGGGACCAGAAACTGTCGGGGAGCGACTCGCGCCCTGACGATCGCCGCGACAGCGGCGAGCGCGGCGCTGTGCTTACCCGCGCAAGCAGCCGATATGCCCGGGACCGCCAACGCGGCGGTCGTTCGGCCGAATACGCTGATCAAGACCGACGATCTCGATTTCGGTACGCTGATCAGCGGCGCAACGGGCGGCACGGTGACGATCAACCCAATCACCAATGCGCGCACGACCGGCGGCGGCGTCACCCCCGTCGGCTCGGCCGCGCAACGCGCGGTGTTTCAGGGCACCGGCGGCATCTTGCTCATCACCGTGTCGGGTAGCACCACGGTCACCCTAACGCGTGCCGGCGGCGGCGCGGCACCAATGACCGCAAGCCTTGTCCGCGCCGCGAGCACCAGCGGCGGCGGCATCGCGCTGCTTGGCGGGACATTGCTGCCGAGCGGGGTGCAAACCTATTATATCGGCGGAACACTCACCCTCCCGGCGAACCAGCCCGAGGGCGACTACAGCGGCACCTTTACGCTCACCGTCAATTATCTCTGAGGAATCTTTGCGGTCGGCGGGCGCCGCGCCTATATCGCTTCCATGACAAGCCCGACCGATCCCCGCCGCTTCCTCTATCGCGCCGACGCGCTCGACCCCGATCTGGCGCAAAAGCTGGCGCGCGAAGCGCTGGCAAAGGCCGACGACGGCGAACTTTATCTGCAATATCGCGCGACGGAGAGCTTCGGCTTCGACGACGGCCGGCTCAAGACTGCCGACTATTCGACCGACGCCGGCTTTGGCCTCCGCGCCGTGTCGGGTGAGATGACCGGCTTTGCGCATGCAAGCGATATCAGCGCGGGCGCGATCCGCCGCGCTGCCGAAACGCTCGCGCTGCTCGATCCGTCGAACCAAGCCCATGCCGCGCCCCCGCCACGCACCAACCGTCACCTCTATGACGAGGCGAACCCGCTCGACCTCATCCCCTTCGCAAAGAAGGTCGCGCTTTGTCAGGAAATCGATGCCGCCGCGCGCGCGCGCGATCCGCGCATCGTCCAGGTTTCGGTCGCACTCGCGGGCAGTTGGTCGGTGGTCGAGATCGTCCGCGCCGACGGCTTCCTCGCGACCGATATCCGCCCGCTGGTCCGCCTCAACGTCTCAATCGTGGTCGAGGAGAATGGGCGGCGCGAAAGCGGCTATTTCGGCCTCGGCGGCCGCTACATGTACGATCATCTGTTCGAACCCGCGCAGTGGAACCGTGCGATCGACGAAGCGCTTAATCAGGCGCTCGTCAATTTGCGCGCTGTCGATGCGCCCGCGGGCGAATTCACCGTGCTGCTCGGCCCCGGCTGGCCCGGCGTGCTGTTGCATGAAGCCGTCGGCCATGGGCTCGAAGGCGATTTCAACCGCAAGGGCACGAGCGCCTTTTCGGGCCGGATCGGTGAACGCGTCGCCGCGTCCGGCGTCACGGTGGTCGACGATGGCGCGATGGAAAGCCCGATCGGGGGCGGCCGCCGTGGCTCGCTCAGCATCGACGACGAAGGCACTCCGACAGGCGAGACGATCCTGATCGAGGACGGCATCTTGAAGGGCTATATGCAGGACCGCCTCAACGCGCGCCTGATGGGCGTCGAGCCGACCGGCAACGGCCGCCGAGAAAGTTTTGCGCACGCGCCGATGCCGCGGATGACCAACACGTTCATGCGCGGGGGCAATGACGACCCTGCCGAACTGCTGAGCCGCGTCAAGAATGGCATTTTCGCAAAAAGCTTTGGCGGCGGACAAGTCGATATCGTGTCGGGCAAGTTCGTTTTCAGCTGCACCGAGGCGTATAAGATCGAGAATGGCAAGCTGGGCGACTCGATCAAGGGCGCGACCCTGATCGGCGACGGGCCGAGCGTGCTGACCAAAGTCACGGGGATCGGCAACGACATGGCCATCGACGAAGGTATCGGCATCTGCGGCAAGGGCGGCCAGAGCGTCCCCGCCGGGGTCGGCCAGCCGACCTTGCTGGTGAGCGGGCTGACCGTCGGCGGCACGGCTTAAATCCACAAGTAATTCGTCATTGCGAGCGTAGCGAAACAATCCAGAGCAGTTTACGCGGGCGCTGGATTGCTTCGCTACGATCGCAATGACGAAGGCCTGTGACCCTGCTCACTTGGCGTTCGCCCCTCGCGCGCATATAGCTCTCCCCAACAAAAGAAGAATCGGGTCGCATCATCCGCGGGGGCACTCCCTGCAACAGGGAGGATAATATGCGTTCGAGTCTGCGTTTCGTTTCCGTGGCCGCCGTGGCCGCGATTCTCGCCGCCGTTCCCGGCTCGGCGCAAAAGACCACCGGCCCCAAAGAGCGTTACGAGATGGACGTCGCCACGATGTCGGGCTTTGCTGCGATGGCGGGCGGCAAGGGCGGCCTCGGCGGCGCGATGGGGATGATGTTCGGGGGCGATCCGTCGAGCAAGGTCGCGCACCAGCTTCTCCTCCGCCTCGGCTCGAACGACGCAGCCACCGCGCCGCCGCCGAAGGGCGATCATTTCTTCCAGCCGCAGGCCAAGATGGGCAAATCGGTCCCCCTGTTCTGGGAGGAAGGAAAGGAAGAAACCGGCACGACGCCGTTCGAACGCCCGAAAGGTCGCCTGCTCCTCTATTGGGGCTGCGGCGCGAAAGCGGGCCCCGGCCAGCCGGTCGTGATCGATTTCGCCAAGGTCGCCGCGGGACAGGTCCCGCCGAACCTCTTCTCGAGCGCGGTGCCGGTCATCCGCGAAGTGAGCAAGGCGAACAGCCGTTCCTATATCGACTGGCCGAACAAGAAGGGCGGCCGGCAGCCCGGATCGGACTCGTCGCTGCTCGGCGCGCACCGTGTCGCAAGCAATATTGGGCCCGACATCAACTTTACGCTGGCGCAGGACTATATGCAGGGGCTTAGCGCCTCGACCGCGATCCAGGGCGATCAGTCGGTGATGGTGCGCTGGAATTCGGTGCCCGGTGCCACCGGCTATGTTGCCTGGACGATCGGCGGGATGGGCAATGGCGGCGGCAAGAACGACCTTGGCGATATCGTCTGGTGGACGAGCAGCGCGTCGAAGGAGTTCGGCGGCGGGCTCTGGGACTGGCTTCCTCCGTCGGTCGTCGCGAACCTGATCACCAAGAAGATCGTGATGCCGCCATCGCAGACGAGCTGCCAGATCCCCGCCGAGGTCAAAAAGGCATCGGGCGAGATGCTGCTCGGCAATTTGAACGCCTTTGGTCCCGAGGCGAATTTCTCCTATCCGCCCAAGCCCGCGGGCAATGCGGTGTGGAATATCGACTGGACCGCGAAAGTCCGCTTCCGCTCGCACACGATGCTGCTGGTCGGCGCCGATTTCGGCGGCATGGGAGGCGCGTCGACCGGTGGCAGCACCCCGGCCGAGCCGGCGAAAAAGAAGAAGTGCAAGGGTCCGCTTGGCATCCCCCTCCCCGACGGGGCGTGCTGAATCGGCGGTGAGTCAGCCCCTGTTCACCCGCGTGCGCCTATGGCGGCCGCGGGTAGGGTATGATGAAGACAGGAGTCGAACCATGCGTCACCTCATCCCGACGCTTTTTGTCGCCGCAGCGCTCGCCGCTGTGCCCGCCACCGCGCGCGAAAAGCTCGCGCCCGAGGACCAGCTCGCCAAGCTGCTCGAAGGGCGCGTCGCCGGCAAACCGCAAAATTGCATCCCGCTTTCCACGACGCAAAGCTCGCAGATCATCGACAAGACGGCGATCGTCTATCGGGTCGGCAGCACGCTGTGGGTAAACCGGCCCAAAGGTGGAGCCGAATCGCTCGACGACGACGATATCCTCGTCCTCAAAACGTCGGGAAGCCAGCTGTGCAGCATCGATACGCTCGAACTGCACGACCGCACGAGCCATATGTACAGCGGCTTCGTGTCGCTCGGTGAATTCGTTCCCTATCGGCGCGCCAAGGGCGAATAGCGGGCGCTGACCTTGTGTTGTCATCCCGGCTTTCGCCGGGATGACAATGCGCTATGGTTCGCGAATGACCGATAATCTGCAAGACGTCCGCGACAATATGCCGCCTCCCGCCGACTGGCCCCGCCAACTCCTCGCATTCTGGTTTGACGACCATGGCATGGACGATTGGTATGGCGGCGGTGCCGATTTCGACGATGCCGTGCGAAATCTGGCGGAAGGGTGGCACGACGCGCTCCGTTCGCAGCCTGCCGAGACCTTCCTGACCGACCCCGACACTGCGCTTGCGGCGACGATCCTGTTCGATCAGGTCCCACGCAACATCTATCGGGGCCACGCCGACGCCTTCGCGACCGACGATCTCGCGCGCGCGATCGCGCGCGGCATTGTCGAACGCGGCTGGCACGAAAACCTGCCGGACGAACGGCGCCAATTCGCCTGTCTTCCCTTCCAGCACAGCGAAAATATGGACGACCAGCGCGAATCGCTGCGCCTGTTCGCGCAGTTCGACGACCCGATGTTCCAGGATTATGCGCAAAAGCATTTCGATGTGGTCGACCGGTTTGGCCGCTTCCCGCACCGCAACGAAGCGCTTGGCCGCGCGACCCGGCCCGACGAGGACGCGGCGATAGAAGAGGGCAGAAATTGGTGATAGGCACCGCGCGATACGGAGAAAAGCCATGGCCGAATTCACCGATACGCTGACCGACAAGCATATCGCCTTTATCGAAAGGCAGCCGGTCTATTTCACCGCGACCGCCGCCGCCGATGCGCGGATAAACCTGTCGCCCAAGGGCTATGCGGATAGCTTCCGTGTCCTTTCGAACGCCCAGGTCGCCTACCTCGACCTCGGCGGATCGGGTAACGAAACGCACGCGCATCTCGCCGCCGACGGGCGCATCACGATCATGTTCTGCGCCTTCGACCGCACCGCATTGATCCTGCGCATCTATGGCCGCGGGCGTCCCGTGCTGCCGCAGGATGCCGAATGGGACGCGCTCGCCGCGAACTTCAACCTGATACCCGGCACGCGCCAGATCTTCGTGATCGACGTCGAAAGCGTCCAGACGAGTTGTGGCTGGGGGGTGCCGATGATGGAATTGCAGCACGAGCGCGACACGCTGCAGAAATATCATCGCCAGGCCGACCGCGACCTGTGGGTCGAAAAGTTCAAGGGCCGGACGAAAAGCATCGACGGCCTGCCGACGCGTCCGACCGACCGCTTCATTACGGGCGAAGCCTGATGCCATTGGTCGAGCTGGTGCGTCTTCCCAATGGGGCCGAGGCCGAGTTGCTGCGCGGCCGATTGGAAAGCGCGGGCGTACATGCCGTGTGCTTCGACGCCGGCATGAACATCGCCGAAAGCGTCGGATTTCTGATCCCCGTGCGCGTGATGGTGCTCGACGAGGACCTCGCCGAAGCGCAGGCGCTGATCGCAGAATTCGAGGCCGGTTAGCAACCCAACCCCACCTCCGTTCGTCCTAAGCTTGTCGAAGGACCGTTTTTCCTTGAATGAAAGAAGGACAGTGCTTCGACAAGCTCAGCACGAACGGAAGATAGGCCAGTTCAAATCTCACCCATGATCAAGGTCGCCAGTTACAATATGCGCAAGGGCATCGGGCTCGACCGGCGCCGCGACCCCGGGAGGGTGCTTTCGGTGCTGCGCGAAGTCGACGCCGATATCGTCGCGCTGCAGGAGGCCGACCGCCGCTTTGGCACACGGGCGAGCGCCATCCCGCCGCATATGTTCGAAGAACATAGCGACTATGTCCCCGTCGACCTGCTCAGCGGGCGACCCTATGCGATCGGCTGGCACGGCAATGCGTTACTCGTGCGCAAGGGCGCCGAGGTCGAGGAAAGCCACGCGCTCCACCTGCCGACGCTCGAACCGCGCGGCGCCGTCGCGGCGACGGTGCGCATCGGCAACACACGGCTCCGCGTCGTCGGCATGCACCTCGATATTTCGGGGCTACGCCGCCGCCAGCAGGCGCGCGCGATCCTCCATCATGTCGCCGAGGGCGAGGAACTGCCGACGATCCTGATGGGCGACTGCAACGAATGGCGCGCGACCGGCGGCTGCCTTACCGATTTTGGGGTACAACATCGGCTGGTCGACACCGGCCACAGTTTCCACAGCCGCCGTCCGGTCGCCAAGCTCGACCGCATCTTCGCGACCCCCGACCTCGAAGCGGTCGACGCCGGGGTTCACCGCAGCGCCCTTGCCGCACGCGCATCGGACCATCTGCCGATCTGGGCCCGGTTCAAGGCAGCCGAATAGAAACCGTCGTCCCGCGAAGGCGACCGTCATTGCCCAAATATTAGGCAGTCGACTGCTTCGGCTGCCCAGTGAACGAACGATTGTTCGCGTCGCCGCTTCAAAACCGTCACAAAATGTTAACTTTCGCGCGCCCCGCGCAATCTGGCACGGCTGTTGCACCGCAACATGGTGCCATTAGCAAAAGGGGGCGTCATGAAGCTGATCCTGGCCATCATCAAACCATTCAAGCTCGACGAAGTACGCGAGGCGCTCACCGGTCTCGGCATTGCCGGCATGACCGTAACCGAGGTCAAGGGCTTCGGCCGGCAAAAGGGGCAGACCGAAATCTACCGCGGCGCCGAATATGCCACCAACATGGTGCCGAAAGTGAAGATCGAGCTCGTCTGCGACGATGCGCTCGCACCGCGCGTGGTCGAAACACTGCAGCAAAGCGCCGGCACCGGTTCGATCGGCGACGGCAAGATTTTCGTCCTCGACGTGGGTCAGGCCGTGCGCATCCGCACTGGCGAGACCGGCGAGGCGGCACTGTAATGACGAAGGGGGAAACTATGACGTTCGCAAATAAATTTGCGGCGAGCGCCGGGGCCGTCGGCCTCTCGCTTTTCGCCGCGCTGCCCGCCTGGGCGCAGGAAGCCGCCGCGGCGGCACCCGAGCCGGTAGTCGATAAGGGCGATACCGCCTGGATGATGACCTCAACCGTCCTCGTGCTGCTGATGATCCTGCCGGGCCTCGCGCTCTTCTACGGGGGTCTCACGCGTACCAAGAACATGCTGTCGACGATGACGCAGATCGGCGCCGCCGCCTGCCTCGCGATGATCATCTGGGTCATCTACGGCTACGGCCTCGCCTTCGGACCAGAAGGCAATGCCTTCATCGCCTGGGGCAAATTCTTCCTCGTCGGCGTGACGCCCGACAGCCTCGCCGACACATTCAGCGACGGCTTCAAGCTGCCCGAATATGTCTTCATCAGCTTCCAGATGACCTTTGCCGCGATCACCCTCGCGCTGGTTCTGGGGTCGGTGGTCGAGCGCATGAAGTTCGCCGCGGTGATGGTGTTCGGCGCAATCTGGCTGACGATCGTCTATTTCCCGATCGCGCACATGGTTTGGGCGGCTGGCGGCCTCTTCTTCGAAATGGGCGCGCTTGACTTCGCCGGCGGCACCGTGGTGCACATCAATGCGGGCGTCTCGGCGCTCGTCGCCGCGCTGATCCTCGGCAAGCGCATCGGCTATCAGAAGGAAATCATGGCGCCGCACTCGCTGACCCTCACGATGGTCGGCACTGGCATGCTCTGGGTGGGCTGGTTCGGCTTCAACGCCGGCTCGGCGCTCGAAGCCAATGGTTCGGCCGCGCTTGCGATGATCAACACCTTCGTTGCCACCGCATCGGCCGCCCTGTTCTGGATGCTCGCCGAAAAGCTTGCGGGCCACAAACCTTCGGCACTGGGCTTCTGCTCGGGCATTATCGCCGGCCTCGTCGCAGTGACCCCCGCCGCGGGCAATTCGGGGCCCTTCGGCGCCATCGTCCTTGGTGCGGTCGCCTCGCTGATCTGCTTCTATGCGGTGACGGTGCTCAAGCCCAAGCTCGGCTACGACGACTCGCTCGACGCCTTCGGCATCCACGGCATCGGTGGCATTGTCGGCGCGATTGGCACCGGCATCGTCTATGCTCCCAGCCTCGGCGGCCCTGGCGGCGACGATTTCGCGATCGGGCCGCAGCTCGTGACACAGATCTCTGCGGTCGCCGCAACGATTGTCTGGGCCAGCATCGGCACCGTGATCGCCATCTATGTCGCAAAGCTCCTCACCGGCCTCCGGGTCTCGGAAGAGGTCGAACGTGAAGGCCTCGATCTCGGCGAACATGGGGAGCGCGCCTACAACTATTGATCCAAGAGACAGGATACCCGTCGCCGTTCGCTCTCTCTCCTTTCAAACGGCGGCGACGGGATCCTACTGAGGTTCCTCCTGCGAACCACTGGCCGGGGCTTGTCCCCGGCCTTTTTTGCAATTGTGGCCGAAGGCCACGGGCCCGGGGCTTGCTTGAGGCCCATTTCTACTGTGGCCTGGATGCAACAGCGCGCGACGATTTTTCCGGCCCGCCCGTTTCATGCAACCTTGGCGCCGCCCGCGCACTCCTCTGCCGGACCAGTCAAAGAGCTGGCTTTCAGGAGGAGAATAAGGATGCTTGCACGTTCACAGATGCTGGCGGGCCTTTCGTTGCTTGCACTTGCGACAACGGCCCCCGCCGCGGCGCAGGACGCGCCCAAAGACAGCTACGACGGCAACGAGATTATCGTCACCGCGACAAAGCGCGACGCGAGCCTTCAGGACGTTCCCTTTTCGATCAACGCGCAAACCGAGCGGGCGATCGAGCGCGCGAATGCGAGCACGGTCGAGGATCTGTCGCGCAACGTCGCCGGCCTGACCGTCCAGAATCTCGGGCCGGGCCAGAGCCAGGTATCCGTGCGCGGCGTGTCGGCCGGCCAGATCGCGCGCGACCAACCGGGCGTGAAGGAACAGGTCGGCGTCTATCTCGACGAATCGGTCGTCTCGCTGTCGCTCTTCACCCCCGATCTCGACCTGTTCGACCTCAATCGTGTCGAGACGCTGCGCGGGCCGCAGGGCACGCTGTTCGGTTCGGGGTCGGTCGGCGGGACGCTCCGCTACATCACCAACCAGCCGAATACAGACCGCGTCGAGGGCAAGGTCGAAGGCAATGTGAACCTCGTCGACGGCGATGATTTCGGCGGTCACCTCAAGGGCGCGATCAACCTGCCGATAAGCGAAAACGTCGCGGTTCGTGCGGTCGGTTACTACACACGCTACGGTGGATTCATCAACGCGCTGCGCGAAGGCGGCGGCGTCAGCGAGGACGTCAACAGCGGCGAACGCTATGGCGGACGCATCGCAATCCGGCTCGAACCCACCGAGAATTTCTCGATTACGCCGCGCTTCCTCTATCAGAAGGTCACGACCGACGGCTTCAACCGTCAGGAAGTCTACAACCTCTACGCCAATCAATTCACGACGACGCGGCCGCAGGTCGCCTTCAAGGAACGCGAGCAATATCTGCTGCTCGACGAAGCTTTCAAGGACGAAGTCAAGCTTGCCGACCTGACGATGAACTTCGCGGGCGACGTCGTCGGCGTCACCTCCGTCACGACCTACACCGACCGCGACATCCTCGTCAGCCGCGATGCGAGCGCGCTGACCGGCAGCGTATCGTCCGACCTCGGCTTTCCCGACGCCGGCATCCTGTTGCCGTCGAACCTTGTCGACACGACGGGGGTCAAGCAGTTCACGCAAGAGATACGCTTGAATTCGACCGGCACCGGTCCGTTCCAATGGTTGATCGGCGGCTATTATGCCAACGTCAAACGCGACTATACCCAGCGCTTGCCGACGCCAGGTTACGACGCCTTCACCAACCAGTTTTTCATCAATGCCTGTAACGCCGACCCTGATGATTGCGGGCCCGGAGGCGTACCACTCACCGCCGCCGATATCGCCAACGGTTTCGGTCCCGATTCTCCATATAACGCAGACATTCCCTATGACCTGTCGCAGATCGCGATCTTCGGCGAAGTCAGCTACGACTTCACCGATCGGCTAACCGCAACTGTCGGTGGACGCTATTATGCCTTCGACGAAAGTCGGCGGTTCGTGTCGGGCGGACTTTTCCCCAATGGCGACAATGCGCGCGACAAGACTTCGTCAAGCGGCTTCTCGCCGCGCCTGCTGCTGAGTTACGACGTCGCCGACGGCATTACGCTCAACGCGCAGGCGTCGAAGGGCTTCCGCCTCGGCGGGGTCAACGATCCGCTCAACCTGCCGCTATGCGACGGCGGCAATGCCGGGGGACCCGATGCCGAAACCTTCGGCGGGCGGCCGCGCTACGACGACGAGACGCTGTGGAATTATGAGGGTGGGGTGAAGGCACAGTTCGGTGGCATCACCTTCAACGCGGCGGGATTTTACACCAAGATCAACAATCTGCAGGTCACCGCCGACGCCGGCAGTTGCTCGTCGCGCATCGTGTTCAACGCCGACGCGCACACGATGGGGCTTGAATTCGAACTCACCGCCAGCCCCGTCGCCGGGCTCGATCTGGGATTGTCGGGCAGTTATGTCGAGGCCGAGTTCGATTCGACGCTCACCCGCCCGAACGGGACGGTGATCGAGGGAATCCGCAACGGTAACCGCCTGCCATCGGTACCGAAGTTCCAGATGGCGGCGAACGCGACCTACAGCTTCCCGCTCGACGCATCGTCGGACACCAATGCCTTCGTCACCGCATCCTTCCAACATGTCGGCAGCCGATTCACGCAGCCCGGCGACCAGGAAAATAATCCGCGGACGTTCGAACATGGCTTCACTTTCGGCGGCGCGCCGATCGGCTCGACCACAACACTCGACCTCAAGCTTCCCGACTATCAGCTCGTCAATATCGGCGCCGGAATCGAGTTTCCCAATGAGCTCGAAATCTCGGTCTATGTGAACAATCTGCTCGACGAAAATGCGCTGCTCGCCTTCGATCGCGAGCGCGGCGGGCGCGCGCGCCTTGGCTTTGCGACGAACCAGCCACGCACATTCGGCGTCACGGTTCGCAAGGGCTTCTGAGGGGGAGAAATGGGCCGGGCGCAAACGCGGCCCGGCCCATTTTTAGGCGCTGAAATGTTGCACAAAATTTGCGCAGCATTGCCGCAATTTTAGTCTTTCCAACATGACATTAATATGGCATTCATTGCGTCAACAGTTTCAGGAGGGGAGAGCCTGAAAGGCTGGGCCGGGACGAAAGTCCCGGCCCTCTTTTTTTGTGCGCAGCACGAGTCCAACGTAAAATCGGCAGTTTTCAGCGGCTTGTGCGCGTGTAGCGCAGCATGGCAAAGACGCGCCAGCTTCCGTCATCCTGCAAAATCGAATCGCTGACGACGAGTCTGCCGCCCTCTTCAAGGACATAGGTCGACCGGCCGATCTCGACGTCGGCGCTGCCCCAATGCGTCCACCATTTCGTCGCATTCACTCCGCCGACAAGGGCGCGCGTGCGGCCATAGCTATCGGTCCATTTTCCGCGCACGCGCCCCTTCGCGTCGAGGGCGTAACCCGCCTCAGCCGAATAGGCGACCGGCGGCGCTCCCCCGATAATGAGGCGATAGGCGAGCGTCGTCATCCCACCTTCGCCCGCCGTAATATCGAGCGTCGCGGTCGCGGGCTTGCCGAAAGCCTCGCCCTCGCCGGACCAGCGCCCGTGCCAGCCGGCAAGCGACGGAGCCTGGGTGGCGGGCGGGGCCGGCGCAACCAGCGCCGCGACCGCCCACCAAAAGCCTGTCACGCCGCGCTCTCGGACTGCGAGAACATAAAGGCGTTGCCGTCGGGATCGTAGAAGGTGATGAGCTTCACCAGCCCCGGGATATGCTGGATATCACCGTCCTGCCGTACACCCTCTGCATCGAGATGGGCCTTCGCCTCGTCGATGTCGGCAACTTCGAACACATTGGTTGCGCCGCCACCCTGAACGACGCTCTCCACTTGGCTGAGCCCGATATTCACCCCCGCCATCGGTGTCTTCATTTCGCACCAGCCGATCTCGTCCGCACGATAGAGCAGTTCGCACTGCATCACCCGTTCGTACCAGGCGATCGCCGCGGTCATATCCCTGACACCCATCGAACAGGTGAGTTCGGATCCGATCTGAAGCGCCATGCCGTGTCTCCCTTTTCGCAAGACGACCAGCGCGAGCGAGAATCGCCCGGCCCATATCGCTTGCACCTATAGTCCGGTTTGTATAGTTAGTTGCAAATGCGGTCAACCACACCCGACCCACTGCTTGCGCAACTCGGCAGCCATCGCTGGCTCGTGCCGTTGCTCGCCGATCTTGCGGCGCATAAAGGGGCGCGGTTCGTTGAGCTGATCCATCGTCTGGGGCTGTCGCGCGACAGTCTCACGCGCACGCTGGAGGCCGCACAGGCGACCGGATGGGTCCAGCGCAACCCCGGCCACGGCCACCCGCTGCGGCCCGAATATATCCTGACCGAAGCGGGCGCTGCCGCCGCCACGCGCGCTGCAACGATCGCCGACGCACAGCAGGCAATCGGCCTGCCCCCCGGCGCCGCGACGCGCTGGGGCCTGCCGCTCGTCGCCGGGATCGGCGCGGGCCACGACCGCTTCAACGCGCTCGCGCGCCTGCTGGTCCCCGCGACGCCGCGTGCGTTGTCGCAGGGACTGACCGCGCTCGGCAAACACGGGCTGGTGACGCGCGAAATCGTCGACATGCGCCCGCCGGCAAGCCGCTATGATTTGACGGGGAGCGGGCGGTTGCTGGCCGAAGCATGCCTCTAACCCTCGTCATTGCGAGCGCAGCGAAGCAATCCAGAGCGGTTTGCGCGACCCTGGATTGCTTCGCTTCGCTCGCAATGACGAGTTCTTAGTTCAGCGCCGCCTTCACGAAATCGGCTGCGCGTTCGCCGATCATGATGCTCGGCGCATTGGTGTTCCCCGAAACGAGCCGCGGCATGATGCTCGCATCGGCGACCCACAGCCCGTCGACGCCGTTGAACTTCAACGTCGGATCGACCACCGCAGCCGCGTCATTCCCCATCCGGCACGTACCGACGGGGTGATAGACGGTATCGGCGCGAGCGCGGATCAGCGCGTCGAGCGCGGCATCATCCTCCAGATTCACGGGATGCCGGTCGATCCCGGCATAGTCCGCCAGCGGCGGCGCCGCCGCGATGCGGTGCATCATCCGAACGCCCGCACGCAGGGTCGCCATGTCGCGCTCGTCAGTCAGGAAACCCGGGTCGATTGCGGGCGCAGCCGCGGCATCGCCCGATGCGAGCCGAACCGACCCGCGACTCTCGGGCCGGAGCACGCAGGCATGGCACGAAAAACCGTGCCCCTTCACCTTCGTCCGCCCGTGATCCTCAAGCATCGCGGGGACGAAATGATATTGGATGTCGGGCGCGGGCAGGTCGGGGCGCGATTTCCAGAAACCGCCTGCCTCGGCGAAACAGGTCGTCATGATCCCGCTGCGCTTTGTCCGATGCTCAAAGATTGCCTTCACCATTCGCCAGGTGCCGCCAAGGCTGTCGCCGAACGGCTCGGTCGAGCGCGTCTCCCAGCTCGACACATAATCGATATGGTCCTGCAGGTTTTCGCCGACGCCGGCGCGATCGAGGGTGACGTCGATCCCCTTGTCCTTCAGGTGTGCGCCGGGCCCGATCCCCGACAGCATCAATATCTGCGGGCTGTTGAAGGCGCCTGCCGACAGAATCACCCCGCCGCGCGCGCGCAGCGTTTCGCGTTTCGAACCGCGACGGATCACGACCCCTGTCGCGCGGCCGTTTTCGACGATAATCTTTTCGACCAGCGCGCCGGTCCGCACCGCAAAATTCCCATGTTCGCGCAGCGGCTCGACATAAGCGCGCGCGGCCGACCATCGTTCGCCGCCCTTCTGCGTTACTTGATAGAGACCGAAGCCCTCTTGTTGCGCGCCGTTGAAATCGGCGGTGCGCGGCAGCTGCAGCGCCGCCGCGCTCTCTATGAAGCGCTTGCTTGTCACATTGGGCCAGCGCTGGTCCATGACGTTCAGCGGGCCGCCCGCGCCGTGAAACTCGTCGTCGCCACGCTCATTGCCCTCGCTGCGCTTGAAGAAGGGCAGCACGTCGGCATAGCTCCATCCGGTCGCGCCCAGCGCGGCCCACTGGTCATAGTCGAAAGCATGGCCGCGGATATAAACCATCGCGTTGATCGCGCTCGATCCGCCGAGCCCGCGCCCGCGCGGCTGATAGCCGATGCGGCCACCCAGGCCCGGCTGCGGCACCGTGTCGTATCGATAGTTCGACGATTTCGGGATGAAGGGCATGAATCCCGGTGTCTTGACCCGCACATTATCATTGCGACCGCCCGCCTCGACCAGACAGACAGTGCGTAAGCCATCCTCTGCAAGCCGCCCCGCCGCCGCACTCCCCGCGCTTCCGCCGCCGATAACGATAATGTCGAACTGATCCATGCTTGCGACTCTCCCTCGCGCCGCCCGCTGGCGGTCACCTCGAGTGCTTACATGAATGTCATTAAAGGGCGAAGCAAGCTACCAGATGGGCCAGTTCTACTCCGCCGGCTCTTCCACCGGCCGGCCCGCGGCCCAGCGCTCCTTGATCATCGCGCTCGTCTGCCGGCTGCCGTCGTGGCTCCAGCCGGGCTCGCGCCACATATAATCAAGCTTGTGTTGCCACGGCGCGTGCCACACGTCCTTCGCAATCCCCACCCATTCATGCACGGCGGCCCAGAGGATGTTGAAGCTGCCGAGCTGCTTGACGATGCCGTAACGGACCGGCTCGTCGTCGCGTTCGGCGACGAAGCTGCCGAACATCTTGTCCCAGATGATGAAGACACCCGCATAGTTCGCATCGAGATAGCGGGGGTTCACGCCATGATGGACACGGTGATGCGACGGGGTGTTCATCACCGCCTCGAACCATTTGGGCAGCCGCTTGATCGCCTCGGTATGAATCCAGAACTGGTAGATCAGGTTCAGCCCTGCGCAGAAAAAGACCATCGCGGGCGGAAAGCCGATCAGGAACAACGGCAGGCGGAACAGGAAGGTCAGGCTGAAAAAGCCCGTCCATGTCTGCCGCAGCGCGGTCGAGAGGTTATAGTGCTGCGAGCTATGGTGAATGACGTGGCTCGCCCAGAACCAGCGCACGCGATGCGCGCTCCTGTGAAAGGCGTAATAAGCGAGGTCGTCGAGAAAGAAGCAGAGGATCCACGCCCACCACCAGCTTTTGAACTCGATACCGATATCGAACAGGCGAAACTGATAGACCCACACCGACATGCCGATCACCGCAGCGCCGACGAGGGCACCCGCAACCTGGCTGACGGTCCCCAGCATCAGCGAGGTCAGCGTATCGCGCGCCTCATACCTGCTCTTGTCGGCACGCAGCGAGATCAGCATCTCGGCGATCAGCAGCAGGATGAAGGCGGGCACCGCATAGACGACGGGATCCGGCAATTTATCCACGGCTGAACTCGCGCATCCGGCTGGCCCACATCCCCGCTTCCTTCCCCAATTGCAGCGTCACCGCGCCGAATGTCTTCTCCGGCGTCGTCAGTGTCAGGAAATCCTTGTCCAGCCGCCCGATCACGCTGGCATCGACCGGCCGCGCGGCGAAAAAATTGCCGTGCGCGCGCACCAGCATCATCCGCCCCTCGGCATTGCGCACGATCGCGGCAAAGCCCGCGCGATCGCGCGCAACTTCTGTTCCGCGAAACCCCGCTTCGGCCTCTTCGGCAAGGCGGATCGCATGGTCGGCATCTTCGATCCGCGGATCGGCGCCGAGCCCTATTTTCCTGACCAGCCAGGCAACGAAAAGCACGGCGGCGAGCGATGCGCCAAGCTGGATCAACTCAGCCTGATTCATTTTTCGCCTGCAAGTGCGTCGAGCATCGGCCGCAACGCCGTCAGGTCATAACCCGCCTTCGCCGCGGTCTCGACGATGCCGTCGACATCGTCGCCGGCGCGCGCGCGCGTCAGCGCCCACAAATGCGTCGAACGCGTGCCCGACCGGCAATAGGCGAGGATCGGCCCCGTCGCATCGGTCAGCAATTTGTCGAGCACGTCGATCTGCGCATGGCTGAAGCCCGCATGGCCAATCGGGATCGCCGCATAGGCGAGCCCCTCGGCTGCGGCGGCGTGCGCAATCTCGTCACCCTGCGGCGCCGACGGCTCCTCGCCGTCGGGGCGGTTGTTGATCAGCATTGCGAAGCCTGCGGCCTTGGCCTCGGCCACATCCTCGATGCTGATTTGGGGGGCGACGCTGAAGTCGGCGGACAGGGTTCGAAAATCGCTCATGCCAGCGATCTACTCCCGCCGCCCGCTTGCTGACAAGCATGAAGGTGGAGCATGAAGTTGCGTTGTCGCTTTCCTTGCCTCGCGCATTGCCTATGGTCACGACCATGAACAAACATTTCGAATGGGCCTTCGGCTATTGCGCGGCTCGTGGATACGTAGAGCCGGTTGCCGCCACTCTTCCCTCGGCGCTGTGGTTCGATGCCGGCAAGCCCGACCAGACCGGCCGCTTCATCCTCGGGAATGCGTCGGGCAAAGCCGCAGCCGCAGCCTTCGCCGCGGTGGACGCGCCGCACATCTATGTCGACATCGCGGCCCCGCGTGACGCGATCCTGCCGCACGTTCCGCCGCGCGATCCGATGTGGCTGATGGCGGCCGGAACCGAAATACCCGCAGAGCGGCCCACGCCTGATTTCATGATTGAGGTCGATGAAGGCGCTCACCGTCTCGAGGCGGTGGCGCGGCACACCGACGGCTCGCTCGCCGCGCGCGGCGTCCTCGGCATCCACGGCGCCACCGCCGTCTATGACCAGATCGTCACCGAGCCGCAGTTCGCCCGCCGCGGGCTCGGCTCGGCAATCATGGCGGAACTAGGCCGCCTTGCCGCGCGCCGGGGCATCGCCGAAAGCCTGCTGGTCGCCACCGCAGACGGCAAGGCGCTTTACGAGCGGCTCGGCTGGACGCTACGCAGCGACATCGTTTCAGTGATTTCGCCGCCCGCCTGACCGATGCTCGCCGGTCCGGTCCGGCATCAATATTGCCGGATCACGTTCAGAAACGCGTCGCCCCACGCCTCGAGCTTCTTGCCGCCCACGCCCGGGATGTCGGCGAGCGCGCTCCGCGTCGCAGGACGTTCGCTCGCCATCGCGCGCAGCACAGCGTCGTGGAAGATGACATAGGGCGGGACGCCCGCCTCGGCGGCGAGCTCGCGCCGCGTGGCTCGAAGCGCGTCGAACAGGGGATCCCCGACAGGATTAGGCGTCGCGCTTGCACCGCCGCGCGACGCCCGCTGCGTCCGCTTTACCGGCGGTTCGGCCATCAGCACCGCGGTCTCGCCCTTCATCATCGCGCGCGCCGCGGGGCCAAGCATCAGCCCGCCATGCTCGGTCGTATCGAGCGCCTCGCGCGCCATCAGGCTGCGCACCAGTGGCTTGATCAGCCGCGCCTCCTCGCCCGCGACGATCCCGAACACCGATAATTTGTCGTGTCCCCGGCTCGCGATCCGCTCGTCGCTGCGTCCGGTCAGCACCGCCTCGATATGCCCCGCGCCAAAGCTTTGCCCGGTACGATAGACGGCGCTCAACAATTTCTGCGCGAGCACCGTCGCATCGACCTGGCGCCCGGGCTCGATGCAATTGTCGCAATTGCCGCAGCGTTCGGGCGGGTTCTCGCCGAAATGCCGCAGCAGCAGCGCGCGGCGGCATTCGACCGTCTCGACCAGCGCCGCGAGCGCATTCAATCGCACTCGCTCGCCCGCAACGCGTACCTCAGGCAACTCAGAAAGCCGCATGCGCGCGCGCGCGAAATCGTCGGCGCCCCATAGCATCATCGCCTCGGCAGGGTCGCCGTCGCGCCCCGCGCGGCCGGTTTCCTGATAATAGCTTTCGATCGATTTCGGCAGGCCGGCGTGCGCGACGAAGCGGACGTCAGGCTTGTCGATCCCCATGCCAAAGGCGACCGTCGCGGTGACGATACCATCCTCCGACGCGACGAAATCATGCTGCACCTGCGCGCGCCGTTCGGGGTCGAGCCCCGCGTGATAAGCGGCGACACTGCGGCCCGTCGCCGCCGCGATCTGTTCGGCAAGCCGCTCGGTACCATTGCGCGTCGGGGCGTAAACGATCCCCGGCCCCGGATTGGCAGCGATGAAATCGACGAGCTGTTTCGCCGGGCTGATCCGCGGGCGAACCGCATAACGGATATTCGGCCGATCGAAGCCCGCGAGGATCAGCCCGTCGGCCGGAATCCCGAGCTGGACGAGAATATCCTCGCGCGTGTGCTTGTCTGCCGTCGCGGTGAGCGCAAGCCGCGGCACCGCGGGAAAGGCATCGAGCAGCGGGCGCAGCAAGCGGTAATCGGGGCGGAAATCATGCCCCCATTCGGAAACGCAATGCGCCTCGTCGATCGCGAACAGCGCCGGCGTCTGCGCTTCGAGAAGGGTGCGAAACCCTTCGCCCGTCGCGCGCTCTGGCGCGACGTACAAGAGGTCGAGCTGTCCGTCGCGATATGCCTGCCGCGTATCGGCCCAGTCGGCATCGACGCTGGTAAGGCTCGCCGCGCGGATCCCCGCCGCACGCGCGCCGCGCAATTGATCATGCATCAGCGCGATCAGCGGCGACACGACAACGACGCAACCATTCAGCGCGACTGCGGGAAGCTGATAGGTCAACGACTTTCCCGCCCCGGTCGGCATCACCGCGAGCGTGCGCGCGCCCGCCATCACGCGATCGACAACCTCGCCCTGACGCCCGCGAAAGGCATCGAAACCGAATGTGGATTTGAGAAGCGGGAGGAGAGCGCCGGCGGACATTAAGTTGGCGATAGGAAGTTTGGACGATCGGGGGAAGCCCCGGACTCATCTATTGTGGCGGCAAACGCCCTGCTCGCGATCCCCGCGAAAGCGGGAATGACGAAAATAGGCATCAAGCCAAAGTCAGCATCGCCCGCTCGGCCATTCGCGATGCGGTCTCGCGCTCGGCCATCACGACATGGTCGGCGCCGCGGCGCACCAGATCCTCGACTTCCTCGTCCGAATGCGCGCGCGCAACGATCACCAGCTTCGGATTGATCGCCCGCGCGCGCCGTACGATTGCGCCCGCCTCGACCCCTTCGGGAATCGCGATCAACAGCGTCGCCGCGGTGTCGAGCCCCGCCTGTCGCAATATGCTTTCCTTCGTCGCATCGCCAACGATCACCGTCGCCCCAGCCTCGCGCGCCGAAGCCGCCATGTCCTTCTGGTCCTCGATCACCGTCAGCCCCTCACCGCGCCCGCAGATCAGGCTGCCGATATGGCTGCCGACGCGGCCATAGCCGATCAGCACGACCCCGGCGTTGCACGGCGCGGGCGCATCCTCGCCCTCTGCCTCGACTTCCTCCGGCTCTTCGGAGCGCATGCGCTTTACCGCGAGCGAAAAGAGGATCGGGTTGAACAGGATCGACAAGAGCGACCCCGCAAGGATCAGGTCGCGCCCCGTCTCGGGCAGCACTTTCAGTCCGACGCCGAGCCCCGCGAGGATGAACGAAAATTCGCCGATCTGCGCGAGGCTGACCGACACCGTCAGCGCGGTCCCCGAATTGTGACCGAAGGCACGGACGAGCGCGAAAGCGGCGACCGATTTGCCGACGACAATGATCGCGACCGTCGCGAGCACCGGTCCCGGTTGCTCGATCAGCACCTTGGGATCGAACAACATGCCGACCGAAACGAAGAAGAGCACCGCGAAGGCATCGCGCAGCGGCAGCGTTTCTTCGGCCGCGCGTCGCGACAATTGCGTCTCGCCAAGGATCATGCCCGCAAAGAAGGCGCCGAGCGCGAAGCTCACGTCGAAGATCACCGCCGCCCCAAATGCGACTCCCAGCGCGATCGCCAGCACCGCAAGCCGGAACAGCTCGCGCGACCCCGAATGCGCGACCCAGTGGAGCACCCACGGCAGCACGCGCCGCGCGATCACGAACATGAAGGCGCCGAAGCCGACGACCTTGACGAGCACGATGCCCGCCGACTGGAGCAGCCCAGCTGAGCCCCCCTCATCGCCGCGATCGCCGAACATCGCGGGCAACAGCACGAGCGCGAGCACCATCACCAGATCCTCGACGATCAGCCAGCCGACCGCGATCCGCCCCTTTTCGGTCTCGACCATATCGCGCGCCTGCAGCGCGCGCAGCAGCACGACGGTCGATGCCACCGACAGTGCCAGCCCGAACACCACGCTGCCCTCGACCGACCAGCCGAGCCACAGTCCGAGCATCATGCCAAGCGCGGTCGCGACCGCAATCTGCGCGATCGCCCCCGGCACCGCGATCCTGCGTACCGATAGCAGGTCTTTCAGCGAAAAATGGAGGCCGACCCCGAACATCAGCAGGATCACGCCGATCTCGGCGAGCTGCAGCGCGAGCCCAGTGTCGGCGACGAACCCCGGGGTGAACGGCCCGACCATCACCCCCGCGAGCAAATAGCCCGCGATCGGCGAAATTTTCAGCCGGTGCGCCAACGCCCCCATCAGGAACGCCACGCCCAGACCGGCGACGATGGTTCCGATCAGGCTGGTGTCATGCGGCATAGCCCCTTGCGTAAAGGGCGCGGGCGCAAGGGGTCAACCCAAGGCAAGTAATTTAGTTACGATTTGTGGTCCGAATCAGGCTGCGCACTCCCGGCCGGGCGCGTCACTCTGTTCGGCGCCAGCCGGAACCGAGCGCCCCGGACGGCCGATCAGAAAGCCCTGCGCCTCGTCGCAGCCTTCGCGGCGAAGTACTTCGAGCTGTTCTGCCGTCTCGATCCCCTCGGCCAGGATCGGGATCGACAGGCTTTTGCCGAGCGCAAGCACCGCACGCAGAATCGCTGTCGACTGGATATTGCCCTCCAGCTCGGCGGCAAAGAAGCGGTCGAGCTTGATCTTGTCGAACGGAAAGGCGCGCAGCGTCTCCAGCGACGAATAGCCGGTGCCGAAATCGTCGAGCGCCACTCCGACGCCCAGCGCCTTGATCTGACGCAAAACGTGCAGCGCACGCTCGCGATCGGCGATGATCGCGGTCTCGGTCAACTCGATCTCCAGCCGCCGCGGCGGAAGCCCGGTGTCGAGCAATATCTGGTGGAACAGCCGCGGCAGGTCGACATGCGCAAGCTGCAGCGGCGACACATTGACCGCGACCTTCGAGGCGTGCGGCCACGCCGCCGCATCGGCGCAGGCGCGCCGCATCACCCATTCGCCGAGGGTCAGGATAAAGCCGTTCGCTTCGGCGAGCGGGATGAACACCGTCGGCGGGATCGGCCCGCGCACGGGGTGCGTCCAGCGCAGCAGCGCCTCGTAACCCGTGACCTCGCCCGTCGTGACCGATGTCTGGACCTGATAATGGACGTCGAGCTGATTGCGATCGATCGCGCCGCGCAGATCGGTGGCAAGCTCGCGCTGGTCGCGGATCGCCTCGTCGAGCTGCCAATCATAATGGCACGGCGCGGTCGCGGCGTCGGCCTTGGCGCGATACATCGCAAGGTCGGCGTTGTTCGCGAGCATTTCGGCCGTCGCCGCATCGTCGGGAAAGACTGCCACGCCGATGCTTGCGCCCAGCCGCGCCTCGAATTCGGGAAAGATCATCGGCGTCTTCAGCTCGGCGTCGAGCCGGGCCGCGAACGCCCCCAACTGCGCGCGATCGGTAAAGCGCGTCAGCGCGACGAACTCGTCGCCGCCGAGCCGCGCGAAAAATTCATTATGGCCCAGCGTATCGCGCATCCGCTGCGCAATCCGCGCGAGTACCTCGTCCCCCGCCTTGTGGCCGTGAACGTCATTGATTTCCTTGAAGCGGTCGAGGTCGATCGCGCATAATCCGACGCGCTCTCCCTTCACGATCGCCCCGCCGATCTGCCGCGTCAGTTCGGCGCGAAAAGCGACACGGTTGGGAAGCCCGGTCAACGCGTCGGTCATCGCCATATGGGTCAGCTCGCGCATCGCGTCGGAGCGCGTCTGGCGATCGAGCATCGCGGCGAAGACGCCTGCCGAGATCACAATCCCGCCGACGAGTACCGTCGCGAGCGCCAGCGCGCTGAACTCCGCCGGACGCAAGGGCGTTTCATCGAGCGCCATTGGCGTAATCCGCATCGCTGTCATCGCCAGAAAATGAAGCGAGGCAATCGCGAGCACGATCAGCAACGTGGCCAGCGGCACACGATATCGCACCTCGCGGCTGGTACGGAGCACCGTCAGCGCGGCCGCAGCAAAGATCATGCCGCAAATCACCGCCGCGGCGACATAGGCATCGTCCCAAGCGACGATGCCATCGACGCGATAGGCGGTCATGCCGGTAAAATGCATCGCCGCGATGGCCCCGCCGAACAGCGCCCCGCCGATGGTGCCATAAACCTCGTCCTTGCCCCACGCCGCGACCGCGAACCCGACGAAGGAGCCGACCATCGCGACCATCAGCGAGGTGATGGTCAAGACGGGATCGAGCGTCACCGGCGCCTTCGCTTCAAACGCCAGCATGGCGACGAAATGGGTGCACCAGATCGTCGCGCTGGCGGCGACCGCGACCAGGAAAGCCCAGGCGATCCCCTGCTTTCGCTCGGCGTCGCGCGCGCGTTCGAACATCTGGACGATCGCAAAGGCGCCGACGCAGCAGATCGCGACCGCCAGCGCAACGAGCCACGGATCGTGGTCGATCGCGATACACATCGCCAGCCTGATCAAAATCCCACCTTTCGCCTTGACGTCCGCCCATGGGACGGACTGGTCCCCAAAAGCGCCAATTGGCGGGAATCACTTACAAAATTGTAAAGACGGTAACCGGCAAACTCAGGCGTCGACAGTGCCCTCGTCGCGCTCGGCCTGCTGCCGCGCCCACATGTCGGCATAAAGCCCGTGCATCGCGAGCAACTGGTCGTGCGTCCCCGTCTCGGCGACGCGCCCGCGCTCCAGCACGATGATCCGGTCGGCGTTGACCACGGTCGACAGGCGATGCGCGATCACCAGCGTCGTGCGCCGCGCCGCGATGCGTTCGAGCGTATCCTGGATCGCCGCCTCGGTCCGGCTGTCGAGCGCGCTGGTTGCTTCGTCGAGGATCAGCACCGGCGGGTTCTTGAGCAAAGTACGCGCAATCGCCACCCGCTGCTTCTCTCCGCCCGACAGCTTGAGGCCGCGTTCGCCCACCTCGGTATCATAACCCTGTGGCAGCAGCGCGATAAAGCCGTCAATCGCCGCTCCCTCCGCCGCCGCCGCGATGGCGTCGGCGCTCGCGCCCTCCCGGCCATAGGCGATATTATAGCCGATGCTGTCGTTGAACAGCACCGTGTCCTGCGGGACGATGCCAATCTCCGCGCGCAAGCTTTTCTGTGTGACCTTGGCGATATCCTGCCCGTCGATCAGCACGCGTCCGCCCTGCGGATCATAGAAGCGGAAGAGCAGCCGCGCGATCGTGGACTTGCCCGCGCCGGAGGGGCCGACGATCGCCAGCGTCTCGCCGGCGCCGACGGCAAAGCTGACGCCGTTCAGGATCGTCCGGTCGGGCTCGTAACCAAAGACGACATTCTCGAACGCCACCGCTCCGCCGTTCACGACGAGCGGCCACGCATCGGGCGCGTCGGCGATCTCGGGCGGCGTATCGATCAGGCGGAACATCGCCTCCATGTCGATCAGCCCCTGACGGATCACGCGATAGACCATGCCGAGCATGTCGAGCGGGCGGAAGAGCTGGGCAAGCAAGGTGTTCACCAGCACGACGTCGCCGACCTTATATTCGCCGATCGACCAGCCCCACACGGTATAAGCCATCGCGCCCGCGAGCGCGGCATTGGTAATCAGGCTCTGCCCGATATTCAGCCAGGCAAGGCTGTTTTCGCTCTTCACCGCGGCGCGCGCATATTGATCCGCGACGTCGCGATAGCGCGCTTCCTCGCGCTCCTCGGCGCCGAAATATTTGACCGTCTCGTAATTGAGCAGGCTGTCGACGCTGCGCCCGATCGTCAGCGTGTCGAGATCGTTCATCCGCGTACGCAGCGCATTGCGCCAGTCGGTCACCTTGCGCGTGAAGATGATGTAGACGACGACCATCAGCGCGGTCGCGCTCGCAAGGCCAAAGCTGAACTTGGTCCAGAAGATGATCAGCACCGCGGCGAGTTCGACGATCGTCGGCGCGATATTGAACAACAGGAAATAGAGCATCGTGTCGATGCTCTTCGTGCCCCTTTCGATCACCTTGGTGACCTCGCCCGTCCGCCGCGCGAGGTGGAAGCGCAGGCTCAGCGCGTGAAGATGGCTGAAAGTCGCGATCGCAAGCTCGCGCGTCGCATCCTGCCCGACGCGTTCGAACACGACATTGCGAAGGTTGTCGAACAGCACCCCTGCAAAGCGCGCACCGGCATAGGCGAGCACCAGTCCGATCGCCAGCGCCACGCCCTCTTCCATCCCCGGCGCCATCCGGTCGATCGCGGCGCCATAGAGGAAGCCCATCGATAGCTGCACGCCCTTTGACGCGAGCACGACAAGCCCCGCGATGACGATGCGAACCTTCGCTTCTGCCTGCCCCGCCGGCCACAAATAGGGGAAGAAACGCCGCAGCGTCGCAAGGACGGGCGGTTCGCGCGAGGCTTCGGCGGAAGTGGAGGTGTCAGGCGGCATGCGCGCCCCATGTAGGGGCGCGACGCCGCAACGCCAAGCGGCTCCTGGCGCTTACGGGCTTTTCAACTGATCCGTCGTCACGGCGATGTGAATTCGGTGACGACTACCGCGACTCGCGATACCCCGCGTGACGGATGATACGGTCGATCAGGCGGCGTTCTTCGGATGTCGGCGTCGGCGCGATCGCGGCCGGGGGCTCCTGACGGCGGCCGAACAGCGGACGTCGGGGCGGGACGATGGGGGAAAAGCGCATGGGGACGGCTTTCGACTATGCGGCGTCGCCCCCCGGCTCCGCTGGTGATCTGGTCCCAAATCCTAGGTGCAGGCGCGTGGTTGCAACCGGGTTAAAGCAGTTGGTTACTGCTTTCTTTCCGGTACCGTGAAGGTGCCGGTGACGCGCCCGCCCGTGCCGCCCTGCACCGGATTGCCATCGGGGCCGCGCGCAGCACCGCGCCCGTCGACCGTCGCGCGGCCGCTGCTCAAGTCGATGACCAGCCGTCCGCCGCGCAGATTATTGCCCCGCTGGCGCAGTTCGACATTGCCGACCATCGTGATCAGCCGCCGGTCGAGATCATAGATCGCGACATTGCCCTTCGCCGTCTCGTCGCCCTTGACCACCGTCACGCCGCCGGTCGCGTCGAGCCGGTTGACGTCGGTGCCCCCGCTGCGCGTGTAGGCGACCGTCATCCGCGGCGCGGTGACTGTCAGCCCCGCCTGCGTGACGCGAACATTACCGGCAAGGACGACGCGGTCGGCGCGATCCTGCACCTCGATGCTGCCCGCCGCGAAATCGACTGGCGCATTACTATTGTGATTGGCGAGCGCCTGCGCCTGCGCGGCATCGCCGCCGCCGGCCGACAGGATCGCAAGGCTGGTCAGCGCAAAGCCCGCGCCCGCAAGCGCCGTGCTCTTCATCGTCCAAAGCCGGTTCATTTGAGCACTCCCTGATTGATCCTGAGCCGCGCATTGCCCTGCAGGCGCACGACCCGCTGGTCGAGGTCGGCAGACAGTTGGTTCGCGGAAAACTGGCCGATGTTCAACGCGCCGTTGACACCGTCCTGCCCGACAAGGCTGCGCGTCTTTAGGTCGACCGCGACATTGCTCGCATCGATCCGGTATCCGTTCGCGCTGCGCACCTGCACCAGCCCCGGCACCGCGACCTTTTCGGTGTCCATATTATAGGCGCTTTCTTTCGCGACGATCGTCGCCGGCCCGTCGTTGAGCCGGATCGCTCCAGACAGATCGGTCATGCGCACGATCGGCTCGGCAGAACTTTTCTGAACCGCGCTTCCCGCAAGCAGGGCGAAGGGCTGCCCCTTTGCGTCCTGGCCGCGATATTCGGCGCGCGTCACCTTCATTCGCTCGCTGGCCATATCGACCTTGTCCTTGGCTAGCAGGAAGCTGATCTCGGTGCGCTGGGTGAAGGGCGAGAAGACGAGCACCGCGGCGACCACACCGATCACGAGCGGCAATCCATAGCGCAGGATACGCACGACGCGGTCGTGGTTCGACCCGCTCGCCGCCCACATGCGGCGCATAGTGCGGTCAAGATCGGCGCGTTCGGACATGGTCTTCGCGAATCACTCTCACGTATGGGCAAAAATATCGACTTCGGGCCAACCCGCGAGGTCGAGCGCGGCACGTGTCGGCAGGAAGTCGAAACAGGACTGCGCCAGTTCGGTGCGCCCCTCGCGTGCCAGACGCACGTCGAGGATATTCTTCATCGCGTGCAGGAAGCGCACGTCGCTCGCGGCATAGTCGCGCTGCGCGTCGCTGAGTTCGGCAGCGCCCCAGTCGCTCGACTGCTGCTGCTTCGACACTTCCTGCCCCAGAAGTTCGCGGACCAGTTCCTTGAGCCCGTGGCGGTCGGTGTAGGTGCGGACCAGCTTCGACGCGATCTTGGTGCAATAGACCGGCGCCGTGACGACACCGAGCGCCTGTTGCATCGCCGCGATATCAAAGCGAGCAAAATGAAATAATTTCAACCGGTTGGGATCAGTCAATATCGCCTTCAGCACCGGCGCGTCATAGCTGCTGCCGGGCTTGAAGCGGACAAGATGTTCGTCGCCCGATCCGTCGCTGATCTGGACGAGGCACAGACGGTCGCGCAGCGGGTTCAGACCCATGGTCTCCGTATCGATCGCGACCGCACCGGGACCCAGTGCGCCCTCGGGCAAATCTTCTTCGTGGAAATAGACTGTCATGCAGCCCGCCTTAGGCCAAGCGGCCTTGCCGCTCAATGACTGGTTTTCGCGACCGTGCCGGGGCCCCTCCAGCCTGCGGCAAACCGTGCAAAATTCCGCATCACCTTTGTGAAATTTTCTGTTCGCAGCCTGTGGATTATTAGGCTATATCTTACGCCCTTGGTGGCATGGGGCGAGTCCGTGCCTGTGGTGAACTGCGTCCCCGTCCGGCGCAATGAGCCGGTTGAATGGGGTGTGGACGACCGAAAGCGACTAATAGACTATGAGTTTCAACAAGGATCGGCGCGGCCAGCGTGGACGCGGCAAGCGCGATGATTTTGGCAATTTCGACAGCTTCGAACCTGCACCCTATGGCGGCGACAGCTACGGCGGCGGACGTGGCGGTTTCGGCGATCGCGACCGCGGCGGCTTTGGCGGCGGTGATCGCGGCGGCGGCTTCGGCGGTGGCGACCGCGGCGGCTTTGGCGGCGGCGATCGTGGCGGCGGCGGCGGTTTCGGCGGCGGACGTGGCGGCGGCATGCCGGCGCAGGTCGTCGGCGAAGGCCAGGGCACGGTGAAATTCTTCAACGCGGCGAAGGGCTTCGGTTTCGTTGCTCGCGACGACGGCGGCGAAGACGTGTTCGTGCACATCAGCGCGGTCGAACAGGCAGGTCTCCAGGGCCTCGCCTCGGGCCAGCCGCTGGGCTTCACGCTCGTCGAACGCAACGGCAAGGTGTCGGCCATCGATCTGAAGATCGAAGGCGAACCGATGCCGATCGAGGAATTCGCTCCGCGCCAGCGTGACGATCGCGGCCCCGGCGGTGCGCCCGGCGGCGCCCGCGGCCGTCGTCAGCTGACCGGTGAACGCACCTCGGGCACCGTCAAATTCTTCAACACGACGAAGGGCTTCGGCTTTATCGCGCGCGACGACGGACAGGCCGACGCCTTCGTCCACATCAGCGCGGTGCAGCGCGCCGGCATGGCGGGCCTCGACGAAGGCGACCGCGTCGCGTTCGACATCGAAGTCGACGACCGCGGCAAGTTCGCGGCGGTGAACATCCAGCCGCATCAGGACTGATCGGCCGGA
Source organism: Sphingopyxis sp. C-1 (assembly GCF_001047015.1). Classification (NCBI taxonomy): domain Bacteria; kingdom Pseudomonadati; phylum Pseudomonadota; class Alphaproteobacteria; order Sphingomonadales; family Sphingopyxidaceae; genus Sphingopyxis; species Sphingopyxis sp. C-1. Next base: position 821,895 of record NZ_BBRO01000002.1, read on the forward strand.
CAACCGGACAAATGAAAAGGGCGGCTCTAGGGCCGCCCTTTTTTGTTTGGAGTCGCGGGCCGAAACGACCGGCGGAAATCGACCGGAAGCTGACCTTAAGCTCCTCCCTGCGGCGCAGCCGTGGGGAGGGGGACCGCCGCGAAGCGGTGGTGGAGGGGCCCGGGACGGTGCGCCAGAAGCCCCTCCGTCAGCGCTGCGCGCTGCCACCTCCCCATCGCTTCGCGACAGGGAGGATATTACACTTCGTCACCCCGGACTTGATCCGGGGTCCCGCTTGATTTCGAAGGCCGGTCGATGCGCGTAAAAGCGGGATCCCGGGTCAAGCCCGGGATGACGGAAGTGGGGGCCGGGATGACCGCTCACCACCCCAAAGCCCCCCCCTCCCTCGCAAGCGAGAGAGGTGACGGCCGGGATCAATATCCCAGCGTCGCCTCCAGAAACCATATCCGCTGCTGCGTCTCGTCGGCCCAGCCGTCGACAAGTCCGCTGGTTGCGATATCGCCATCGGCTTCGGCGGCCGCCTTCACCTCTTTCAATTGCGCGAGCAGGATTTTGTTGTCGCCTGCAAGCGCGCGGATCATCGCCTCGGCGCCCACGCCCGCGGCATCATCGTCGCGGATCGACGCGCGGCGGCTGACGTCGCCGATCGAGCGCAGCGTCGGCGCGCCATTCTTGCGCACGCGCTCGGCGATAAGGTCGGTCGTCGCGAAAATCTGGGCCGCCTGCTCGTCGAACAACAGGTGCAGTTCGCGAAACTGCGGTCCCTGGACGTGCCAGTGATAATTTTTCGTCTTCAGATAGAGCGCGAAACTGTCAGCGAGCAGCGCGTTCAGCGCATCGGCGACGGCGGGAGCGTTGTTATTCTTGTCGGACATGGGAGCATCCTTTCTGTTGTCCCGCCGATATAGCGAAGCGGCGCGCCGCTTTCCCATTGAACCTTTGGGTAAGCTTCATCGACAAAAACGATGAAACGCATTCGTACGGACAATCTATCCGATCAGTCCGAACGCTCCCAGCGCGGTTCGTATTCCCCAGAGGGTCAGGATCGCCGCCGCAAACCAGCGCAGATTTCGCGCCATGCTGCGTTCGGCGAGCGCTGGGCCGAACGCGAGGAAAGGCAACATTGCGAGCACCCAACCGACGAACCCGCCCGCCGCCGCCCATTGTCCTGCACCGCTCGTCGCGGCGAGCGCGCCGATCAGGAAATGACTGCGGTCGCCAAACTGGTTCACCAGCATCCGGCCCGCGAGCATCGCGGGTGACGCATCGACGGCGCCCGTATCGACCGCCGGTTTCATCCGCCACAACAAGGCGACTGCCGCCGACAGCATCGCCAGCGCGACGAGCAAGGCGGCCACGCCCTGGCCGATCATCGCATTGGCGACCGCACCCGCGATCGCCGCGACGACGGCATTGATGATAAACGCCCCGAAAGCGATCACGACCGTCACGCGCCGGTCGCCCCGCGCGCCGAGCAGCCGCGATAGCGCGATCCCGCTACGCCCGTCGGCATTGGCGAGCAGCACCGCCACCAGCGCAAGCATGATTGCATCCATGACGGCAGGTCTGAAGCGTCAGGCGGAAGCGGTCAATGACCGAGGCGCACCGCAACCGATGCCAGCCAGGCCTCGTGCGCCGCAGTGGAAAGCGTTCCCCGCGGCACCGCCGCAGCATCGCTCATCGCGTCGAGGTAGGTCAGGATCGCGGCGCGATAGCCGCCACCCGCAACCGCCGATTCGAGCCGGCTGGCGAGCGTTTCCACTGCGGCAAAGCCGTTATCGCGCGCGAGGCAGCGGATGTCGTCGATCCCCTGCACGATCTGCGCGAGTGCGCAATGCGGCAACGCTTCGGCGAGCGCCCCGATTTGTCCGGTAATCCGGTTCTGAATATCGAGATATGGGTCGGTCTGGTTCCGCATCGTCCACCCCCTGTTCGTATCGGGAACGATGCGCTTTTTTGGTTAACGCGCGGTTAGCGGCGGTCAGCGATGGCCGGGAAGGCCGCCCAGTCCCTGCTTGCTGCGATACATGTCGCGGTCGGCGGCGGCCAATATGTCCGATTCGGTCATCCCCGTCTGCAGCACCGCGATCCCGAAGCACGCCGACAGCGCAATTTCATGCCCGTCATATTCGGCCGGGGCCGCGGTCAGCACGGCACACAGCCGGTCGACCTGCGCGCGCGCGCCATCCTCACTCGACTGGTCGAGGATCAATCCGAATTCGTCGCCGCCGATGCGCGCCGCGACGTCGGTCGCGCGGATCGAGCTGGCGAGCCGCTTGGCGATCTCCATCAGCGCGAAGTCGCCCGCGGCATGGCCGAAACTGTCGTTGATATATTTGAGCTGGTTGACGTCGATGAAGACGACCGCCGCGCGTTCGGCGTGGCGTTCGAAACGCGCCATGCGATGATGGATCGCGGTCAGGAAATAGCGGCGATTGAACAAAGGCGTCAGCGTATCGCGCTCGGACACGCGTTCGAGCTCGGCGACGGCGATCTTCAATACGCGGTTCTCGCGGCGCAATGCGTCACGTTCCCGGCGTATTTCACGCAGTTGGTCCTCGATGGAGTCAACAGCGACGGTCCCGAAATGGTCGACCGCCAGCCGCGCCCCCCCTACGCTATCCATGCCTTGTCCCCGGCGCGCCCTACCCTCCGCCAGCCGGATGCCGACGGATATCGTGCAACAACCCTAGCCGCGACTTGATACCAATCGGTAAACGCGAAAGCATCAATTGCGCGGCGTTGCCCGCAGGCCAAGCAGTCGCTAGGGGGAATGCGGCGGCGATTCATCGCGGCCCACAGGAGGGATCGGGTGATGGGCGATAGCGCGCCGCAAGTCGGTGTGATCATGGGCAGCCAGTCGGACTGGCCGACGATGGCGCACGCGGTCCAGATCCTCGAAGAGCTGGGCATCACGCATGAAGTGCAGATCGTCTCGGCGCATCGCACCCCCGATCGCCTGGTCGCCTATGCGAAGAGCGCAGCGGAGCGCGGGCTGAAAGCGATCATCGCGGGCGCAGGCGGTGCAGCACACCTGCCCGGCATGGTCGCTTCGATGACGCGCGTTCCCGTGTTGGGCGTTCCCGTCCAGTCGGCGGCACTCAGCGGCGTCGACAGCCTCTATTCCATCGTCCAGATGCCCGGCGGCATTCCCGTTGCGACCTTCGCGATCGGCAAGGCGGGCGCGACCAACGCCGGCCTGTTCGCCGCAGCGCTGCTCGCAAACGAAAACGCGGCCCTCGCCGACAGGCTTGACGGCTGGCGCGAGGCGCAAACGAACAGCGTCGCCCCCACTCCGGTTCGCGAGGGCTGACCCTTTGCTGCCACCCGGTTCGACGATCGGTATCTTGGGCGGCGGCCAGCTCGGGCGCATGCTTGCGGTCGCGGCGGCACAGCTCGGCTACAAGGTCCATATCTATGCGCCCGACGCCGAAAGCGTCGCTGCCGAGGTTACCGCCCACCACAGCCAGGCCGCATGGGACGACGAGCCGCGCCTCGCCGCCTTTGCCGCAGCGTGCGACGTCGTCACCTATGAGTTCGAAAATGTACCCGTCGACACGGTGCGCTTCCTCTCGGGCCACGTGGCCGTGCGCCCCGGCGCCGCCGGGCTCGAAATCGCGCAGGACCGGCTGACCGAAAAGAATTTCGTCGCCGGGCTCGGCGGACGCCCCGCGCCTTTCGCGGCGGTGCCGGGCCGCGCATCGCTCGATACGGCGCTTGCCGAAATCGGTGCACCCGCGATCCTCAAGACAGTGCGCATGGGTTATGACGGCAAGGGGCAGGCGCGTATCATGACCCCCGCCGACGCCGACGCCGCGTGGGACGGCATCGACCGCCATGCCGCGGTGCTCGAAGGCTTCGTGACCTTCGCGCATGAATTCTCGGTCATCCTCGTGCGCGGGATCGATGGCGAGGTCCGTTTCTGGGATAGCTCCGTCAACATCCACGAAGGCGGCATCCTCGCAACCTCCAGCCTGCCGCCACCGCAAATCGTCGTCGACCAGCAGGACGAAGCGCGCGCGCTAATGGCGCGGATCGCCGAAGAGCTCGACTATGTCGGCGTTCTCACCGGCGAATTTTTCGCCACCGCCGATGGTCCTGTCTTCAACGAAATGGCGCCGCGCGTCCACAACAGCGGCCACTGGACGATCGAGGGTGCCGTCGCCAGCCAGTTCGCGAACCATATCCGCGCGGTCGCCGGGCTGCCGCTCGGCAGCACCGCAACGCGCGCGCTGCCCGTGACAATGCGCAACCTGATCGGCGGCGATATCGCGGACATCCCCGCACTGCTCGCCGACGAAAACTGCCACGTCCATCATTACAGCAAGACCGAGGTGCGCGAGGGGCGCAAGCTTGGTCACGCCACTTGGGTTGGAGCCGCTCCCGCATGAACCGTCCCGAAATCACGCTGATCCTCGCGCGCGCCGCCAACGGCGTGATCGGCGCTGACGGCAAGATGGCGTGGCACCTCCCCGCCGATCTTCGCCGCTTCAAGCAGCTCACCATGGGCCGGCCGATGATCATGGGGCGCAAGACTTTCGACAGCCTGCCCGCCATCCTCGAAGGCCGCCGCCACATCGTCCTCACGCGCGATCCCGACTGGCAGGACGAAGGCGCCGAGCCCGTGGCGACGATCGAGGAGGCGCTGAAGCTCGCGAATGCGCCGCATGTGATGGTGATCGGCGGCGCCGAAATCTATCGCCTCTTCCTGCCGCTCGCCGACCGCATCGAACTGACCGAGGTCGCGCTCGAGCCCAACGGCAACGCGGCGATCGACTATCCCGCCGCCGCCGACTGGCGCGAGATTGCGCGCGAAGATCATCCCGCCGACGACGCCGGCCGCCCCGCGTACAGTTTCGTCACGCTGACAAGGAAATAGGCCCATGCGTCGCTGGTTGATCGGCATATTGCTCGTTGTCGCGGTTGCCGCGCTCGCTTTCTTCACCCTTGCGCCCGGCATTCTCGAGCGCGGGATGAACAAGGTCGACGGCAAGCCGCTGCCGGCGGTCAGCGAACGAGCCAGGGCGCTTCACCAAACGCTGACGATCGTCGACCTGCACAGCGACACCCTTCTCTGGAAGCGGAACATTCTGGACCGCGCCGAGCGCGGGCATATGGACCTGCCGCGGCTCGAAGACGGCAACGTCGCGCTGCAAATCCTCGCCAGCACGACCAAATCGCCCAAGGGCCAGAATTACGACGCGAACGGCGCCGATACCGACAATATCACCGCGCTGGTGATCGCCCAGCTCCAGCCGATCCGTACCTGGAGCTCGCTGCTCGAACGCTCGCTGTGGCACGCTGAAAAGCTGCACCGCGCGGTCGCCGCATCGGCGGGCAAGCTGCGCGCGGTCGATACGCCAGAGGATATCGACACATTGCTCGCCGACCGCCGCAGCAAAGTGCCGCCCGTCGGCGCGATGCTCAGCATCGAGGGACTGCACGGCCTTGAAGGCAAGCTCGCGAACCTCGACAAGCTCTATGCCGCCGGCTTCCGCATGGCGGGGCTCACCCATTTCTTCGACAATGATCTCGCGGGATCGATGCACGGCCTCAAAAAGGGCGGGCTCACCCCGACCGGGCGGCAGGTTGTCGCGGCGATGGAAGCGAAGGGCATGATCGTCGACATCGCGCATTGCTCGAACGCCTGCGTCGCCGACATCCTTAAGATCGCGCGCCGCCCGGTCGTCTCCAGCCACGGCGGGGTGCAGGCGACGTGCAAGGTCAACCGCAACCTTTCAGACGAACAGATCAAGGGGGTCGCCGCGACCGGTGGGCTCATCGGCATCGGCTATTGGGACGCCGCGGTCTGCGACACCTCGCCCGCGAGCGTCGCAAAGGCGATGAAGCATGTCCGCGACCTCGTCGGCATCAATCACGTCGCGCTCGGCAGCGACTATGACGGCGCGACGACCGTGCGTTTCGACACGTCGAAGCTGGTGCAGGTAACGCAGGCACTGATCGACGCCGGTTTCAGCGACGACGAAGTCCGCGCCGCGATGGGCGGCAACGCGATCCGCGTGCTCAAGGCGGGGCTCGTGCCGCTCACCCCGCCAGCAGGCTGAGGGATGGCCTTGCTTCCCAAAACCGTTCGCCCTGAGCTTGGCGAAGCCTGTCCTGAGCGCCTGCAAGGCAGTCGAAGGGGGCCGTTCTTCCTTCTAGCGCCGTCGAAGAATAGAACAGTGCTTCGAAAAGCTCAGCACGAACGGGGAAAGAGCAATCGATGATCCGCCTCGACGGCCACGACCGTATCGAGGGCGATCTGCGCGGCGGCGTGATCGCACTCGGCAATTTCGACGGCTTCCACGCGGGACATCAAGCGGTCGTCGGCCGCGCGGTGCGCCACGCGCGCGACGAGGGCCGCCCAGCGATCGTCGCGACTTTCGACCCGCATCCGGTACGCTTTTTCAAACCCGACGTCCCGCCCTTCCGCCTCACGACACTCGCCCAGCGGCTCGAACTGTTCGCTGCGGCGGGTGCCGACGCGATGCTCGTTCTGCCCTTCGATGCGACGCTTGCCGCAACGACGGCCGAGGATTTCATCACCGGGCTGTTGCTCGATCGTTACGGTGCTGCGGGCGTCGTCACGGGCGCCGACTTCGTCTTTGGCAAGGGCCGCGGCGGCAATGTTGTCACCCTGGCCGATCATGCCCGCCGCCTTGGCTTCTTCACCGAAATGGTCGCGCCCTTGGGCGATAGCGCAGAGGTAATCTCGTCAAGCCGCATCCGTGAAGCATTGCAGGTGGGCGACTGCGCCGCCGCGACGCGCCTGCTCACCCGGCCGTTCACCGTGCGCAATGTCGTGCAGCATGGGGACAAGAACGGCCGCCTGCTCGGCTTCCCGACCGCAAACCTCGAAATGGGCCAATATCTGCGCCCGCGTTACGGCATCTATGCCGTCACTGGCCGGCTGCCCGACGGCTGCGTTCTGAAGGGCGCCGCGAACCTCGGCATTCGCCCAAGCTTCGATCCGCCCAAGGAATTGCTCGAACCGCATTTCTTCGACTTCGCCGAAGATCTTTACGGCCAGGAAATCGACGTCGCCTTCCACGCCTTCATCCGGCCCGAGGCGAAGTTCGACAATATGGACGCCTTAATGGTTCAAATCGCTGTGGATTGTGACGCGGCAAAGGCGCTACTGGCGGACATCTGACCCTCGCCGCGAGAGGGGCGACAAGGGGGAATGATGACCGACAGCGACGATTGGGCATCAGCCCTCGAAGGCCCGCCGAAAAAGCCGATGAAGCGCCGCACGAAGATTCTGCTATGGGTCTTTGCCGCGATCGTCGCCTGGTTCACTCTCTCGAACGCCAGTTTCCTCGCCCCCGACCCCGCGGGCAAACCAAAGCTCATCGCGCACCGCGGCGTCTATCATCTCTATGACAAGCGCGCCGCGGCGGGCCGCGACACCTGCACCGCCGCGCACGCGCTCCCGCCAAGCCACGACGTGTTCGAAAACACCCCCGAATCGATGCGCTGGGCAGTCGGGCTCGGCGCGGCGATGGTCGAGGTCGACGTCGCGCCGACGAAGGACGGGCGCATGGTCCTTTTCCACGACTGGACCGTCGACTGCCGAACCGACGGCAAGGGCGAGACGCGCGACCTGACGCTGGCCGAGTTGAAAGCGCTCGACATCGGCTATGGTTATACCGCCGACGGCGGCCAGACCTTCCCGCTGCGCGGCAAGGGTGTCGGCAAGATGCCGACGGTCGAGGAAGGCCTCGCCGCGCTGCCCGTCCACCCGATCCTCTTCAACTTCAAGTCGAACTACGCCGCCGAGGCCGAGCAGCTTTTTACGATCCTGAAGGCCGCGGGCCGCGACAGCCGGAATATCGGCGATGCCTTCTATGGCGGCGAACGCCCCGTGAAGCGGATGCGGCAGTTGCTGCCCGCCAATTGGTCATTCGACCTGAAAGACGGCGCGAAAGCCTGCACCAAAGATTATGTCACCTATGGCTGGACAGGTATCGTCCCCGAAAGCTGCCGGAACGGCGTGATCGCGATCCCGATCAACTATCAATGGGCCTTTTGGGGCTGGCCCGACCGGCTGATCGCACGGATGGACAGCGTCGGCGCGCGCGTCATCGTGCTCGGCCCGCATGAAAGCGGCAAGTCGAACGAGGGTCTCACGACACCGCAACAACTCGCGAAAGTGCCCGCCAGCTTCAACGGCTATATCTGGGTCGAAGATATCCGCGAGGTAGGGCCGGCACTGCGTCCGCGGCAGAAATAGCCCCGCTCCTCTGAGGTTTGGGTCAGATTGGACCCAATTGTTCCCCGGCGAAAGCCGGGGCCCAGTATGACGGGTCATGTTGAAACAAGGCTACGTCTATATCCTCACCAACAAGCGCAACGGCACGCTCTACATCGGCGTGACCAGCAACCTGCCGCAACGCATCTGGCAACACCTCACAGGAACGGTCGAAGGCTTTGCCAAAACATACGGCCTCCGCACGCTCGTCTGGTTCGAACATTTCGACGACCTTCAGGACGCGCGCCGCCGCGAACTTCAGATGAAAGGATGGAAGCGCGCATGGAAGATCGAGCTGATCGAAACGCTAAATCCTGACTGGCGTGATCTGTCTGCAAATCTTGTTTGACGCCGCATGGGCCCCGGCTTTCGCCGGGGAACAGAAAATGCGCTTACCCCTTCATGTTCCCCGGCGAAGGCCGGGGCCCACGCGCCACAAACCGACTTCGAAAGGGAGCAACCACTTAAAAGGTGAAAATCTCCTTTTGTTACGCTAAGCGCCGCGACCATGACTGACACGCCCTCCATCGCAGAACAGCGCGACTATCGCGACACCGTCTTCCTGCCCAAGACCGACTTTCCGATGAAAGCCGGCCTGCCGCAGAAGGAACCGCTGATTCTGGCCAAATGGATCGAGGGCAATCTGGAAGGGCAGATCCGCGAAAGCCGCAAGGGCCGCGACCAGTTCATCCTCCACGACGGCCCGCCCTATGCCAATGGCGACATGCATATCGGCCATGCGCTCAACCATATCTTGAAGGACATGGTCGTCCGCACGCAAACGCTGAAGGGCAAGGACGCGCCCTACGTCCCCGGCTGGGACTGCCACGGTCTGCCGATCGAGTGGAAGGTCGAGGAGCAATATCGCAAGAAAAAGCTCAACAAGGACGAGGTTCCGGTCGAGGAGTTCCGCGCCGAATGCCGCGCCTATGCGCAGCATTGGGTCGACACCCAGCGCGAACAGCTCAAGCGCCTCGGCATCGGCGGCGACTGGGATCATCCGTATCTGACGATGGATTATGAGGCCGAGGCCACGATCGTGCGCGAACTGCTGAAGTTCGCCGCGAACGACATGCTCTATCGCGGAGCCAAGCCGGTGATGTGGTCGCCGGTCGAAAAGACCGCGCTCGCCGAAGCCGAAGTCGAATATGAGGATATCGTCTCGACGCAGATCGACGTCGCGTTCGAGATCGTCGAAAGCCCGATCAAGGAACTGGTCGGCGCCTATGCCGTCATCTGGACGACCACGCCGTGGACGATCCCAGTCAATCAGGCTTTGGCCTATGGGCCGGAAGTAGAATATGTTCTGGTCGGCGAACATGGTGGCGCCAAATATCTTGTGGCGAAACCGCTCCTACTCTCGGGCGCACTTTACAGCCGATTCTTGAACCAAGATTCGACCGAGATTTTTTGGCAGGGCAAAGGCACCGACCTCGCCGGCACCATCGCCCGCCACCCGATGCACGCGCTCGGCGACTTCTTCGCGCGCCCGCGTCCCTTCCTCGCGGGCGATTTCGTCACCACCGACAGCGGCACCGGGCTCGTCCATATGTCGCCCGACCATGGCGAAGATGACTTCGACCTGTGCAAGGCGAACGGCATCGACCCCGTTTTCGCGGTCGAGGGCGACGGCAAATATCGCGCCGACTGGGGCTGGCTCGGCGGTCAGGGGTCGGTAATCAACCCCAAGTTCAACGCCCCCGACGGCCCGATCTGCACCGACCTGCGCGAGGCCGGCGCGCTGCTCGCCGCCAGCGCCGATTACAAGCACAGCTATCCGCATAGCTGGCGCTCGAAAGCCAAGGTCATCTATCGCTGCACGCCGCAATGGTTCGTGCCGATGGACAAGGTCATGACACATATCGAGCCCAAGACCCCGCGCGAAAAGCGCTGGGAGAATGAGGGCGGCGCGCTCAACCCGCACGAGGAAGATCTCTGCGACGCGCCGACGCTGCGTCAGGCGGCGATGCAGGCGATCGACGACACGCGTTTCGTCCCCGCAAAGGGCCGCAACCGCATCGGATCGATGGTCGAGGGCCGCCCCGACTGGGTGCTCAGCCGCCAGCGCGCGTGGGGCGTGCCGATCACGCTCTTCGTCGATCGCAAGACCGGGCAATATCTGAACGACCCCGCCGTCAACGACCGCATCGTCGCGGCGGTGAAGGCGGGCGGCGTCGACGCGTGGAACGACGCGCGCGCGCAGGAATATCTCGGCGATCAATATGACGCCGCGAACTACGAACGCATCGTCGACATTCTCGACGTCTGGTTCGACTCGGGCTGCACCCACGCCTTCGTTCTGGAAAGCGGCCGCTGGCCCGCGCTCGTCCGCCACGACGGCGGCACGCACAGCGCCGACCTCTATCTGGAGGGCAGCGACCAGCATCGCGGCTGGTTCCAGTCGTCGCTGCTCGAAAGCTGCGGCACGCGCGGCCAGGCGCCGTACAAGGCGGTGCTGACGCACGGCTTCACGATGGACAGCAAGGGTTTCAAACAGTCGAAGTCGCTCGGCAACACGACCGATCCCGTCAAGGTGATGGAAACCAACGGCGCCGACATCATCCGGCTGTGGGCACTCAGCGTCGACTTCACCGAGGACCATCGCATCGGCGACGAGATACTGAAAGGCGTTGCCGACCAGTATCGCAAGCTGCGCAACACCTTCCGCTACCTGCTCGGCGCGCTCGACGGGTTCAGCGAAGAGGAACGCATCACCGACGTCGCGGCGATGCCCGAGCTTGAGCGCTATATGCTCTCGCTGCTGGCCGACCTCGACGCCAAGATGCATCGGGCGGTCGATGATTTCGACTTCAACGGCTACACGCGCCTGCTCGCCGATTTCTGCAACGAGGATCTGTCGGCCTTCTATTTCGACATCCGCAAGGACGTCCTCTATTGCGACCTCGGCCCTGCAGCACCGCTCGGCACCGACACGCGCCGCGCCTATCGCAGCGTGCTCGACATCCTGTTCCACGCGCTCGTCCGCTACGCGACCCCGGTGCTGGTGTTCACGGCCGAGGAAGTGTGGGGTACGCGCTATCCCGAAGCCGGTTCGGTCCATTTGCTCGAATGGCCGAGCGTCGACGCCGCATGGAACGACGCCGCGCTCGCGACCAAATGGGCGGGCGTCCGCACCCAGCGCGAGGCCGTGACCGAGGCGATCGAGCCCTATCGCCGCGAAAAGACGATCCGTTCGAGCCTTGAGGCCGAAGTCACGATCCCCGATCCGACGCTCGATCCCGCGGCGCTCGAGGAAATCTTCATCGTGTCGGTCGCACGCGCCGGGGACGAACTCGCGGTCACCCGCACCGAAAACCACAAATGCGGCCGCTGCTGGCGCCACCTGCCCGAGGTGACCGAGGACGGCGCCTTGTGCAATCGCTGCGACACGGTATTGACCGCGGCATGAGCAGAACCCGTTCCCCCTATCTGCGCTTCGGCCTGATTTTCGCCGCCGTCGCCTTCATCCTCGACCAGATCACCAAATGGGTCGTGACGGTGCCGCTGTCGCTGGAACCCAAGGGGCAGATTGAAATCACCAGCTTCTTCAACCTGACCTGGGCGGAAAATTGCGGGATTTCGCTGTCGATGTTCGCCAGTTGCACCGACACGACGCGCTGGACGCTCGTCGCGGTGACGGGGATCGTCGCCGCCGCAGTCGCCTTCTGGATGACGCGCGAGCAGGCGAAGGGCGATGTGATCGCGCTCGCGATGATCCTCGGCGGCGCGCTCGGCAATATCGTCGACCGCGTGCGTTTCGGCTATGTCGTCGACTTCGCCGACCTGCACATCGGCGATTTCCGTCCCTTCATGATCTTCAACGTCGCCGATGCGTGCATCACGCTCGGCGTGCTTTTGCTGGTTGCGCGCGCGCTGCTCTTGGGCGAAAAGGCCGCGAACACGGACGGTCAGCCGTCCGCCGATTAACGGGGCGCATTGGGAGTATAGTAAAGTGAACCGGACCACCGCCATCTTGGCCGCCTCGATCCTCGCCACGACGCTGTCGGCCTGTGGGTCGAACAGCCTGTTCAGCCGCGACCGCCCCGACGAAATGATGGTGTCGCGTCAGGCGCCGCTCGTCGTGCCGCCCGATTTCGCGCTGACCCCGCCGGCGCCTGGCACCGCGCGCCCCGGCGGCGAATCGACCGCCGAACAGACGCTCCGCGCCCTCTTCGGCGGCCCGTCGCAGCGTAGCGCAAGCGAAACGCAGATCATCGGCAGCGCCGACGGCGCACGTTCCGACCCGGGCATCCGCAGCCAGATCGGCAGCCCCGACACGCAGGTTGTCGACAAGGGCCTCGTCGTCCGTGACATCCTCGCCGCGCCCGAAGGCGACGGCCGCGACGCATCGGCGGCAATCCCGACCAGCTAGGCGGCGCTTCGGCTCAAAAGAGCCACGCCAGAAACGCCACCGCAATCAGGCTTTCGATCATCGCCCGCGAGGCATGACCGAAGGCCTTGAGCGCGCCCGCGCGCAAATGCTGGCGGAACCATAATATCTGCAAGGTTCCGAACCACAGCAGCGCGAACAGATAAAGCCCCGCGCCTGTCAGCACCGACCATGTATGCGCAAGGCGGATCAGCACCTCGGACAATCCGCTCATCAAAGCGAGCGGCGCCGCGACATAGCATTGCGCGTAAAAGGGCCCGCGCAGCGTCTCGCGGTCGAGCGGTTTGCGTTTCGCGCGCAGCAGCCGCGCCGCGAGCACCAGCGGAAACAGGCTAAAGGTCGCGGTGCGCAGCAGAATCAGGCTCGAATCGTCGCTGATAAGTGCGCTGAGGCCCACCTTGCTTCCGATTTCCTCCGCCTGCCCAACGAGCGACAGCTCGATTCCGTGCCCGATGATCAGGGTCAACAGCAGGAACAGCGGCGGCGCGAGCGTGTCGGTATATTGCTTGTCCTCGGCATCATGCTGCTCGAGATCCGAATAATCCATCATCTTCAGCGGCCGCACCAGCGTGCGCCACAAAGTGACCGGGTAAAAGATCAGCCACGACATCACCTCGTACAGCAACTCGTCGAGCGACTTTAAGAGGTTGAAGAAGTTCATGCCGACGCCTCTGCGCGGCGGCGTCCCTCGGCGAGCCACAGGGCAAAGCTGCGCACTGTCGTCGGGCGCCCTTCTTCCCACGCCGGCCATGCCCGCCAGTCGTAGCCCCGCTGCTGGCAAAAGCGTTCAAGCCAGTCCTGCGGCTCCTCGGGATCGATCGGAAGACTGTTCAGAAAATCGTCGTCGGGGTGCGGCGTCGCCGGCGACCAATAGTCGGCGAACTCCTCCCACAAATATCGCGCAATATCAGGATCGGAGACCTCCGTGACGGCCGACAGGAATTCAGCCTCGCTGAGATTGGGCCGCGACGCCGCGAGCTTCGCAGCCTGGCTTCGCCAACGGCGCGCCAATATCGCCCATAACAGCAGGAACAGTCCGACGCAGCCAGCGGCGAACCACCAGCCGCTCAAGCCCGCACGCCTGCTTCCTCGACGCCCGCGCTATTGTGTCGCAGCGCTTTCAGCACGGTATCGACGATCTGTGGCGCGTTGAGCCCTGCCTCGTCATATTGCAGCTCGGGTTTGTCCTGATCCTGAAAAACGTCGGGCAAGCGCATCGTCCGCAGCTTCAGCCCCGCGTCGATCAACCCCTCGTCGCTCGCCAGCGTCAGCACATGCGCGCCGAGCCCGCCGACGCTATTCTCCTCGATCGTCACGCAGACTTCATGGCCGCTAAGCGTCTTGCGGATCAGTTCCTCGTCGAGCGGCTTGGCGAACCGCAGGTCGATCACGCTCGTCGACAGCCCGCGCGCTTCCAGCGTATCGGCCGCTTTCAGCGCCTCCGCCAAACGCGTGCCGAGCGACAGGATCGCGACGGTCTTGCCCGAACGCACGACGCGCCCCTTGCCGATCTCGAGCTTCTGCGGAACCGTCGGCAATGCCACCCCGGTGCCGTTGCCGCGCGGATAACGAAAGGCGATCGGCCCATCGTCATATTCGGCGGCGGTATAGGTCATATGGACCAGTTCGGCCTCGTCAGCCGCCGCCATCACGACGAAATTGGGGAGCGTCGCCAGATAGGTGACGTCGAACGACCCCGCGTGCGTCGATCCATCAGCGCCGACGAGCCCCGCGCGGTCGATCGCAAAGCGCACCGGCAAATTCTGGATCGCGACATCATGCACGACCTGATCATAGGCGCGCTGGAGGAAGGTCGAATAAATCGCCGCGAACGGACGCATCCCCTGCGCGGCAAGCCCCGCCGCAAACGTCACCGCATGCTGCTCGGCAATCCCGACGTCGAACGTCCGGTCGGGATGCGCCTTGGCGAATTTGTCGACGCCCGTCCCCGACGGCATGGCCGCCGTGATCGCGACGATGCGCTTGTCGGTCTCGGCGAGTTTCGCCAGCGTCTCGCCAAAGACATTCTGATACGCTGGCGGTCCCGGCGGCGCCTTCGCCTGTTCGCCGGTGATCACATCGAATTTCTGCACGCCATGATATTTGTCGGCGGCGGCTTCGGCGGGGGCATAGCCCTTGCCCTTCACCGTCACCGCATGGATCAGCACCGGGCCATGGTCGCTGTCGCGCACATTCTCCAGCACCGGGATCAGATGCTCCAGATTATGCCCGTCGATCGGCCCGACATAATAAAAGCCCAGCTCTTCAAAGAGCGTCCCGCCCATCGCCATGCCGCGCGCATATTCGTCGGTCTTCTTCGCCGCCTTGTGCAGCGGTTCGGGCAGCTTGCGCGCAAAGCGCCGCGCAATCTCGCGCAGCTCGATGAACGGCCGCGACGACACGAGTTTCGCCAGATAGGCCGAGAGCCCGCCGACGGGCGGCGCGATCGACATGTCATTGTCATTGAGGATCACGATCAGCCGGTTGCCCGCCGCGGCGGCATTGTTCATCGCCTCATAGGCCATGCCCGCCGACATCGACCCGTCGCCGATCACCGCGATCGCGCGCCCGGGCTCGTCCTTCAGCTTGTTCGCGATCGCAAAGCCCAGCGCCGCGCTGATCGAGGTCGACGAATGCGCCGCACCGAACGGGTCATACTCGCTCTCGCTGCGCTTGGTGAAACCGCTGAGGCCGCCGCCGGTGCGAAGGGTGCGAATCCGGTCGCGGCGCCCCGTAATGATCTTGTGCGGATAGCATTGATGCCCGACGTCCCACACGATCTTGTCGCGCGGCGTGTCGAACACATAATGGAGCGCGGTCGTCAGCTCGACGACGCCAAGTCCCGAGCCGAGATGACCCCCGGTGGTGCCCACGGCCGAGATCATCTCGGCGCGCAGCTCGTCAGCGAACTGGCGGAGGTCTTCGGGCTTCAGCTTGCGGAGGTCAGCGGGGACATCCACCGTGTCGAGCAGCGGCGTATGCGGACGATCAGTCATCGCGCCGTCATACTGCCAAGCGGATGGGGTGTCGAACGAAAAGGGATCAGTCGCCAGCGCCCCCTTCGCTCACTTCCTCGCTCTCTTTCTCGCGGCCCTTTGCCGCATCGACCTGCGCATAAAGCCCGCGCACCATCAGGTCGGTGAACACCAGCATCACCCCGACCATGCCGAGGAACAATGCGACCGCGACGGCGGGGAGCGGTCCGACGCTGTCGACGCCCTCCTTCTTCATCGCGGCCGCAAGCACCGCCGCGGCGGCCATGAAGGCATAGCCGATCAAGCGGGGAATGCGGCTCATGACGCTGCGCCCGCTCGGGAACCAATGGCGATGTGGGGGAATATGAAAGCGATGAAGGCGCGCTGGTGCATGAAAGTCACATGCGGCCAAATGCATCCTTCGGCAAGACGAAGCCGTTGCAACGGCAGAATGTTTACTTACACCCCCGTAAAGAGGGGCAAGACCATAGGATGTTTAAGCGGATGACCATGCCCGATTTGACCCAGCTCTTCCGCATCACCCGCCCAGCGCACCTCCTCCCGCTCCTCGCCGCCTTCGCTTTCGCCGCGCCCGCCGCTGCTGAAGACGCACCATTGCCCTACGAAATCACCGTCACCACCCCCGACACCGGCCTCGCGACCGGGATCGACGACGAACCCGCGCGCTTCCTCCAGAACACCGATATCGACGAGAATATCCTGCTTCCCGGCGCGCGCACCGACGATGACGAGGGCGAGCGCAAATGGTCGCGCGATTATTTCGCGGTTGCCGCGGGCGTGCTCAACACGCCCGACTATAATGGCTCGGACGACCGCCGCTTCCTGCCCGCCTTTTACCTGCGCGGGCGGATCAGCGGCTTTTCCTTTTCGACGCGCGGCACCAATCTCCAGGTCGACCTGATCCGCCACCGCCGGGGGCAAAAGGTTGACTGGAAATTCGGCCCGATCGTCAGCCTGCGCGGCGATCGCACCGGCAGCGTCAAGGATCCGCAGGTCGACCTGCTCCCCGACCGCAAGATGGCGATCGAGGCCGGCTTCTTCACGGGCGTCACCAAGACCGGCGTGGTCACCAGCGCCTACGACCAGATCGGCTTTCGCCTGGTTGCCACCAAGGATGTTTCGGGCCGCCACGGCAGTTGGGCCGCGTCGCCGACGATCGACTACGGCACTCCGCTTTCGAAACGCGCCTATATCGGTGTGTCGGCGTCGGTGAATTTCTACGGCAAGGGGTTCGGCCGCTATTATTACGACATCGACCCCGTCGGCAGCGCCGCGAGCGGTCTTCCGGTCTATTCGCGCGCGGGGACCAAGGCGACCGCGGGCAAATATACGCTCGGTATGGCGGGCGCCTATGCGCTCTCGGGCGACCTTCGCAAAGGCTTCGTCTTGATCGGCGGCGCCCAATATGGCCGCCTCATCTCACGCTTCGCCGACTCGCCGATCGTGAAGGACGCGGGCAGCGTCGACCAATGGCTTTTCGGCGGCGGGCTGGCGTACCAGTTCTGACGGTTTTCGACCGGTTGCGGACCTCCCCACCCTCGTCACCCCGGACTTGATCCGGGGTCCCGCTTGAGGCCGAAGTCAGTGAGCGCGTCAAAAAGCGGGATCCCGGATCAAGCCCGGGATGACGAAGTGGGGTGACGCAACGTCCGCTCCCCACCCCCAACCCGCCACTCCGCAACCCGGCTTCGGATGCGCCTCGGCACCCGATCACATATGCGCGGTGACCGCAGGCGGGTTCCACCAATTATTGCCCGCTCCATCCATATGTGTCACCGGCAACGCTGCCATCTCGGCAGGGGTCAGATCGTCGAGGCATGCGATCGACACCGAATAATAAGCGCCGCCGATCTCCTCGACATAGCCATGGCCGAACGACGACACGCCGCACGTCTTGCAGAAGACATGATGCGCGCTCCCCGATCCGAACACATATTCCTCCAGCGCCGCGGGATCGGTCAGCAGGCGAAAGGCGTCGGGCTTGATCTGCGCGCTCCAGTTCCGCTTCTTGGTGCAGATCGAGCAATTGCATTTGCCCGTTCCTGCCTCGAGGTCGATATCGGCCTCGAACTTGACGGCGCCGCAGTGGCACGAACCATGGTGGGTCTTCAGCATCCTAAAATCCTCCGGTCTGACGGGCGCCGCAGGCCGGCGCCTCTCACCCGAGGAGGATTAGCCCACCCCCCTGACAGATCATGTCAGGAGGCGGCGTCATATCCGTTCCGTCGCCACCAATCGGCCATCAGCACCGCCCGCCGTCGCCCGAAACCCTCGTCGCCGATCCGCGCCGCGCCGATCCGGTCGATGCGGAAACTGCGAAAGTCCTGTCGCAGCAGGCACCAGGCGGCGATGACCTGCTTATCCTCGAAATAGGCGAGCGCCGCGGGCCAGATCGCACGCTCGCTCGCCATGCCCTTCTCGTCGGCATAATCGATGTGCAGCGTCTTTTCCGCCCGCATCGCCGCGCGCACGGTTGCGAGCAGCGGCGCATTGCTCTCGCGCCAGCGGCTGTTCACCGGCCACAGCCCCGACTCGTCGATCCGCTGCTTGAGTTCGTCGGGACTCGCTGCCGCGATCTTCGCAAGCGCCAGCCCTGCCGCGCGCGACAGCGATCCGTCCTGCCGCCCCTCGACCCAGCGCGCGCCGAGCACCAGCGCCTCCAGTTCATCGGCAGTGAACATCAGCGGCGGCAGGAAAAAGCCGGGGCGCAGCATATAGCCGACCCCCGCCTCGCCCTCGATCGGCGCGCCCAGCGCGATCAGCGCCTGGATATCGCGATACAGCGTGCGCACCGACACGCCCTGCTCCTCCGCCAGCGCCTCGGCGGTCACCGGCCGCCGCCGCCGGCGCAAGCCGTCGATGATCGCAAAGAGCCGCCCCGTCTTGTCCGCCATGATGCTCCGCTTCGCTCAGTGCCGTCGATAGGTCCAGCGACGCGCCTTCGCCCCGTCGATCGCCGAAATCGTCGCGGTCAGCGTGTCGCCGGTGCGGGCATAGGCGATGCGCTGCGGATAATCATGCGCGGCATTCTCAAAGGTCGCGCTCGCCCCCTCCAGCCGGACCAGCCGGAACGCCACCGGTGCCCCGCCCTGCGGCATCGCGATATAGGCGAGCGCGCCATCCGCGCCGCGCGCGATGCGGATGAACTCAAACTCGCGCAGCATGTCGCCGCGCCCCGACCGGCTGTACCCGATCATCATCCCGCCGCGCGGCGGTGCCCAGCTTTCCTCGGTCCAGCGCCCGTCCGCATCGCTCACCCAGTCGCCCGCGAGCCAGCCGAGATCCTCGACGCGCGCCGCGGGGCTCGCCGCGACGAGCAACAGCGCCAAAGCCGCCGCGATCATCCGCATGAATTTCTCCCTCTCCGCCCTTTACCATCGTCCCATCGCCATCATCAATGGACAGCGCCGCCACCGCCCCCTATAACCCGCACCATCCCCGGGGAGCCGCGTCTGTGATGGCCGGTTGAGAGCGGAATATACCGCGACCCGTTGAACCTGATCCGGTTAATACCGGCGGAGGGAGGGTCGGTATTCCATACGCGGAATCCCCGTCTTCGCTCCGATAACAACGGAGCGACTGCACATGGCCGACATCGATTCCCGCCTCGACAAGGGCGCCGCAACCCCCATCGGCGTCACCACCGGGCCCATTCGCGGCAGCCGCAAGATCCACGTCGCGACGCAGACCGGCAGCGGCATCCGCGTCGCGATGCGCGAGATCGACCTCGACCCGCATTCGGGCGAGCCCCCCGTCCGCGTCTATGACACCAGCGGCCCCTACACCGACGCCAACGCCACCATCGACATCAACGCCGGCCTCCCCGAAATTCGCGCGGAGTGGATCCGCGGCCGCGGCGACGTCGAGGAAGTCACCCAGCGCGAGGTCAAGCCCGAGGACAACGGCCAGCTCGGCCCCGACCGCAGCGGCGGCGTCCCCGCTTTCCCGAACGTCCGCCGCAAAGTGCTCCGCGCGAAAGCGGGCCAGAACGTCAGCCAGATGCACTACGCCCGCCGCGGCATCATCACCCCCGAGATGGAATATGTCGCCGAGCGCGAGAATCTCGGCCGCGCGCGCCTCGCCGAATATAAGCGCGACGGCGAAAGCTGGGGCGCGAGCATCCCCGACTATGTCACGCCCGAATTCGTCCGCGATGAAGTCGCCCGCGGCCGCGCGATCATCCCCAGCAACATCAACCACCCCGAGAGCGAGCCGATGGCGATCGGCCGCAATTTCCTCGTCAAGATCAACGCCAATATCGGCAACAGCGCGGTCGCATCCGACGTCGCGGCCGAGGTCGACAAGATGGTCTGGTCGATCCGCTGGGGCGCCGACACCGTCATGGACCTGTCGACCGGCCGCAACATCCACGACACGCGCGAATGGATCATCCGCAACTCGCCCGTCCCGATCGGCACCGTCCCCATCTATCAGGCGCTCGAGAAAGTCGGCGGCGTCGCCGAGGATCTGACCTGGGAGATTTTCGCCGACACGCTGATCGAACAGGCCGAGCAGGGCGTAGACTATTTCACCATCCACGCCGGCGTCCGCCTGCCGTATGTCCCGCTCGCCGCAAAGCGCATGACCGGTATCGTGTCGCGCGGCGGCAGCATCATGGCGAAATGGTGCCTCGCGCATCACAAGGAAAGCTTCCTCTACGAACGCTTCGACGAGATTACCGAGATCATGAAGGCGTATGACGTCGCCTACAGCCTCGGCGACGGCCTCCGCCCCGGCAGCATCTATGACGCGAACGACGAGGCGCAGTTTGCCGAGCTCTACACGCTGGGCGAACTCACCAAGCGCGCCTGGGCACAGGATGTGCAGGTGATGATCGAGGGGCCGGGCCATGTCCCGATGCACAAGATCAAGGAGAATATGGAAAAGCAGCTCGAAGCCTGCGGCGAGGCGCCCTTCTATACCTTGGGGCCGCTCACCACCGACATCGCGCCGGGCTATGACCATATCACCAGCGGCATCGGCGCCGCGCAGATCGGCTGGTACGGCACCGCGATGCTTTGCTACGTCACGCCCAAGGAGCATCTCGGCCTGCCCGACCGCGACGATGTGAAGGTCGGCGTCGTCACCTACAAGCTCGCCGCGCACGCCGCCGACCTCGCCAAGGGCCACCCCGCCGCGCAGGTCCGCGACGACGCGCTATCGAAAGCGCGCTTCGAATTCCGCTGGCGCGACCAGTTCAACCTGAGCCTCGACCCCGACACGGCGGAGCAGTACCACGACCAGACCCTCCCGGCCGAGGGCGCCAAGTCGGCGCATTTCTGCAGCATGTGCGGCCCCAAATTCTGCTCGATGAAGATCAGCCAGGAAGTCCGCGACTTCGCGAAGCTGCAAAATCAGGACAGCGCAGGCTTTATCGCCGCCGAAGAGGCCGAAAAGGGCATGGCGAAAATGAGCGAGGTTTATGAAGAAACCGGGCGCGAGCTGTATATGGGCGCGGGTGGGCGGGAGCATGACTAGACGACATGCAAGTCTTGTCTAGTATACCAAGGAAATTTCCCTAAGCTGAGAAAATGGAAGAAGCACATTTCAAGCGGGCGATCCTGCATCTAGCCGATCTCGGTGATACCGACATTCTGCCGCCTTTGTTTGAATTTCAATTTTTCAAGGAAGCCGCTGATCCGATAGTAAAAAAGCTATCGTCATTTTCAGCGGCTTCTTACAACCCCGTAGGCGCGTTTGAGGTCCTCAGTCCAAAAACGCAGACATCCTTCCGGATCGCGCATCAACTGCATTCTACGGACGCTCTTCTTTTTACCGCCGCCGCGATTGAGGTTGCTGAAGCGATCGATGAAGCTCGTCTTGGGCCGGAACAGGGGGCATTCTCTTATCGATTTGACAACGACCCTACTTCATCAAGCCTCTTCACTGACACGTGCTCGTATCACGACTGGCTAATTTCTATTGCCGAACTATGCGAGCCTGACGAAGCGTTTTCAAATGAACCGCTTGTACTAGAAACTGATATTTCCGACTTTTACGGAAGAATATATTTTCATCGCATTGAGCATGTGCTCGACGATATTGAGGCCGCCAGCCCTCCTCGTAAAATTATTGAAAATGTTATCAAAAATTCACGGGCGCGTCAGTCTTAT
Organism: Sphingopyxis sp. C-1; assembly: GCF_001047015.1. Taxonomy (NCBI): domain Bacteria; kingdom Pseudomonadati; phylum Pseudomonadota; class Alphaproteobacteria; order Sphingomonadales; family Sphingopyxidaceae; genus Sphingopyxis; species Sphingopyxis sp. C-1. The sequence continues at coordinate 843,645 of NZ_BBRO01000002.1, forward strand.
GGCCTTCCCGTTGGCGGAGCGGCATCTCGGATTATCGCTGAAGGCGTCTTGATTGACGTCGACAATATGCTGCGGCGAGAAGGCTTTAAGTTCACGCGGTTTGTCGACGACTTCCGCATCATCGTTGAGAGCCCGGCGCAGGCTCACACCGCCCTTTGCCGATTAGCCGAGCACCTGATGCTAACCGAAGGCCTGTCTCTTAACGCCGCGAAGACCCGTATCTTGCCTGCGTCATCTGTAAAGGACGAAATTGACAATAGCTTTTCTGAGGTTTTCACTAACGAAGAGAGAAACGGGCTAGATCGATACCTAAAAACGATTTACGATTCAGAAGACGTCGCCGAAACAATCGCTGACGAAATTGACGTACCCATCCTAATCGAAAAGATAAGCAAAGTTCTAAAGCTAGATAAGATTGAATACACTTCAATTAAACTTATATTGAAAGCATTAAGAGCAAACACCGTAGAAGATATTGAGTCTTTTATATCAAGGTTTTCCGAACTTCTCTATTTTGCCCCAAGAGATTTTTGCATGGTGCTTGGATCTCAGGCCCAGCAAAATCCCAATAATGCCGAACTGATTGCTGAAAAGCTGCTTTCCATTGTCGGCCATTCTCCGTTCAAAGATATGGCCTTGGTAAGAATTTGGGTCAATCACCTGTTCGTGTCGGGCGCCCTACCGATCACGGATGCCCGAATGACTCAACTGGAGTTCGGGAACACTCAGATCGAGCGCAGGCAGAATATTTTGCTGCGCGGGCGCTTGAAAGATCGAGCTTTTTTTCGTGAGGCGAAAACTCGATTTGGAGATTTGAGCGAGTGGGAGAAGCCGGCGATGATGCTTGGCGCATCTTGCCTAGCAGCGAGCGAGTACGAGACGTGGCTTGGTTTCTGCAAAGGAAAATCGACCAACATTATATTCGATGAATACATTTCATGGCTAAAGGCAAATAGATCAAATTTGCTAGAGAAGTTGGATCAAAGCTTTGTGGTAAAATCCCGCAGGCAGCGCATAGCAGAGCTCTTTGCCGACATTGACATTACAAGCCTCCTTGGAAGCCTTTCGGGAAAAAAATCGGCAGAATGATCGCCAAAAGAGAAGAAACATTGTATCGGTTCACCCTGTCGGCCAGTCATTTTGTCCACCGCAACTGGCGCTTCACTGATCTTCTTACCGCCGACCACATGATAGCCAATATATAGGGGGACATTCCGCCTCGCCCCCACACCATGCTACACTCCCACCCATGCGCGCCCGGAACCCCCTCTATGTCATGGCCAAGCCGCCGCCGGAGGTGCAGGCGGCGATCGCCGCGTTGCCGCGTAACGACCGCGGACGCGGCCCCGAGCTGCTCCATGTCACGCTCATCTCGCTCTACGACCTCCACTATGCGCCGCCCGAGTGGCTGCCCGCGACCATCGCCGCGCTGGACAGCTTCGCCGCGGCGCCCTTCGCGCTCCGCTTCGACCGGATCGAGAACCGCAAGGCGGTGACTTTGCGCACGCGCGATCCGCTGGCCGGGGCGCGGGCGTTCCAGAAGGTGCTGGTGAACCATCTGCTGCGCGAAAAGGCGCCGATCATGGACGGCACCACCCCCGAACCGCATATCACGATCAACTATCGCGGCGACCGGCTGGGCAGTGAGACGCTGGGCAAAAAGACGCCGCCGATCGGCTGGACGGTGGACGAGATCATCCTGATGGAAAGCATCGTCGGCAAGACGACCCATGTCGAACATGGCCGCTGGCCGCTGTGTGGGGATGCGGGCTAAATGATTGGGATCAGGAGCGCGGCGCGGATGCCACTATCCTGAATTCGTCATCCCGGACTCGATCCGGGATCCATCGCAGCGCTGAAGTCATGGCCCCCGGATCAAGTCCGGGGTGACGATAAATCGCGTCAGGTACGCCGGACCGCCCGATCCTATTTCGCGCCGCGCGGGCCAGAAACCCCTTTCCTATAATGTGCACATCTGCTCCACTCTGTCCGACGCTGCGGCAACGCCATTTTTTGGCGTCCGCTCCGTTTCCGCCGCCGCCCCTGTCCCGCCTGTCATCACGTCCGATACCGCATCGCCAATGGGCTGAACTTTCCTGAACTTTGGCTGGCAACCGACCCTCGAAGGCACCGCAATGTCCCACGCCTCGAACATCGTCCATTGCACCGGTCCCGGCGATCCGCACGCGCTCGACGGCATTTCGCGCCGCCACCGCAGCGGCGACCTCGACACGCTGTGCCCGGTCTGCGCCGGTTACGGCCAGTGGAACACCCAGATCGACCTGGTCAGCCACCGCTCGATCCGTCACGCCTGCCCCAAATGCGACGGGCGCGGGTGGATCGAGACCGGCGACGACATGGTCCCTTCGCACGACATCGAGCGGAGCGAAGCCGGGCATCCGGTCTGGACGATACGGCTCGACCCCTCCGACGACCGCGAATAGGCAAGCGCGAACCGCACGCGGCTCGACTTGGCGGCGCGGCGCCGATAGGCTGGCGGTCTCTGGCGATATTGGGAGAGCGGCGATGCGTGGACAGGCTTGGCTGACGATGGTTGCGGTGCTGGCGCTCGCCGGATGCGGCAAGGCGGAGGCGCCCGCACAGGCACCGGAGGGCGCACCCGAAAAATCGGTGCTCGCCGAAGGACCCAAGGCCAAGGTCGACACGATCGCCGCGGCCGACATACCCCCCGGCGTCCGCGATGCCGTGCTCGCCCGGGTACCCGGCATGAAAATCGCCGAGACCGAGCGCAAGGAGCGTGACGGCAAGATCTTCTACGATGTCGAGGGGACGCGCCCCGACGGCAGCCCGGTCGAGCTCGACCTGATCGAAGAGGCGGGGAAATATCGCGTCGTGGAGATGCAGCGCGACATCGCCTGGGCCGACGCGCCCGCCCCGGTGCGCGCCGCCGCGGGCGCCGCCGCCGATGCCTTCGCCCCCGCGCGCGTGATCGAAAGCACGCAGGAGGACGGGACGGTCGTCTATGAACTCTTCGCGCCGGGCAAGGCCGACGAACCCGCCGCCGAGGTGAACTGGAAGGGCGGCAAGGCGGTGCTGCGTAGCGAACGCAACGAATATTGATGACCGGCCCCGCCCCCACCGGACCCGACGCCGGCGCCACCTTCTACCACGGCACGCGCGCCGACCTTGCGGTCGGCGACCTGCTTGGCGTCGGCTGGGGCAGCAATTATCAGGCCGCGCCGATGTCGTGGATCTATTTCTCGGCCGCACTCGAGTCGGCGATCTGGGGCTGCGAGCTGGCGGCCGGAGAAGGGCGCGAGCGCATCTATGTCGTCGAACCCACCGGCGACTGGTTCGACGATCCCAACCTCACCGACAAGAAATTCCCCGGCAACCCGACGCGCAGCTATCGCAGCCGGTCGCCGCTTCGCATCGTCGGCGAAGTCGAAAGCTGGACCCCGCATGCGCCCGACGTGCTCGCGGCGATGAAGGCCAATCTGGCGCGGTTGCAGGCGGAGGGCGCGCCGATCATCGACTAGCGGCTTGCCAAAAGGGCGCTACAAATGTAGCGCATTGGTTCGTTCATCCTGCACATCCGGGAGCTCCGATGCTGACGACCCTGCTCACCCTCGCCGCCGCAGCCGCAACCCCCGCGCCCACCGACCTCGCGGCAATCGAGGCGACCTGCTTCGACTATGTCGACGGCCAGCTTGAGGGCGATCCCGAACGCGTCAAACGCGCGCTCCACCCCGACCTCGCCAAGCGCCGCGTGACGGGCGACACCCCCGACGAGCGGCTCGGCCTGCAACGCATGAGCCGCGAGGAACTTGTCGACCTCACCAAACGCGGCGCGCTCAAGACCCCGCGCGGCGAGTGGAACCGCTCGTGCCGGATCCTCGACGTCGCCGGCGACGCCGCCGCGGTGCGCGTCGAAACGCCGTGGTTCGTCGACTATTTCCACATGGGTAAGTTCGGCGAGCGCTGGATGATCGTCAACGCGATGTGGCACATGAAGCCGCGCACGGCCGCGCAGTGAAGGCCCTCTTCGCCCTCGCCGCGGGGCTGCTGCTGACCGCGCAGGCCCCGGCCGCTCCCGATCCGCGCAGGCCCGCCCCGACCTTCGACAGCGTCGCGCCCGACCTGCCCGCACTCTCCCGCCCCGCCGTGCTGATCATCAGCAAGACCAACGGCTATCGCCACGACAGCATTGCAGAGGCGGTGCCCGCGATCGAAGCGCTGGTAAAGGCGCGCGGCTGGAGCAGCTTTGCGACCGAGAATGCTGCGGTGTTCAACCCCGACCAGCTCGCCAAGTTCGACGTTATCGTCTTCGCCAACGCCAGCGGCGACATCTACACCCCCGACCAGCGCGCGGCGTTTCAGGCGTGGATCGCAAAGGGCGGCGGCTTCGTCGGCCTCCACAGCGCGGGCGACGGCAGCCATCCCGACTGGTTCGTGAAGATGCGCGGTAATGGCCGGTTCACTGGCCATCCGGGCGGCGTCGACCAATTCCAGACGGCGAAGCTGGTCGTCACCGACCGCAGCCATCCGGCTACGCGCCACCTGCCCGCGGTCTGGCCGTGGACCGACGAATATTATAGCTGGGACGCCGCGCCCGCCGCCGACGCGCATATCCTCGCCCGCCTCGACGAGACCAAAATGCGCCTCGAACCTGGGCTGCGGATGGGTGACCACGCGCTCATCTGGTGGCGCTGCGAAGGCCGCGCGCGCATCTTCTACTCGGCGCTCGGGCACCAGGCCGAGGCATGGGGCGATCCCGCACATCTCAAAATGGTCGACGGCGCGATCGGCTGGGCAGCGCGCAAGGAAGGCACGGGCTGCGACTGATTCACGATCTGCGCACTGGAATTTGTTCGCTATTTGTTCTAATAGAATGATCGTTCTCACCCCCGCCGATTCGCCATCAGGAGGAACCGATCATGCCGCGCAGGATTTTCGCACGACGCCCCCTCTATCTGATGGTCAAGCCGCCGGCCGAAATCGCAGCGCGCATCGACGCCCTGTCTCGAAACGACCGGCGCCGCGGGGTCGATCTGTTGCATATGACGCTCGCGGCGTTCGGCGATCTGGCCGAAGCCCCTGCCGGCTTTCTCGAACTTGTGATCCGCGGGCTTGACGACTTCGACGCCGGCGCTTTTGCCGTGCGGTTCGACCGGATCGAATGCCGCAAGGCGACGACGCTGCGCAGTTCGGCGCCGCTTTCCGCCGCATGGGAATTCCAGCGGCAGCTTGCCGAATATTTTCACCGGCATGGCTTCAAGGAATTCAACCTGCCGCCCGAGCTTCACGTCACGATCAACTATCGCGGCGATGATCTCGGCGCCGAAGCGATCGATCCGATCGAATGGACCGCGACGGAGATGCTCCTTGTCGAAAGCGTAACCAGCCAGGCACGCCATATCGTGCACGGCCGCTGGCCATTGCCCGGCGGCGAACGCGGATTCTGCCGGGCCGCCTAGCCGGTGACTTCCAGCGGGCCGCCGGCCGTGCGCGACGGGGCACGCTCCCTGCCACCACTGCTTCGCGCTACTTTTTCGCTTTCGCCGGCTTTTCGAGGTTCGCCTCGACCGCCGCGCGGATCAGCGCCTTGAACGCCGCCTCGTCTACCTCGTCGCCCTCGAACAGATCGATCGCGCGCCGCGCGTTGCCGTCGAGGCTCGAATTGAACAGCTGTTTCGGGTCGGCGAGCGCCGCGCCCTTGGCAAAGGTCAGCTTGACCTTGTCCTTATAGGTTTCACCCGTGCAGAGGATGCCCGCATGTTCCCACACCGGCACGCCAGCGGGGTTGGACGGCTTCTGCCATTTGACCGTCTCCTCAACCTCTGCGTCGGCGGCATGAATCAGCGCGCGCAGCTTCGCGAGTGTCGCCCCGCGCCAGTCGCCGAGCCCTGCAATCTTCGCGTCGATCAGATCCGCCGCCATGTCGTCCCCTTACATCTTCTCGCCGGGCAGCGCCGCGGCCTGTTTCACCCAGTCGGCGAACGCCGCCTCATCGACCTTGTCGTCTTCATGGATATGGAAATAGCGCGTGTCGCCGCTTTTCGACGCCACCGGCGGCACGGGGTTCAGCGCCCCGCCGCGAAAGAAGGCGACCTTGATATAGCGGTCGAAGCAATGAATGCTGAGGAACCATTGCGTCGGCTCGCTCGACTGTCCCGGGGGACCATAGAGCGGCGAGTTCCATTTGACGGCCTTCGCGACCCCCGGAACCGTCTTTTCGATCAGCGTGTCGAGCCGCTTCCAGACCGCTGACTTCCACCCCGGCATCGCCGCGATATAGGCCTGGACCGGCGCATCACCATAGCCTTTCGGGATTTGCGGATTGCCGCCCGACAGCAGCACGGGCTTGGGTTCGGCCACGCAGCCCTCAACGTTCGTCGCGATAAAAGGGGCGGTCGCCTGCGATGGTTACCCGCTCCATCCGCCGCACGGCGGGGAAATAGTCCGACGCCGCATAATGCTGGCCCGCGCGATTGTCCCAAAAGGCGATCGAACCCGCGCGCCAGCGAAAACGGCACTGGATTTCGGGCACCGCGGCCTGGGCGTAAAGATGCGCGAGCAGCCACTCGCTCTCCTTTGCCGACACGCCTTCGATATGGCTGGTGAAGGCGGTGTTGACGTACAGCGCCTGCTCACCGGTCTCGGGGTGCGTGCGCACGACGGGATGCAGCTGCGGCGGATATTGTTCGTGCAATTCCTCGATGCTCTTGCCCAGCCTCTTGGCAAAGACGCGCGCGATATCGTGCACCGCGCTCAGCGATCGGCACCAGTCCTGCATCGCGGGCGACAGCCCGCGGAACGCCGCCGCCATATCTGCGAACAGCGTGTCGCCGCCGACTTCGGGCACCTCGATCGCGCGCAGGATCGACCCCAGCGACGGCTCGGCACGCCAGGTAACGTCCGAATGCCATTCATTCTCGCGCCCGCGCGAATCGGGTCCATGCGCGATATGCAGCACTTCGGGATTGGGCTGACCCTTCGGCGTCGCGGGGTGGATTTCGAGCGGCCCGAAACGGCGCGCAAAGGCGATATGCTGCTCGGGCGTGATGAACTGGTCGCGAAAGAAGATCACCTTGTACGCAAGCAAGGCGGCGCGGACTTCAGCGATCGTGGCGTCATCCTGCGCTTGCGCCAGATCGATTCCGGAAATTTCGGCGCCGATCGACGGCGTCAGCGGCGCGACCGTCAGACGTTCGAAAACCCGCTGCGATGCGGTCGATTCGACCGATGCGACAAAGGCCATGGCTTTCCGCTCCTGCTGTTATTTTGGAAGCATGAGAAAGCCATGGCGGCGGCGAGTCAAGCCGCGGTGCGACTAGCCGATTATCTCAGCGGTCGCCGCCCGCTCGATCGCCGCGCGCCAGTGACGCCGCACCGGCAGCAGGAAAATCTCGGACAGCGTGCGCTCGATCTCGTCGGCGGTCAGATAGCGCCGGTCGGTCCGCCCGTCAGCCAGCCGCACCGTCAGCCGGTTGTCGCGCAGGCCATAGCGCGCGTCGGCGGTCGTACGCGCGGCAATGAGCTGATGCCGGAAATGCGAGCCCGGATGCGCCGATGTGTACCAGTTGCCAAGCTCATAATCGATCGCGGGCGGCGATATGTTTTCGATACGGTAGAGCGTCCGCCATTCGCCCTCGATCGAAGCTGCCACCTGCCATTCGCTCCCCTGCCGTATAATATGATAGCGTTCGTGGCGCGTCGGCTGCGGTTCCTCGCTGTCCATCGCAAGTGGCTGCGGCGGCACCGCCGAGCCGAAGCCGACGTCAGCAAGCCAAGGCCGGCCGTCGAGCTTCACCCGCACGACCATATGCGTGCGCGGCGTCGGCGGCGCATCGTCGGGAAGCAGCCAGCGCACACGACCGAGCAACCCCTCTGCGTCGAAGCCGATCGCCTGCAACACACGCAGGAACAGGCCATTCTGCTCGAAACAATAGCCGCCGCGCCGCTGCCCGATCAGCTTGGCGTCGATGGCGTCGGCGCCGATGTCGATCCCGGCGCCGGTCAGCGCGTCGATCGCCTCGAACGGGATCGCCGCGATATGCGCCGCCTGTAACGCGGTCAGCACGTCGAGCGTCGGCGCGACCGGTCCTCTATAGCCGATACGCGCCAGATAGCGCGTCAGGAAGGACGCGGCAGGCGCGTCGACGTTGGTATCGTCGAGGTCGGCAGGGGAGGCAGCGGGATAGTGCAGCATGGACAGGGCTCCGTTCGCGAATCAATTGCCCTCGCCTTATGAAATCTCAAGCCCGGTTGAGGTCAAGCGCCGATCGGCGAAGCGTCCGCGTCCCGCAAAGCGCCATCATCTTGGTAACTTAGCCATTGCGGAGGACCACCGGCTGCGGCAGACCGCCAAGATAACATAAGGTCGCAGACCATATAATGATCCAGGAGCCCCCATGCACATCACCCCTCGTTCCCGCCTCGCCGCCGCGCTTGCGCCGGCCGCCCTGCTTTTTGTCGCCGGCACCGCCAACGCCGCGACCTGCGAAGAAGCCTTTGTCAAAAAGGGCAATCCGATCACCGGGCTGCGCTTTACCGGCGCGGTGACCGTCGCCGACCTGCCGCCCGCGGTCGCGATCGGCCAGATGCGCGGTATCGTCGCCGCAAAGGGCTATGACATCATGGCCGACGAGGCCGAATATGGCTCGATGCTGATCGAACAGCCGATGACCGGCACCGTGCGCGCCTTTCCGATCCAGATCACCGCGACGCAAACCGGCGGGATCGGGACGGTGGTGATGGAGGCCAAGCTGCGCGCTGGCCAGTCGGTCGGCGGCGATGCCGCCAAGGCCGAGATGTGCGGCATCCTCAACCAGATCAAGGGCGGCAAGGCGGGCGCCGCCGCAGCGAAGAAGGGCGCGACCGCGACCACCGTGGCCGCTGCACCGGTGAAGATGAACTCGCTCAGCTTCTCGCAGCAGGTGTCGAAAGATACCGAGCGCAACGCCGCGGGTATCCTCACCCGCTACAAGGGGAAACAGTTCACGATCGACGGCCTCGTCGATTATGTGACGAAGGACGGCAAGGATTTCCGCGTCGGTTACAAAATCCCCCAGCCGTATGAACAAGCGATCCGCCTGCCGAACCAGGCACCGTTCAAGACCGACATCGTATGTTATATGGCGCCGGGCCAAGCGGCCTATTCGCTCCAGCTCAAGCCGAACAAGAGCATCAAACTGACCGGCACTGTCGAAGATTTCGACGAATATAAGCATGTGATCTGGTTGAAGGACTGCCGTCCCGCCCAATGAGGGGAGGCACAGCGATCGGAGGAGGCGCCATGCGAGGAACGATAGCGATTGCGCTGGTTTTCGGCATGGCGGCTCCCGCGATCGCTGCCGACCCGCCTTCAGGTGACGTGGCGAGCCTCCGCGCCTTTGCCGACGCGTTCGACGTGGCGCAGATCGCGGAGGATCGTGGAGCGCTGGATCGCATGGTCGCTGACGATCTCGTCTTCATCGACGGCAGCGGCAAGCGCTATGACAAGGCCTTTTTCATCGACGGCTGGACCGGGACCGACGACGATTACGACCCGGTGACGTTGACCGACCGCGTCATCCAGCCGCTCGGCAAGGACGCCGGCATTGCGAGCGCCGAGACGGTCTTGTCGGGACGTTCGGCCGGCAAGCCCTTCCGCGTCCGCATCCGCTTCACCGACATCTTTCGCCGTCACGGCGATAGCTGGCAGGCCTCCTATATCCACGTCACCCGCATGGCGCTGGAAGACAAATAGCCGAAGGATTCGACTCTCGCCTGGAACGAGAACATAATAGGAACATTGATCCGATTCGGAGGATGGATGATGAACGCGATGTTCCGTTATTTTCTGGGGTTTCAGGTTGCCGCGGACCGCGCCGGCTGGCTCGCGCGCCAGTTGCCGCCTGTTTCGGGCGACCTGTTCGCGGGCTTGAAGCCGCAGAACTATCATCTCACGCTGTGCACGATCGACGAGACGTCGGCCCAGCACCCCTTTCTGCGTCAGCGGGTCGCCAATGCGTTCGAAGCGGGCCTGCCCGCTGCCAGCCCCATTCCCTTCGGCCGTATCGTCAGCAAGGACGCAGGGGCCGAACTCGTCACGGCCGGCAGCATTGCCGGAATTCGTCAGCTATACGAAACGCTCGTCGCCTTGCTCGCACCGCATGGGATCGAGCCATTGTATCGCCAATCGGGGCTCCGCCCGCACATCACGCTCGGCTATGGCCGACATCCGTTCGATCCGGTTCCGCTCGCGTGGAACTGGACGCCCCGCGACCTCGTCCTCATCGAAAGCCACGTCGGCCACAGCCGGCACCGCGTCCTGCAACGCTGGCAACTGCCCGCGCCCGCACAGGGCGCCTTTGCCTTCATGGAAGACGAACTGCCCCCAGCGCTACGTTACGCCGCCTAGCCTTCAAGGCTGTGCTCAAGCGTGATCTCGCAATCGAGCAGTTTCGACACCGGGCAATTCTTCTCGGCTTCCTCGGCGATCTTGGCGAATTCATCAGCGCTGATCCCCGGCACCTTGCCGGTCAGCGTCAGCGCCGATTTGGTGATCGTGAAACCGCCGTCCTGCTGCTCCAGCGTCACCGCCGCACTCGTCTCGAGCGTATCGCCATTATAGCCCGCGCGCGCGAGCCCGAACGACAGCGCCATCGTGAAGCAGGCCGCATGCGCCGCGGCGATCAGTTCCTCGGGGTTCGTCCCCGGCTGCCCCTCGAAGCGCGTCCCGAAACCATAGGGCTGCTTGTCGAGCACTCCCGATTTGGTCGTAATCGATCCCTTGCCTTCCTTGCCGAAACCTTCGTAGCGGGCGGATGCGCGATTGACGGTCATGCTCTTATCTCCTCTGTGGGGTGAGTCTCGTATCTGTTTCTACATCAAGGGGCCGACAAGGGCATACCGACAAAGGTATGGCCGCACCCATCCTTCGGTCAGACAAGGGCGCGCCGCATGCCAACCCGCTTCCACGCCTTTTCATGGAAGAAGAATGCGACAGCATTGATACATGGTTCAATGATCGCGATCCCGCCCGCCAGCGCGACCGACCCCGTCATCACATAGGCGACGCTGAACCCGATGGTCAGGTGGATCGAGAGGTAAGTAAAGGTCTTGATCAGATCGAGGGGCATGGCGCATCTCCAACGGAACGAGGCACCAACTTAAGAATGATTCGCAAAAAGCGCTAGATGCGGCTTTAGGTCAGTCTGATCGATTTTGTCGCTCGACGCCTGCACGGTCGAGCTCTGAGTTCAGCCGTCCGGTCAGCCACAGTCCCCACATCCTGAAATCGGCGGCGAGGCTCCACAGCGGATAGGTGAAGGTCGCCGGCCGGTTCTTCTCGACCCCGAAATGCGCGACCCACGCAAAGAAATAGCCCGCGAGCGGCAAGGCGATCAGCCACCCCCAGCGGCCCGCCACGACCGCAGCAATCGCGATCAGCACGACAAGGCTCGTCCCCACATAATGCAGCGCGCGCGTCGACGCCTTGCTGTGCTCGCGCAGATAGAAAGGCCAGAATTCGGCAAAGGTCGTATATTGGCGCGCCATCGCCCGATGCTGCCTCCAGCCAGGGCAGAGGTCAACTACAGGCTACGCGCCGCCTCGTCGATCAGCGCCGCGACCTCGACAGGCCGCGAGGCGAGCGAGGCATGCCCGGCCTCGAGCGTGATGATCTTGCGCGCGCCGAGCCGGCCCGACATCGCCGTCTGGTTAGCCGGGTCGATCATCCTGTCCTCGCTCGAAATCTGATACCAGCTTGGCTTCGCGCGCCACGCCGGATCGCTCACCGCCTCGCCGAAGGTCGAAGCAAGCGGCGCCTTTTGCGTCACCGCCATCACCAGCGCCTCGTCGGCGCTCACATCCTGACAGAAGCTTTCGTGGAACTTCTCGGGTTTGATCCAGAGATAGCCGTCGGCGTCGGGTGCAAGGTTCGCGGCGCCCGCGGGCGGGTGCTGCTGCGTCAGCGCGCCCGGGCTCTCGCCCGCATCGGGGGCAAAGGCGGCGATATAGACTAGCCCCGCGACATTCGGCGCGCTCCCCGCTTCGGTGATTACCGCGCCGCCATAGCTATGCCCGACGAGCAGCACCGGCCCATCGACCTGCGCAGCGATCTGCCGCGTTCGCGCCGCGTCGCCCGCAAGCGAAGTCAGCGGCAGCTCGACCGCGCGCATGCCCCTGTGCCCCAGTCTGTCGAGCTCGACGATCGCCTTTGCCCAGTGCGCCGCACCGCCCCAGAAACCGTGAACGAGGATGATCGTAGGAAGCGCCGCCATGGTCCCGACTCCTGTAGAATTTCGCGAGACCCGAAGCTAACATGCCCGGCAATCACCTGACAGCGAAGAAAGCTGGCGGGATTTCGGGGGAGGAATTTTCATGAAAAAATCGACGCGTGCGCTACTCGGGCTGGTCCTGCTCGATCTTATCGTCGTCGCCGGCGCCTGGTGGATGATCGACCGGACGCAAAGCGGCGCGTGGAACTCGAACGATCCGGCGGGCTCTATCACGATGGTGACGACAACCGCCGGCATGCTGGTCGGCGTAATCTCGGTCGTGCTGCTGCTCGCCTTCGTCACGCACCGCCGCGCCGGGAACTGATCGGCGGGCCTTTCGGGCCGCCCGCACGCTCACTCCTTGCTGTTGACGATCACGTCCCAATGCTCCTCGACCAGCGCGAAGCGCTTGGCCTCTTCGGCCTTGAACTTAGCGAGGTCGGGGAACAGGCGCGCACCGACAGCTTCTGCTGCGGCATCATATCCGGTGCCATCGCCGACCGCGTCCTCGGCGCCGCGATAGGTGATCGTCACGCGCAGGTCCCATCGCGTTCCGCCCGCCATATGGGTGAAAGGGGTGGTCGTCTCGATCCGGGTGATAAAACCCAGCCGCTTCATCTCGTCGAGGATCGGCTGGTGGTTCTTTGCATAGAGCGCGCGGAACTCATCCATGCCGCCCCAGCGGATGCGATAATAATATTCGATCGTCACAGGGGTCGCCCTTGGGACAGCCGACGCCGCGGCGGTGGCGGACGGCGGCGCTTCGGGCGCGCTTGCGATCAACAGCAAAGGCAGAATGGAAAGCATCGTCGGCCACACCCTTCGCGTCGAAGTCTATGCGCGATGCACCGGGGGTTCAAGGTGCCGGAATCAAGACAGCCCTCCCGCCTGGGTCGCAGGGGCGGGAGGGCTGTGTTCCGGACCGGCGTGGTGGGCCGGGCCGGAGACGAAAATCTGTCGATCAGCGTGCCGCGGCTTCGCGGACCTTCTGCACCGCGGGGAGCAACAGGCCGATCAGGATCTGCACCGGGTTGGATGTCACCGTCATGCTGCCCTGTGCGGGCTGCGCCGACTGCGCCATTGCCGGGGTCGCCGACAGCGCGATGGAGAGCGCAAGCACAGGGGCGAAAAACATCTTCTTGGTCATCGTCTCTTCCTTTTCTCATCCGTCGATCTGAATTTGGTTCGGGTCGGTCCCGATGCCCCGCTTATGCCGCGCAGCCGGACGGGCGGCCGTGATCGCCATCACTCGGCCGGAGAAATTTCATATACCGCTGAAAAGAAACGAGAGAATCTACGCTTGGCGCTTAACCCGGACCAATGCGCTATCGAGCGCCTGCAGAAATTGCGAACGGTCGGCCTTCGAAAAGGGCGGCGGACCACCCATCCCCTCACCCATTCCCGAACGCAGGTCGGCCATGATCGCGCGCGTCGCGATCGCGGGGCCGATCGACGCGAGGGTGAAGGGCTTTCCGTTCGGACCGAGCACGGTTGCCCCTGCCTTCAGCGCGCGGTCGGCAAGCAGTATGTCGGCAGTGACGACGATGCTGTGCGCATCGGCGGCTTCCGCTATCCAGTCGTCGGCTGCATCGAAGCCATCGGACACGACAACGCGCTCGATCAGCGGGTGCTCGGGAACACGCAGCCGGCTGTTGCTCACGACCTTCACCGCCACCTCATGCCGCCAGGCGACGCGGTAGATTTCATCCTTCACCGGGCAGGCGTCGGCATCGACAAGAATCTGGATGGCGTTGGTCATGGGAAAAGATTCAGCCGACCTCAACGCCCTTCCAGAAGGCGATGCGATCCTTGATCGCGGCCGCCGCTTCCTTCGGATCGGGATAATACCAGGCGGCGTCCCGGTTCACCTGCCCGCCCACAGTGACATGATGATAATGCGCCAGCCCCTTCCAGGGACAAACGCTCGTCGTCGCGCTGTCGGACAATAGTGCGGCATCGACCGCATCCAACGGGAAATAATGATTGCCTTCAACGACAACCGTATCGTCGCTGTCGGCGATCACCGCACCGTTCCACCGTGCCTGCACCATCTCGACCCCGCTTCCGCCGCGCGCGGCTATTTCTTCATATTATCGAGCCCTGCGACGACGCCCACCTTGGTCGATGGATTGCTCGCATTGGGCTTCTTGGGCTTTTCCGCCTTGGGCTTGCGGGCTTCGCGGCTCGATTTCTTCTGGCTCTTGGCCATGGTCAATACCTTGAAATGTGGCGGACGCCTATGCCCGCCTCGGCCAGTCTACGCCCTTTGCCTGCCCGCGTCGCCTCTTATCCCGCCAGCCCGTCCCAGACCAGCTTCGCGCCGAGCGGGACCATCAGCAGATAGATGATGACATAGAAACGCGCGCCGTCGATCCGCTTCAACCAACGCACAGTGAGCAACGTCGAGACGATCGCGAGCGGCATCAGCAGCAGCGCGGCGACAAGAACCTCATGCGGGAAGGCGCCGAGCGCGATATAGGCGGGCACCTTCATCCAGTTGATCGCGGCAAACAGGATCGAACTCGTGCCCACGAAGACAAGGTGCGGCAGGCGGCGCGGCGTTACCCACATCTGGAACGGTGGGCCGCCCGCGTGCGCAATCTGGCTGGTGAAACCCGTCGCGACCCCGAACAGGCTGCCGACCCAGCCCGGGGAGGTCGATGCGGCAACGACGCGCCCACCGCGCTCGACCCACAGCCGATAGAGGCCGAACGCCAGCGTGATCGCGCCCAGAGCCGCCATCAGCTTCGCTTCGTCGACGCGTTCGGCATAGGCATAGCCCGCCGCGATACCCACGGCGGCGCCAGGCAGCATCCACGCGATAACCCAGCCGTCCCACGTCTTGCGGAACGACCAGACGCTGACGACGTCCTGCACGATCAATATCGGCAGCAGCAGCGCAGCGGCGATCGTCGGCGGCAGCACCAGCGCGACCAGCGGCGTCGCGAGCGCCCCGACGCCCGACAGTCCGCCCTTGGCCAGCCCGATCAGGATCACCGCAATGGCAAGCACCAGCAGCGTCAGCGGATCGGAAAGCAGGCTCATGTTTTGGCGACGTCCGGAGTTTCGGGTAACCGCCAGTCGATCGCGCCGCGACCCTGCGCTTCGAGGAAGGCATTAGCCTGGCTGAACGGCCGCGACCCGAAAAAACCGTTGTACGCCGACAAAGGCGAGGGATGCGGCGCGCGCAGGATCAGGTGCGGGCTGCCCGCTCCCAGCCCCGCGACATTAGCCGCCTTCTTCTGCGCATGGCTGCCCCACAGGATGAAGACCTTGGGCGCCGGATCGGCCGCAACGGTGGCGACGACCGCGTCGGTGAACTTCTCCCACCCCTTGCCCTGATGCGATGCGGCCATCCCGCTCTCGACCGTCAGGCAATTGTTGAGCAGCAGCACGCCCTGCTGCGCCCAATGGTCAAGATAACCATGCGCTGCAGGCTCAATCCCCAGGTCGCTGCGCATTTCCTTATAGATGTTGACGAGGCTCGGCGGCGTCCGCACGCCGGGCTGGACCGAAAAGCAAAGGCCATGCGCCTGCCCCGGGCCGTGATAGGGATCCTGCCCAAGAATGACGACGCGCACATCCTGCGGCGGCGTTGCGTCGAGCGCTGCGAACCAGTCGCGCGGGCGCGGAAAGATTGCCTTCCCCTTCGCGCGCTCGTCAGCCAGGAATTGCTTCAGCGCCGCCATATAGGGCTGCTCGAACTCGCCGCCGATGCGTGCAAGCCAGTCGGGATGCAGTTTAACCTCAGACATGCCCGCGCTTCACCAGAGGAGCGCGGCCTTGTCCAGTACCGTTGCCCGCAAACGGCCGGCCTCGACGAATTGCGAACCTCTTCATCATCGCCACCCCGGACTTGATCCGGGATCCCGCTTGAAGTCGAAGCCAGTGAATGCATCAAAAAGCGGGATCCCGGGTCAAGCCCGGGATGACGGAAGCGGGCGATGGAACGTCCGCTCACCCCCCTAAGCTGCCTCGGGATCGCAAACCGGTGCGGCGGCCTAATAGGGACTTTTCGGCGCCGTTCCCGGCCGTGTGAACAGCTTGCCACGTTCGGCCCAAAAGACGAGAGCAAGGCCGACCACCGCGCTGATCAGAAAGGCATAAGCGAGCGGCAGCGTCGTGCCGTCATATTGCTGCCCGATCGCCGCGCCCACCGTCGCCGCAAGCAAGGTCTTGGCAAAGCTCTGATACGACGACGCAACGCCCGCCATATGCCCGAAATCCTCCATTGCGATGGATCCGAAGTTGCTGCCGATAAATCCGACGAGGCCGACGTTGACCATCATCAGCGCGGTGAACATCCACAGCGTCTCGACACCGCTCAGCGCCGCGACGATCTGCAGGATCGAGGTCGCCATGAAGGCGAAAACTGCCGACTGCGACACACGCCGCGCACCAAACCGTTCGACGATCGCCGCATTGGAGAAGTTGGCGATCGCGATGCCCACCGCGACGCACGCAAAGATCAGCGGGAACATCGCCTGCGCCCCGAACACCTCGGCGATGATCTGTTCGCTGCTGTTGAGATAGCCGTAGAGCGCGCCCTGCATCATCCCCGACGCGATCATATAGCCCGCGGCGCGGCGGTGCCGCGTCACTGTCGCCCAGCCCGCAATCATCGTGCGCAGGTCGAGCGGACGCACATCGGCGGGAGCGAGCGTTTCCGGCAGCCGGCGCAGCCAGAACAGCATGACGATCGACATCACCGCGAGCACGATGAAGATCGCGCGCCAGCCCGCGACTGCGGCGATCCCGGCGCCGATCGTCGGCGCGATGATCGGCACGATCATGAAGACAAGGAAGATCAGCGATAGGCGCTTTGCCATCGCATCGCCGGCAAAAAGGTCGCGGATCACCGCGACGACGATGACGCCGAGCGCTGCGCTGATCAGCCCGTGGATGAAGCGCAGCACGAGCAGCATCGCAAAGCTCGTCGCGAGGCCGCAGCCGATCGCGAGCGCGAGATAGGCGAAAAGCGCCGGAACGAGCACGCCCTTGCGCCCGAAGCGGTCCGACAGAGGGCCGTAAAGCAGCGAGCCAAAGCCGATGCCGAGCAAATAGATCGAGATGACATGCTGGCGATCGTTCGCGACAGTAACGCCCAGCGCTTCGCCGATCGCGGGAAGCGCAGGCAGCATCGAATCGATGGCGAGCGCATTGAGCGCCATGACCATCGCCATCATGACCACCATTTCACGGTCGCCCGGCAGGCTCCGTTGGGGGGATTGGGCCGGCTTGTGCATGGCAGCAGCCTATGCGCCCCCGCCGCCGCTTTGGATAGTCCCGAATAGCCCGCGAACCCAAAGGGCATTGCTATGCAAAGAAAAAGGGCCGCCCTTTAAGGACGGCCCTTCGCATTTCCTGGCTTGTGGTTCAGCCCTGGCGGGTGCCGGTCATCGCCATCGAACCAAAGGCGCCGGCCTTGATCGTGCCGGTCAGCGCGTCACCGTCGATCGTCGCTTCGCATTCGAGCGTCATCGGCATCGGCACCTTCATGTTCATGGTCCAGGTCAGCTTGTTGCCGTCGACCTTGCCATTTTCGACATCGAGCGAACCCATCGCGCCGGCATTCTGGCCGGTGAAGCCGTCGCCGCTGCTGTTGACGGTGAAAACCGACTTCTGGTCGCCCATCGGCGACTTGGTGACGCAATCATAGCTGCCATCGACTTGGGACATTGGGGCTCTCCTTACTGAAACTGATGTTAGTTATCGAGGGACACCGTTTCCACCGGCAAACCCAATCCGTCAAGCTGCGGTTTCACGACCGCGGCATCGCCCACGACGACATAGACAAGATCGTCGGTGCTCAGCGCTTTGCGCGCCGCCGCATCGATCGCGGGCGCAGTCATCGCCTCATAGGTTGCGGGCAACGTCTCGTAATAATTGTCGGGGCGAGCGAACTTCACGATCTGCCGCAGGCCGCCCAGTACGTCGCCCGACGTTTCGAAGCTGCCGGGCAGCTCGCGAACGTTGCCGTTGATCGTGCGTTCGAGCTCTTCCTTCGTCACGCCCTTGTCGCCGAGGAAGCTTTTCAGGTCGCTTTGCAATTCTTTGATCGAATCGCCGGTGCGATCGGCCTGCACCGGCGCTGCGGCGACCCAGGTCAACCGGTCCTGTTCGCCCGAAATGCGGCTGCGCACGCCATAGGACCAGCCTTTGGTTTCGCGCAAATTCGTGTTGAAGCGCGACAGGAAATTGCCGCCGAAAATATCGTTCGCCGATCGCAACACTTCGAGCTCGTCACCACCCTTGGCGGCAAGCACTTTGCCCGCAAGGATCACCGACTGCGGCGATTTCGGCCGGTCGAACAGCAGGATGCGCGGCTTCGGCGTCGGAATCGCAACCTCGAAATGCTTCACCGGCTTGGCCGTCGCGGGTGCCTGCCACTGGCCCAGCGTCGCATCGAGCTGCTTCTTCACTTCGGCCAGCGTCGTGTCGCCGACGACAAAGATACGCGCATTGTCAGGACGGATCCACGCCGAGTGGAAGGCCGCAAGCTGGTCCTGCGTCGCCGCCGCCACCGATTTCGCATTGCCCAGGCCCGACGGCGGGATGCCATAGGGATGGTCGGCGCCGTACAGCACCGGCGTCAATATGCGCGAGGCGATCGCACTCGGATTGTTGAGTTCGGCCTTGAGCCGGTTGAGCTGCTGCGCACGCACGCGCTCCAGTTCCTTGCCGTCGAATGCCGGGTTGCGGATATAGTCGGCAAGCAGGCTCAGCGAGGCGCCGAGATTGGGTTTCAACGCGAACAGGCTGAACACCGTTTCATCGGCATTGGCAGTCGCATCAATCTGTGCGCCCAGTCGCTCCTTCGCTTCGGCGAAGGCGATCGAATCGAGGCTCTTCGTGCCCTCGTCCATCAGGCTGAGCATCAGCGATTGGGTACCCAGCGCGCTATGCGGGTCAGCGGCATAGCCAGCGTCGAAGCTGACCGCGACATTGACCGTCGGCACCGTCGTGCGGCGCGCGAAGACGACTTCGACCCCGTTCTTGAGTTTCGCGCGTTCGATCGCCGGGAAGTCGAGAGCCTTGAGATCGGCGACAGCAGGCAGTTGCGAGCGATCGGCAAACGACGCGGCTCCGCTCGTATCGGGGCCGACATCGCCGAGCGCCTCGTTCCAATAGCGGTCGGGCTGGACGGGTGCGGTCACCTTGCCAGCCGTCACCGCGCCGCCGCGATTTTCGCCGCCCTCGGTGCGTTCGCCGGGCGTATAGGTCAGCGAGAACGCCGGGCGCGACATCCATTTCTGTGCGACCGCCTTCACCTGCTCGGGCGTTGCCTTTGCCATCCGGTCGAGCTCGACCTTGTAATAAGCGGGATTGTTGGAATAGAGCGCGCCCTCGGCCAGCGTCACTGCCTTGCCGCCGAAGCCGCCGACCGATTCCAGCCCGGCGATCGTCCCCGCTAGATAGCTGGCGGCGGTGCGCTGCAGTTCGTCGGCCGTCGGCCCGCTGGCAAGGAAGCTCGCGATTTCGTCATCGAGGCGTTTGCCGACGACCGCCGGATCGACGCCCGGTTTGACATCGGCCTGCACGATCAGGAATCCGGCGTCTTCGAACGGCTGGGCCCCCGCCGACACGCTGACCGCGATCGGATCCTTGCGCACCATCGCATTGTCGAGCCGCGACGACGACAGCCCGCCGAGCACGGTCGCTGCCATCTGCAGCGGCACCGCTTCGGCGTCGTTGAGACCGGGGATCGTCCACATGCGATAGATTCGCGTTGTGGGGACCAGATCCTTCACTTCTTTCGCCAGCGGCGCGGGCAGCGACGGGACCGACGTTGCCGGGGCCTTCACTTCGGGGCCGCGGGGGATGTCGCCGAACCATTCCTGGACCTTGGCCTTTGCTGTGGCGACATCGACGTCGCCCGCGAGCACCAGCACCGCGTTATTCGGGCCGTAATTGTCGCTGAACCACTTTTTCACATCATCGAGGCTCGCCGAATTCAGATCGCCCATCGAACCGATCGTGCTGTGGTGATAGGGATGGCCGGTCGGGAAGAGATTTTCGAAAATCTCGTAACGCAGCAGGCCATAGGGGTTATTGTCGCCCTGGCGCTTTTCGTTCTGGACGACCCCGCGCTGGTTATCGAGCTTTTCCTGCGTCACCGCGCCGAGCAGATGGCCCATGCGGTCGCTTTCGAGGAACAGCGCGCGGTCGAGCGCGCCCGTCGGCACCGTTTCGAAATAGTTGGTGCGGTCGACGTTCGTCGTCCCGTTGCTATCCGTCGCACCGACCTGTTGCAGCGGCTCGAAGAAATCGCCGGGCGCATTTTCCGAGCCGTTGAACATCAGATGTTCGAACAGATGCGCAAAACCCGTCTTGCCCTTCGGTTCATGCTTCGACCCGACGCGATACCACACCGATACCGCGACGACCGGCGCCTTGCGATCCTCGTGCACGATCACGCGCAGGCCGTTGTCGAGCGTAAAGGCCTGGTAGGGAATATCGACCGCCTTCACGAGATCAGCGATCGGTGCCGGGTTCGCGGCCTTCGCCTTGGCCAGCGCCGGCCCCGCGGCAACGAGCGAAGTGGAGACCGCCAGAGCGAGGGCAAAACGATGGAAACGGGGCATGAGAATCCTCTTGTACGGGCGCAGGCCTGATGCCCGCGTGCGACCGGGTGCCGGACGGCACTGTATCAATGGTTTAGGACAGCGGTTCGCGGCTTTCAAGGCCGATAGAATCGGGCCCCGCTCGCCTTCAGCGCCGCCGGATCGAACAGCACCGGCTTCAGCTTGTGCGCCACGAACAGCGGTGCCTGATCATTGTAATGCGGACTATCAGGGCGCGTCGTCGCCGACCCGAATGGCTGGATCGATTCCGACTGGACCTTGCCATCCTTGTCCCAGGTCACGAACATGATGAAGCTGTCGCCATGGCGCACCTTCAACCGCCCGTCGGGTTCGGCATCCCACAACGTCGACGCCCGCACCGTGTCGTTGCCGCCATCGAGCGGCAGGTCGACACGGTTCGCCCCCTCGCCGTGCCGCAGCCGCAATACGGTCCCGAGCTTGGGATCGAGCCCGTCGAAATGATCCTGCAGATGCGCGACGGCCTCTTTCAGCACTGTCCGCGGATCGGGTGCCGCACGGCGCTGGTAATGGCTGCCGTTGGCGGGGCGCAGCACCATCAGCGCCAGCGCATCGCCCTTCCCCCGGCCATCGAGATTCCAGTCCCATTCGCTGAGCAGTTTCTGCGCCTGCGCCAACGCAGGATCGCCCTTTGTATCGAGCGCAAGCAGCCGGGCCATCCACGCCTTTGCATAGCCCGTCTTTGAATAGGCGGTGTCATATTTGATCGTCTTCAGCCGCGCCGCGTCGATCTGCCCCGATGCCTCGAACAGTTCGATCAGCCGCGTCGCGCGATTGGTCATATCATCCTCGATGCCGAGCAGCGGTGAAAAAGCTGCGGCATCAAGTTCGTCGCCAGGGCCCGCCGCGACCCAAGGCGTGTTATTCGCGTTCATCACATAGCCCGAGCGCGGATTGACCAGCGCGGGCACACGGTCGAACGGCAGCGTCTTCGTCCACAAATCCGCCGACGTGTCGCCGGGCAGCACGCCGCGCCAGTTGAATCCGGCGGGCCGGTCGGGGAACATCGCATTATAGAAAAGCCCGATATTGCCCTTCGCATCGGCGTAGATGAAATTGGTCGCGGGCACACCCTGCCCGGCCATCGCCGCGCGCCATTCGGCGAAATTCTTCGCCTTGTTCAGGCGGTAATATTGGGTGACCATATTTGCCTGGTCGATCCCTGCATAGCGGATCGCAAAAGCGCCCTTTTCATTTTTTACCACCGGCCCGTGGACGGAGCGATATATGGTCCGCGGCACGGGCAGCACGAAGGGGCCGACCTTGACCTTCAACCAGATGCGCTTTTCCTCGAGCGGGCGCCACTGGCCGTCGAAGCGGTAATTCTTGCCGCTGTCGTCGAGAGCAAGCTTGTACACGTCGATCAAATCGGGCCGGTTCACGGTGTTGGTCCAACCGAGATATTTATTGTGCCCGAGGAAGGGATAGGGCGAGCCGGGGAAGTTCGCGCCCGCAAAATCCCAGCCCTCTTCCGAATGGACGACAAGTTCGTACCAGGCGACGCCGCCCGTCCACGGCTGGTGCGAGTTCGACACGAGCCGCGTTGCGCCGTCGGTCGAGCGCGCGGGCGCCACCGCCATGCCATTCGATCCATTGTCGGCCGGATCGCGGCCGACCGGGGTCAATTCACGCGGAACGAGCTTGCCCGTCGCGTCGAGCGCCGGGCCGCCCTCACGCGCCAGAGCCTTGTCCTCGACGAGCGAGCCAAGCACCGAATCGAGCCCGAAGAAGAAGGGCGAACGCAGCACGAAGCCCGCAACGACATCCTCGCCGGTCACCGGGAACAACCCCGACAGGCGCACCTCACCCGGATGCTTGTCGGCATAATGGTTGAGCCCTGCGGCATAAGCGGTGAACAATGCCCGCACATCGGCGGGAAGGCGGGGCCAGTCGCGCGCGGTGGTTGCCCGCACGCCCAGCAGCGCCTCCGCATAGTCGATCTTCGCGCCATCCTCGCCCAGCATCGCGCCGGCACGGCCGCGCGTCATCGCCAGCACTTCCTGCAAGGTCGAGAAATCGTCCTCGGCATGGGCATAGGCGACGCCATAGGCCACATCGGCGTCGGTCTTGCCGAAGATATGCGGCACGCCGAATTTATCGCGCGCGATACGGACGTCGCTGGGCTTGAAGGCAGGCGCTGCGGGCGCCTCGGCAGTCAGCGGTTCCCAGAAAGCGAGCGATACGGCGGCAACCGCCAGCAGCAACAGGAACCCCAGAAAAATCCGTCGCAGCATTGTTGGTCCTCTTACGGTTTGGCCCGCAGGGCTATGTGACCGCCATGTCGTCCGATGGCAAGCGACTGTCGTTCGTCGAGCCGGATTTGCGGGCGCGCGCTCCCCCGCTATGCAGGGTGCAGGTCATTGAACAACGGGGAATATCGAACCATGCGCATGAAACATCTGCTCCTTTCCGCTTGCCTGTCGCTCACCATCGCGCCGGCCGCGATGGCACAGGACATCGCCGGATCGGGCGTCGTTCCCGCAACTGTCGGCAACAGTGCCGAGCGCGCGATCGGCTTTGCCGCGAATGCGCCCGCAGGCGCTGCCCTCGTTGTCGTGATGACCGACGCAACCTTGCCGCCGCTCGACGGCGTATCGCTGAACGCCGCCGAACGGCAGGCAATCACCACGGCGATCGCCGCAGCCAGCTTCGACGGCAAGCCGGGATCGACCCTGTCGCTTCGCGGCATCGGCGCGCATCCCCGCATCCTGCTGGTCGGCGCAGGGCCCACGCCCTCGTCGCTTGCGCTCGCCGAGGCCGGCGGCAAGGCGGCGCAGGAACTCAAGAGCGAAGCGCAGCCGGTGGCGATCGCGGGCGCCTTTGGCGACGCCTCCGCCGCCGATGTCGCTTATGGCTTCACGCTCGGCCAATATCGGTTCGACCGCTATCAGACAGTCGGCAAAAAGGTCCCGGCAACCGGCGCCGTAACCTTCGTCGGCGCCAATCCGTCGGGCGCCGAAGCCGCCTTCACCAATCGCTGGAAACCGCTCGCCGACGGCGTGCGCCTGTCGCGCGACCTCGCGAACGAACCGGCGAACGTCATCTATCCCGAGACGTTCGTCGCCGAGGCGCGCAAGGCATTTGCGGGCGTCGCGGGCGTCAGCATCGAAGTGCTGGACGAAGCGGCGATGCGCAAGCTCGGCATGGGCACGCTCGTCGGCGTCGGTCAGGGCAGCCCGCGCGGGTCGCGGCTGCTGCTGGTCCGCTATCGCGGCGCGAACGCGCCCGACGCACCGACAGCCTTCGTCGGCAAGGGCATTACTTTCGATTCGGGCGGCCTGTCCCTCAAACCCGGCGCCGGGATGGGCAATATGAAGGGCGATATGTCGGGCGCCGCGTCGGCAATCGGCGCGGTCGTGTCGCTCGCCAAATCGCGCGCGCCGGTACATGTCGTCGGTGTCGCGGCGCTTGCCGAGAATATGCCCGACGGGAATGCGCAGCGTCCGGGCGACGTCACCCGCACCATGTCGGGCAAGACGATCGAAATGGTCAACGCCGACGCCGAGGGGCGCCTGGTCCTCGCCGACGCCAATGAATATGTCGCAAAGACCTACAAACCCAAGGCGATCGTGAATATCGCGACGCTGACCGGTGCGGTCGTCGGCGCGCTCGACAACAGCTATGCGGGTCTCTTCGCACGCGACGAAGCACTCGCGGCGCGGCTTACCGCCGCAGGCACGGCAAGCGGCGAAGAATTATGGCGCCTGCCGCTCCATAAGGATTATGCCGAGCGGATGAAGTCCGACATCGCCGACATCCGCAACTCCGCGACGGGCCAAGGTCCCGGCGCCAGCTTGGGCGCACATTTCATCGGCTTCTTCGTCGACGAGGCGACCCCGTGGGCGCATCTCGATATCGCCGGGGTCAACCGCTCGGAGAAGGCGACCTCGCTCGTCCCCAAGGGCATGACGGGCTTCGGCGTACGCCTGCTCGACCGGTTCGCGCGGTCGAGCGAGTAAAAAATTCTCGCAGAGGCGCGGAGCGCGCGGAGAAAAAGAGATCGGCGGCTACGCCGCCCACTATTTCTTCTCTGCGTCCTTTGCGCCTCTGCGAGAAATTTCCGCTCCGCGTCTCCGCGTCTCCGCGTGAACCTTTTCTGTCCCAGCATCTTTAGCCACCTCAACAACCCTTGTGTTGCCAAATGGCAACACTATCTTGCTGGGCAAGAAAGGGGCTTTCTGAATGAACCTCGAAAAATTTACCGACCGCGCCAAGGGCTTTTTGCAAGCGGCGCAGACGATCGCGATCCGCATGAACCATCAGCGGATTTCGCCCGAGCATATCGCCAAGGCGCTGCTCGAAGACAATGAAGGCATGGCCGCGGGCCTGATCGCCAAGAGCGGCGGCGACGCCGCGCGCGCGGTTGCCGGCATCGACGCGCTGCTCGCCAAGGTTCCCGCCGTGTCGGGTTCGGGCGCGCAGCAGACGCCGGGCCTGGACAATGACGCCGTGCGCCTGCTCGATCAGGCCGAACAGGTCGCGTCGAAGGCGGGCGACGGCTATGTTACCGTCGAACGGCTGCTGCTCGCGATGGTAGTTTCGGCGGGCACCCCGGTCGGCAAAGCCTTTGCCGATGCCGGCGTGAAGGCCGATGCGCTGAATACCGCGATCAACGATCTGCGCGGCGGCCGCACCGCCGACACGGCCTCGGCCGAAGACCGCTATGAAGCGCTCAAGAAATTTGCCCGCGACCTCACCGAAGTCGCCCGCGAAGGCAAGCTCGATCCGGTCATCGGCCGCGACGAGGAAATCCGCCGCACGATCCAGATCCTTGCGCGCCGGACCAAGAATAATCCGGTGCTGATCGGCGAGCCCGGCGTCGGCAAGACCGCGATCGCCGAGGGCCTAGCCCTGCGCATAACCAATGGCGACGTCCCCGACAGCCTGAAGGACCGCCGCCTGCTGTCGCTCGACATGGGCGCGCTGATCGCGGGCGCCAAATATCGCGGCGAGTTCGAGGAGCGGCTGAAGGGCGTGCTCGACGATGTGAAGGCCGCCGAGGGCGAGATCATCCTGTTCATCGACGAGATGCACACGCTCGTCGGCGCGGGCAAGGGCGAGGGCGCGATGGATGCCTCGAACCTGTTGAAGCCCGCGCTCGCGCGCGGCGAACTCCACTGTATCGGCGCGACCACGCTCGACGAATATCGCAAGCATGTCGAAAAAGACCCCGCGCTTCAGCGGCGCTTCCAGCCGGTGTTCGTCGGCGAGCCGACGGTCGAGGATTCGATCTCGATCCTGCGCGGGCTCAAGGAGAAATATGAGCTGCACCATGGCGTGCGGATCACCGACGGCGCGATCGTTGCCGCCGCGACGCTGTCGAACCGCTATATCTCCGATCGCTTCCTGCCCGACAAGGCGATCGACCTGATGGACGAGGCGGCGAGCCGCATCCGTATGGAAGTGGAATCGAAGCCCGAGGAAATCGAAACGCTCGACCGCCGCATCATCCAGATGAAGATCGAGGAATCGGCGCTCGGCAAGGAAAGCGACGCCGCGTCGAAGGACCGGCTGGCGAGTTTGCAGGCCGAGCTTGCAAACCTTGAGCAGCAGTCGGCGGGGCTCACCCAGAAATGGCAGGCCGAAAAGGACAAGATCCACGCCGAGGCGAAGATCAAGGAAGAGCTCGACGCCGCGCGTTCGGCGCTCGATCAGGCGCAGCGCGCCGGCGATCTCGCGAAGGCGGGCGAGCTATCTTATGGCACCATCCCCGGCCTCGAAAAACGGCTGGAGGAAGCGCAGGCGGCCGCGGGCAATGCGATGCTGCGCGAGGAAGTGACCGCCGACGATATCGCCGCGGTCGTGAGCAAATGGACCGGCATCCCCGTCGACCGCATGATGGAAGGCGAGCGCGAGAAGTTGCTCGGCATGGAGAGCACGCTCGAGCAGCGCGTCATCGGCCAGGACGAAGCCGTCCGCGCCGTCTCGACCGCGGTCCGCCGCGCCCGCGCGGGGCTTCAGGACCCGAACCGCCCACTCGGCAGCTTCCTCTTCCTCGGCCCCACGGGCGTCGGCAAGACCGAACTCACCAAGGCGCTCGCGCGCTTCCTGTTCGACGACGACAATGCGATGGTCCGCATCGACATGTCCGAATTCATGGAAAAGCACAGCGTCGCGCGCCTCGTCGGCGCGCCTCCGGGCTATGTCGGTTATGAGGAGGGCGGTACGCTCACCGAGGCGGTGCGCCGCCGCCCCTATCAGGTCGTGCTGTTCGACGAGGTCGAAAAGGCCCACGCCGACGTGTTCAACATCCTGTTGCAGGTGCTCGACGACGGGCGCCTTACCGACGGGCAGGGACGCACGGTCGACTTCACCAACACGCTGATCATCCTGACCTCGAACCTTGGCAGCCAGGCGATCGCCGCGCTTCCCGACGACGCCCCGGTCGAACAGGCCGAGCCTGCGGTCATGGAAGTCGTTCGCGCGCATTTCCGGCCCGAGTTCCTGAACAGGCTCGACGAGATCGTACTCTTCAATCGCCTCGCGCAGCAGCATATGGGCGGCATCGTCGACATCCAGGTCGCGCGTGTCCAAAAGCTGCTCGCCGACCGCAAGGTGACGCTCGACCTGACCGACGCCGCGCGCGCCTGGCTTGGGCGTGTCGGTTATGATCCGGTCTATGGCGCGCGGCCGCTGAAACGCGCGGTGCAGAAATATCTGCAGGATCCGCTTGCCGATCTGATCCTGAAAGGCGAAGTGAAGGACGGATCGACGATCAAGGTCGACGAAGGCGACGGCGCGCTGAAACTCGCGCCAGCATAGGAGCGGTTTGCGTGAACGATGAGTGGGCGCGGCTTGATGCCGCCGCAGGGCGAAGCATTGCAACGGGGCGCCATGCGGAGGCTGCCGCGCTGCTCCGGCAGACGACCGTGCTCCGGCCCGATCATGCCGATGGCTGGTTCAATCTCGGCTATGTGCTGCGCCAGATGCGCGCCTATCCCGAGGCGCTCGAGGCTTATGCCGAAGCGCTGCGCCGCAATGTTTCAAGGCCCGAGGCGGTACACGTCAACCGCGCCGCGATTTTGTCCGAATATATGGAGCGGACGGCCGAGGCCGAAACCGAACTTCGCACCGCGCTCGATCGGAACCCCAAATTTCTGCCGGCGTGGCTCAACCTTGGCGGCCTGATGGAAGATATCGGTAAGGCCGATGCCGCCGCCGACGCGTACCGCGCGGCGCTGCGCATCGCGCCGGGGAACGGCCATGCGCGCGGCAGGCTCGCAGCAATCCGCGTCCACAAGGGCGAGGTCGAACCCGCGATCCGCGATCTGGAGGAGAGATTGCAAGGCGGCGCCGACAGTCCAAACGATGCCGCCGAGCTTCTCTTTGCGCTCGGCAACGCGCTCGATACGGTCGGCCGTTACGACCGTGCATTCGCGGTGGTCGCCGAGGCGAACCGGATCAATGAATCGATCCGTCCGGCCCCGCGCCGGTACAATCGCGCCGCGCAGGAAATGCTGGTCGACCAGCTCATCGCCGCCTTTCCCGATCGCCCGAACGCCGCCACGGACGCCGACGGCGGCGCCGACGGAGGCGAGCGGATGATCTTCATCTGCGGCATGTTCCGGTCGGGCTCGACCGTGATCGAACAATTGCTCGGCCGCCATCCGCTTGTCCGGATCGGGGGCGAACTCGACCTCATCCCGTCGATGGTCCACGAGCGGTTGATGCCCTATCCGGAAGCGATCGGCGACCTGACCGCCGCCGGGCTGGACGAACTGCGCGGCCAATATCTGCAGACGATCCGCACCAACTTCCCCGATGCCGCCTATGTCACCGATAAGCGGCCCGACAATTTCCTGCATATCGGCCTGATCAAGACGCTGTTCCCGGCGGCACACATCGTTCACACGCGGCGCGAGACGCTCGACAATATCCTGTCGATCTTCTTCCTGAACTTTGCCGAAACGATCAATTACAGCGACCGGCTCGACGATGCGCTCCACTATGTCGGTCAATATCGCCGGCTGATGGCGCATTGGGAGCAGATTTTTGGGGCCGACATCATCACGGTCGAATATGACAGGCTCGTCCACGCACCCGATGCGGTGATCGCCGATGCGTTTCGCGACCTGGGCCTGCCCCCGATCGATCCGGCGGCTGCGGATACGGGAGCAGCTCCCGTCATTCGCACCCCGAGCAACTGGAAAGCACGCTCGGCGATCCACAGCCAGTCGTCGGGACGCTGGAAAAATTACGCCACCGAACTCGCATCCATCCGGGAAGCGCTGGCGGCCATGGATGGCGGATGAAGGTCCGGCAAGGGAAGCCTAGCGATCGCGCGAGGTAATGTCGAAAAAGCGTGCGAGCAGATCCTGCTCCGCCGACGACAAATAGGGATTCCAGACGTCGAGGATCAGCACGACGCGCGGCTCGGCGCTGCGATTCCACGCCTCATGCTCGATCGTGTCGTCGAAGGCGAACGCCTCGCCGACACGCCATTCGCGCGTCTCGCCGCCCACGCGAAAGCTACAATCGGACGGAACCACCAGCGGCAAATGGACGATCGCGCGCGTATTGGTGACGCCAGTGTGCGGCGGAATATGCGCGCCCGGTTTCAGGATTGAGAAAAAGGCCGACGGCGCCTTGCCCGGAACGCGGTTCTGCGGGATCGCGTCGAGCGCGGCCGCCGTTTCGGGGCAAAGTGCGCAGACACTCTCATTCTTCTCGCCATATTCCCATAGGAAGCAGGCGCTCCAGTTCAGCGAATTGTCGAGCGTCGACCATTTATTCTCGGGCGTGCCGGGCTCCTGCCGAACATAGGGCCGGATCGCGTCATTGCCGTTTGCGAGCAGCGCCAGCGCCTCGCCGCGAATGGCGTCGGTGCGCGCCTCGATTTCGGCGAACCATGGAAAATGCGACCGGTCGAAAAATTCGTCGGCGGGCAGGAACGGATAGAAAAGACCCGCGCATTCGTTCTGATAGATGCGGCGGCGGCCGAGGCTGTTGTCGACACAGGCGGTGAAGCGGCGCCCCGCCGCGCCCATGGCGGCCAGCTCGGCACCCAGTTCGCGGTCGACGGCGTCGGCGATCGCGCCATTGTGGCGTTCGAGGAAGGCGCGTCCATGCTGCAGCGCCTCTTCGACGCGCGGCGGCCGCTCGGTCATCGCGCTCGCCATCTGCACGATATTGCTCCACCGCTGTGCCGCCTCGGCTTCCTCGCCCAGCCGCTCGTGCAGTTCGGCGATGCGGAGCAGCGCGATGAAATGCCGGCGATCGATATCGAGCGCGCTTTGCAGCGCCCGCCGCTCACCCTCGTCATCGCCGGCCGCACGGCACGCGGTCGCAAGGTTCAGCCACAGCGCCGGCTCTTTCGGATCGGCGGCGGCGGCGGCGGCGAAACTCGCCTGCGCCTGTCCGGAATCGCCGTCGGCGAGCGCGCGCATTCCGCGTGCGTTGTGCAGCCGCGGATCCGTGGAATATTGCGCCAGGGCGTCGTCGAGAATCTGACGTTCGGCTGCCGCATCGCCGCGTTGCCGCGCCTGTATGGCGGTCGCCAGCACCTGTTCGATCGCTTGGATATCGATGGTCATAGGACCGGCTAATCCACTAGCCGCGCGGGCGCAAGCGAAGGCGACTGTTGAAGCAGGGGCGATATCGTTGCAGACGGAACCCAAGGCATTGGGTGCCGGCGAAAGGGACAAATGAAGATGACGCCGGAATGGCTTGCCCACCGTTATGACGAAGGGAATGACGCCGTCCATTTTGTGAGCGCGCCGCGCGCGCTGCGCCGTTCGGTGCCGTTCCTGACCGACGAATATCTGGAAGCGACCGACGCCCCGACGATATGGAAGCGCGGCGATGCGCTGGCGGCAGCGCGCGGCGCGTCGCAAACGCATTTCATCTTTCATTCGGCCTATTGCTGTTCGACCCTGCTCGCACAGGCTTTTGACATTCCCGGTGCCGCCCATTCGCTAAGCGAGCCGCAGATATTGAACGACATGGTCGGCTGGCGACATCGCGGCGGCAACCCGGCAGAGATCGGCATGGTCACCGACAGCGCGCTCCAACTGCTTGCGCGTCCGTTCGTCGAGGGCGAAGCGACCGTCATCAAGCCATCGAATGTCGTCAACGGCCTTGCCACGGCACTCCTGTCGATCCGCCCCGAGGCAAAGGCCGTGCTGCTCCACGCGCCGCTGCGGCTCTTTCTCGGATCGATCGCCCGAAAGGGCATGTGGGGGCGGCTGTGGGTTCGCGAACTACTCTCGCGCCAACTCGCCGAGGGCATGGTCGACCTGGGTTTCGAACCGCGCGACTATCTGTTGCACACCGATCTTCAGGCTGCAGCCGTCGGCTGGCTGGCGCAGCATCGCCTGTTCAGCGACATGGCGCGGAAATGGCCCGACCGGATCCGGACACTCGACAGCGAGACGCTGGTCGCTCGGCCCGGCGAAGCATTTGCGGCGCTGGCCAGCCTGTTCGGGATTGCGCTGACCGAGGCGCAAATTGCGTCGACCGTCGCCGACGTCTTCGCGCGCGATTCAAAGAGCGGAAAGGCCTTTGCGAGCGGCCAGCGCGCCGCGGACCAGACCGCCGCCGAGGCGCTTCATGCCGACGAGATCGAGAAGGTCAGCAGTTGGGCCGAGGCCGTCGCGGCATCGGCGGGCATCGACATGGCATTGCCCGCGCCGTTGCTCGGCTAATCCTCCACCACAGCCTTCGATAAAATAGTCGGCACAAAAAAATGGGGCGGTCCGAAGACCGCCCCATCCTTTTTCGTCCGATCGGTGCGGATCAGAACTTGAAGTGCACCGAAGCAGCGTAGCGGCGACCGATCGTGTCGTACGTCGACGGATAGGTGTTGCCGCCGTTGAACGAGGTCGAACCGGCACTCGAACCGACGATCGGGGGCTGCTTGTCGAACAGGTTGAACGCCGACAGGGTCAGGTCAACATTGTCCGAGAAAGCGAAGCGCGCCGTCAGGTCGAAATAATCGTACGACTTGATGCGGTTGAAGTTGACCTGGCGACCAACCAGTTCGCCACGGCCCGTGATGGTGCCGCTGAACAGGTTGCGCGAGGCGTCGGTGAAGCCGCGATCGAGATAATCGCTGGCCTGACCTTCATACTTCATGCCGTCGATATGGCGCCACAGGAGCGAGATATCGATCTTGTCGAACGAGAGGGTCGTACGCTGGGTCCACGACAATTCGGGCTGCAGCGAACCGACGGTCAGACCGTTCGAGATACCGCAGTTCGTGCTGTAGTAGCCCGTGCACTCGCGTGCGAACGAACCCGGCGACGCCTGGAACTTCGAGCTCATGGTATAGTTACCAGCGAAGTTCAGCTGCAGTTCGGCAAAGCCAAGGTCGGTGCGGTAGTTGACCGTAAGGTCGATACCGTCGGTCCAGAGGCGGCCGTTGTTGGTGAGCGGCGTCGGCAGACCCGGGATCGGGTTCGCCGCCGTCGAGGTACCGCTGAGGCGACCGTTGATCGCGTTACGACGGATACCCGTACAGGCCGGATCGGTAGCCGAAGCAGCCGTGATGTTGCCGAAGCATGCCCCGATAACGTCACCCGGCGTTGCGGCCGTGATCGCGTCCTTCACCTTGATGTTGTAGTAATCCAAGGTGACGGTGAGACCGCTGATCAGATCCTGCGGGCGAAGCACGACACCGAACGAGTAGGAGTCCGACTTTTCCGGACGCAGGGTCGGGTTGCCGCCGCCCGTTGCGTTTGCCTGTCCCGCGCTGGGGTTCTGGATCGAACCGATCGAGGCCAGCGGCGCACCCTGGGCAATGCAGACCGCTGCCAGGTTGGCATTGGTGGTCGGAGCCGCGCCGGCGCAAGGATCGACCAGCAGGTTGGTCAGGCCCGTTGCCACCGGTGCGAAGAGTTCGCCGATGTTCGGGGCGCGAACCGCGCGCTGGAAGTTACCGCGGAACTTGATCGCATCAGCCGGCGACCAGTTCAAACCGAACTTGTAAGTGGTCGCGTTGAACTTCGGATCGCCCGCTGCGTCGATCTTGTACTTCGAATAACGGATACCCGCTTCGAAGGTCAGTTCGTCGAAGAAGGGCTTATCCGAAACGAGCGGAACGATAAGTTCGCCGAACGCTTCCTTGACGTCGAAGCCGCCGTCGAGCGGAAGGATCGCGCCGCCGGCACCGCCGAGTTCACCCGGGATCGAGGCCAGGTTATCGGGCGCGCGCTGTGCGGTGTAGTTGCGATATTCGCCGCCAACTGCGAACGAAACCGGTTCCGATGCCCATGGCACGGTCGCGCCGCCGAAGTCGCCCGACAGAACGCCATGGACCTGCGCCAGCGAGGTGCGGTTGACGATCGTGCTGGTGATGCCGCCGATGAACGCGCCCATTTCCGGCGTGATGCTGCCCTGCGGACCGAACAGGTTGAGCGGAACGCAGCCGTTCGACGTGTTCTGGCAGGTCGTGGTGTTGGTCGCGTTCAGCGCCTGCTGGACGCGCGAGTTCGCCACATAGCCCGTGCGGGTTTCGGCGTTTTCGCTTTCACCGTACGAACCATAGACGTCGAGCTTCAGCGAGTCGTTGAACGAATATTTCAGGCCAGCCGAATAGTCGAAGAAGGTCGTGACATATTCGCTGATGCGCGGCCCGAGTTCCACCGAGCGGCGATACACCGTCTGCAGCGGAATGGCGGGATTGTTGTCGCACGTCGGACCCAGGGCGATGCCGGCGAAGCCGCAAAGCTGGTTACGGATCGTCGAGTTCAGATAGGGGTTCTGGCCCGGAACGGTCAGACCGGCGGTGCCGAAGATACCCGAAGCTGCGATGATCGAGCTGACGCGGTTCTTCGAGAAGAGGCCGCGGGCATAAACTTCCAGCTTGTCCGAAACTTCGTAACGCGCCTTACCGTAGAAGCTGAAACGCTCGAACGGCGTCGTGTAGACGTTGAACGGGTTGAAGTTGAACGCGTTGTAGAAGGGCACGAGGCTCGAGCCATCGGGCGCAATCTGGAAATCGTCGGTCGCAGTCGAAATACCGGTCGGCGACGAGGTGAACGAGTCACCCGAAGCCACGCCGGTTGCCGACGAGAGGGTGAATTCACCGAAGGGACGCGCACCGAAATAGAGCGGGTCGGCTTCCTGATAGCTGAGCGCCAGCACGGCGTTACCGCGACCATCGTCGAAGTTCGCGCCAAGGACGAGGTCGGCGCGGAACACGTTGGTGTCGCCACGTTCGCTGATCTGTTCGCTGATGACGGCGTCAAGGCCGGCGAAATCTTGCTTCGTGACGAAGTTCACAACACCCGAGACAGCGTCCGCACCATAGCTGGTCGAAGCGCCGCCGGTCAGGACGTCGACGCGTTCGATCAGCGCGACGGGGATGTTGTTAAGGTCGACGATGCCCGAGAAGCTCGACGGCGCGAGGCGCTGCGAGTCAAGAAGGACGATGTTACGGTTCGCGCCAAGGCCGCGAAGGTCGACGCGTGCGCTGCCGACGGTGCCGTTGTTGACGTTGCCGCCAAGGTTCGGCGTCACGCCCGGCAGTTCGCGGAGGAGCTGTTCGGCGTTGTTGGTCTGGCGAAGCGCGACTTCGTCCGCGCCGATCACGGCGACGGGCGACGAGCTTTCGAGATTCGGGTTACGAATCAGCGTGCCGGTGACGACGATTTCGCCGGTGGTGGCGGTGTCTTCCGCCGGCGCGTTCTGCGCGAAGGCAGGAGCCGAAACCAGCGCCACGCTCATAACGAGCGGCGCGGCGCCGAGCTTCAGCTTTGAATATTGAGTTTTCTTCACAGTGCAGTCCCTTGCTACTGATGGATGAACTACCTGGACCCCCGACGCGACGACAAAAGTCGCCACGTAAATGCCCCGATAGCGTGCGGGATGACTGTTCGTTCATCGTGAGTAAAGGGAATTCCCGCCGCTTTCCGTCGTTTCAAAGGCCATTGTGACGTATTTGCAACAAGCGAGGCAGACGGCGAAACACAATGCGCGAAAAGGGCCGCTTTCGCGACATTTTGTTTCATCGGTTACGAATTCGGCGGCAACCTTGCCAGTATCAAGTGCCGATGGGACCCGCGAGTTTTCCGGGATCGAGGCGGGTATCGCGCCACTTCAACCCCCAGTGCATATGTGGCCCCGTCGCGCGCCCCGTCCGCCCGACCGTACCGAGTTGCTGCCCCTGAACAACCCGGTCGCCGACTTTCACGTCGAGCCGCTGGCAATGGAGGAAAGCGCTCGACAACCCCATGCCATGGTCGACGATCAGCAAATTGCCCTCAAGGGTGAATGGGGCGGTGGCAGCGAGCACGACAACCCCGTCGGCGGGTGCGACGAACGGTGTTCCGGCCGGGACCGCAACGTCGGTGCCGCTGTGATAGGTGCCGGGCTTGCCCTGATAAATACGTTGCGCGCCGAAGAAGCCCGACAGGCGGCCGGTGACTGGCCAGCGGAACGTCTGACGCCAGCCGTCGGATACGACCTCCATGTTGCGCGCCGCGGCGATCTGGGCGAGCTCGGCCGGCCGGCGCCGTTCGAAATCGGCGTCGCTCGCCGCGCTGCCCCGATAAGGCGCGTTGATATGCTCCAACCGCCAGCTTCCGGGCGCAACCACGATGGGGCGTTCGACCGTGCGCCCGTCGCCCAGCGTCGCAACGAGCCGCGCGCTGGTCGGAGCGTCGCGGTCGAAAGCGATCAGGAAGCCGCCATCGGCCGCGACGGGAATTGCCTTGCCGTCGAGCGTGAGCGCGCGCGTGTCGCTCGGCACCTTTCCGACCATCACTGCGCCCTGTTCGGCAAGACCGGCCAATGCGAAATCTGCACGAACCGGCGCGCGGGACGGCGCGGGCGGAGAGGATGGCGGCGTTACGGGCTGGGCCGCGGGGCGCGGCGCGGGCCGGGCGTCCGTTTCGGCGGCCGGAACGCATCCGGCAGCAACGACCATCAGCGTCAGCGCCGCCCCATGCCGTCGCCAGTCCCTCACAAAGCTCATGCCTTGCGCGCGGCGTCCAGTTCGGCCTGCACCGAAATCTCGGCAGTGGCATAAGGCTCCTGCCGCGCGACCGACCAATAGCGCAGCTCGTCGAGCCCGATCGGCGCGCCACTCACCGCGCACAACACATGGTCGCCGGGCGCGAGGACGCGAAAACCGTTCGGTCCGTACTGCAGACGGGCAAGGCGGTTGCGGCTGGCGATCAACATGATTCTCTATCCATTCGGCGTTACGTCTTTCCCGCGACTATAACAGCATCGCGCCGCGCAGCCACCCCCGGAAGCTCAGAAGAGCTCGCCCTGCCCCCGTTTGGGCTCCGCCGGCGAAGGCTTGCGCACCGGCTTGGGCGTGGGCGTGGGCGGCGGCGCGCCATCGCCCGCACCGACAGCGACCGGCACCTCGCCGTCAGCGAATTGGAGCTGCAAATGCCCGGCGCCGCGCGCCTTGGCCGCGGTGGTCACGATCGCACCGCCCGCATCGCGCACCATCGCATAGCCGCGCGACAGCAACGCGCGGGGGTCAAGGCTGTCGAGCAGCCGCCCCAGCCCTTCGAGCAGCGCCCGGTCACGATCCCAACGCCGCGCCAGCAGCGCGGGCCGCATCGCGGCACCGCGCGTCGCGAGCCGTTCCGAAATCACCGTCAGCCGGTGGCGCTGGCTGCGGTCGAGCCGGTCGCCCGCATCGTCGAGCCGCTGGCGCTGCGGCGCATAAAGCGCGTCGCGCTTCGGCAAATGCCGCGCCAGCGCCGTGAGCCGCTCGCCCGCCAGCGCCTGATGCCGGTTCGCCGCGCCGATAATCCGCCCGTTCCAGGTCGCGAGCTGCGAGATGAGTTCGGCGCGCACCGGGACCGCCATCTCGGCCGCCGCGGTCGGGGTCGGCGCGCGGACGTCGGCGGCATAGTCGGCGAGCGTCACGTCGGTCTCGTGCCCCACCGCGCTGATCGTCGGAATGCGGCAATCGGCGATCGCGCGCACGACGACCTCTTCATTGAACGCCCACAGATCCTCGATCGACCCGCCGCCGCGCGCAACGATGACGAGGTCGGGGCGCGGCACTCGCCCGCCCGGGTCAATCGCATCGAAGCCGCGGATCGCATTTGCGACCTGGGCCGCCGCGCCGTCGCCCTGCACCAACACCGGCCAGACGATGACATGCGTGGGGCAACGGTCGGCGAGCCGGTGAAGGATATCGCGGATCACCGCCCCGGTCGGTGAGGTCACGACCCCGATCGTTCGCGGCAGATAGGGCAGCCGATCATATTTTCGCTCGCGGTCGAACAGCCCCTCGGCGCCAAGCCGCGCCTTCAATTTCTCGAAGAGCAGCATCAGCGCGCCTTCGCCCGCAACCTCGAGCGTATCGACGACAAGCTGATATTTGGAGCGGCCCGGATAGGTCGTGAGCTTGCCTGTGGCGATCACCTCGATCCCGTCCTCGGGCCGAAAGGCGAGGCGACCCGCCTGCCCCTTCCACATCACCATGTCGATCAGCGCATTATCGTCTTTCAGCGCCGCGTAGAAATGCCCCGATGCCGCACGCTTGGTCCCCGACAACTCACCCCGCACGCGCACGCGCGCAAAGCCATCCTCGACCGTCCGCTTGATCGCCGCCGATAATTGGCTGACCGACAGGGCTGGTGCATTGTCCCCCGGCGAAGCCTCGGCTAACAGCCGCGCTTCGGTGCCATCGTCGGACGCCGTATCGGGAAAAGGGACTGACATGAATATCCTGCTGGTCGGATCGGGGGGCCGCGAACATGCGCTCAGCTGGCAGTTGGCACAATCGCCAAGCTGCGCCAAGCTCTATGCCGCTCCGGGCAACCCGGGGATCGAGGCGCACGCCGAATGTGTCGCGATCGCCGCCGATGACATCGATGGCCTGATCGCCTTCGTAAAGGCGCACGCGATCGATTTCGTCGTCGTCGGACCCGAAGCCCCGCTGGTCGCCGGCCTTGCCGACCGCCTCCGCGAAATCGGCATTCCCGCCTTCGGCCCGTCGGCCGCCGCCGCGCGGCTCGAAGGTTCGAAGGGCTTTACCAAGGATCTCTGCGCGCGCGCATCGATCCCGACCGCCGCCTATGTCCGCTGCACGTCGGCAGAGGAAGCGCTTGCGGTTCTCGAAGGCTTTTCGATCCCCGTCGTGATCAAGGCCGACGGCCTCGCCGCAGGCAAGGGCGTGATTATCGCCGAAACGCGCGAAGAGGCAGAGGCCGCGATCGACGACATGTTCGATGGCGCCTTCGGCAGCGCGGGCGCCGAAGTGGTGATCGAGGAATTCATGACCGGCGAGGAAGCGAGCTTCTTTGCGCTTTCCGACGGCACTGATGTGATCGCCTTCGGCAGCGCGCAGGACCACAAGCGCGTTGGCGACGGCGATGTCGGCCCGAACACCGGCGGCATGGGCGCCTATAGCCCCGCCCCCGTGCTCACCGCCGATCTCGAAGCCGCGGTGATGGACCGTATCATCCGCCCGACGGTGGCGACGCTCGCCGCGGAGGGCACGCCATATGTGGGCGTGCTGTTCGCGGGACTGATGCTCACCGACGAGGGGCCGAAGCTGATCGAATATAATTGCCGCTTCGGCGATCCCGAATGCCAGGTGCTGATGATGCGCTTCAGGGGCGATTTTGCCGCGCTCCTATACGCCGCCGCGAGCGAAACCATCGCCGCGGCCGAGGCGCCGGCCTTTTCGCACGACTATGCGCTCACCGTCGTGATGGCCGCAAAGGGCTATCCGGGCACACCTGAAAAGGGCGGCGCAATCCACCGCATCGCCGATGCCGAGGCGGGAGGCGTGCGCGTTTTCCACGCCGGCACCGCACGCGAGGATCGTGTGATCGTCGCCGCCGGCGGCCGCGTGCTCAACGTCACCGCGACGGGCAAGAGCGTGACCGAAGCACAGGCACGCGCCTATGCCGCGGTCGACAAGCTCGATTTCCCGAGCGGTTTCTGCCGCCGCGACATCGGGTGGCGCGAAGTCGCGCGAGAGGCGGAGTAAAAATTCCGCCGCAAGGAAATTAATGGTGGCCCGTTCGTTAAGGTAGACCCGACAAACAAGCCCGCATAGGCTGGCCGAAAATCACAAGCGGAGAAGATCATGACCTGGCTTCAGGAAAACTGGATTATCGCGGTTGTCGGACTCGTCGTGGCCGTCGTGCTGCTCTGGTGGCTGTTCGGTCGCTCGAAGCCCGCGGACATCGCAGAGCCGACCGTCGAACCGGCGAAACCCGCCAAGCCGCTCGAACCGGCAAAGCCCGAAATCATTGCGGCTGAACCGGCACGCTTCAAACCGCTGGAACCAAAAGCCCCGGTCGCCGCGCCCGTCACGCCCGCAGCACCGCCGCCCGAACCGGCCGCCAAGGCGCCGCCGCCCGCACCCACCCCCGCCCCGGAACCGGCACCCGTGGTCGAAGCGGCTGCCAAGACCCCGGCCCCCAAACCCGCGGCGCCGAAGCCCGCGTCAAAGCCCAAAGCCGCCGCAAAGCCTGCCGCGAAAAAGACCGTGGCCAAGGAACCGGTGGCGAAAGCCGCGACAAAGCCCGCCACAAAGGCTGCACCGAAGGCGGCAGCCAAACCCGCGGCGAAAAAGGCCCCCGCCAAGCCGGCACCGGTCGAAAAGGTGGCCATCCCCGCGGAACCGACCGTTCCTCCGCCGCCCGCGGCAAAGCCCGCCGCCAAACCGGCAGCGGCGAAGGCCGACAATCTGCAATTGCTGAAAGGCGTGGGGCCCAAGCTTGCCGTCCTGTTGGGAGGCCTTGGCGTAACCAGCTTCCAACAGATCGCCGATTGGACCGACGCCGACATCGCGCGGATCGACCCGCAGCTCGGTACCTTCCAGGGCCGTATCGCACGCGACAATATCGTCGATCAGGCGGGCTATCTCGCCCGCGGCGACAAGGCCGGTTTCGAAGCGAAATATGGAGCACTCGGCGGGGAGCTCTGAGGGAACTCCAAAGCGACCGGTTGCTGCCCCGCTTCTGACCTCGTCACCCCGGACTTGATCCGGGGTCCCGCTATCTTGTGAAGCGGGCGGGTAAATTCGAAAAGCGGGATCCCGGGTCAAGCCCGGGATGACGGAAGTGGGCGGCTGAACGGCAGCCCCACCCAAAAAGAACGCCGTTCGAATAATGCTTTCCTACATTATCGCGCCATGCTCCACACTGGCGGATGGAACATAGCACCGCCCCCACCCGCCTCCTCGCCGACACCTGCCTCGCCTTCACCGCTGTCGAACAGCAGCGTCTCCGCGCCGACGGGTGGACGCCCGAAACACAGGCGAATTTCATCCGCGCGCTCGAAGCGATGGGTTCGGTCGGCAAGGCGGCACGCGCCGT
This sequence comes from Sphingopyxis sp. C-1, assembly GCF_001047015.1. NCBI lineage: Bacteria > Pseudomonadati > Pseudomonadota > Alphaproteobacteria > Sphingomonadales > Sphingopyxidaceae > Sphingopyxis > Sphingopyxis sp. C-1. The sequence continues at coordinate 883,719 of NZ_BBRO01000002.1, forward strand.
CGGAATGGGCCGCGCGTCCGCGTACCGGCTGCGCGAACGGGCCGGGGCGTCGAGCTTTGCCGCGGCGTGGGACCGCGCGATTTCGGCGGGGCGCATTCACCAATATAGCGTCGCGATGGACCGCGCGCTCAACGGGGTGACAATCGTCCGCGTCCTGAAGGGCGGCGCCATCGATGTCAGCGGCGGCCCCGACATGGCGGTCGTCCATGCCGCGCTGCGCGACGACGCCATGCCACCGCACCGGCTTAACGCGGCAAAGGAGACAGAATGACGGCGAACGTCCGTATCTTTTGTCGCCTCAAGACCGGAAACGGCCGGGCGTCACTCGCCCTCGTCGTCTTTCGGCTTCGACAGCTCGGTGACGAGCAGCTTGTCGATCTTGCGCCCGTCCATGTCGACAATCTCGAAACGCCAACCCTTGTCGGTGAAACGTTCGCCTTCCTTGGGCAGATGCTTCAGGATCGCGAGCGCATGGCCGGCCGCGGTGGCATAGTCACGGTCGTCGCCGAGTTCGATCCCCAGCCGTTCGGCCATCTGGTCGGCGGGCATCGAGCCCGCGATCAGCAGGCTGCCGTCTTCGCGCTCGACAACGAACGGCTCGCTGCCGATATCCTGATCCGACGCGAATTCGCCGGCGATTGCTGCGAGCAGGTCGGCAGGAGTCACCAGCCCTTCGAAATGGCCATATTCGTCGTGAACGAACAGCATCGGCACATCGGCGGCGCGCAGCGCTTCGAGTGCGTCCATCGCGTCGATCTGGTCGTGGATGACCTTTGCCGGGCGCATCAATTGCTCCAGGTCGAGTACCTCGCCCTGAAACAGCGCCGCGGCGATATCGCGCGCCTGCACAACCCCGACGATGTCGTCGACCGAACCGCGCGCGACCGGCAAACGGCTGTGCGGCGTTTCAAGCAATTTGTCGCGCACACCGCGCGTGTCGAGCGAGACATCGACCCAGTCGACATCCTTACGCGGCGTCATCACCTCGCGCACCGGCCGGTCGGCCAGACGCACGACGCCCGAGATGATCGCGCGTTCGCTTTCCTCGATCACCCCCGACTTCGACGCTTCGGCGACGATCAGGTGCAATTCCTCGGCGGTGACCCGGTCCTCCGATTCGCGGTTGAGGCCGAGCAGGCGAAAGACGAGCGCGGAACTATTGTCGAGCAGCCAGACAAGCGGCGCGGCGATGCGCGACAGCCAATACATCATCGGCGCGACGATAATCGCGATCCGCTCGGGCGCGCGCAGCGCGAATTGTTTCGGCACAAGCTCGCCCGCGATCAACGAGGCATAGGTGGTGAGCGCGATGACCGTCGCAAAGCCCGCTGCCTCGGCGGTTTCGGGATCGAGACCAAGCCAGGCCGAAAGCCGGTCAGCGACCGGCTGGCCCAGGCTCGCGCCCGAATAAGCGCCAGTCAGCACGCCGATCAGCGTGATGCCGACCTGCACAGTCGACAGGAAGCGCCCGGGGTCGGAGGCGAGCAGGCGCGCAATCTTGGCGCCACGGCTCCCGCGCTTCTCGGCCGCCTGCAGCCGCGGGTCGCGCGACGAGACAATGGCGAGTTCGGACATGGCGAAAACGCCGTTGAGCAGGATGAGGATCAGGATGATCACAACATCCGACCAGGGAAAAGGGGTCATTGGGCGGTCGTACGGCGCATCGGCGCCCGGCCCCTGTCAGTGTCGGTCATGTCCACCCTATAAGCGAAAGGCGCGGCATTGCACAATGGCACTCACCTGAATGCTCTGCTCAGTCGGCGTTCAGGCGATTTTTGGAACCAGATCGCCGGCCATATGTTATCGGCAAGGAAGGGCGGCGTGCGAGGATCAGACGCATCCGCCGGATAAAGGGAGCGAAAAAGATGAACAGCAAGACGATCAAGCTCACCATTTTGACCAGCATCGGCGCCATCGCGCTGACGGGCTGCGTTACCGACCCGGTGACCGGCGAACGCAAGATTTCGAAGGCCGCGATCGGCGGCGTCGGCGGCGCCCTCGGCGGTTATCTGCTCGGCGACCTCATCGGCGGGCGTAACAGCCGCACCGAGGAAATCGTCGGCGCGGGCATCGGCGCGGTCGCGGGCGCGGGCGTCGGCTATTATATGGATCAGCAGGAAAAGAAGCTTCGCGAACGCACCGCAGGCACCGGCATCGACGTCGAGCGACAGGGCGATCAGCTTGTGCTCAACATGCCCGGCGACGTGACCTTCGACCTCAACAGCGCGATGGTGAAATCGCAGTTCCGCAGCGCGCTCGACAATGTCGCCTCGACGCTCGCCGAATATCCGAGCACCTATATCGACGTGTACGGCCACACCGATTCGACGGGCAGCGACACCTATAACCAGGGCCTGTCCGAACGCCGCGCCGCGTCGGTCGCCGACTATCTCGCCGGCCGCGGCATCCAGCGCGCGCGCATGGCGACGCTCGGCTATGGCGAATCGCAGCTCAAATGCTCGCCCGAACGCAGCGAGGCCGACTATCAGTGCAACCGCCGCGTCGAAATCCGTATCGCGCCGGTCACGCAGGCCGACGTCAACGCGGCGCGCTAAGAGGTTCCATTCCCATGGAAAAGAGAGGGCGTCGCCGAAAGGCGGCGCCCCTTTTTATCCCAGGCTCGGGAAGCTCGCCTTCAGCCCGTCGATAACGAACTGCGCCGCGAGCGCCGCGAGCAGCACGCCCAGCAGCCGCGTGATAACGGCCTCGCCTTTGTTTCCGATCAGCCGCATCAACGGTCCAGCCGAAAGCAGCGCAGCGAGCGTCAACAGCAGCACGAGCAGCAGCGCGCCAAAGATCACAAAGGCGCGGTCGAGCCCATTGTTCTGCGACACGAGCAGCATCACCGATGCGATCGACCCCGGCCCCGCAAGCATCGGCATCGCCATCGGGAACACCGACACATCTTCGATCTCGGGGGTCGCCATCACCTTTTCGGCGCGCTGTTCGCGCCGTTCGGTGCGTTTTTCAAACACCATATCGATCGCGATGATGAACAGCATGATCCCGCCCGCAATGCGGAAACTGTCGAGGTCGATGTGGAGGAAGCTTAGCAAAGCCTCGCCGAACATCGCAAAGAAAACGAGGATCAGCCCCGCGATCACCGTCGCTCGGATCGCCATCGAGCGGCGCTGCGCGGCACTCGCTCCCGTCGTCAGGCTCGCATAGATCGGTGCGCAGCCTGGCGGATCGATGACCACGAACAGCGTGACAAAGGCGGAAATGAAAAGATCGATCATGGCTGCTTCGGCGCCGCGACCTGATCGTCGATGACGGTCGTCATCTCCTTGCCGTCCCACAGGCGGATCGTCACCCGGCGCGACTTGTCGGCGCGGACGGTGGACGTCCAGCTCAGCGTCTGGTCGGGCGACAGGCCGACCGCCATATCGTCACCCTCGCCGCCCGCCGTAATCGGCACCGCAGGACGCGAGCCGCACACCGCCTGCTTCGACGCAATGAAATCGGGAGCTTCGCGCGGCGTCGCCAGCGCATCGCCATGGTCGAGGGTCCAGGTGAGCTTGCCCTTCTTGGGATCGCGCAGCCAGACCGTCGTAAAATATCCGTTCGCCGGCCCCTTCTGCCAGGCACCAGTGGTGACCCCTACATTGCCGTTGCAACTGGTATAGACCGCATGCGGCTGCCACTTCACCGCCTCGGCGGGGTCTTTTTGCGATTTCAGCCAGTCGCGCGCCTTGACGCGCTGCGGCACGAACATCACCGCTTCGGGCGCCGCGGTTTCGCGAAACGCCGTCCATTGGCCCTTTTCCTGAGCAAGCCGCGAAAAACCGATCTCGGCAGCGATGAAGGCGCTGGGGTTCGCTGCGAGCGGATCGCGCTGGCGTGCCGCCGCAGCGCCGCCTGCGATCACCGCAAGGGAAATAGCCGCGACGGCCAGACGGCGCATCAAAAACCCTCCGGATCGGCGAGCCCGGCGCGGCGGTGCGCGGCCACGAGCGTGTTGCGGAGCAGGCAGGCGATCGTCATCGGGCCGACGCCGCCGGGCACGGGCGTGATCGCCTCGGCAACCTCGGCCGCCTCGCCATAGTCGACGTCACCGACCAGCCGCCCCTTCGCCGCGCCCTCGGCCGGCGGCAGGCGGTTGATGCCGACGTCGATCACGATCGCGCCGGGCTTGATCCAATCGCCCTTCACCATTTCGGGCCGTCCGACCGCAGCGACGACGATATCGGCACGGCGTACCAGATCGGGCAGATCCTTCGTCCGGCTGTGCGCCATGGTGACGGTGGCATTCGCGCCGAGCAGCAGCGCCGCCATCGGCTTACCGACCAGGATCGAGCGTCCGAGGACGATCGCGTCCTTGCCCGACAGATCGCCAAGCCGGTCCTGCAATAGCAACAGGCAGCCATAGGGCGTGCAAGGCACCATGCCCGCGATGCCCAGCGCAAGGCGCCCGGCACTGACAGGGGTCAGCCCATCGACATCCTTGTCGGGATCGATCGTCGCAACCGCCGCCTGCTCGTCGAGGTGGCCGGGGAGCGGTAATTGCAGCAGGATGCCGTCAACCGCCTCGTCGGCGTTAAGCCGCGCCAGCAACGCCTCTACCTCGGCCTGCGTCGCCGTTGCGGGCAGATGATGCTCAAAGCTTTCCATCCCTGCCGCGACTGTCGCCTTGCCTTTCGACCCGACATAGACCGCGCTCGCCGGATCATCGCCGACGAGCACGACCGCAAGACCGGGCGCGCGGCCGGCCGCAGCCTTGAAAGCCGGAACGGCATCGGCAATCCGCGCCCGCAGGCCGGCGGCGAAAGCCTTGCCGTCGATGACCTGCGCGGCGGTCATCACGCCATTCCGTTGGCGTAGGCAAGCCGTGCGAGATAGCTCAGTACCGGCCCGTCGATGATGATGATCAGAATCAGTACCAGCATCGGGGTCAGGTCGAGCCCGCCGAAATCGGGCATGATGCGGCGAAACGGGCGGTAGAGTGGCTCGGTAATCCGGTCGAGAACGGTCCAGAGCTGGCCGACGAACTGGTTGTGCGTGTTGATGACGTTGAACGCGATCAGCCACGACATCACCGCCTGCGCGATGATGAACCACCACAGGACCGTCAGGATGATATGCACGATCTGGAGGAGCATGAGAAGCAAGGCGATTTCTCCGAAAAAGGGTATTGCCGCGTCTCTTAGCGGTGAATGAGCGTCCCCGCACCCCTCGCGGTGAAAATTTCAAGCAGCATCGCGTGCGGGATACGCCCGTCGAGGATGACCGCCGCCTCGACCCCGGCATCGACCGCGGCGACGCAGGTTTCGACCTTGGGGATCATGCCGCCGGTGATCGTCCCGTCGCGCTTCAGTTCATCGATCGCCGGGCGGTCGAGATCGGTGAGCAATGCCCCCGATTTGTCGAGCACCCCGGCAACGTCGGTGAGCAGGAAGAAGCGCTTGGCGCCTAGCGCACCCGCAATCGCGCCCGCCATCGTGTCGGCGTTGATGTTATAGGTAGCGCCATCGGCGCCCAGGGCCACGGGGGCGACGATCGGGATAAAATTGTCGTTGGTCAGATTGACGAGGATCGTCGGGTCGACCGCGACGGGTTCGCCAACGAAGCCCAAGTCGACGTGGCGCTCGATCCCCGAATTGGGGTCGGGCTCGGTACGACTGACCTTCTCGGCGAGGACGAGATTGGCGTCCTTGCCCGAAATGCCGACCGCGCGGCCACCAAGCGCCGCGATCCAGCTTACGATCTCCTTGTTGATCTTGCCCGCCAATACCATTTCGGCGACCTCGGCGGTCGCGGCATCGGTGACGCGCAGCCCTCCGACAAAGGTCGATTCGATGCCAAGCTGCTTCAGCATGGCGCCGATCTGCGGCCCGCCGCCATGGACCACGACGGGGTTGATCCCGACCGCCTTCAACAGCACGACATCTTCGGCGAAATCGCGCTGCGCCTCTGGGTCACCCATCGCGTGACCGCCATATTTGATCACGAAGGTCTCGCCAGCGTAGCGCTGCAGATAGGGTAGCGCCTCGACAAGCGTTTCGGCCTTGGCAAGCAGATCGGGCATTTTCGAAGGATCGGTCATCGACATCATCCGGCGTTCTTCGCATCCAGGTGGCGGCCGAGCGCGACCACCGCCATCACCAGCAGCGGCACCATCACCGCCGACAAAACGACCTTGGCGATCATCTGGCCAAGCATCAGGTCGCCGATCGGGCGGACCCCATAGAAGCTGACGGTGATGAAGATCAACGTATCGATGATCTGGCTGAGCGCCGCGGCGACAAAACCGCGCACCGGCAGCAGCCGGCCGTTGTTCGCGGTCATCCGCGAAAAAAGCCAGACGTTGAGGCTGACGGACACGCCATATGCCAGGATTCCCGCCGCCATCATGCGCCACCCCTGTCCCACGATGATCGGGAAAGCTTCCTTGGCGGGCTCATACATCCCCTCGTCGGTCGGCAGTTGCAGCACGAATATGGTCAGGATGATCGCCAGGATAAGCGGAATGAATCCCAGCCGCACAAGCTTGTCGGCAACGACGCGCCCGTGAAGTTCGGCGATGCCGCTAGAGATCGCAATCAGTGTCAGGAAAGGGAAAATACCAGCCTCGACCGCTAGCGGACCAAGCGCGACCTGTTTCGCACCCAGGAAACCGCCAAGCGGAACCATGCCGCCGTAGAGGATTGCGAACAGCAGCAACGAAGGCGCGATCACGCGCGAAGGGCTATTTTCCATCGAGGCCGCTTAATCGCTTTTGCGGCGGGTGGAAAGGTACCGCATCGGCACAGACTTGCTCCACCGCCAAAGCCCGCTAGACACGGGTATCAATTTGCGGGGGACGCACAGAAATTATGGAACGCCTGATCGGTCTGCTCGGCATTGTCGCATTGCTCGCGATTGCCGTGCTTTTTTCGTCTAACCGTCGCTGGATTCGCCCGCGTATCGTCATCCCCGCCTTTCTGTTGCAGGCGGGCTTTGCAGTGCTCGTCATCGGTACGCCGTGGGGGCGCGCGGTGATCCAGGCGATGTCGAACGGTGTGTCAAACCTTCTGAGCTATGCGGACGAGGGCACGAAGTTCCTGTTCGGCGAAGTGTTGACGCAGGCCCCCTATGGCAAGGCCGTTTTCGCAATCGGCGCGCTGCCCGTGATCATCTTCTTCGCGTCGCTGATTTCGGTCCTCTATTATCTCGGGGTCATGCAGTTGATCATCAAATGGGTCGGCGGCGCGATCCAGAAGGTTACTGGAATTACAAAGGTCGAAAGCCTCGGCGCGGCGGCGAACATCTTCGTCGGCCAGTCCGAATCGCCGCTTGTCATCCGACCCTATCTCGCGGGCCTGACCCCGCCGCAGCTCTTTACCGTAATGACTGTCGGCATGGCGGGTGTCGCGGGAACGATCCTCGGCGCCTATGCGGGGATGATCGGCCCGCACCTCCTTCCCTATCTTCTCGCCGCCAGCTTCATGTCGGCGCCCGGCGGCATCCTTATGGCCAAGATCATGATGCCCGACGATCCGAAGGATATCGGCATCGAACCGATCGTGATGCCGGAGGCAAGCCACGACGAGGAAAAGCCTGCAAACATCATCATGGCCGCGGCGCAGGGCGCGCAGACCGGGGTCAAGCTGGCGGTCGCGGTCGGTGCGATGGTGATGGCGTTCGTCGCGCTCGTCGCGCTCGCCAACGGCATCCTCGCAGGGATCGGCGGCTGGTTCGGGTTCGAGGGCCTGTCGTTCCAGGCGATCATCGGCACGATCTTCCGTCCGGTCATGTGGCTGATGGGCGTGCCTTGGGAAGAAAGCGCGACGGTCGGCGGGCTGTTCGGCAGCAAGGTGGTGCTCAACGAATTCGTCGCCTTCATCGATCTTGGCCGGGCACAGGGCGACATGTCGGCGGCAGCGGTCGCGATCGCGACCTTCGCACTCTGTGGTTTCGCCAATTTCAGCTCGATCGCGATCCAGATGGCGGTGACCGGTGGGCTTGCCCCGAACCAACGCCCGATGATCGCGAAGCTCGGCCTGAAGGCGCTTCTCGCGGGCAGCCTCTCGAACCTGATGTCGGCGGCGCTCGCCGGCCTGATGCTCGGCGTCGCACCGCCGCTCGCCGCACCGCCGCCGGCCGCTCCAGCCGTCGCAGCGCCCGCACCCGCACCCGCAACCGCACCGACGGCGGAACCCGCCAAGGCGCCCTGATTGATGATCTTGTCCGGCCTAAGCTCAACGGGCGATTGGGAGAATTTGCAAGCCGCCTGCGAATGACGTAAACTTCGGGATATAACAAATCCCGGGTCGCGTTCGCAAAATGGGAGGCTGTCATGAAAACCGCATATCGTTTGTCGATCCTAGCTGCGGCCGCAGCGTCGATAGGGGCGGGTTTCCTCGCCACTTCATATGCCCAGACCGTCGAGACCGAACGCTACCGCCCTGATCGCCCGCCAGAAGCGACGATCTATCGCGACGCCGGTTATCGCGGACCCGCGGTGTTCGTCGGCGAGGAAAAGCCGAACCTCGGCCTTGCCTGGCCGGTCAATTCGATCCGCGTCCCGAACGGCCGCTGGGAGCTGTGCGAAAAGACGCGTTATCGCGGCAATTGCCGCACCGTCGATCGCGACACACCGATGCTGAATAATGTTCTGCGCGGCCTCACCATCCAGTCGATCCGCCCGGTCGGCGGCGGTGGCGGCGGTGGCTGGAACCCGGCCCCACCCGCCAACGATCAGGTCGCGCGCGGCAATTTCGCCGAATTCCACACCCAACCCGCGGAACGGAACTATCGCGTCCTCGCCTGCACCCGCGGTTCGGCAACGGCCGCCTGCGCAGCGCAGTCCGCAGACACCTGGTGTCGTTCGATCGGTTGGAACGGGTCGGCGCGCGAGCATATGGAAACGATCAGCGGGCGGGTCTACCTCGCCGACGTGTTGTGCGTGCGTTCGGGCTATTGAGGGGGAGAGATGATATGAAAAAGACGACAATTCTTGTCGCGATCGGCACCGCGACCCTCGCGTTGGCCGCCTGTTCGTCGGTGCCGCGCAATACCGGCACGAGCTATGATTGCAGCGGCGGCACAAAGCTAAAGGTCGATTATGTCGGCAGCACCGCGATAGTCCGCGTCAACGGCATGCGCTCGCTGGTGCTGAAGCAGACGCCGTCGACCGGCGGCTCGGTCTACGAGAACAAGAGCGGCGCGCGGCTTCAGCGCAACGGCAATGAGGTGACGTGGAACACCGCGCTGCGCTCGGCGCCCGAAAGCTGCCGTGTCGTCTATAAGCCGATGTAGGCTGGAGTCGAAAGCCCGCTACAACGTCATTTGGGCCAGCGCTGTGCGGACTTCGGCGACGAATAGGTCTGGTTGTTCCCAGGCGGCGAAATGTCCGCCTTTCTCGGGTTCGTTCCAATAGACGATATTCCGGTAGCGCCGCTCGGCCCAGCGCCGTGACAGGCGCATGATCTCGTTCGGGAACAGACTGCATCCGGTCGGCACCGAAATCTCTCCGGCGGAGAAATTGCGGAAGCTGTGCCAATAGAGCCGCGCGGACGAAGCGGCGCTCGCCGTTAGCCAATAGAGGCTAACGGTGTCGAGCATCGCATCGCGCGACAGTATCTTTTCGGGATGGCCGCCGATCGACTGACCGCCTGGCTGATGCCCGCAATCGGTCCAGCCGTGAAATTTCTCAACGATCCACGCCATTTGCCCGACCGGTGAATCGGTAAGCGCATAGCCGATCGTTTGTGGCCGCGTTGCCTGCTGCGTCGAATAACCGCTGTCCTTCGCCTGATACCAGCCGAAGCGTGCGAGATAGAGCTTTTCGCTGTCGGTGAGGTCGGTCATCAAGTCGGGCGGCGGTGCGCCGACCACCATGTTGACGTGGATGCCCGCGCAATGATCGGCATGGTTCATCCCGATCGCGCAGGTGACCGCGCTGCCCCAGTCGCCGCCCTGCGCAAAATAGCGGTCATAGTCGAGCGCTCGCATCAGCGCGTCCCACGCCGCACCGATATGCTCCACGCTCCATTTTGCCTCGGTTGGCTTGCCCGAAAAGCCGTAACCCGGAAGTGACGGGATCACGAGGTGATAATCGGCCGCCAGCGGTTCGATCACGTCGAGGAATTCGAGCACCGACCCCGGCCAACCGTGCGTCAGGACAAGCGGGCGCGCATCGGGATTGGCCGACCGGACATGCAGGAAATGAATGTCGAGCCCGTCGATCGTCGCGAGATAATTGGGGAGCGCGCCTAGCCGCGCTTCGGCCACGCGCCAGTCGTATTTATCACGCCAATAGGCCGCAAGTTCCTGTGCATAGGCAAGCGGGATGCCCTGATCCCAGTCATCCACCGTTTCGCGCTCGGGCCAGCGCGTTCGCGCCAGCCGATCCTTCAGATCGTCAATCGCCGCTTGCGGCACCTCGACGGCGAAAGCCCGGATATTGTCGACCTGCATCTGCCCACCCCTCTCAAGCCGATAATATCAGGGCCGCGCTGGCGCCTTGCAGCCGCGCTCGAGCCCGACACCCTTCAGGAAGCCGCGCCGCACCGTTCCGGCGTAAACCGCCAACGCATAACGCCGCCGTTCGGCATTGGCGCCAGTAACTTCGCCAATCAGGCCCCGAAAAGGAATAATTCCTCCTGCCACCGTTCCGGCGACGCGGCCGGCGGTTTCCTCGCGCTTCTTCGCGCGATCCTTGTCGACCTGTTCATTGACGTCGGGACCCAGCACTTCGTTGAGTTCGTTCAGTTCGTTGATGATCGCCGCACATTTTCCGAGCCCCGCGAGCGAATAGGGCGCACCCTGAATTGCGAGGAGCTTGGGCGGAACCTCCTTGCCGTCGAATGGCTCGGCAACCGTATTGGCGGTATCCTTGATCGTCGATTCTTCGGGCGCGCCCTGTTGTGCCTGGACGGGCATCGCTCCGGCAAGAAGCGAGGCGGCAAGTGCGAATAAGGTCTTGTTACGCATGATCATATCATCCCCTGCATTCCATATACCCAACGCACAGGACACCTTTCGGCTCCATCCGCCACCCTTATAGCGGATGAGGCAAGGCGGTCTGCCCCTTCAGCCGCTGCGCTCGGCTCACCGGGTCGGAACAGGCTCCGGTCCAGTCCAGTCGTAGAAACCACGGCCGGCCTTCTTTCCGACCCACCCGGCATCGACATATTGAACAAGCAACGGCGCGGGACGGAATTTCGGATCGCCGGTGCCGCTGTAGAGCACACGGATGATTTCCAGGCAGGTGTCGAGCCCGATGAAATCGGCGAGCGTGATCGGGCCCATCGGGTGGTTGAGGCCGAGGCGGCAACCCGTATCGATGTCCTGCATCGTCGCAACGCCTTCGCCCAAAGCGAACACCGCTTCGTTGATCATCGGCATCAGCACGCGATTGACGATAAAGCCTGGCGCGTCGTTGGCATGGACGATTTCCTTGCCTAACCCGCGGCCAAAGGCCTCGACCTTCGTCAGCGTGTCGTCGCTCGTCGCAAGGCCGCGGATCAATTCGATCAGGCCCATCACCGGGACGGGGTTAAAGAAATGGACGCCGATGAAGCGCGCGGGATCGGGCGTCGCCTGTGCAAGGCGCGTGATCGGGATCGAGCTGGTGTTGCTGGCGAGGATCGCGGTCGGCGACAGATGCTGGCCGACGCTCGCGAAGATCGCGCGCTTGATCTCCTCGCGCTCGGTCGCCGCCTCGATAACCAGGTCGGCGGGGGCGAAGGCGCTGTGATCACCGACCGGGGTGATGCGGCCAAGCAGCGCGTCGGCGTCGGCCTGCGTTATCTTTTCCTTGGCGACGAGCCGGTCGAGCGCTTTGGCGATGCCCGCCTTGCCCGCTTCGGCGCGGGCGAGGTCGATATCCGAGAGAAGTACGTCATGCCCTGCGCCCGCCGACACCTGCGCGATACCTGCGCCCATCTGTCCCGCACCGATAACGCCGACGATCATATGCTGCCCTTTCGCTGAAAACCTGCCCGTGCCCCTACGGCTTGGGGTTTGTGCGTCAAGAGCGCGCGTCAGGGGGCGGAGCGGAACTCCGTCGCTTCGGCGAGGATCAGGGCGAAGGCGGGATCGGCATCGTCCCATGTCGCGAGCGGGGTCCAGCCCGATGCACGCAGGAGAAGATTGGCGTCGCGCGGGCCGTATTTGTGGCTGTTCTCGCTATGGATCGTCTCGCCTTTCGCCATCGCATAAAGGCGGCCGTCGATCGTGAATTCCATGTCGCACGCCGCGACGAGATGCATCTCGATGCGGGCATGGATGTCATCCCATATCGCGCGATGGCTGAAATTCGCGACCGGGATATCGCCGCCAAGCTCGCGATTGATCCGTTCGAGCAGATTGAGGTTGAACGCCGCGGTCACGCCGGCGGGGTCATCATAGGCGAGTTCGAGAGTCGCCACATCCTTGATCCGGTCGATCCCAATCAGGAGGAGCGATTCTTCGCCGAGCGCACAGCGCCAGTTACGCAGCAGGTCGACCGCAGTGCGCGCGACCATGTTGCCGATCGTGCTGCCCGGAAAAAAGCCGAGCTTAGGCAGATCAGCGATTTCGTCGGGCATGGTCACGCGCTGGGTGAAATCGGCCTCTACCGGATAGATTGCGAGGCCTGGAAAACGTGCCGCAAGAGCCTCTGCGCTGTCGCGCAGGAAGTCACCCGAAATATCGACCGGCACATAGGCCGCGGGTTCGATCGCATCGAGAAGCAAGGGCGTCTTGGTCGAGCTGCCCGAACCGAGCTCGACGACCGCGCGGCCGGGACCGATGGCCCCGGCGATGTCGGCGGCGTGGCGAGTGAGCAGGTCGGTCTCGCTACGCGTCGGATAATATTCGGGGAGCGCGGTGATATCCTCGAACAATGCCGAGCCCGTCGCGTCGTAAAACCAGCGCGCCGGAATCGCTTTTTGCCTTTGCGCGAGGCCCGCGTGGACGTCAGCGCGGAAGGCGATGTCGACGCCGGCGTCATCGGCCGAAACCTGACGAAGGTTGCGCACAACGCCCATGTCAAAGATCCTTTGCGAGCCGCACGCCGGTGAACTGCCAGCGCTGGTGGGGGTAGAAGAAATTGCGGTAGGAGGGACGCAGATGGCCGCGCGGGGTCGCGCAACTGCCGCCGCGCAGCACGAACTGACCGCTCATGAACTTGCCATTATATTCGCCGACCGCGCCGGGCGCGGCGCGGAAGCCGGGATAGGGGCGATAAGCGCTGCCGGTCCATTCCCACACGCTGCCGAACATCTGTTGCAAGCCGGTGTCATCGGCCGACGCCGCTGGCTGAACCGGCCCCGCGACGTCGAGTTGCTGCCCGCCATGCGGATCGAAGAGGGCCGCCGCGGCTTCCCATTCCTGCTCGGTCGGGAGGCGCGCGCCGGCCCAACTCGCAAAGGCGTCGGCCTCGAAAAAGCTGATGTGCGTGACGGGCGCGACGGGGTCGATATCCTGCCAGCCCGACAGGGTGAAGTTTTGCCCATCCTGCCAATAGGCGGGCGCCTCGATATCGCCGGCCTGTACCCACGCCCAACCGTCGCTAAGCCAGAGCGACGGGGTGTGATAGCCGCCGTCGGCGATGAATTCCTGCCACTCGCCATTGCTCACCGGACGGTTGGCGAGCGCGTGCGGGGTCAGCAGCGCATCATGGCGAGGGCCTTCGCAGTCGAAGGCGAAACCGGCGCCGCCATGCCCGAGCGCGGCCACGCCATCGCCGCCCCTGATCCACTTCATCGCGGAAAACTGCGTAACTTCACTCGCGATTCGCGTTTCCCATACGGCGGGTCCGAGCGGGTTTTGCGCGAAGAGGTGCTTGAGATCGGTGAGCAGCAGTTCCTGATGCTGTTGCTCATGATGGATCCCGAGTTCGACGAGCGCCGATACGCTGGCCGGAAGATCAGGCAACGCGGTCTGGACGGCGGCATCGACATGCGCGCGCCAGATGCAGACCTCATCGAGCGACGGGCGCGTCAGCAGGCCGCGATGCGGGCGCGCGTGGCGCGGCCCCTCTGACTCATAATAGCTGTTGAAGAGGAAAGGATAGCGCTCGTCGAAGAGGCGGTAGCCCGGAACATGATCGCGCAGGACGAAGGTTTCGAAGAACCAGGTCGTATGCGCAAGATGCCATTTGGCAGGCGACGCGTCGGGCATCGACTGCGCGCTCGCGTCGGCGTCGGAGAGTGTCGCGGTCAGATCGAGCGACAGCCGCCGCGTCGCGGCGAAGCGCTGCGTCAGGCTATCCAGCATATCGGTCGTCGGCGAAGCATCGGTTCGGCTGGCCATGGTGAGACAATCCCCCAGGGTATGATTCGGTTTCGCTGGTTGCCCGATTATGGTTACGCCGCGATGGAAAGTCTAGAACATTAAGGGAACACCAAAGTATAGGGGGCGCCATATGATCCGGTCGCATCGTCCCTGCGGCGCCGATGTCGTGAACCGGATCAAGTCCGGGCCGTCGAACGGGATCAGCGCGTCGCGCCGGGTTTCCACAATATGTCGCCGCCCGCCGCGGCGTTGAGGTGCCGCGTAAGCACGAAGAGATGATCCGACAGGCGATTGAGATAATTGAGCGCGATCGGGTTGAGGTCGCGCGCCGTACCCGCGGCGACCGCGGCACGCTCGGCGCGGCGCGTCACCGCGCGGGCGAGGTGCAGCCGCGCCGCGGCTTCGGTGCCGCCGGGCAGAATGAAGCTTTTGAGCGCATCCAGCGCATCGTTCATACCGTCGATCTCGTCCTCGAGCCGCGCGATCTGGCTCGGCACGATGCGCAGCGCCATTTCGTGCGGGCCGAAACCGAACTGGATGTCGGGCGGAGTCGCAAGGTCGGCGCCGAGGTCGAACATTTCGTTCTGGATGCGCGCGAGCATCGCGGCTTCGTCGCTTGCCGGGTCGAGCGCCGCAACGGCAATGCCGATCGCGCTGTTCGCTTCATCGACGTCGCCAATCGCCGCCATCAGCGCGTCCGATTTGGCAACGCGCGAACCGTCGACAAGCCCGGTGGTGCCGTCGTCGCCGGTACGCGTGTAGATCTTGTTGAGCTTGACCATATTGCCTGCCTACCGGTGCCGCATACGCAATGCGCTTATTTCCCGGCGGCGAAGAGGCCGATCAGCACGAGCAGGATGATCGTGATCGCCTGCCACTTCACGCGCGACATCATCATCTTGTTCTGCATCACCTGATTCTCGTGCGCCGTGCCGTCCACCTGGGCGCGGTGGCCTTGCGAGAAATAGAAGAGCCCCCGCGCTAGCGAGAAGAGGACGAAGCCGGCGGCAATTACGACGCCAATGATGAGCAGGATTTCCATGCTTCCACTCTAGGGATTTTGCAGCGAATAGCCAGCGGGAAGCCGGTCGGCCGCCAAATCGGCGGCGAGCGCCCGTCCATCGATACCCCCCGCGCGGAGCGAGGCGAGCGAGGCCGCGGCATCGCGTTTCGCCAGCCTTTTGCCATCGGGGCCGCAAACGAGTGCGTGGTGACGATAGAGCGGCGTCGGCAGGCCGAGCAGCGCCTGGAGCAGCCGGTGGACGTCGGTCGAGGCGATGAGGTCGGCGCCGCGGATGATGTGCGTCACGCCCATATCGGCATCGTCGAGCGTGCTCGCGAGATGATAGCTCACCGGTGCATCCTTGCGCGCGAGGACGATATCGCCGTGGGCCGCAGGATCGGCGGTGCGGAGCCCCTGCCCCACCTCTTCCCATATAAGCGCACCGGTTTCGGCCAGCGCGCGCGCCATGTCGAGGCGCCAGCAATGCGGTTCATCGGCGAGGCGGCGTGCCCGCTCGGTTTCGGACAGATTGCGGCAGGTCCCGGGATAGACCGCCCCGGATGGTCCGTGCGGCGCCGACAGACTCGCGGCGATATCGGCTCGGGTGCAGAAGCAGGGATAGACCAACGCACGCGACCGGAGTTCGGCAAGCGTGGCGGCATAATCGTCAAGCCGCGCCGACTGGCGCACCGGATCACCGTCCCGGCCGACCCCGAGCCAGTCGAGATCGGCGAGCGAGGCCGCGACATATTCCTCCCGCGAGCGGCTGCCGTCGATATCGTCGATGCGGATCAGGAAGCGGCCAGCGGCGCCGCGCGCAGCCGTGTATGCAAGCACTGCGCTGTACGCGTGGCCAAGGTGAAGCTCGCCGGTCGGACTCGGGGCAAAACGTGTCAGCATTGGCGCCCTCCTGAATCCATATGCTGTGCCGAGTCAAAGTGAATCATTCCATATCTTGCGGGCAGAAGCCCCCTTGACGTCAGAATCTGATAGGGCATGTAATGATGGTGTCACGCGCGGGAGGCAGTGGCGCGCTATCCCGTGAAGCAATGGGGGCAGCGTTATCTAGCCATGTTCCATCCCGATCTTGCCCGGCATCCCGATAGCTGTCCGGCACTCGTTCTCAACGCCGATTATACGCCGCTGAGCTATTATCCACTGAGCCTCTGGCCATGGCAGACCGCAGTGAAGGCGGTGTTCCTCGACCGCGTTACCATCGTCGAAAATTACGAACGCGAAATCCATTCGCCGACGCGGACGATGCCGATCCCGAGCGTGATCGCGCTGCGCCAATATGTGAAGCCGTCGGAGCATCCGGCCTTTACGCGTTTCAACCTGTTCCTGCGCGACCGCTTTGCGTGCCAATATTGCGGGTCGGGCAAGGAGCTGACCTTCGATCATGTCGTCCCGCGCCGGCTGGGCGGGCGCACGACGTGGGAGAATGTCGCGACCGCCTGTGCCCCGTGCAACCTCAAGAAGGGCGGCCGGACGCCGCAACAGGCGCATATGCCGCTCTATCGCCAGCCCTGGCGCCCGACGAGTTGGCAGCTACAGGACAATGGCCGAGCCTTTCCGCCGAATTATCTGCACACGAGCTGGATCGACTGGCTTTATTGGGATGTTGAACTGGAGGGCTGAAGGGCGCACAACGGCGACGACAGCATGGGTTCACCTCGATGGGACTAGGCGCCCGCCAACCATCGAAAAAAGGAGAAACATCATGGTTCGCATTACCCGTATGCTGGCCGTCGGCATCGTTGCCGCACCGCTGCTCGCCGCTTGCGCGACGATTCCGCCCGCCGAACAACCCGTGTCGGTCACCGGCAGCATCACCTATCGCGAGCGCATGGCGCTGCCGCCGACCGCGCAGGTCGAAGTGACACTCGCCGACGTCAGCCTGATGGACGCACCGTCAAAGACGATCGCGCAGCAGTCATTCACTGCCGACGGACGGCAGGTGCCCTTCGCCTTCACGCTGACGGTCGACCAGCGCCAGCTCGATCCGCGCCACAGCTATGCGGTGTCGGCGCGCATCACCGACGCGTCGGGCAGGCTGATGTTCATCACCGACACGCGCAATAGCGTTACGTTCGATGGCCGCCGCGCAATCGATCTGGGAACGTTGATGCTGGTCGAGACGCGCTGACATCGAACCGAGCGAAGTGGGTGATTGCCGAAAGTTGGCGTGAAGGAACATGCGCAACTCTGTTACGTTCGACGTACATCGGACAATCGATTTGGGGTCACTCCACGTCGTCGAGACGAACTGATCTTATAGAAGCATAGCTATGCGCGCCTTGACGCTGTGCCTTCGCAGGTGCAGCAATCCGCCGCATGGGCCCGCCTATCCAGATCTCGCAAAATCCCGACATCCGCTATTTGGGGCGGATCCTCGGCGACGTCATCCGCACCTATGGCGGCGACAAATTGTTCCGCCAGACCGAATATATCCGCTCGTCGAGCGTCGACCGCCATCGCGGGATCGCGGGTGCCGAGGCGATCGATCCGGGGCTCGATGCGCTGAGCCTCGACGACACGATCGCGTTCGTGCGCGGGTTCATGCTCTTCTCGATGCTCGCGAACCTTGCCGAAGACCGGCAGGGGGTTGCCGCCGAGCCCGAGGCCACGGTCGCCGCGGCGATCGAAAAGCTGCGCGCGGACGGGATCGACGGCAATGCGATCACGGCGCTTCTCAGCGCCTCGCTCGTCGCGCCGGTGCTGACCGCGCACCCGACCGAGGTGCGGCGCAAGTCGGTGCTCGATCACAAGAACCGCATCGCCGAACTGATGCTGCTGCGCGATGCCGGCGCCGAAGAGACGCCCGAGGGCGATGTCGTCGAGGATGCGATCCGGCGGCAGATCGTGCTGCTGTGGCAGACGCGCCCGCTGCGCACCGAGAAATTGTTCGTTGCCGACGAAATCGACAATGCGCTGACCTATTTGCGCGACGTCTTCCTGCCCGTCGTGCCGAAGCTTTATGCGCGCTGGGAAGCCGAACTGGGCCAGCGCCCCGCGAGCTTTCTGCGCGTCGGCAGCTGGATCGGCGGCGACCGCGACGGCAATCCCTTCGTCACGGCCGAGACGATGCACATGGCGACGGGGCGCAACGCCGCTGCGGTTCTCGGCCATTATATCGACGCGGTTCATGGGCTGGGCGCCGAGCTGTCGGTGTCGGCAAGCCTCGCCGCGGTTCCAGAAGCGGTCGAAGCGCTGGCCGAAGCGAGCGGCGATGCCGCGCCGAGCCGCCGCGACGAGCCCTATCGCCGCGCCTTGTCAGGTATTTATGCCCGGCTTTGTGCGACTTATGCGCAGATCGTCGGCCGCGCACCGCCGCGGCCCTCGGCGCTGACCGGCGCGCCCTACGCCACCCCCGCCGACTTCCGCCGCGACCTCGTCACGATCGCCAACGGCCTGTCGGCGAACAGCCAGGGCCAGTTCGGCGGCATCGGGGCATTGGGGCGGCTGATCCGCGCGGTCGAAGTGTTCGGATTCCATCTCGCGACGCTTGACATGCGGCAGAATAGCGCCGTGCACGAACGCGTCCTCGCCGAATTGCTGTCGGTATCGGGCGTGTGCGCCGATTATCTGGCGCTAGGCGAAGAAGAGCGCGTCGCGTTGCTGACGGCGGAGCTGCAAAGCGACCGGCCGCTCGCGGCGCCGTGGCATCAGTGGAGCGACGAGACTGCCGGCGAACTCGCGATCGTCCACGCCGCCGCCGATGTCCGCGCGCGGCTGGGGCAGGACGCGATCTGCCAGTGGATCATCAGCATGGCGCAGGAATTGTCCGACCTGCTCGAAGTCCATATCCTCGCGCGTGAAGCGGGGCTGTGGCGGAGCGGCGACGCGGCAGGACAATCGAACCTGATGGTCGTGCCCTTGTTCGAGACGATCGCCGACCTCGATCGCGCGCCCGCAATCATGGCGCGTTATTTCGCGATGCCCGAAATCGGCCCGCAGATCGGCCAGCGCGGGCATCAGGAAGTGATGATCGGCTATTCGGATTCGAACAAGGATGGCGGGTATCTGACCTCGACCTGGGGATTGCACCAAGCGTCGCAGGCGCTGACCCCGGTGTTCGAGGATGCCGACACCGCGATGCAATTGTTCCATGGCCGCGGCGGCGCGGTCGGGCGCGGCGGGGGCAGCGCCTTTGCCGCGATCCGCGCGCAGCCCGCGGGGACGGTGCAGGGACGCATCCGCATCACCGAACAGGGCGAAGTGATCGCGGCGAAATATGGCACGGCGGCGAGCGCGGCGACGAACCTTGAGGCGATGGTGTCGGCCAGCCTGCTCGCGAGCCTCGAGCCCGAGGCGCTGAGCGATACCGATGCGGTCCGCTTTACCGCGGCGATGGACCAGCTGTCGGACGGCGCCTTCGCTGCCTATCGCGGGCTGGTCTATGACACGCCGACCTTCAAGGATTTCTTCCGCGCGATGACGCCGATCGCGGAAATTGCGACGCTGAAAATCGGGTCGCGGCCGTCGAGCCGCACCAAATCGAGCGCGATCGAGGATCTGCGCGCCATTCCCTGGGTGTTCAGCTGGGCGCAGTCGCGCGCGATGCTGCCGGGCTGGTACGGCACCGGCGAAGGCTTTGCGGCGTTCGAGGACAAGGCGCTGCTCGCCGACATGGCGGCGGGCTGGCCCTTCTTTGCCGCGCTGCTCGGCAATATGGAGATGGTGCTCGCGAAATCCGACATGGGGATTGCGGCGCGCTATGCCGAACTTGCCGGGCATATCGACGGGCATGATGCGATTTTCGGCCGCATCCGCGACGGGTGGAATCGCGCGCATGACGGCTTGCTCGACATCACCGGCCAGACGCGGCTGCTCGACAAGAATCCCGCGCTCGAAGCGTCGATCCGGCTGCGCCTGCCCTATATCGAGCCGCTGAACCTGCTCCAGATCGAGCTGATGAAGCGCCACCGCGCCGGGGAAACCGATCCGCGCATCGCCGAGGGTATCCAGCTGACGATCAACGCGATCGCGACGGCGCTGCGGAATAGCGGCTAGACCAACTCAACCCGTCATTGCGAGCGAAGCGAAGCAATCCAGAGTGTGCGTAAACCGCTCTGGATTGCTTCGCTTCGCTCGCAATGACGATGGGGTTTGAGGGGCGCCTCAGCTCTTGGTGATCACAACCTCGCCCTTGGCGTTCGCGCCATCGGGGCCGAATTTGATCGTGAAGTCGGCGCCGTCCTTGTCCTTGCCCGCGAGCGTGTCGCCGCTGCGCGTGACCTTGACGTCCTTTTTGGCGAACTCGCCCGCCATCCAGTCGGCCGCCTTCGTCGGTGCGGCGGGCGAGGTGAAGCCCAGTTTGACGACCGCCTTGTCGGTGCCATTCTTGTCGTTGGCGTCGACGTTGACCGTCGTGACCTTGCTGCCCGGATAGAGTTTCACGCCGTCGATGTCGAAATCGCTCTCGATATCGAGGTCGACGAAATCGGGAATATCGATGTCGATCGCGGCGCCATCGCCCCCGATCTTGATATTGCCGCCGTCCTTGCCGGTCTTGATCTGGACTCCGCCATGCTCGTCGCCGGCGTTGATCGAGACCTGGGTGCCGCTCTCGGAATTTTTCTCCTCCGAGCCGCAGGCGGCGAGGAGCATCATCGGCGGAATGAGGAAGGCGAGACGCATGAACTATCTCCTTGGTGCGTTAGTTATATAATACACCTTGGGAATTAGCGAGTCAATCTATCCGCTTTCGTCATGCCGGACTTGATCCGGCATCCCGCTTTTTCGACGTTTCACAGCGGGACCCCGGATCAAGTCCGGGGTGACGAGGAAATAGATTTACGCGTCGATGCTGGTGCGCAAATCGCCGTGGACCAGACCGCCGTCGACGGTGATCGTGTCACCGACGACATAGTCGCCCGCCTTCGATGCGAGGAAGATCGCGGCGCCCGCCATATCTTCGGGCACGCCGATGCGCTTGACCGGGATGCTCTTGGCGACCGCATCGCCATGGTCGCGCGCCGCCTTGTTCATGTCCGACTGGAAGGCGCCGGGGGCGATCGCGGTAACGAGGATGTGATCGGTGACGAGCCGCGCGGCGAGGCGCTTGGTGAGATAGAGGATCGCCGCCTTCGACGCGTGATAGCTGTAGGTTTCCCACGGGTTCAGCCGCTGGCCGTCGATCGAGCCGATGTTGATGACCTTTGCCGGACGGTCGGCGGTGCCACCCGCTTTCAACAATCCGTGCAGCGCCTGCGTCAGGAAGAAGGGCGATTTGACGTTGATGTCCATCACCTTGTCCCAGCCCGCCTCGGGGAAGCCCTCGAACGGTTCGCCCCACGCCGCGCCCGCATTGTTGACGAGAATGTCGAGCCGTTCCTCGCGCGCTTCGAGCTCCTTGGCGAGCGCGCGGCATCCCTCGACGGTCGACAGGTCGACCGGCAGGCCGATGACCTTGCCCGGATAGCGCGTTTCGAAATCGGCGACGGCTTCCTCGATCTGCGCGGTCTTGCGCGCCGAGATATAGACGCGCGCAGCGCCCGCGGCGAGATAGCCCTCGACGATCATCTTGCCGATCCCGCGCGAGCCGCCGGTGACGAGTGCGATGCGGCCGTCGAGGCCGAACATGTCCTGAAGATTCATTGTCTTTCTCCCCGGCTCAATAGCCGTTCATCCGCGCGACCTGGTCGATGTGATAATGCACATCGCCCATAAATTCGGCGAGCGCGCGGTCGCGTTTCATATAGAGGCCGATGTCATATTCGTCGGTCATGCCGATGCCGCCGTGCATCTGCACGCCTTCGCGCACCGCGAGGTTGGCGGCGCGACCGGCTTTGGCTTTCGCGACCGAGACCATCAGCTTCGCGCCTTCGCTGCCTTCATCGAGCAGTTGCTGCGCCTTCATCACCGTGGCGCGCGCGACTTCCATTTCGCCGTAAAGATGCGCGGCGCGGTGCTGGAGCCCCTGGAACTCGCCGATCAGCTTGCCGAACTGCTTGCGTTCCTTGAGGTAATTGACCGTCATGTCCATCGCGCCCTGCCCGACGCCGACCAACTCGGCGGCCGAACCGGTTCGCGTTGCAGCGAGCAGCGCGTCGAGGATCTGCTGACCCGCATCGACTTCGCCGATCACTGCATCGGCATCGACTTCGACGCCATCGAGCGTGACATGGCTGGCGAGGCTCGAATCGACGAGCCGCCGCGGATCGGCGGTCACGCCCTTCGCGTCCTTCGGCACCGCGAACAGCGTGATGCCGCCGTCGGTCTTTGCCGCGACGATGCTGACGTCGGCAACATGGCCGTGGAGAACGAAGCTTTTCTTGCCGTCCAACCGGAATCCGTTGCCCGCACGCGTCGCGGTCGTCGCGATACGGTCAGGGCGATGCTTGGCGCCTTCATCGATCGCGAGCGCGACAATCGCTTCTCCGCTGGCAATGGCGGGGAGCCACCGGCCCGCCTGCGTGCCACCCGCCTTGGCAAGCGCCGCAACCGCACCGACGCTGGTCGACAGGAAGGGTGACGGAGTCAGGTTGCGGCCAATTTCCTCGAGCACGATGCCCGCCTCCATATGCCCCATGCCGAGCCCGCCATGTTCCTCGGGAACGAGCATGCCCGGCAGGCCCATTTCGGTGAACTGCGCCCAAAGGTCGCGCGAAAAGCCTGTGGCATCGGCGCTGTCGCGGAGCCCACGCAGGTGCGACACCGGCGCCTGTTCGGCCACGAAGGGTGCGACGCTGTCCTTGAGCATCGCCTGATCGTCATTGTGATAGAGAGGCATGGGTCAGGCTCCGGGCAGGTCGAGAATACGCTTGGCGATAACGTTGAGCATGACTTCGCTCGTCCCGCCTTCGATCGAATTGGCCTTGGTGCGCAGCCAGCCGCGCGCCCGCGCCCCGCCCTTCGTCTCTTCGCTATCCCATTCGAGCGCCTCGCTGCCGCCGCCCGACATCACCAGTTCATGGCGGCGCTTGTTGAGTTCGGTGCCGACATATTTCATCATGTTCGAGCTGGCGGGATGCGCGCGGCCGGTCTTCCACATGTCCATGAAACGCTCGCCCATCGCGCGATAGGCAAATACGTCGACGTCGAACGCCGCCATTTCTGCGCGCAGGATCGGATCGTCGAGTTCGCCCGCCGCATTCTTGCCGATCGCCTTGGCGAATGCGCCGCCGATGCTGACCATGTCGCCGCCAGCGCCGCCGCCCGAGATCATCTCGCGTTCGTGGCCCAGCAGATATTTGGCGACGTCCCAGCCGCGGTTGATCTCGCCGATATATTGCGTCTTCGGCACTTCGACATCGTCGAAGAAGGTTTCGCAGAACGGGCTGTTACCGCTGATCAGCAGGATCGGCTTGGTCGTGACGCCCTTGCTCGCCATGTCGAAGAGCATGAAGGTGATGCCCTGATATTTGTTCGCCTTGTCGGTGCGGACGAGGCAGA
Source organism: Sphingopyxis sp. C-1 (assembly GCF_001047015.1). Taxonomy (NCBI): domain Bacteria; kingdom Pseudomonadati; phylum Pseudomonadota; class Alphaproteobacteria; order Sphingomonadales; family Sphingopyxidaceae; genus Sphingopyxis; species Sphingopyxis sp. C-1. The sequence continues at coordinate 907,321 of NZ_BBRO01000002.1, forward strand.
AAATCCAGTCGGCCTTGTCGGCATAGCTCGTCCAGATCTTCGACCCGTTGACGACCCAATGATCGCCCTTGTCCTCACCGAAGGTCTGCAAGCTGACGAGATCGCTGCCCGATCCGGGCTCCGAATATCCCTGGCACCAGCGGATTTCGCCGCGCGCGATCGGGTTCAGATATTGAACCTTCTGCTCCTCGGTGCCGAATTGCAGCAGCGCGGGGCCGAGCATCCAGATGCCGAAGCTATCAAGCGGCGAGCGCGCGTTGATGCGCTTCATTTCCTGTTTGAGGACCTTGGTCTGCTCGGGAGTCAGCCCGGCGCCGCCATAGGGCTTCGGCCAATCGGGCACGGTATAACCCTTTGCCACACAGGCCTCGAGCCATTGCTTCTGGGCCTGATTCTTGAAGGTCCAATTGCGTCCGCCCCAGCAGACATCGCCTTCTTCGCGGATGGGCTCGCGCATTTCGGCAGGGCAGTTCGCCTCCAGCCAGCTGCGCACTTCGGCGCGAAAAGCGTCCAGATCGCTCATGTTTCAGGCTCCTCTTCCTGACCCAAATCTAGGAGCAGTCGCCTGCTTTACGCAAGCGTCAACTTGGGTCGACCCACCTGCCGTTACGGCGCCGTAGCGTCGGTTCGACCAGCGTTGACGCGGGTCCTTTGGCCCCTAAGCTAAGTGGCAAAAGAAAACGGGAGAATGGGTCATGCGATTCGCAGGCAAGGTAGCCGTCGTCACCGGCGCAGCGTCGGGCATCGGCAAAGCATCGGTCTTGAAACTGGCCAGCGAGGGCGCGCATGTCTTTGCCGCCGACATCGATGAAGCGGGCGGTCGCGCACTCGCCGAGCAGTCGAACGGCAAGATCGATTTCGTCCGCTGCGACGTTACCAAGCCCGGCGATATCGAGGCGTTGATGAACGAAGCGGCGGCGAAAGCCGGCGGCATCGATATCGTCTTCAACAATGCCGCCGCGGGCGGCGACCGCGCGCCGATCGACGAGATCAGCCCCGAAGGCTGGGACCGGACGATGGACCTGGTGCTGAAGTCGGTCGCGATGGGCATCCGTTATGCCGCGCCGCATATGAAGGGCCGCAAGGGCGCGAGCATTGTTAATACGGCGAGTGTCGCGGCGCTCGGCGCGGGCTATTCGCCGATCGCCTATGCGGTCGCCAAGGCGGGCGTGCTGCATCTCAGCAAGGTCGCGGCGACTGATCTGGCGCAATATGGTATCCGCGTGAACGCCATCTGCCCCGGATTCATCAATACGAACATCTTCACCGCCTCGCTCGAAGTGCCGGGCGAACTCAAGACGCAGGCGAATGAAGTGATCGCGCAGATGAGCGCGAATGCGCAGCCCGTCGCGCGCGGCGGTCAGCCCGAGGATATCGCCAACGCCGTCGCCTATCTGGCGAGCGAGGAATCGAGCTTCATGACCGGCACGCATCTTCTCGTCGACGGCGGGCTCACGATCGGCCAGCGCCATGCTTGGGACAAGGAAACGCCGGGCATGTTCGACGCTCTGCTCGCGATGGAGGAAGCGGCAAAGGCCGGGGCCGCCGCGTGAGCGCTGCAAGCGTCGCGGCGCCGAAAGCCGAGCGCCTGCCCGTCTGGCTGAAGGTCACCCACGGGCTCGGCAGCATCGCTTACGGCGTCAAGGACAACGGCTTTTCGACCTTTCTGCTGCTCTTCTACAATCAGGTGATCGGGCTCGACGCCGGTATCGTCGGCGCCGCGATCATGGTCGCGCTGATCGCCGACGCTTTCGTCGATCCCGTGATCGGCGAGCTCACCGACCGGACGCGCAGCCGCTGGGGCCGCCGCCTGCCCTGGCTTTACGGCGCGCCGATCCCGCTCGCGATCGCGTGGATGCTGCTGTGGAGCCCGCCCGAGATGAGCGACACGATGACCGTCGCCTGGCTGATCGGCCTTGCGATCGTCGTCCGCTCGCTGGTGTCGATGTGCGAAGTCCCCTCGGTCGCGATCGTGCCCGAACTCACCGCCGACTATGACGAGCGAACCGCGGTGATGCGCTTTCGCTTCCTGTTCGGCTGGGGCGGCGGGCTCGTCATCCTGCTGCTCGCCTATGGCGTCTTTTTCGGTGGCGCGAAGGGGCTCGTCGATCCCGACGGCTATTTCCCCTATGCGCTCGCCGGCGCGCTGATGATGTCGGGCGCGGTGCTGATCTCCGCCGCCGGGCAGCACAAAAGGATCGCCGTGTCGAACCTCGCCGATGTGAAACCGCCGACGACGCTGCGTCATATCGTGCGCGACATGCGCGACACGCTGTCGAACCGCGCCTTCCTTTGGCTCGTCTTCGCGGCGCTGTTCGGATATGTGAATCAAGGCATCACCTTCTCGATGAACAATTATCTGCTCGGCTTTTTCTGGCAGTTCACGCAGGGTGAGATGATCGCCTATGTCTTCCTGCTTTTCGGGACGATGGTCGCGGCCTTTTTGCTGGTCGCGCCGCTCTCGGCAAAGCTCGGGAAGCGCGACGGCGCGATCCTTGCGGGCGCGGTCGCGCTGCTCGTCAACAGCGGCATCTATTTCGCGTGGATCCAGGGTGTCTTCCCCGGCCTGCCCGGCAAGCCGAGCGTCGCGGCGATGTTCGCACTCGTGTTCATATCCAACACCTTCTCGATCATGCTGATGATCCTGTCCTCGTCGATGATGGCCGATGTGGTCGAAGCGTCGCAGAGCGAGACGGGGCGCCGGTCGGAGGGGCTGTTCTTCGCCGGCTTTTTCTTCATGCAGAAATGCGCGACCGGCATCGGCATTTTTGCCGCGGGGCTGATCCTGTCCTTCGCGGCCTTTCCGGCGAATGCGAAGCCGGGCGAGGTCGGCAGCGACGTGCTCGGCAATCTCGCGCTCGGCTATGCGCTCTCGGTGCTCGTCATCGGCACGCTGGGGCTGATCGTGATGCGCAAATTCCCGATCTCGCGCGCCGATCACGAGGCGCGACTCGCGCTGCTGGGCGATGCCGCGCGCGCAGAGCCCGACGCGAGCGGAGCGCACCCGTAAGCGAAAAATGCGCGCTGTGACCAAATGAGGTAATTTTCGGACCGCAGGACTTGGCAAGGCCGGCGAATCGGTCCAAGGGTTTACGTAAACGTAAAGGGAAAGGAAGCGCAGATGGACTTCGATCTCACCGACCGGCAGGTCTATTGGCGCGACCGGGTCCGCGACTTCATCGAGCGCAAGGTTCGCCCTGCGGTCCCGACCTATTACGAGCAGGACAAGGCTGGCGATCGCTGGAAAGTCATTCAGGTGGTCGAGGATCTGAAGGCCGAGGCGAAAGAAGCCGGCATCTGGAACCTGTTCATGCCGCCCAAATCCGCCGCGCACCATCATGTCGACGAGACGTTCGAGTTCGAGGGGCCCGGCCTCTCCAACCTCGAATATGCGCTGTGCGCCGAGGAAATGGGTCGCGTTGGCTTTGCGAGCGAGGTGTTCAACTGCTCGGCGCCCGACACCGGCAATATGGAAGTCTTCCATCGCTACGGAACGCGCGCGCAGAAGGAAAAATATCTCGGCCGGTTGATGAATGGCGAGATCCGTTCGGCCTTTCTGATGACCGAGCCGCGCGTCGCATCGTCCGACGCGACCAATATCGAAACACGCATCGAGCGCGACGGTGACGATTATGTGATCAACGGCACCAAATGGTGGTCGTCGGGCGCCGGCGATCCGCGCTGCGAAATCGCGATCGTGATGGGCAAGACCGACTTTGCCGCCAAGCGCCACGCGCAGCAGTCGATGGTGCTGATGCCGCTCAACGCGCCGGGCGTGAACATCCTGCGCCACCTGCCCGTATTCGGTTATGACGATGCGCCGCACGGCCATATGGAAATCGAGCTGAAGGATGTCCGCGTCAACGCCGAGGAAGCGATGCTGCTCGGCGAAGGCCGCGGCTTCGAGATCGCGCAGGGGCGCCTTGGGCCGGGCCGCATCCACCATTGCATGCGCACGATCGGTGTGGCGGAAGAAGCGATTGCGAAGATGGCGAAGCGGCTGCAGTCGCGCGTCGCCTTTGGCAAGAAGGTCGCCGAATATAGCATCTGGGAACATCGCCTGGCCCGCGCGCGCATCGACATTGAGATGACGCGGTTGCTGTGCCTGAAGGCCGCCGACATGATGGACAAGGTCGGCAACAAGACCGCCGCCGCCGAGATTGCGATGATTAAGGTGCAGGCGCCGAACATGGCGCTGAAGATCATCGACGATGCGATCCAGGCGCATGGCGGCGCGGGCGTGTCGGAAGATTTCGGGCTCGCCAAGGCCTATGCGCATCAGCGCACGCTGCGGCTCGCCGACGGTCCCGACGAAGTGCATGAACGCGCGATCGCCCGGATCGAATTCGCCAAGCATAGCGAAGCGAGCCAGCCCGGCTTCTCGTCGGGCGACATCGGCGTTTCGCGTTAAAACCAGAACCGGAGAGATATTGTGACCAAAGCCGCGATTCTGATCGAGCCGGGCAAGCCGCTGTCGATCGAGGATGTCGTCGTCGCCGACTGCGGTCCGCATGAGGTGCGCATCCGCACCGCCGCATGCGGGCTCTGCCATTCGGACCTGCATTTCATCGACGGCGCCTATCCGCACCCCCTCCCCGCCATCCCCGGCCATGAAGCCGCGGGCATCGTCGAGGCGGTCGGCAGCGAAGTTCGCACGGTCAAGGTCGGCGACGCGGTCGTCACCTGCCTGTCGGCATTCTGCGGGCATTGCGAGTTTTGCGTCAGCGGGCGGATGTCATTGTGCATGGGCGGCGACACGCGCCGGGCCGCCGGATCGGCACCGCGGATCACGCGTCCCGACGGGTCGCCGGTGAACCAGATGCTCAACCTTTCGGCCTTTTCGGAGACGATGCTCGTCCACGAACATGCCTGCGTCGCGATCGACCCCGAAATGCCGCTCGACCGCGCCGCCGTCATCGGCTGCGCAGTGACGACGGGCGCGGGCACGATCTTCAACGCGTGCAAGGTGACGCCGGGTGAAACCGTCGCCGTCGTCGGTTGCGGCGGCGTGGGGCTCGCGACGATCAACGCCGCGAAGATCGCGGGCGCGGGGCGCATCATCGCCGCCGACCCGGTTCCCGAAAAGCGGGCGCTGGCGGTCAAGCTCGGCGCGACCGACGTCGTCGACGCACTCGCCGACGATGCCGCGAAGCAAATTCTGGAGCTGACCAAGGGCGGCGTCGACCATGCGATCGAAGCCGTCGGGCGGCCTGCGTCGGCAAGCCTAGCGGTCGCTTCGCTGCGCCGCGGCGGCACCGCGACGATCCTTGGCATGATGCCCCTGTCCGAGAAGGTCGGGCTGAGCGCGATGGACCTGCTGTCGGGCAAGAAATTGCAGGGCGCGATCATGGGGGGCAACCGCTTCCCGGTCGACATTCCGCGCCTCGTCGATTTTTATCTCCGCGGCCTGCTCGACCTCGACTCGATCGTCGCCGAGACGATCCCGCTCGCGAAGGTCAACGAAGGGTTCGACAAGATGAGGAAGGGCGACGCCGCACGGTCGGTGATCGTATTCGACCAATGACGCTCGACGCGCAAAAGGCGTTCAGCGGCACCGTCGCGCCCGAGGGCGCCGATGTGCTCGACGAGGCGAAGCTGACCGCGTGGATGGAAGCCAATGTAGAAGGTTTCGAAGGTCCGCTGACCCAGCATAAATTCGCCGGCGGCCAGTCGAACCCGACGTACAAGATCAGCGCGCCGTCGGGCAATTATGTCCTGCGGCGCAAACCCTATGGCCAGTTGCTTCCCTCGGCGCATGCGGTCGACCGCGAATATAAGGTGCAGGCGGGACTGTATAAGGCGGGCTTCCCCGTCGCGCGCCAATATGGGCTTTGCACCGATGACAGCGTCACCGGCAGCTGGTTCTATGTGATGGGGATGGTCGACGGCCATACGATCTGGGACGGCGCGATGCCGGGGTCGACCCCCGAAAACCGCCGCGCGACCTATGAGGCGATGATCGACACTCTCGCCGCGCTACATGCGGTCGATGTCGAAGCGGCGGGGCTGTCCGATTTCGGCAAGCCCGGCAATTATTTCGGTCGTCAAGTCGATCGCTGGACCAAGCAATATCGCCTCGCCGAAACCGAAACGATGGACGAGATGGAGCGGCTGATCGAATGGCTGCCCGCCACCTTGCCTGAACAGACGCGCACCAGCGTCGTCCATGGCGATTATCGCATCGACAATATGATCTTTGCCAAGGACCGGCCCGAAGTGCTCGCGGTGCTCGACTGGGAATTGTCGACGCTGGGCGATCCGCTCGCCGATTTCACCTATGTCGCCATGGCGTGGGTCACCGAGAATGGCGGGCGCTCCGGCGTTTCCGACCTTGATCGCAAGGCGCTCGGCATCCCCGAGCTCGACGAGATGGTCGAACGTTATTGCGCCGCCACCGGCCGCGATGGCGTGCCCGACATGAACTGGTATTTCGCCTATAATTTCTTCCGCCTCGCGGGCATCATCCAGGGCATCAAGAAGCGCGTGATCGAGGGAACCGCCTCGTCGCAGCACGCCAAGGATATGTCCGAACGCGTCCGTCCGCTCGCCGAGAAAGCGTGGGAATTCGCGAAGAAAGCCGGCGCATGAGCCTGTTCGACATGAGCGGCCAGGTGGCTTTGATCACCGGATCGTCGCGCGGTATCGGCAGGGCGACGGCCGAGGCCATGGCCGAACAGGGTGCGAAGGTCGTGATTTCGAGCCGCAAGCAGGATGCGTGCGACCAGGCGGCGGCCGAGATCAATGCGAAGTTCGGCGAAGGCACCGCGATCGCGATTGCCGCGAACATCTCTTCGAAAGACGATCTTCAGAATCTGGTGGACGAGGCGCGCGCAACCTTTGGCAAGATCACCGCGCTGGTCTGCAACGCCGCGTCCAACCCCTATTATGGCCCCGGCCTTGGGATCAGCGACGACCAGTTTCGCAAGATCATGGACAATAATATCCTGTCCAACCACTGGCTGATCACGATGGTCGCGCCCGAAATGCTCGAACGTGGCGAGGGTTCGATCACCATCATCAGCTCGATCGGTGGGCTCAAGGGATCGCCGATCATCGGTGCCTATGGGATTTCGAAGGCCGCCGACATGCAGGTCGCGCGAAATTTCTCGGTCGAGTTCGGACCGCGCGGGGTGCGCGTCAATTGCATCGCGCCCGGCCTGATCCGCACCGACATGGCGCGCGCATTGTGGGAAAATCCGGAGAATCTCAAACGATCGACGGCCGCTTCGACGCTAAAGCGGATCGGCGAACCGCACGAGATCGCGGGCGCTGCGGTCTTCCTCGCCAGCAAGGCGGGAGCATTCACCACCGGCCAGACCATCGTGTGCGATGGCGGAGCCACGATTTCGGGAGGCGCATGATGGGCGCATTGGACGGCAAGGTTGCGATCATTACCGGTGCGGGCAGCGGCATCGGCCGCGCGAGCGCGCTGCGCTTCGCCGCCGAGGGCGCGAAACTCGTCATCGGCGACAAGACGGCAGCGGTGCACGACACGGCGAAGCTGGTGAAGGATGCCGGCGGCGAGGTGATAGCGCTGGAGATCGACGCCGGGATCGAAGCAGACGTAGCTTCGCTCGTCGCGGCCGCAAAAGAGAATTTCGGCGGGCTCGACGTTGCGTTCGCCAATGCCGGGATCATCGGCGACATGGGGGGAATCTTCGATTTCGACCCCGCCGCCTGGGCCGAAACGCTGCGCGTCAACCTGATCGGCCCCGCGCTGATGGTGAAGCACGCCGGCAAGGCGATGGTCGATCAGGGTCGTGGCGGCGCGATCGTGCTGACCGCGAGCGTCGCGGGCCTGAACTCCGGCGCGGGCCCCGGCGCCTACTCGGCGTCGAAGGCGGGCGTTATCAATCTCGCCAAGGTCGCGGCACAGCAATTGTCGACGAGCGGCGTGCGCGTCAACGCGGTGTGCCCCGGCCTCACCGAAACCGGGATGACCAAACCGACCTTCGATTATGCCAAGGCGAAAGAGGTGACGCACAAGCTCGGCCAGCTCAACCCGCTCCGCCGTGCGGCGCAGCCCGAGGAACTCGCCAATGTCGCGCTGTTCCTTGCGAGCGACCAGGCAAGCTATATCAATGGACAGGCTATTGCCGTCGACGGCGGTCTGACAAGTTCGCATCCGGTCACGCGCCAGCTATTGGGGCAGACATCGCACTGACGGAGACGAAACTTGCAATATCGGGAACTCGGAGACAGCGGAATCAAGGTGTCGGCGATCTGCCTTGGCAGTTGGCTGACCTATGGCGTCGGCGTCGATGATAGCGAAGGCCGCGCGTGCGTCGATGCGGCGTTCGATTCGGGCATCAATTTCATCGATACCGCGAATATCTATGGCACCGGTGCCGCCGAGGAATTTCTGGGACGGGCGCTGAAGGATCGTCCGCGCGATTCCTATGTTCTCGCGACCAAGCTGTTCTTTCCGATGACCGAAACCGACCGTGGCCTGTCGGCACCGCAGGTCGCGAAGCAGATCGACGCGAGCCTGAAACGGCTCCGCACCGATTATGTCGACCTGTATCAATGCCACCGCTATGACAATGACACGCCGATCGAGGAAACGATGGAAGCGTTGTCGGAGGTGGTCCGCAGCGGCAAGGCGCGCGCGATCGGCTTTTCCGAATGGACCGCCGAACAGATACAAGGCGCACTCGACCTCGTCCCCCCGAACGTCAAATTCACGTCGAGCCAGCCGCAATATTCGATGCTCTATCGCAAGCACGAACCGAGCGTCTTTCCGCTGTGCATCGAAAACGGCATCGGTCAGATCGTATGGTCGCCGATGGCGCAGGGCGTGCTCAGCGGCAAATATAAGCCCGGCGCCGCGCCGCCCAACGACAGCCGCGCGACGAGCGACGATGCGCATTATATGCGCCATTTCCTGACCGATCCGGTTCTCGAAGCGGTGCAGAAGCTGGCACCCGTCGCGGCGCGTGCGGGATGCAGCATGGCGCAGTTCGCGATCGCGTGGGTGCTCGCCCAGCCAGGGATCACCAGCGCGATCATCGGCGCGCGCAACCCGGCGCAGCTTAAGGAAACGGTCGTCGCGGGCGATCTGACGATCGATCCGGCCTTGCTCGCCGAAGCCGACGCGATCCTGAAAGAGGTCATCATATGGTAGCACATGGGTTCAACACGGCGCGGCTCGATCGCATCCCCGCCTTCCTCGAGGCCAAATATGTGGGTCCCGGTCGCCTGCCGCACGCCGCGACTTTGGTGTCGCGCCGCGGCGAGATCGCGCACCAGTCGGTCATCGGCGAAGCGCGGCCGGGCGAGGCGCTGAAAGAGGATGCGATCTTCCGCATCGCGAGCATGACCAAGCCGATCACCAGCGTCGCCTTCATGATGCTGGTCGAGGAAGGCAAGGTCGCGCTGTCGACCCCGCTCGCGAAATTCTGCCCGGAGTTCAACGATACCGGCGTCTTCGTCGCGGGCGGCGGCAATGTCCCATTTCTGACGCGTCCGCCGACGCAGCCGATCCGCATGGTCGACCTGCTGCGCCATACCGCGGGGCTGACCTATGGCTTTCAGGAACGCACCCCGGTCGATGCGGCATATCGCAAGGCGCGGATCGACGATTTCGACGCCGATTACACGATGGACAGCTTCATTGCCGATCTGGCGAAGATTCCGTTGCAGTTCGACCCCGGCGCGCACTGGAATTATTCGATGGCGACCGACGTGCTCGGCGCGGTGATCGAGCGCATCGAGGGCAAGCCGTTCGCGCAGGTGTTGCAGGAGCGCATCTTTGGCCCGCTCGGCATGGTCGACACCGGCTTCAAGGTGCCCGCCGACCAGCAACACCGACTGGCCGATGCCTATGCCTTCCATCCCAAAGAGGTGAAACAGGATTTCGACAGCGGGGCCAAGAGCCGCTGGGCGAAGGATCGCAGCTTTCATTCGGGCGGCGGCGGGCTCGCCTCGACGCTCCACGATTATCACCGCTTCTGTCTGACGCTGCTCGGCGGCGGCAAGCTTGGCGATACGCGGATCATCAGCCGCAAAACGCTCGACCTGATGACATCGAACCATCTGCCCGGCGGCGGCGACCTGACACAGCACAGCGTCGGCATCTTTTCCGAGGATGAGAATGCCGGAGTGGGTTTCGGGCTCGGATTCGCAGTGACCCTCGACCCGGCCGCCGCCGGCATTCCGGGCTCGACCGGCGATTATTATTGGGGCGGCATGTTCTCGACCGGCTTTTTTGTCGATCCGGTCGAAGAGATTTGCATGGTCTTCATGACCCAGCTCATGCCCTCCTCCACCTATCCCGTGCGGCGCGAGGTCAAGACCCTGGTCCACGCCGCGATCGACGATTGAAATTGCAACACCGTTTTCCGTTCGCCGCGCGCGGACGGGCTCAAGATTGAAGGAGTCTCCCATGTCCGAAGAAACCCCCGTCAGCGTCACGCTGGAAAAGGACGGCAATGTCGCCGTCATCATCGTCAACAATCCGCCCGTCAACGCGCTGAGCTGGCACGTCCGCCAGGGCCTCGAAGATCATTTCGGCGCGGCGCTGGCCGATGACAGCGTCGAGGCGATCGTGCTGCGCTGCGCCGGCGGCACCTTCATCGCGGGCGCCGACATCAGCGAATTCGGCAAGCCGCCGCGCGGCCCCGATTTCAACGCCGTGCTCAACAGCATCGAAGCCGCATCGAAGCCGGTGGTCGCCGCGATTCACGGCACCGCACTGGGCGGCGGGCTGGAGACGGCTCTTGTCTGCCATTACCGCGTCGCGGTGCCCTCGGCGAAGCTCGGCGTCCCCGAAGTGAAGCTCGGCCTGTTGCCCGGTGCAGGCGGCACGCAGCGCCTGCCGCGCGTCGTCGGGGTCGAAGCCGCCGCGACGATGACCTCGACCGGCGATCCGCTGCCCGCCGCGAAGGCGAAGGAACTCGGCCTGGTCGACGAGTTGGCGGGCGAAGACAGCCTTGCCGCCGACGCCATCGCCTTTGCGCGCGCGAAGATCGCCGACGGTCCGCGTCCGACGCGCGAACGCCCGGTGTTCGGCGATGTCGCGGTGATCGAACAGCTCAAGACGGCTAACGCCAAGCGCTGGCGCGGGTTCGAGGCGCCTTACGCCAACCTCGCCTGCGTCGAAGCCGCGACGCGCCTGCCCTTCGAAGAAGGGCTGGCGTTCGAGCGCGAGCAGTTCATGAAGCTGATGTTCGGCAGCCAGTCGGCCGCCCAACGCCACATCTTCTTCGCCGAACGTCAGGCCGCAAAGATCGACGGCCTGCCCAAGGACACGCAGCTGCGCGACATCAAGAAAGTCGGCGTGATCGGCGCCGGCACGATGGGCGGCGGTATTTCGATGAACTTCCTGCAGAAGGGCATCCCCGTCACGATCGTCGAGATGGCACAGGACGCACTCGACCGCGGCGTCGGCGTGATCCGCAAGAATTACGACGCCTCGGCCGCGAAGGGCCGCTTCAAGCCTGAGCAGGTCGACCAGATGATGGGCCTGCTGACGCCAAGCCTCAGCCTTGACGATCTGGCCGATTGCGACCTGATCATCGAGGCGGTCTATGAGAATATGGACGTCAAGAAGGACATCTTCGGCAAGCTCGACAAGATCGCCAAGCCCGGCGCCATCCTTGCGTCGAACACCAGCTATCTCGATGTCGATGAAATCGCGACCGCGACGAGCCGCCCCGGCGACGTGCTCGGCATGCACTTCTTCTCGCCCGCCAATGTGATGAAACTGCTCGAGGTCGTGCGCGGTGAAAAGACCGCACCCGACGCGCTGGCCACCGCGATGGCGATCGGCAAGAAGATCGGCAAGGTCGCCGTGGTCGCGGGCGTTTGCGACGGCTTTATCGGCAACCGCATGCTGAAGCCGCGCCAGTTCGAAGCGATGAAGCTGCTGCTCGAAGGCGCGACGCCGGCACAGGTCGACAAGGTCCATGTCGAATTCGGCATGCCGATGGGCCCGTTCCAGATGAGCGACCTTGCCGGGGTCGACATCGGCTGGCACCGCGACCCGAACCGGATCGAAAGCATCCGCGACGCGCTCGCCGCCGAGGGCCGCTGGGGCCAGAAGAAGCAGGCAGGCTTCTATGACTATGACGACAAGCGCAATCCGTCGGAAAGCCCGCGCGTCGCCGAGATCATCGAAGAGTTCCGCAAGAAGGCGGGAGTCGAAAAGCGGGAGATCACCGATCAGGAGATCATCGAGCGCACGCTGTATCCGATGGTCAACGAAGGCGCTCTGATCCTCGCCGAAGGCAAGGCGCAGCGCGCGTCGGACATCGATGTCGTCTGGATCTATGGCTATGGCTGGCCGGTGTATCGCGGCGGCCCGATGTTCTGGGCGGGGCTTGAAGGCACCGACAAGATCGTCGCGGCGCTCGAGAAGCATGGATTTACCATCGCGCCGCTGCTGAAGGAAAAGGCAGACGCGAAGTCGGGTTTCTAAACCCAATTTCGCTTACGAAGATATGGCCGCTTGTCCCGACGCGGGGCAGGCGGCCTTTCTTTTGCCTTCGCACCATCGCAGGTGCGACCGGAAACTTGCGATTCAGGGTTAAAGCGCTGGCAAGACCTGCCGTTAGGGCAGAGCATGAACGCCATGTCCGCCCTCGCCGTCCTTCTGCTTGCCGGCACCGCTCCGGCCGCCGCGCCCGTGGCACCGCAGGTCACCGCTGTTGCGGTGGCACGGGCACGCATTTTGGCGCCTGCTGAGATACGGCGCGTCGATGGACGGATCGAAGTCCGCACCGGTCAGCGTGGCGCCCCTACGCAAGTGCATCGCACCGAACGCCGCGATGGCGGCGAAACGGCGGATTTTTACTGATCAAGCGCCCGCTTTCGCATCGGAATCTATTCCTTTGCGAAGCAATATGCTGTTCCCCGGCGAAAGCCGGGGCCCATGCGAGGTCGCGCCGTGCCTTCTGGGCCCCGGCTTTCGCCGGGGAACAGTCTTGAGTTCGAACGGAATTTTACGCCCGGTTAGGCTTGCAGCGTCTGGATGATCGCCGAAAAGTCGCGGCCGTCCTTGTCGGCTTCGACAAAGGCTTCGTACAGTTCGCGCGCTTTCGCCCCCATCGGCACGTCGGCATCGACGCTCGCCGCCGCTTCCATCGCGAGGCGCAGATCCTTGAGCATCAAGGCCGCGGCGAACCCACCCTTGTAACCATTGTCGGCGGGGGTCGTCGGACCGACGCCGGGCAGCGGCGCATAGCTGGTCAGCGACCAGCACTGCCCCGACGACACGCTCGCAATGTCGAAGAATTTCTGCGGGTCGAGCCCGAGCTTCTGCGCCAGCGCCAGCGTCTCGCACGTTGCGACCATCGATGCGCCGAGCAGCATATTGTTGCAGATTTTCGCGCCCTGCCCCGCGCCCGCGTCGCCGGCGTGAATCACCGCCTTGCCCATTTTGGCGAGGATCGGTTCGGCGCGCGCAAAGCCTTCGTCGGTGCCGCCGACCATGAAGGTCAGCGTGCCCGCATTGGCGGCCGCGATGCCGCCCGACACCGGCGCATCGACCGCGACCAGGCCCTTGGCAGTCGCGGCTTCGATATTCGAGCGCGCGGTCGCAACGTCGATCGTCGAGCAGTCGAGGAGCAAGGTGCCCGGCCCGGCATTCGGAAAGACGTCGCTTTCATAGACCGACGCGACATGCTTGCCCGCGGGGAGCATCGTCACCACGGCCTCGGCGCCGGTCACGGCTTCGGCTGTCGACGCGGCACGCGAACAGCCAGCTTCGACGGCGCGCGCGAGCGCTTCTCCGCTGAGGTCGAAGGCGCGCACCTCATGGCCCGCCTTCGCCAGATTTGCGGCCATGCCGCCGCCCATATTGCCGAGCCCGATAAATGCGATTTTCATGTCAGCGACCCTTCCACACGCCTTCGCGCTTTTCGATGAAGGCGGCCATTCCTTCTGCCTTGTCTTCGGTCGCGGCGAGAATCTGGAACAGGCGGCGTTCGTAGATCAGCCCTTGGTCAAGCGTCGTTTCGAACGCGGCGTTGACCATGTCCTTGTTCACCATCGCGGCCATCGGCGGCATTGCGGCAATCGTCGTCGCGGTCTTCACCGCTTCATCGACCAGCGCCGCATGTTCGACGACGCGGGCGACGAGGCCCGAACGCTCGGCCTCGGCGGCATCCATCATTCGGCCCGTGAGGCACATCTCCATTGCCTTCGCCTTGCCGATCGCGCGCGTCAGTCGCTGCGACCCGCCCATGCCCGGCGCGACGCCAAGCTTGATTTCGGGCTGGCCGAACTTCGCCTTGTCCGACGCGATGATGAAGTCGGCCATCATCGCCAGCTCGCAGCCGCCGCCCAGCGCGAAACCGTTCACCGCGGCGATCCACGGCTTGCGGACCTTCTTCACGAAATCGCTCGTCCATTTCGAGAAGAAATCTTCGAGGTAGAAATCGGACGCCGGCTTATCGGCCATTTCCTTGATGTCGGCGCCCGCCGCGAAGGCCTTGTCGCCCGAACCGGTGAGGACGGCGCAGCGCTGGCCGGGGTCGGCTTCAAACGCCGCAAAGGCTGCGATCAGATCGTCAAGCACGCCCGAGTTCAGCGCATTGAGCGCCTGCGGGCGGTTGAGCGTCACCAAGGTGACGGCCCCGCGCGTTTCGACGAGGAGGGTTTCGTAAGTCATTCGGCAATCTCCGGATTTTCGTCATGCCGGACTTGATCCGGCATCCCGCTTTGCGACGTCGAAGAAGCGGGGGCCCGGACCAGGTCCGGGGTGACAAAGGTTGGGGGGCAAGGGTCAGCTAAGCGGCGTCCATTTCTCGGCTTCGGGCAGCGGCGCAAAGATCGCATCGATCCAGTCGTCGGTGACCGCCTCGGCGGTCGGGGGATTCCACTTCGGGCTGTTGTCCTTGTCGACGATCAGCGCACGTACGCCCTCGATGAAATCATGCATCGCGACAACGCGGCTGCCGATCGCATATTCCTGCGTCATCTGCGCTGCGAAGTCGTGCATTTCGCCGCCTTCCTTGAGCTGGCGCAGCGCGACCTTGCACGTCTGCGGCGATTTGCCGTGCAGCGTCGCGAGTTCCTTGATCGCCCATTCGCCGCCATCGGCTTCGAGCGCGCCGAGGATATCCTCATAGGTGTCGCTCGCGAACAGGCGGTTGATCCGTTCGATATGCTGGGTGATCGCCGCAGGCGGCGCGGTAACCGACAGTTCACCCAATATGCCGCCGATGCGGGTCGGGTCGACCGCGATCCGCGCCTTCGCGTCGGCGAGCTTTTCCGAGGGCAGATAATGGGTCGCAAGGCCGAGCGCGAGGCACTCGGCGCCGTCGAGCCGCGCACCGGTGAGTGCGAGATAGGCGCCGACGCGCCCTTCCAGCCGCGGCAGATACCAGCCGCCGCCGACGTCGGGGAACAGGCCGATCCCCGTTTCCGGCATCGCAAAACGTGTGTGCTCGGTCGCGACACGATATTTCGCCGGCTGCGAAATGCCGACTCCGCCGCCCATCGTGATGCCGTCCATGAACGCGACGACGGGCTTGGGATAAGTGAAGAGCAGATGGTTGAGGCGATATTCGGTGTGGAAGAACAGGCGCGCTTCCTTGCCGTCCTTCGCCCCGCTTTCCGCGAGCATGCGGATGTCGCCGCCGGCGCAGAAACCGCGGCCCTCGCTATGGTCGATGATCACCGCCTCGACCGCGTCGTCATCCCGCCATTTCACGAGAGCGTCGATCATCGCGTCGCACATCGGCAGGTTCAGCGCATGGATCGCCTTCGGACGATTGAGCGACAAGCGGCCGACGCGGACGTCGGTCGAGATCAGGACATCGTCAGTTATATTGGTGGTCATTGGCGCAGCAGGTCCCTTCCGACGATCATCCGCATCACCTGATTGGTGCCTTCGAGGATCGAATGGACGCGCAGGTCGCGCCAGAAACGTTCGATCGGATAGTCGCGAAGATAGCCATAGCCGCCGAACAACTGGAGCGCGTCGTTGACGATCTTGCTGCCATTGTCGGTCGCGAGCCGCTTCGCCATCGCCGAGAAGCGCGACTTGTCGGGCGCATTCGCGGTGACCTTTGCGGCCGCGAGATACAGCAAGGCGCGCGACGCTTCGAGATCGGTCGCCATATCGGCGAGGGTGAATTGCGTGTTCTGGAAATCGGCGATCGGCTGCCCGAACTGTTGCCGGTCCTTGCTATAGGCGATCGCCTCGTCGAGGCAGCGCTGTGCGCCGCCCAGGGAGCAGGCGCCGATGTTGAGGCGGCCTCCGTCGAGCCCCGCCATCGCGAAGCGAAAGCCGTCGCCCTCGGCACCGACCAGATTTTCCACCGGCACGCGGCAATCCTCGAAGATCACCTGCGCCGTGGGGGAAGCGTTCCAGCCGAGCTTTTTCTCGGGCGCACCGAAGCTGAGGCCCGGCGTGTCCTTTTCGATGACGAGGCAGCTTATGCCCTTCGACTTTTCTTCCGAGGTACGGACCATGCAGACATAAATGTCGTTATAGCCCGCGCCCGAGATGAACTGTTTGGTGCCGTTCAGGACATAATGGTCGCCGTCCTTCTTGGCGGTCGTCTTGAGCGCGGCGGCATCCGAGCCCGAGCCCGGTTCGGTCAGGCAATAGCTCGCGATTTTTTCCATGCTGACGAGTTCGGGCAAGAAGCGCGCCTTGATCTCGGCCCCGCCGAAGCGGTCGATCATCCAGGTCGCCATATTGTGGATCGAGACATAGGCGCTGGTCGCGGGACAGCCATAGGCCATCGCCTCCATGATCAGCGCCGCCTCGAGCCGGCCAAGGCCGATGCCGCCCGATTCCTCCGCGACGTAAATGGCGCCGAAGCCGAGCTCGCCCGCGGCCTTCCACACCTCGACGGGATAATGGCTTTTCTCGTCCCATTCGGCGGCAAAGGGCGTGATGCGGTCGGCGGTGAATTTGCGCGCCATATCCTGGATGGCAAGCTGGTCGTCGGTAAGCTGGAACTGGTCGGTCATGGTCACTTCTCGATAATAGCTTCGGCTTCGATTTCGACTTTCCATTCGGGACGGATCAGCGCGGGCACAACCAGCATCGTCGATGCCGGACGCACATTTTTGAATGCCGATCCGTGCGCGCGCCCGACAAGGTCGGCGTCCGCGGCGTCGGTGATATACATGCGCGTGCGCACGACATCGGCGAAGCTGCCGCCGAGCGCTTCCAGCGCTTCGCCGATGATCGCGATGCAGCGCGCCGCCTGTGCCCCGGCGTCGCCGGGGGTCGAGCTGCCATCGGGCTCGATCGGCGCGCAGCCCGCGACGTCGATGCGGTTCCCCACCCGAACCGCGCGGCTGTAGCCATAGACGGGTTCGAACGGGGATGCCGAGCTATGGTTGCGACGGCTGGAATCAGCCACAGGTGACCTGCGTGATCTTATAGGCGTCGTCGTACATGACGTTCACGCGATCGACACGATAATCCATCGTCATCGCCGAGCGCGGTGGGCCCCAGCGCAGTGTGCGGGCGCCCGCGGCTTTCAGGATCGCGCCGCCGAGATCGGGGGTCGCGGTCTGACCGACATAGGATTGCGCGGCGTCGGCCTTGCACGTCATTTCGGCTTCGGGCGGCGGTGGGGTCGATTCGACGGGTGTCCGTTCCTGCGTACAAGCCGCAAGCGGCAGAACGGCGGCAATTGCGAGCAAGCGAATGTCCATCGTATGTCTCCCTTTCTAAAAAGCCGTCATCCGGCGCAGCGCGTATAGCGCATCGCGCCCGCCACGGCACCCTCGCCGGAGTCGCGGCGGACGAGCGTCTTGCCGCCGTCGTCAAGGTCGAGCAGCATCCTGCGATCCCATTCGACACCTTCGCCGCTGAACCGAAAATCGGCGACGATACGGACCGCGTCGCTCTGGCGAACACGCGCCAGTTCGCCGTGCGATTCGTAGAAGCGCAGGTTCGTCGCATCAATCGTCAGCGCCGTGAGATCGGTGCCCTTTCTTGCCGTGCAGTCGGCCACCTTGAGCGCCCAGCGGCCGCGGATCGCGGGCGGAATCGTCTTGCCGTCGGCCTTGATCGAAACGTCCGGTTTGGCAGGTGCTTCGTCTGCAGCTTTGGGCAGGTCCGCGTCGACCACCGCGCCGGAGGGTTCGGCGGGCGCCGAGCGTTCGGCCTTTTGCAACGGGCCGATCGTCGCGGTCGCCTCGGGGCCCGATTCCTCGTCCTTGCCGCCGCTGCACGCGCCAAGAAAAAGCGTCGCAGCAAGTATAACCCGGTGCCTCATCGTCAACCTCCTTGCGGCGCCGACCATATGTCGGCGCCGTCAGGAGAAGAATGCCCGATGGCCGAGCCGGGTTTCATGCGTTCGCCCGTCAGCCCATCGTCGGGATGACAAAGGCGTTGCCGCCGTCGGGCGACCCGTCGGGCCAGCGCGCCGTTACGGTCTTGACCTTGGTCCAGAACTTTACGCCTTCCATGCCGTGCTGGTTGGTGTCGCCGAACGCAGAGCGTTTCCAGCCGCCGAACGTATGATAGGCGACCGGCACCGGGATCGGTACGTTGATCCCAACCATGCCGACATTGACGCGCGCGGCGAATTCGCGCGCGGCATGGCCGTTGCGCGTAAAGATGGCGACGCCATTGCCATACTGGTGCTTGCTGGGGAGTTCGAGCGCGGTTTCGAAATCGGGCGCGCGGACGATCTGCAGCACCGGGCCGAAAATCTCTTCCTTGTACGATTCCATATCGGTCGTGACATGGTCGAACAGCGTCGGCCCGACGAAGAAGCCCTTTTCGTGACCCTGCAAGGTAAAGCCGCGGCCGTCGACGACCAGTTCGGCGCCTTCATCGGCGCATTTCGCGATCCAGCCCTCGACCTTTTCCTTGTGCGCCTGCGTCACCACGGGGCCGTAATGCGCCTCGGCATCGGTCGAAACGCCAACGCGCAGCGCCTCGATCGCGGGAATCAGCTTCTCACGCAGACGGTTCGCGGTGTCCTCGCCCACGGGAACCACGACGGGCAGCGCCATGCAGCGTTCGCCCGCCGAACCGAAGGCCGCGCCGGTCAGGTCGTTCACCACCTGGTCGAGGTCGGCGTCGGGCATGACGATGCCGTGGTTCTTCGCGCCGCCCATCGCCTGCACGCGCTTGCCGTTCGAAACACCGCGGTTGTAGACATAATGCGCGATGTCCGACGAGCCGACGAAGCTGACCGCGCCGATGTCGGGATGGTCGAGGATCGCGTCGACCATTTCCTTGTCGCCATGAACGGTCTGGAAAATGCCTTCGGGCATGCCCGCCTCGAGGAACAGTTCCGACAGGCGGACGGGGACTGACGGATCGCGCTCGCTGGGCTTCAGGATGAAGGCGTTGCCGACCGCAGTCGCGACGCCGCCCATCCACAGCGGGATCATCGCGGGGAAGTTGAACGGAGTGATGCCCGCGCCGATACCGATCGGCTGACGCATCGAATAGACGTCGATGCCGGGACCGGCGCCCTGCGTATATTCGCCCTTGAGCACATGCGGTATGCCGCAACAGAATTCGATGACTTCAAGCCCACGCTGAATGTCGCCCTTCGAATCGGCGATGACCTTGCCATGTTCGTTCGACAGCATCTCGGCGAGCTGGTTCATATTCGCTTCGACGAGGCGTTTGAATTCGAACATCACGCGCGCACGGCGCTGCGGGTTGGTCGCGGCCCATGCGGGCTGGGCGGCTTTGGCGGCGGCAACGGCGCGGTCGAGTACGGCGCGGTCGCCGAGCGCAACCTGCGCCTGCACGCCGCCGTTGTTGGGGTCCAGGACGTCGGCGAAGCGGCTGCTGCCGCCGGCGCCGCCGACGATGTGATGGTCGATCTGTCGCATGTTCGAATCTCCCGTAAAATCTTGCCGCTGCCACAGACCAGTTACGGCACGATTGCAAGGGATAGACTTGCAGCATTATCCTGCATATTTGCAGCATATGGACTGGGACAAGCTGCAATATTTCCTGTTCGTCGCGCGCCACGGCACGCTCGCGCGGGCCGGCGCGGCGCTGCATGTCGATGCGACGACGGTCAGCCGTCAGGTCAGCGCGCTCGAAGCGGCGCTTCAACAGACTTTGTTCGAACGCGCGCCGACGGGTTTCGTCCTGACCGCGGCGGGCCGGGCGCTCGTTCCGCACGCCGAAGCGATGGCGGCAGCGGCGGCGCGCATCCATATGGCGCCGGACGGCGGGTCGACGCTGTCGGGGCAATTGCGCGTGAGCGTGTCCGAAGGCTTCGGCAACAGCTTCATCGCACCGCGCCTCGGGGGCTTCGTCGCCGCGCATCCCGAGCTTGAGATCGACCTTGTCGCCTCGTCGGGCTTCCTCAATCCATCGCGGCGCGAGGCCGATATGGCGGTGCTGCTCGCACGGCCGCGCAAGGGTCCGCTGATCACGCGCAAGCTGTCGGACTATAGCCTGGGCCTTTATGCCCCCGCCGACCGGCGCGACTGGCAGGAGGCGGTGGTCGCCGCGCCGCTCTCACGCGCGGGCATTCCTGTCATCGGATATATGCCGGACATACTTTACGCGCCCGAACTCGATTATCTGGGCGAGATCGAACCGGGGCTGCGCGCCAATGTACGCTCGTCGTCCATCCTCGCACAGCGGCGGATGATCGCGGGCGGCGCAGGTGTCGGGGTGCTGCCCTGTTTCCTTGCCGCGGGCGATCCCGCATTGGTGCGCGTTCGGCCCGAGCAGACGGTCGCGCGCGCCTTCTGGCTCGCGCTCCACCGTGACGTTGCGCCGCAGCCGCGCATCCGGGCATTTATCGACTGGCTCGATGCCGAGGTGCGCGAGAGCCGGGGGTTGCTGGTGCCAACCTAGATCGGGCGCCAGTCGGAGGAGAGCAGGCCGCTGTCGCCGAACAGGCGCTCCATCGCATCGGGGCCCGCCGCCGCGTCGCGCAGCTTGTCCGCGAGTGGATCGTCGATCGGATGGTCGCTGCGCAGGAAGGCGATCCAAGCCGCAACCGCGGCTTCGAGCGACGGGCAGCGCTGCCCGCGCGCCTGATGCCACGCCAATGTTTCGAGCCAGCGCTGCGGGATCTTCTGGCTGCCGTCCATCGCGATCTGGATCAGCCGGTGGTGGAGCGCGGGATTGGCGAAACGGTCGATCAGCGCACCGGCATAAGCGGTCAGATCTTGCCCAGGCGCCGCGTCGATCGTCGGCGCGGCCTCGTCCAGCATCAACCGTTCAATGACGGGGCGGATCGCGGGATCGGCGATCGCCTGATGCACGAACTCATGGCCTTGCCCGATCCCGATATAGGCGAGCGCCGAATGCGCACCGTTGAGCATGCGCAACTTTGCAGTCTCATAGGGCGCGACATCGGCAACCAGTTCGGCACCGACATTTTCCCAGCGCGGACGCGGGCCGGCAAAGTCATCCTCGATCACCCATTGGCTGAAGCCTTCGGTAACGACCGCACCCTCGTCGCGCACGCCGAGCGCGGCTTCGACCGCCGCGCGATCGGCGTCGGTCGTCGCGGGGACGATGCGATCGATCATCGTCGCAGGACAAGTGCATTCGCCGTCGAACCATGCCGATAAATCGAGGTGATAGGCGGCAAGATATTCGCGCATCAACCGGCGCAGCACCGCGCCATTGCCGGCGAGGTTGTCACAACTGAGCAACGTAACGCCGCCGAGGCCGGCCGCCTTGCGTGCAGCAAGACCAGCGGCAACGAACCGGTAGAGGCTCGCCCCGCCGACCGCCGCAGCGAGGTCGAGCGACCCGTCGGCACGGCGCAGATAGCCCTTTTCGGTCACGGTGAAGCTGACGATATGCGTCGTCGGCGCCGCGATGGCGTCGATGACGGCCTGCGGATCGTCGGCCGCAACGAGCACCTTCTGCACCGCGCCGATCAGCCGCAACCTGGCCCCTGCCGTGCTGCGCGTGCTGACCGTGTATAGCCCGTCCTGCGGGTTAAGCTGCGCCGCGACGTCGCCCGATCGCAGCGACACCCCGACGATGCCCCAGTCGCGGTCGCCCGCAGCCATCGCATCGTCGGTGTAGACCGCCTGATGCGCGCGGTGGAACGCGCCGATGCCGATATGGACGATCCCGGGCGCCTGCGCGCCGCGGTCATAGCCCGGCGCCTGGACCGACGCCGCGAGCGGCGTTTGCGCTGACAGTCTCACAGCTTGTACGCGGCCTTGGCGAGATTGTAGCTGAGGTCGGTGGCGAGCTCCGCCGCCTCCCACTCTTCCATCCGATGCTCGGCGACAAGCTGCGCGAGGAAGCCGCAATCGATTCGCCGCGCGACATCGTGGCGCGCGGGGATCGACAGGAAGGCACGCGTATCGTCGTTGAAGCCGACTGTATTGTAGAAGCCCGCCGTCTCGGTCATCTGGTTCCGGAAACGACGCATCCCCTCCGGGCTGTCGTGGAACCACCAGGCCGGGCCAAGCTTCAGCGCCGGATAGTGACCCGCGAGCGGCGCGAGTTCGCGCGCATAGCTCGTCTCGTCCAACGTGAAGAGGATGATCGTCAGCGCGGCTTCATTGCCATAACGCCCGAGCAACGGGCGCAGCGCATGGACATAGTCGGTGCCCGTGGGGATATCGGCGCCCTTGTCGCGGCCATAATGCTCGAACAACCAGGGATTATGGTTGCGGAATGCGCCGGGGTGGATCTGCATCACCAGCCCGTCGTCGAGGCTCATTCCCGCCATCACGGTCAGCATATGCGCGCGGAACAACTCGGCGTCGGCGGCGCTGACGTCGGGAGCGGTCACACGCGCGAACAGTGCTTCAGCCTCGGCATTCGACAGGTCGGCGGTTGCGGCGGTCGGATGACCATGGTCGGTCGAGGTCGCGCCCATTTCGGCGAAGAAGGCGCGACGATTGCGGTGCGCGGCGAGATAGCCGGCGTAGCTGAACGCATCCTCGCCCGACAAATCGGAGAAACGTTTCAGATTATCGCGAAAGCCCTCGAACTCGGGATCGACGACGGGATCGGGGCGGTAGGCGGTGATGACGCGGCCGCCCCATTCGCCGCTGGCATTGGCGGCGCGGATCACGCCGTGGTGCTCGAGCGTATCGATCGGGCTCTCGGTCGTCGCGATCACCTCGATCCCGAAACGGTCGAACAGCGCGCGCGGGCGAAAGGCATCGGTCGCGAGCGCTTCGGTGATGCGGTCGTAATAGAGGTCCGAAGTCTCGGCCGAGAATTGCACGTCGAAGCCGAACGCTTCGGCAAACACCCAGTCCATCCACATCCGCGACGGGGTGCCGCGGAATAGATGGTAATTCTGCGCGAAGATCCGCCAGCTTTCGCGCGGGTCGGCGTCGCGGTTCCGGATACCCAGATCATCGAGCGAAACGCCCTGCGAATAGAGCATCCGGAACACATAATGGTCGGGGTGGAGCAAAAGCTCCGCCGCGTTGCCGAAATGGGCATTGCCCGCGAACCAGCTTGGGTCGGTATGTCCGTGCGGGCTGATGATCGGCAGGCCCGCCACTTCCCTATAGAGTCGGCGCGCGATGTCGCGCTGCGCCGGATCGGACGGGAAGAGGCGGTCGGGGGAGAGGACCAGCGGACGAGGCATGGATCAGGCTTTGCTTTCTACGGTGACCGGCGCGAGGCGCGGGCTAAGGATGTGGATCGCCAGCACGGCAAGGAAATAGACGACGGTACAAGCCGCGAAGATGAGCGTGTAATTGCCCCCCGTCGCGTCGAGCACGAGCCCGGTCGACTTCGCCATGATCATGCCGCCGACACCGCCCGCGAAGCCGCCGAGCCCGATCACCGAGCCGACCGCACGTTTCGGGAACATGTCGGGCGGGATCGAGAGGATCGTCGACGAAAAGGCCTGATGCCCCGCGAGCGCGATGCCGATCAGCACGACCGCGAGCCACATATTGTCGAGCCCGGAGACGAACAGCAAAGGCAGCACGCAGCAACCCGCGCCGAGCATCGTCGCCTTGCGCGCGAAATTGACGCTGTGCCCCGTCTGGATCAATTTCGACGATACCCAGCCGCCAAGGATGCTGCCGACGTCGGAGAGCAGATACATGATGATCATCGGCAGCAGCACGACCTTCAGATCGACATTATAGGTGGTGCTGAAATATTTGGGCAGCCAGAAGAGCATCAGGAACCATACCGGGTCGGTGAGGAACTTGCCGGTCGCATAGGCCCAGGCTTCGCGCTTGGTGACGATGGCGCCCCAGCCGAGGCGCTCGATCTTTTCGGGGGGATCGTGCTCGATCCACGCGAGTTCGGCGTCGCTGACCTTCCCGCTTTCGCGTGGGTTGCTGTAGAGCCAGAGCCAGAGCAGCAGCAGAATGATGCCGAAGGCGCCGGTGTAGATGAAGGTCTGACGCCAATCGAAGCCCATCCAGACCATGAAAAGCCAGATTGTCGGCGCGGTCAGGATGACGCCGATCGTCGTCGCGCTGTTGACCCAACCGATCGCGTAGGAGCGTTCCTTTTGCGGAAACCATTCGCTCGACGCGCGGACGACCGACGGAAAATGACCCGCCTCGCCCACGCCGAGAATGACGCGTGCCGCCATGAAAGAGGCGACCGACCCCGCAAAACCATGCGCGATATGACCGATCGTCCAGATTGAAATGGCGATGCTGTACCCGATCTTGGGCCCGAAACGGTCGATCAGCCAGCCCATGAGCAAAAAGCCGAGCGCATAGGCAGCCTGAAATGCGGTGACGATGTTGCCATAGTCATTCTCGCTCCACCCAAGCTCGGTGCCGAGCGTCGGGGCGAGCAGGCCGAGCATGGTGCGGTCGATATAATTGACCGTGGTCGCGGCAAACAGCACCGCGACGATCAGCCAGCGATAGCGGCCGGACCTTGGCACCGGCGCCGCCGTACCTCCGTCCGCGAATGCCTGTGCCATAAACCTCTCCCGTTATGTTGCTTTAGTAGCTTTTGATCGAGCAGCCGACGCGGATTTTTCCGTCGAACAGCGCTTCGGCGCGTTGGCCGGGCGTGATTTCATGAATGCCGGTAATCGCGCCCGCCGACACCCAGGTGCCGGGCGGGATCGCGATGCCGCGTGTGCGCAATATGTCGATCAGGAACAGCGCCGATCCGAACGGACCGTCGAGCATGGCCTCCATCGTCGCCGCGCCGACGGTTTCGCCGTCGATCGCCATTTCGACCGGCATGCGGATGAGGTCGACGTTGCGCCAATCGGCAATCGACGGGCCGAGGATCAGCCCCTTGTTATTGCCATAGTCCGACGCGGTGACCGCGGGGCCGTGGCGATTGATTTCGGGAAAGGGCGAGCTCGCGATCTCGATACCCGTGCGGACGTCGGCAATACATTCGCGCACGGTGTCGATGTCATAGTCGCGCGTACCGACGTCGCCGAAGCAGAGAAGGACCTCGGCCTCCGCCGCGGCGAACCCGTCGGCATAGACCGGCATCACCGGATTGGCGGCGCCATCGAAGATTTCGTTGGTGAAGATCGGTCCGGTCAGGCGGTTGCGGCCGTAGCGGTCGACGAGCTCTGCTGCGATCCGCCCGACTTTCCATCCACCGACGCGGCGCCCATCGATCGCGATCGCGCTATCCTGGATCGCATAAGCCTCGGCCATCGTCTGCGGCATCGTGCCGGGATAGACGGTAAGCGGTGTCTTTCCCGCACGCGCGTCGATTAATGCACGCGCTACATTCTGTTGATCGCTTGTCGCCAGCATCTTTCTCATTTCCCTCTTCCGCGAAGCGGTGTAAGAGACACCGGTGTCAAAGGCAAGCAAATATCATATGTATGACAAATTTCCCAACGTGCCGGGTGCTGAGCGGCGATGACCGGTAACATCGCAACCCGTGCGATCCGCGTCCATGATGCGGACAATGTCGCGACCGCGATCGCCGATATCGCTGCCGGCGAGAGGCTATTCGCCGATTCCCCCGTTCGAGCCTCGGTCGACCTGGGACGTGGGCACAAGGTCGCGATCGAGCCGATCGCGCGCGGCGCGGCGGTGATCAAATATGGCTTTCCAATCGGCACCGCGACCACCGACATCGCCCCCGGCGAGCATGTCCACAGCCACAATCTGGCGACTGCGCTGAGCGGCGATGGCGATTATCTGTACGCGCCGGATGCCGGCGAAGCGGCACAGCCCGGCAAGACAGCGCCGACCTTCCGCGGCTATGTTCGTCCCGACGGACGCGTCGGAACGCGCAACGAGATATGGATATTGCCGACGGTCGGCTGCGTCGGCAACCTTGCCGCACGCGTTGCGCGGATCGCGGGCGAGCGCCATGCGGGACGCGTCGACGGCGTCCATGCGTTCAAACATCCCTTTGGCTGTTCGCAGCTCGGCGACGATCTTGGCCACACGCGCGCGCTGCTTGCCGCGCTTGCGCAGCATCCCAATGCAGGTGGCGTGCTGATCGTCGGACTCGGGTGCGAGAGCAATCAGCTCGGCGCGCTGCTCGACCTCATCCCGGCCGAACGCCGCGCGCATATCCGCACGCTGTCGGCGCAGGCGGTCGAGGATGATGAAGAGGCGTGCCTCGAATCCATCGACGCGCTCGTCGATGGCTGCGCCGATACACCGCGTAGCGATGTGCCGCTGTCGAAGCTGGTGCTCGGCGTCAAGTGCGGCGGTTCCGACGGCCTCTCAGGCCTGACCGCCAATCCGCTCGTCGGGCGCATGGCCGATGCTGTGGCCGGGGCGGGCGGCAAGGTGGTGCTGACCGAGATCCCCGAGATTTTCGGCGCCGAGCAGTTGCTGATGGACCGCGCGGTATCGCAGGAAATCTTTGACGAGACGGTCGCGCTGGTCCGGGATTTCAAGGACTATTTCATTCGCAACGGCGAACCCGTGAGCGAGAATCCCTCACCCGGCAATATCGCGGGCGGGATCACGACGCTCGAGGAAAAGTCGCTCGGCGCGGTGCAGAAGGGCGGCAAGGTACCCGTAGTCGATGTCCGGCGTTATGGCGGCGAAGCAACGCTGCCGGGACTGACGCTGCTGGAGGCGCCGGGCAACGACGCGGTATCGTCGACCGCGCTGACCGCGGCGGGCGCGACGATCATCCTCTTCACCACCGGCCGCGGCACGCCGCTCGGCTTTCCAGCGCCGACGCTGAAGATCGCATCGAACAGCGCACTGGCACAGCGCAAGGCAGGCTGGATCGACTTCGATGCCGGGACAGTACTCGACGCGGGATTCGACAGCGCGGCGGATGCGCTGCTCGGCCTGATCGCCGCGACAGCCTCAGGCGCCGCGACGCGCGCCGAGAAAAACGAGGAACGCGATATCGCGATCTGGAAATCGGGCGTGACGCTTTAATCCAGCGCGCGGAAGGTGAAGTTGCGGAAGCGCGCTTCGCCCTGCCCGGCCGAGTAGAGGCCGGGCCGCAGCATGAGGAAGCCGCCGCGGACATTATGGTGGTAACCCGAGACCTCCATGCCGCGATCGAAGCGCACCCACGTCTTTCCCCCGTCGCCGCTGGTGTCATAGGTGACGATATGACGGTCGTTGGTGACACGCATCCGCATGCGTGTCCCGTGCGGATTGGCGGGGCGCGCGCGTTCGATGCCATATTGGTGGGTGACGAAGCGCTCGCCGTCGAAACCCAGCCCGCAGTAAAGCTTCTCGTCGTAGAAGAGGATCAGCCCCGCGGTTCCGCCCGGCGCGATCTCGATATCGCATTCGAAGCGGTACGCCTGATCGCCCGCGATGAGCAGCAGCGGCGATGAATCGACCGGCGCCTTGCCGCGCGCAGCCAGCACCAGCGCGCCATTTTCAACCCGCGCGCGGCTGCGTTCGTCGGCGGCGGGCTTGAAGAAATTCCATTTCGCGCCCAGCGCGAGCGCGCTGAAATCGTCCGATAGCGCCATGCCGTGCGGCCCAGCGACCGTGCCGCCCGCGGGTTTCGCGATCGGCTGCGACAAATCGCCGCCCTTCATCCGGAACCAGCCGTCGTCGGTCCATTCGATCGGGTCGAGCAAGGCCTGGCGCCCCAACGTCCAATAGCCGTTCTCGAACCCGTGATAGACGCTCCACCAGTCGCCCGCCGGCCCTTCGACCAGCGTCGCATGGCCGCGCGACCACCATTTTTCAGCGGCCGTTTTGGTATGGACGAGCGGGTTCGCGGGGCAATTTTCCCACGGCCCATGGATCGATTTCGACCGCGCCGCGATCACCATATGCCCCGTCGGCGGCCCCGCGGTGCCGCCGACAGCGGTGATCATATAATAATAGCCGCCGCGCCGCGTGATCTTCGGCCCCTCGGGCGCGAAGCCTTCGACGACCCAGTCGGCGGGATAACGCCATGGGTCATAGACATGCTCGGGCTCGCCGACGCGCGACAATCCGTCGTCGGACAGGCGCACGCGGTCGCCCCCCGACAGGAACAACCAGCGCGACCCATCTTCTCCGACCGCATGGCCGGGATCGATATGGTTCGGCAGATTGAGGTCGACCGGCTCGCTCCACGGCCCCTCGATCCGGTCGGCCCAGATCACCCAGCTCGTGTTGGGGCCTTTCGTGGGAATATAGAGATAATAGCGCCCCTTGTGCTTGCAGAGTTCGGGCGCCCACACCGATCCGATATTCTTGTGGAGCGCGGGGCCGATCGGGCGCCAGTTCACCAGGTCGCGCGAATGCCAGATGACCAGACCCGGATAGGAGTCAAAGGTCGAGAAAGTCATATAATAGTCGGATCCGTCCTTCAGGATCGACGGATCGGGATGGTCGCCCGCCATGATCGGGTTGAGAAAGCGCCCGTCGCCAAGATCGGCCTTGCGCTGCCCGTCGAAGCCCTTGGCCCAGGCCGGAACGCGAGCCGCAGATGCAGGCGTCGCCCCGGCCCATGTGGCGGTCGCGCCGATGCCCGACAGGCCGGTCGCAAGCAGACCGGTGCCGGCGAGTTTGAGCATGTCGCGGCGATCGGTCACCTAATCTTCTCCTCAAAAAAGAAAGACCCGGTCCCCTGAAATCGGAAACCGGGCCTCACCGGGACTAACCCATTGGCGTCAGATTTTGACGCGTGCGCCGAACAGGAAGGTGCGGCCGAAGTGGTTGTTCTCGTAATTGCGGTCGGCATCGATATCGGTGAAGCGATAGCGATATTCGTCGGTCAGATTGATGCCCTCGACCGAAATTTCGATATTGTCGGTGATCGCGTAACGGACCGACGCATCGACGTTGATCGTCGAGCCATAGCCTTCGAAGACGTTGCCGGTGCCGCTGTTGGCGTCGGCATAGCGGCTGCGATAGCTGACCGAGGCACGCGCGCTGAACTTGCCGTCGTCATAATAGAGCGTGCCGTTATAGGCGCGCTTCGACAGGTTGAAGAGCGTGCCGTTGCGCACCGCCGACACATTCGCCCCGCCGGGGACGATCGACGGGCCGGCGACCGTATAGTCGGCGTCCGAATCGACGTAGGTCGCGTTCACGATGCCGCCGAAGTTCGACAGGAAGCCCGGCAGGAATTTGAACGGTGCTTGCAACGAGACTTCGATGCCTTTCAGCTTTGCACCTTCGCCGTTGCCGATCGAGGTGATCGTCCACAATTGGCCTTCGGGATTGATCGAGCCCGGGCTGCTCGGCGGGATCACCGACGTCGGCAGACCGGTCGATGCGAAAGTCCCGCTCGTCGTCGTCGCGACCGGGAAGCTCGCGATGTCCTTTTTGAACAGCGCGACCGAGAAGATCGACTGCGGCGCGAAATACCATTCGAACGCGAGATCGTAGGAGGTCGCGCGGAACGGGTCGAGGAACGGGTTGCCGTAGTTGATGCGATAGTTGAACCCGTCGACCGACCCGCCCGGGGTCAGGTTGCCGAGCGTCGGACGCGTCATCACATCGGCGACCGCGGCGCGGATGATGATGTCCTCGTGCGGGAAGAGCGCGAGGTTCACCGAAGGCAGCCAGTCCTCATAGCTGCGCTTCACCGTCACCGCCGCGCCGCTGTTCAGCCCGCTCGAGGTCTGCGCGGTGTGAACATAGCGCACGCCCGCGTTGAGTGCGTAACGCAGCCCGCCGAGTTCGCCCTTGGCATCGAACTGCAGATAGCCGCCGGTGACCTCTTCGCGCACGGCGCGATTGTTGCCGGCGTCGACTGCGGCGACACGGTCATAGAGCTTGGTGAAATCGGTCGTCGCGTCGAGGTTGGCGACCAGCCATTCGGTCGTCGTGCCGGACGGTTGCCCCGCCTTGCCGAGCGTGAACAGCTCGGCGAGTGCCGAGGTGACCGGGAAGCCATAGATGGCGGCGGGCCCGAATGCCGACGACGGCGAACAGGCTAGCGTGCCGAGAACGCGGTCGACGCCCCCGTTGCCGCACACCACCGTGTCGCGCGTGAAGGCGATACTGGCGAAGTCGAAGCGACGATAGACGCCGCCCGCCTTCACCGTGAAATCATCGCTGATGTCCCATTCGGTGCGCAACTGGGCGGTGCGGAACTTATTCTCCACCTCCGACGGACGGTCGCGGATTTCGGCAAGCTGGAAGTTCGCCGGATTGGTGACGCTGGTGCCAAAGGTCAGCAGCGGGCGTGCCATGTCGCTATAGTCGTAGCGATAATCCTGCGCATCGCGGTCGTCGAAGACGATCGTCGTTTCGAGCGGGATCGACGCGGTCGATTTCGACAGGCCGCCCAGCAGAGTGAAGCGGAACGTATCGCTGACGTCCTGGTCCCACGTCGCGCCGACCTGCCAGAATTCGGTCTTTGCCTTGCGCAGATAATGTTCTGTGCGCACCCAGGCGTCGTCGAGCGTCGCCGAGATCAGATTATTGTCGTCGTCGATTTCATAGTCGCTGACGTTGATCGAACGTTCGTTGCTGCGCAGCAGCACTTCGGCCCAACGCTCGCGGCGCTGGTGCTTGAAGCTCGAATAAAGACCGTCGATCGAGATTTTGGTCGCATCGCTCGGCGCGAACTGAATCGTCCCGGTGAGGCCGAGGCGTTTCTTGTCGTGCGCGATTTCGCCGTAACGTGGGATACGCGGGTGAAAGGCGAGCGACACGGCATTGCATGCGGCGCTCGGGATATAGGTGCCGCCCGCATTGGCGGCGGTCCAGCAAGGCGTGCCGTCGACCGAGTCGAAGCGCGCCTGCGCCCAGCGAACGCTATTATTGCCGAGTTCGAGCGTCTTCTGGTCCGAATAGGCAGCGGAAACCGCAAAGCCGAGCGTGCCGGCGTCGTTGACCCAGCTCAGCAGCCCCGCAACGCGCGGCCCGACTTTTTCGGAGAGGTCGTTGTAGCTGCCTTGCGCCGACAGCGCCGCGGTGAAGCCACCCTTGCCGGCGAGCGGATTGCCCGTGTTGAGGTCGACCACCGCCCCCAGCGACCCTTCGTCGAGTTCGGCCGACGCGGTCTTGTGGACGACGATCGAGCTGAACAGCTCGGATGCGAAAACGTTGAAATCGAACGCACGGTCGCGGTTCGCCGACGCGCCGTCGGTCGAGGTTGCGACGGTTTCGAGCCCGTTGACGCGAACGCGGGTAAATTGCGAGCCGAGCCCGCGGACGGTGATCCCGCGGCCTTCGCCGCCGTCGCGCTGGATCGTGATGCCGGGAATGCGCTGCAGCGATTCGGCGAGGTTCTGGTCAGGGAATTTGGCGATATCTTCGGCGACGATCGCATCGACCGCAGCAACCGACTCGCGCTTGACGTTGAGCGCAGCGCCGAGCGACGCACGAAAGCCGGTGACGACGATCTCGTCTGCGCTGGCTACGGGTTCGTCGGCGGCTGTGACGTCCTGCGCCCAGGCCGGCGCGGCCGCGATTACGGCAAGCGATGCACCGCACGCCAGCCGGGTCAAAGTGCGAATGCTCCGCATTGCATGAATTGCCATTATCATCCTCCCTTATCGCCCCGTTGCCCCCGCTCGCGCAAGGAATGACACCGGTTACTTTGTTGGACAAAGCGATTTGGCACACCGCTTCGTCCGTCGATTTTTCAGAGAGTGAGATGGCCCGCCGCGTGTCGCGACGAACCGGATCAGACCCTCTCCCTTGGAAATATTTTCTCGTTGACCGATTGGGGTAACCGGTGTCAGAAAGATTGCGGATTGCGACGAACATGTCAATACCCCAATGATGAGGAGAGATGGGATGGCCAAAAAGCCCTGGATAACTGCGCTTTTTCTAGCCCTTAGCCTGTCATCGGGCTCGGCGATCGCGGCCGATGCGGCGCCGCTGGCCTTTCCGGGCGCGGTCGGTCCTGCGGCACAGACCCCAGGCGGACGCGGCGGACAGATATTGCGCGTGACCACGCTCGCCCCCGATGGTCCGGGGTCGCTGAAGGCCGCGATCGAGACGCCGGGGCCGCGTATCATCGTGTTCGAGGTCGGCGGCGTGATCGACATGGGCCGCACGACAATCGAGATCCAACATCCGTTCCTGACCATCGCCGGCCAGACCGCACCCGGCCCCGGCGTCACGCTGATCCGCACAGGGATCGATGTGAAGACGCACGACGTCGTGATGCGCCATTTGCGCATCTATACCGGCGTCGACGGCCAGCCGAAGCGCAGCGGGTGGGAAGCCGACACGTTTTCGACCGTCGCGGCGCATAATGTCATCGTCGATCATTGCACGCTCATGTGGGGGATCGACGAGAATATGTCGGCCTCCGGCCCGCGTTTCACCGGCAAGAATGTCGATGAGTGGCGGCGGGGCACGAGCCACAACATCACCTTTTCGAACAATCTGGCGGCCGAAGGCCTCGCCGATGCCAGCCATCCGAAGGGCGAGCATAGCAAAGGGTCGCTGATCCACGACAATGCCACGGGCATCGTCTTCTATCGCAATGTCTGGGCGCATAATGTCGAGCGCAACCCGCTGATCAAGGGCGGCGGACAGGCGCTGATGATCAACAATCTGATCTATAATCCACAGCATCGCGCGGTGCATTATAACCTGATGAATCTCGAATGGGTCGGGCACGACTATGTGACCGGACAGATCACCGCGATCGGCAATGTCATGCGCGGCGGCAACGACACCGATCCCGACCTGCCCTTTCTGATGCTCGGCGGCGACGGCGACCTTGAATATTATGGCAAGGACAATCTGGCGGTCGACCGTCACGGCCAGCCGCTGCCCGAGTTCGGCCGTTATGGCGAGACGCAGGCCAAGTTGATCCGTGCCAAGGCGCCGCTCGCGCCGGTCGGAGGCTATAATGTCCTGCCGGTGCGCGACGTCGAAACCTCGGTGCTGTCGACCGCCGGCGCGCGGCCCTGGGCGCGCGACGCCGAAGAGATTCGCGTGCTCTTTTTCGTCGCCGAAGGGCGCGGCGAGGTAATCGACGACGAAAAGGAAGTGAGCGGCTATCCCACGGTCAAGGAGGCGCGCGCGCCTTTTGTCGCAGCCGAGTGGGACCTTGCGACGATGGAACCCAAATCGGGCAGCTATCCCGGCCAGACCGCGCCCATGCCGCAGGAGCATTTGTCGGCACGCGACCGCGCGTCGCGAACGGCTAACTGACGATGAACGCGCTTCTTGCTCTGATACTCGCGAGCGCCGGCGCACCTGCAATGGTCGTGATCGACGAAGCGGCGACGGTCCGCGAAGAGGCGCCGCCGCACGGCGCGATCGGCATGTCGACCGCCTACCGGATCAGCGATTCGGTCCCTGCGCCGCGCAGCTTCGAATTCCGCAAGCGCGCGCTGCATATCGGCGCCGCGATCGGCGTGCATCCGATCGATCATGACGAGATTTATTATGTCGTCTCGGGCACCGGCGTCGTCCATTCGGACGGCGAAGAGAAAGAGCTGAAGGCCGGCATGGCGGCGTGGCTCTACAAGGGCGCCAGGGTCGGCATCCGCCAGACCGGAGGCGCGCCGCTGGTGCTGATCATCGCCTATCCGAACAAGGCCCCCGCACCATGAGCCTCGACCGTCGCGCGCTGCTGACGGCCAGCCTGGCGCTGCCCTTTGCGAGCGCGGCAGCGGGGCAAGCAGTATGGACACGGCCGGCAGGCCTCGCGCCCGATGCAAGCATCGCGCTCTGGCCCGAAGGTCATATCAACCCTCCACCCGGGCTTGTCGAACAGGTCGTACAGCGGAGCCACGATCCGAACGCCAGCGACCGGATGCTGCAAGGCATTACGCGCCCGCGGCTCGACATCTTCCGCCCGGCAAGGCCCAATGGCGCGGCGGTGATCCTCGCGCCCGGCGGCGGCTATCGCTACGTCGTGGTCGACAAGGAAGGTTATGAACTCGCCCGCTGGCTGAGAGCGCGCGGCGTGACCGTCTATGTGCTCTTCTACCGCCTGCCCGGCGACGGCTGGACGAACGGCGCCGACGTGCCGCTCGCCGATGCGCAGCGTGCGGTACGGCTGGTGCGCAGCCGCGCAAAGGCCGACGGGATCGACCCGGCGCGCGTCGCCTTCGGCGGCTTCTCGGCGGGCGGGCAGGTCGCGACGAGCCTGCTTACGCGCTTCGACGCAAAGATTTACGATCCGGTCGATGCCGCCGACGCCTTGCCGGCGCGTCCCGATGCCCTCGGGGCCATCTATCCCGTGGTATCGATGGACCCGGCGATCGCGCATGCGGTGAGCCGCGAGAAACTGATCGGCGCCAACGCCGACGCGGCGCGCGAGAAACTTTACTCGCCCGAACGCAATGTCCGCGCCGACCAGCCGCCGCTGTGGCTGCTCCACGCCGAGGACGACAGCGTCGTGAAGGTCGAGAACAGCGTTCGGCTACGGGAAGCGACGCGCGCCGTTGGAGCATCGGTGGAAGCGCATTTCTTCGAGCGCGGCGAACATGGCTTCGGACTGATGAAGACGGCGGGACTACCCGTTGCAATCTGGCCCGAGCTGCTGTGGAACTGGCTCGGCGGGCACAGGATCGTCTAGCTGCCCGGCTGGATATAGGGCACGCGCGCGAACAGCTCGCGCTCCCATTTTCTCGGATCATTCTCTACGCGGCTCGACGTATCGAAGATCATCGTCCGCCGTTTATCGAGATCATAGGCCGGCCAACCCGGATCACCCGTGCGGGCAAAGCGGACGAAAGCGTCCATGACGCGATCGCTCATCGCCTGCTGCGCGGGGGTCGGATCGGGGATCGTGCCGAAGCTGAGCGCGATATCGTCGGCATGTTTCGCGCCCTCGAAATCGAGCTGGTAGACGAAGCCCGGATGACCCGCGCGTGCGCGCGCTTCGGCCTCCTCGACCTGCCCGCGCCAACTGCGCGCGGCAGTGACGATGCGGTGGAACAGCTCGAGCGGCGCGGCCTGCGGATATCGGCTGCGAAACTGGCCGACCACCCACGATGGTTCGATATCGATGCGCATCTCCGGCGCGATCCGCACCGCGAGATTCCCGAAACTCAGGCCCGACAATTGTTTGCCTTCGGGCGCATAGAAGGCGCGCGTTTCCATCACCGTGTTGCCAAGCATCATCGGGATGCCGAGCGACTGCGGCGCGGCGTCGGGCCAGAAGGGGTGGCGCGTCAGATGTTTCATGTCGAGCACCGGGCCCATATAGACGCCGCCGCCAAGGATCGGGTCGGTCGCCGACAGCGCGGCAACGAGCTGCTCGACCGGAGCGGTCGCGGGATCGAAGCCCGTGCCCAGCTTGGCCAGAAACGCCTGCGCCCGCTTTGTCGCGTTGAGCGGGCCCGAGGCAGTGACCTGTTGCCCGCTCATCGTGATCGCCTTGTGAAAAAGCCCCTTGGCTTCAGGCATCGCCATCAGCGTTGCGATCTTCGCACCGCCGCCCGACTGGCCGAAAACGGTGACATTGCCCGGATCGCCGCCGAACGCCGCGATATTTCGCTGCACCCATTTGAGCGCGACGATCAGGTCGAGTTGCCCGGCATTGCCGCTATCGGGGAAACGCGGATCTAGCCCGGCGAGATACAGATAGCCGAGCGCGTTGAGGCGGTGGTTCACGGTGACGACGACGACATCGCCGCGCGCCGCGAGGCTTGCGCCGTCGTTGACCGGGTCGGTGACGCTGCCGGTCGAATAGGCACCGCCGTGGAAATAGACCATGACCGGGCGACGCCCCTCGCCCTCTAGCGACGGTGTCCAGACGTTGAGAAAAAGGCAGTCCTCGGATTGCGGATGATATCGGTCGCCCTGCTGCGGGCACGCCGGGCCGAAGACCATATCCCGGCCCTTCCGCCCGTCAGGCCGCAACGGGGCTTGCGGGTCCGGACCGAATTGCTCGGCCCTGAGCACGGCGACCGGCGCCGCGAAGCGCGCAGCACGCGCATAGCGGATGCCGGCGAAACGATAGGGAAGCCCGCCGCCGCCATTGACGTTTGCATACAGACCATCGGGTGTCTCGATCATCGAAGCCCGATCGTGGCGGGCCTTCGCCGGAAAGGCAGTCGCGACGCCAAGCGCAAGGCCGCCGCCGATCAAAGTACGGCGGCTGACCCGTTCAGCGCCGGACATCGAGCCCGCCGCCGTGGAAGGCGTCGATATCGGCCTGACCAAAGCGGCTCGCGTCGCCCGGCAGCGAATGTTTGAGACAGGTCAGCGCGAGACCGCTTTCAGCCATTGCACGCGCATCGCTGCCCGACAGATGCGCATGGAGGACGCCTGCAGCAAAGGCATCGCCCGCGCCGATGCGGTCGACGATGCCGGTGACGTCGATCTCGGGGGTCTGGTAACCACCATCGCGCAGGTCGACGCGCGCCGCGATGCGGTGATGGTCGGCCGTGGCCGTATGGCGCGCGGTCGAGGCGATCAGTTTGAGGCCCGGGAAGGCTGAGAAACCAGCCTCGGCGGCTTCGCGCCGCCGGTCTTCGCCTTCACCGCTGAAGGCCTTGCCCAGCACAAGCGACAGGTCGCGGTGATTGCCGAACAATATGTCCGCCGAGCCGATCAGTTCCGACAGGATCGTGCGCGGATCGCTGTCCCATGCCTCCCACAGCATCGCACGATAATTGCCGTCGAAGCTGACAGGCACGCCGAGCCGTTTCGCTGCACGTGCCGCCGCGAGCGCGGCTTCGGCAGAGCGCGGCCCGAGCGCGGGGGTGATCCCCGACAGGTGGAGCAGACCCGCGCCCGTAAGCAGCCGGTCGAAATCATAATCCTCGGCACCCGTCGCCGCAAAGCTCGACCCGGCGCGGTCATAGACGATCTCCGACGCGCGCAGCCCCGCCCCGACGCTGAGGAAATAGAGCCCCATTCGTCCCGGCGCATCGGAGACGTCGGAACAATCGACGCCCGCACCCCGCACCGCGGCGACGGCACCGCGGCCCAGCGCATTCGCAGGGACGCGGCTGACCATCGCGCAATCGTGGCCAAGATGGGCGAGACCTATCGCAACGTTCGCCTCGGCGCCCCCGACATGGAGCGCGAGCGACGGCGATTGCATCAGCAATTCGTTGCCGGGCGCAGTCAGGCGGATCAGCAGTTCGCCGAAAAAGACAAGGCGGCCTTCGGTCATCTCACTCCCCGCTCACCCCGTCCGTGCCGGAGGGTGGCCTATATTGTTATCGCGCGAGCCAGCCGCCGTCGACGGCGAGGATATGGCCCTGCACATAGTCCGACGCCGATGACGCGAGGAAGACCGCAGCGCCGCCGATGTCGCTGGGGTCGCCCCAGCGGCCGGCCGGGATGCGCTCCATGATCTGGCGGTTGCGCGTCTCGTCACCCTGCAATGCGGCGGTGTTGTTCGTCGCGATATAGCCGGGCGCGATCGCGTTGACCTGCACGCCCTTCGCCGCCCACTCATTCGCGAGCAGCTTGGTGAGCCCGCCGACCCCCGATTTCGATGCGGTATAGCTCGGCACGCGAATGCCGCCCTGAAAGGTGAGCATCGAGGCGATGTTGATGATCTTGCCCGAACCGCGCGCGATCATGTGACGGCCGACGCTCTGACAGAGGAAGAAGAGCGTCTTCAAATTGGTGTCCATCACCGCGTCCCAGTCGGCCTCGGTGAAATCGACCGCGTCCGCCCGGCGGATGATGCCGGCATTGTTGACGAGGATGTCGATGCGTCCGAATTCGGCGAGCACCGCATCGACGAGCGGCTGCACGGCGCCGACGCTCGACAGGTCGGCGGCGAAATTCTCGCCCTTGCGGCCGAGCCCGCGCACCTTGCCGACGGTCTCGTCGGCGGGGGAACGGCCGGCGGCAGCAATGTCGGCTCCCGCTTCGGCAAGCGCAAGCGCGATCCCCTGCCCGATGCCCGTGTTGGCACCGGTGACGAGCGCAACCTTGCCCGAAAGATCGAACAGGCCCGCCATTACGAAAGCTGACAGATGTCGAGGACGTTCATGTCGGTATAGTCCTGATTCTCGCCCGCCATCGCCCAGATAAAGGCATAGGCCTTGGTGCCCGCGCCCATGTGGATCGACCAGGGCGGGCTGATCACCGCTTCCTCATTCTGCATCACGATGTGACGCGTCGCCTCGCCTTCGCCCATGAAATGCATCACGCGGTCGGTGTCGACATTGTCGAGTTCGAAATAGAAATAGATCTCGCTGCGGCGCTCGTGAATGTGCGGCGGCATCGTGTTCCAGACGCTTCCTTCCTTGAGCACGGTCAGCCCCATGACGAGTTGCGCGCTGTCGCAGACACCCGGAATGACGAGCTGGAAGATCGTGCGCTCGTTCGATTCTGCCAGGCTGCCGCGATCGAGCGCATTGGCGTCGGCGATGCCCAGCTTGCGCGTCGTGAACGCCTTGTGCGCGGGGCACGACGCCAGATAATAGCGCGCGCCGGCACCCGCGAATTCGACGTCCTTCGCACCCATCGTGACATAGAGGCAGTCCTTGTTGCCGAGCGTGAAGCTCTCGCCGTCGACGGTGACGGTGCCTTCCACCGATGACACGTTGACGATCGCGAGCTCGCGGCGTTCGAGGAACGGATGCCCCGCGGCCGACGGCGGCTCGCTCTGCGCGGGCAGCTTGACCGGCGCCGAGCCGACGGCAACGCCGCCGATCACGAAACGGTCGGCGTGGGTATAGTTGAGGACGCACTCGCCCTCACGGAACAGGTTCTGGATCAGGTAGCGATCGCGCAGTTCGGCGTTCGACACCTCTTCCATCATTACGGGATGGGTGGCGTAATAGGTCTTGGAAAACATGGGATCGCATCCTCGCTCGATATTTCTGGCTTGCTGCCTTGCTAGATTTGATGGTAACCGGTGTCAAGAGGTGTTGGCACCCCCGCCGGGCGGTTGATTTTACGCTTTCGAGCGCCCATCTGCAGGGAAAGCGCGAGCCGGGCCAGAGGCTTGCAGGGGAAAGACAGAATATGGCGGCACAGAATAAGGGGCCGGGGAGCAAGCAACCGACGATCAACGACGTCGCAGCGCTTGCAGGGGTTTCGAAAAAGACCGTGAGCCGGGTGATCAACCGCTCCGAATTCCTGACCGACAAGACGCGCGCGGCTGTCGAAAAGGCGATCGAGCAGCTTGGCTTCGTCCCCAATCCGCAGGCACGCGCGCTCGCCTTTCGCCGGAATTTCCTGATCGCGCTGCTGCACGACAATCCGAATGCGCAGACCGTGCTCAATTTTCAGCGCGGCGTGCTCGACGCGATCAAGGACAGCGATCTTGCGCTGCTCGTCCGTCCGGTCGATCGCGGGTCGGACAAGATGCTCGACGATGTCCGCACTTTCCTGGAAAAACAGCGCCCGATCGGCGCGATGTTGCTGCCGCCGATTTCTGAGAATGACGATCTTGCCGCGCTCTGCGAGGATCTTGGCGTGCGTTACGTGCGCATCGGGTCGGCGCGGATCGACGATGCGAAGCATTGTATCTCGTCGAACGACCGCGAGGTGGTTGCCGAGGCGGTGCGCGGGCTGGTCGCTCTCGGCCATCGCCGGATCGGTTTCGTGCGCGGCCCCGTCGGCTTCCGTTCGGCGGCCGAGCGCGAAGAGGGTTTCCGCGAGGCGCTGGCCGAGGCAGGGCTCGACCTGCCCGCCGAACTTTATGCGCCGGGCAACTACCGCTATACCGCCGGGATCGAGGCCGGTGAGGCGTTGCTTTCGCTGCCCGCGCCGCCGACCGCGGTCTTCTGCTCGAACGACGAGATGGCGGCGGGCGTGATGAGCGTTGCGCACGGAAAGGGAATCAAGGTTCCCGGCGAATTGTCCATTATCGGCTTCGACGACAGTCCGACGGCGACGCATATCTGGCCCGCGCTCAGCACGGTGCGCTGGCCGATCCGCGAGATGGGCATCCGCGCCGCGCAGACGCTCGTCCCCGACTTCCTCAGTCCGGGCACCAAGGGCGGCGACGATGAGAGCAACGTCCTCGCCTCGACCTTCGTCGAGCGGCAGTCGGTCGCGCCGCCGCCGGGGCGCTAATCCTCAGCGCCGCCGGCGCGCGAGCTGATATTCGTAAAGCGACGGCGCCGCATCGACCGCCTGCCCCGTCCCCTCGATATAGGGCGCGGGATCATAGCTGACCGTGATATTGCGGTTCGCATGCAGCCCGACGATCCGCTCGCCCGGACCTTCGAGGCCGCTCGTGATCGCAACCGTGGCATCGGCGGGCACGCTTTCGGGCACCACCAGCTTTGCATTCCACAGCGTGTTGTAGAGCCCATGCCCCGGCTTCCAATAGGGTGCGCCGCCGCCGACCCACAGCTGGTAATGCCAGCCGTCCTTGCCCTGCTTCGGATCGATATGCATCTCGATCGCGTCGAACAGATTCTGATGGTTCGATCCGCTGTGCTGATCGATGATCGCCTCCTTGTCGACGACCGAACGCAGGAAGACCGAACGCGTCGAACGCGTGTTGATGCTCACCGGGTGAACGACCGGATTCTCGACCTTCAGATCCTTGACCAGCACATTGTGCACGGCGCCGACATGCACCGAATAATGCGCGCGGCGGTCGCCCGTCGTCGTGATGTCGGCGATCGTCAGGCTCGCGGCATTGTCGGTCAGGATGCCGCTGTCCGCGCGGTCGATCGTCAGCTTTTTGACCCAGCCGTCGAACACGCCGGTCATATAGATGCCGTTATAGCCCTGCTCGAGATGATGGCCGAACGCTGGCGCCTCGGGGAATTGCAGCCGCAGATTCTGGATGCCGACATTCGAAAGATGCGTCCAGTCGGCGACGACCGCGGGCTGGTCCGCACGGACATCGTGAAGCAATGGATCGCCGAGCGTGACCGTCTTGCCGCGCACCGCCGCGACGCGCGTCGCCTGCGCGACCACCGGCCGGTTCGGGAAGGTCCAATGATGCGAGCCGATCGGCAGGTCGGTATCGCCATAGAGCGATTTCAATATCTGGCTTTTGGGTCCGTCAACCGAGAACCATTGTAGCTGCACGACATCGCCGACCTTAAGCTTCGATGCATCGTTTACCGTCAGCGTTCGCGCGAATTGCTTGCCCGATACACCGTTGGCGAGCACCGGGTCGCGGACATCCTTTGTCCCGTCATAAGAGACCGGCCGGCCGCCCGCCGGCGCGACAAAGATCATCCCGCCCGCCCAGGTATATTCGGTGAACAGATAGTCGATATTATGCTCGGGCTCGACCTGCTGCTTCTTCTCGCGCACCAGATATTCGCGCAGCTCGTCATAATCGTGGCTTTTGTCGATCAGCTTCAGCGGCCGCGGGAACCAGAGTTCGCTGCCGCCCGCGCCATTGCCCGCACCGTCCAGGGTGATGTCGCTGCGCGTGATGCGCAACACTTCGGTGATCTGTATGCGCCCCTTCGGGAAACGCAGCGTCACCTTGCCCTTCACCGCATTTGCTGCGGCGAGCGCGCGCAGCACCGCCTTGCTATCGTCGAGCCCATCGTCGGGGATCGCGCCATGATCGGTCACGTCGATGATCGTGCCCGCATCGGCGGGGATCGGCGCCACCCCGAAGCCATAACCGGCGTAGCTGAAGTCGGGCAGCGGGTTTGCCGCCGCCGTCGCAGGGTCCGACAGGATTTTGGGCATTTTCGCCGGTTGCGCCTGAACTGGTAGAGTGAGCGCCGCGCCGAGCGCCAGAACCGAAACAAGGCGCGCGCGCCGATCACCCGAAACCATAATCCGATACACTCCTTGTGATCCGGTGGACCGGCGGCGCACGACCCGAAAAAAGGTCGGGGCCGCCGGTCCGGGGACCTCTTTTAAAACTTCGCGCGCACGCCGACGGAGAAACGCCGCTCGGACAGGGCATAGCTGTTGAGCGCGGTCGTGTTGAAATTGCTATACTCGGTCGTCGCGGATTTCTTGGGCATCAGATTCTGTGCCTGGAGCGACAGCGCGATATTCTTCGTGATGTCGACCCCGACCTGCGCGTCGAGCTGCGAGCGCGAGCCGACGAAGCTCGGCCGGCCTTCGGAGAATTCGAACACCGCCTCGTCGCGGTAGTTATACGCGATGCGCGCCGAGAAGGGGCCCTTCTCATACAGGCCGACGAGGTTGTAGCTGTTCTTCGACACCGCGACGAGCGGGAAGCCCGCGCTGTCCTCCGAATCCGAATAGGTGTAGTTTGCGATCACGCCGAAACCGTCGAGCGGCGAGGGCAGGAAGTCGAGGAACTGCTGGATGCCGATTTCGAAGCCCTTGATCTTCGCGCTCGACAGATTTTCGGGGCGCGAGAAAGTCAGTTCACGCCCCTGCGGGTCGAGCGTCGTGTCGACGCCGGTGGTCACAAAGCTCGCGATGAAATTTTTGACGTCCTTGTAGAAGACCGCGCCCGAGATCAGCGAACTTTTGCCCGTATAATATTCGAAGCTGATATCGGCCTGCGTCGAGATCGGCGGCTCCAGATTCACATTGCCCCCGGTGACCGAAAGGTTGGTCGCGTTGAAGAAGGTCGAGGGTGCAAGGTCGGCGATCGACGCGCGTTGCATCGTCTGCGATCCCGACACGCGGATCAGGAAGTCGTCGCTGACGTTGAACGCGATATTCGCGCTGGGCAGTATGTTCGTATAGCGATTCTTGTCGGTGCGCAGCGTGCTGACGGTGCCGACATTGACATAGCTGTCGACCGACAGCCGCGTCGATGCGATGCGCACGCCGGCGTTCGCCTTATACGGGATCCCGGCAATCTCGCCCTCGCCCGACACCATCAGGTAACCGGCGAGCGTCTTTTCGCTGAAATCATAATCGCGCTGGAGATTGGGCAGCAGGGTCGAGCGGCCGTTCGCATTCGGATTGGGTTCGGCGGCCTGCGCACGGTTGAACACGTAGTCGAATGTCGGCGCGGTGCTCAGAAAGCTGCGCGGGAAGGTTCCCGGAATATCCGACAGGAAATCGCCCGCATCGACGAGCTTCAGATAGGGCTCGATCTCGGCGCGGGTCGGAGTGACTTGGCTGCGGAAGGCATTCGAGCGCGCATGGAGGTCTGTATAGCGGACCCCCGCGGCAATCGTGACGCCGCCGGTTTCGTAGCTGACGTCGAGCTTCCCCGTATATTCGTCGAGCAGGCCGATAAGGCGATTGCTGCGTACCCCGTTCGTGGCCGGGTTGTACGACGCATAGCTGGTCGGGTTGAACGGCCCGGTCAGCGTCAGCGACGGGATGGTGGTGTCGCGGAAATCGAATGCGCCCGGAACCAGCGCGGTCCCCTGCAAGGTGATGATCTGGATCGTCTGGTCGATCGTACCCTTGCTGTAATAGCCGTCGGCTTCGATCGTCAGCCCGTTGTCGCCCTCATATTTGCCGTTGAGGCCATAGAGGAAGCTTTCGGTCGGCTCGTTGCGGATCTGCCCAGCGGTGGTGACGGTGCCATTGGCGTTGCCCGCGACGACCACGCCGTCCTCGACGATGCGGTTGGTGACGGGGTTGGCACCGGTGGGCAGGCGGAAAGCGAAAAAGTCCTGCCGCCGACCGGTCTTGAGCTTCGAATAAAGCGCATCGGCGGTAATCGTGAATTCCGGCGTCACCTCGAACTGAATCGCGCCGTTGAGGCCGAGGCGCGAACGGTCGACCGTGAATTCCTCATATTGCAGCAGCACCGGGGTCGGGACCACGCCGCCACCGGTGCCGGTGTAGGTGCGGTTGAGGAAATTGTTACGCTCGAACGTCTGTGTCTTCGACGTGCGCTTCTGATATTCGCCCGCGATCATCACGCCGATCCGGTCGTCGGCGAATTT
This sequence comes from Sphingopyxis sp. C-1, assembly GCF_001047015.1. Taxonomy (NCBI): domain Bacteria; kingdom Pseudomonadati; phylum Pseudomonadota; class Alphaproteobacteria; order Sphingomonadales; family Sphingopyxidaceae; genus Sphingopyxis; species Sphingopyxis sp. C-1. The sequence goes on from NZ_BBRO01000002.1 coordinate 951,204, forward strand.
GGTCGTCGCAAAACCCGTGATCGCGGGTTCGAACTTGTCGCTGTTTTCCGAATAGACGCCCTGCGCACGGACCGAGATCGTCGGCTCCTTGAACGACAGCGGCTTCGGCGTGACGAGGTTCACGGTGCCGCCCAGCCCACCCTCGGCGTTGCTCGCGAGCGGCGACTTGCGGACTTCGAGGCGGCCGAACAGGCTGGATGGCACCGAATCGAGGCCCGACGAGCGTCCGAGCTGGTCGTTCTCGGGCGGCGACAGGCGGGCCGACCAGCCGAGCAGCGTGCGGCCGTCGACTTCGACGCGGACCTGCTGAAGACCACGCACCGAGACCGATTGACCCTCGCCGAAGACGCGGGTGATCTGGACGCCGGTCACGCGCTGCAGCGCTTCGGCGACGTTCGCGTCAGGAAGCTTGCCGACATCCTCGGCGGTGATGACGTCCATCACCTGCTCGGCTTCGCGCTTGATATCGGCTGCGCGTTCGAGCGAGGCACGGATGCCGGTGACGACGATCGCGTCGTCGTCCGCCGGGGGCGCCGCATCCTGTGCGTGTGCCGGCGACATCGCCAGCACCGCGAGCGATGCGCCGCCCGCCAATTTCGCCAATGTCCGGATACCCCGCCTTGCCTGAATCGCCATTTTCATCCTCCCACGCCGGCGGCGGACCATGCCCGTTCGCCCATGATTTCCCACGGAGGTGGCGCCTGCCGACCGCGGCTTCGCGGCGCGATCGGTCGCCCTCCCCTTTTCTATTTCGTTGCCCGGAACTGGTAACCGGTGTCACGAATGATGCGGGAACTACCACGCCCCTGTCAAGCGATAATTGTATGACAACTACCCTGGTAGTATGACAACTTTGCCTCATGTCCCGATCGGGCCTGACTGACGGAAAAATTGTCGCAAATTGTCTCATCGCGCCCATTGCACTTGCCAGCAGGGGGGCAATGGGCTGAATAGGCGCAAAACCTCCCTTTCCGCTGCGACCCGAAACGAGATTGACCTTTATGCTGGACAAGAGGCCGCTGCTCCGCGTCGGAGCGCTGTGCGCCATCGCGCTGTCGTTGGCCGCCTGCACTGCGGAAGAAGAAAAGGGCGGCCGCGGCGCGCCCGAGGTCGGCTATGTTACCGTCAAGGTCGAGCCGGTGCCCGTGACCTCGTCGCTCGGCGCGCGCACCGTCGCGTTCGAGACGAGCGAAGTGCGTCCGCAGGTGAACGGCCTGATCCGCCACCGCCTGTTCACCGAAGGCGGCTTCGTCCGCGCGGGTCAGCCGCTTTATCAGATCGACGCGAGCCTCTATCAGGCCGGCGTCGATCAGGCCGCCGCCAATCTGGCGAGCGCGCGCGCCAGCGCGCAGGCCGCCGAGGAACGCGCACGGCGGCTCGAACCGCTCGCAAAGATGCAAGCGGTCGCCGAGCAGGATTATACCGATGCGCTTGCACAGGCGCGCATGGCGCGAGCCGCAATCGCCCAGAATGGCGCCGCACTAGAAACCGCGCGCATCAACTTGCGCTTCGCGACGATTACCGCGCCGATCAGCGGCCGGATCGGGCGCAGCCTTGTCACGCCGGGCGGACTCGTGAGCGCCAGCCAGGCGACCCCGCTCGCGGTGATCCAGCAAACCGACCCGATGTATGTCGACATGCAGCAGTCGAGCGCGGAGCTTACGACGTTGCGGCAGGCGATCGAAAGCGGCGGAGTGACCGCGGGCAGCACCTCGGTCCGGCTGCGCATGGAGGATGGCAGCGCCTATCCCTTTGCCGGCACCGTTCAGTTTTCCGATGTCACGGTGAACGAGGCGACGGGCACGGTCACGCTGCGCGCGCGCTTCCCCAACCCCCGGGGCATATTGCTGCCCGGTATGTTCGTGACCGCCCTGTTCGATCAGGCGGTGAACCCGAAAGCAATCCTGCTGCCGCAGGCCGCGGTGCAGCGCGATTTCGACGGGTCGGCCTTTGTCTATCTGGTCGGCAAGGACAATAAGGCAGCCCGGCGCAAGATCGTCGCCGACCGCACGTCCGGCCCCAACTGGGTCATTACCGACGGGCTGAAGCCCGGCGAGCGGGTGATTACGCAGGGCATCGGCAATCTGCGGCAGGGTGCACCGATCCGCCCGGTCCCGGCGAACAGCGCGCAGCGCGTCGGCGCACCGGCCAAGGGCGGCGACGCCCAGGCAAAGGGCAAGTAACCTCTTATGTCGCGCCTTTTCATCGACCGGCCGATATTCGCCTGGGTGCTGGCGATCATCGTCATGCTCGGCGGCGTGGGCGCGCTATTCACCCTGCCGATCGAGCAATATCCCGACATCGCACCGGCGCAGGTCAATATTCGCGCCAGCTATCCGGGCGCGTCGGCCGAGACGATCGAGAACAGCGTGACGCAGGTGCTTGAACAGCAGCTGACGGGAATCGACGGCCTTCTTTATTTCAGCTCGCAGTCGAGCTCGCGCGGACAGGCGAATATCACCGCGATCTTCGAAAAGGGTACCGACCCCGACATCGCGCAAGTGCAGGTCCAGAACAAGATCCAGTCGGCGCTGTCACGCCTGCCGCAACAGGTGCAGGCGCAGGGCCTCCGCGTTACAAAGTCGAACTCGGACACGCTGCTGCTCGTCGGCGTCTATGATTCGACCGATACGCGCGTGAATCAGGACGTCTCCGACTATATGGCGTCGAATATCCAGGACCCGCTGTCGCGGGTCGAAGGGGTGGGCGAGGTCAATATCTTTGGCGCGCCGCACGCGATGCGCATCTGGCTCAATCCGCAGCGGCTCGCGGCCGTGTCGTTGATGCCGAGCGACGTGATTTCGGCAATCACGGCGCAGAACAGCGAAGTCGCCGCGGGCGACGTCGGCGGCCTCCCCTCGCCGCAGGGGCAGATGCTCAACGCGACCGTCACCGCGCAATCGCGCATGCAGACGGTGCCGGAATTCGAGAATATCGTGCTGAAGACGCTGCCCGATGGCGCGACGGTACGGATCAAGGATGTCGCGCGCGTCGAAATTGGCGCCGAAAGCTATGCCGTCGTCAGCCGCATTAACGGACATCCGGGTGCGGGCATGTCGATCTCGCTCTCGCCGGGGTCCGATGCGCTCGAAACCGCCGACCGGGTCAAGGCGCGCATGAAGGAACTCGCCGCCGATTTCCCTGACGGCCTCACCTACAGCTATGCCAATGATTCGACCGAGTTCATCAAGCTGTCGGTGAGCGAGGTACAGAAATCGCTGTTCGAGGCGATCCTGCTCGTCATCCTCGTGATGTTCGTCTTTCTGCAGAGTTGGCGCGCGGTTCTGATCCCCGCGATCGCGGTGCCCGTCGTGCTGCTCGGCACCTTCGCGATCTTCTATATGCTGGGGTTCAGCATCAACACGCTTACGCTGTTCGGGCTGACGCTCGCGATCGGCCTGCTCGTCGATGACGCGATCGTCGTGGTCGAGAATGTCGAGCGGTTGATGGAAGAAAATCCCGGCATGTCGGCGCGTGACGCGACGATCCAGTCGATGAAGGAACTGCAGGTCGCGCTGATCGCGATCGCGCTCGTGCTGTCGGCGGTGTTTATGCCGATGGCCTTTTTCGGCGGGTCGACCGGCGTCATCTATCGCCAATTCTCCGTCACTATCGTCTCGGCAATGGCGTTGTCGGTGCTCGTCGCACTCATCCTGAGCCCTGCGCTTACCTCTACCCTGCTCAAGCCGAAGAGCCACGGCGATGCCTCCGCAAACGGCGGCCGCTTCCCGCGCGTCCATGCCTTTTTCGAGCGCGCCAAAAATGGCTTCAACACACGCTTCGACCGCACGGTCGAACGTTATGTCGGCAGCGTCACCAAGGTCGTCGACCGCAAATGGCTGTTCCTCGGCATCTATGCGGTGCTGCTCGTGGCGCTCGCCTTCCTCTTCCTGCGGCTGCCGAGCGGCTTTTTGCCCAATGAGGATCAGGGGCGCGTGCAGGTCCAGTTCCGCCTACCCGCGGGCGCGACGCAGGGCCGGACGCTCGAAGTGCGCGACGCGATCGAAAAATATATGCTGACGTCGGAAAAGGCGAACACGCAGGCGCTGTTCCTGATCGCAGGCGGCGGTGGCGGCGCCGCGGCGGGGCAGAATACCGGCCAGGGCTTCGTCAACCTCACCCATTGGGACAACCGTCCGGGCAAGGAAAACACCGCCGACGCGATTGCAGAGCGCGCGCGCAAGGCGCTGAGCGGCCTGCGCGATGCCCAGATCTTCGCGCTCGTCCCCGGCGCGGTCCGCGGCCTCGGAGATTCGTCGGGCTTTACGATGCAATTCCAGAACCGCAGCGGGATGAGCCGCGCCGAATTTGCCGAAGCGCGCGACAAGCTGCTCGCAATGGCGAATGAAAATCCCAAGCTGACTTCGGTGCGCCTGTCAGACTTGCCCGACGTAGCGACGCTCAAGATCGACGTCGATACACAGCGGCTGACCGCCTATGGCATCAACAATGCCGACGTGAACTCGACCCTCTCCACCGCTTGGGGCGGGCGCTATGTCAACGACTTCATCGACAAGGGCCGCGTCAAGCGCGTCTATGTTCAGGGCGACGCCCCCTATCGCGCGCGTCCCGAAGATCTTGGCCAATGGCTTGTCCGTTCGGCCGACGGCGAAATGTCGCCTTTCTCTGCCTTTGCCAAGACGAGCTGGTCGACGACGCCGAGCAGCAGCTCGCGCTTCCAGGGCGTGCCCGCCTTTGAAATCTCGGGCCAGCCCTCGCCGGGCACCAGCTCGGGCGAGGCGATGGACGAGATGGAGCGGATGGCGGGCGAAATCCCCGGCACCAGCGTCGCCTGGTCGGGCTCCTCCTATCAGGAGCGCCTCTCCTCGGGGCAGGCGCCCCTGCTCTATGGCCTGTCGCTGCTCGTCGTCTTCCTCTGCCTCGCCGCGCTTTACGAAAGCTGGTCGATCCCGCTCGCGGTGATCCTGGTCATTCCGCTCGGTCTGATCGGCGCTATCTTTGCCGTCAATCTGCGCGGTCTCGAAAACGACGTCTATCTTCAGATCGGGCTGCTCACCACAATGGGCCTCGCCGCAAAGAATGCGATCCTGATGATCGAGTTCGCTGAACAGGAAGAACGCAAGGGCAAGCGCGTGATCGAGGCCGCTATCGCCGCGGCGCGTATCCGCCTGCGCCCGATTTTGATGACGAGCTTTGCCTTCATCTTCGGCGTGCTGCCGCTCGCCATCGCGACCGGCGCCGGCGCGAACAGCCGCGTCGCGATCGGCACCTCGGTGATCGGCGGCATGCTCACCGCCGCCTTCCTCGCAATCTTCTTCATTCCGCTCTTCTTCGTCCTCGTCCGCCGTGGCGTGCGCGACGGGCTTGCGGCGGCGCGTGCGCGGTTCGGCAAGAATAAGGATGAAGGCTCGGCCGAGGTGCCGGCATGATTGGCACCCGTGCCTTCCTCCTCGCCACTACGCTCGCGCTCGCGGGCTGCTCGCTCGCGCCGAAGACGGTGCTGCCGGCCCTGCCTGTCCCACAAAGCTGGCCTGCCGGCGACGCCTATCTGCTGCAGAGCGAGGCGGCGCTTCCGATCCTCTCGTACAAAAGCGTCTTTACCGATCCGCGGCTACAGGCGCTGACCGATCAGGCGCTAGCCAACAACCGCGACCTGCGCGTCGCCTATGCCAATGTCGCCGCGGCGCGTGCGCAGGTGCGCGTCACGCGGTCGGGGCAATTCCCCGAACTCGGGATCAATGCCGGCGCGGACTATTCGGATAGTGGAACCGGGAACGGCAGCGGCGATTTCTCGCTGCGCGGCGGCATTACCGCCTTCGAACTCGACCTGTTCGGCAAGCTCGCCAATGCGACCGAGGCCGACCGCAATCGCGCACTTGGTACAGAGGCGGCGTCGCGTACCGTACGCCTCGCGCTGATCGCCAATCTCGCCGACGCCTGGGCGACCTATGGCGCCGACCGCGACCTGCTGAAAATCGCCGAAGACACTGCCGCGAATGCCCGCGAAAGCGTGCGGCTGACCAAGGCGCGACTCGACGGCGGCGTCGCGCCGCGCACCGACCTGCGCCAGGCCGAACAGATACTCGCGACCGCCGAGGATTCGATCGCGCAGCAACGGACCGCACTCGCGCAGGACGAGAATCTCATCCGCCTGCTCGTCGGCGGCGATATCGACCGCGCCCTGCTCCCCCTGAGCCTCACCGAAGTAACGCCGTCGATCGTGTCGCTGCCCGCCGGAGTCAGTTCGGAGATTCTGCTCCGCCGTCCCGACGTGATCGAAGCCGAATATGGCCTCCGCGCCGCCAATGCCGACATCGGCGTCGCGCGCGCGCGGCTCTTCCCGTCGATCTCGCTCACCGGTTTGCTTGGTTTTGCGAGCAACGCGCTCTCCGGTTTGTTCGACAGCGGGTCGTTCAACTGGTCGGCGGGCGGCGATGCGACGGCGACGATCTTCGACGCCGGCGGCCGCCGCGCGGGGGTCGCAGTGAGCGAGGCGCAGCGCGATGCCGCGCTCGCGGGCTATGAAGGCGCTATCCAAACCGCATTCCGCGAGGTCGCCGACGCACTCGCGGTGCAGGGCACGATATCCGAGCGGGTCCGCGCCGCCGCTGCGAACACCGAAGCCGCAAGCGACACGGCAACGCTCACCGATGCGCGCTACAAGGGGGGCGTCGACAGCTTCCTCTCCAGTCTCGATGCGCAGCGCAGCCTCTATTCGGCGCGGCGGAGCGAGATCGGAACGCAATTGCTGCTCGTTAGCACGCGAATCACTCTGTTCCGTACGCTGGGCGGCGACAGCAGCGCGGGAATCGCGACAGTCGCTCGCTAACCCTTTCTAGCTGCACCATTTCCCGACCCTTCTTGACAAGCGCCATCCCAAAAGCGCTAATGGAACATATCAGGAACAAATGATGCGCGAGTCGTCCCCCATACTCGCCGGGCTGCGCCAACGCATCGCCCGGCTGGCCGCCGATGGCGGTTTCGAAAGCCGCCGGACCGACGGCTGGCTGGAGAGCGGGCACGCGCGCTTCGACGCCGCGATCGGCGGCGGACTTGCAGTCGGACGTACCCATGAATTTTTCGCCGCCGATGCGCTCGACGCGACGAGCGCCGCTGCCTTTGCGGGGCTCATGGCCTTACGCACCCCGGGCAAAGCGCCGCTGATCTGGCTGCGTACCACCGATGCCGGGAAGCGTACCGGCCATATCTACGCCCCTGGCATCGCCGAGCTGGGTGGCGACCCCGACCGGCTTTTGCTCGTCGAGACCGCCGATCCCAAAATGCTGCTCGCCTGCGCGAACGATGCGATCCGCTGCGCGGGATCGGCGGCGGTGATCGTCGAAAGCTGGGGCAAATTCCCTTTGCTCGATCTGACAGCGGGACGCCGCCTCGCCCTCGGAGCACGCGATGCTGGCACGACCTTACTGATGCTCCGCCTCAATGCGGTGCCGGCACCGAGTGTCGCCGAGACGCGCTGGAGCGTCGCAGCGGCCGCATCACATGCTCTCGAAGCAAACGCCCCCGGCGCACCCGCCTTCGACCTCGAATTGCTGCGCTGGCGCGGCGGCTCTGCACCCGCTCGCTGGCGACTGGACTGGAACCATGACGAAAACCGATTTGGGGACACGGCGCTATCTGGCGCTCTTCTTCCCCTTCCTGCCCGCCGAGCGATGGCTTCGCACGGCGCCGCGGCCGCCTGACGCACCGCTCGTCTTCGCCGAAAAGCAGCGCGGCGCGATGCGAATCGCGAGCGTCGACGCGGCGGCGCTTGCGGTCGGACTGCGCCCCGGCATGCCGCTTGCCGATGCGCGCGCGCAGGTTGGCGAACTCGCCGTCGTGTCGCACGATCCGGGACTCGACCATGAATGGCTCGATCGACTCGCACAGGGCTGCGCACGCTATTCTCCGCTTGTCGCGCTCGACGCCCCCGACGGCCTGATCCTAGACATTGCTGGCACCGGGCATCTCTTCGGCGACGAGGCGGGACTGATCGCCGACCTCGATATGCGCCTTACGCGGCTTGGCGTAACACTCCGCCACGCACTGGGCCCTACCGCCGACGCCGCACGCGCGCTCGCGCGGTATCAGGCACGCCCCGCCCCCGACGAAGGACAAGCGATCCGCCGTCTTCCGGTTGCCGCGCTCGAACTTGAGACCGAGGCGACAACCGCGCTTGTGCGCGCGGGGCTCAAGACGATCGGCGACCTTGCGAGCCGCCCGATGGCGAACCTCGCCGCGCGCTTCGGCGCCGACGCCGCGATGGCGCTGCGCCGGATATTGGGCGACGCGCCGAGCCCGCTTGATCCGCGCGTCGCAGCGCCGCCAGTGATCACCGAACGCCGCTTTGCCGAGCCGCTTGGCAGTACCGCGCACGCCACCAAAATCCTTGCCGAACTTGCTGCCGAAGCGATCGAAGACCTCGCCGAGCGCGGCAAGGGCGGGCGCCATTTCAGGGCGACCTTCTTTCGCAGCGACGGCCTTGCGCGCAGCATCGCGATCGAAACCGGCCACCCGACCCGCGACACCGGACTCGTCATGCGCCTGTTCGCCGAGCGTATGGACAGCCTCGCCGACCCGCTCGACCCCGGCTTCGGCTTCGACATGATCCGCCTTGCGGTGCCGCGGCTCGAGGCGCTCGGCGCAAGCCAACTGAGGCTCGAGGGCGGCGCGGTAAAGGAGGCCGCGATCGACGAGCTCGCCGACCGTCTCGCGACGCGGCTTGGACGCGGTCGTGTGCGACGCCTCCGCCCCGTCGACACGCATATTCCCGAGCAGGCGCAGCTCGAGCTGCCCGCAGTCGACGCACCGTCGCTGCTACCTTGGCAGACGCCCGAGCCCGGCGAGCCGCCGACGCGCCCTTTCCACCTGTTCGATCCGCCGCAACCGATCGAGGTGATCGCCGAAGTGCCTGACGGCCCTCCGCAGCGTTTCCGTTGGCGCCGCGATTTTCATGCCGTGCGCCGCTACGAAGGGCCGGAACGCATTGCCGCCGAATGGTGGCGGCGCCGAGACAATGGCGGACTGACGCGCGACTATTACCGGGTCGAGGATGCGCAGGGCCGGCGCTTCTGGCTCTTCCGCCACGGTCTCTACGATGAAAAGCCCGACCCCCGCTGGTATATCCACGGGGTCTTCGCATGAGCGAGGCGCCCCAGCCCGGCCCCGAAACCGGCTTCGCCGAACTGATCGCGGCGACCAACTACAGCTTCCTGCGCGGCGCCTCGCACCCCGCCGAGATGGTGGCAGAGGCAATCGCCCTCGGCATGACCGGCATCGGCATCGCCGACCGCAACAGCGTCGCGGGGGTGGTCAGGGCGTGGGCATTCCTCAAAGAGGTGCAGGTGAAGCAGCCCGAGATGGTGAAAGACTTTCGGCTGGTGGTCGGCGCAAGGCTCGTCTTCGCCGACGGCACGCCCGACATCGTCGCCTATCCGATCAGCCGACACGGCTGGGGCCGGCTGACGCGGCTCCTTTCGACCGGCAACCTGCGAGCCGAAAAGGGCGACTGCATCCTCCACCTCGAAGATCTGCTTGGCCATTGTGACGATCTGCTGTTGATCGCGATGGATGGTGACGAGGCGCTGCTCCGCACGCTCAAGCGCGCGCGTCCGAAATCGGTGTGGCTGGCGGCGACGATGCCGCAATCGGGTGCCGACGCGCGGCGATTGGCCGAACTTCAGCGGCTGTCGGCAGCAACCAACGTCCCCCTGCTCGCGACCAACGACGCGCTGTATGCGACCGCCGCACAGCGCCCTCTCCATGATATCATCACCTGCATCCGCGAAGGCGTCACCATTCATAAGGCGGGCAAGCGGCTGCGCGCCAATGCCGAACGCTATCTGAAGCCGCCGGCCGAAATGCGACGACTTTTCGCGTTTCATCCCAGGGCAATCGACGCGAGCGCGAAGCTGCTCGGCCGTATCGGCTTTCGCCTCGACGATCTGCGCTACGAATATCCGCACGAGCCGGTGCCGCCAGGCTGGAAGCCCTTCAACTATCTCCACCATCTGGTGAAGACGGCGGCGGAAAAACGCTATGGCGCACCGCTGAAGCCGAAGATCCGCAAGATGATCGGCAACGAACTCCGCCTGATCCGACGACGGAACTATGTCTATTATTTCCTGACCGTCTACGATCTCGTCCGTTTCGCACGGGCGCAGGAGCCGCCGATCCTGTGCCAGGGCCGTGGGTCGGCGGCCAATTCGATCGTCTGCTTTCTGCTTGGGGTCACCTCGGTCGATCCGGACGAACACAAGCTGCTCTTTTCGCGCTTCGTATCGGCCGAGCGCGACGAGCCCCCCGACATCGACGTAGATTTCGAGCATGAGCGACGCGAAGAGGTGATCCAATATATCTACGACCGCTATACGCGCGACCGTGCGGCGATCGCTGCAACCGTCATCCATTATCGTCCGCGCAGTACGATCCGCGAGGTCGGCAAGGCGCTGGGATTCAGCGAGGACGTCACGGCGCGGCTCGCGGACACGAGTTGGGGCAGTTGGGGCGACGAGGTACCCGTCGAGCGGCTCGCCGAAGCCGGACTCAATCCCCACAACGGCGAAATCGAGCGGCTGCACCGCTTCGTCGGCGAACTTCTAAAGGCACCGCGGCATTTATCACAGCATGTCGGGGGCTTCGTCCTCACCGAAGGGCGGCTCGACGAGCTGGTGCCGATCCATAATGCCGCGATGGAGGATCGCACCTTCATCGAATGGGACAAGGACGACATCGACGCGCTTGGGCTGATGAAGGTCGATGTGCTGGCACTCGGCATGCTGACCTGTATCCGCAAATGCTACGATCTGATGCGCGAGCATGGGCTGGGCGACCACACGCTGGAACTCGACATCGATTCCAAGGATCCGGCGGTTTACGACATGCTTTGCAAGGGCGACAGCATCGGGGTCTTTCAGGTCGAGAGCCGCGCGCAGATCAACATGCTGCCGCGCCTGCGGCCCCGAAAGCTCTATGATCTGGTTGTGCAGGTCGCGATCGTTCGTCCCGGGCCGATTGAGGGCGATATGGTGCATCCCTATCTGCGCCGCCGAAATAAGGAGGAGGAGGTCGAATATCCCTCCCCCGCTCCGCCCCATGACCCCAATGAATTGCGCGAAGTTCTGGGCCACACCTTTGGCGTGCCGCTGTTTCAGGAGCAGGCGATGAGCTTGGCGATCACAGCGGCTGGCTTCACGCCCGAGGAAGCCAACGGTCTGCGACGAGCAATGGCAACTTTTCGCAACGTCGGAACGATCGACAATTTCCGTGAGAAAATGGTCGGCGGGATGGTTGCGCGCGGCTACGAAAAAGAATTCGCCGAACGCTGTTTCAAGCAGATCGAAGGCTTCGGCAGTTACGGCTTTCCCGAAAGCCACGCCCAATCCTTCGCGCGGCTTGTCTACGTCTCCTCGTGGATCAAGCATTATCACCCCGCGGTCTTCGCGTGCGGTATCCTTAATTCGCAGCCGATGGGCTTCTATGCCCCGGCCCAGCTCGTCCGCGATGCGCGCGAACATGGGGTCGAGGTGCGCGAGGTCGACGTCAACGCCAGCCATTGGGACAACAGCCTCGAACGGCGCGACGACGGCAGCCTCGCGCTGCGGCTCGGCTTTCGGCAGGTCGACGGGTTTCGTGAGGAATGGGCGAAAGCAATCGCCGATGCGCGCGCTACGCCCTTCGCCTCGGTCGAGGAGCTGGCGCGCCGCGCGAACCTGCCCTCACGCGCGCTGCGCCTGCTGGCCGAGGCGGATGCGTGCCGGTCGATGGGGCTCGACCGCCGTCCTGCACTCTGGGATGCCCGCCGCGTCCGGCAGGGCGTGCTGCCGCTGTTCGGCGCGGCCGAAACCGACGAGCTTGGCGCCGAGGAGGATCCGCAGTTGCCGCCGACACCGATGGTCGAACATGTGCTCACCGATTATCAGACGACGCGGCTGTCGCTGAAAGGCCATCCGATGGCGTTCCTGCGCCGCGATTTCGAGCGCGAAGGCATATTGAGCGCTTCGCAGGTCTCTGCCGCGAAGAACGGGTCGATCGTCCGCACCGCGGGCGTCGTGCTGATCCGTCAGCGGCCGGGGAAGGGCAATGCGATCTTCATCACGCTCGAGGATGAGGGCGGGATCGTCAACATCCTGTTATGGGCGCGCCATTTCGAACGCTATCGCCGTGCCGTCATGGCGTCGCGGCTGATGCTGGCCGAGGGCGAAGTACAGCGCAGCAAGGAAGGCGTGATCCACCTGATGGCGACGCGGATCGTCGATCGCACCCAAATGCTCGACACGCTGGGGAGCGACCGGCGTTTCGAACCCGAAGTCTGCCGTGCCGACGAGGTCAAGCATCCGCAGCTACCGCGCGGTTATGCGACGAAACATGGTCATCCGCGCGACGTCCGCATCCTGCCCAAGTCGCGTGATTTTCATTGAGCTGCGTTTTCCGGCTGACGCCGGAAGCAGCACCGGCCCGCTCCCCCACCCGGCCTCCCCACATAGTATTCTATGGGAGGCCGGGTGGGGGAGCGGGCCGGTGCCGCGCCTTCGCGAGAAAAGATGATGCCCCGGCTGTGGGGGCCGGGGCATCGGATCAGGCTATCTAAGGGACCAACCAAATATAGCCTGAAATTTGTTCGCGAAGTTTAGCCGCGGAGCAGGTTCATCACGCCCTGCGAGCTCTGGTTCGCCTGGGCGAGCATCGCGGTCGATGCCTGCGCCAGGATGCCGGCAGCCGCGAGGTTCGTCGATTCGACCGAGAAATCGGCGTCTTCGATGCGCGACTTCGATTCCGACATATTCGTGACACTCGACGTCAAATTATCGACAGCCGAGGTCAGGCGGTTCTGCTGCGCACCAAGGTTCGCACGTTCGGTAGCAACCGTCTGGATCGCCGTGTCGAGCGTCGCAAGCGCACCGGTCGCGCCGGCAGCGGTCGAGAAGTCGAGCGCGTTCACGCCGAGACCCGTAGCGTTGAGGTTGGCGATGCGGATGTTCACGACTTCCGTGGCGTTAAGGCCGGTCTGGATGTCGAAACCAGCGGTGGTCGAGACGCCGCCGTTGATCAGCGTGTTGCCGTTGAAGGTGGTACGCGATGCAACGTCACCGATCTGCGAGATCAGCGCGGCGACTTCGGTCTGGACGGCGGCGCGGTCGGTCGTGCCGTTCGTGCCGGTCGAGGCCTGAAGCGCCAGTTCACGCATACGGACCAGAATGTCCGAAATGCTGCCGGCGGCGGTGTCGGCGGTCTGCGCCAGCGAGATGCCGTCGTTGGCGTTGCGGATCGCCTGCGTCAGGCCGCGGGCGTTGGCTTCCATACGAGTCGCGATGGCGAGACCGGCAGCGTCGTCCTTGGCAGCGTTGATGCGCTTGCCGCTCGACAGGCGTTCCATCGCCTGCGACTGCATCTGGTTGGCAACACGCGAGTTATTCTGGGCGCGAAGCGCGCTCACATTGGTGTTGATGACGGTCATTACTTGTTCCTTTCCGGCCTCGATGGCCATTCCCATGATGTGAGGGCTCGAGGAGCGGTCACGAAAGCAGTAACGGCGGCGCCCACCGGCGATTAAGCGCCCGCGTCAAAAAAACGCCAAAGGCCACCGAAGGACTGGCTGCACCTCGATCAATCTATTGAAAATACGCCATTAAAATTTTTGGCACGCGCTTTGCATTCTTATTTGTGCGTGCGGCAGACCGCCGCGCATCAGGACGGATGAAGAAGCAATGAGCACGATTGACCCGAGCCGGCTGCTGCAGATGCGCAGTTCGATTCTCAATCAGAACCAGGCGCTGCAGCGCGCCGCGGGGCGTGGCGGTATCGGCGGCGGCGCAAGCACCGAAGGCGCCCCCGATTTCGGCGCCGCGATCAACAATGCGCTGCAACAGGTCAACGCGCAGCAGTCGAAGGCGAGCCAGATCAGCGAAGCCTATGAGCGCGGCGACACGCACGACATCGTCAGCGTGATGATCGAACGGCAGAAAGCCTCGCTCGGTTTCGAAACCACCCTGCAAGTCCGCAACAAGCTGCTGTCCGCGTATCGCGACATCATGAACATGCCGGTATAATCCATGGCCGAGACCCAGATCCTTACCCCCGTCGACGACGGCTCCGCGAACCGCCTCCCCGCCCCCGTCCTCGGCGGCCGGCTCGCCCCGCTCACCGGCTTCTTCCGCCAGCCCGCGGTGCAGCGCGCGCTGCCCGCGATTGCGATGACCTCGGCGATCGGCATCGCCGCGCTCGCTTATTTCACGATGCAGGCCGCGCCGCAGGCGCAGCTTTTCGCCGGGCTCGACGACACCGACAAGGCCGCGGTCGCCGACGCGCTGCAGACGCAGGGCATCGCGCACAGCATCGACCCCACCACCGGCGCGCTGACCGTCGATGCCGACAAATTGCATCAGGCGCGCATCGCGCTCGCCGGACAGGGGTTGCCCAAGGCGGCGCCGAGCGGCGACAGCCTGATCGCCGCGCTTCCCATGGGGTCGAGCCGCGCGATCGAGGGCGAAGCGCTGCGTTCGGCGCGCGAAGCCGACCTGTCGCGGACGATCGAGACGATCGACGCGGTCAAGAGCGCCCGCGTCCACGTCGCCGCCGCCGAACCCAGCCTATTCGTCCGCGAAGACAAGCCCGCCACCGCGTCGGTCATGCTGACGCTTCAGAACGGCCGCTCACTCAGCGACGGCCAGGTTCAGGCGATCCGTTTCCTCGTCGCCTCGTCGGTCCCCGGCATGAACGCCGATCAGGTTTCCGTGATCGACCAGCGCGGCGCCCTGCTCTCCGACACCGCATCGGGTAGCGACATGAAAGCGTTCCAGCTCCAGCTTCAGGTCGAAGACCGCTTCCGCCGCGCGCTCGACACGCTGCTTGGCCCGATGCTCGGTGCCGGCAATTATACCGTCGAGGTCCACGCCGACGTCGATATGTCGGAAAGCCAGGCGACGCGCGAAAGCTTTCCTGAGAATGACCGCGCGCTGACCAGCGAACAAATCACCCGTTCGACCAGCGGCACGAGCGCCCCTGCGGTCGGCATCCCCGGCGCCCTGTCGAACCAGCCGCCGCAGGCCACGACGGTCACCGCGACCGGCCCGCAGACGGTTCCCCCCGGCGCGGCGCCCGCGCCCGGAACCGAGAGCAATGAAAATGCCGCGCGCGCCTATGAAGTCGGCCGCGAGATTTCGGTGACACACTCGCCCCAGGGCAAGCTGCGCCGCGTTTCGGTCGCCGTCGCGCTCAATCAGGGCAAAAAGGCGCTGACGCAGGCGGACCTCACCAAGATCGACAATCTGGTGAAGGGCGCGATCGGATATGACGCAACGCGCGGCGATCTGGTTGCGATCAACCAGCGCCCGTTCGCACTGGTCGAGGACACGTCGCCCGCTTTCTACGACCAGGGCTGGTTCCTGCCGCTGGTCAAGCAGGTCGGCGCGATCCTCGCCGCACTGCTCGCTTTCCTGTTCATCGGCCGTCCCATGATCCGCGCCGCCAAGGAGCGCGCCGCCAAGCGCATCGCGCAAAATCAGGAACTCGAAGCCTCGCTGCTCGCCGCCACCGACCGCCCGGCGCTCGCCAGCGGTCACGCCGGGCGCGAAATCACGCTCGAGATGATCGAGCAGGCGCCGAGCTATGAAGCGCGCGCGAACTTGGTCCGCGCCTTTGTCCGCCAGGACTCGGCGCGCGCCGCGCTCGTCGTCCGCCACCTGATGCAGGAGGGCGCCCGTGCCTGACGTCGCCGAACTGGATAACGCCCCCGTACCGGCCGCAATCGAAGGGTCGGCCGCCGCCGCGATCCTGCTGATGCTGCTCGACGAAAGCGAAGCCGCAACGATCCTGAAGCAGCTCGATCCCGATGAAGTACGCCAGCTTGCCAAGGCGATGTTCGACACCGCCAATGCCAGCGAACAGCAGATCGGGCTCGCGCTCGACCGCTTCGTAACGCGCAGCCGCGACGTCAGCGCGCTCGCGATCGGCGCCGACATGCGCATCCGTACCGTGATCAACGAAGCCGTCGGCAACGTCCGCGCCGACAATATCCTGGCCGCCGTCGCACCGCAGCGGAGCGCCGCGTCGCTCGAAATGCTGCGCTGGATGGACGTCGATGCGATCAGCGGCCTGCTCGCCAGCGAGCATCCGCAGGTCGGCGCGCTGATCCTTTCGGTGCTCGTCCCCGATGTCGCCGCGCGTGCGATCGAAACGCTCGACGAAGTGCTGCAGGCCGACCTGGTGCTGCGCGCCGCAATGCTCACCTCGGTCCCCGCCGCCGCGATCGAAGATCTGGAATCGGTCCTCGCCAGCGCGAATGTCGACGGCCAGCGCGTCGCCAAACAGGCGATCGGCGGCCCGAGCGACGTCGCAAAGATCATGAAGAAGATGCCGAAGCAGCTCTCGGAACGCACGCTCCGTTCGCTGAAGAAGCACGACCGCATCCTCGCCCAGACGATCGAGGAGGAAATGTTCATCTTCGAAAATCTGCGCGACCTCGACAAAAAGAGCCTCAGCAGCGTGCTGCGCTCGGTCGATGCCGCCCAGCTCGCGATCGCGCTCAAGGGCGCCGACGAGGATATGGTCGACATGTGCCTCGCCACCATGTCGCAGCGTGCCGCCGAAACGATCCGCGACGAGATGGCCGAAATGACGATGGTCAAGCGCGCCGACGTCGACGACGCGCAGAAGAGCGTGATGCAGATCGTGCGCCAGATGGCCGCAGCCGGCGAAATCATGATCGCGGGCGGAGGCGACGACTATGTCTGATCGCACTTCCGAGACCGGCTTCGCGCCTGTCAGCCTTACCGACGCGATGGCGCGCGGTAACGGCTTTCGCCCGATCTCCTTCGCACCATCGGCCTATGCGCCGCAGCCTGTCGAGGAAAGCTTCGACGAGCCCGATCTCGACGACCCGTTCGCGCTTGGCCTCGCCGAAGGCCAGCGCCTCGCCGAAGCGGCCTTTGTCGCCGAACGCCACCAGCTCCTAGCGCTGCTCGCCGGCGCCGAGGCACTGCAGGACGAGCCGAGCGAGGAACTGGCGCAACTGATCGCCACCACCGTCGAGCGGCTGGTCCGCCAGATCGTCGCGACCGCGCCGATCGATACCGAATGGTTGCAAGCGCAGGTCGAAACGGCCGCCGCGATGATCGCCGACGCCGACAAGGCGCGCACGCTCTGGGTCCATCCCGAGGATGCCGCGCTGCTCGCCGATGCGCCGCTCGCAATGGCGATCGAAAGCGATACCGCGATGATGCGCGGTACGGTGCGGATCGAAACCTCGACCGGCTGGATCGAGCATGGCCGCGCGGTTTATCTCGAAGAGCTGCGCTCGGCACTTGGCGAAAGGGAAGCCGCGTGACGCGCCGCCTCGCCCTCTCCGCACAGCAATTGCTCGATCCCGTCGACTTGGCGCACGCCAGCCCGCGCCGCGTCGGGACGCTCGTCTCGCACGAAGGCATCATGCTCGAAGTGTCGGGTTTCCCGATGCCGCTCGGCAGCAATGTCCGCATCCGGTCGGCCGACAACGACTATGTCTATGGCGAGGTCGTCGGCTTTCGCGGTCACCGCAGCCTTGTCCTTCCCTTTGACATGAACAAGCCGCTGGTGACCGGTGCGCCGGTCGAACCGCATGGCGCATCGAGCATGGTGCCCGTCGGCAAGACCTTGCTCGGCCGCATCATGGATGCACAGGGCAACCCGCTCGACGGTCGCCCCGCGATCAAGTCGCAATTCCAATGGCCGCTCGCCGGGCGCAAGGTCAATCCGCTGCGCCGCGGCCGCGTCACCCGCGCGCTCAACATGGGCGTGCGCGCGATCAACGGCCTGCTCACCGTCGGCGAAGGCCAGCGCGTCGCGATCATCGCGGGTTCGGGCGTCGGCAAGTCCGTGCTGATGGGCCAGATGATTGCTGGGACCGAATGCGACGTCATCGTCGTCGGGCTGATCGGCGAGCGCAGCCGCGAAGTCAGCGATTTCGTCGAAACCAAGCTGCCCCCCGAAGTCCGCAAAAAATCGGTCGTCGTCGCGGTTCCCGCCGACCATCCGCCTTTGCTCCGCCTGCGCGCCGCGATGCGCGCGACCGCGATCGCCGAAGCCTTCCGCGCTGAGGGCAAGAAGGTGCTGCTGTTGATCGACAGCCTGACCCGCGTCGCCCATGCGCAGCGCGAGATCGGCCTGACGCTGGGTGAGCCGCCGACGATGAAGGGCTACCCGCCATCGGTGTTCGCGCTCATTCCGTCGCTGTGCGAACGCGCCGGCATCGACCGCGAGACCGGCGGCTCGATCACCGCGCTCTACACCGTGCTCGCCGACGGCGGCGATATCGACGACCCGGTCGTCGACTCGGCACGCGCGATCGTCGACGGCCATATCATCCTGTCGCGCCAGCTCGCCGAACAGGGCGTCTATCCCGCGATCGATGTCGCCCGTTCGCTATCGCGCACGATGGTCGATTCGGTCGATCCCGAGCATGCCGCCGCCGCCGCGCGCTTCCGCCAGCTCTGGTCCGCCTATGAAGAGAATCGCGACCTGATGTTGATGGGCGCCTACGTCGCCGGCGCCGACCCCGTGCTCGACACCGCGATCGCACGCCACGCCGACCAGCTCGCCTATGTTTCGCAGCCTGCCAAGGCGCAGGTCGATTTCGACATTTCCCGCCAAGCCCTGATTGAAGGATATTCCGCATGAACGCCCGTACCGCACGCCGCAAACGTATCATCCGCGTGCGCTCCGTCGAACATCAGATGGCGGAAGCCAATCTGGCGCGCGCCAATGGCGAACTGGCAAGCCTGGTCGAACTGGCGAAGCGGCTTGAGACGCTGCGCGTCGACCTCGCCATGGCGAAGGGTGCGGTCGCGGGTCGCGCGCTCAACACGATGGGCGAGCTCGCAATGCGGCTCGATATCGCGCAGGAAAGCCTGACCGCACCGCTGAGCAATGCCAGCCAGCGTCGCGACCAGGCGGGTGCGCTCGCGCAGAGCGCGATGGCGAAGGAAGAATCGGCGGTTCGCCTGTACGAACGCAGCCGCAAGTCGGCCGAAGCCGAACAGGAACGCCGCGACGACGCCAATCGCCCGCACCGTCCGCGCACGGGTATGCGCCTGCGTCTGATCGAAGGCGGCGCGGCATGATGAGCGCGTCCTCTCTCCCCACGCCGCAGGGCGCAATGCCCGCAGGCTTTGCGACCTTCCTCGCCAACATCGGCCAGCTTCCGGTGGAAGGCGGCGAAGGCGGTTTCGACCAGTTACTCGCCGCAGCGCCGGTCGCGGTCGCCCCGGCCGCTCATACCGCCGTCGCGATCAAGATTGATCCCGCGCTGGGCGCCAATTCGCCTGCTCCGCAGGCCGAAACCCCGGCCGAAGCCGACGTCGCCGTCGAAACCCCGGTGATAAAGGCTGAACCGGCCAAAGCCGATCCGGCGGCATTGGCCACAAATCTTTTGATCGCGCTGAACGGCAACATCGCCGGCGCGGCGCCCGCACCAGGCAAGCCGGTAACAGCGAAGCCCGAAGCGGACGCCGCGTCGCCCGAAACCCTGGAAACCGGTGAAACCGTGGCGACTGCGCCGGCCACGAATTGGGCCGCGATCGTGGCGGCCGTCGTCCCTGCTGCGACGAAACCCGCAAAACCTGCAGAAGCCGCCGCAGCTCCGGCCGACGCCGGCGCGCCTGCACTTCCCGTTGCCCCGCGCCCGCGCGATGCCGCAGCGGCGGCGGTCCTCCCCGGCATCGACGCACCCATCGCCAAGCCTATCGAGGCAGCGCCGTCGATGACGATCCTCTTCGCCCAGCCCGCCGCACAAGGGGCTGCAACGCTCGCACAAGCGGCGGCGCCCGCGGTGATCGCCGAACGGGTGCTCGACATGGACAGCGACGGCGCATGGATCGACCAGCTCGCGCATGACATCGCCGCGACGAAATCGGACAGCGGCGACATCAGCTTTCGCCTGATGCCGAAGCATCTCGGCCGGCTCGACGTTGCGATGCAAATGGGCGACGAAGGCGTGTCGTTGAAGATGGACACCCATCATGAAGCGACCGCGACGATCGTCACCGTCGCGCAGGGCCGCCTCGTCGACGAACTGCGCCAGCAAGGCGTCCGCGTCGCCGGCGCCGAAGTAACCTGCACGCCCGGCGAGACCGGACGCCAGTCGCAAAGCCACAGCCAAGGCCATGGCCGCGCAACCACCCACCTAATCGAAACCGCCACCGAACGCGCCGAGCCGCGTGACGAAGAGCGTGCCGCCGACCGCCGCGGCCGCTTTGCCTGATCAGAAAGGGTCCCACCATGGCCAAGGATAATGTCGAAGGCGCCCCCAAGAAAAAGGGCAAGTTCAAGAAGCTGCTGTTCATCGGCATCGCCGCCATCGCGCTGATCGGCGCGGGCGCGGGTGCCGGCATCTATTTCGGCGCGCTCTCCGCACATGAGGCGAAGCCTGAGGATCATTTTCCCAAGCTTGTCGTGCGCAGCGAAGGCGAGGCCGAAGCGGCCGGTGCCGAAGGCGAGGAAAAGGAAGCGCCGCCGAAGGTCGGCACCGTGTCGGTCCCGAACGACAAGTTCAAGGTCGATCCCAAGAAATATGAGATCACCTATTATCCGATCACCGACAGCTTCACGACGAACCTTGCCGACGGTTCAGGCTTCCTGCAGATCGGTATCAGCCTTTCGACCTTCTATGACGGCAAGGTTATCAATAATATCAAACGGCAGGCCGTGCCAATTCGTTCGGTCGTGCTAATGGTGCTCGCCGAACAGGATCCGGCTCTGCTCTCCACATCACAGGGGAAACAGCGGCTTCAACGTCAGTTGACCGCCGCAATCAACGATGTGCTGCGTGAAAAGGAAGGTTTCGGGGGTATCGACAATGTCTATTTCACAAGCCTGGTGATTCAGTGACCACCAGCACCAAAACCGTCAAAGCCGTGAAGGCACCGGCCGCAGCTGCGGCCGCACCTGCGGACACCAAAGAGTCGCTGCTGCTGCGCAGAGCAGCGGACGGCTATGCCTTCCCCGCGCTTGAGAGCGTGGCGAACCAGTTTGCGCGCAGCTTGCGCGATCTCGTCCGCGCGCTCGGCGCGCCGGCGATCCAGGTCGAACGGTCGGGCGCCGAACAGATGAGCTTTGCCGAGTGGAGCGCGTCCGCGGCCCCCGCCATTTTCTGGCGCTATCATGCACCGCCGCTCAAGGGCCCGGTGCTGCTCGCAGGGTCGCGCTCGCTGCTGCTCCAGCTGGTCGACATCTTCTACGGAGGTCGCGGCCAGCTCGCCGCCGAGCGCGAGGAACTGACCGACGCCGAGGATCGCTTCGCAGCACGTCTCGGCCGTGACATCGGTTTGCAACTTGCCGCCGCATGGCGCGGCAAGCTTGCGATCGAACCCGAACTTGATTGCGTCACCGCCGACCCCGCAAAGCTCGCCGCAGTACGCGCCGACGATGAATTGTTCGTCCAGCGCTTCACGCTGCGCGGCGCGCCGTTCGAGGGACGGACGATCATGTGCGCCTATCCCGTCGCCGCGCTGCGGGGGATCGCAGGCGACGAACTGCTTCCCGACATGCAGGCGAATGGCGGCGGCGACCCTGTTTGGGCGGGCGCGCTCGACAAGGCGCTGCGCGACGTGCGCATGCCGGTCCGCTCGGTGCTCGCACGTCCAGAGATCAGCCTCGTCAAGTTGCTCGCGCTCGAGGTCGGCGACATCATCCCGCTTACCATGCCGCGCCATGTGCCGGTGACCGTCGCCGGACGCAGCTTCGCGCTCGGCAGCATCGGCGAAGCCAATGGCAATGCCGCGATCATGATAGACCATATCGAAAAAGGACCGGACAATGACTGATATCAGCGACGCCCCGAAGGCGCGCGCCGACCGGCGCGACAAGAGCATTGCTGCCGCGCCCAATTTCGACCTGCTTGCCGGCGTCTCGCTGCGCGTGTCGGTCGAGGTTGGATCGACGTCGATGACGCTTTCCGAACTGCTTGCGATCGACGAGGGCAGCGTGATCGAACTCGACCGCGCCGCGACCGACCTCCTCGACATCTACGCCAACGGCACCCTCATCGCGAAGGGTGAGATCGTCAGCGTCGACGGCCGCTATGGCATTCAGGTTGCCGAAGTCGTCGCGCCCGCACGCGGCCTCGAAGGTTTCGAGCGGAGAGGCTGATGTTCGAATATATCCTCCGCCTGCTCATCCTGCTGCCGCTCGTCGGCGGCATGGCGTGGGGCAGCCTGTGGCTGTGGAAGCGCGTCCAGATGGGCGTACCGCTCGTCGGCGGCGCCACAAAGACGCGCGCAGTCGAAATGATCGACGTGCTTCCGCTCGGCCCGGGATCGAAGCTCGCGGTGGTCGAATTCGCGGGACAACGCGTGTTGATCGCGGTTTCGCGTAACGGGATTACCCGCATCGCCGACGACAGCCAGGGCGATTTCCATGCGGACTGATCGCCGCTTCTGGCTGCGCGCCGCCGCACTCGCGGGCGGCGCCGCGCTGCTTTGTGCGGCGCCTGCTGCCTGGGCGCAGGCGGCGGACGGCCTCAATCGCGCGGTGAGCGAAATCGGCGGCGACGGTCGGCCGCTGAGCCTGTCGCTCCAGATCCTAGTCCTGATGAGCCTGTTGACGGTGCTGCCGTCGCTGCTGCTCATGATGACCAGCTTTACACGCATCATCATCGTGCTGTCGATTCTGCGCCACGCGCTCGGGCTACAGCAAACGCCGCCGAATCAGGTACTGGTGGGCCTCAGCCTCTTTCTCTCGCTATTCGTGATGCAACCCGTGATCAGCGAAGTGAACCGCGTCGCGATCGAGCCTTATGGCCAGGAACAGATCGACATCGGCGAGGCTGTGTCGCGCTCGGGCACCGCGCTCCACGGTTTCATGATGAAGCAGACGCGCAAGACCGACTTGATGATGTTCGCCAAAATCGCGAAAGCGCCGACCTATGCGAGCCCGAAGGACGTGCCTTTCTCGATCTTGCTGCCGGCGTTCGTTACCAGCGAGCTCAAGACCGCGTTCCAGATCGGCTTCCTGATCTTCCTGCCCTTCCTCGTCATCGACCTGATCGTCGCCTCGGCGCTGATGTCCTTGGGTATGATGATGTTGTCACCGACGATCATCTCGATGCCGTTCAAGCTGCTGCTCTTCGTTCTCGTCGACGGCTGGGCGCTGACGATGGGATCGCTCGCTTCCTCTTTTGTGAGTTAGCGGCGTGGAGGCTGACTATTTCATTGGGGTGGCACAGCAGTCGCTGTGGATTCTCGCGCTCGCCTCGGCGCCGCTGCTGCTGCCGGTGCTCGTCATCGGCGTGCTGCTCGGCATGGTACAGGCTGCGACATCGATCAACGAACAGACGCTGACCTTTGTACCCAAGCTGATCGTCGCGGCGATCTGCCTCGCTATTTTCGGCGGCAGCATCCTTGTTCTGCTCACCGATTTCACCCGCGAAATCTTCGCGCAGATCCCCAGCCTGGTGAAGTAATCCAGGGATGAATCCCGCCGACATCCCGAACATCGAGGCGATGCTTCAGCTGTGGATGCTGGGGATGATTCGTCCCGGCGCGGCGTTCATCGCCGCACCGGTGTTCGGCGCGACGAGCGTGCCGGTGCAGTTGCGGCTGGTGATCGCACTCGCGGTCGGCGTGCCGGCGGTTGCGGCATCGGGCATGGCGCTACCGCCCGAGGGTATCGTCTCGGTACCGGGCTTCTTCTTCGTCATCGGAGAGGTCGTGATCGGGCTGGCGATCGGTTTCGTACTCCAGATGGGTCTTGCCGCCGCGCTGCTCGCGGGCGAAGTGATCAGCAACGCGATGGGGCTTGGCTTCGCGTCGATGGTCGATCCGCTTAGCGGCGCGTCAAGTTCGGCGATCGGCCAGTTCCTATCAATGATGGCGACCGCGCTGTTCCTCGCCGCCGACGGCCATCTCTTGCTGATCGACATCGTGGTGAGCAGCTATACTGCGCTGCCCCCCGGCAATGCCTTCCCGTCGTGGGACGCGATCGGCGGCGTCATCCGCTTCGGCAGCCTGATGTTCGCGGCGGGCCTGACCATCGCCATGCCGGTCGGATTCGTGCTGATCCTGGTCCAGATCATCATGGGCGTGATCGGCCGCTCAGCACCCGCACTCAACCTGTTCGCGGTCGGCATTCCCGCGACATTGCTCGCGGGGATCGTCCTTCTTGGGGTAGCGACGCCGGCGATGGCTGAGGCGGTCGCGCATATCCTGTCCGACGCTCTCGACGCCGCACGAATGGTGGCGGGGATCTGATCGATGGCGGAAGGCAGCGACAAGGACCAGAAGACCGAACAGCCGACGGCAAAGAAGCTCACCGATTCGGCCCGCGAAGGCGATGTGCTGATGTCGCGCGAGCTGGCGACCGCGCTGATGATGCTCGCCGCCGCGGGTTGGATCGTCGCCGCCGGCGGCTGGTTCGTCCAGTCGGCGAGCGACCTCGTCCGTCGCGGGCTGACGCTGACAGCCGCCGACGTCGCCGACTTCGCTCCCGGCGAAGCGCTGATGCGCAACGGAGTCGAGATATTGCTGCCGCTGGCAAGCCTGTTCGCGCTCGCGCTGGGCGCCGCGGTCGCGGGTCCGGCGATGCTCGGCTCGATGGGTTGGCGCGGCAAAGCCCTGGGTTTCAAGGGCAACCGGATGAACCCGATGAGCGGCCTAAAACGCATGTTCGGGATGCAGGGCGCGACCGAGCTCGGCAAGGCGCTGGCGAAAGTGCTCCTGCTCGGTACGATCGGTTACTGGTTGGTCCAGAACAGCCTGCCCGCGATCATGTCGATGGCGCAGGCCGACCTGATGGCCGCGATCGGCCTCGCTGGAAAGGCGATCGGCCATGCGATGCTGACCCTCGCGGGCGGCCTTGTTGTCATCGCGCTGATCGACGTGCCGGTGCAATGGTTCCAGCGCAACAAGCGGCTGATGATGAGCAAGCAGGAGATCAAGGAGGAGATGCGCCAGTCCGATGGCGCGCCCGAACTCAAGCAGGCACAGCGCCAGCGGGCGCATGAGATTTTGAGCGGGTCGGCGCGCAAGGCGGTGTCGGAGGCGACCGTCGTCCTGACCAACCCGACGCATTTCTCTGTCGCGCTGCGCTATCGCCCAGGGGACGACGCGGCCCCGGTCGTCGTCGCACGCGGGCGCGGGGATGTCGCGCTGTCGATCCGCGAGCTCGCAAGAACCGCCGGCGTCCCGATGCTCGAATATCCCCAGCTCACGCGTGCTATCTATTTTACCGCACGCGCTGGCCGCGTGATTCCCGAGGAACTCTTCGTCGCGGTTGCGACCGTGCTCGCCTTCGTGTTCCAGCTTGAGCGCGCCGCCGCCGAAGGGCTCACGCAGCCCGCGGTCGATATCCCGCCGTCGCATCGTTTCGATCCCGAGGGTCGCCGACAGGCTTAATCTTCCCCGCGCACCGCCGTTAAGGAGTGCGAAGGATATTTGCCATGGTCAGTTCAATTGCCAACAGCCTGGGCTTCGGGTCCGGCCTCGACGTCAAACAGCTTGTCACCGACCTGTCGAATGCGTCGCGCGATCCCAAGATTAAGCGCATGACCGAACTGACGCAGGCGAATCAAACGCGCATCAGCGCGCTTGCGCAGGCGCGGTCGGACCTCGACGGGTTTGCCAATTCGCTGGGCCAGATGGTCAGCGACGGCACGCTCCGCAGCACGCCGACGGTTTCTGACGAAAGCGTGCTCAGCGCCACCAGTCGCGCCGGCCTTTCCGCCGACAGCTTTGCCGCGACCGTCGTGGTGAACCAGCTCGCGCGTGCGCAGACCAATTATTCGGGCGTCGTCGCCGACCGCACTGCCGCGATCGGCGCGGGGACGATGACGCTGACCGTCGGAGGCGTCGCCAAGACGATCACCATTGACGCGACGAACAACAGCCTCGACGGGCTGGCCAATGCTATCAACGCGAGCGGAGCCGGCGTCACGGCGTCGATCATCGCCGACGAAGGCGGCCAGCGCCTGATCCTGAAAGGCCCGACGGGCGACGTCGGCGCCTTTACGCTTACCGCCGACGCGGGTGCCGATCCGGGACTCGCCGCCTTCTCGACCAGCGGCGGCATGACCGTCGGCCAGACTGCGGCGAACGCTGAATTCACGATCGACGGAGTGGCATTCAGCCGCGCGAGCAATATCATCGACGATGTCGTTCCGGGCATGTCGCTGACGCTGAAAAAGGCAGCCCCCGGACAGGGCGTCGACATCGGCGCGAGCCGGCCGCTCGACATGATCAAGCAGACCGTCGGCGATTTCGTCTCGGTCTATAACCAGCTCAAGAAAAGCTTGGTCGCAGCCTCGAATATCTCGGGCGCCGGGTCTTCGCTCCGCGAACTCGAACGCGAACTCGGCAGCCTCGTCAATAAGGTGCTGTCAAGCCACGGCACGATTAACAAACTGTCGGATATCGGCATTTCGACGACGAAAGAGGGCCTGCTCTCCGTCGACAACGCCAAGCTCGACAAGGTGCTCGCCAGCGACGCGGGGGCGGTCGAGGCGCTGTTCAATCCGCGCCGCGATGCAACGCACACCGAAACCACCGATCCGGGCATCGCCTTTGCGCTCGATGCGATCCGGGACAAGGCAGTCGGAACCAACGGCGCGATTGACCGCGTGTCGAAATCGCTCGATGCCAAGAAGGAAAATCTCGCCGACCAGCTCGAAAAGATCGAGGAACGCGAGTCCGCGTACAAAAAAAGGCTCGAGAAGCAATATGGCACGCTCGAAGCCAAGCTTGCGGCATTCAAGGCCACGCAATCCTATCTCGAACAACAGATCAAGCTCTGGTCGAACCAGGGTAACGACTAAAGGCCTCCGACGTGACCGCTACAGCCTCAACCGTCCGGGCGACCGGGCTTTACCGCCGATTGCAGAACGAAAGTCGCGCCGCGGCCGCCGACCCCGTCGAACTCGTCACCATGCTCTATGACGAGTTGGAGACCGCCGTCGGCGTGCTCGGGGCGATGGTACGCCAGGGGCAGCGTATTTCGGCGACCGAGCCGGCGCATCGCGCCCGTGCAATCCTGATCGGCCTCGACGTCAATCTCGACCGTGACAAAGGCGGCGATGTCGCGACGGCTCTATCGCGCGTCTATCGCAGCATGCGACGCAAGCTTGATGATGCCGTGGCGGCGAACAGCGCCGAGGGGCTGGCCGAGCTGCTCGAAGGAATTCTGACGATCAGTGCCGCTTGGCGCCAGCTCCGCTGACACCGACCCGATCAGCCGACGGCAAAACGGCCCGCCCTTTCTAATGAAAGAGCGGGCCGTTGCCGTTTGTGGGCTTGCGAGCCCGCTGGTTACCCGGCCGCCCAAGGTGGGGACGGGCGGCCGGGTGGTGCGGGAGCGGACCAGAGCTCCCTTTTCCAGCGGGTGCTGAAACTCGTATCGCAAGGCCGGTCAGGCAGCCTGCTGGTGAACCCCATATTTGCGCATCTTTTCGATAAGCGTCGTGCGCTTCAGCGTCAGGAGACGCGCAGCTTCCGAAATGATGCCATCGGCAAGGTCGAGCGCGACGTGGATCTGTTCGAGTTCGATTGTCTCGATCTCACGCTTGAGGTCGATCGGGCGCCCCGGCGCCGGCGTCTTCGTCTGCGGCGCGGCCGAAGCGAAGGGCGCGGCGGCAAAGTCTTCCGCGCTGGCCTGCACCGCGGCAGGGCTGCTGGGGACAGCCTGCCGCGGCGCAAGCGCTGCGGTGGGGTTCAGAAGGATGACGACATCTTCGAGACCGAGCGTCTCGCCGCCATGGAGAACACTGGCGCGTTCCACGAAGTTACGCAGTTCGCGGACGTTGCCCGGCCAAGCGTGCTGCATCAGCAGCGCCATAGCGGCATCGTCATAGCGGCACTTGGTCTCCGCCGTCATGTTGCGCTGGAAGTGACGGATGAGCGCCGGAATATCCTCGGCGCGGCTGGCAAGGCTGGGGACCTGCAGCACAACCACGCCGAGCCGGAAGAACAGGTCTTCGCGGAATTTGCCATCGGCGATCGCAGCGCCGAGATCCTGATGGGTGGCCGAGATGACGCGGACGTCGACGGCCTTAACCTCGCTGCTGCCAACGCGGACGATCGTCCGGTCTTCAAGCACGCGGAGCAGTTTCACCTGCATGTCGAAACGCATGTCCCCGATTTCGTCGAGGAAGAGCGTACCGCCCTCGCTCGCTTCGAAATGGCCGATGCGGCGGGCATGGGCGCCGGTAAAGCTGCCCTTTTCATGCCCGAACAATTCGGATTCGATGAGTTCGCCGGGGATCGCGCCGCAATTGATCGCGGAAAAGGCTTTGCCCGAACGAGCGCCTTCGTCGTGGATCGCACGGGCGACGAGTTCTTTGCCGGAGCCCGACGGGCCGCAGAGCATCACCGAGGCGTTTGAACGCGCCACGCGGCGGATCATCTCGCGCAGCCGGCAAGCCGCCGCGCTCGTGCCGATGATCAGCGCTTCGAGCGCCGGATTATTGTTATGCCCCACAGTCATTCTGGTCTCCACCGCACCGCCCGCTCGGTGCCCCTTCGATGGATTCAGGAATTGACGAAACTGGTAAACAAAAGCTTATCGGCCGTTAGCTAAGTCATTCATAACAAAGCGATATTGCCAGTTTGGCAGCATCTGTCGCGCAATCGCGTTAACTAACGTCGATATACTGCCAAACTGGCACTAATTGTCTCCAGCGGATCGCCAGCCGAGCGTGATCGAGATGCGGCGATTGCGCGGATCGAATCGGTCGGAGGGGACATAGGGCTCCCGATCGGCGACCCCTTCGATACGCGAGAAGCGGCCTGAGGAGATGCCGCGGAACTCGAGATAGTGACGCGTGACCTCGGCGCGGTCGACCGACAAGCGCCAGTTGTTCGTGCCCGACTTCGCTGACCAGGGCGCGGCATCGGTATGGCCGCGGATCATCACCTGGTTCGATACGGCCGCGACCGGCTTGGCGATTTCGCTGAACAGCCGCGCGCCGTCCGCGGTCAACTGGCTGGTGCCGATCACGAACATCGAGAAATCGGCGTCGTCGATGACATCGATACGCAGCCCCTCGAGGGTTTCGGTAAAGCGGAGGTTCGGCGCGAGACGCTTGAGGTCGCCCTTGCTCTGCAATTGCTGCATCAGCGTCTGCGCGAGGCGCTGGAAACGTTGTTTGTCGCTCGCACGCTCGCGGCCCGACGCTTCGCGCGGCCCGCCGTCGGCGTCGCGCGGAATTGTCATCGCGCGCGTCCCCGTCTGCGCCGCACCGTGCGGATATTTGTCGACCGAGACGAGCGAGTCGCCGCCGAACAGGCCGTTCGACCCAGCCGTGTCCTGCTTGCTCTGGACGATCGTCGGCGCGAAATAGTCGGCAAGCGCCTTGCGCTGCTTTTCGTTCGTGGCGCCGAGCAGCCACATCAACAGGAAGAAGGCCATCATCGCGGTGACAAAGTCGGCATAGGCGACCTTCCACGCGCCGCCGTGGTGGCCGCCGTGCGCTTCCTGGATCACCTTCTTGACGATGATCGGCCGCGGCATGTTGGGACGCGCGGCCATCAGCGACCCCGCATTCCGTCAAAGACTTCGGCAAAGCTGGGCTGGTTGCTGTGGTCGACACCCGAGCGCGCAGCCTCGATCACCAGCGGCTGCGGATGGCCGTGGAGCGACGCGATGATCAGCTGCTTGACGGTGTGATAGATGGCGTTGTCGCTTTCGATCACCGACTTCGCTCGCGTCGCGAACGGGCCGACGAGACCATAGGCGAGAAGCACGCCGAGGAAGGTGCCGACGAGCGCCGAACCGATCATCCCGCCGAGGATCGCCGGCGGCTTGTCAATCGAACCCATCGTCTTCACGACCCCGAGCACCGCGGCGACGATGCCCAGTGCGGGCAGCGCGTCGGCGAGGCTCTGCAGGCCCTCGGCAGGTTTCATCGAATGATGGTTGTGGCTCTTCAGCGCATTGTCCATCACCTCTTCGACCGCGTGCGGATCAAGCGTGCCCGACGATACGACGACGAGGCGCAGCGTATCGCAAATCAGGTGGACCAGCGTATCGTCCTTCAGAAGCTTGGGATATTGCTGGAAGATCGTCGAGTTCTTCGGATCCTCGATATGCGGCTCGACCGCGACCGGCCCTTCGGTGCGCATCATCTTCATCAAGGTGGAGACGAGCAGGATGCAGTCGAGATAATCCTGCTTCTTGTACTGCGGGCCCTTGAAAACCTTGCCGAGCCCGCCGCCGAGTGCCTTCAGGTCAGCGCCGGAATTGCCGATGATCAGCGACCCGAGCGCGGCGCCACCGATGATCAGCATCTCGTGGGGCAGCGCGTGCATGACGGGACCCAGATTGCCCCCGGTCAGCGCGAAGCCCCCGAAGACCAGCAGGATCAGTACGACAATGCCGACAACGGGAAACATGTGCGAGCAACTCCATTAGGAACCGGCTGTCGAGGCCGGCCTCCGCAAATTCAGGGCGTCTTGATGATTAACGGCAGCAACGCCGCAAAGTTGAGGGGCGTCAGTTCAAAATATCGAACAAGGTCTGGCGGTTGATCTTTGCAAAGGCCGCCTGCGCCGCCTGCAGCGTCAGATCCTGCGCATTGAGCTGCGCGATCGCGACGTCGAGGTCGGTGTCCTCGATATCCGATCGTTCGTCCTTGAGCGTGATCCCGCGCACCGCGAGCCCGTCGCCAATGCGATCGAGCCGCCCGCCCGCCAGGCCGATTTCGGCATGTTTGTCGGCGACATGACCGATGGCAGTGGCAAGAGCGCCCATCGAGGCACTCATCCCGGCCTTGTCGCCAGCAGCCACCGCCGTGGCGGCATCGCGGATGCCGGTGGAAAGGCTATTCCCGCCGATAACGAAAACATCCGCTGCCGAAGGAACCGGCGCGAAGGTCACGTCGGAATCGAAGCGCATCACACGGGCGGTGCCCGTCGCGAATACGGGTTCGCCATTGGAATCGCGCGTCGCCGCGAGTGCGTCGAGTTCGTCGGCAATCGTGCCAAGCTCGGCGGCGATCGTCGCGCGGTCAGCGGGGTTCGCCGTATCGCTCGACGCCGCAATCGTCAGCTCGCGCGCGCGCGTCATCAGATTGGTCACCGACTTCATCACGCCGTCGGCCTGCGACACGAGCGCCGACGCCGAATTGATGTTCGACGACCATGCGGACATGCTCGATTGGGTCGTGCCGATCGTCGCGATGCGCCGCGCCGCAACCGGATCGTCGGACATGCGAAGCAGTTTCTTGCCGCCCGAAATCTGGATCTGCGTCCGCTCAAGCGCATCGGCGAGTTTTTGTTGGCGCGCTATTTCGCGCGTCATGCGATTGCCCACGGCGTTGATCATGATCCTGCCTTCCTTACAGCGAGCTCAGGAGCGTCTGCATCGTTTCGCGCGCGACCTGAATCGTCCGCGCGGCGGCCGAATAGGCCTGCTGGAACCGCAGCAACTCGGCGGCTTCGGTATCCAGATCGACTTGGCTGACGCCATCGCGCGCAGCCGCCGACGCATCGGCGCGCGTTGCTGCGGCGGCGCCCTGCGCGCGCGCCGACGAAACGGCCTGCGCCTGCGTCGCGAGATGTCCCGACCAGCGCGCTTCGGGATCGTTCGCGCCGCGCATCGTACCGAGCGCCAGCATATTGCCGTTGCTGCCCGATGCGTTGGCCGCTGCCACCTGATCGGGAGCCAGCGCCGTCGCGGTCAGCGTTGCCGCGCTGGTGCCGGTGAACAGGGGCTGGCCCGGATTGCCATTGGCGTCGGTACCCGCCTGATGCGCGGCGTTGAGCTGGCTCGCGAACTGCGTCGCCATCGTATCGAGCGATGCTCGCTGGTCGGCAACATGGTTCGCGCCCTCCGCAAGACCGGCGAGCGAGCCCGTCGAGATCGCGAGCGGCGAACCACCTACGCTGTACGACAGGCGGCCATCGGGCGCCGCAGTGACTGAGATCGGGTTCACCACGCCGCCGCCAACGAGCAGGTCGCCCGATCCGGCCGCGCGCAACGTCACCGCGCCATTATTGTCGAACGTCGGACTGACGCCCGCCTGCGACGACAATTTGTCGAGCAGCCGGTCGCGTTCGTCGAGCAGGCTCGCCTCGTTTGTGGAACCCGGCCGCGCCTTGCGCAGCCCGACGTTGATCTGTTCGAGCGCATTGAGGTCTGCGTTGAATTGGTCGACGCCGCTCGCAGCCGCCCCCTCAATCCCCTCGCCCATCTTGTCGAGCTGGTTCGCGGCGGTACGGAAACCCGAGGCGATATCGTCGACCGACTGCAGGAACTGCGCGCGCAGCGTCCGGTTCGTTGGATCGGAGGTCAGCTGGTCGGCCGTGGTATAGAGCTTGGTAAGCCCGGTCTTGATTCCATTGGTTTCGTCGCTGAGTGCGCCTTCGACCTTGTCGAGCCAGGAGAGCTTTACCCCCGAACGTTCAGCATCGCCGGAAGTGATGCGCGAATCTTCGATCAACCAGCCGTCGACCGAACGATCGAGACCGCGGATGTCGACCCCGCCGGGATTGGTGTTGCCGCGATAGAAGATCGAGTTGCCGCCGCCGACGGCCTCCATCATCTCAAGCCGCCGCCGCGCATATCCGGGCGTCTGGGCGTTGGCGATATTGTCGCCGATCGTCGAGAGCGCGCGCGAATAGGCCTTGAGCCCGCTATAGCCGATGCCGAGAAGGTCGCTCATTGCACGCCTCCCCCGGCACGACCAGCGAGACCGGCAAGCTGGCCGCGAAACTGCTGCTCGACCATGTCGGCGATCCCGAACTGGCGCATCGCGGCCAGGCTGTCGGCAGTGCGCGCGTCGGCCATTTCGCGAAAATTGTCGGTCGCGCTCGATCCGAAAATGTCGTCGCCAAGCTTCGCCTGCCGCATCGAGGCCATCAACTGGCGCAGGATCACGGCTTCGAAAGCCTCGGCCGCCTTGCGCAGCCCGCCATCGCCGCCGCCCGCGGCAGCGGGAGACGGGGTGGCACCGATCGAAGAAATGGAGCTCGTCATATGATCACCAGTTCCGCAGTGAGTGCGCCGGCCTGGCTCAGCGCCTCGAGAATGGCGACAAGGTCGCCGGGAGGAACGCCCATGCGATTGATCGCATCGACGAGTTCAGAAAGCGAAGCGGTCGGCTTGACCAGCATCACCGGACGATAGTCCTGCTCGACGCTGATATCGCTCGACTGTTCGACTGCGGTCTGACCGCGGCTGAATGGAGCCGGTTGCACGACCGTCGGCGATTCCTTGATCGAGACGGTGAGCTTGCCCTGCGTGACCGCCGCGGTGCCAACGCGGACCGCGCCATTGATAACGACCGTTCCGGTGCGCGCATTAACAATTACTTTTGCAGGAGGCTCGGCGCGCTGGACGCCAAGGTTCTCAATCTGCGAGATCAGCCGCATGCGCTCGTCACCGCTGCCCGCCGCGCGAATGGCGATGCTGGCACCGTCGATCATCGATGCCGAGCCGGGTAGCGCGGCGTTGATCGCATCGGTCACCCGCTTGGCATTGGTGGCATCGAACTGATGCAGGTTGAAAGTCAGATAGCTCGAAGTCGCAAAGCCGGTATCGACCGCGCGTTCGACCGTCGCACCGCTCGCGATGCGGCCGCTCGACGGCACATTGACCGTCAGCTTCGACCCGTCGGCGGCATCGACGCCGAGCCCGCCGATGACGAGATTGCCCTGCACCATCGCATAAATCTGGCCGTCGGCGCCATAAAGCGGCGCGAGCACGAGCGTGCCGCCGCGCAGGCTTTTGGACTTGCCGATCGCCGACACCGTGACGTCAAGACGTTGACCGGGTTTGGCGAAGGGCGGCAGTTCGGCGGTGATCATCACGGCCGCGGCATTTTTGAGCGCCGGATTGACCCCCGGCGGCAAGGTCAGGCCAAAGCGCGATACCGCGCCCTTCATGCCCAGCGTCGAATAATCGAGGCTGTCGTCACCAGTGCCCGCGAGGCCGACGACGATGCCGTAGCCGGTGAGCTGGTTGGCGCGCAGGCCCTGGAACTGGCCCATATCCTTTATGCGCTCAGCGTGCGCGGGCGCCGCAAAGGCGAGACTCGCGACGAGGAGCGCAAAAAGGGTGAACAGGGTCGGACGCTGGGTCACTTCAAATTCCTCTGTTAGAACGGGCTGATGATCGAGAAGAAGCGCTGCAACCAGCCTTGCTGGCTTGCGCGGGCGATCTCGCCCTTGCCGACGTAACGGATTTTGGCATCGGCTACGCGCGTCGACAGGATGCGGTTGTCGGGGCTGATGTCGATCGCGCGGATGATCCCCGAAATCTGGACGCGTTCGTCGCCGCGATTGAGCGTGAGCAGCTTTTCGCCGCGCACGAACATCGTCCCGTTCGGATAGACTGCGGCGATCGTCACGCTGACTTCCCCCGACAGCGCGTTCGACTGCGACGCATCGCCCTTGCCCTTGAACTGCTGACCGCCGCCCGCCGCGATATCGCTGGGGCTGAACAGCGACAGCGGACCAGTGGTCGGCGGGGTCAGGCCGATGCTGCCGTCGCGCTGTGTGCCGGCGGCATTGCTCTTCGTTGCCGCCGTGCGCTCGACGAGCTGGATCGTGACGATATCGCCGACGGCGCCTGCGCGGCCGCCCGAGGTGAGCGCGACATAGCTGCCCTGAAAGATCGAGCCATTCGCCGGCGGCGATGCCGGCGGTGCCGGCATCGAAACCGAAAAGGCATCGGGCGGCAGCTTGTCCTTCGCGAGCGCCGTCATGGGCGCCAGCGCGAGGGTCAGCATCACCAGTTTAGAGAGTCTGCGAGGCATTTTTCATCATCTCGTCGGTGGCCGAGATCATCTTCGAATTGACCTCATAGGCGCGCTGCGTCTCGATCATGTCGACGAGTTCCTCGACGACATTGACGTTCGATCCTTCGAGCATGCCGCCACGCAGCGTTCCACGACCTTCCTCACCAGCGCCGCCGACAAGCGGCGCGCCCGAGGCCTGCGTTTCGACGAGCATATTGCCGCCGATCGCCTGCAGCCCCGCCGGATTGGCGAAGCGCGCAATTTCGATCCGCCCGAGTTCAAGCGCGGTGCCGTCGGCGCCCGTCGCCGAAACGGTGCCGTCGAGCCCGATCGTCACATTGCTCGCATCTTCGGGAATCTGGATCGCGGGGCTCAGCGGCTTGCCATCCGAGGTCACGATCGTGCCGTCGGGGGCGCGGCCGAAATTGCCCGCGCGAGTATAACCGGTTCGTCCGTCGGGCATTTCGACCTGGAAATAGCCGGCGCCGTCGATCGCGACGTCGAGGCCGTTGCCCGTCGTCTGGAACGTGCCCTGCGTGTCCATGCGCGCGGTACCATTGAGCGCAACGCCGGTACCGAGATTGAGACCGGTGGCATAACGGTTTTCCGCCGTCGACGGCGCGCCCGGCGCGGTCATCATCTGATAGCTCAACGTCTCGAAGCTTGCGCGGTCGCGCTTGAAGCCCGTGGTGTTCACGTTGGCGAGGTTGTTGGCGATCACCTGCATCCGGAAGCCCTGGGCATCCAGACCGGTCCGCGCGACGTGCAAAGCACCGATACTCATTTCATATTCTCCTTAACGGGGGAGCTGCATCAGATTGGCGGTCGCGCTGTCCATGTCGCGCGCGTCGCTGATCATCTTCAATTGGGTGTCCCAGCTGCGGCTCGCCTCGATCATCTCGACGAGCGCGGTGGTGGCGGTGACGTTCGATCCTTCGATCGAGCGGGTCAGTAACCGCGCTTCGGGATCGTCGGGCAGGATGCCGCCGCCCTTCACGCGAAACAGGCCATCGAGCCCCTTGGCGATATCCGACCCAGTCGGGGTCGCGAGACGGAGCCGGTCGACTTCCTGCGGGTTTTCGGGATCGCCGCCCTGCGGAACGATCCATACACGGCCTTCCTGATCGATATTGATCGCGTCGGCGGGCGGGATCGTCACCGGGCCCTGCGTCCCTTGCACGGGACTGCCGTCGCCGGTGGTGAGCAGCCCGCTTGGCGAGATCTGCAGATCGCCGCGGCGCGTATAAGCCTCTTCGCCATTCTTGGCCTGCACGACGAGCAGCGCGTCACCTTGCATCGCGATATCGAGGTCGCGGCCCGTCTGGGTGACGGTGCCGGCCTTCATATCGGCGCCGAGCACTTCCTCGGACGACATGGCGCGCGCATCGAGCCCGCTGCCATCGAGCCACAGCGCCTGCGCGCTCGCCATGTCGGCGCGGAAACCCGGCGTCTGGGCGTTCGCCAGATTGTTGGCGATCGCCGTCTGCCGGGACATGCTGCCCCGCATCGCGGCGAGGCTGGTATAGATAAGGCGGTCCATCTGATTACTCCCGGCAGGCGGCGGTCAGCGATGCGTCAACGCATGCCGATGATCGTCTGGGTCAGCTGCGACGCGCCCTCGATCGCTTTGGCATTCGCCTGAAAGTTGCGTTGCGCCGACATCAGCATCACCAGTTCCTCGGTGATATCGACGTTCGAGCGTTCGAGCGCGCCCGAGCGGATCGCACCCATCGGGCCATTGGTTGCGGCATCGATCGTGGGCGGGCCGCTTTCGCCCGTCGACTGCCAGTGCGCGTCGCCGGTCGGGCGTAGGCCCGACATCGTCGGGAAAGTCGCCATCGCGACCTTCCCGAGCACCTGATCTTCCCCGTTCGCAAAGGTCGCGGTGACGAGACCATCGAGGCCGATCGAGACGTTGACGAGACCCGAGGTCGGGTCCGTCGGAGCCCCCGCGGGCAGGCGCATGTCGAAGGCGCCGGCCAGCGTATTGTTGGTGACATTGCCGTTCGCGTCGACCGGAAGAAGCTGCAGCTTCGCGCCCGTCGAATCGATGACATAGCGGTCGGGGGTCGGTTCGAACGAGCCGTTGCGCGTATAGGTGATGGCTTCACGCGGGGGCTCGCCCTTCACGATGAACATGCCTTCACCGACGATCGCGAGGTCGAGCGTCTTTTCGCTCGCTTCGTACGACCCTTGCGTGAACTGCTGGGTGATGCCGTTGAGGCGCGTGCCCTGGCCAGCGATCATCTTCGTCGACTGCGTCGGCGACGAGGCGAAGATATCGCCGAACTGCGCCTTGCTGCGCTTGAACCCGATCGAGCCGGCGTTCGCGATATTGTTCGAGATGACCGACATGTCGGTCTGCGCGCCCTTAAGGCCCGAAAGCGAAGTATAGAATGACATGGACTTATCCTTCCTGCGTGGTGGGGGTCGAAGGCTGAGCAGCCTTGATGTCTTTGAGCAGCTGGGTCTGCGCGGTGAGCTGTTCCGAAATCTTCGAAAGCACCGTGTTCGTCTCGCTGATCCCGGCGAGGCTCGAAAATTGCGCCATCTGCGCGACCATCTGCTGGTTATCGACCGGGTTAAACGGATCCTGCTGCGAAAGCTGCGCGGTCATCAGGCGCAGAAAATCGCCCTGGTCCATCTGCTGGCTGGTGCCTTTGGGGTGGATCACGGGGTTGTTGTTGGTGATGCTGTTGACGCTCATTTTACTGTCCCATCCTGAGGGTTTCGTTGATCAGGCCCTTCGCGGTTTCGAGGACCTGGACATTGTTTTGATACTGGCGCGCGGTCTCGACCATCTCGACCAGTTCGGCGGCGCTATCGACCGCGGCTTCCCAGACGTTGCCGTCGGCATCGGCGAGTGGGTTAGACGGATCGTGGCGCTTCGACGGCGCCATTTTCGAGGTCGTGACCTGGTCGATCTGGACCGTCGCGCGGCCATGATCGTCCATCACGGTACGAAAGACGGGCTTGAGCGAGCGGAAGGCACCTGCCTCGCTGCCCGCGACCGTCCCCGCGTTGGCGAGGTTCGACGCCGTGGTGTTCAGCCGGACGAGCTGCGCCGACATCGCGCGACCACTGATGTCGAAGACGGAGAAATTGCCGTTCATCGTCATTCGCCCTTGATCGCGCGCGAAAGCGTGTTGATGCGGCCGCTGAGGAACGACAGGCTGGAGCGATAGGCGAGCGCATTTTCGGCATAGGCGGTTTGCTCAGTCGCCATTTCGACGGTGTTTCCATCGAGCGACGCCTGCACCGGGACGCGATAGCTGATCGCACCCTCGGTCGAGGTACCTTGCTGCGCGAGGTCGAGCGCCTTGGCGAAATCGATGTCGCGCGCCTTGTAACCAGGGGTCGCGGAGTTCGCGATGTTCGACGCGAGCATCATCATGCGCTGACTGCGCAACTGCAGCGCCGTCGCATGCAGGCCAAAGAGTTTCTCGGATGCCATCATCAAATTCCTTTCGCCGGGGCTCGGGCCGCTGGGCACGGACGCGCGGAAAAACACCAAGGTATAATGCAATGGCCGTGCCAAAAGATAATAATTCATGTTTTTCAGATATTTAACTTCGAAAGGTCCTTGCCGCGCTAAAATCTCGTCAAAAATCTGACGAGGCAGCGCGACACGCCGTGGAACGACGCACCAAAGCGCGACTGGCACGCTTCCTGCAGATTATCGGGCGACCATTTTGGACCAAAGGAGATGGACCTTGTCCCGTAACATTCTCGCGCGCTTTGCCGCATGCGCTGCCGCCCTGTCGCTCGCCGCCCCAATCGCGGCGCATGCACAGCAGGGCAATGAGGATTGGCAGACGATCGACGTGCTGACCGACATGGTCGCAAACGCGATGGGCCGCAACGCGACCCCCGTCGACCGGCGCATCAAGCTCGCACGCTGCCCCGAACAGGCGTCGGTCACCGCGGTCGACGCCCACACGCTCGCCGTCCGCTGCGCCTCGCTCGGTTGGCGCCTGCGCGTCCCGATGACCGGCCCCGCCAATGCCTCACCGGTCGCCGCCAGCTTCGCCCGCCCCGCGGCGAGCGCCCCCGTCATTCGTCGCGGCGACAACGTCCGCGTCACGATCGAAACCGAAAGCTATTCGATCAGCTATGCCGCGATTGCAACGCAGGACGGCCGCGTCGGCGAGACGATCGCACTGCGAGGGAGCGACGCCAAATCGACGCTCAGCGCGACCGTCACCGGCCCCGGCCGCGCGCGCCTCGACGACTGATTCCCAACTCTCACTACCCACCCACTGGCCCGGGCTGTCGGCTTTCCGACGGCGCCGGGCCTTTCTTTTGTTTTTTTGCGACGGGTCGCCTTAATCGCCGCGTACACCATCCGTTAAAGCCTTCGTGAACCGCGTCGTCACTTTTCTGACGGCATCGGATGGAGGCTTTTATGTCGGGTGACAGCAAGATCGGACCAGTCGGTGGCATCGGCCGTGCCGGCCCGCTGCGCAGGGTCGCCAGTGAAGCGACGACCGCGATGCGCGCGCCGGCGCAGCTCCAGCCGGTGCAGGACAATCTGCCAACCGCACGCTTGACCCGCCTTGCGAGCAGCCTCGCCGACCAGGCACCGCCGGTCGACGTCGCGCGCGTCGCATCGCTGCGTACCGCGATCGCGAACGGCAGCTATGGCGTGCATCCTGCGATCATCGCGAGTGCAATGATAGACTTCCACGGCCGCGGGGGCGAATGATGCAGGCACAGATGGAAGACCTGCAATCGCGGCTCAACGATCTGGTCGGCGCACTGGACGGGCACGATGCTGGAGCGATTATCGCCGCCACCGAAGAGCTCGCGACCGCGGTAATCCTGTTCCGCGGCGTCACGATTCCCGCGGGGAGTGAACATCGCGCGCGGGCACTGATGGGCCAGACGCTCAATCAGCTTGAGGCCGCCGCGATGCGCGTCAACATCCTGAAGAACTGGACGCGTCAGAGGATTGACAAGAGTCACGAGATCCGCGGCACCCGTCCGCGCGGAGCGGCTTTAAGCTACTGATAATATGTTAATTAACTGCCGTTTCGACGAAATGGCACGATGATTGCTTTTGGTTCTGCCGAACAAGCGGAACCAAGAACCATGAACGCAATCAACAATCCCAATGCAGCGACGCGCATCGCCGCACCCGTCATGGATGCGGTGCAGAGCGCGTCGGCGCGCACGGGGATCGATTTCGATTATCTGTTCGACGTTGCGCGCGTCGAGAGCGGCTATAATCCGACCGCGAAGGCACCGACCTCTTCGGCGCGCGGCCTGTATCAGTTCACCAAACAAACGTGGCTCGCGACGCTCGACCGCCATGGCGCGAACCACGGGCTTGCCTGGGCCGCCGATGCCATCGGCCGCGACGCGTCGGGCCGGCTGACCGTTGCCGATCCGGTGCTCCGCCAGCAAATCCTCGACCTGCGCGACGATCCGACGGCATCGTCAAGCATGGCCGCCGCGCTGACCGGCGACAATCGCGACTATCTTGAAAGCCGCATCGGCCGCGCCGCCGAACCGGTCGACCTCTATCTCGCGCATTTCCTAGGAAGCGGCGGCGCCGCCAAATTCCTGACGGCACTCGAAACCAATCCCGACCAGCCCGGCGCATCGATGATGCCCGAGGCGGCGGCCGCAAACCGGTCGGTCTTTTACGCCCCGGACGGCAGCATGCGCAGTCTTGCCGAGATCCGCGAGCGCTTTCGCGTGAAACTCGAAGACGGCGGCAAGATCGAAAATATGAAGCCCTTCGCCCCATCGGGCTGGCACGCGCAGGCGAGCAGTTCGGCGGGCCTCGCGGGCGCAAACGGCGGAAGACCGCCCCTGCAGATGATGGATATCCAGCCTATGCCCAAGAAGCTCTCGATGGGCTTTGCCGCCGATGCCTA
Organism: Sphingopyxis sp. C-1; assembly: GCF_001047015.1. Classification (NCBI taxonomy): domain Bacteria; kingdom Pseudomonadati; phylum Pseudomonadota; class Alphaproteobacteria; order Sphingomonadales; family Sphingopyxidaceae; genus Sphingopyxis; species Sphingopyxis sp. C-1. The sequence continues at coordinate 991,737 of NZ_BBRO01000002.1, forward strand.
TCGGCGGCTCGCGTCGCTTTCGGGAGGCGCGGCATGACCGACAACTTCAGCCTCGGCAACATGGGCCGCATGGCCGGCGCCGCCGCGCTCCCCGTTGGGATGTTGATCCTCGTCGGCTTGATGGTGATCCCGGTTTCGCCGCTGATCCTCGACATCAGCTTCGTCGCCAATATCATGATCAGCCTTGCGATCCTGATGGTCGCTTTGTCGGCCGCCAAGCCGCTCGACTTTTCGTCCTTCCCGACCGTCCTGCTGCTCGCAACGCTGTTCCGCCTCGCGCTCAACGTCGCCTCGACGCGCGTCGTGCTCGTCCACGGGCACGAGGGCACCGCCGCCGCCGGCCATGTCATCGAGGCGTTCGGGCAGGTCCTGATCGGCGGCGACTATGTCGTCGGCCTGTTTGTCTTTTTCGTGCTGATGATCATCAACATGGTCGTCATCACCAAGGGTGCGGGGCGCGTGTCCGAAGTGTCGGCGCGCTTCACCCTCGACGCCTTGCCGGGCAAGCAGATGGCGATCGACGCCGACCTCAACGCCGGGCTGCTCAGCCCCGAAGAAGCGAAGGCGCGCCGCGTCGAAGTGGCGACCGAAGCCGATTTCTACGGATCGATGGATGGTGCCTCGAAATTCGTGAAGGGCGACGCGATCGCGGGCCTGCTGATCCTGTTCGTCAATATCGTCGGCGGGCTGATCCTCGGTATCTTCAGCCACGGCCTCAGCTTTTCCGACGCGGGTAGCAACTATGTCACGCTCGCGATCGGCGACGCACTCGTCGCGCAGATCCCGGCGCTTCTCCTCTCGATCGCCGCCGCCGCGATCGTCACCCGGGTCGCCTCGCCGTTCGACCTTAGCGGTCAGATCAGCAGCCAGTTCGCCTCGCCGACGGTGTGGATGGCGGTTGGCGGCATCCTCTTCATCCTCGGCCTGGTCCCCTCGATGCCGCAGATGCTGATTCTGCCCGCCGCGGCGCTCTCCTTTGGCATCGGCTGGCAGTTGCGCCGCAGCGCCGCAGCGGTCGCCGACCTGCCCGAACCCGTCGCCCCGGCACCCGATCCGTCGCATATCGAATGGGCCGACGTCAGCGACGCGAGCGCGTGCCAGCTCGAGATCGGCTATGCGCTCGTTACCCTCGTCGACGAACGCAAGGGTTCGCCGCTGATGACGCGTATCACTGGCATCCGCCGCCAGTTGTCGAAGGAACTCGGCTTTGTCGTGCCGCCGGTGAAGGTCACCGATGACCTGTCGCTGCCCGGCAACGTCTATCGCATCTCGGTAGCTGGTGTGATCGTGGGCGAGGACGAGGTCTTCCCGAACGAAATGCTCGCGCTCGATTCAGGCGATCTTGTCACCAAGGTTGCAGGGCGTCCGTGCAAGGATCCGACCTTCGGCCTCGACGCGCTGTGGATTCCGAAAGCGATGCAGAATGACGCGATCGCGGCGGGCTATACCGTTGTCGATCCGGCGACCGTCGTCGCTACGCACCTCAACAACAGCATCGTCGGTTCGGCCGCCGAACTGTTCGGCATCGACGACGCGCAGGCGCTGATCGAAAATCTGAAGACACATTATCCGCAGCTCGCACAGAATCTCAGCCCACAAGGCTATTCGCTGCCGCGCGTCGCGAGCCTCTGCAAATCGCTGCTCGTCGAGCGGGTGCCACTGCGCGATTTCCGCAAGATCGCCGAGGCGATGGTGGCGCTGTCGCCCCAGCAACTGAGCGAGATCGACCTCATCGAAGCGGTGCGCCAACGCATCGGCGCGCTGATCGTGCAGACGATCGTGCCGAGCCGGATGCCGCTTCCCGTGGTCACCTTCAGCCCCGAGGTGGAGGTGCTGCTGAACCAGGCGGTGCGCGCCAACCCCGCGGCCGAATGGCCCTTCGAACATGGCATGGCGATGACGATCATCGAACAGGTCGGACAAGCGGTCGAACCGCTTCTGCTCCAGACGCGCAGCTTCGCGCTCGTCGCCTCGCCGATTTGCCGCTCCGCCCTTTCGCGCCTTGTGCGCGCCACTTTCCCCGACGTCGCCGTCATCTCCTACCTCGAGATTCCAGCGACCAAGCAGACCGAAATCGTCGCGACGATCGGCGCCGAAGTGCCCCGCCTCGCGTCCGGGCCCGACGCCCACATGGAGGACCAACCGCATGAGAATTGAGCCCGCCGAGCAGTTTGCCGGGGCCACCGGCCGGACGTCGCGTGCGCGCGGCTATGGCGAAAGCGTCGAGGCACTGGTCGAGGAATATTCGCCGCTGGTCCGCAAGATCGCCTGGCAGGTGTTTTCGCGCGTATCGCGGACGAGCGAGCTCGACGACCTGATCCAGACAGGTCTGATCGCGCTGATCGAGGCCAGCCGCAACTATGAGGAACGCGGTTTCGCCTTTGCTACCTATGCAACGACCCGCATACGCGGCGCGATGATCGACCAACTGCGCCGGGAGGCCGATGTTGGCCGTTCGGCGATGGTCGCGGCAAAGCGCATCCACGCAATGCGCGCCACGCTCGAACAGCAGTTGATGCGGACGCCGACCCCTGCCGAAATGGCGGTCGCGTTCGACATGTCGGCGGAAGATTATTTTGCGCTCGAACGCAATGCGACGCACGGCCGCTCGACCTCGCTCGACGAACTCACGGACATCGGCGCCTTCCTGGCGGCCGACGAGGATGACAGCGCGGACGAGCGGTGCGAGCAGGAGGATCTGATGGGCGCGCTGCGCCAATGTGTCGGCCGACTCTCCGAACGTGAGCAAATGGTGCTCCAGCTCTATTTCTTCGAAGAACTCAACCTGCATGAGATCGGACTGACGCTCGACGTCAGCGCCGCGCGGATCTGCCAGATCAAGCGCGAGGCGATGATCAAAGTCGACCGCATGATAAAGGAAATGACCGAATAAGGGCGACCGGGTGCGGTGCGCGCGACCAGTCGGCCCCGCACCCGATCAAGGGGGGATCAAGCCGCCAGCGTCTGCCCATCCTGCCAGGCGGCGCCGATTTTCTCGAAATAGCTCGCCATCCGCTCGGTCCCAATGTCAGTCAGCCGAACGATGGTACGCCGCCGATCGCGCTCGTCGATCGAGCGATGTACGAGCCCCAGCCGATCGAGCGCGCTGATCATGCGCAAGCCCGACGACAACGGAACGCCCGCACCGGTTGCAAGGTCGCTGGCGCTGAGCACGCGGCCGTGTGCGCCCGCCAGCATCAGGTCGAGCATCATGTCCCAGACGGGACCGGACATTTCGGTGGTGCCGAAATGGCTACGGCGGATGCGCCGAATCTGGATACTGAACGACAACTGGTCGAGCAGGCCCGCCTTGAGCGGCGTTCCGGCAGCGTCGACGACGCGCATGGCCGCCGGCGATTCCTCGCCGCGACCTGCAAGCAGCTGATGGATCTGGTCGACCCGTGATTTCAGTTCGGCAATTTCTTGGTTCGAAAATTGCTGCATGTGAAGATGCCCTTTGGGCAGCCACATCAGACCGTGACGTCGTTCCGCCGACCGTGAGATCCCGATGCATAGATGATGAGCAACAGGATCGGGTACGATATATAGACCGAGAGGAGCGAATAGGGTCGCGCCAATATCTCCGAGAACATATATTTCTGGATGTGACCGAAGATGGCGATCAGCTGCCATCCGGTGATCCAGTAAGGCCAGAAACTGTGAGTCCTCATGGCGATGAACCAGAAGCTCAGCAGAACCAGCACGTCTATGATGAAGATATTCAGTTCAATATCGTTCCAGGTGGGGAAAGGCGTCACGGCACTGGTGAGAACCGAGGCGATCAACGCTGTATAAGCTGCCCAGCGTTCGAGCGGCCCGCCGCGTTGGATCGCGACGGCCACCGTAATGAGCAGAACAGCATAATAGATCGCGACGGACCACATTGTGGCTGTCAGCCTTTCTTGCGGATCAACCGGCCTTCGCGAACGTAGTGGCCCCGTCGCCCGAGCGATCGTTGCTGCCTTCATCGACCAGCTTGGCAGCCGGCTTGACGCCCGCACCGAACATGCGCGTGCCCAGGCCGACTTCCTTCTGGGTCACCGTCAGTGCCAGATGCGCGTCGGTCAAGAGCTGCCGGACTTCACCGGCGGCCGCCAGTGCATGCGCGACCTTTGCCATCGCTTCCTGCCCGACGATCGCCGACATGTTGGTTTCGCGGCGCGCCGTGGGCAGCGTCGCGGCAAGCTGGGCGATACGGATCATCGCTTCGTCGATAGCGTCTTCGGCGTGGTGCAGGTCGGAAGCGATCTTCTTCGCTGCAGAAACTCGTTGATTCAGCATCTTCTTTTTCCTTGAAAAAGAATGCTACCGGTTCCCCCCCGCAGCATTCGTTCGAGCATCAGGTCAGAACACGACCGAGCCCGACAAGGATCGAATAGAGGGCGGAGAAGGCCAGGATTGTCGCAAATGCGATCAAAATCGGCCAGATAATCCTTTCCATCAACCCGTGCCGGTTGGCCGGCTGGGACGCGGTAGGAAATGGCGAACCTATATCGAAAAATCGCCGAAACGAACTGCGCCCCGGATCCGCATCGTCGGACGGAGAAACGTCGCCAAGGTCGATCAATTGATATGTCAAAGGCTGATAAGGGGTAACATGGTCGAAGACACCGTTAACCGCCAGGATACGCGCAGCCTCTATTCTGTTGGAAACATTAAGTTTCTTTAACACCCGCCGCACCCGCTCATCGACGGTGTGTGGCGAGACGTTCATCAGCCTGGCGATCTGCTTGGAATTTTTGTGCTCGTAAACATGCCGCAACGTTTCGATCTGCGCGGCAGACAGCAGGCTTATGTAGTTGTCAGGGTCGCCTTGCACGGGGTTGGAATAGAGCATCACGAGTCGAAATCAAGGTCACTAGCCGCCTAATTTCCTGCCTGCCTCATTCCCGGCCACCGGTGTCGCGCGTTTCGGCCAGCCACAGGCGAGTTAACTTAACGGCTTTCCTTGAGCGTCCGATAACGCAGGATCGACTTTTCGATGTGCCGGCGCGCTGCGCGACGTGCCGCGACGGGGTCGCCCGCCTCGATGGCGACGACGATCGCTTCATGGTCCCGGTTGATCGTATGGGCATAGCGTTGATGCTGAACCGGATCATCGCCCTGCAGATAGAGCCGCCGCGACGGAACGAGGCGCACGCCGAGAAACTGGGTGAAGCGCAGGAAATAGGAATTGCCGGTAGCGCTCGCGATCGCCGCATGAAACGCCGCATCGGCAGCGACCGAGGCGTCGACATCGCTGCTTTCTTCCATCGCGTCGAGTGCACGGCGCAGCGCAGCCAGGTCGGCATCGGTGCGGCGGCGCGCGGCAAGGTCGGCCATTTCGGCCTCGAACCCCATGCGCATTTCCAGCAGCTTCAAAACATCTTCGATTTCGCCGATTTCCTCGGCGGTGACCTGAAACGCGCGATATTGCGCACCGTCGGGAACATAGGCGCCCGACCCCCGCCGCGACACGAGCAGGCCGCGGGCCGCGAGGCGTGAATAGGCTTCGCGCACGACGGTGCGGCTGACGCCGAACGTCTCTGTGATTTCTTTTTCGGTCGGGAAACGCGATCCGACGGGCATTTCGCCCGTTTCGATCTGTTCCTCGAAGCGCTGGACCAGATCGTCCGCCAGCGACGCCGCCTTGGTTACCGCCATGGATGCTGCGTTATCATTGCGCCGCAGAACTGGCTAGGGCCGGAAATCGGGCCGCTGCGTATCGACATAGCTATTCCACGCGTCCTCGCTCGCAAAATCACCCCCGCGATCCCACGCCGCGCCGCTGTAATAGACAAAGGCCCTTCCCGGCTGCACGCGAACGAGGACCAGATAATTGTCGGCATCCTCGACAAAGCCTACAAAAACGGCCGGGTCGACAATCACCGCCGCCGCCATTCGGCCCTTTCCGCTATCGCCGTCGCCCTCGGCAGGGCCCCACCAGCTCATGCGTGCATTCGCGCTATCCTTTCTGATCGTGCCCAGCTTGCTTCCATTGATAGGCCGTTTCGAAATACCGATCCCGACGATCAGCTCCGCCTCGCTGCTCGACGCGATCGTCGAGGTCATCCGCGTAAAATTCGTCCCCGCGGGCAAAGTGAAGCGCCGCGTCTCGCTCACGCTGCGCAGCGTATCGACGGGCCAGGGGTCATAATCAACGGTAAAGTCGGCGACCTCGGGGCCCGATTGCAAGATATTCGGCCGCACATAGTTCCGCGAGGTCCAAAGCTTGTTGTCGTACCAGATGCCGAGCCCACCGATACCGCGCCCAGTGCCGACATTATAGAAGTCGATCCCCTCGCCATGGTCGGCGTGCTGATCGCCCGTGCGGAGCTGACGGTCCATGAACGGCCAGCGGACGCGCTTTCCCCATGCGTCGATCCCCGATGACGAGGGCGGCTCAGCCCGCTCAAGCGCGCGGCCATAAATGCGGTGCGCGATCCGGTCGTTTTCCCAGAGCAGGTCGTCGAAGCGGTAATCGGCGACCACAACCGCCGCGCGCGCTTTCTGCTCCTGCGCTGTGGCGGGGCGAAGCGGCGTATGCTCCTGCGCCGCGGCCGGCATGACCAGCAGGGCAAGCGCGAGCAAGGCCGGCCGCATCACCAGCTCCACATCGTGCCGTCCTCGAGCCGGTTCACCGGCAAATAGGCGCGAGCGTAGGGAAAGGTTTCGGCGAGCGCCTCGTCGATGTCGACCCCCAGCCCCGGCGCGTCGCCGGGATGGAGCATGCCGTCCGCGAAACTATATGCGTGCGGGAAGACCGCATCGGTTTCGGTCGTATGGCGCATATATTCCTGAACGCCGAAATTGGGGATCGACAGCCCCAAATGCAGCGCTGCCGCCATTGTCACCGGCGACAGATCGGTCGCGCCGTGGCAGCCGGTGCGAACCTGATAAAGGTCGGCGAGCGAGGCGATCTGGCGCATATGCGTGATCCCGCCCGCGTGAAGCACCGTTGCACGAATATAGTCGATCAGCCGGTTTTCGATCAGCGCTTTGCAATCCCAGATCGACGAGAAAATCTCGCCCACCGCGAGCGGCGTCGTCGTATGCTGGCGGATCAGGCGAAAGGCGTCCTGATCCTCGGCAGGCGTGGCATCCTCGATCCAGAAAGGACGGTACGGCTCAAGATCCTTGCCGAGCCGTGCCGCTTCGATCGGGGTCAGCCGGTGATGGACATCGTGGAGCAGATGGACGTCCCAGCCCAGCGCCTCACGCGCCGCCGCAAAGAGTTCGGGGACGACGCGCATATATTTCGCCGTCGACCAGATATTTTCGGTCGGCAGGTCATTGTCCGCGGGCTCGTAAAAATAGCGATCGTTGCTTACGCCATAGGTCGACGCCATTCCGGGCACGCCGCATTGCAGGCGGATCGCCTTGTAACCCTGGCGCTGATAGTCGAGCGCCGCCTCGATCGTGTCCTCGATCGTCGTTCCGTTGGCATGGCCATAGACCATGCAGCCCTCGCGCGCCGCGCCGCCGAGCAGCTGGTACACCGGCAGGCCCGCGACCTTGCCCTTGATATCCCACAACGCCATGTCGACCCCGGCGATCGACGCCATCGTCACCGGCCCGCGCCGCCAATAGGCACCCTTGTAGAGATATTGCCAGATATCCTCGATCCGGTGCGCGTCGCGCCCAATGAGGCAGGGGACGACATGTTCGGACAGATAGGCCGCGACCGCGAGCTCGCGGCCGTTGAGCGTCGCATCACCGACACCGGTCGTCCCGTCGTCGCATTCGATCTTCAGCGTCGTGAAATTGCGGCCCGGCGAGGTCAAAATCACCCGGGCTGACACGATCTTCGGCATTCTATCCCCTCACCGCCAAATAGCCTAGTTGTGTGACAACCTTATTGACACTCGATCCAAAAGGAAAGACATATGTCACCGGTGTCAAGACGAAAAGCCGGACAGGTCGAGGGAGAGGGTGAAGTGATGCGAAGCGCCTGGCGCGCCTTGGCCGTGGCCAGCCTGTCCGCTGCCGCGTTGTTCGCGGCTCCGGCATCCGCTGCCGCCGACACGGCGGGCACGGCGCATCCTGACCTATGGCCCGCGATAACCGCACGCACCGCCGATCCGGCGATCGAGACGCGAATCGACGCGTTGATCGCGGCAATGTCGCTCGAACAGAAGGTTGGGCAGATCATTCAGGGCGATATCGGCAGCACGACCCCCGACGATGTCGCGCAATATCACCTCGGATCGATTCTCAACGGCGGCAGTTCGTCGCCCGGCGGCGACGAATTCGGCCCCGCGTCGGCATGGGTCGCGGCCGCCGATGCCTATTATGACGCATCGATGCGCCCGAACGGCACGCTGCCGCGCATCCCGGTGATGTGGGGGTCGGACGCTGTCCATGGTCACAACAATATCGTCGGCGCGACGCTGTTTCCGCACAATATTGGCCTCGGCGCGGCGCGAAATCCCGCACTGATGGAGAAGATCGGGCAGGCAACGGCGATCGAGATGCGCGTCACCGGGCTCGACTGGACTTTCGCGCCCACGATCGCGGTCGCACGCGACGACCGGTGGGGGCGCACCTATGAAAGCTTTGGCGAGGACCCGGCGATCGCGACGAGCTACGCCGCCGCGCTCGTCCACGGCATTCAGGGACGCCGCGGCGACAAGGACTGGCTGAGAGGTCCGCATATCATCGCCACCGCCAAGCATTTCCTTGCCGACGGCGGCACGGCGGACGGTCGCGACCGCGGCGATGCCCGGATCGACGAAGCGGAACTGGTCCGCCTTCATGCGCCCGCCTATGTCGCCGCGCTGGGGGCCGATGTCCAAAGCGTGATGGCAAGCTTCTCGGGATGGAATGGCGTCAAGATGCACGGCAACGCCAGCCTTCTGACGCGTGTGCTCAAGCAGCGCTGGGGGTTCGACGGGCTCGTCGTCGGCGACTGGGACGGCCATGCGAAAGTGCCGGGCTGCTCGCCCACCGATTGTCCCGCATCGATCGCGGCGGGGCTCGACATGTATATGGGGCCCGCAAGCTGGAAGGGTCTTTATGCCTCGACGCTCGCCGCCGCGCGGTCGGGAAAGCTGTCGATGACGCGGCTCGACGACGCAGTGCGCCGCATATTGCGCGTCAAGCTGCGCGCCGGTCTGTTCGAAGCGGGCAAGCCGTCGATGCGGCCCTATGCCGGCCGCTACGAATTGCTCGGCGCGCCCGATCACCGCGCGGTCGCGCGGCAAGCCGTTCAAGAATCGCTGGTCCTGTTGAAGAATGATGGCGTGCTCCCGCTCAAGTCCAGCGCGCGCATCCTTGTCGCGGGCGACGGCGCCGACAATGTCGCCAAGCAGTCAGGGGGCTGGACGCTGACCTGGCAGGGCACCGGCACGCGTCCCGAACATTTTCCCGGCGCGACCTCGATCTTCGCCGGGGTGCATGAAGCGATGATCGCCGGTGGCGGCACCGCGGAGCTGGCGGTCGACGGTCGCTACACGGCGAAGCCCGACGCCGCGATCATCGTCTTCGGCGAAGATCCCTATGCCGAATTTCAGGGCGACCGCGCCGACCTCTATTTCGACGACACGCACGATAATCTCGGCATCATGAAACGACTGAAAACGGACGGTATTCCAGTCGTCGCCGTCTTCCTCTCGGGCCGCCCGCTGTGGGTCAATCGCCACATCAATGCAGCCGACGCCTTTGTCGCGGCATGGCTGCCGGGATCGGAAGGCGACGGGGTCGCCGACGTCCTGTTCGGCAAGGCCGATTTCAAGGGAAAACTCCCCTTCTCATGGCCCGCCGACGCCAAGGGTGCGCCGCTCAACGTCGGCGATCCGGATTACAAGCCGCTTTATCCTTTCGGCTTCGGACTGAAACTCGCTGACCGCGCCGCTGCCGCCGCGCTCTCCGTAGACCCCGCTATCATCGTCGAACAATCGCTCACCGGGCCGATATTCGCGCGCGGACGCGGGGTCGGCACACGCCTGCTGCAAATCGACGGCGCCAACGACAGTCCGCAGGCGATCAGCGGCGCGGCGGACAATGGCGCGATCGCGGTGCGCCCGGTCGACCGCGACGCGCAGGAGGATGCACGCGAGATCGACTGGTCGGGCAAGGCGCGCGGAACATTGATCGTCGCCAACGCGCGCGCCGCCGACCTGTCGGGCGTGGGGCCGATCGCGCTGTCCATCGACCTCAAGGTCGATCAGGCGCCGACCGCCCCCGCGACGCTTGAACTGCGCTGCGGTCCCGGCTGCACCGCGCGGCTCGACATCAGCCCTCGCCTCGCCGTGATCGCTGGCCAGGGCTGGCAGACGCTGACGATCCCGCTTTCCTGCCTGTCCGGCGCGCGGCTCGACCATGTCACAGCGCCCTTCGCGCTGTCATCGAGCGCGCCGATGCGCCTCACCCTCTCGTCGATCGCCCTCACGCCCGTAAAGGAAACGCCATGTCGCTGAGCCTCTTTGCCCTGATGATGACCGCCCCCGCCGCCGCGATGGCGCCCGCCGAGCCTGTGATGCCGCGGCCCGCCGCAATCCTGGCGCAGACGCGCCGCGTCGCCGATTGGCAGCTCGCAAACCGGACCAACTGGGCGACGATGCCCGCCGCGCGCAAAAGCGTGCAGGAAGTACGCGACTGGCAACAGGCTACCTTCTGGATCGCACTCACCGAACTCGCAAGCCGCGACAAGGCTTATGCAAAGCCGCTCCTTGACCTCGGCCGCGCCGAAAAATGGCAGATGGGCGACCTGCCCTTTCACGCCGACGATCAGTTGATCGGGCAGGCGTGGCTGTGGGCGGCGCAGAATGGCGAGGGCAAGAAGGCGATCGCCCCGATGCGCGCCTATTTCGACCATGTCCTCGCCAATCGCCCGACGATCAGCCTCGAATTCATTCCGGTCGCGCCGGGCAAGGGAACGTCGAAATGCACCGACCGCTGGTGCTGGTGCGATGCCCTGTTCATGGCACCGCCGACGATGCTGCGCCTAGCCAAGGCGACGGGCGACAAACGTTACGCCGATTTCGTGCACGAGGAATGGAAGGCCACCACCGACTATCTTTTCGACCCGTCGGAACAGCTCTATTTCCGCGACAGCCGCTTTTTCGACATGCGCGACGCCAAGGGACGCAAGCTGTTCTGGAGTCGCGGCAACGGCTGGGTGATGGGAGGCCTCGTCCGCGTGCTGCAGGTGCTGGACAAGAAGGATCCGCAGCGTCCCTATTACGAAAAATTGTTCAAGGACATGGCGGCGAAACTCGTCACGCTGCAAAAGGCCGACGGCTATTGGCCCGCGTCGCTGCTCGACAACGACCCCGGCACACCGCCCGAATCGAGCGGCACCGCCTTTTTCACCTATGCCTTTGCATGGGGCGTCGACAACGGCCTGCTCGACCGCACGACATACGAGCCTTCGGCCGTGCGCGGATGGGATGCATTGCAGCGCGCCGTGCAACCCGACGGGATGCTCGGCTGGGTCCAGCAGGTCGGCGATCGCCCCGACAGCGTGTCCGCGAAGGAAACGCAATTTTACGGCAGCGGCGCCTATCTGCTCGCCGGCACTGCAATGTACGACCTGTCGAAAAGGCGCGTAAAGCGTTGATATGAAACGGGCCGATCCAACCTGATCGGCCCATTCCCGCTTTGCATCGCGGGCGATTGACTTACCCTCTCAAAGTTGTAATACATTTCGCAAGTTGTATTACATCTAAAATTGACACCGGTATCAACCGGGTCAGGGCCGCCAACAGGGGCGGCGCCAAAAAGGAGAGGGAAATGAAGTCACCATCGGCCTTGCCGACCCGCGCAGCTCTACTGGCCTCAGCCGCGCTGTTCGCCGCCCTGCCGGCGCAGGCGCAGGAAGCGCCCGAAAAAATCGCAAGCGAACAGCCCGCAGCGGTCGATGGCGGCGATGAGATTCTGGTGACGGGCACGCGCGCAACGCAGCGCAGTTCGATCGAATTCAAGCGCGCCGCCGACGTCGTCGTCGACGGCCTCGTCAGCGACGAGATCGGCGCGACGCCGGACAATTCGGTGGGCGATACGCTCGAACGCATCGTGGGCGTCTCAGCCGACCGCTTCAAGGGCAACGCCAACGAACTGTCGGTGCGCGGCCTTGGCCCGACCTTGAGCTTCTCGACCTTCAACGGCCGCGAGGTGTCGACCGCGGGTCCCGACCGTTCGGTTGCCTTTCAGCAATTCCCGTCCGAACTCGTCAACGGCGTGCTCGTCTATAAGACCCAGCGTGCCGACTTCCTCGAAGGCGGCGTCGGCGGAGTCATCGAGCTCAAGTCGATGAAGCCGCTCGATTATGGCAAGCGCCGCATCCAGTTCGAAGTGCGCGGCGATTTCCAGCCGCAGGACAACGACGTCTATCAGCACGACGGGCTCGGCTATCGCGCCAATTTTTCCTACACCGACCAATTCACGACGGGGTTAGGCGATATCGGCATCTCGATCGGTTATCAGCGGCAGGACACGACCGCGCCCGAAGATTATTATAACGCCAACGCGACCTTCCAGCTCTGTAATACCTCGGCGAACAATCCCTTCCAGTTGACTGGCACGACCGCAGTGCAGACGGGCGCCGGCGCGAACCAGAATTGCACCTTCGCCACCGGCCCGCGCAGCGCCGGTACGCCCGCCGTCGTGGTCGGAGAGACGCGAGGCGATGCCTATTTCGCCAATTCGTCGCGCAGTTTCCGCACCCAGACGACCTCCGAAGTGCGCGACGGCCTGATCGGGGCGATCCAGTGGCGCCCGTCGCCCGATTTCGAGATTTCGCTCGACGGCCAATATTCAAAGCGCAACAGCCTGGAGGATCGCAATGTCCTGGGCATCACCGAGGGGCTGCGCGGGATTCAGCCGCTGATCATCGGCAATGGCAGCAACGGCTATTCGCCCGGCGCGCTGATGAGCTATCGCGGCAATTCGAACCTCGAAAACCAGCTCGAAACGCGCCGCCGCGTCGAGGAATATCTGGGCGGCGGTTTGAGCCTGATCTGGTCGCCCGACCGCTGGAACGTCGCGTTCGACGCCTCCTATTCGAACAGCCACCGGACCGAGACGCAGAAGCAGACGCGCATGCGATCGACGCGCCGCGTCGGCTATACGCTGACCTATGAGGGCGACGATGTCGTTCCCGTCGTCGCGTTCGACAATTTCGACATCACCGACCCGAGCCTGTTCCTCGCGACCGCAAACAACGCCGTCTATGCGCGCAACCGCTTCGTCACCGACCGCAAGGACCGAATCTGGGCGGCGCGGCTCGACATCGACCGCGAACTCGACGGCTTCATCACCGGGATCAAATTCGGCGGGCGCGTGTCGGATCACCAGCGCACGAACGACAATGCGCGCAACAACGACCTCAACACGATTCCCGGCACGCCCGCCCAGGTGACCGCGCTGATCACACAGGCGAACCAGCAGTGCCGCGTGCCGTTCACGACGACCAGCTATATGAGGGGCATGGGCACGAACGTCACCAAATGGGCGACGTTCGACAATGACTGCCTGTTCCGTACCTTTGCCGGTTCGGATGACGCGCTGCCCTATCCGGCAGACGGCCGCGACCCGAGCGACATCGACGTTACCGAACGCATCTATGCCGCCTATGCGATGGCGAATTTCGCGTCCGACGCCGGCAGCGTGCCGTTCAGTGGCAACGTCGGCCTGCGCTGGGTCAAGACCGACATCACCTCGATCGGTTTCCGCCAGCCGTATCGCATCGTGATCGACACCGTCGGCGACACCTATTCGATCGGGGTCGACCCGGCGGGCCAGCTCCAGACGAACAAGGCCAAGGGCGGTTACGATTATTTCCTGCCGTCGGCGAACATCGCCTTTGACCTGTCGCAGCAGGTCAAGCTGCGCCTCGCCGCCTATCGCGCGATCGCGCGGTCGGGGATCGAAAGCTTCGGCGCCGGGGTCAACCTCAACCCGACGACCTCGGCCACGGGCGTCGACAACATTATCTTCAACGCGACCACCGGCAACCCGAACCTCAAGCCTCTGCGCGCATGGAACCTCGATGCCAGCCTTGAAATTTACGCGTCGCAGGACACGCTGATCTCGGTCGCGGGCTATTATAAATGGGCAAAGGGCACCGTGATCGGCCGCTCCGAACCGATCCCGTCGGACATCACCGTGACGACGATTCGCGACGGCGGAGCGCCGGTGACCGAAACCTTCACGATCAACCCCGTTGCGCCGTCGAACGACCTCGAGACGCGCCATCTCTATGGTGTCGAGGCGACCGCGAGCCATGCCTTTACGTGGCTGCCCGACCCGCTCGACGGTTTTGGCGTGCAGGGATCGGTGAACCGGGCCTTCGCCAATTTCGAATATCCCGATACCTCGCCCATCGCCGATTATGTCGACCCGGCGAATCTGATCGGGCTGTCGAAATGGACCGCGAGCGGATCGGTGTGGTTCGAAAAATGGGGCCTCTCGCTGCGCGCAAACCTTCGTTACCGCTCCGGCTATTACAAGCCCAACGGCGGCACCAACCGTGAGATCCGCGGCGGCACATATCTGAACCTGTCGGCACAATATGACATCACCAAAAACGTCCAATTGAAGCTGCAGGCGCTCAACGTCACGAACACGCAGGATATCATGTACAAGGGCGGATACGACAGCATCGCCGAGGTGTCGCGCAGCGGCCCGCAATATTTCTTCGGCTTCCGGGTCCGCCTGTGAAGCGAGCGACTTTAGCCCGACTCCCTTGGGCTATACTGGCCGCCGCCGCGTCATTTCCGTCCGCGGCGGCGGCTTTTTCCCCGGATTCGACGTGCGAGGCGAGCGAGGGCTATTCGGCCTCGTTCGACGGGCGCCGCACCTTCACGCTGCGTCCGGGCGACCTTGAGGCCATCAAGGCTGCGCTGCCGTCCGATCCGGCGATCGGCGCCGCTTACCGCGATCTGATCGCGCGCGCCGACAAGGCGATCGCGGCAAAACCCGCCTCGGTGATGGACAAGCGCAGCATCCCCGTATCGGGCGACCGCCACGACTATGTCAGCCTTGCGCGTTACTGGTGGCCGAACCCCGCCAATCCGAAGGGCGCCTATGTGCGCCGCGACGGCGACACCAATCCCGACGTCGAAAGCAACCGCTTCGACCGCAGCGCGCTGAGCCGCATGACGCGCGAGGCCGACACGCTCGCGCTCGCTTATTATTACAGCGGCGAGCGTAAATATGCCGAGGGTGCGGCGCGGGTGATCCGCACATGGTTCCTCGACCCTGCGACGCGCATGAACCCGAACATGAATTTCGCGCAGGCGGTGCCCGGCGTATCGAACGGCCGCGCCGAAGGCGTGCTCGACGGCGCCAGCTTTATCGGCGTGATCGATGCCGCGGGGCTGATCGCGCCATCGGGTGCGCTGACGCCCGACGAGACGACCGCGCTCGAAGACTGGTTCGCGCACTATCTCGACTGGATGCTGAAGAGCGCCAATGGCAAGGCCGAGGGCAAGGCGTCGAACAACCACGGCCTGTGGTACGATGCGCAAGTCGCGCGCTTCGCGCTTTTCGCGCGCAAGCCCGAAATCGCACGCGGGATCGCCCTCGCCTTTCCAAAGGGGCGGATCGCGCAGCAGATCGACACGTCGGGTGCGCTGCCCAGGGAACTGACGCGGACGCGCAGCTTCCATTATTCGCTCTATGCGCTGGACGCGGCCTATACCGTCGCCGACAGCGCGGCGTGCCTCGGCGTCGACCTTTATCGCGCCGAAGAAAAGGGACGTTCGTTGCGCGGGGCGACCGATTATGTCGCCGCATATCGCGGCCGCGGCGCCGAATGGCCGTATAAGGAACAGGGCTGGCCCGCCGAAATGCTCGACGAACTGCTGGTGCACGCTGACGATGCCTGGGGTCCCGGCGCCTATCCGCGCACGATAAGCGGCGACCTGTTGCTGCGCCATCGCACGCGATAAGGACGAGGGATGATCGCGCGCCGCTCGCTGCTTCTTGCCGCCCTGCTCGCTGCCCCGGCAGCTTGGGCACGGCCGCGGTTCCGCGCGCCCGACACCCGCACGATCGAGCGCCGCCGCCTGCTGCCCCAAGCCGCTACCCTGCTCGGCGCCGAACCGCGGACGATCGCCGCGATCCCCGCGCCGCGCAGCCCGGCGGGGCCGCAGGACTATTATTCCGAGGGCGATTACTGGTGGCCCGATCCGGCGAACGCCGGCGGTCCCTATGTCCGCCGCGACGGGCGCTCGAACCCCGACAAGTTCGACGGCCACCGCGACTCGCTGATCGCCTTTGGCCGCACCGTGCCCGCGCTGGCGACGCTATGGGATCTCACCGGCGACGCGCGTTTCGCCGACGCCGCGATGCGCCATCTTCGTGCATGGTTCGTCGATCCCAAGACGCGGATGAACCCGAACCTCAACCACGCGCAGGCAATCATCGGGGTAAATAGCGGCCGCGCGATCGGGGTGATCGACACGCTGCAGATCGTCGAAGTCGCGCGCGCCGCCGCGCTGTTTGCCCGCAAGAATGCACCAGGTTACGCCGCGATCCATGAGGAGGTCGAGCGCTGGTTTGCCGAATATCTGACCTGGCTCACAACATCGCCCTTCGGCACCACCGAACGCGACGAGAAGAATAATCACGGCACCTGCTGGCTGCTCCAGACGGCGTCTTTCGCCGCATTGCTTGGCCGCGCGGACGTCCTTGCCGATGCGCGAATCCGATTGAAGACGATCATCATCCCGACCCAGATCGAACCCGACGGCCGTCAGCCGCTCGAACTCGCGCGCACCAAGCCTTTTGCCTATTCATTGTTCAACCTCGACGTGCTTGCCGCCACGGCATGGCTGCTCGGAGGCCGCGAACTGGTCGACTGGACGACCCCCGACGGCCGCTCGATCAGCGGCGCGATCGCATGGATGGCGCCGTTCATCGCCGACAAGACGAAATGGCCGCTGCCGCCCGACATCGAATATTGGGACGGCTTCCCGGTGCGCCAGCCGAGCCTGCTCTTTGGTGGCCTAGCGCGGAAACGCCGCGACTGGCTGGACCTTTGGCAAGCTCTGAACCCCGATCCCACGATCGCCGAAGTCGTGCGCAACTTCCCGGTGCGCCAGCCGCTGCTCTGGCTCTAGTTGCGGCCCTCGACCAGACCGCGCGCGATCACCTGTGCCTGAATCTCTCCGGCGCCCTCAAAGATATTGAGGATGCGCGCATCGCACAGAATACGGCTGATCTCATATTCGAGCGCATAGCCATTGCCCCCGTGGATCTGCAGGCCCGCATCGGCATTCGTCCAGGCGGCGCGCGCGGCCAGCAGCTTCGCCATCCCAGCCTCGATATCGCAACGCTTGCCCGAATCCTTCGCGCGCGCAGCGGCATAGCTCAGCTCGCGCGCGACGGTGAAATCGACAAGGCTCATCGCCAGCTTGTCGGCTACGCGCGGAAAGTGGACGATCGCCTTGCCGAACTGCTTGCGGCTGAGCGCATAGTCGAGCCCGAGTTCGAGCGCACGCCGCGCCACCCCCACGGCGCGCGCGGCGGTCTGGATGCGCGCGCCCTCGAAGGTGCGCATGAGCTGTTTGAACCCTTGCCCTTCGGCGCCGCCGAGCAGCGCATTGGCGGGCGCCACCATTGCATCGAACTGCAGCGCATATTCGCGCATCCCGCGATAACCGAGCACCTCGATCTCGCTGCCGGTCATGCCGGCGACGGGGAATGGTTCGGCTTCGTTGCCGCGCGGTTTGGGGACCAGCAGCATCGACAGACCGGCATAGCCCTTCGCGTCGGGAACGGTGCGCGCAAGCAGCGTCATCAGGTCCGAACGCGCGGCGTGGGTGATCCAATTCTTCGCGCCGTCGATCACCCAATGATCGCCGTCGCGGCGCGCGCGCGTCTGAAGCGAACCGAGGTCCGATCCGACATCCGGTTCGGTGAACACCGCGGTCGGCAGGACTTCGCCGCTCGCGATCCGCGGCAGCCATTCGGCCTTCTGCGCGTCGGTGCCGCCTGTCGCAATCAGCTCGCCCGCAATCTCCGACCGGGTGCCAAGCGACCCCGCGCCGATCCAGCCGCGCGACAATTCCTCGGTGACGATGCACATCACCAGCTTGCCGAGGCCGAGCCCGCCGAACGCCTCCGGGATACAGACGCCGAAGGTGCCAAGATCGGCCATCGCCTGTACGGTCGCATCGGGGATCAGCGCATTCGCGAGGTGCCAGCCATGCGCGTTGGGCAAAATCTCGGCATCGGTGAAGCGGCGAAACTGGTCGCGGATCGAATCGAGATCGGCGTCGTACAGCGACTCGCTCGGCCAATGTCCGCCAGCAAGCGCCGCAGCGACATCCGCACGCATCGCCGCATGATCGGTGTCGAGCAGCGCGGCGCAAGCATCGGCGAGCCCGCGCGCCTGCATCCCCAGGCCAAGGTCTGCGGGACGGAATATCTCATTCTGCCCCATCGGCAAGCCGCCGACGAGCTGGCCGATCCCTTCTGCGAAGGCGAGCGTCGCGATCTTTGCGTCGAGCGGGTTCGCGCCTTGGCCGGCCTCAAACCAGTCAAGCACCGCCTCCAGCGAAGCGGCCGTCGTCGCGACCCACGCGAACCCATGCGCCGCGCGCTGCTCGCTGTCGATGGGCCGCGACGCGAGTCGTTCCGCGAGCGCCATTCGCGCGGCGTCACGATAGGCTTGCGCTGCGTTCAGCGCGTTCTTCAGATCGGCTTGTATTACCAACAATTCGTTTGTCCTGAGCTTGTCGAAGGGCCGTTCTTCGTTTCGGACCTTGCGAAAAAAGACGGCGCTCCGACAAGCTCAGCACAAACGGCTTTTTGTTGAGATGGCGGCTTCATCCTTGTCGATGCACGCCAGGTCGATCTTCGTCCGCTCCACCAACGCTTTCAGATTCTCCGCATGCTGCTCGCCCGCCGTCATCAACGACAAAGCTGCCGCGAAATTGCCGACGGCGGTGCGGATCGGCAATGATGGCGGCGGGGCGAAGGGGCATGACGTCAATTCTCCATGGTCAGGCGATGCCGACGATACCGGCATCGATCAACCGGGCAAGCTCTCCCGATGAAAGCGACAGGCGCTCGCTCAATATTTCCTCGCTATGCTGCCCGTTGCAGGGTGCCGAGCGCGGCGGCTGACGTTCCTGCTGCGGCAATGTCGCGAAAGCGCCTGCGGCGGGATAGGCAAATCCGCTAGGATTGTCGGCTTGCCCGAAGATCGGGTTGTGGGCGACCAGCGTGGGATCCTGCACCGCATCGCGCATCGTTCGGTAAGGCGAATGGACGATTCCCCCGGCGTCGAACACGACAGCAAGGTCGGCATGGTCGCGGCTCGCGATCGCGGTTTCGAACAAGGGATAGAGCGCGTCGCGATGGGTGAAGCGGAGCCCGTCGTCCGTCGCGAAGGAGACGCCGCGCGCGGTCTCGATCGCGGCGACCGCCTCGCCAAGGCCGAGCGCCGCGACCAGATTCGTCCATTGGCGCGGCGTCACCACGACGATCATCGTGCGCCGGCCGTCGCGCGTCACGAAATCGCGCCCGAACAGACCATAGACCGCATTGCCCAGCCGCGGCCGGTTCGCGCCCGCGTAAAGCACCTCGGCAATGCCGCCAAGATTGGCGACGGTGCCGATCGCGACGTCGGACAGTGGCAACCGCACCTCGCCGCCTTCGCCCGTCATGCTCCGCCGCTGCATCGCCGCGAGCAGCGCAAAGGCGGCATAGGCCCCGGTGAGAAGGTCCCATGCGGGCAGCACATGATTGACGGGGTCGGGGCCCGCACCCGTCAGCATCGGATAACCGACGCTGTTGTTCACCGTATAGTCGAGCGCGGGCGAGCCATCGGCCCAGCCCATGACGCGCACGGTGATCAGGTCGGGCCGCCCCTCCGCCAAAAGATCGTGCGACAGGAAGCCGCCGACCGGGAAATTGGTAACGAACTGGCCCGTCGCGCGCACCAACGCCTGCAGCAATTCGCGCCCCTCAGGCCTGCCAAGGTCGAGCGCGACCGATTTCTTGGCGCGGTTGAGATTTTCCCAATAGAGCGAGTCATTGGCGTCGGTCACCGGCCAGCGCCGGAAATCGGGGCCGCCGCCGATCTGGTCGACGCGGATCACCTCGGCGCCCATTTGCGCGCAATAAAGCCCGGCGGTCGGAGAGGCGACGAAAGATGATGCTTCGATCACCGACAAGCCGGCCAGCAGGTCGTACATCGGGCGCCCGTCTCCCTGAAGTCACCGGGCGGAACCGCCGGTTGAAGCTATCTGGCGCACCCGAAGGGATTCGAACCCCTGGCCTCTGCCTTCGGAGGGCAGCGCTCTATCCAGCTGAGCTACGGGTGCTGATAGAGCGCGGCCTCTAGCAAGCCCGCGCGTCGCCAGCAATGGCCTATCGACCAGCGCGCGCCGATGTGCGAAGCGCGGCGGATGGGCATAGGGCATCCGGCGTGAAATCATCCGAACAAGGCTGGCCGATGGCCGCCGATCTTTATGGCGAGATGCAGCTCGAGGCGCACCCGCCCGCCAGGCGGCGGTGGCGCGACTTTCTGCCCGGCATCCTCGTCACCGCCATCGCCGCGCTCGCGGCCGCGTGGCTCGCCGACCATTATGCCGCACCGATCGTCTTGATGGGCCTGCTCATCGGCCTCGCCCTCTCCTTCCTGTCGCAGGACCCCCGCACGCACGCAGGGCTCGACCTGATGTCGCAGACTGCCCTGCGTATCGGGATCGTACTCGTCGGCGCGCGGATTACTGCCGAACAGCTGGTCGAGCTTGGGCCGTTGCCCTTCGCGCTGCTCGTCCTCATCATGCTCGCCGTCATCCTGATTACCGTCGCGAGCGCGCGCCTGTTCGCGCAGGATCGGCACGCCGCGCTGCTCGCAGGCGGGGCGACGGCAATCTGTGGCGCTTCGGCAGCGCTCGCGCTCTATTCGCTGATCGGCGATCGGCGCGTCGACCAAGCACGCTTCACGCTGACACTCGTCGGCATCACTGTGGCAAGCGCGCTTGCGATGACACTCTATCCCGTGCTTGCGGCGGAGCTCGGGCTGACCGACGCACAGGCGGGTTTCCTGATCGGCGCGTCGATTCACGATGTCGCGCAGGCGATCGGCGGCGGCTTTTCCTTCTCGCAGCCGGCGGGCGAGATTGCGACGATCGTCAAGCTGACGCGCGTCGCGCTGCTCGCGCCGATGCTGATGCTCGTCGCGCTCTGGCTTGGAAACAGCGGCGAAAATGGCGGCAAGTCGCGCATCCCGCTGCGTCTCCCCTGGTTCATTCTGGGCTTTCTCGGCGTAGCGGCGGTCAATTCGCTCGTTGCAATCCCGAAGCCCCTACAGGACGGCGCGGCAACGGGCGCGCAGGCGCTGTTACTGCTCGCGATCGTCGCCACCGCGATGAAGGCGCGGCTGCACCTGCTGCTCGATCAGGGATGGCGCAGCTTTGCACCGATCATCGTCGCGACGGTCACGAGCTTTCTGTTGTCGTTGGCGGCCGCGATGAGCCTATGACGTCGCGACGTCATGGCAAGCCCTTCGAATCTCAGCTTTTCGGCAGCGCCCAACTGACGGTCAACTGCGTCGCGCGGCGCGGAATGTCGAGCTTTGCCTCGCTGAAATTGACCTTTTCGTTCGGCGGCAGCATCCGCACCGGCGGCTTGATCGTCCAGCTATAGACGATCGTCCCCTGCGCATCGCGCAGTTCGGCAAGGATCGGCGGCACGCGCTGTTCGCGGTCGGTCGGATTGATGATCACCCCCGACGCGGCAAAATAGATCGTACCGTCGGCCAGTTCGCGATGATCCTGGTTCGGCGGCAGTTCGATCACCAGATCGGGCTCGTCGACCCCGCCCGGCAGGCCAAGGCCCTGCGCCCAGCCCGGCAGACCGAAATACATGAGCCCCGCCGTCGCCGCGAGCATCAGCGCGGCGGCGCTCGCGGCAATGATCGTCCAGCGCTTGGCCGGATTGCGGCGCGGGCGGCGGAACGGCAGCGGTGCATCGTCAATCGGCGGCGCGGCACGGCGCACCGGTTCGGCAGCAAAGCCCGATGGCACCGGCGCACGCGCCGCCTCCGGTTCGGGATAATCGGAATAAGTGGCTGCCGGGACGGGCGAAACCTCCGGAACCGACGTTGGCGCAGGCGCGGCGCCGGGTTCGGGCGCGTTCACGACACGCGGGGCGACGGCCGCCATCGGCGCTGCGGCGGGCTCCTGAAACCAGCTATGGCGGCAATTGGCGCAGCGCACGGTGCGGCCCGTGGGTCCGATCGCCGTATCGGGAACGACATAGCGCGTGTGACAGGACGGACAGGCAAGGATCATGGGCTTCCTCTAAACACGCCGATTCGCACGTTGCAAGCGCCGCGTGGCGTTTGAGGCGGCTACGGCACTTGTCCTCTGTGGATAGCCGTGCGAGATGCTGCCGGATGAGCGGACCAGCGCCCCTGTTCCTTGACCCGGCGTCGGCGCGCAATAGCGCGCTGGTAGCGCCATGACGGACGCGGCTTCAGCGCGGCCAGGCGGCGCGATGGTCGAGTTCGACGGCGTCGGCCTCCGCTATGGCCCCGATGCCGAAATTTTGAGCGATATCAGCTTCAACCTCCAGCCCGGCAGCTTCTATTTCCTCACCGGCGCATCGGGAGCGGGCAAGACGTCGCTGCTCAAGATGCTCTATCTCGCGCAGCGCCCGAGCCGCGGCATCGTTCGCCTGTTCGGCGAGGATCTGGTCGCGATGCCGCGCCACCGCCTGCCCGGCTTTCGCCGTCGCATCGGCGTCGTGTTTCAGGACTTCCGCCTGATCCCCCACCTCAGCGCGCGCGACAACATCGCGCTGCCGCTGCGGATTGCAGGGGTCAGCGAAGAGGATCTGTCGGGCCCGGTCGGCGAAATGCTGAGCTGGATCGGCCTCGGCGACCGGGCCGATGCCCGCCCCGCGACATTATCGGGCGGCGAGCAGCAGCGCGTCGCGATCGCGCGCGCGGTCATCGCGCGGCCGCAATTGCTCGTCGCCGACGAGCCGACGGGTAACGTCGATCCCGAAATGGCAATGCGCCTGCTCGGGCTGTTCGAGGCATTGAACCGCCTTGGCACCACCGTCGTCGTCGCCACCCACGATATCCATCTGATCAGCCGTATCGAAAATGCGCAGATGATGCGGCTCGAACGGGGCCGCCTCTCCGACCCGACGGGCGCCTTGCGCTATCCGCCAGCGAACCGGACCTGATCGATGATCATCCCGCGCGTGCCCGTCCAACATCGCCGCCTGCTCCCCGACCGCCGCCTGTCGGGGCCGACGCCGTGGGTGATCGCGATACTGATGATGCTGACCCTGCTTGCCGCCGCCGCCGGGGTCGGACTCGCGCGGTCGGCGAACGCCATCGGCGCCGCGATTGCGGGACGCGTGACGGTCCAGATCGTTACGGCCAACCCGGTGACGCGCGCCGAACAGGCCGCCGCACTCCGCCGCGCCGCCGCCGCCCAGCCCTTCGTCCTTTCGGCGCGCGCGGTCGAGCAGGAAGAGTTGCAGGCGACGCTGGGCCAATGGTTCGGCAGCGAAGCGGGCGGCGAGGGGGGCGACGATCCGGTACTGAAATCATTGCCCCTGCCCGCGCTCGTCGACATCGACTTCGCCGGCGAGGGCCGCAGCGGCCATATGCGCCAGTTGCAGGCGCTGGTCGCGCGCGAAGCACCCGGCGCGCGGATCATCCCGCACGCCGAATGGCTCGGTCCGGTCGCCCGGCTGATCCGTTCGCTCGCATGGATCGCCGGCGGCATGGTGGTGCTGATGACGCTCGCCAGTGCCGCGGTGGTGATCATGACCGCACGCGCGGCGCTCGCCACCCATTTCCCGACGATCGAAATGCTCCACATGATCGGTGCCACCGACCGCCAGATCACGCGGCTGTTCCAGCGCCGCATCGCGATCGACACCGCCTATGGTATCGCGCTCGGCAGCGCGGTTGCCGCCGCGATCCTGCTGTTGATCGGCTGGCAATGGTCGGGGGTCACGTCGGGCCTTGCCGCGACCGCGTCGTTCGGCCCCGCCGGCTGGGCGCTCTTGCTGGCACTGCCGCTATTGGCTATCGCGCTAGCCGCTCTCACGGCGCGGCAGACCTTGCTCGCCGCGCTTAAGAAGATTCTATGATCAAGCGCCTGATTTCCCTGTTGTTCCTGGCCTGGGTGCTCGGCTTCGCATGGTTCGCGCTGCTGCTGCCCCTGCCCGCCGGCGCACAAAAAACCGATGCTATCGTCGTGCTCACCGGTGGCCCGGGACGCATCGATCGCGCGCTCGAACGGCTCGAAGCGGGCGATGCCAAACGCCTGCTCATCAGCGGCGTCGCTCGCGAGGTAAAGCCCCGCGAGCTTGCGGCCGAATATAAGCGCCCGGTATCGCTGTTCGATTGCTGCATCGCGCTGGGGTTCGAGGCCGAGGATACCCGCTCGAACGCGACCGAGGTCGCGACCTGGGCGCAGCGGCGCAAGTATAAGAGCATCCGGCTGATCACCACCGACTGGCACATGCGCCGCGCCGAATATGAAATCGGCCGCGCGGTCGGCGACACGGTGACGATCCTGCCCGATGCCGTGCGCAGCCAGCCCAATTTCGCCACCCTGTTCCGCGAATATCATAAATATCTCGCGGGGCTGGCGGGCGGCCTCCTCGGGCTCTAAAGCGAGCGCCGATGCGCTACACTGTCGCCCTTTTCCGCTCGATCCTGTTCTGGCTGCTGTTCGTGTTGATGAGCAGCTTCAGCTCGATCGGCGCGGTGATCGCCCTGCCGATCTCGCACCGCGCGACGATCTGGTTCGTCCGTATCTGGGCGCAGTTCCACCGACTGATCTGCCGCTTCGTGCTAGCGCAAAAGATCGTCGTCGAGGGCGAGATGCCCGATATTCCGGTGCTCTATGTCTTCAAGCATGAGGGCGCGTTCGAGACGATCGAACAGCCGGGCCTGTTCAAGCATCCGGCCGTCTTTGCAAAGGAGCAGCTCTTCTCGATTCCCGTCTGGGGACAGGCGGCGCGTTTCTATGGTCTGATCCCCGTCGATCGCGACGGCGGCGGCAAGGCGATGCGCGCGATGCTGAACGCGGCCAAGGCCGCACTCGCCAAGGACCGCCCGCTGGTGCTGTTCGCCGAAGGAACGCGAATTCCCCATGGCGAGGCGCCGCCGCTGCGTTCGGGTTTTGCCGGCATCTACCGCCTGCTCGGCGTGCCCGTGATCCCGGTCGCGGTGAACAGCGGCATCGCTTATCCGCCGCGCCGCTGGGTCAAATGGTCGGGCACGATCACCTATAAGGTCGGCGAGACGATCCCCGCGGGCCTGCCACGCGAGGAAGCCGAAGAACGCGTCTGGCGCGCGATCAATGCGCTGAACCCGCCCGAAGCGCTGCTGGCGAACAAAGCCTCGGCTTAATGCTTGCGCCCGAAATCGGGCGCCGCATCATCCTGCCCCTGTTCGATGATCGAACGACGGATCGCGCGCGTGCGCGTGAACCAGTCCTCCAGCTTGTCGGCATCGCCGCGGCGGATCGCCTGCTGCAGCACGGTCAGATCCTCGTTGAAGCGTTGCAGCGTCGCGAGCACGGCGTCCTTGTTCGCGAGAAACACATCGCGCCACATCACCGGATCGCTCGCCGCGATGCGCGTGAAATCGCGGAAACCGCCGGCCGAATATTTGATCACCTCGCTTTCGGTGACCTCCTCCAGCTCGCTCGCGGTGCCGACGATCGTGTAAGCGATAAGGTGCGGCAAATGGCTCGTGACCGCGAGCACCATGTCGTGGTGCGCTGCATCCATCATCTCGACCTTTGCGCCGAGCGCTTGCCAGAAAGACGTCACCGCCGTCACGGCCGCGTCGGGTGCATTAGCGCCGGGCGTCACGATGCACCAGCGGCCTTCGAATAAAGTCGCAAAACCTGCCGCGGGACCGCTATTCTCGGTCCCCGCGACCGGATGCGCCGGAATGACGGCATGGTTGGGCAGCGTCTTTGCCAGCGCGTCGGCGACCCCCGCTTTCGACGAGCCGACGTCCGAAATGATCGCATCGGATTTGAGCCCAGGCGCAATCGCCACGGCCGCATCGGCCATACGCCCCACCGGCACCGCCAGGATCACAAGGTCGGCATCGGCCACCGCCGCAACGGCGTCGTCGGCGATCTCGTCGCAAATCCCGAGTTCGCGAGCAATCTTGCGCACGTCGCCGCTGGCATCGTGGCCGGTCACCACGACCTGCGGCAACCGCTCGCCGATCGCGCGCGCGATCGACGAGCCGATCAGGCCCAATCCGACAATCGCGACGCGATCAACGCTCGACGCTTTTGGCATCAGCCGTTCAGCGCCGCGCGGATCGCCGCCGCAAGCCCGCGTGTCTCCTCTTCGGTACCGATCGTCATGCGCAGCGCGTTCGGCAGCCCCTGTCCGGGCAGCCAGCGGACGATGTAACCCGCGTCCATCAGCCGATTATAGACGGTCTCGGCGCTGACATCGCCCTCGAACAGCACGAGCAGGAAGTTGCACGCCGACGGAACGACGCGAATGCCATGGTTGCCAAGACTTTCGAGCTCTCCGGCCAGCCAGTCGCGCCATGTCGCATTATGCTCGCGGCTGTGCGCAACAAATTCCTCGTCGCCGAGCGCCGCGACCGCCGCCGCCTGTCCCGCACGCGTGACGTTGAACGGCAGGCGGATGCGGTGCAGCGCCGAAATCACCTCGGCCGCGGCATAGCCCCAGCCGATGCGTTCGGCGGCAAGCCCGTGGATCTTCGAAAAGGTGCGCGTGATAAAGACATTCGGCTGCGTCTTCGCGAGTTCGAGCCCGCCGTCGTCCTCGGCGTCGGACAGATATTCCGAATAGGCCTGGTCGATCACGAACAGGACGTTCTTGGGGAGCCCGGCATAGAGCCGCGCGACCTCGTCGCGCGTCGCGAGCGTGCCGGTCGGATTGTTCGGATTGGCGAGATAGACGACGCGCGTACGCTCGGTCACCGCCGCGAGCAACGCGTCGACGTCGGTCGCATAATCCTTGTCATCGGCCTCGATCGGCACCGCGCCGACGCGGCGCGCCGCGATTTCATAGACCGCGAAACCATAGCGCACATAGAGTATCTCATCGCCCGCGCCCGCATAGGTGCCCGCCGCGAGGTGGAGCAGTTCGTCCGACCCGTTGCCGCAGATGATCCGCGCCGGATCGAGCCCGAACTTTGCCGCGATCGTCTCGCGCAAGATCGCCGAGCCAGGGTCGGGGTAGCGGGAGAGCGCATCGGGCGCCGCCTGCGCCGCAGCAAACGCCGCGCGTGCCTTTTCGCCCGTTCCGAGCGGATTTTCGTTCGCGCTCAATTTGATCAGCGGCCGGCCATCGGCGCCGGCCGACTTGCCGGGAACATAGGGAGCGATGCCGCTGATCCACGGCTTCGGAGCGAGGGTGGCGCTGGTGTCGGTCATGCCGCGCCGTTTAGCGGCTGTACCGCGCGAGTCCAGCACGTTGACACGTCCCGTCCGCCCGCTTAGCCCGGCGCGAACCATGGCGAGCCTGCTCCACCAGATTCAGCACCAAAGCGTGACGATCGCCATGCCGCTGCCGCTCGACAGCGGACAATTGCTGGGCTCGGTGACGATCGCGTATCAAAGCTATGGCGCGCTGAATGCCGACAAGTCGAACGCGGTGCTGATCTGCCACGCGCTGACCGGCGACCAATATGTTGCGAGCGACCATCCGGCGACGGGCAAGCCCGGCTGGTGGGCGCGCATGGTCGGCCCAGGAAAGCCGATCGACACCGACCATTTCCATGTCATCT
This sequence comes from Sphingopyxis sp. C-1, assembly GCF_001047015.1. Lineage (NCBI taxonomy): Bacteria > Pseudomonadati > Pseudomonadota > Alphaproteobacteria > Sphingomonadales > Sphingopyxidaceae > Sphingopyxis > Sphingopyxis sp. C-1. The sequence continues at coordinate 1,019,443 of NZ_BBRO01000002.1, forward strand.
GCGCCAATGTGCTCGGCAGTTGCATGGGGACGAGCGGCCCCGCTTCGCCCGACGCCGTGACCGGCGCGCCGCTCGGCATGGCCTTTCCCGTCATCACGATCACCGACATGGTACGCGCGCAGGCCATGCTGCTCGATCATCTCGGCATTTCGCGACTTCATGCCGTCGTCGGCGGCTCGATGGGCGGAATGCAGACGCTTGCCTGGGCCGCGACCTATCCCGATCGCCTTGCCTCGGCACTCGTCATTGCAAGCGCTGCGCGGCATTCGGCGCAGAATATCGCCTTTCACGAGGTTGGGCGGCAGGCGATCATGGCCGACCCCGACTGGCAGGACGGCCAATATTACGGCAGCGCGCGTGCGCCCACCAAAGGCCTCGCGGTCGCACGCATGGCGGCCCATATCACCTATCTCTCCGAGGAAGGGCTGACCGAGAAATTCGGCCGCCGCCTGCAGGCGCGCGATATCAAGAGCTTTGGTTTCGACGCAGATTTCCAGGTGGAATCCTATCTCAGGCATCAGGGGCTTGCCTTCACCGACCGCTTTGACGCCAACGCCTATCTCTACATCACGCGCGCGATGGATTATTTCGACCTCGCCGACACGCATGACGGCCGCCTCGCGGGCGCCTTCGCCGCGGCGAAGGACGTGCGCTTCACGCTCGTCAGCTTCGATACCGACTGGCTCTATCCGACCTCCGAATCGCGCCGCATCGTGCAGGCACTGCAAAGCGTCGGCGCTGCGGCAAGCTTCGTCGAACTGTCGGCCCCCTTCGGCCACGACAGTTTCCTCCTCGACGTGCCCGCGCTCGATCGCCTTGTCGCAGGGTCGCTTCGGGCAGGTCCGCCATGAGTGAAACCTATCGCCTGTCCTTCGACCGATCCGACATGCAGCTCGGCGCAATCCACGCCTTTTTGACCAAGAGCTATTGGGCGGAAAATATTGCCCCCGCGACCGTCGAGCGCGCGATAGAGGGATCGTTATGTGTCGGCGTCTTCGCACCGGGCGGCGATCAGGTCGGGTTTGCCCGCGTCGTCACCGATCGTGCGACCTTCGCCTATCTGGCCGACGTCTATGTGCTCGACGCGCATCGCGGGAACGGCCTCGCCGCTCGCATGGTAACCGCGCTGCACGATCATCCCGACCTGCAGGGACTGCGACGATGGATGCTCGCGACCAGCGACGCCCACGGCCTTTATGCCGCGCTCGGCTGGACCGCGATCGAGGATAGGGCACCGTTCATGCAGCGGCATTTCCCCAACATCTACAGGCCGGCCTGACGATGAAGCTGCGCCCCGACCTGGCAATCATCGCCGATGCCGTTCCCCAGGCGTCGCGCGTGCTCGACGTCGGCTGCGGCGATGGCGAGCTGATGGCGGCGCTGCGGGACAAGGGAGTCGATGCGCGGGGGCTGGAGATCGACCCTGACAATGTCACTGCCGCAATCGCGCGCGGCCAGTCGGTCGTGCAGGGCGATGCCAACCGCGACCTCGCCGACTATCCCGATGACGCATTCGACTATGCGATCCTGTCGCAGACGCTGCAAACGACCGAGCGCCCCGACCGCATTGTCGACGAATTGCTGCGCATCGCGCCGCGTGCCTTCGTCAGCTTCCCCAATTTCGCGCACTGGCGCGTGCGGTTGGCCTTGCTGTGGAACGGCCGGATGCCGGTAACCCGCCTCCTGCCTGTCGCCTGGTACGAAACGCCGAATATCCATCATGTCACGGTCAGCGACTTTCGCGATCTCGTCCACGCGAAGGGTATCAAGGTAGAAAGGGTCTGGCACCTTTCAGGCGACAAGCCGGCCAGCGACGCGGCGGCAAGCTGGCGCGCGGAACATGCGATCTTCCTGATTTCGCGCTAATCGCGCTTCTTCAAGCCGTTCGCGAGCAAATCATTCGCGATCCGTGCGATCTCTGAAATGTCGCTCTCCGTATCCCACAAGCCATAGCGCATCCCGAGGAAGACGTTCATCCCGCCGATCGCCCAGGCGTGGATCTCGCTGACGTCGTCCCGGATCTCGCCACGCTCGGCGCCCTTTTCCAGGCGCTGGCGCACGCGCGCGACCGTCGTTTCATAATGGCTGCGATAGCTCGCATAATCGACGAATTCGGCTTCATCGATGATGCGGTAGATCTCCTTATGCTCGCGCACGAAGCCGAGATAGGATTCGAGCCCGATACGCTCGGCGCTGATCTCGTCGGGCGCGGCCTGCACCAGCGGCGTGACATGGTCGCGCAGCTGCTCGCTCATATAGCGGACGAGCGCCTGGAAGATCTCCTCCTTCGAATCGAAATAGGTATAGAAACTGCCGAGCGCGGTCCCGGCGCGGCGCGTGATCGCGCTGATCGACGCCTCGTGAAATCCGCGCTCGCCGAATTCGACCGCCGCGGCGTCGAGCAGCTTGCGCAGCGTACGGCGCCCTCGCTCGGTACGCGGCGTCTTGTCGCGCGCGTCACCCGTGCCCTGTTCCGTTTGATCCATAACGGCCCTCATCTCCCCTCCGTCGCTGCATCGTGGCTTTTCCGCACCACTGGCAAGCAAAAAACGACGGCTGCACATTCCAAGTTGAAACTTGGTTCATGTTTCATTATTGGATGCGACGCGGCTTGGCAAGCACCGGCCCAAGATAAACCAAACAGGGTGGCGAGGGGTCACCCGCCACATGGGAGAGTCATATGCGTCCTTTCGCCCGCCCGCTGCGTCGTGCCATTCTTGCCACCAGCGCGCTTTCGATGATCGCCTTCGCCCCCGCCGCTTTCGCGCAGGAAGCAGGCGCGACCGACGCCAGCGACGGCGATATTGTCGTCACCGCCCGCCGCCGCGAAGAATCGCTGCTCGATGTGCCGATCGCAGTCACCGCTTATTCGGGCGCGGCGCTGGAGCAATCGGGTGCATCCGACATCACCGCCATTTCCGACACGACGCCCAACGTCACGCTGGAAAATTCGCGCGCGACCAATTCGACCCTGACCGCGTTCATCCGCGGCGTCGGTCAGCAGGATCCGGTCGGCGGGTTCGAGGCCGGCGTCGGCATCTATCTTGACGATGTGTATCTGAACCGCCCGCAGGCCGCGGTTCTCGACATTTATGATGTGGAGCGGATCGAGATTCTGCGTGGTCCGCAAGGAACGCTTTACGGCCGCAACACCATCGGCGGCGCGGTGAAATATGTCACCAAGACGCTGCCGCAGGATTTTTCGCTGAAGCTGCGCGCGACCTATGGCACCTATGATCAGGCAGAGGGTGTAATCACGGCCAGCGCGCCCATCGGGGACCTGCTCCGTGTCGGCGGATCGCTTGCACGGCTGTCGCGCGGCGGGTTCGGCAAGAATCTGACGACCGGGCTCGACAATTATAACAAGGATATCTGGGCCGGGCGGGGAACCGTCGAGTTCGGCGGCTATGGCGAACCGGTACTGATCCGGATTTCGGGCGATTACACCAAGGACAAATCGCAACCGCGCGGCGGCCATCGCCTGATCCGCAGCCTGCAGACCGGCACGCCCGTGCTCGACGATGTCTATGATACCCGCGGCGGCCTCGTCACGCCCAAACAGGATATCGAGGCTTACGGCCTCGCCATGAATGTCTCCGCCGAACTGTCGGACACGGTTACGCTGCGCAGCATCAGCGCCTGGCGCAAGGACACCAGCTTTGGCCCGATCGATTTCGACGCGCTTCCCGCTGTCGATGTCGACGTGCCCGGCATCTATAAAAATGAGCAGCTTAGCCAGGAATTCCAGATCCTCTATCAAAGCGACAGGCTGAACGGTCTGGTCGGCTTCTATTATCTCAATGCGTCGGCGATCACCAATTTCGACGTGCTGCTTTACACCACCGGCAACCTGCTCGGTTTCCCGCAATTCTCGTCTTACACCGGGGGTACTGTAAAGACCGACACATGGTCGGCGTTCGGCGATTTCACCTATGACGTCACCGATCAGTTGTCGATCTCGCTCGGCGGACGCTACACGTCGGACGTTCGCGACGCCCGCATCCTGAAGCAGCGCCGGATCCTGGGGCCGGACCCCCAGCTTGGCGGCAACGCGCCGATTGCGCTGGTCACCGATTCCAATTTCACGGGGTCGCGCAAGTTCACCAAATTCACCCCGCGCGCCTCGATCGCGTTCAAGCCGACCGACGATCATCTGATCTATGCATCCTATTCGAGCGGCTTCAAGGGCGGCGGTTTCGACCCGCGCGGCAACTCCACCGGCGCACCGGACAGCAATCGCGACGGCGTGCGCAGCTATGACGAGATATTCAATTTTCTGACCTTCGACCCCGAAACGGTCGACAGCTATGAAATCGGGTATAAGGGATCGCTGGCTGACGGCCGCCTGCGCCTTGCCGTCACCGGCTTCCGCGCCGATTACAAGGATGTGCAGATCCCGGGTTCGGTCGGTGTCGATAATAATGGCGACGGTGTGTTCGAAACCTTTGCCGGTATCACCACCAACGCCTCGAAAGCCCGTTTGCAGGGGGTCGAAGTCGAAAGCTCCGCCACGCTGGCACGCGATTTCGCCGGCGACGGATCGGCGATCAACCTGGCGGGCACGCTTGGCTATATCGATGGAAAATATCTGACGTTCATCAACAATCTGGGCGTCGATGTCGCCGATTTCCGTCGCATCCAGAATACGCCCAAATGGACGGCATCGGGCACGCTTTCGGGGCAGTTGCCGGGCTTCTCGGGCTCGATCAACGCATCAACCACCCTGTCCTATCGCAGCAAGACCACCCAGTTCGAAACCCCCAGCCCCTACCTCGATCAAAAGGGCTATGCGCTGTGGGACGCGAATCTGGTCTGGTCCTCCAGCGACGACAGCTTTTCGATCGGCCTCCACGCCAAGAATATATTGGATAAGCAGTACAAGACATCGGGCTATCAGTTCATCGCGGTCAATCCGACGACGGGCGTCCCCATATTGACGCCCGCCGGCAATGTGTCACCCAGCCTGGGGCAGGAGGGCGTGGTCACCGCCTTTTACGGCAACCCGCGGCAGGTCTTCGTGAGCGGCACGGTCAAATTCTGATTTTCGGATAAGGGGGAGAAAGGGGCGTCCATCGCGGCGCCCCTTTTTCTTGCGCACCGGTCGGCGAAACGTCCGCCATGGGGTGGTGAGCAGGGAGTGCTTCATCCTTCTTCGTCATCCCGGGCTTACCCGGGATCCCGCTTTTTGAAAGCATCGATACACTTCGCAGAATAGCGGGACCCCGGATCAAGTCCGGGGTGACGATTAGAGGGACGGCAACTTCCGGTCGTCAGCCGCCCAGCGGCGGCGCGCCGCTGGGCGAAACCATACGCTCGCCGTCGATGACGATCGGGCTCGCGACGCCGTCGATTGACGCGCCCGCGGGCCGGAAGCGCATCCGGCGCGCAATAACCTGCGGATCGGCGAACACCTGCGCCAGATCATTGATCGGCCCCGCAGGCACACCCTCGGCCTCAAGCGCAAGCGACAGCGGCTGCGCGTCCCACGCCGCAATCTTCGCCGCAAGCAGCGGGACCAGCTCGGCCCGATTCGCAAGCCGCATGGCATTGTTGGCGAAACGCGGATCGTCACCCCATTCGGGCACACCCAATACCGCGCAGAGCTTCCGATATTGCCCGTCGTTCCCGACCGCGATGACGAGCTGGCCGTCGGCGGTCGCAAAGACCTGATAGGGCACGACATTGGCGTGCGCATTGCCCATCCGCTTCGGCGCGACGCCGCTCGCAAGATAATTGGCCGCCTGATTCGCCAGCACCGCGACCTGGCTGTCGAGCAGCGCCATATCGACATGCGCACCCATATTCGTGACGTCACGACGTCGCAACGCCGCAAGGATTGCGACCGCCGAATACATGCCGGTAAAAATGTCGGCGTAAGCGATCCCCGCCTTTTGCGGCGCTCCGTCGGGTTCGCCGGTCAGCGACATAAAGCCGCTCATCGCCTGCACGATATAATCATAGCCGGCACGATGCGCATAAGGCCCGGTCTGGCCGAAGCCGGTGATCGAACAGACGACCAGCCGCGGAAAATCGGCACGCAGCCGCGCGGGATCGAGCCCATATTTGACGAGCCCGCCGACCTTGTAATTTTCGATGACGACGTCGGCGTCGGCGAGCAGCGCGCGCACTTCGGCCTGCCCCTTGGGGCTCGCGATATCGATCGCGACGCTCCGCTTGCCGCGGTTGCAGCTATGATAATAAGCCGCGCCGAGCGCTTCGCCATCCGCGCCGGTGACAAAGGGCGGCCCCCATTCGCGCGTATCATCGCCTGCGCCGGGGCGCTCGACCTTGACCACCTCGGCGCCCAGATCGGCGAGCAATTGCCCGCACCAGGGGCCCGCGAGCACCCGCGCCAGTTCGACGACGCGGATGCCCTCCAGCGGTTTAGGCAAAAGCCGAAATGCCCGTGATCGCGCGGCCAAGGATCAGCGCGTGGACGTCGTGGGTGCCCTCATAGGTGTTCACCGTTTCGAGATTCACCGCATGACGGATCACATGATAATCGGCCGAAATCCCGTTGCCGCCGTGCATGTCGCGCGCGACCCGGGCGATATCGAGCGCCTTGCCGCAATTGTTGCGTTTCAAGAAGCTGATCGCATCGGGGATGAGCCGCCCCTCGTCGATCAACCGCCCGACGCGCAGCGCTGCCTGCGTGCCAAGGGCAATTTCGGTAAGCATATTGGCGAGCTTCAACTGCACGATCTGATTCGCTGCGAGCGGACGTCCGAACTGCTTGCGCTCTCCGGTGTAGTTGCGCGCCGCTTCATAGCAGAATTCGGCGGCGCCCATCGCGCCCCAGCCAATACCGTAACGTGCGCGATTGAGGCAGCCGAACGGTCCTTTCAGCCCCGACACATGCGGCAACAGCGCATCCTCGCCGACCTCGACCGAATCCATCACGATTTCACCGGTAACCGACGCGCGCAGGCTCACCTTGCCTTCGATCTTGGGGGCTGAAAGCCCCTTCATGCCCTTTTCGAGCACAAAGCCGCGAATCGCGCCGTCATGCGCTTCCGACTTCGCCCACACGACGAACACGTCGGCGATCGGCGAGTTGGTGATCCACATTTTCGCGCCTTTGAGGCGGTATCCGCCTTCGATCTTCTCGGCGCGCGTGCGCATCCCGCCAGGGTCGCTACCCGCGTCGGGCTCGGTCAGGCCGAAACAGCCGACGAGCTCGCCCGAGGTCAGCCCGGGCAGATATTTGCGCTTCTGTTCCTCGCTGCCATAGGCGTTGATCGGGTGGATCACGAGCGAGCTTTGAACCGAACAGGCCGACCGGTAACCCGAATCGATCCGCTCGACTTCGCGGGCGATCAGCCCGTAGCTGACATAATTCAGCCCCGCGCCGCCATATTCGGGGTCGATCGTCGCGCCGAGCAGCCCGAGCGCGCCCATTTCGGACATGATCTCACGGTCGAATCGTTCGTCGAGGAACGCCGAAGTCACGCGCGGCAGCAGTGCGTCGGTCGCATAGGAGCGCGCCGTATCGCGGACCATCCGCTCCTCTTCGCTGAGCTCCGCGTCGAGCTGGAGGGGATCGAGCGGGTCGAGCGCTTCGATGCGCTGCGGATCGGCGAGGGCCATGGAACGGGCTTTCTCTCAAAAAGGCGGGCAGCCCTTTGAGAGGCTTGCGCGCTACGGGGTCGGTTCGGCCGTTTTGCGGGCCATTGCGGCAGCAGGGCTGTCGCGCGGCTCCAATATCGCCGCGGTCTCGATCAGGTCAAGCGCGCGCCGCGCTTCATGATAACGCCGCGCCTCGATCAGCCACTCGCTCGCCACTTCCGAACCCGGCATCGCCTCGACCTCGGCGATCGCAAGGTCGGCCTGTCCGGCCGTCAGATAGCGGCGCGCACGATCGAGCCGTTCGGAAGCGCGCGGCGATTGGGTTCCCGCAGCGCGCACGACGAACAGCTCGCCCAGCTCGCGGCGCAGCCCGGTCCACAGGCTGCCGTTTCCGTCGTCGCCGCGCCCGACAAGCTGCGGCGCCATCGCGTCGAGTTCGGCGCGAAGCTGTTCGAGCGTCACCGGCTCGCGCGACGTATCGATGATCGTCTTGACCGCATTCGGTTGGTCGTCGCCGAAGCGCAGCCGTAGCTGCGCGTCGAGATAGCCGAGCGAGAGCCCGCGATCGAGCGCGCGGCGCACCGCAAAAGCCACGAGCAGCCCTTCGGCGCGCGAAGCATTGCCCGATGCAGATTCGGCTTCGAGCGTGATCCGCGACAGCCGCTGTTCGAGTTCGGCGACGCGCGTCGCAAGCGCGTTGGCGCTATCGATCGGCGCCACCATGGACGGCACGGCATTGGCTGTGCCCTTTACGGCAGGTGGGCCGGTGGTTCCTGCGGGCGCCGCAATCATTTTCGCCGGCGGCGGCAGATTATTCCCCGTCAGCCAACGATTCACAGCCCACCCGCCGCCGACGATGCCGATCAGAAGCAGCAGGAAGGCACCGATAGCGATAGCGCGAAACGATAGTCCCTGTGCAGGTACCGCCTCGTCCGCCGACGAGGACGTGTCGATGCTGTCGATTGCCATGTTTCTCTTTCGAACGACCCTATTTTGCACCCTTGTGCCACAAAGCACGCGCCTGTGCCAATATTGCGACATCGTCCGGCTGTGCCGCAATGACGAGCGCGCCCCAGCCCTCACCCGCCGCCGCCGCGGCCGCGGGGCTGATTGCGGCCAGCGACAGATGTCCGCGCGCCGTGCCGACCAGATCGGAAATACGGCGTGCAGCGCGCGGCGAATGCGCGAGCAAGGTGGCCGGGGCGCCGGTCAGTTCGGCCCATCGGGCGGGCGGCGGGACCGGATCCACCGCATAGCAGGGAACCGGCACGATCGCGGCCCCCGGGGCATCGAATTCGGACCGATCGCGGCCGCAAAGCCATAATATATTTCGAATATCTCCTGACGTCATATCGTCAAGAAGCCGCCGGACGTCCGACGATCCGGTCATCGCGACGGCCAGCCCCGCGGCCTCGGCCGCGCGCGCCGTCGCCGCGCCGACGGCATGGACAGGCAGCGACGCGAGCGCGGCCAGCCCCGGACCCGCCAAACGCGCGGCAAAGGCGCTGGTCAGCAACAGCGCATCGAAATCGCCGGCCTGCGGCGGCATCCAGTCGACCGGTCGCGCGGCGAAAAGCGGCATCGCATGCGCGTCGAATCCCATCGCCCTCGCCCGCTCCACCGTCGCCGCATTGCCCGGCTCGGGCCGCGTCACGATCAGCGGCGGGCCATCGGTCATGCCGCGAACAGCCGCCGGACGCTATCGGGCGCTTCATCGAGCAACCGCTGTGCCAACCCCGCCGCGGCCGCATCATCGGCGACGATGACATGCCCCGCCGCATGATCGGCGCCATCGTCGGAGAAAATCTCGGCATCGAGGCGCAGCGCGCCGTCGTCCTGCCACCACGCATGTGCCGCGACCGGTGAGCGGCAATCGCCGCCGAGCGCCGCCAAAAACGCGCGCTCGGCTGCGACAGCAAGATGGGTCGGCGCATGATCGACCGCGGCGAGCAACGCGCGAGTATCCGCATCGTCGGCGCGGCACTCGATCCCGATCGCGCCCTGCGATGCCGCCGGAAGCAGCAGGCTCGCCTCTTGTACCGTCCCGACGTCATGCATTCCGAGGCGGTCGAGCCCCGCCGCCGCGAGCAAGGTCGCATCGGCATCGCCCGCCGCAATCTTTGCAAGCCGCGTCGCGACATTGCCGCGCAGCAGCACCGTCTCAAGGTCGGGGCGGATCCGCTTCACCTGTGCCGCACGGCGCGGGCTGCTCGTCCCCAACCGCGCCCCCGGCGGCAGTTCCGCAATTGTCGCCACGCCGATTCCCTCGCGCACCACCAGCCGGTCGCGCGGATCAGCGCGTTCGAGCATCGCGCCGAGGAAAAATCGCGCGTCGCGGATCGTTTCGACATCCTTCAGCGAGTGGACGGCGATATCGATCGTCCCCGCATCGAGCGCCGCATCGAGTTCGCGCGTCCACAGCGCCTTGCCGCCAACTTCGGCAAGCGCGCGGTCCTGGATCTTGTCCCCCGTCGCGGTCATCGGCACGATTTCGAGCGCCGTCATCTCAATGCCATGGCTGGCAATCAGCGCCGCCATCGCCATATGCGCCTGTGCCATTGCCAACGGCGACGCGCGCGTACCGATGCGCAGCGGGTTTTCGGGGGTCGGAAGTTGGTTCATGGGCTTTGCTGCTAGCGCGGCTTGCCCTGCCGATAAAGGGGCGGGTAAAGGAACGCGCAATAATATGACCCTGATCCTCGGCCTTGAATCGAGCTGCGACGAAACCGCGGCAGCGCTCGTCGACAGCGAGCGGCGCATTTTGGCGCATCGCGTCGCGGGGCAGGAGGCTGAGCACAGCCCCTATGGCGGGGTCGTTCCCGAGATCGCGGCGCGCGCGCATGTCGACCGGCTCGCGCCGATCGTCGAGGGCGTGCTCGCCGACGCGGGGCTGTCGCTCGCCGACGTCGACGCGATCGCCGCGACCGCTGGCCCCGGGCTGATCGGGGGCGTGATGGTCGGGCTCGTCACCGGCAAAGCGCTTGCGCACGCCGCGAACAAGCCGCTGATTGCGGTCAACCATCTCGAAGGCCATGCGCTCAGCCCGCGCCTTGCCGATGCAAGCCTCGAATTTCCGTACCTCTTGCTCCTCGTTTCGGGGGGCCATTGCCAGTTGCTGCTCGTGCGCGGCGTGGGCGACTATCGCCGCCTTGCGACGACGATCGACGATGCCGCAGGCGAGGCTTTCGACAAGACCGCGAAGCTGCTTGGGCTCGGCTATCCCGGCGGCCCCGCAGTCGAGCGCGTCGCAAAGGACGGCGATCCTTTTGCAGTGCCGCTGCCGCGCCCGCTCATCGGCAGCGCCGAACCGCATTTCTCTTTCGCAGGGCTCAAGAGCGCCGTCGCCCGCGCCGCCGCATCAGGCGCGCACAGCATCCCTGATCTCGCCGCTTCCTTTCAGCAGGCGGTCGTCGACTGCCTTGTTGACCGCAGTCGAATCGCGCTCGCGGCTTGCCCGGATGCGACCGCTTTCGTCGTCGCGGGCGGGGTCGCCGCCAATGGCGCGATACGCGGAGCGCTGACCGATCTTGCCGCGCGGTTCGACAAGCCTTTCGTCGCGCCGCCGCTGTGGCTCTGTACCGACAATGGCGCGATGATCGCCTGGGCGGGCGCCGAACGGTTCGCTGCGGGGCTCACCGATCCGCTCGACACCGCCGCGCGTCCACGCTGGCCGCTTGATCCAGAGGCCGAAGCGGTGCGCGGCGCGGGAGTGAAAGCATGACGTCATATCGGAATTTTGGCGTGATCGGCGGCGGCGCGTGGGGTACCGCGCTCGCGCAGCTTCTCGCCGCCGACGGCACTCCCGTGCGCCTGTGGGCACGCGAGGCGGATGTCGTCGCCGCGATCAACGCCGAACATCGCAATCCGGCCTTCCTTCCCGGTGCAGCACTCTCGTCCTCGCTGACCGCAACCGGCAATCTTACCGACATGGCCGATCTTGACGCGTTGCTCGTCGTCGTCCCCGTCCCCTTCCTGCGCGCCGTGCTCGCCGAGCTACCCGCGGGCGGAGCGCCGCTGGTCCTTTGCAGCAAGGGCATGGAGGCCGGAAGCTTCGCCTTCCCGATCGACATGGCGCGCGATCTTGCGCCGAAGCGGCCGCACGCCGTCCTTTCCGGCCCGACCTTCGCGCACGAAGTCGCCGCGGGGCTGCCGACCGCGATCACCCTCGCCGCCGCCGATGCGGGCGTCGCCGCCGACATCGCGCAGACGCTCGCGCGCCCGCATTTCCGTCCCTATGTCTCGACCGACGTCATCGGGGCCGAGATCGGCGGCGCGGTCAAGAATATCCTCGCGATCGCGTGCGGCATCGTCGACGGCGCCGGGCTCGGGCTCAACGCACGCGCGGCGCTGATCAGCCGCGGCTTTGCCGAAATGACGCGTTTCGGCCTGTCACGCGGCGCGCAAGCTGAAACGCTCGCGGGCCTCGCTGGCCTTGGCGACCTTGTCCTCACCTGCACCTCGTCCGCCTCGCGCAACTTCGCGCTCGGCCAGGGGCTCGGGCGCGGCGAAGCCGCCGACGTGCTGATGGCCGACCGCCGCACCGTTGCCGAAGGTGCCTTCAGCGCACCCGTCGTCGCCGCTGCCGCGCGCGCCGATGGCATCGACATGCCGATTACCGACACTGTCGCGCGCCTCGTAGCCGGCGAAACACGCGTCGGCGACGCCATTCAGGCTTTGCTCAGCCGACCGCTGCGACCCGAAGGGCGATGAATTGCTTCGTACAATTGCCTGCCTCCCCCGACCGCGCTAAACTGCGCAACGGGGTAAAGCAGAAGGGGCGCCAGGCTTGAGCCATACCGATAGCGCAGCCGCGCCCCGATCGCCGGACGCCCCGTCGGGAGACGCGGATACTGCCGCGTTGGCCAAGGGCGGGCGCACCAATTTCTTCGGCTTCATCCTCCGCCTCGTCGCACGCCTGCCCTTTCTCTATGTGGCGGGTCGCTGGTACGGGCCCGAAGCGGTCGGCCGCTTTGCCTTCGCCGTGCTCGTCATCGAACTCGTCGCGCAGCTCGCGACGCTGGGGCTGAAGCGCGGCCTTGCGGAACAGCTAAGCGCTCCGGGCGCCGACCAGCGCACCGTCGTTTGGGACGGCATGTTCGTTGCCTTCATCGCCTCGGCCGCCGGATCGCTGCTGCTGGTGCTATTCCCCCAGTTGATGTTCCCCTCGGGCGGCATCGACAGCGCAGATCGCTGGATGGCCTTGCTCGTCTTCGCGATCGCGGGGACGGATATCGCACTCGCCGCCTGCGCTTATAAATTCGACGTCGGCGCCACGGTGCGCGCCCGCGCGGTCGTCGAGCCGTGGGTCATCAGCATAGCCGCTGCCGGATTCTGGTTCATTTCGGCGCGCGACGGGCTGATGCTTTCCTATGGCGCCGCGATGCTCGGCGCCTTCCTGACCGCGCTGATCCCGATGCTACGCCATTATGGGGGCCCGCAGGGGTGGCAGCCGCACCCGGCGCACTTGATCGCAGTTGCGCGGCGCAACGCGCCGCTTGCCGCCGCCGACGCGATCGAATGGGGCACACGCCGCCTCGACCTGTTCATCCTCGGTCAGTTCACCTCGCCGACGATCTACGGCATCTATTATATGGCGCAGCAGGTCGCCTCGCTGCCGCAGAAGCTCAAGACCAGTTTCGAGCCGATCCTGGGCCCCGTCATAACACGCAATCTTGCCGAGAACCGGCTCGCAGCCGTCGCCGCGCAGGTCAGCCAGGTCGGATTCTGGATCATTGCAGCCCAAGCAGGAGTCGCGCTCGCGCTCGGCATCCCCGGCGAAGCGGTTATGGGCCTGGTCGGCCCCGAATTCGTCAGCGGCACGGCCGCGCTCGCCTTCCTGCTCGCTGCCGAGGTCGTCGCCGCGACCGCAGTGGTGAGCGAAGCGGCGCTCGTCTATGTCGCGCGCCATCGCAACCTCTTGATCAGCATCGCAACGCTCGCGCTGCAGGCCGGATTCAGCGTCGCGTTGATCCTGATCGCCAAATCGATGGGCCTGCCGCCGATCTATTATGCCGGAGCCGTCGCGCTCGCACTCATGCTCGCGCTCGGATTTGCGTCGCTGGTGAAGGCACGCCTGCTCGCGCGCATCCTCGGCGCGCCCGTGAACAGCCTGCGTTGGGCGCTCGTCTGGGCCACCGCGGGCGCCACTGTGCTCGGCTATGGCGCGACGCAGCTTCCCGAATGGGCCGAGCTGCTGATCGGCGTTCCCTTCATCCTCGGGGTCTATGGCTGGCTGATCTGGACACGCGGCTTCGGCCCTGCCGACCGCGAACTGTTCAGGAAACACCCCGATCCGGCGGCGTCCTCCGCCGCCTGATCGTCAGTCGACGGCTTTCTGGGCCGCATCGCCGACGTCTTCGGCAGCGTCTCCGACCTTTTGCGCCGCTTCGGCGATCGCCCCGCTCTCGGCCTTTTCGCTAGAAAGAAACTGAAAGGCGAAAAAGGCGGCGATCAGGATCGCAACGAGGAAAATCAGGCCAAGGCCCATTCCCCCGCCGCGCCGCGGTTCGCGATCGATAACCGTGGTGGTGTGCGTCGTCCCGTCGGGATCGCGCGTCGTGTGGATTTCATCGGCCATGGGAAAATCCTCCTGTGCCTGTGATGCGGCATAGGACGCTCCGTGACCGATAAAGTTCCTAGCCGAGGCGTTCGGCGACCTTGGCCTTGAGGTCGGTCTGCGCACGCGGGCCGACCTGCGCGATGATTTCGCGCGCGCATACCGCGCCCATCGTCAGACAATCCTTGATCGAACGGCCTTCGGTAAGACCCGAGAGGAACCCCGCCGCGAACAGGTCGCCAGCGCCCGTCGTGTCGACGACGGTTTCGATCGGTTCGGCGCCGACCTCGGTGCGCGTTCCGCCCTGCAACGCGATCGCGCCATGCGAACCGCGCGTGACGATCAGCAGCGGCACCTGCGGCGCGATCTTCGCAACCGCCGCTTCGAAATCGTCGGTCTCGGCGAGCGCGCAGATTTCGACCTCGTTCGCGAACAGGATGTCGAACAGCCCTTCGGCGATCAGCTTGCGGAAATCGGCGCCGTGGCGGTCGATGATGAAAGCGTCCGACAGCGTGAAGGCGACCTTGCGGCCCCCCGCGCGCGACACGTCGATTGCACGCCGCATCGCCGCGCGCGACAGTTCGGGATCCCACAGATAGCCTTCGAGATACAGAATCTCGCTATCGGCGATCCAAGCCTCGTCGATCATGCGTTGTTCGAGAAGGTGGCTGGCGCCGAGGAAGGTGTTCATCGTGCGCTGCCCGTCGGGGGTGACGAGGATCAGGCAGCGCGCGGTCGGCGCGCCTTCGCTGAGCGGCGGGGTTTCATAAGCGACGCCGAGCGCGCGCAGATCGTGGGTGAAGACATGGCCAAGCTGGTCGTCGGCGACCTGCCCGATGAAGGCGCAGCGTTCGCCGAGCGCCGCCATGCCCGCAAGCGTATTCGCGGCGCTGCCGCCCGAAACCTCGACCGCCGGGCCCATCGCCGCGTACAGCCGCTCAGCCTCTTCACCGTCGATCAGCCGCATCGATCCCTTGGTCAGCCCCTCGGACTCGATCAGCGCGTCGTCGGCGCGGGCAAGAACGTCGACGATCGCATTGCCGATGGCGACAACGTCGAAACGGGCGGTGGAGGCCATGAAAAATCCAGTGCTATATGGGAAAAGCTGCGCGCGCCTTTAGGGGCGACGGCGCGTCAACGCAAGCGCGGGTGCTTGACGCAGCGCGCCGCGCCGCTCATCCACCGGTGATGGCCCGCGCCGTCCACGCTTTCCTGCTCGCGCTCAAAGACCTGCCCCAGCCGCGCGTGCTCCGCGTCCTAGCGCAGAGCCTGGCGCTCACCCTGCTCCTCCTCGCCGTTTCGGGCGCGGCGCTTTTCCTCGGCACGCGCTGGGCGCTCGCCCACTGGAAATGGCTCGACGAGGCACAGCTCGACATGGCGGGGGTCCTGATCGTTCTCCTCATCATCGCGGGAAGCTGGCTGCTGTTTCGCGCGGTCGCTATCGTGGTCGTCGGCCTGTTCGCCGATGCGATCGTCGCCGATGTCGAGGGGCGCCATTATCCCGCCGCCGCCCGTCGCGCCGTCGATGTCGGCTGGCGCCAGAATATCGGCCTCGCGCTCGCATCGCTCGGCCGGCTGATCGGCGGCAACCTGCTCGCGCTGCCAGTCTATATCCTGCTGCTCGTCACGGGCATCGGCACGCCGATCTTTGCCCTGCTCGTCAACGCCCTGCTCCTCGGCCGCGATCTCGAGGCGATGGTGCTCGCGCGCCACCCCGGCCATGCGCGCTTTGACCGGCCGGCGCGCTGGTCGCTCGGCCTGCTGTCCGCCGCAAGCTTCGTGGTACCCGTCGCCAATCTGTTGGCGCCGATTCTCGGCGCCGCTATGGCCGTCCATATGTTGCATCTCGGCAAGGGGGACCAGAATTGACGATCGAAAAACGCCGCCTGGCCGCCATCGCCGGCCCCTCGCTGCTTCTAACTTTGACGCTGGGCGCCTGCGCCGGCTCCGCGATTCCGCGCGCGACACCCCCGCCCCGGACGACTGCGCCGCCGCCAACTACCGTCGTGAAACCGGTGCAGAACAATGCGTTGATCGGAAACAGCGCCGACGCGATCGGCCGCATGTTCGGCAAGCCGCGGCTCGACATCTCCGAGGGCGCCGGCCGCAAGCTGCAGTTCGCCGGATCGAACTGTATCCTCGATATCTATTTTTACGCGCCGCGCGCGGGCGCCAATCCCGTCGCAACGCATGTCGACGCGCGCACTCCGGATGGCCGCAATGCCGAGGTCAACAGCTGCGCGCAGGCCCTGCAGCGCTAAGCGACGTCACGACGTCAGTTCGGCAAGGGCCCATAATGCCGCGTCGGCGACCATAGGCGATTCGTCCATCGCCAGCCGCTCGAGCGCCGGCACGAAGCGCGCATCGCCGCTGTTTCCCGCCGCGATCGCAGCGTTGCGTACCATCCGCCCGCGCCCGATCCGCTTGATCGGCGACCCCGCAAACACCTGCCGGAAATCGGCATCGTCGAGCGCGAGCAGGTCCCCGATCGACGGCGCCACCAGCTCGGCGCGCGGCAGGAAGGCGCGGTGCGTGTGCGCGGTGTCGGCAAACTTGTTCCACGGGCACGCCGCAAGGCAATCGTCGCAGCCATAGATCCGGTTGCCGATCCCGCGCCGCAACGCGACCGGAATCGGACCATTATGTTCGATCGTAAGGTACGAGATACAGCGCCGCGCATCGAGCCGATATGGCGCCGGAAATGCCTGCGTCGGGCAGGCGTCCTGACATGCCGCGCAGCTTCCGCACGTATCGCGCCCGGGCGTTGACGACGTAAGCTCCAACGTCGTGTAGATCGCCCCCAGAAACAGCCAGCTGCCATGGTCGCGGCTGACGAGGTTGGTGTGCTTGCCCTGCCAGCCGAGCCCGGCGGCCGCTGATAGAGGCTTTTCCATCACCGGCGCGGTGTCGACGAACACTTTGACCTCGGCATCCTTGACCTCGGCAACGAGCCAGCGTGCGACAGCCTTCAGCGCCTTTTTGACGATGTCATGATAATCGCCGCCCTGCGCATAGACCGAAATGCGCCCGCGTGTCGGATGCTCGGCGAGCGCCAGCGGGTCGAGCGCGGGGGCATAGCTCATGCCCAAAGCAATCACCGACCGGACCTCGGGCCATAGCCCCTTGGGCGATCCGCGCTGCTCGGCGCGGCTTTCCATCCAGATCATGTCGCCGTGGCGCCCCTCGGCGAGCCACTGGTTCAACCGCGCCGCCGTTTGTGGTGCCGCGTCGGCACGCGCGATTCCGAACGCCGCGAATCCATGCTCGCGCGCGACCGCTTCGAGGCGTTGTTCCAGGGAAGGCAAGGCTTCGGCAACCATTGGCGCTCTATACGCGAGCCGCCTCGCCGTGCCATAGTCCGGTGAGCGAATGATCGGGGACCGAAATTTGAACGATTTCAGCGTCGAGGCGAATGGCCTCACCAAATATTTCGGCAATTACAAGGCGGTCGATCATGTCAGCCTCGCGGTGCCGACGGGCAGCATTTACGGCGTACTCGGCCCCAATGGCGCCGGCAAGACGACGAGCCTGCGCATGACGCTCGGCATTATCGACCCCGACGAGGGCGCAAGCCAGCTCTTCGGCGGACACAAGCCGCAAAGCGTGCGCAATCGTATCGGCTATCTTCCCGAGGAGCGCGGGCTCTATCCCGGGATGAAAGCGCGCGAGGCGATCGCCTTCATGGGCGCGCTGCGCGGGCTCGACTGGGCCGAGGGCCGCCGCCGCGCGGAACGCTTCATGACCGAACTCGGGCTCGAACGCGTCGTCGATACCAAGATCCGCAAGATGTCGAAGGGCATGGCGCAGATGATCCAACTCATCGGCTCGATCGTCCACTCCCCCGACCTCATCGTTCTCGACGAACCTTTCTCGGGGCTCGATCCCGTAAATCAGGAGCGACTCGAAATGCTCGTGCGGCGCGAACGCGACCGCGGCGCGACGATCCTATTTTCGACGCATGTCATGGCGCACGCCGAGCGGCTCTGCGACCGCATCGCAATCATCGCGCGGTCGGCGCGCCGGTTCGAAGGCACGGTCGACGACGCGCGCGCGCTGCTGCCGATGCAGGTGCGCTACACCCCGCGCACGGCGAGCGATCACGCCACGGTCGCTGCGAACCTGCCCACAGGAGCCGAGCTGCGCGGCGATGCCTGGCATTTTGCGATCGGGGACAGCGACGTCGAGCCGTTGCTCGCGCGCATCACCGCGAGCGGCCTTGGCGTCATCGGCCTGTCGATCAGCCGTCCCGCGCTGCACGATGCCTTTGTCCATATCGTCCGGCAGGTCGATGCGGGGTTCGATGCCGATGCGACCGAGGACGCCGTCGAGGAGGCAAGCGCATGACCCCCTTTATCCGCAGCATGTTCGTTGTTGCGCGGCGCGACTTTCTCGCGATCGTTGCGACCCCGACCTTTCTCCTGTTCCTGCTTGCGCCGCTGTTCATGGTCGCGATGGGCCTCGCCGGCGGTGTCGGCGCGTCACAGCTTGCCGACAGCGCGCGCGGTGCTGGCCGAATCGTCGTCGTCGCAGACCCTGCGGACATCGAAGCGTTACGCGCCGCCGACATGCGCCTTCGCGCTGCGATGGCGCGCGAACCCGCGACGCTCGATATCCGGATCGCGGGGCCCGCGAATGCCGATCCCGTCGCGATCGCGCGCGAAAAAGGCAGCGACACCTACGCCGTCATGAGCGGCCCGCTCACCGCCCCCCGCATCGTCGAACGCGAACGGGGCAGCAGCGCGGGCCGCTATCTCGGTCTGCTCGCGGGCGATGTACAGCGCGCGCGCGCCGCCGGCCCGCTCCCATCGATCACCCCCGATTTCGAAGCGCTGTCCAGCGGCGGCGCGAGCATTGCGGTGCAACAGTCGATCGGGTTCGGCGCAGTGTTCGTCATCTTCCTCCTGACCCTGCTCCTGGCGGGCCAGACGGTGAGTTCGCTCGCCGAGGAAAAGGGCAACAAGGTCATCGAGATTCTCGCCGCCGCGGTCCCGCTCGAAAGCGTTTTTCTCGGTAAGCTGCTCGGCATGCTTGGCGTCGCCGTGCTGTTCATCGCCTTCTGGATGGTCGTCGCGATGGGCGGCGGGCTGGTCGCTGCGACACAGGTCGATCCCGCTGCCATCGCCGCCGCGGGCAAGGCCGGCAAGGCGGCGACCGCGCTCGCCGCGATGCCCGCGACCGGCTGGCCCTTTTTCCTCGGTATCGGCTTTGCCTATTTCATCCTGTCCTTCCTCCTCCTCGGCGCGGTCTTCCTCGGTGTCGGCGCACAGGCGGGGTCGGTGCGCGAAATCCAGATGCTCAGCCTGCCGATCACCATCTTTCAGGTCGGCATGTTCAGCCTCTCGGCAGGCGCGGCGAGCGCGCCGGGCAGCGGGCTTGCACATTTCGCGCAGATATTTCCCTTCTCCTCCCCGCTCGCGATGGCGGCCCGCGCCGCAACCGACGATGCGCGAGCCGTCCACCTGCTCGCGCTCGGCTGGCAGGCGATCTGGGTTGCGCTCGTCATATGGCTTTCGGTCCGCCTCTTCCGCGCCGGCGTGCTGAGCAGCGGCAGCGGCTGGAAATTCTGGAAGAAGAGAAAGACCGCCTGAGCCGGCGGGTTCGACGGAGTCGCCAACCCGTCCGTTACCGCCATCCGGACTTGATCCGAGGGCTCGCTCGATACCGAATCCGGAAACTGCGTCAAAAGAAGCGGGATTCCGGATCAAGTCCGGGATGTCGACGCGGCGTAATCTTCCCACCCCAAAGCCCCCCTCCCCATCGTTGACAAAGCTGTAAATAGTGGCATTCTGCAACTCAATTGGCCGCGGACAAGACGGCCGTGAGAGGAGCACCCCATGGCCACCCAGATCCGCGTCGAACCCGAAATCAACCCGCTGGACGTCAGCCGCGCCGAGCTGTGGCGCAAGGATGTCTGGCAGGAACCGATGCGCCAGTTGCGGGCCGAATCGCCGATCTATTATTGCGAGGATTCGAAGTTCGGTCCCTATTGGTCGGTGACGACCTACAAGCCGATCCAGCATATCGAAGCGCTGCCGAAAATCTTCTCTTCCTCATGGGAATATGGCGGCATCACCGTCGCCGGCGACGGGGTCGAATATCTCAAAGAGGGCGAGATCCCGATGCCGATGTTCATCGCGATGGATCCGCCGCAACATACTGCGCAGCGCCGCACTGTCGCGCCCGCTTTTGGTCCGTCGGAGATCGAGCGCATGCGCGCCGACACCGTCGCGCGTACCGCGGCGTTGATCGATACGCTGCCGGTCGGTCAGCCCTTTGACTGGGTCGAGAAACTCTCGATCGAGCTGACGACCGACATGCTCGCGATCCTGTTCGATTTCCCCTGGGCCGATCGCCACAACCTCACCCGTTGGTCCGACGCGCTCGGCGACATCGAATCTTTCGACACGGCCGAACTACGGCATGCGCGCACCGCGACGGCGTTCGAAATGGGTGCGGCGTTCAAGGAATTATGGGATCACAAGGCGAAGAATCCCGGCAAGCACGACCTCATCTCGATCATGCTTCAGTCCGACGCGATGAACCATATGAGCGAGCATGAGTTCATGGGGAATCTGATTCTGCTCATCGTCGGCGGCAACGACACGACGCGCAATTCGATGTCGGCCTATGCCTATGGCCTTCACTGTTTTCCCGAAGAGCGCGCAAAGCTTGAAGCAAATCACGATCCCGACCTCGCAGTCAACGCGATGCACGAGATCATCCGCTGGCAGACGCCGCTGGCGCACATGCGCCGCACCGCGATGGAAGATACCGAACTGTTCGGTCACCAGATCAAGAAGCGCGACAAGCTGGCCCTGTGGTACGCCTCGGCGAACCGGGACGAGGAGATTTTCCCCGACGGCGACCGGATCATCGTCGACCGCGAAAATGCCCGTCGTCACCTGGCCTTCGGTTATGGCATCCATCGCTGCGTCGGCGCGCGCGTCGCCGAGTTGCAGCTCACGACGCTGATCTCCGAAATGCAGAAGCGCCGTCTGCGCGTGAACGTCCTCTCCGAACCCGAGCGCGTCAACGCCAGCTTCGTCCACGGCTATCGCCACATGCAGGTCGAACTCGAAAGATATTGACGCGTGATGTAACCGGTCGCGATCGGCGCGCGTATTTCGGGTAAGGAGTCCCGATATGATCGAACGCCGTACCATCTTGTCCGGTCTCGCGCTCGGCGGCGCGGTGATCGCCGCGCCGATGCTGTTCGCCAGGCCCGGCGCGCGCCCGAAAGGTCAGGCCGGCTGGCAGCTTTCCGACGCCGAATGGAAACAACGCCTGTCCCCGCTTCAGTATCGCGTGCTACGTGAGGCGGCGACCGAGCGCGCCTTTACCAGCCCGCTCGACAAGGAAAAGCGCGCCGGCACCTTCGACTGCGCGGGCTGCGCGCTGCCGCTCTATTCGAGCAAGACCAAGTTCGACAGCGGCACCGGCTGGCCCAGCTTCTGGGCCCCCCTCAAGGGCGCAATCGGCACTGCGACCGATCGCGAACTCGGCTACCCGCGCACCGAAGTGCATTGCCGGCGCTGCGGCGGGCACCTCGGTCATATGTTCGACGATGGGCCGAAGCCCACGGGCAAGCGATATTGCATGAACGGCGCGGCATTGCGCTTCCGCCCCGCCTGAGACCGCCTTACCGGGGCTTCACCCGCCACACCGACAGGCCTGCGCGCGACGCGATCGGCACGGCCTCGAGCCATGCCGGCGGTTTTCCGGCATAAAGCTGCGCCGCGAGCGCATCCTTGCGGGCGCCCCGATATCGGGTGAAATCATTCGCCGTCCGGCAATAGACGATCAGCGTCGCCTGCTGCTTGTGCACGAGCGCTTCCGCCTTCGCCGGATCGTCCGCAAAAATGCGGATTGTGTCGGCCATCGCCTCTTTGTTGCGGTGGTGCGGCGTCGCGACAAGGCTGTGACGCGTCCAGAAAATCACCGGAGCGCCAAGATCGATCGGGGTCAGGATCGTCGTCGTCGGCAGCCCCGCCAAATCGGCGATGGCAGCGGGATCGAGGCAGTTGGCCATATAGGGATTTGCGAGCGCAGCGTCCGCCTCGGCCTTTTTGTCCTCAGCTTTCAGCGACGGGACGAGCGGACCGAGCACCGCTGCGACCGCGATGCTGCCGAGCAGCGGCAACGTCAGCACCGCGGCGACCGACGCCAGAACGCGTGGCACCGTCGATGTGATCGTCCGCGCCCGGACCCATGCACGCACGCCGAGCCAGGCGCAGCCGGGCAAGGCGAAAAGATGCGCGGTCGATGCGCTGCGCAGAACCAACAGCGACAGCGCGGCCGCACCGATCAGCGCGACGATGATCGTCGCCCAGTTTCTGCGGTCGGCCGCGAGGGTGCAGCTCCGCCACGCAAGCAGCGATCCCGCAAGGCCGATCACCGAGGGGACCAGCACATGGATCACATCATGCGCGCGCGACATCCACAAGGGCTGGCCTTCAAGGACATTGCGATACCAATATTTCACGACGATCGGATCGAGCGCGGCGAACGGTCCGTTCGCGCATTGCGGTTCGGTCCACACCAGCGCGACCGCCGCCGAAGCGCCCGCAACGCCGAGCAGCAGGAAGCGGATCGATGCCCGGGCCGGGTTGATCCGGGCCGCGGAAAAGGTCACCGCCGCCGCGGCGGCGAAGGCTGCCATATAGGGCGCCGAAAGCGAATCGCACCATGTGCCCGAAAGGCCGACCGGACCGCGCGTCGCGAACTGTAACAGCAACGCTCCGGCTGCCAGTGATCCCATATAGCCACACAGCCGCGCGCGATCTTCAGCGCCTCCGCCCAGTGCCCAGCGCAGCGCGGCAAGCCCCGCGAACAGTGCGACGATCGGCAATCCTTCGATCGACACCGCTAGCAACGCCGCTGCAAAAATGCCCCCGAGCACGCCCGCCTGCCAGGTCGCGGGGCGCAGCGCCTGCGCCATAATCAGCATCGCGAAGAAAATCTGCCAGCCGTGATGGTCGACCCGAAGCGGACGAAACTGCACCAGTATATAGCCCGACATGATCAGGAAGAGCGGCGCGGCATAGGCGATCCGCCGGTCGGAGAGATTGCGATAACCGAGGACGCAAGCGACGCTGAGCGCCGCGCCGAGCAGCGGGGGCCATAGGGTCATCACGATCCGTTCGGCCATCGCCTGTCCGAACAGCGGCTTCAGCAGCAGGATGCCGGCCGCCAGCGGCGCGTCGACGATACGCGACCAGTGCATCAGCACCCCGCCGCCTGCCGGATTGACGCGATATTGCGACAGGTCCCACCAGCTTTGCCCGGCGAGCAGGTCGCGGACCTGCGCCATGCGCATGGCATCGTCGGTGTCGGACAGATCGAGCGCGCCGATGCCGTGCCATTTCGCGATGATCGCGACGAGGCTCATCAGCCCCCAGATGATCAGCGCGATACGGACCGGCGTGAACCATGGGCCGAGCATGATCCCATCAGACGACGGCGCCCGAGCCGGCGGCGCGCCCGCGGCAAGCGCGCGCGCGTCGCTCATGCTGCGGCGGTCCGGAACACGATATGACGGCGCAGCAAATATGTGGTCTGGAAGCTGACGGCGATCGCGGCGAGCTTCGCGAGCCGAGGATCAAGGCCGAGCGCACTGCCGCCACCGACGATCGCGGTGGTGACCGTAAGCCCGACGAGCGCCGATCCGACAAACAGCAGCTTCTGGCGATGCCGCTCGCCCGTACCGCGCGCCGCGGCGCCGTCGGCAAAGACGAGCCGGCTCGACACCATCCAATGCACCAAGATCCCGGCGCAATAGCCCGTCGCCGACGCCATCACCGGCGACATACCGGCGTCGAGCAACAACAGGAACAGCCCCGCGTCGCTGCCGAGCGCAAGCCCGCTGGCGAGCAGATAGTTCAGCCAGCGAATTTCGCCGCGCCGCACCGACGCGACCAATTTTGTCACAGGCAGCATGCCGATCCCCCGGCCCGGCCCTACGCGGCTTTCGCCACGCGCGCCGGCACTTCGCGAACCGAGGCCAGTGCCGCCTGTTCGCCCTCGGTGCCGCTCTCATGATATTCGGCATCCTCGTTAACGCCCCAGATATCATAGAGTTTTTCGCCAGCGACGATGTTGCGCACCGTCAGCATCGCGGTCATCATCGCGTGATCCTGATTATTATAGCGGTGCATTCCGTTGCGCCCGACCATGTGCAGCGTCGGATAGCGCGCCTCGAGTTCGCTGCGCATCGTCTCGACATGCGCGGCATAATCATCGTCGTAAACCGGATAGGCCTTTTCTTGCCGGACGACGGCGCCGCCGACGACATCTTCGGGGTCGCAAAGGCCCAGAACTTCCATTTCCTTGGTTGCCAGCGCGATCAGTTTCTCGTCGCTCGACGCCCAGAGTCCGTCGCCCTCGAAACAGAAATATTCGAGCCCGACGCACGCCAGTTCGGGGTCGGGCACCATTTCGGGCGACCAGCTTCGGAAATTCTGCACCCGTCCGACCCGCACTTTGCTGTCGTGGATATAGATCCAATTGTCGGGGAACAGGTCTTCGGAGCGTATCTTGAGCGCAACGGTCAGGAAGTCGCGATATTTGAGGTTCGGCGCGGCATTCAGCGCGCACGCGGGCAGCGGATGGATGCGTGCCGCCAGTTCGCGCATCGGCGCCGAACTGATGACATGCGCGGCGTCGATCACGATATCGCCGTCGGGACCGGTCGCGGTCATCCGCCAGCGCCCTGTCTTCTGGTCCTGCGTCAGCTGCTTGAAGCTATGGCCCATCAGCACATGGTTGCCACCCGCGACGACCTTGTCGCGCGCGGCTTCCCACATCATGCCGGGGCCGAGCCGCGGGTAGCGAAAGGTTTCGAGCAACGTCTTCGTCGCCATTCCATCGTTCGGCTTCTTGTTGAGCCCGAGGCTGCGCTTCAGGCCGTCGATCACCGCGCCGCCGAGCGACAAGCCCTTGATACGCTGCGCCGCCCAGTCGGCCGACATTTCGTCGCACGGCATGCCCCACACCTTCTCGGTATAGGTTTTGAAAAAGATCGAATAGAGCTTCCGCCCGAACTGGTTGATCGTCCAGTCCTCGAAACTGCGGACCGCCTTGTTCGGGAACAGTTTGGCCTGCGCATAGCTCACCATGCACAGCGTCGAGCGAAAGATGCCGAGGTTCCACAGCGCCTCGAACGCGCGCAGCGGATAGGAATAGAATTTGCCCTCGTAATAGATGCGGCTCATCCGCGGGCGTTCGATGAAATCATGCGGAAGAATCTCGTTCCACAGGTCGACGACTTCGCGGCTCTTCGAAAAAAAGCGGTGTCCCCCGATGTCGAAGCGAAAGCCCTCATGCTCGACCGTGCGGCTGATCCCGCCGACATAGACCGGGTCCTTTTCGATTACCGTCACATGGTAACCCTGCTGTGTCAGCTGATAGGCGGCGGTAAGCCCCGCCGGCCCCGCGCCGATGATAGCAACGTCGACGCCCGTCGGACGGCTTTTCGAACCAAAGGCTTCGGACATTTTCGATTGTTCCCCACAGGCAAATTCTTGCTCGCTACCCCTGTGGCCAATCATGGATAAAAAGTGGTTAACATCGGGCCTCGATTCTCGCGAAAACGCGGCTTCAAACCTTGGGCTTCGGGCGCTGTTGCGGTAAACTGGCGACAGCCAGGAGGCGCGATATGGCAGGCGGTTTGGCAATCGTATTGAGCGGAGGCGGCGCAAAGGGCGCGTTTCAGGTCGGCGTCGTCCACGAACTCGTCGTCAATCGCGGGGTCCGGCTCGACATCGTCGCGGGCGTGTCGACCGGCGCGATTCAGGCGCTCGGCGTAGCGCAGGATGATATCCCCGCCCTGCTCGACACATGGCTTGCCATTCGTGGCAACAGCTCAATCTACAAATCGCGCCCGCTCGGCGTCGTCGGCGGGCTGCTCGGCGAAGATGCGCTTTACGACACCGCGCCGCTCAAACGGCTGCTCAAGGGCTTCGCGAACGACGCAAAACTCCGCGCGAGCGGGCGCAAGCTGCTCCTTGGTGTAGTCAACTTGTGCACCGGCACCTATCGCACGATCGACGAGAGTGTGCCCGGTATCCACAATTGGGTCTATGCAAGCTGCGCGATGCCGCTCTTCTTCGATCCGCTAAAGACGCGGGCAAGCGACGGAACGGAGGAGCAATGGGTCGACGGCGGCGTCCGCGATGTGACGCCCCTCAGCTCGGCGCTGGAAATGAATCCGCGCGGTGTGATCGCGGTCCGCGCCTCTCCCGCGCCGCGCCCCGGACCCGTGCGCACCTTTCCCAACCTCATCAAGATCGGGCTGCGCGCGGTCGACATATTGCAATCGGAGGTGTCGGCGAACGACCTCGCCGGCGCCGCGCTGATCAACGACCTGATCGCGGCGCGCGAGGGCCAGCTCCGCGCGCTCCAGAACGAAGGCATCGGCGGCGCGCAGGCCGCGCGCATCCTCCGCCCGCTCGACGTCCAGATCGCGCGCTACCGTTTCGCGCCGATCCGCATCATCGAACCCGAGGAAGAGGTCGCCGAAACGCTCGAATTCAACCCGGCAAAGATCCGCGCCGCAATCGACGCCGGCCGCCGCGCCGTCGACCGCGAATGGGACGCGCTGGAACCGTTGCTGAGCTGAATGGATCAAACAGCAGCTTTCGACGGGAAGCGGACAGATTCTCTCCTCGTCACCCCGGGCTTGACCCGGGGTCCCGCTTGAAATCGAAGTCAGTGAGTGAGTCAAAAAGCGGGATCCCGGGTCAAGCCCGGGATGACTGAAGTGGGTGGCTGATCGCCCGCTTCTCACCCCAAAACAAACATCGCCTTCAAATAGGTCTTTCCTACATTATCCGGCCGTGCCAGCTTTAATCCGGCTCTTTCATTCGGTGAACAAAAAGCGGTCTCTGCCTGCTTGCGGGTGCGACCATGATCGGACGTGCCGCGCACATCCAGCACTCCGCGACTTGCAAATCAGGGCTCTCACAGGGCTGAACTTTCCTGAACTTTGGAATATTGCGCCGACCCGATCCCGGATCCAGCCGAGCGATGTCCAAAGAGGGCAACGGCAACTCCCCACCCCTAACCCGCCATCCCGAGCCACCCCGCAAGCCCCCCGCCCGCGACGATCGCCGGCGTGACCCACGCGCCCTTGACGCGCCACACCACCGCCAGCGCCGCGGCAAAGAGTAACAGCGCAAACAGGGGATCCGCCACCCGTGCGCCCGTTGCTTGCCCCAGCTGGACGAACGTCGCGGCAATGATGCCGACCACCGCCGCGGCAACGCCGGCGAGAACGCGGTGCAGTGCGGGATTCTCGACAATCGCCTCCAATCGCTCGAACAGGATCAGCGAAAAGGCGAAGGCCGGCAGGAACATGCCTGCGGTGATCGCCAGCGCGCCGCCCGGACCCCCCGCAACATAACCGACGAAGGTCGCGAAAATGACCAGCGGCGCCGGAAGCACGCCCGCCAGCGCGATCCCATCGAGAAAAGTCCCGTCGCCGATCCAGCCGCGCCCTACGGTATCGGCTCGAACATAGGGGATCGCGGTATAGGCGCCGCCAAAGGTCAACAGCCCACCCTTCAGCCCCGCGACAAACAGCGCCGCGAGCGTGACGGGAGCTGCGGTCGCAGCCGAAGCAGCCGACATCGCGGGCTGAGCCATCAGATCGATCGCCACCGCGACGCCCGTCGCGGCGATCAGGGTCGCTATTGCGACCGCGGGACGATGCGCCGCGGCATAGACGAGGCCCCCGGCAACGAGCGGAATCCAGAAGGGCACGCCCGCCAGCGTGGCGAGCAAGCTCGCCGCGGCAATCAGCGCGAGCAGCCAATCCTCGACGATATGCTGCCCGATCCGAACCACCGCGCGCAGGATGATCGCCAGCACCGCGACCTGCACGCCGAGCAATATTCCCGCAAACCCGGTCCTGCCCGCGATCCACTCGACATAAAGCCAGCCGGCGACGAGCATCAGCGCCAGCCCCGGCAGCATGAACCCCAGCCCCGCGAGCAATCCGCCGATCCGGCCGCGCGCGACCATGCCCAGATGCACGCAAAGCTCGTGCGCCTCCGGCCCGGGCAGGACCTGCAGCACCGCGAGCAGCCGGTTGAAACGCCCCGGATCGATCCAGCGCTCCTCGTCGACCAGCGCCTGCCGGATCATCGCTATCTGCGCGACCGGTCCACCAAAGGCCAAGCATCCGAAACGCAGGAATTTCAGGAACAATGCCGCCAGGCTGAGCTCTGACGGGCGGGTTGAGGCAAGATCGGTTGTCATATTAACGCTCCGAGCGCCGCAAAATGCAGCGGATGGAGCGGAACTTGGGCGGAAGACCCCGCCTGAACGGGCGTCCGCACCGGCCCGTTGCCGCCGATATCGTCCGAAGCCTGAACGAAGTCAATTGTGGTGATGGGCGCAGTTCGAGACCTAACGCGGCCGACCACGGCGGGGTAGGCACATCGATACCGGTCGAAGGTCCCCATTCGAGCGGTTGCCGACCTCTCCATCATCGTCACCCCGGACTTGATCCGGGGTCCCGCTTGATTTCGAAGGCCGGTGGATGCGAATAAAAGCGGGATCCCGGGTCAAGCCCGGGATGACGAAGTGGCTGACGCAACGCCCGCTCACTACCCCAAAACAACCTGACAACTACAACCCGCCATCCCCCTCGCCCGGCGGACCGCGGGCCAAGTTGCCGCCCGATTGCGCTTCGGCCCGTATCGCAACGTCGCGGCTCAGCGGCTTCAGCGCCACCGTCCCCAGCCGCACCCGCGGCATCGCCTTGCCGGGTGCCGCGCTCAGCACAAGCGCGCCGTCGAGCCGCAGCGCCGCCGCCGACGCCTTGCCCGGCCGCACCGTGTAACGGCCGTAAGCGACGCCCTCGAACAGGAAATAGCCGTCGAATTCGGTGATCGTCGTCGCGCGCAAACGTCCCTCGGCATCGACCAGTTCGACGCTCAATCCCTCGACCGGATTGCCGCCGTCGCGGCGCAACACACCCTCGATTTCGCCCGCCGCCGCCATGGGCAGCAGCACGCGCGTCGCCACCCCAGGCCGCGGGGTCACCACGACACCCGGCAACGCGGGCTGGACATAGGGGTCGGGCAGGCTGCCCGCATCGATCCCGATCATCACCGGGCGGAAAGGTTCAAGGCCGTCGATCGCGCCAAACCCCGCCCTGTCGGTCGCCGCATCGACGAACGCATTGCCAGCGGTCAGCGGCACGTCGGGCAACGCAGTTTCGCCGGGCTGGCGGACCCCGTCGCCATTCTCGTCCATCCATACCTCGGCGACGACTTGTCCGCGGCTCGCGAGCTTCTCGCTCGAAACGCGCCAGCCGCCGTTCGATTTCGGCCCAAAGCTGAAGGCGAGCGCCAGCGATGCCGCGACCGATCCGTCGCTCGCGACCTCCCCAAAGCCCGTAAGCTGCAGCTTATTGAAACGGCGCGTATATCCCAGACCCGCCCGCGCGCGATCGAGGCCCCGGTCATAGCCGAGTTCGGTGCGCCATTCGGCATCGCCCCTTCCGGCCCATTCGCCGATCAGCGTCATGCGCGAATCCGCATTGGCGCCCGACAGCGCAAAACGCGCCTCACCACGGACGCGAACGCGCCCGATGCGGGCGTTGGCGAGCAGGCTGGCGGACAGATTGTCAGGCGGATCGGGACCAACCGGCACCTTCGTCCGACTCCAATCGAGCTGCCCGGTAAAGGTCAGCGCGCGAAAACTCGCCGACGCGCGGGCGCTCGCTTCCAGACTGTCCACCCCCGACCATCGTTCGACGTGCCGCACGTCGAAATGCAGCGGCAGCACCGTCCGCCCCAGCTTGACCGACTGGTCGATCGACACCGAAGAGATACCGTTGATATTATTGATCAAACGGTCCGAAACAAACCCGCCCCACCCGCGCATCGCATCGGCGCGAATATAGGTCTCGCCGAATGCCGCAAGCCAGCTCGCGCGCGCCGCCAGACCTCCATTGTCGGCATAGCTTCCGCCCACCTCCAACAAGGTCGGCCCGATCGACCGGCGCAGCGCTACCTCGCCATAATTATAGCGGACATTCTCGATCATCAGGCTGTGGAAATAGGCCGCGGCGGAAGTGCGCGTGTCGAGCCCGCGTTCGAGCCCCATCGTCCCGCGCCAGCCGCGCCGAAATGCGCCGCGCCTTTGATTTCCGAACTCGATCAGATCGGCATTTTCCTGCGCGAACCCCGCCCAATACCAGGTCTGCTGTGGCGGGATCGAATCCATTCCCACCTGCACCTGCCGGATTTCGCGCCTGATCTGCCCCTGCGGTCCGTAAAGCACGATCTCAAAACGGTTCGCGCCATATTGCAGCGGCACATCGACAAATTCGTAGCGGCCGTCGCCGTTCGGGCTCGTAAAGGCGAGCAGCTGCCCGTTGCGATAGAGCTCGGCATCCCAGCCCGCGGGCAAGTCGCCGCGAAAGGTCGTCTTGTCGAAGGCGTCGGGCCGCTCGATCGGCCGGTTGGTGAGCACCGCGCCGCGCCCCGGCGCCGACGCCGCGACGATGCCGGTCGAGAGCAGGCTGACATCGCCCAAGCCATAATGCGTCGCCCTCAACGGGCCGAGCAGCCGCCCCTGCGGATCGGTACGATAGAGCCGCATCCGCAAACTGTCGGGCACCCCCTCATTATCCGATGACAGCCGCGCGTCGAAACTCTGACCTGCCACCTCGCCCGCCGCGAAAATCTCGTAACGTCCCTGGACATAGGACCCGCCGCGCTTGTCCGAGACCACACCCGCCGACGCGACGACATCGACCGACGGCATCGCCCATGCCTGATATGGCCGCGCTGCTTGCGGCAGACTTGCAAGGTCGAAAGCGGCCTGCGGGCGGATCGAGGCTGCGCGCGCGCGGCGTTCGGCGGCGAGCTGGAACGGCAGCTTGTCCTTCGAGTCGATCCGCAGCACCGCATTCGACAGATCGGCGGCGAGCGGAACGCCCAGCCACTCGTTCAGACTGGCCAATTCGACGCACCACCCCGCAGGCGTGTCGCGGATCGTCGTGGCGGTCAGGCGAAAGCTCTGGCTTCCCGCGCGTACTTCGCCCGCGTCGCGGTCTATCGCAAGACTCCGCCGCTCGTCGAACACCCAGCCGGTTGCGCGGCGCAACTTTTTGTCGACGCGCACCGCGAGGTCGAGCGCGAGCACGACATCGCCCAGATCGACGCAGATCCCCTGCGGCGTCTGATAGCCGCGCACCCCGTCGCCGACCCGATATTGCCCCGAGCGCATGTCGAACAGCCAGCTGTCATCCTCGTTCGGCGACCAGCCGTCGCCCGCGATCGAAACGGGCTTTTTTTCTACGGCTTCGGCGCCGGCAGGAAGCAGCCCCACCAGCGCGAACCCGGCCATCGCCGCCTTCATCCATCGGGAAAGCGCCGCGCGGATCATCATCCCGCCCCGCTCCGCTCCCGCAACCTACATCGTCATTTCACCACCCGCTCGGCCTCGTCGATCGTGCCGCCGCCGATTTCGCGATCTTCGGTGTAGCGGATCTGCACCGGACCTTTCAGCTTCGCCGCCAACTCGCCAGGAACGCGGAGCGATACCTTGCGCGCGCCGACTTCCGGATAGACCGCAATCCCGCGCGCAACGAGCAGCGGCTCGGCCAGCCCGGGCCGTGTCACCTCGATATCGCCATAAACCGAACGATTGCCCGTGCGCGAAAGGTCGAAATTGAACGCCGGGCCGTCCTGTGTCTCGCTGACCCAGGCTTCGCCGATCGACGCTTCTGCGCCGAGATCGCCGACCCGTACGATCACCGGAATTGTGATCCCGTAAATCGGCGTGAGTGCGATCGACACGCCTTCGCTTACCGGCTTGGGCTCGGCGGTCGCCGGCGCCGCATCGGGCACCGCGCGGAACAGCATATGCGCGCGATATTCCCCCGGGGGCGTTCCTTCGGGAAGACGCACACCGACGCGCACGACCTGCGGCTGGTTCGGTGGCAGCGTGACGCGGCGCGGGCTGAAGACGATCATGTCGAGCGCGGCGCGCTCCGCAGTCGTCACATTCTCCTCGGCAATCTCGTCGAGCCCGCCGTCGGCCGTCATCCGCTTGATCTCAAGGCTGATGCGATAGGTTGCAGGCGTCTTGCCGATATTGTTCAACACCACTTCGGTCCCGCGCGATCCGTCGAGTATGACGCGCGTCGGCGCGACGAGCAGGTCGCCCGCCGCCAGCGCGGGCGATACCACGGCGCCAAGCGCAGCCGCGGTGAACAGGCCAAAGGCCTTCAAAAAACGAAGCATTGGATACGATCCCCACAATCGTCCGGGAGCCGGCCCCACACCGTCCCGATGGTCGCATCCTGCCTGCACCGACATGGTTGATATTTCGCTAACCAACTGGCGTCAGGACCCGATATCTTCGCCATTCGGTCGCCTCGATCGCGCAATTGGCGGGTTCTGATCCTGGTGGTCCGGACGAAGAAAGGGGTCGCCGGACGCGCGCCCGTCGACCCCATTTTAATGGCTGGCGGATCTCGGCCCGCCAGGCCCCCCAACGCTTATTGGTAGTTTGCGGTGACGTTGAACGTCCCGGAATAGTCGCCCGATGCCTGGTTGGCGCCCACGCTCAGCGTGCCGCCGACCTGAAAGCTGCCACCGGTCGGGCTCAGCGTGATGTTCGGCGACGAATAGGTCAGCGTCGACGTCATCGTGCCGCCGAGCGAACCGTTGAGCGTGACGGTCGAATCGCCGCCAACGAGCACGACGGCGCCGTTCGTACCCTGAACATTATAGCTGCCCGCCGTCGTCGTGCCCGTGCAGGTCAGGCCCGCGCCGCAGGTCGCGGCACCGGCGGTCGACACTGCGACGGTCGAAGCCGTCGCGCCGCTGATGATCGTCGCATATTGCAGGTCGCTGGTCTTGGTGAGCGTGATCTGGCGAAGGATCTTGGCCGTGGCCGTCCCGGTGGCCGACGCCGCCTGCGCCGCCGAGGCGTTCATGGCGAGGGCAGCAATCGCGGCGCCCAGAAGGGCGCGCTTCATTCCAAAGTTGCGCATATGATTTGGTCCCTTGATACCGAAGAATTTCGGTCGAATTTTCGAATGGATATCCCACCCCATTCGCCGACTCGTTTAGACAGGGACCTGTTCAGGCTTTGCCAGCAAGATTGGTTAACGACGCAGCAAGAACTGGCCGGAGGAGACCGATATATTATCGTGAAATCAATATGCTATCTATGAATAGCGAAGAATGCCGCACCGCCCGATTTTTCGTCGACGGCCCGGACTGATACATTTTGATGCGCGTTATGGCGCGAATCAGATCCCCTCGCCCGAAAGCCGCTGGCAAATCATGTCGAGCTGGTCGAGCGACGCGAATTTCAGCGTCAGCGCCCCCTTGCCCTCGCCCGCATATTGGATGGCAACGCCAATCCCAAGCAGCTCGGACAGATGCCGCTCGACCGCGACGATATCGGGATCGCGCCCGCCATCCATGCTCTTATATTCAAGCGGCGCCTTGCGCGGCGCATCGTCGCCCTTGCTCGCGCGGACCAACGCCTCGACGGCGCGGACCGACAGGCCTTCCTTCGCGACGCGGCGCGCGATCGCTTCGGCGTCGTCCGCGCCGATCAGCGCGCGCGCATGCCCCATCGCCAGCGATCCGTCGCCAACCAGCGCCTGCACGCTTTCGGGCAAGTCGAGAAGGCGCATCAGATTTGCAACATGGCTGCGCGACTTGCCGACCAGCTTCGCCAGCGCTTCCTGATTATGCCCGAAATCGTCGATGAGGCGGCGATAGGCACTCGCCTCTTCGATCGCGTTGAGGTCCTGGCGCTGGATATTCTCGACCAGCGCGATCTCATAGGTCGCGGCGTCGTCGAGTTCGCGCACAAGCGCGGGAATCTGATGCAGCCCGGCACGCTGCGCTGCGCGCCATCGCCGTTCGCCCGCAACAAGCTGATAGCCGTCTCCGTCGGGCGACCGGCGGACGATGATCGGCTGCAGCAATCCGCGCAGCCCGATCGAATCGGCCAGTTCGGCGATCGCATTCTCGTCGAAATGGCGGCGCGGCTGACCGGGGAGCGGACGAATCGATCCGACCCCGACATGCTGCACGGCATCGCCCGATACGGGCGCAGCCGCCTTCGCAGCGCCCCCGGGGGTCGCCAGCACCGGGGCCTCGACGGCAACATCACCGAACAGGGCATTGAGCCCGCGGCCGAGCCCCGAGGGCCGCTTGCGCGCTGGCGTCGATTCCGATCCAGTTTCGTATTTATTATCAGCCATTTATGCAGCCTTGCGGACGTTTGGAAGCCGGTCGATCAGCTCACGCGCCAACGCGATATAGGCGGCCGATCCGGCGCAGCGGTGATCATAGATCAGCGCGGGAAGCCCGTGGCTCGGCGCTTCGGACAGGCGGACGTTGCGAGGGATGACCGTTTCGAACACCACCGGGCCAAGCACCTCGCGAACGTCATCCGACACCTGATCTGTCAGCCGGTTGCGGCGGTCGAACATCGTCAGCGCGACGCCGAGGATCGACAATTTCTGGTTGAAGCGCTCGCGCACACGCTCGACCGTGGTGAGGAGCTGGCTGAGCCCCTCGAGCGCGAAAAATTCGCACTGCAGCGGCACGATCAGCGATTCGGCCGCAATCAGCGCATTGAGCGTCAGCATCCCGAGCGACGGCGGACAGTCGATCAGGCAGATATCCCACTGCCCCGCCTCGGCGCTCGACAGCGCCTGTTGCAGGCGGTGCAGGCGATCTTGAAATTCGATCAGTTCGATCTCGGCGCCCGACAGGTCGACCGTAGCGGTGACGATATCGAGCCGCGGGACGGCGGTCGGAATCGCGCATTCGGCAAGCGTCGCGTCGCCGCGTAGCAATTCATAGCTCGAACATTCGCGTTGCGATTGCTTGATACCGAGCCCGGTCGACGCATTGCCCTGCGGATCGAGATCGATGATCAGCGTGCGCCAGCCGGTGGCCGCGAGCGCGGTCGCCAGATTGATCGCCGTTGTCGTCTTGCCGACCCCACCCTTTTGGTTCGCCACGGCAATGCGGATCATCGCTTTCCTCGCTGTTTTGCCGATATTTTTCCGGAGCCGACCAAAATCTGGCTCTCAGCGTCCGTACGGCTCTGTTCCACGTGGAACATTCTCTGCCATGGCTCGGGCAGCAAAGCCAGTTCCTTAACTGCGTTTCGTCCTTTTGGCAGCAGCCAGCGCGTCGATTCGGTGGAAAAACGGGCGGATAAGTCGAGCAGCTTGTCGAGTGGAGCGAAAGCGCGCGCGCTGATCGTCGCGGCCGGCCGCGTTTCAATACGTTCAAGCGGCGCTTCGGCAACCTCGACATGCGCCAGATCAAGTTCGGCGGCGACCGCGCGGAGAAAGTCGCAGCGCCGCTTGCGCGATTCGACAAGCAGCATGGGTCGCGCGCTCAGGATCGCGACGACCAAACCCGGCAGCCCCGGTCCACTCCCCAGGTCGATCCAGAGCCCCTCGCCCTCACACGTGTCGAAAGAAAGAAGCTGCGCACTGTCGGCTATATGGCGAACCCAGATATTGGGGATCGTCGACGCCGCGATCAAATTTTGCTGCCCATTTTCTTCGACGAGCATCTGCACGAATCGTTCGAGCTTCGCCCACTGGTCCGCCGTCGGCGCAAAGCTATCGCCGATCCATCCGCGTGCGCCCTCTTCGCTTTCTACGATCACGCCGCGCGCCGCCGGCTATGCACCATGATCGCCGTCAGTGCCGCAGGTGTCACTCCGTCGATCCGCGCCGCCTGCCCCAGCGTCTCGGGCTGCGCCCTCGTCAGCCGCTCGACCATCTCGCGCGACAGCCCGCCGATCGCCGCATAGTCGAGCGTGGGATCGAGTGCGATCGCTTCATTCGCCGCGAGCGCGCGAAGTTCGGCATCCTGCCGCGCGATATAGGGCGCATAATGCGCGTCCTCGCCGATCTCCGA
Source organism: Sphingopyxis sp. C-1 (assembly GCF_001047015.1). Taxonomy (NCBI): domain Bacteria; kingdom Pseudomonadati; phylum Pseudomonadota; class Alphaproteobacteria; order Sphingomonadales; family Sphingopyxidaceae; genus Sphingopyxis; species Sphingopyxis sp. C-1. The sequence goes on from NZ_BBRO01000002.1 coordinate 1,055,494, forward strand.
CAGGATAGCTGGATCGATCGAATCGAGTTCGGGCGCCAGAACGGCGAGCCGTGCGACCGACATGTCGGGGTAGCGCAACAGGTCGATTCGCTTGCGCATGATGCCATCGCCCGGAAGCGCGAGGCCGACGGCGGCATAATCGGCCGTTGCGACGGACGCGTCGAGCAAAGCTTCGGCCTTCGCGCGTTCGGCCTGTCGCGCCGCAAACAACGCCGCAGTCGCCGGGCGGACCAGCCCAAGTTCGATCCCTTTCGGCGTCAGCCGTGTAGCAGCATTGTCGGCACGCAGCCGCAGCCGATATTCGGCGCGCGCGGTGAGCATACGATAGGGCTCGGTCACCCCCTGCAGAACAAGGTCATCGACCATCACGCCAATATAGGATTCGCTGCGATCGAGGATCAGCGGGTCTCGCCCCTGCGCGGCCAGCGCGGCATTTGCGCCAGCGACCAGGCCCTGCGCCGCCGCCTCCTCATATCCGGTCGTCCCATTGATCTGTCCCGCGCAATAGAGTCCCGGCATCGCGCGCACCTGCAACGTCCGGTCGAGCGCACGCGGATCGATATGGTCATATTCGACCGCATATCCCGGCACGACCATGTCGACCGTTTCGAGCCCTATCATCGTTCGGAGCATCGCGAGCTGCACGTCAGCGGGAAGCGAGGTCGAAATCCCGTTTGGATAGACCAGAAAACTGTCGAGCCCTTCGGGTTCCAGAAACACCTGATGCCCGTCGCGATCGGCAAAACGATGGATCTTGTCCTCGATCGACGGGCAATAGCGCGGACCCGCTGCGCCGATCGCCCCGGTAAACAAGGGCGAACGATCGAGATTTGCCGCGATGATCGCATGGCTTTCGGCATTGGTGCGCGTGATCGCACAAAAAACCTGCGACACCGTGCGTTCGCTGTTCCACGTGGAACAGGTCCAGCGCGCACCCTCCGCGCTATCCGACGGTTGCTCGTCGAGCCGCGCCCAGTCGATCGTTCGTCCGTCAAGCCGCGGTGGCGTGCCCGTCTTGAGCCGCGCCATCGGGAGATCGGCGGCACGCAATTGTTCGGCGAGCCGGTGTGCGCCGGCTTCACCGATACGCCCGCCCTGCATCCGCTCCTCGCCGCGAAACAGTCGGCCGCCAAGGAATGTCCCGGTTGCGAGCACGACCGCGCTGGCTTTCAGCATCGACCCGTCTGCAAGGTCGAGTCCTTCGACCCGACCCTCGTCCGAAAGCCGAAGCCCCGCCGCCTCACCCGCGACGACGGCGATGCCGTCCTCGGCCGCGAGAAAATTCTGGATCGCCGCGCGATAAAGTTTTCGGTCAGCCTGAATGCGCGGCCCCTGAACTGCCGCGCCCTTCGAAGCGTTGAGCATCCGGTAATGGATTGCGGCGCGGTCGGCAGCGCGCGCCATCCACCCATCGAGCGCGTCGACTTCGCGCATCAGATGCCCCTTGCCCAGCCCACCGATCGCTGGGTTGCAAGACATCGTCCCGATCAGCGAGGGGTCGAAACTGACGAGCGCGACACGCGCACCAAGCCGCGCTGCGGCCGCCGCAGCCTCGGTTCCAGCATGCCCACCGCCAACGACGATGACATCGAAAATCGCTTCATTCTGCATGATTGTGGCGGCCTTTAGCGCAAAGCGCGCATCGAATCCACCGCGCTGCGACCGGCGCGATGTTTCACGTGGAACATCATTTCCCGATGCAGAAACGCCCGAACAACGCGTCGAGCATATCCTCCACTCCGGCGCGCCCGGTGATCCGGTCGAGCGCCGTCGCAGCGAGCCTAAGCCGTTCGGCGAGCAGGATTAAATCGCGCGCTTCGCGTGATCCTACCTCGATCGTGAGCCAATCGCGCGCTTCGGCGAGCGCGACACGCTGACGCTCGCGCAGCGCCGCTTCACCCTCGCGCGGCAGCAAGGTCCGCGCCATGTCGACAATATAGCGATGAAGCCTGTCCATCCCCTCGCCCGTCGTTGCCGACAGGACCAGATCGCAGCGCGCCGCTTCGGCCTCTGCCGCCGCATCACCGGACCAGCGATCGGCCTGCGCTGCGATCAGGATAGCGCGCGGATGTTGGGGCGCTTCTTTCGGCGCCCCAAGCCAAAGCAGGATGTCGGCGCCTTCAACCGCCGCCTTCGCGCGGTCGATCCCGATCGCCTCGATAACATCGGCACCTTCGCTGCGAATTCCCGCGGTATCCGAAAAGCGCATCGCGATGCCGTCGAGCGCGAGCGGGGTTTCGATCACGTCACGCGTCGTCCCGGCCACCGGCGAGACAATCGCCAGCTCGCGCTGCGCCAAGGCATTGATCAAGGTCGATTTTCCGGCGTTCGGCGGACCCGCGATTACAACTGAAAGCCCTTCGGCGATCACCTCCGCCGCCGGCCGCGCCAGCCATTCGTCCATCTCGCCCGAAAGCGTCCCCATCCCCGCAATCAAACGCTGCGCGACACTTTCGCCAACTTCGACATCATCCTCATCGGCAAAATTGAGCTCGGCCTCGGCGCCCGCCATCAATCCGAGCAGCCGATCCTGCCATCCCTCCACCGCGCGCGACACATGCCCGCTTGCCATGCCAAGCGCCTGCACCCGCTGACTCTCGGTCTCCGCGGCGAGAAGATCGGCAAGCCCCTCGGCCTCGGCGAGATCGATCTGCCCATTTTCGAACGCCCGCCGTGTAAATTCGCCAGGTTCGGCGCGCCGCAAGCCCGGCAGTGCGCCCAATGCCGTTTCGACTGCCGCGACCACCGCACGCCCGCCATGCAAGTGCAGTTCGGCGAGGTCTTCGCCCGTCGCCGTCGCTGGACCGGGGAACCACAGGATCAGCGCGCGATCGAGCGGCATACCCTCCGCATCCTTGAGCGCCGCAAGCGAGGCATGGCGCGCTTCGGGCAATCGTCCCGCCAGCGCCCGGAGCGCCGATCCCGCCGCTGGCCCGCTCACGCGTACGACACCGATCGCCGCCGGCGGCATCCCGCTCGACAGCGCAAAAATCGTATCTCTTACATCGGCTTGGATCAGCTCTTGCGCCCCTTGGCGGCCTTGTCGTCGTCGTCCTTGTCGGCCGATTTCGACCCGCCACCCATCAATCCACCGCCGAACTGGCCAAGCAACGACTGCACCAGCTCAAGCCCGCTGCCGCCCATCGGCACCCACGTCTTGACCATAGACTGGACCATATCGGGCGTGATGCCCTTCGCCATCAATTCCTTGACGCGGTCGAGGTAGATATCGTGCAGCGGCTCAAGATCGGGAAGGCCGAACAGCCGCCGGGCCTCTTCGGGGGTGCAATCGATCTCGATATTGAATTTCATCGCCTGTCTCCGCCCCGAAATGCCGGTTAGCCGCTTGAGCCCTGCTCATAGCCCCGCTAGCTTTGCGCTTTCCCAGCAAAGAAGCAAGAGACAGGAGAGCTCCCCACATGGCCGCGACCAACACTATCATCCCGACGCTCGACGGCGCCGGCAACATTCCCGCCTATGTCGCGCGCCCCGACGCCGACAGCACGCGCGCGATCATCGTCATCCCCGAAATTTTCGGGGTCAACGAAGGCATCCGGAAGAAGTGCGACGACTGGGCGGCCGAGGGTTATCTTGCGATTGCACCCGACATTTTCTGGCGGTTTGCCCCCGGCGTCGAGCTTAGCCCCGATGTCGAGGCCGAATTCCAGCAGGCGCTCGGATATTTCGGCCAATATGACGCCGACGACGGCGTCAAGGATATCGAAGCCGCAATCCACTGGCTGCGCGACCAGGGTGCGGACAAGATCGGCTGCGTCGGCTTCTGCCTCGGCGGCCGCCTTGCCTATATGGCGGCGACGCGCACCGATATCGACGCGTCGGTCGGCTATTATGGCGTGATGATCGACCAGATGCTGAATGAAAGCCATGCGATCGCCAATCCGTTGATGCTCCATATCCCAACCGAGGACCATTTCGTCGACCATGCCGCGCAAAAGAAGGTCCACGACGCGCTCGACCCGCATCCGAAGGTCATCCTCCACGATTATCCGGGGCTAGACCATGGCTTTGCCGCGACGATGGGCAATCGTCGCGACGAGGAAGGTGCGCAACTCGCCGACGGCCGCACCCGTGCCTTCTTTGCCGAGAAGCTTGCGTGAGCGCTCATCCTGGTCTCGCCGCCTGGCACGCCTATATGGCGGGCGGCGGCGACCCGCAGGCCTTGCGCGACCTGCTCGCCGAGGATGCGGTCTTTCACTCGCCCGTCGTCCACACACCGCAGGCGGGCCGCGACAAGGTATTCGCCTATCTCCACGCGGCGAGCCATGTCCTTGGCGGCGACGATTTTCGCTATCTTCGCGAGATCGTCGATGGCGATCAGGCGATGCTGGAGTTCCAGAGCAGCCTCGACGGCATCCAGATCAACGGCGTCGACATCATCACATGGAACCATGACGGAAAGATAAGTGATTTCAAAGTGATGGTACGACCGCTCAAGGCGATCAACAAGGTCTGGGAAAAGATGGCGGCGATGCTCCCTGAACAGGCGGGTCAGTAGCGGGCCGAACGGTGCTTCGCTGGATCGCCTTCCCTGTCCTCCTGGCCGCGACGGCGTTCGCGGCCTGGTGGACGCCCGCGCGCTGGACGCTGCTGCTTTGGGTCCCGCTCCTCCTTATTGCCGTCTATGACGCGGTCCAACGCCACCACAGCCTCCGCCGCAACTTCCCCCTGATCGCGCGCATTCGCTGGCTGTTCGAGGAAGCTCGCCCCTTCCTTTACGCCTATGTCGTCGAGGGTCCGTTCGACGGGCGGCCCTTTACGCGTGCCGAGCGCGACATCGTCTATGCGCGCGCGAAGGGCGAACTCGACAGCCATCCCTTCGGCACCGAACTGGACGTCTATTCGGACGAATATGAATGGATGAGCCACAGCATCGCGCCGGCCGCGGGCCCCGACCGCACGCAGCGTGTGCTCGTCGGCGGACCGCAATGTGCGCGGCCCTACGCCGCCGCGCCGCTCAACATCTCGGCGATGAGCTTCGGTTCACTCGGCGCCAATGCGATCGAGGCGCTCAATCGCGGCGCACAAATGGGCAATTTCTACCACGACACCGGTGAGGGCGGCTTCAGCCCCTATCACCGCATCCATGGCGGGGACATCGTGTGGGAGCTTGGCAGCGGCTATTTCGGCTGCCGTGACGACGAAGGCCGCTTCGATCCCGAACGCTTTCGCGACACCGCGCAAAACGACCAGATTCGGATGATCGAGATCAAGCTCAGCCAAGGCGCGAAGCCCGGCCACGGCGGCGTCCTCCCGGGGCCCAAGGTCAGTAGCGAAATCGCCGCGACGCGCGGTGTTCGCGAAGGCCACGACTGCATCTCGCCCGCCTCGCACTCGGCCTTCTCAACGCCGATCGAGATGATCGTGTGGGCGGCCAGACTGCGCGAACTGTCCGGCGGCAAACCCGTCGGGATCAAATTATGCGTCGGGCAGCCGCACGAAATCTATGCCGTCATGAAGGCAATGATCGAAACCGGCATACGGCTCGATTTCATCGTCGTCGACGGCGCTGAAGGTGGCACTGGTGCTGCGCCGGTCGAATTTTCGAACAGCGTTGGCATGCCCTTGAGGGAAGGCCTTATTTTTGTACGCAACGCGCTCGTCGGCTGCGGGCTCAAGGAAGAGATCAAGCTCGCCGCGTCGGGCAAAGTCCATTCGGGCGCGGGGCTCGCGATGAATTGCGCATTGGGCGCCGACTGGTCGAACGCCGCGCGCGCCTTCATGTTCACGCTGGGCTGCGTCCAATCGCTCAAATGCCACACCGACCAATGTCCTACCGGGGTCGCGACGCAGGATCCCGGCCGCCAGCGCGGGCTGGTGGTCGAGGACAAGGCCGAACGCGTACGGCGCTTTCAGGCCGCGACGGTGAACGCGCTGTGGGACATCAGCTCGGCAATGGGGCTCGAATCGCCCTGGCAGATCCAACCGCACCATCTTCACGAGCGCCTGAATTCGGCACGCTCGGACTCGATCGACCGCATCTATAAATTCTACGCGCGCGGGGTGCTGCTCGAAGATCCGGGATCGGTCGCGGGTGCCCGCTATTGGGCCATGGCGCGCGCCGACAGCTTCCGCGCGGCGCTCTAGATCAGGCTTAGTTCCGCCAGTTCGCGATAGAGTTCGGGCGGCAGATCAGCGAGCCCATCGCCCTCGTCCACTCCGCTTGGCGCATCGCTGTCGGCCAGATAACGCCAGCCCTGATGTGCGCGCTTTGGCTGCGGATGAATCCGCTCGAGCGCCGCGACGCAGACGATATCGATCCGCCCGTCGCTGCGATCATCGAAGCGCAGAATTTCAACGCGCGCGACAAGCGTATGCTTGACGATGAAATGCAGCTTGCCGCCGATCAGTTCGTCGGCGCGCTTCGGCTTGAACCGCGTCGTGAAACGGATCTCGCCGTCTTGCGCATAGTTGGTGATCCGCGCCTGCAGCGCCGGATAGTCGGCGCAGCCGACGGCGACGCGGGTCATATGAAGCTGGGACATGCCCGAGAGATGGGAAGCCGGCGAAAAAAAGCCAGCCCCGAAGGACTGGCTTTTCCCTTTTTAGCCGAAGAGCGTCCCGATCCCGACGCCGGGGTCGACCCAGCCTTCGTAGATCATCTTGATCGCAACATAGACGATGACGGCAAGGCCGACATAGGCGATCCAGCGGTAACGCTCGATATATTTGGCGATAATGTTTGCCGCGACGCCCATCAGCGCGACGGCAAAGATCAGGCCGACGATCAGGATTCCCGGATGCTCGCGCGCCGCCCCCGCGACTGCGAGCACATTGTCGAGGCTCATGCTGACGTCCGCGACGGCCACCGCCCAGGCTGCGCCGGCAAAGCTCTTGGCGGGCTTCAGGCCCGAATGCTCATCACCCTCGACTTCCGGCGAACCATGCGACTGGCCGGTGTGGCGCAGCTCGCGCCACATTTTCCACGCGACCCAGATCAGCAGCAGCCCACCGACGAAGATCAGCCCGACGATCTGCATCAACTGTGTCACGACGAGCGCGAAGGCGATGCGCAGGACAAGCGCTGCAAGCACGCCGATCAGGATGACCTTCTTGCGCTGTTCGGCGGGAAGCCCCGCCGCGAGCGCGCCGACGACGATCGCATTGTCGCCCGCAAGGACGAGGTCGATCATCAGCACCTGCAGGAAGGCGGCGAAGGCCGCAGGCTCGGTGATGTTCGAGAAATCCTTGACGATCGCTTCCCACATACCCGCGGGTCCGCCAAATCCGGCGGCATGCGTGCCCGCCTGGGTCAAAAATTCCAAAATCACACCGGCTCTCCGAAATAGCTGACCTCTGGCATAGGGTCATAAAAGTGATGCAGCAATGCCCGCCACTGCTGGTAGCGGTCCGATTGCCGGAAGCCGTCGCGGTGATCCTCGACCGACCTCCACTTCACCAAAAGCAGATAAGCCTGTCCGGTTGCTATCGGGCGACAAATTTTAAGCGAAATAAAGCCCGGCGACGCTTCGATCAGCGGACGAGCTTCGGCCACGGCCGCCTCGAATTCGCTTTCGCGTCCCACGCGGACGTGAAGCAGCGCATGTTCGATGACGGCCATGCCGAAAACCTTATTGGTTCATCGAGTCGAAGAAATCCTCGTTGGTCTTCGAATCCTTGATCTTGTCGAGCAGGAATTCCATCGCGTCGACAGTGCCCATCTGCATGAGGATGCGGCGCAGCACCCACATTTTCGACAGCTTGTCCTTCTCCACGAGCAATTCTTCCTTGCGGGTGCCCGATTTGCCGACGTCGAGCGACGGGAAGATGCGCTTGTCGGCAACCTTGCGGTCGAGCACGATTTCCGAGTTACCCGTGCCCTTGAATTCTTCGAAGATGACTTCATCCATGCGGCTGCCAGTATCGATCAGCGCGGTCGCGATGATCGACAGCGAACCGCCTTCCTCGATATTGCGCGCGGCACCGAAGAAGCGCTTGGGGCGCTGGAGGGCGTTGGCGTCGACGCCGCCGGTCAGCACCTTGCCCGACGAAGGAACGACGGTGTTGTAGGCGCGGCCGAGGCGCGTGATCGAGTCGAGCAGGATGACGACATCCTTCTTGTGCTCGACAAGGCGCTTCGCCTTTTCGATCACCATTTCGGCGACCTGCACGTGGCGCGTCGCGGGTTCGTCGAAGGTCGAGGAAACGACTTCGCCGTTCACGCTACGCTGCATGTCGGTGACTTCCTCGGGACGTTCGTCGACGAGAAGGACGATGAGGTAAACCTCGGGGTGGTTGTCGGTGATCGCCTTGGCGATATTCTGCAGCAGCACCGTCTTACCGGTACGCGGCGGCGCGACGATCAGCGCGCGCTGACCCTTGCCCTGCGGGCTGACGAGGTCGATCACCCGCGCCGACTTGTCCTTGACGGTCGGGTCGACGGTATCGAGCGACAGCTTCTGGTTCGGATAAAGCGGCGTGAGATTGTCGAAATTGACGCGGTGACGCACAGCTTCGGGGTCGTCGAAATTGACCTTGATCAGCTTGGTGAGCGCGAAATAGCGTTCGCCATCGCGCGGGGCGCGAATCTCGCCCTCGACGGTGTCGCCGGTGCGCAGGCCATATTTACGAACCTGGTTTGGCGAGACATAGATGTCGTCGGGACCGGCGAGATAATTCGCATCCGACGAGCGCAGGAAACCGAACGAGTCCGGGAGGACCTCGATCGTGCCCGACCCGATGATTTCCTCGCCCTCTTCGGCGAGTTCTTTCAGGATCGAGAACATCAGGTCCTGCTTGCGCAGCGTCGACGCGCCCTCGACGCCCAGTTCTTCCGCCATTTCGACGAGTTGGGCGGGCGCTTTGGTCTTGAGTTCTTTAAGATGCATTGGATGGATTCCGGGTAGAAAATCAGGGAGAAATGAAACGAATTCGTTGCACCTGCTGGTGCCTATCCGGCCGTGGGACGACCGTTAAAGATAGCGTCGGCGCAAGAAAGCGCCGCCCGCGCTAAGCGGGGTTGATCGGCCCCTATATCCGGGCCGGGTTCAAGTCAATCGCGCTGCGCCGGAAGACGCGGATTCTAAGGGCGGACGACGACGAGGATGACGATGATCGCCGCGGCGATGCCTGGCACCTCGTTGAGCATCCGAAGCTGCTTCTCGCTGAGCGGGCGCTCGCCCTTCTGAAGCTTCTTGAAATATCCGATCATCCAGCCGTGATAGCCCGACAGGGCAACCACGAGCAGGAATTTGGCAATGAACCAACCCTCGCGCCAATAATCGCCGTTGAACGCCAGCATCAGCCCAAAGATCCAGACGATGATCAGCGAGGGGTTCAAAATGATCCGCCGCAACCGATCCTCGCGCTCGATCCATTTTTTATCTTCGTCGGAGCCGACGGGCGCTTGGTGGTGATAGACGAAAAAGCGCGGCATCATGAACAGGCCGGCCATCAGGAAAATCACGAAAATGATATGCGCCGCTTTGACCCAAAGCATCGTCGCCCCCAAAAAGCCTGCCAGTTCCATATTTTATCCGCCGCGAACGCGTCTGATCAGATGTTCGACATGGGCGATCGGCGTGTCGGGCACGATCCCATGGCCGAGATTGAAGATATGGGGACGCGATGGGAAAGCCGCAAGGATACGGTCGATCGCCGTATCGAGCGCGGTGCCGCCCGCGACGAGCGCGAGCGGATCGAGATTACCTTGTACGGGCAGATGCGCCGGCAGGGCCGCGTCGGCCCACACCGGATCGACCGTCTCGTCGAGCCCGATCGCATCGACCCCGGTCTCGTCGGCATAGGCGCGGAGCTTGCCGCCGGCACCCTTTGGAAAACCGATAATCGGCGTATCGGGGTGCAGCGCCTTCAGGCGGCGGACGATCTCGGCGTTGGGCGCGATCACCCATTGCTCATATTGCGCCGGCGACAGGCTTCCCGCCCAACTGTCGAACAATTGGACGGCGTCGACGCCATTCTCGATCTGCCCAGAGAGATAGGTGACGGTCAGGTCGACGATCGCATCGATGATATTCTGGAATGCCGCCGGATCGCCGAACGCGAGCCGCCGCGCGGCCGCCTGATCCTTCGACCCCTGCCCCGCTACCATATAGGTCGCGACCGTCCAGGGGCTTCCTGCAAAGCCGAGAAAGGTCGTTTCGGGCGGCAAGGCTGCGGCAACGCGCGCGACCGTCGCATAAACCGGATCGAGCCGCTGGTGAGCCGTTTCCAGCGACGCTAGCGCGCTATCGACGAGCGGCGGAGCGAGCCGCGGTCCCTCGCCTGCCTCGAACCACAGATGCTGGCCGAGTGCGTGCGGAATCACGAGAATGTCGGAAAAGAGGATCGAGCCGTCGAAACCGAAACGCCGGATCGGCTGCAACGTCACTTCGGCCGCGGCTTCGGGGTCATAGCAAAGCTCAAGAAAGCCGCCCTTGGTTTCGCGAAGGGCGCGATATTCGGGTAGATAGCGTCCGGCCTGACGCATCAGCCAAAGCGCGGGGCGCTCTTGCCGCACCCCGCGCAGCGTTGCGAGCAGACTCTTCGGTGACGCCTTCACGCGGGCCCTCTTTCTCTCTTCATATACATATTTGAATAATATTGTGGTGGTTTGTAGGTCGGCGGACAAGCGCGGCTTTAGGCCGGGGCGTCCTTTTTGCCAACAGCTTGACTCTGCATGCCGCTCGGCCAGCCAGAGAGTCGCAAAGCACATTCCCCCATATTCACAGCCTGTGGATAAGATTCATGCTTTGTGGATAAGCGGTGGAGCGGAATCGACACGGCCGTGGATGAATCCTGCATGCCGATTTCATCCCTGGGCTTATGCCAAAAATTATCCACAGGCCGGCAAAACGCTTCGTGGCTTGCCTTTTTCGGCGCTTTCCCGCCATGGTGCCGCGATGGGCCGGCTCCACTTGCATCTCATATCCGACTCCACGGGCGAGACACTCGAAAATATCGCCAAGGCGGCGATTGCGCAGTTCGACGATGTCGAGGTCGTGCGCCACTTCTGGCCAATGGTGCGATCGGAATCGCATCTCGACCGGATCATGGCCGAAGTGCAGGCAAGTCCGGGGATGATCCTGTTCACGCTGGTGAATGGCGAATTGCGGGTCAGCCTGGAACGCCGCGCGAGTGCGCTCAATCTGCCGACTGTCGCGGCGCTTGACGCCGTCACCGATGCGCTGTCGCGGATGCTCGGACAGGAAGCAAAAGCGCGTCCAGGCCGCCAGCACCAACTCGACGCCGCCTATTTCGCGCGCGTCGAGGCGATCCAGTTCACCGTCGCGCACGACGACGGGATCGGCTGGGAAAATTGGGAACAGGCCGACATCGTCCTTGCCGGCGTGTCGCGGACGTCGAAAACCCCGACGAGCATCTATCTCGCCAATCGCGGTTTCAAGACCGCGAACATCCCGATCGTTCCCGAATCGCCGCCGCCGAACGCGCTGTTCAGCTTGAAGCGCCCGATGATCGTTGGGCTGACGACCGGACTCGACCGGCTGGTGCAGGTGCGCCGCAATCGCCTGCTCTCGCTCAATCAGGCGCCCGAAACCTCCTATGTCGACGACGAGCGGGTAAAGGCCGAACTCGCCTATGCGCGGCGTATGTTCGCCGACAATGGCTGGCCGGTTATCGATGTGACGCGCCGCTCGATCGAGGAAACCGCCGCCGCGGTAATCAAGCTCGTCGAAGATCGCGGCGCGGCATGACCATCCTTCTTGCCTCGCAAAGCAGCGGCCGCGCCGCGATGCTCCGCGCCGCCGGTCTCGAGTTCGAAATCAGCGCCGCGCATGTCGATGAGGAGGCGCTTACTGCTTCGCTGCTCGCCACCGGCCAGACCCCTCGCAACATCGCCGACGCGCTCGCCGAGGCGAAGGCGGTCAAAATCTCGTCGCGGCTTCCGGGTGTCACCGTCATCGGCGCCGATTCCACCCTCGCGCTCGACGATGGGTCGATGCTTTCGAAACCGGAAAGCCCCGAAGAGGCTGAAGATCACCTCCGCCGCATGGCCGGCGCGCGGCACCGACTGTTCAGCGCCGCGGTCGCCGCGCGCGACGGTGCGCCCGTGTGGCGCGCGATTGGCGAGGCGAAGCTGTGGATGCGCCCCTTGTCCGACGCCTTCATCGCCGACTATGTCGCGCGCGAATGGGACAGCATCCGCTGGACCGTCGGTTGTTACGAAATCGAGGGGGCAGGCGTGCAATTGTTCGAACGGGTCGAAGGCGATCCCTGGACCATCATCGGCATGCCGATGCTTCCGCTGCTGGCATGGCTTCGCACCACGGGATTGGCCGTATCATGAGCAATATTCCTTATGCCGAAGTGATCGGCGACCCGATCGCCCAGTCGAAATCGCCGCTGATCCACGGTTTCTGGCTTGAAGCACTGGGGCTCGCCGGCGACTATCGCCGCGCGCATGTAAAATCCGAAGGTCTCGCTGCGTACATCGCGGAGCGCCGTAGCGATCCCGACTGGCGCGGGTGCAATGTCACCATGCCGCACAAGGGTGCGGTGATGGATCTCGTCGATGATCCCGGCGACATTCGCGGTACGATCGGTGCAATGAACACGATCGTTCGGCAGAAGGACGGATCGCTGATCGGTACCAATACCGACGCCGCGGGTTTCTATTCGCCGCTCGCCGAACTCGATCTCGAGGGCGCAGCGGTCGCGGTTATCGGCGCGGGCGGCGCGGCGCGGGCGGTGCTGTTCGCGCTCGCACGGGCGAATGTCGGCGCGGTGACGATCCTCAACCGAAGTCCGCTGAAAGCGATGGGCCTCCTCGCGACATTCGGTCTCAAGGGAGAGGTCGTCGCGCTCGATGCGCAGCTCCCGCCGGTGTCGCTGCTCGTCAATTCGAGCAGCCTTGGCATGAAGGGCCAGCCGCCACTCGACCTCGACCTGTCGCCACTTACCGAAGATGCGATCGTCTACGATCTCGTCTATTCGCCGCTTCAGACCGGCCTGCTCAAGGCGGCCGAGGCGCGCGGGCTCGACACCGTCGACGGGCTCGACATGTTGATCGGCCAGGCCGCGCTCGCCTTCGAGCTGTTCTTCGGGAGCGCCCCGCCCGAGGGCCGCGACGAGGAGCTGCGCGCGCTGCTGACGGCATGACGCATAAGAAACGCCTTGGTTCGCGGCTCCGCCGGCCCTTCATCCTCGGCCTTACCGGATCGATCGGCATGGGCAAGTCGACTGCCGCGGCGATGTTTGTCCGCGAAGGCGTACCCGTCTTCGATGCCGATGCCGAGGTGCACCGGCTGCAAGGTCCCGGCGGTGCGCTTGTCGCTGCGATCGAGGCGCGCTTTCCGGGCACGACGGGTCCGAATGGCGTCGACCGTCAAAAACTCGGCGCGCTGGTGCTCGGCAACGGGCATGAACTCGCAGCGCTCGAGGCGATCGTCCATCCCGCGGTCGGCAAGGCGCAGAAGCGCTTTCTCGCACGCCACCGCGCACGCGACGTCGTTGTGCTGGACATACCTTTGCTCTTCGAAAAGGGCGGCTGGAGAAAAGTCGGCGCGATCGCCGTCGTCTCCGCGCCCGCGTGGATGCAGCGCAAGCGTGTGATGCGTCGTCCCGGCATGACTGCGGCGAAACTGAAGGCGATTCGACGGCTTCAGGTTCCCGATCGCGTTAAGCGGTCGCGCGCCGATTTCATCATCGAAACGGGCCGCCCCAAAAGCGAGACGCACCGTCAGATAAGATTCATCGCCTCTTGTTTCCACGCCCGATAGGGTCCAGATTATGGCTTCGATGCGTGAGATTATTTTCGATACCGAAACTACGGGTTTCGATCCCAAGAGCGGGGACAGGCTGGTCGAAATCGGGTGTGTCGAGCTGGTCGACCGCCGCGAAACCGGCGTCACCTTCCACGCCTATTTCAATCCTGAACGCGACATGCCCGCCGCGGCAGAGGCTGTGCATGGGCTTTCGATCCAGTTCCTCTCGGACAAGCCGCTGTTCGCGACTCGCGTCGACGAGTTGATCGAATTTCTGGGCGATGCGCCGCTCGTCGCGCACAACGCGGCGTTCGACTTCGGTTTCGTCAACGCCGAGCTCGCGCGCGCCGGCCGCCCCGCGCTCGATATGACGCGCATGTGCTGCACGGTGCAGATGGCGCGCAAGTTGCACCCCGGCGCGAAACACAGCCTCGATGCGCTCTGCACACGTTACGGCATCGATCGCAGCCACCGCGTCAAACACGGCGCTTTGCTCGACGCCGAACTGCTCGCGCATCTCTATATCGAAATGACTGGCGGGCGGCAGATCGGCCTCGGCCTCGCCGCTTCGGCTGCAAGCGCGGCCGCCCCGACGGTCGCCGCGCCCGCTGCGTCGCGCGGCCTCGACCGCCCCTTTCGCGAACCCCGTCCCCATATGGCGTCGGCCGCCGAACTCGCGCGCCACGCCGAATTTGTCGCAGGGCTGAATCAGCCGCTGTGGCTCGATACGGTGTGATGACCTTTCCCTAAATCATCGCGCCGGCCAAGAAGGAGAAGAAAAATGGAAATCCGCGTCTCTGGCCACCAGATCGAAACCGGCGAAGCGCTGCAGTCGCACGTATCGGATCGGATGAACGCGATTGCCGACAAATATTTCTCCCGCGCGATCGGCGCGCATGCGACCTTCGGCAAGGGGCCGCATGACAGTTTCCAGTGCGACATCGTCGCGCATGTGATGCAGGGGTTGGTGCTGAAGGGGCATGGCCAGGCACAGGATGCGCATGTCGCGTTCGAAGGCGCCGCCGAGCGTATCGAAAAGCAGCTCAGGCGCTACATGCGGCGATTGAAGGATCACAACAACGGCGTGGCAGCACCTTCGCCGACCGTCGACGAGATCGAGGACAATGCGGGCTACACCGTGTTCGACGCCGGTAGCGAAGAGGATGCGGGCGACGCGCCGGCGATCATCGCCGAAACCCGCGTCGATATTCCGAGCAGCAGCGTGTCCGACGCGGTGATGATGCTCGACCTCCGCAACACCAACGCGCTGCTCTTCGTCAACAGCAAGACCGGCACGCATAATATGGTCTATCGCCGCGACGACGGGACGATCGGCTGGGTCGAACCACGATAAGGCTGGATTTTCTCCGCCATCCGGCTTAAGGGCCGCGCCCAACGATGCCCGAAGCCGGGATGGCGGGGGGCCTGCCACGACAGATCCGCGATCGCCTGCCAGCAATTAAGTGTCTGGCGGCGGCCGGCGTTTAACAAGATTTGACCAGAGCAATGAATCTTTCTTCCCTTCTTTATCCAGCGACCGTGCGCGCGCACGTCCAGCTCGATTCGAAAAAGGCGCTCTTCCCCTTCGTCGGCGACCTCGCGGCGCGTTCGCTCGGTCTCGATGCGGGCGAAGTCAGCGAGGCGCTGCTGGAACGCGAGCGCCTCGGATCGACCGGCTTCGGTCGCGGGATCGCCCTGCCGCACGCCAAGATGGCCGACCTCGGCGGCGTGCGCGGGTTGTTCCTGCAACTCGCGAAACCGATCGAATTCAACGCGGTCGACGGTCTGCCGGTCGACCTGCTGTTCATCCTGCTGTCGCCGCTGGACGCCGGTGCCGACCATTTGAAGGCGCTTGCGGGTGTGTCGCGCATGCTACGCAACGACGCGATCGCCGAACGACTGCGCGGGGCGAAGAATGACGAGGCGCTTTACGCGCTGCTCGCCGACACCGAAACGCGTGACGCGGCGTAACGCCGCACCGCGAGTCATCCCGTGACGCGGCTCAAAAGCCGCTTCCTCGTCGACCTGTTGCTTCGCCGGACCGAAGCGGCGGGCGGTTTCGCGACCGTGCTCGCCAAGGGCGACGAAAATTCGGGCATCATCCTTGTCCAGTGCAGCGATCGCGGCGAACTGGGACCGTTGCTCGAACGGCGTTTTTCGGCGAATGGCCACTATATCTGGGAAGCCGTCGGTCCGGCCGACGCAAAAGATAGTGAATCGCGCGCCGCCTATCAGGAGCGGCGGCGAAAGGCCGATCCCGATCTGTGGCTGATCGAACTGGATATCGCAGATGCGCCACAACTCGTCGCGGAGTGGGCCGCGCTAACTTGACTCTGTTGCGGCGCACAATAACTGGCGCCCATTCGATAACGCGTAGGTCGTTCCGCGGGTTGCACTGCCTTGGCAAAGCACCCGGCAAAACGGTTTGGACACGCAGTCGGACGATGACCGCAGGCGGCGATACAGGACCATAGTCCCCCGCCTGTTTTGAGAGGTTCGGTTCATCGGCCGCACTTTTGACGGACAATATGAGTCGCATTTTGAACGTAGCCGGCATGGCTGCCGTCGGCATGACTGCCGCCTCCATGCTGCTTTTGGCGGAACCGGGCTTCGCAAGCGATCTTGCGGCCGACGCCAATATTCCTGCGATCATCCTGCCGGGCGCCGATGCGCCGGCTGCGGATGAAACGGCGGACCTGCCGACCGATGGCGAACTGCCGGTCGAAGACAGCAAGAAAACCGAAGACGATGTCGCACCCGAGCCGAAGCCGGCCCCGGTGACCGCCGATTCGCTCGCCGAACTCGTCGCCGAAACGCCAAAGCCCGCTGACATCGATCCCGAACTGCGCTGCCTCGCCGGCGCGGTCTATTTCGAATCACGCGGCGAATCGCTTCCTGGCCAACTCGCGGTCGCGCATGTCGTGATCAACCGTGCCCAATCGGGCCGTTTCCCCAAGAGCCTCTGCGGCGTCGTCCATCAGAAAAGCCAGTTCAGCTTCGTGCGCGGCGGCCGGATGCCCGCCATCCGCAACGCCGCGCAGTGGAACAACGCGGTCGCGATCGCGCAGATCGCGCGGGACGGTAGCTGGAAGAACCACGCCCCGGGCGCGCTCTTCTTCCACGCGCGCTATGTCTCGCCGGGCTGGCGCAAGACGCGCATCGCGCAGATCGACAACCACATCTTCTATCGTTGACCCGGGTGGCGCGGCGCAGAGCCGCGCCCTCTTCGTCTCCCGGACTTGATCCGGGACCCAGTCGCGCCATCGTCGGTGGATGCCTGGTCAGGCCCGGCATGACGGAGCAAAGCGCATGCCGTTCATTGCCAAGCCATAATTGCTGGCGCATGATACGGGTATGACGCGTCATCTTTCCGTCGCCCTGCTTGGTTCAGCGGCGCTCGCTCTCGGGGGCTGCGCCACCGCGGTTCCCCCGGTCGAAGTCACCCGCTTTCACACCAACGCGGCGCCGGGTTGGGCACCAGGGACGCGTTACGCCATCGCGACCGCGCCGCTCGATGCTCCGGGGAACGGGGCACCTGGTACGGCCATGCCCTCGCTCGAATGGAACAGCTATCGCGCCGCAGTCGACCAGCAGCTCCAGCGGCAGGGTCTTGTCGCGGCGGGCTCGGGCGAACGCGCGCCGCTCCTCGTCCGTATCGCCTTTGACCGCAGCGAGCAGCTTCCGGAAGGCCGCCGTTCGCCCGTATCGGTCGGCGTTGGCGGTTCGACGGGCAGCTATGGGTCGGGTGTCGGCCTTGGAATCGGGATCAATCTTGGTGGCGGTCCCAAGCGGATGGCCGATCTTCAGCTCTCGGTGCGCATCGACGATGCCGCGACGGGTCAGGCGCTGTGGGAAGGCCGCGCGCTGACCGCCGTTCCGGTAAAGGCGCCCGCCAACCAGCCCAGCCTTGCCGCGGCGAAATTGGCTGAAGCCTTATTCAAGGACTTCCCCGGGGAATCGGGACGCACTATCAGCGTCAAATGACCATCAGCATCAACGCCGCTTTCGACAGCGGCAATATCGTCGTGGAAAATGTCGACGGCACGTCGGCGCGCCTTTCGATTCGCAAGGACCGCGAATCGGACTTTTTCCAATGGTTCCACTTTCGCGTCTCGTGCGCCGTCGGCGATGCGCTCGATCTCGCGATCACGGGCCTCGCCGATTCGGCCTATCCCGACGGCTGGCCTGGCTATGCCGCCTGCGCCAGTACCGATCGCGAAACCTGGTTCCGCCTCGACACCAGCTATGACGCGGGCACGCTGACGATCCAGCACACCGCCGAAAGCCCCATTCTCTATATCGCCTATTTCGCGCCCTATTCGATGGAGCGTCATCACGATCTCGTCGCCCAGATCGCCGAATGCGAAGGCGTGACTTATCGCTGCCTCGGCACCAGCCTTGAAGGTCAACCGATCGACTGCCTCGAAATGGGCACGGGCGACACACAGGTCTGGCTTTATGCGCGCCAGCATCCGGGCGAGAGCATGGCGGAATGGTGGATGGAAGGCGCGCTGGAAAAGCTCGTCGACCCTGCTGACCCGCATGCGCGTTCGCTGCGCCAGAAATGCCGCTTCCACATCGTCCCGAATATGAATCCGGACGGTTCGTGCCGCGGCCATCTGCGCACCAATTTCGCCGGCGTGAATCTCAACCGCGAATGGGACAATCCGACTGCCGAACGCAGCCCCGAGGTGCTTGCGGTCCGCAATGCGATGGACGCGACGGGTGTCGACTGGGCGATGGACGTCCACGGCGACGAAGCGATCCCCGCGGTCTTCCTCGCGGGCTTCGAAGGCATCCCGTCGCTGAAGACGGAGCAGACAGAGAAATATAAGGCTTTCGAAACCGCGCTCGCCGCGAACACCCCTGATTTCCAGCTCGACCTCGGCTATGCCGAAACCGCGCCGGGGCAGGCGAATCTGTCTATGTCGACGACGCAGCTCGCCGAACGTTTCGGTGCGGTGTCGATGACGCTCGAAATGCCTTTCAAGGATAATCGCGACCTGCCCGACCCTGTCGCCGGTTGGTCACCCGAACGTTCGAAATTGCTCGCGCACGCGTGCCTCGCGACGCTGGACCAGCTTCTCTGATGCGAAAGGCGGACGCCTGGCGGATCGTCGAGGATGATTTGTCGGGCGCCGCCATCCGCGCGCTGCTCGAAGTCCATTTCGCCGGCATGCTTGCGAATTCGCCGGCCGAAAGCTGCCACTTCCTCGACTTCGATGGCCTCCGCGCGGATGGGGTGACTTTCTGGTCCATCCACCGCGGCGACGAGCTTGCAGGCTGCGGCGCACTCAAGATGCTGGGTAGCGCGCATGGCGAGATCAAGTCGATGCGCACCGCCGAACCCTTTCTGCGGCAGGGCGTTGCCGCGCACATGCTCGACCATATCATCGGGGTCGCGAGCGAACGGGGTCTCGAACGCCTCAGTCTCGAAACCGGATCGAGCGGGGCGTTCGAACCCGCGCTCGCGCTTTACCGGCGTTATGGTTTCGTCGAGTGCGAGCCATTCGCCGATTACCGGCCTGACCCGTTCAGCCACTTCATGACGCGTATTCTCTGACGCTTCATTCGCGGGAATGACGAACGGTCCATATGAAAACGGGGCCCGGAAGGGACTCCGGACCCCGTATTTTCGGTTGTTCAGGGGGCGTTGTTACGCGGCCTTCTTGTCCACGATCGTCGGCTGTGCGGCGCCGATCGCAATCTTGTGCGGCTTCATCGCCTCAGGCACTTCTCGTACCAGATCGATAACGAGCAGCCCGTCGGCCAGGTCGGCGCTGTCGACGCGCACGAAATCGGCAAGCTGAAAGCGGCGCTCGAACGCGCGCGTTGCAATCCCGCTATAGAGGAGCTGACGCCCCTCGCCTTCGGCGACCGGCGCCTTGCGGCCGCTGACGGTCAGCATATTCTGCTGCGCGGTAATATCGATCTCGTCCGACTTGAAACCGGCGACCGCGACGGTGATGCGGAAATGATCGTCGGCGACCTTTTCAATGTCGAAGGGCGGATAATTTTCGGCGCCCGAACCGCCCGTTTCGAGGAAATCGAACAGGCGGTCGAAACCGACGGTCGAACGGCGATAGGGGGTCCAGTCGAAACTGTTACGCATGGATCTTTCTTCCTTTTCAAAAGCGAAGTCAGGGACCGCGGCGGTAACCGCGATCGCCACCCGGCCCCGTATCGGCGGCCGGATGAGGACAATCTGGTAGCAGGCGAAACCATTTCAAGAGGGTGGTTGGCGTTCGGCGAAAACCCGCGCTAAAGGGCGGCACATCTCTCCATCCGAAGGATCCGAAATGCCCCAGCTCATCCTCATCCGTCACGGCCAGTCGCAGTGGAATCTCGAAAACCGCTTCACCGGCTGGTGGGATGTCGATGTCACCGAAAAGGGCGTCGCCGAAGCGGTCGCCGCAGGCGAGCTGATGAAGGCGAAGGGCATCGCCCCCGACACCTGCTTCACCTCGGTCCAGTCGCGCGCAATCAAGACTTTGAACCTCGCGCTCGAGGCGATGGGCCGTTTATGGCTCCCCGTCACCAAGGACTGGCGCCTCAACGAGCGTCATTATGGTGGCCTCACCGGGCTCGACAAGGCCGAGACTGCGGCGAAGCATGGCGACGATCAGGTCAAGATCTGGCGCCGCAGCTTCGATATCCCGCCGCCGCCGCTCGAAGCTGGTTCGCCGTGGGACCTGTCGACCGATCCGCGCTATGCCGGCATCGATATTCCTTCGGCCGAAAGCCTGAAGGATACTATCGAGCGCGTGCTGCCTTATTATGAAGCCGCGATCGTGCCGCAGCTTGCCGCGGGCAAGACCGTTCTGATCTCGGCGCACGGCAACAGCCTGCGCGCGCTCGTCAAGCATCTGTCGGGCATTTCGGACGCCGATATCACCGGGCTCGAAATCCCGACCGGCCAGCCGATCGTTTATGAGCTGAACGACGATCTGTCGGCGCGCGAGCGTTATTACCTCAGCGAGAAATAATAGACTTCGTCATTGCGAAGACCCCGGCGAAAGCCGGGGGACGCGGCAATCCAGAGTAGTGTAAACCTCCCTGGATTGCTTCGCTTCGCTCGCAATGACGGGTTGGGCGTGGACTAAAGCGTCCCCGTCACCGTCAGCTGGAAAAAGCGCCCGAACTTGCGCAGCCTTTGTTCGCTGAAGGCCACCGGCCCGTCGCGCCGGTCGACGAACACCGTGCGGTTGAACCCGTCCTTCATCCCCGCAAGGTTGCGGTACGACAGCTTTACCGTGAATCCCGCGACATCCTTATGCTCGATAAAGGCGGTGACGAACGGCCCGTCGGTATATTCCTTTTCGATCGCATTGAGCCGCAAATTCGGGCTGTAGCGTTCGTCGAAATAGCCGCCGCCCCATGCCAGATCGGTGCCGGGAATATCGTGACGCAGACTGAGGTCGACGACATATTCCTGCCCCCCGCTCTGGTCGCGCCACAGCCCGGTGAGCGGGTCGCGCACGCGGTTACGGCGCCAGGTGACGTCGCTGTTGATCCGCGCGCCTTTCCACCCCAGCCGGTCGAGCAGAAGCGTCGCCTTCGAACTGATGCGATAGAGATGCGAAGGCGGCAGATTGCCGCGCCCCTCGGTCGTCGGTGACAATGGCACCTGATCGACCAGATCCTGTGCATAGGCATAAGCGAAGGCGACCGACGCATTGCCCCACCCGCCCATGTCCTGAACGAATTCCAGCTCGGTACGATTGAGCACCGGCGGCACCAACAGGCCGTTGCCGCCATTGCCTTGCCCGTTCGCGACGTCGACAGAGCTCGCGAAATCGAAAAAGTCGAGCTGGTCGACGCGGCGCTGCAGGAACCAGTTGATCGTCGTCTTGCCGCCGACCTTCCACGCCAGCGCGACCTTGCCCTTCGGCCGGATGAAGCGGCGCGTCAGCCCGCCCGGGCCCGACGAGGTCAGTTCGCTATATTCGGCGCCAAGATTGACCTGCGCGGTCAGATTCGACGCGAGCGAGCGCCCCCATGTCAGCGACGCCTCGCCGCGCTTCTCCTCGACCTTGGTCCGCTCGCCGCCGAAGGTGACGGGCAGGAAGCTGCCGTCGGGTTGCAGCACCGCAAATTCGGAATCAACGTCGAGCGTGTTGTACGCGCCCTCCAGCGCGACCTGCCAGTCGGTCCCCCCTCCGGTGCGCCAGCTATATTCGCCGCGCAGGATCGACTCGCCTTCGTCGGCGCTTTGCTTGAAGCGCTCGCCCGTCCGCCCGCCGATCTCACGGTCGACGATGAAGCTGTCGACGAACGGGCTGTGCTCGAAGCGGTACAGGGTGATCAGCTTCAGCCGCCCCTTGCCCAGCCCCAGTTCGTAATCGCCGCCGATATCGAAATTATGCTCGTCTTCGGTGAACCGAAATGCCTCGCGCACCGTGCCGGCGCCGGGCTGAACCGAAATCCCGTCCACCCGTTCGTCAAGGTTGACCAGCTGACCGCCCAGATTGAAATTCCATTTGTTGCCGTTCGCGGTCGTGCGTGCGAGCGCCGCCGACAGGCGCGGCTGGTCGGCGTTGTAGCGGCCGAACTCGTCGCGCACGAACAGCAGGTCGCCATTGCCGTCGAAACGCTGTTCGGGGCCCCAATGCCCCTGACGTCGCGCCTCGTTCTTCAGGCTCAGCGTTACATTCGTGCCGCCAAGCTTGCCCGTCGTCGAAATCTCGCCGTTCAGCCAGTTTTTCTCCAGCCGCGGGCGCCATTCGGGCTGCCAACGGATGGTCGTCTTGAATCCGCCGCTCCCTGCGCCCGCGACGAGCACGACATTCGCGACCTGTCCGGTCAGCCCCGGCACATTCAGTCCGGCGCCGTCGACGATGTCGATATAGGCGACCTCGGCGGCGGTGATTCGTGCGAGTGCGGTGCGCGCGTCGGTCGACTTGTTCGCGATGCGCTCGCCGTTGATCAGGACATTCTCGGTCGCTGCCCCCAGTCCGCGGTTGCCTCCGTTGGTGCCGGTGAGGATAAGGAAACCCGGCACCTTTTCGACCATGTCGAGCGCGGTGCGCGGTGCGAAGCGCGTGAAATCGGCGGGCGTATAACGTTCGGCGCCATTCACCGGGACCGGGATCGCGGGCGGCGCGTCGCCGGTGGGCTCCTGCGCCGCGGCGGGCGCGACCGACAGCAGCGCTGCAACGACAATCGATGACCCGTGAAAAACGGCCGACATAATTCCCCCTCGCAGCCGCTATCGAAACAGCGGGCCTCCCCAATCGCGAATAATTCGCAATGATTATTTTGTTATATTGTGTCTACCAACGGGCAGCAGCCGTCGACGAGCGTCGGTGGCGACGCCCTATTTTGCAGCATCGGTTGGGCAATCAGTCGCGCAGCAGCTCGTTGATACCGGTCTTCGCGCGCGTTTGCGCATCGACACGCTTGACGATCACCGCGCAATAGAGCGACGGCCCCGGCGTTCCGTCGGGCAGCGGCTTGCCCGGCAGCGACCCTGGCACAACGACCGAATATGCCGGCACTTCGCCGATGAAAACCTCACCCGTCGCGCGGTCGATGATCTTGGTCGAGGCGCCGAGATAGACGCCCATCGACAGCACCGCGCCCTCGCGCACGATCACGCCCTCGGCAACCTCGGCGCGCGCGCCGATGAAGGCGCCGTCCTCGATCACCACCGGGCCTGCCTGCAGCGGTTCCAGGACGCCGCCGATCCCGGCGCCGCCCGACAGGTGGACGTTCGCGCCGATCTGCGCGCAACTGCCGACGGTAGCCCAGGCATCGACCATCGACCCCTCGCCAACATAGGCGCCGATGTTGACAAAGCTCGGCATCAGCACTGCACCCTTGCTGATATAGGCGCCGCGACGGACGATCGAACCCGGAACGGCGCGGAAGCCCGCGTCACGGAAACGATTCTCGCCCCAGCCGGCGAATTTCGAGGGCACCTTGTCCCACCAGCGCGCGCCGCCGGGCCCGCCTTCGATCAATTCCATGTCGTTGAGGCGGAACGACAGCAACACCGCCTTCTTCAACCACTGATTGACCTGCCACGTCCCGCTCGCATCGCGTGCCGCGACACGATAGCTGCCGTCGTCGAGCCCTGCGAGCGCGGTCTCGACCGCCTCACGTACCGCGCCCGTCGTCGTCAGCCCCAGCGTATCGCGGGCGTCCCATGCGGCTTCGATTGTGGCTTGCAGGTCGGTGCTCATGAAATTCCCCAAGGTAATGGCAGTGTATCGAGCCAGTCGGCGATGTCGGTCGCGTGGAAATCGACATGCTCGGGCAGGTGGTCGCGATGGCCGCTTTCGCTGCCATTGTCCAGCCAGACGGTCGTCATGCCGAGCGCTTTGGCGGGCGTCAGATTGCGCGCCATATCCTCGACGAACAGGCTTTTTGCGGGATCAATGCCAAGGTGAGCGACCATCATGTCATAGGCGGCGGCTTCGGGCTTCGGGGTATAGCGCGTGACGCGGATGTCGCAGATGCCGTCGAACAGGTCCGCGATCCCGCGTGCATCCAGCACGCGCGCTGCGTAATCGGCATCGGCGTTGGTGAAGATCAGCTTGCGCCCCGGCAGCCGTTCCAGCCCCGCGCGCAGCCGCGCATCGACGGTCAGCCGGTCGAGCGCAATGTCGTGAACGTCGACCAGAAAATCCTCTGGATCGACACCGTGGTGGCGCATCAGCCCCGCCATCGTCGTGCCATGATCGTGGAAATATTGCTTCTGGACTCGCCGCGCCTCGACCGCGTCGACGTTCAGAAGCCGCATGATGAAGGCGCCCATGCGCTCGTCGATCAGGTCGAACAGCTTCGCCGACGGCGCATAGAGCGTGTTGTCGAGATCGAAGATCCAGCTGTCGATATGGTCGAGTGCGGGCATGATGGCCGGGCGCATAGAGGCTGGGGTGCGTAGGGGCAAGCTGGGTCGTTTTACCGGACGGCAATATCTATAGATCTAAATGCGAAGATGTTATCTTGACCGTCATCCCGGCGAAGGCGGGAATCTCAACGGCGCATCAAGACCAGAGGTCGAGATCCCGGCCTTCGCCGGGACGACGAAGCCAGGGGAACGGCGATGGCCGACGCGAACCGACGCAACAGCATCCGGTGGGTGGCCGGGCGGCCTTTGCCCCTTTTTCTCAGCATCGCCGCGCTTTCGCTGGCGGGATGCGGCGGTGGTGGCGGCGCGGCCCGCCCCTCGCCGACCCCCGCCCCGCCCTCTGCTCCCACGCCGACGCCAACCCCTACCCCTACCCCTACCCCTACCCCGACTCCCACCCCGCCGCCGACGGGCAATTTCAACACTGCCGAAACGCGCATGTCCGACGGGGTCAATTTCCATGGCGCGATCACCGCCTATCAGGCCGGGGCAACCGGACAGGGTGTCCTCGCGGGCGTGATCGACGACGGGATCGATCAGGACAGCCCCGAATTCGCCGGACGCATTTCGGCGCAATCGGCCGACGTAGCGGGATCGCGCGGTATCAACGGCGAAGGAACCCACGGGACGAATGTCGCACAGGTGCTGCTCGGCGGAAAGAATGACGCCGGCACCTTTGGCATCGCCTTCAACGCCAGCCTGCTCGTCCTGCGCGCCGACCGGCCGGGTAGCTGCGCGAGCGAGGATCCGTCGAACGACGAGAGCGGCTGCCGTTTTCCCGAAGTGGCGATTGCCGCAGGTCTCGACCGCGCGGTCAGCGCGGGCGCGCGCGTCGTCAACATCTCGCTCGGCGGCGAAGACCCGCCCGGGGCGACGTTGCGCGCGGCGGTCTCTCGCGCGACCGCTGCGGGAATCATCGTCATCGTTTCGGCGGGTAACGAAGGTGACACGACCGCGAACGGCAATGATCCGAACAACCCCGATCGCTTTGCGCAGGGGCTTCGCGATGCCGGCGGCGGGCTCGTCGTCATTGCCGGTGCGGTGAACGATCGTGGGGCGATCTCGGGGTTCAGCAATCGCGCGGGCGGCTATGCGGGCTCCTACCTGACCGCGCTCGGCGAAGGCGTGTGCTGCGCATATGAAAATGGCGCGCTCAAGACCGAAGGCAATTTCGTGTTCGTGCTCAATGGCACCAGTTTCGCGGCGCCGCAGGTCGCGGGCGCCGTCGCGCTGATCGCGCAGGCCTTTCCGAATCTTACCAGCCAGCAGATCGTCGCGCTCCTTTATCAGTCGGCACGCGACGCGGGCGCGGCGGGCGACGACGCCGTCTATGGCCAGGGCATTCTGGATATCGCGCGCGCATTCCAGCCGATGGGCGCTACCGCGCTTGCGGGCACTTCGACCGCCGTGGCTCTCGACGCGCCGCTGGGAATGCTCGGCGGTCCGATGGGCGATGCCGGCGGCATCGGAACGACGGGTCTCGTCACCGATGGCTTCGGCCGCGCCTTCAATGTGGATTTCGGCGGCTCGCTCGCTGCACGTCGGCCCGACTTCAAGCTGTCGGGCGCGATCGGCGGGCTGATACGCCAGCAAAGCGCCGCCAACTCGTCGCTCGCGCTTTCGCTTGTCGTCGCGCCGGGCACGGGCGGCACCGATGCACTCGCCGGCCTCTCTTTCTACGATGCGCAGCGTGCGCGTACCCTCGCGGCCTCGGTGATGACGCGCTTCGACGCGCGCACGCGGATCGGGTTTGCGGCGGGTCGCAGCGCCGGCGGCCTGCTCGCGGGTGAGCGCGGCGACAGCGGCCATGCCATGCTCATCGGTGACGCAGCGAACGAGGGGCTCGGCTTTGCCGCCAGCCCTGGCATCGGCACGATGATTCGCTATAATATCATTAATAATCAATATGTTAATCTCATTCTGGAAAATGGATGGGTCTCGGGCTCGCGTTGGCAGGACGATCCACTGCTCCGCTACCGCTCGGGCCGCGACAGTCGCTACCAGCGCGTCGGCGCCGCATGGGACGCCCGCTTTGGTCCTGTCCGGACGGCGCTCGGCGCCAGTTGGCTCCGCGAATCGGACAGTCTTCTCGGAGCCCGCCTTGGGCCGATGTTCGGCGCTGGCGGCGCGACCAGCCTCGTCGGCGACGCCGGCATCCTCCTCGATATGCAGGATGATTGGCAAATTGCGGCCAATTGGCGCCAGATGTGGACACGGCCGGACAACCAAGGCTTGATCGCGGGCGGCGCACTCTGGTCGACCGCCTTCTCCTTCGACGTTGCCAAGGCCAATCTGGTGCAAGTCGGCGACAGCGCCGCGCTCCGTCTCGCCCAGCCCTTGCGCGTCGCGCGTGGCGGCATCGACCTGATGCTCCCTGTCGCGCACGACTATGCGACCGGTCGCACCGACTTCGGGCGCCGCACATATAATCTCGCCCCGACGGGCCGCGAACTGGTTGTCGAGGCAAGCTATGCCATGGGCCTGTTCGGCGGCGAATTGATCGCGAATAGCTGGTGGCGGCGGGACCCGGGCCATATCGCCGCGATGCCCGACGATCGGGGCGCGGCGCTCCGCTTTACGATGGGCTTCTGATCGGCTTTAACGCTTCCCGATATCAAAACAGGGGATGCCAGAATGAAGCTGATTCATATTCCGCTCGCGCTGATCGGCGCGGCGCTCGCTTCGCCGCTCGCCGCGCAGGCGCCCGCGCGCACGATCATCCACGCGGGCCAATTGCTCGCCGAACCCGGCAAGCCCGTGCGCGGCGCATCGACGATCATTGTCGAGGGTGGCAAGGTCGTGTCGATCGCCGACGGCTATCAGCCCGCCGATCCCGGCGCGACGCTGATCGATCTCAAGGACAAATATGTCCTCCCCGGCTTGATCGACAGCCACGTCCATCTGACGAGCGATGCGGGCGGCATCGCGGGGCAGCTTGAGGAAATCACGCTCAGCCCGGCGGCGCAGGCCTTTAATGCCGAGGTGAACGGGATGAAGACGCTGCGCGCGGGCTTTACCACGGTCCGCAATCTCGGCGACGGCGACGGCGCGACCTTGGCGCTTCGCGACGCGATTCTCGCGGGCAAGGTAAAGGGCCCGCGCATCGTCGATGCCGGCAACAGCATTTCGGGCAGCGCGGGACATATGGACGGCTCGCTCGGCTATCGCGACGAGCTGCGGCCTTTCTTCGCGGGGGCCGGCAACACCTGCAACGGCGCCGACGATTGCCGCCGCGCAGTGCGTCTTCAGATCGGCCGCGGGGCCGATGTGATCAAATTCGCCTCGACGGGAGGGGTCAACAGCCGCATCGGCGCCGGTCTCGGCAAGCAGATGTTCGACGACGAGGCGCAGGCGATCGTCGAAACCGCGCATATGTTCGGCAAGAAGGTCGCGGTTCACGCGCACGGCGCCGACGGCATTCGCCTTGCGCTCGCGGCCGGGGTCGATTCGGTCGAGCATGGCACGATCCTCGACGAAGCGACGATCGCGGCCTGGGCGAAGTCGAAGGCTTATTATGTCCCGACGCTCTCGACCGTGAACGGCTACAAGGAACGCATCGCCGCGAACGCCAACGCTTATGAACCGGATGTGCTGGCGAAGATTCAGTGGCGCATCTCGATCACGGGCAAAAGCCTCGAACGGCTTGTGCCCAAAGGCGTGCGCATCGCCTTCGGCACCGACGCCGGCGTGTCGAAGCACGGCCGGAACGGCGACGAGTTCGAACTGATGGTCGAGCACGGCATGACCCCGATCGAAGCCCTGAAGGCGGCGACGGTGAACGCTGCCGACCTGCTCGGCCTGTCGAACGAGATCGGCACGATCGCGCCGGGCAAGAGCGCCGACATCATCGCGGTGGCGAGTGATCCGGTCGCTGACGTGCGCGTGCTCAAGAAAGTCGATTTCGTGATGGCGCGCGGGACGGTGGTCGACTGATCAGAGGGCGCCGCGAAGCGCCATCCAGCTATCGCGCTTCGCCGCGAAACCGATTGTATGCGCGGCGCTGCTCGACGGCAGATCGACGATGGCGATGCGACCGAGCGGTGGAAGCTGTTTTCGCCCGATCGCCGCCGCCTTGCCGCCGTTGAACGCGATCATGCGCAGTTCCGGCAGCCCGGCGATCAGTGCCGCGAGGTTGTGTGCTTCGGCTTCGCGGATCTGCGAGTCGCTGCTCGTTTGCCGTTCGGCGCTACGGATCACGTCCCACAGCCCGACCTTTGCGTCACGCAAGGCGTTGAGCCGGTCGTCATAGATCATGTCCGCGAGCGGACGGTCGATCACCTCGCCAAGCAGACGCCAGAACTGGTTCGTCGGATGGGCATAATATTGCCGTTCGGCGAGCGAACGGACGCCGGGCAGGCTACCGAGGATCAGCAGACGAGTGTCGGGCGCGATGTGCGGCGCAAAGCTGGTGTGGCGGACAGCGGGCATGCGCGACCGATAGCCCGCCCCGACTGGCGCAACAATATTGCCTGCCCCTTGACCGGGACGGGAATCGGGTCTAGGGGCGCGCTCGACCGAAAAGGACGGTTTGCCGCCTTTTTCAGTTACAACAGCGCTTGAACATTGCTGGCGCGGATGGAGCCTCCGGAAGATCATATCGA
Organism: Sphingopyxis sp. C-1; assembly: GCF_001047015.1. NCBI lineage: Bacteria > Pseudomonadati > Pseudomonadota > Alphaproteobacteria > Sphingomonadales > Sphingopyxidaceae > Sphingopyxis > Sphingopyxis sp. C-1. Next base: position 1,084,632 of record NZ_BBRO01000002.1, read on the forward strand.
TCGGCCGGGGTCTTTTGCTGTTATCAGGTCGGCCGTTTTCCGCCTTTTCGGGCGGGTTACGGGCCGGAGCTTCATCCACCGCAGTACAGTAACCGTTCGCTTTGATGGGCGGACATTTAAAGGTGAAGCATTCATGCCCACAATCAACCAGCTGGTCCGCAAGGGCCGGACTCCCCAGAAGGTGAAGTCTAAGGTCCCGGCGATGGACGCAAACCCGCAGAAGCGCGGCGTTTGCACCCGTGTCTATACGACGACCCCGAAAAAGCCGAACTCGGCGCTCCGCAAGGTTGCGAAGGTCCGCCTGACCAACAGCCGCGAAGTCATCACCTACATCCCCGGCGAAGGCCACAACCTCCAGGAACACAGCGTCGTGCTGATCCGCGGCGGTCGTGTCCGCGATCTTCCCGGTGTGCGTTACCACGTCCTGCGCGGCGTGCTCGATACGCAGGGTGTTAAGGACCGCAAGCAGAGCCGTTCGAAATACGGTGCGAAGCGTCCGAAGTAAGGACCGCTTTTTCGGCTATTTGATCATCCCAGGCTGCCTTGGCGCCGGGATGCTGTTGTAAAAGGAATTACCTATGGCTCGTCGTCGTCGTCCTGAACGCCGCGAAATCCTGCCCGATCCCCGTTTCGGTGATACGGTGCTGTCGAAGTTCATGAACAGCGTCATGCTGGACGGGAAGAAGTCCGTCGCCGAAAGCATCGTTTACGGTGCGCTCGAATCGGTCGAAGCCCGCGCCAAGAAGGAACCGCTCGGCGTGTTCCACGAAGCGCTCGCGAACATCCGTCCGAACATCGAAGTCCGCAGCCGCCGCGTCGGCGGTGCGACCTATCAGGTTCCGGTCGAAGTCCGTCCGGACCGTGCGCAGGCGCTCGCGATCCGCTGGCTGATCACCGCTGCACGCAACCGCAGCGAAACCACGATGGCCGCGCGTCTGTCTGGCGAACTGCTCGATGCGTCGAACAACCGTGGCAATGCCGTGAAGAAGCGTGAAGATACGCATCGCATGGCCGAAGCCAACCGCGCCTTCAGCCACTACCGCTGGTAAGCGCTCGCGGGACGGCCCGGGTCTCGAGATCCCGTCGTCTCGCAATCGTAACAATCGTTCCTATATCGGGGGTGGCTCCAAAGGCCTCCCCCCAAATCCAAGGAAAAGACCATGGCACGCAGCCATCCGCTCGAACGCTATCGCAATTTCGGTATCATGGCGCACATCGACGCCGGCAAGACCACGACGACCGAGCGCATTCTCTATTACACCGGCAAGTCCTATAAGATCGGCGAAGTCCATGACGGCGCCGCCACGATGGACTGGATGGAGCAGGAACAGGAACGCGGCATCACGATCACGTCGGCTGCCACCACCTGCCTGTGGAAGGCCGAAGAAGGTCAGGGTCCGGAACACCGCCTGAACATCATCGACACCCCCGGCCACGTCGACTTCACGATTGAAGTCGAGCGTTCGCTGCGCGTGCTCGACGGCGCGATCACCGCGTTCGACGGCGTTGCCGGCGTTGAGCCGCAGTCGGAAACCGTGTGGCGTCAGGCGGACAAGTACAAGGTTCCGCGGATGTGCTTCATCAACAAGCTCGACCGTACCGGTGCCGATTTCTATTATTGCGTCCAGACGATCATCGATCGCCTCGGCGCGACCCCGGCCGTGCTTTATCTGCCGATCGGTTCGGAAGGCGGCTTCAAGGGCCTCGTCGACCTGGTCAACGAGCGTGCGATCATCTGGAAGGACGAAAGCCTCGGCGCCGAATTCTTCTATGAAGAAATCCCGGCCGACCTTGCCGACAAGGCTGCCGAATATCGCGAAAAGCTCGTCGAGCTCGCCGTCGAACAGGACGACGACGCGATGGAAGCCTATCTCGAAGGCACTGTCCCCGACGTCGCCACGCTCAAGAAGCTGATCCGCAAGGGTACGCTGGCACAGGCGTTCGTTCCGGTCCTCTGCGGCTCGGCGTTCAAGAACAAGGGCGTCCAGACGCTGCTCGACGCGGTCGTCGACTATCTGCCTTCGCCGCTCGACATTCCTGACGTTCAGGGCATCAACCCGGACACCGACCAGCCCGACTCGCGTGAGACGTCGGACTCGGCTCCTCTGTCGCTGCTCGCGTTCAAGATCATGAACGACCCGTTCGTCGGTTCGCTCACCTTCGCCCGCATCTACTCGGGTACCCTGAACAAGGGCACGTACCTGAACTCGGTGAAGGACAAGAAGGAAAAGGTCGGTCGTATGCTGCTGATGCATGCGAACAGCCGCGAAGACATCGAAGAAGCCTATGCGGGCGACATCGTCGCGCTTGCCGGCCTCAAGGAAACCACCACCGGGGACACGCTCTGCGCCACCAACGCGCCGATCATCCTCGAGCGCATGGAATTCCCCGAGCCGGTTATCGAACTGTCGGTGGAACCGAAGACCAAGGCCGACCAGGAACGTATGGGCATCGCGCTCAACCGCCTGGCTGCCGAGGATCCCTCGTTCCGCGTGTCGACCGACCATGAATCGGGTCAGACGATCATCAAGGGCATGGGCGAGCTTCACCTCGACATTCTCGTCGATCGTATGAAGCGCGAGTTCAAGGTCGAAGCGAACGTCGGCGCGCCGCAGGTGGCGTACCGCGAATCGCTCGCGAAGGCTGTTGACGTCGACTATACCCACAAGAAGCAGTCGGGCGGCTCGGGCCAGTTCGGCCGCGTCAAGGTCAGCGTCGCTCCCGGCGAACGCGGCGCGGGCATCACCTTCATCGACGAAATCAAGGGCGGTAACATTCCGCGCGAATATATTCCGTCGGTTGAAAAGGGCATGCGCGAGTCGGCCGAAAACGGTCACATGATCGGCTTCCCGATCATCGACTTCGAAATCAAGCTCACGGACGGCGCGTATCACGACGTCGACTCGTCGGCGCTGGCGTTCGAAATCGCGGGCCGTGCGGCAATGCGCGAAGTGGCGGCGAAGGCCGGCATCAAGCTGCTCGAACCGGTGATGAAGGTCGAAGTCGTTACCCCTGAGGAATTCATGGGTGACGTGATCGGCGACCTTAACAGCCGTCGCGGGCAGATTCAGGGCACCGACAGCCGGGGCATCGCCCAGGTCGTCGAGGCGATCGTTCCGCTGGCGAACATGTTCGGCTATGTGAATCAGCTGCGCAGCTTCAGCCAGGGTCGCGCAAGCTACTCGATGCAATTCTCGCATTATGAAGAAGTGCCGACCAACGTCGCCGAAGAAGTGAAGGCCAAGATGGCCTGATGGGTCAAAGCCGCGCGGGCTTGCACCGCGCGGCAAGACCCTCTAAGGGCGGCGCCTGATTCAGCAGGCTCGTCCAGGACTGATCAACGCAAACATCGAACAAGAAGGTTGTTACATCATGGCCAAGGCTAAATTTGAGCGGACGAAGCCGCACTGCAACATCGGCACCATCGGTCACGTCGACCATGGCAAGACCTCGCTGACCGCAGCGATCACCAAGGTGCTGGCGGAAAACGTTGCGGGCAACGCCGCCGTTGACTTCGCGAACATCGACAAGGCTCCCGAAGAGCGCGAGCGCGGCATCACCATTTCGACCGCACACGTCGAATATGAAACCAACGGCCGCCACTACGCGCACGTCGACTGCCCGGGTCACGCTGACTACGTCAAGAACATGATCACCGGTGCTGCCCAGATGGACGGCGCGATCCTCGTCGTGTCGGCCGCTGACGGCCCGATGCCCCAGACGAAGGAGCACATCCTGCTCGCGAAGCAGGTCGGCGTTCCGACCATGGTCGTCTTCCTCAACAAGGTCGACCAGCTTGACGATCCCGAACTGCTCGAACTCGTTGAGCTCGAAATCCGCGAAGAACTGTCGAAGCGCGATTTCGACGGCGACAATATTCCGATCATCCCGGGTTCGGCTCTCGCCGCCCTCGAAGGTCGCGACGACAACATCGGCAAGGACGCGATCCTGAAGCTGATGGAAGCCGTCGACGCGTGGATCCCGCAGCCGGAACGTCCGCTCGACAAGCCCTTCCTGATGCCGATCGAAGACGTGTTCTCGATCTCGGGTCGTGGTACGGTTGTTACCGGCCGCGTCGAAACCGGCATCGTCAAGGTCGGTGAAGAAGTCGAAATCGTCGGCATCAAGGACACCAAGAAGACCGTCGTCACCGGCGTCGAAATGTTCCGCAAGCTGCTCGACCAGGGCCAGGCTGGCGACAACATCGGTGCGCTGATCCGCGGCGTCGGCCGTGAAGAAGTTGAGCGTGGCCAGGTTCTGGCTAAGCCGGGTTCGATCACGCCGCACACCGAGTTCACCTCGGAAGTGTACGTCCTGTCGAAGGACGAAGGCGGCCGTCACACGCCGTTCTTCGCGAACTATCGTCCGCAGTTCTACTTCCGCACCACGGACGTCACCGGTGAGGTTATCCTCCCCGAGGGCACCGAAATGGTCATGCCGGGCGACAACGTCCAGCTGTCGGTCAAGCTGATTGCCCCGATCGCCATGGACCCGGGTCTGCGCTTCGCAATTCGCGAAGGTGGCCGCACGGTCGGCGCAGGGGTTGTCGCGACGATCACAAAGTAATATAGGGCCGCGAGCCGCTCGATTCGGAAGTGATTCGGGCGGCTCGTAGCTTTAAGAATTTTGATGGCCGAGCCGGCTTCCACTAGGGGGCCGGAACAGGCCATTTCGGCTCTTTCGCATCGTTAGACGGGATTCGACTGGAACAGTCATGGAAACGCAGAATATTCGCATTCGCCTGAAGGCCTTTGATCACCGCGTGCTCGATCAGGCCACCACCGACATTGCCGACACGGCACGTCGCACGGGCGCACTCATTCGCGGTCCGATCCCGCTTCCGACGCGTATTGAAAAATTCACCGTGAACCGCGGCCCGCATGTCGACAAGAAGTCGCGCGAGCAGTTCGAGGTGCGTACCCACAAGCGGCTGCTCGACATCGTGCAGCCCACCCCGCAGACGGTCGACGCGCTGATGAAGCTCGACCTCGCCGCGGGCGTGAACGTCGAAATCAAGCTGGCCTAAGCCAGCGCAGCCCCGGTGAAAACCGGGGTCTCTATCGGCAGGCCGCTTCGGCGCCTGCATTGTCCGGAGCGATCCGGACCGACGATAGGGTGGATACCGCCGGTCGCTTTCCTTGGAAGGCATTTACGACCGGGCTGCGTCCCCCGTCTCGCCGCAAATCCTTCGGGATGGCGGCACCTCAGCCCGGACGGGGCGATGCATCGAAATTTTGGGCTGGGAGGGTTCTGTTGAGGCTTGCCTCGATGGGTCCCGCAAGCCGTGCGGAATGGTCCGCCCGGCCTCTGTTTAGGAGTATGGATCATGCGTACTGGCGTGATCGCGAAGAAAATGGGGATGACCCGCCTGTTTCAGGACGACGGCCGCCACGTGCCCGTCACCGTCCTGAGCCTCGAAGGCTGTCAGGTCGTCTCTGTCCGCGATAAAGAACGTGACGGCTATGTGGCCGTTCAGCTCGGTGCTGGCTCGGCAAAGGCGAAGAATGTCGCCAAGCCGCAGCGTGGTGCCTATGGCAAGGCCGAAGTCGAGCCGAAGGCAAAGGTCGTCGAATTCCGCGTCGCTGACGACGCGACGCTCGACGTCGGCGCCGAACTGTCGGCCGATCACTTCGTCGCCGGCCAGATCGTCGACATCCAGGGTGTTACCCAGGGTAAGGGCTTTGCCGGTGCGATGAAGCGCTGGGGTTTCGGCGGTATGCGCGCCTCCCACGGTGTTTCGATCAGCCACCGTGCGCATGGTTCGACCGGTAACCGTCAGGATCCGGGCCGCGTCTTCAAGAACAAGAAGATGGCCGGCCACATGGGCGCGCGCAATCGCACCCAGCAGAATCTCGAAATCGTCCGCACCGACGTCGAGCGCGGCCTTCTCTTCGTCAAGGGCTCGGTCCCTGGCTCGAAGGGCGGCTGGTTGCTCGTCCGCGATGCGGTGAAGCTGCCGCGTCACCCCGAGGCCCCCTATCCGGCGGGCATCAAGAGCGCGGCCAACAGCAACGAAGCCCCGGCTGACGCGCCGGTCGAAACGCCGGTTGAAGAAACCGTCGTCGACACCGCGGCCACCGACGGCGCACAGGAGTCCTGATCATGAAGGTCAAGGTTCAGACCCTCGACGGCAAGGCCGGCACCGACATCGATCTCAATGACGATGTGTTCGGCGTCGACGCCCGCGCCGACATCCTGCATCGCGTCGTTGCATGGCAGCTCGAAAAGCGCCGTGGTCCGGCTCGTGCCGCCCGCGAACGCAGCGATGTGTCGCGCACCGGCAAGAAGTTCGGTCGCCAGAAGGGCGGCGGTACCGCTCGTCACGGCGATCGCAAGGCGCCGATCTTCATCGGTGGTGGTAAGGCGCACGGCCCCCGTGCCCGCACCTTCGGCCACTCGCTGAACAAGAAGATCCGCACCCTCGGCCTGAAGATGGCATTGAGCGACAAGGCGAAGGGCGGCAAGCTCGTCGTTCTCGACACGCTCGAGCTCAAGGACGCGAAGACCAAGGCGCTCGCCGGCAAGCTCGGCAAGCTCGAACTCGGCAATCGCGCACTCTTCATCGACGGTGACGCGGTGCACGAAAGCTTCGCAATGGCTTCGGCCAACCTCATCGGTGTCGACGCGCTGCCCGCCATCGGTGCCAATGTCTATGACATCATCCGTGCCGACACGCTGGTCCTGACCCGCGCGGCGGTCGAAAAGCTGGAGGCCCGCTGCAATGGCTAAGGCAAAAACCATCGACGCGCGTCACTATGACGTGATCCTCGCTCCGGTGATCACCGAAAAGTCGACGCTGCTCAGCGAAAATGACGCGGTGGTGTTCAAGGTCGCGAACGACGCGACCAAGCCCGCCATCAAGGCCGCCGTCGAGGCGCTGTTCGATGTCAAGGTGCTGAGCGTCAACACGCTCGTCACCAAGGGCAAGACCAAGCGCTGGAAGGGCAAGCCCTACACCCGCAGCGACGTGAAGAAGGCGATCGTTCGCCTGGCCGCAGGCCAGTCGATCGACGTCACGACCGGCGTCTGATTGTAGGAAGAGGCAGAGAAAATGGCACTTAAATCCTATAATCCGACCAGCCCCGCGCAGCGCGGCCTGATCCTCGTCGACAAGTCGTCGCTGTGGAAGGGCAAGCCCGTCAAGGCGCTGACCGAAGGCAAGCGCAAGACCGGTGGCCGCAACAACAAGGGTCATGTGACCTCGCGCGGTATCGCTGGCGGCCACAAGCAGAAGTACCGCTTCATCGACTTCAAGCGTCGCAAGTGGGACATGCCGGCTGTCGTCGAGCGTTTGGAATATGACCCCAACCGCACGGCGTTCATCGCGCTCGTCAAATATGAAGACGGCGAGCAGACCTATATCCTGGCGCCGCAGCGTCTGGCCGTTGGCGACACCGTCGTCGCCGGCAAGAAGACCGACGTGAAGCCGGGCAATGCGATGGAATTGTCGCAGATGCCGGTCGGAACGATCGTCCACAATATCGAGATGAAGCCGGGCAAGGGTGGCCAGATCGCCCGTTCGGCTGGCACCTATGCACAGGTCGTCGGTCGTGACCGCGGTCTCGTCATCGTGCGTCTCGGTTCGGGCGAACAGCGTTATATCCGCGGCGAGTGCATGGGCACGGTCGGTGCGGTGTCGAACCCCGACAACCAGAACACCAACCTCGGCAAGGCTGGTCGCAACCGCTGGCTGGGCAAGCGTCCGCTGACCCGCGGTGTCGCGAAGAACCCGGTCGATCACCCGCATGGTGGTGGTGAAGGCCGCACCTCGGGTGGCCGTCATCCGGTTACCCCGTGGGGCAAGCCGACCAAGGGTGCTCGTACCCGTCACAACAAGTCGACCGACAAGATGATCATCCGGTCGCGTCACGCGAAGAAGAAGAGGTAAGCCATGGCTCGCTCGGTCTGGAAGGGTCCCTTTGTGGACCTTCATCTCCTCAAGAAAGCCGAAACGGCCCAGGACGGTGGCAGCTCTGCCCCGATCAAGACCTGGTCGCGCCGGTCCACCATCCTGCCGCAGTTCGTCGGGCTGACCTTCAACGTCTACAACGGCCGCAAGTTCGTGCCGGTGTCGGTGAACGAAGACATGGTCGGCATGAAGCTGGGTGAATTTGCGCCGACGCGCTTCTTCCCCGGCCACGCGGCCGACAAGAAGGGCAAACGCTAATGGGCAAGGAAAAGTCCCCCCGCCGCGTCGCCGATAACGAGGCTCTCTCGGTCGGCACGCAGATTCGCGGTTCGGCGCAGAAGCTCAACCTCGTCGCCGCGCTGATCCGTGGCCGCAAGGTCGAAGACGCGATGAACATCCTCACCTTCTCGAAGAAGGCGATGGCTGTCGACGTGCGCAAGGTTCTCGCCAGCGCCGTCGCCAACGCGGAAAACAACCACAACCTCGACGTTGATGCGCTCGTCATCAAGGAAGCCAGCGTCGGCAAGTCGATCTCGATGAAGCGCTGGCACGCACGTGGCCGCGGCAAGTCGACCCGGATCGTCAAGCCGTTCAGCCGCATCCGGATCGTCGTGCGCGAACAGGAAGAAGAGGCGTAAGATGGGCCAGAAGAGCAATCCGATCGGCCTGCGCCTGCAGGTCAACCGCACCTGGGACAGCCGCTGGTTCGCCGAAGGCCAGGACTATGGCCGCATGCTGGTCGAGGATCTGAAGATCCGTCAGTATGTGTTCAAGAACCTGCCGCAGGCCGCGATCTCGAAGGTCGTGATCGAACGTCCGGCCAAGCTGTGCCGCGTTTCGATCTATGCCGCCCGTCCGGGCGTCATCATCGGCAAGAAGGGCGCGGACATCGAAAAGCTTCGCAAGAAGCTCGGTGAACTGACGGGCAGCGACGTGTCGCTGAACATCGTCGAAATCCGCAAGCCCGAAGTCGACGCCAAGCTCGTCGGCCAGGGCATTGCCGATCAGCTCGAACGCCGCGTCGCGTTCCGTCGCGCCATGAAGCGCGCGGTTCAGTCGGCGATGCGTCTGGGCGCCGAAGGCATCCGTATCAACTGCGCCGGCCGTCTGGGCGGCGCGGAAATCGCACGTACCGAATGGTATCGCGAAGGCCGGGTGCCGCTTCACACGCTGCGCGCCAATGTCGACTATGCCGAATCGACCGCGCACACCGCCTATGGCGTGTGCGGGATCAAGGTGTGGATCTTCAAGGGCGAGATTCTCGGCCACGATCCGATGGCGACCGACCGTCTGATGCTCGACGCACAGACGACCGGCGTCCGTCCGGCTCGTGAAGATCGCCGCTAAGGACTGCTGACATGCTGCAACCGAAAAAAACCAAGTTCCGTAAGGCTTTCAAGGGCCGCATCCATGGCAATGCCAAGGGCGGAACCAGCCTGAACTTCGGCTCCTACGGGCTGAAGGCGATGGAACCCGAGCGCATCACCGCCCGCCAGATCGAAGCGGCTCGCCGTGCGATCAGCCGCGCGATCAAGCGTCAGGGCCGTTTGTGGATCCGCATTTTCCCCGACGTCCCCGTGTCGTCGAAGCCTGCCGAAGTCCGTATGGGTAAGGGCAAGGGTTCGCCGGAATTCTGGGCCGCTCGCGTGAAGCCGGGTCGCATCCTGTTCGAACTCGACGGCGTTCCGGGCCCCGTGGCCGCGCTGGCGTTCGAACGCGCCGCGATGAAGCTGCCGATCAAGACGAAGGTGATCGCCCGTCTCGGCGACACCTCGCATCTGGAGGGTTAAGGACATGGCCAAGACCGAAGATTTCAAGGCCAAGACCGACGACCAGCTCGCCGAACAGCTTGGCGAACTGAAGCGCGAGGCGTTCAACCTCCGCTTCCAGGCGGCCACCGGCCAGCTTGAAAAGGCCTCACGCGTCAAGGAAGTGCGCCGCTCGATCGCGCGCATCAAGACGCAGCAGACCGAGCGTACGCGCTCGGCCGCGAAGTAAGGAGACTATCGATGCCGAAGCGCATTCTGACCGGTACGGTGGTGTCCGACAAGGGCGACAAGACCGTCGTGGTGAAGGTCGAACGGAAGGTGAAGCACCCTCTGTACGGCAAGATCATCCGCCGCTCGAAAAAATATCACGCCCACGATGAGGACAACGCCATCAAGGCTGGCGAAACCGTCCGCATCGAGGAAACGAAGCCGATTTCGAAGCTGAAGACGTGGAAGGTGCTCGACAAGGTCGACACCCACAGCAAGCCCAAAACGGCCGCTGACGCCTAAGCTGATTTTCACGGAACCGCCGGGGCATCCCGGTAGGCCAAAAAAGAAGGAAATGCATCGATGATCCAGATGCAGTCACAATTGGAAGTCGCTGACAACAGCGGTGCCAAGCGCGTCCAGTGCATCAAGGTTCTGGGCGGCTCGAAGCGTCGTACCGCCGGCGTGGGCGACGTGATCGTCGTGTCGATCAAGGAAGCTCAGCCCCGCGGCAAGGTGAAGAAGGGTGACGTGCATCGCGCCGTTATCGTTCGCACCGCCAAGGACGTGCGCCGTGCCGATGGCTCGGTCATCCGTTTCGACAGCAACGCTGCCGTGCTCGTCAACAAGAATGAAGAGCCCATCGGCACCCGTATCTTCGGCCCCGTCGTCCGCGAACTGCGCGGCCGCGGCTATATGAAGATCATCAGCCTGGCGCCGGAGGTCCTCTAACCATGGCGAACAAGATCAAGAAGGGCGACACGGTTGTCATCCTGTCCGGCAAGGACAAGGGCAAGACCGGCGAAGTGACGCAGAGCCTGCCGAAAGACGGCAAGGTCGTTGTCGCGGGCGTCAACATCATCACGCGCCACCGCAAGCCGAGCCAGACCAACCCGCAGGGTGGCCTGGAGCGCAAGGAAGCGCCGCTGTACGCGAGCAAGGTCGCGATTGCCGATCCCAAGACCGGCAAGCCGACGCGCGTTCGTTTTGAAACCAAGGACGGCAAGAAGGTCCGCGTGGCCGTGAAGTCCGGGGAGACGCTCAATGGCTGACAATTACACCCCGCGCATGCGCAAGCGCTATGACGATGTGATCGTCAAGGCGATGACCGAGAAGTTCGGTTACAAGAATGCGATGGAAGTGCCGAAGATCGAAAAGATCACGCTCAACATGGGCGTCGGCGAAGCCACGCAGGACAAGAAGAAGGTCGAATCGGCCGCTGCCGAGATGGAACTCATCGCCGGCCAGAAGCCCGTCGTGACCAAGGCGAAGAAGTCGATCGCACAGTTCAAGCTGCGCGAAGGCATGCCGATTGGCTGCAAGGTGACCCTGCGCCGCGAACGCATGTATGAATTCCTCGACCGCCTGATCACGATCGCAATGCCGCGCATCCGCGACTTCCGCGGCGTGTCGGCGACCAGCTTCGACGGCCGTGGCAACTATGCCATGGGCCTGAAAGAGCAGATCATCTTCCCCGAGATCAACTATGACCGCATCGACCAGGTGCGCGGCATGGACGTGATCGTCACCACCACCGCTCGTACGGACGACGAAGCCCGCGAACTGCTCAAGCTGTTCGGCTTCCCCTTCCCGATCGTTGCGCAGGAAAAGGAAGCCGCCTGATCCCTCGGGATCTGGCAGGCTCTTTCAAGAAGGAAAGAGAACTTAAGTCATGGCGAAACTGAGTTCGGTAAACAAGAACGAGCGTCGCAAGCAGCTGGTGAAGAAATATGCCGGCCGTTATGCGAAGCTGAAGGCGATTGCGGCAGATACGTCGCTCGACGATGGCGAGCGTCTGATCGCGCGCCTCAAGATGGCGGAAATCCCGCGCAATGGTAACCCGACCCGCATCCGTAACCGGTGCGAGCTGACCGGGCGCCCGCGCGCTTATTATCGCAAATTCCGGCTGTGCCGTATCCAACTCCGCGATCTGGCCAACAAGGGCCTGATCCCCGGTGTTGTGAAGTCGAGCTGGTAAGGGACTGACAAGATGGCAATGACCGATCCCCTGGGTGATATGCTCACCCGCATCCGCAACGGCCAGCAGGCGAAGAAGGACAGCGTCCTGACTCCCGCCTCGACCCTGCGCGTCCGCGTTCTCGATGTTCTCCAGCGTGAAGGCTATATCCGCGGCTACAGCGAAGAAGCGCTGGGTGCCAAGGGCCAGCACAAGGGCATCCGCATCGAGCTCAAATATTTCGAAGGCCAGCCGGCGATCCGCCATGTGGCTCGCGTTTCGAAGCCGGGCCGCCGCGTCTATTCGGGTTCGAAAGAACTTCCGATCGTGCGCAACGGCCTTGGTATCACCATCGTGTCGACCCCGCGCGGCGTTCTCTCGGACGCCGAAGCACGCGAACATAATGTCGGCGGCGAAGTGCTGGCGGAGGTGTTCTGATGTCGCGCATTGGTAAAAAGGCAGTACCGATTCCGGGCGGCGTCACCGCCGCGATCGATGGCGGTCAGCTGTCGGTCAAGGGACCGAAGGGCACGCTCGCGATGCCGCTTTCCGACCTCATCAACTATGAAGTCGCCGAAGGCAGCATTTCGGTTCAGCCCGCGAACGGCACCCGCGAAGCACGCGCTTTCTGGGGCATGCAGCGTACGCTGGTCCAGAACCTGATCACGGGTGTGACCGAAGGCTTCACCAAGGTCCTCGAGATCACCGGTGTCGGCTATCGCGCCAACTCGCAGGGCAAGACGCTCAAGCTGCAGCTCGGCTACAGCCATGATGTCGATTTTGCGGTGCCCGAAGGCATCGAGATCAAGACGCCGGACAACACGACGATCGAGATCAGCGGTATCGACAAGCAGAAGGTCGGCCAGGTCGCGGCGGAAATTCGCCGTTGGCGTAAGCCCGAACCCTATAAGGGCAAGGGCATCAAATATCGCGGCGAGTACATCTTCCGCAAAGAAGGCAAGAAGAAGTAAGCCATGGCACATCTTACCACTTTCGAAAAACGGCGCCAGCGCGTCCGTACCGCCCTCCGCCAGCGTGCAGCCGGGCGTCCGCGCCTTTCGGTGCACCGTTCGGGCCGTCACATCTATGCGCAGCTCATCGATGACGCCGCCGGCCAGACGCTGGCTTCGGCCTCGACGCTGGACAAGGATGTCCGCGGCAAGACCGGCGCGACCACGGCTGCTGCCGCCGACGTTGGCAAGCGCCTCGCCGCTGCCGCGAAGAAGGCCGGCGTGACCCAGGTCGTGTTCGACCGCGGCGGTTTCCTGTTCCACGGGCGCATCAAGGCGCTGGCCGACGCGGCTCGCGAAGGCGGATTGGAGTTCTGATTATGGCTGACGAAGTACAGAACGTCGAAGGCGCTGTCGAAGCGACCGAAAACACCGGCGCTCCCCGCCGTGGCCGTGGTGGCCGCGACGGCGGTCGTGGCGGTCGTGACGGTGGCCGAGGCCGCCGCGACGATCGTCGCCCGCGCGACGAAGAAGGTGGCGAAGAGCTCATCGAAAAGCTCGTTCACATCAACCGCGTTTCAAAGACGGTGAAGGGCGGCAAGCGCTTCGGTTTCGCCGCGCTCGTCGTCGTCGGCGACGGCAAGGGTCGTGCCGGTTTCGGTCATGGCAAGGCGCGCGAAGTGCCCGAAGCCATTTCGAAGGCAACCGCTGCTGCGAAGAAGGCGATGATTCGCGTTCCGCTGCGCGACGGCCGCACGCTGCACCATGATGGTCGCGGTGTGTTCGGCGCCGGTAATGTGACGCTGCGTTCGGCTCCTGCCGGTACCGGCATCATCGCCGGCGGCCCGATGCGCGCCGTGTTCGAATCGCTGGGCGTTGCGGACGTGGTGACCAAGTCGGTCGGCACTTCGAACCCCTACAACATGATCCGCGCTACTTTCGAAGCGCTCGGTGAGCAGACCAGCCCGAAGTCGGTCGCGCAGCGTCGCGGCAAGAAGGTTTCGGACCTGATCAAGCGTGGCGGTGCTTCCGACCGCGCAGCCGAGGCCGAAGCCGCGGCGGTGACGGAGTAAGACGATGGCTGACAAGAAGATCAAGATCCGCCAGATCGGTTCGCCGATCCGTCGTCCCAAGAGCCAGCGTGCGATCCTGACCGGCCTCGGCCTGGGCAAGATGCACCGCGAGGTCGAACTGGTCGACACCCCGGAAGTGCGCGGCATGATCCGCAAGCTGCCGCACATGGTCGAAGTCGTCGAGGGCTGAGCCCCTCACGACCCGACCTTATATCTATCAGCGCGATAAAAGCGAAAGCGAGTGCAATGACTATCAAGCTTAACGAACTTCGTGACAACAATGGCGCCCGCAAGGGCCGCATGCGCGTTGGACGCGGCATCGGCTCGGGCAAGGGCAAGACCGCCGGTCGCGGTCAAAAGGGCCAGAAGGCCCGTAGCGGCGTCGCGATCAACGGCTTTGAAGGCGGCCAGATGCCCCTTCACATGCGTATCCCGAAGCGTGGCTTCAACAACATCTTCGGCAAGGATTTCGCGATCGTGAATCTGGGCATGATCCAGAAGCTGGTCGACGAGAAGAAGCTCGACGCGAAGGCTGTGATCGATCACGCCGCGCTCAAGGCTGCCGGCGTTGCCCGTGGCGGCAAGGATGGCGTCCGTCTCCTCGCCAAGGGTGAAATCACCGCGAAGCTGAACTTCGCCGTTGCCGGCGCGTCGAAAGGCGCGATCGAAGCGGTCGAAAAGGCTGGCGGCAAGGTTGAATTGCCCGAACCCAAGCCCGAAGGCGAAGGCAAGAAGGCCCAGCGCCGCGCCAAAGCCAAGGCGGAATAATCAAGGCGAAGGGGCGGCTCGGAACACGGGTCGCCCTTCGTCGTTTGACGATCTGTTATTTCCCGTTCGATGCGAACGGATGATGCAGCCGGTATCGACGAGCTGCGTCGCAAAATAGGCCTTTCCCCTTGCGCTTCGTCACCGCCGAACGCACATAGGCGCCGGGTCGCGGGGGGCGCGGTCCGGAATATCCGAGGAAAACACCCATGGCCTCTCGCGCCGACCAGCTTGCTTCCAACCTGAACTTTTCGAAGTTCGGTCAGGCGACCGAACTCAAGAACCGCATCTGGTTCACGATCGGCGCGCTGATCGTCTTCCGTTTCCTGTCGTTCGTGCCGCTGCCCGGGGTCGACCCCGTTGCGCTGGCGTCGCTCTACAGCCAGGCCGCGTCGGGCGGCGTCCTCGACATTTTCAACACCTTCTCGGGCGGCAGCCTTGAGCGGATGAGCATCATCGCGCTCGGCGTCATGCCCTATATCACGGCGTCGATCGTCGTGCAGCTAGCGGCGGCCCTGTCGCCCAGCCTCGCCGCACTCAAGAAAGAGGGCGAAAGCGGGCGCAAGAAGCTCAACCAATATACGCGCTACGGGACGGTCGGACTCACCGCGATCCAGGGTTATTTCATCGCTGTCGGGCTCGAATCGCTCGGCGCGAGCCAGGGCATCGCCGCGGTCGTCGACCCCGGCATGTTGTTCCGCATCGGCGCGGTGATCAGCATCGTCGGCGGTACGCTCTTCCTGATGTGGTTGGGCGAACAGATCACCAGCCGCGGGATCGGGAACGGCGTCTCGCTGATCATCATGGCGGGCATTCTTGCCCAGTTGCCGCGCAGCTTCGCGCAGATGTTCACGCAGGTTCGTGAAGGCTCGATGGGCGGCGGCACGATCCTCGCCGTCGTCGGCGGCGCGATCGTCGTCATCGCCTTCATCAGCTTCATGGAACGTGCACAGCGCCGCGTCCTCGTTCAATATCCCAAGCGCGCGACGCAGCGCGGCGTGATGCAGGCGGACCGCAGCCACCTGCCGCTCAAGGTCAACACCGCGGGCGTGATCCCGCCGATCTTTGCCTCGTCGCTGCTGCTGATGCCGCTGACCGTCACTCAGATGATGGGCCAGAATGTTCAGGGCGACACCGCGACCGGCGATTTCCTGATCACGCTCAACCAGTATCTCGCGCACGGCCAGCCGCTTTATATGGCGCTCTATGCCGCGGGTATCGTCTTCTTCTGCTTCTTCTATGTTGCCGTGGTCTTCAATCCCGAAGAAACCGCCGACAATCTGAAGCGCCAGAACGGCTTCATTCCCGGCATTCGCCCGGGCAAGAACACCGCCGCCTATCTCGATTTCGTGCTGACGCGCATCACCGTGCTCGGTGCGGCCTATCTGGCGGCGATCTGTCTGATCCCCGAATATTTCATCGCGGGGTCGGGGTTGCCGTTCCAGCTCGGCGGCACCAGCCTGCTGATCATCGTGAACGTCACGATCGATACGATCAGCCAGATCCAGAGCCACATGCTCGCGCACCAATATGGCGACCTCATCAAAAAGGCCAAATTGAAGGGCGGCGTTGCGCGGCGTTGATCGCCAAGCTACGGCACTCGCGACACGGTAGGGCAAACAGGGGTCCCCATGACGCTGAATATCATTTTGCTGGGTCCGCCGGGGGCGGGCAAGGGAACGCAGGCGGTTCGGCTCGAAGAAGAGCATGGCATGGTCCAGCTCTCGACTGGCGACATGCTCCGCGCGGCGGTCAAGGCCGGGACGCCGATCGGCGTGCAGGCGAAAGCCGTCATGGACGCGGGCGAACTCGTCTCGGACGAAATCGTCTCGGGCCTGATCGGCGAACGGCTCGACCAGCTTGGCAGTGACGTCTCGGTGATCTTCGACGGCTATCCTCGCACCGCGGCGCAGGCCGAAGCCCTCGATGGCATCCTGTCGGCACGCGGCCGCAAGCTCGACCATGTGATCGAACTGCAGGTCGAGGAAGACGCGCTTGTCGACCGCATCACCGGCCGCTTCAGCTGCGCCAAATGCGGCGCAGGCTATCACGATCGATACAAGCTTCCCAAAGTGGACAATGTTTGTGACGTTTGCGGGTCGGAGGAATTCAAGCGCCGTCCCGACGACAATGAGGAAACGGTGCGCACGCGCATGGCCGAATATCGCGCCAAGACCGCTCCGATCCTGCCGATCTACGAAGCGCGCGGCATCGTGACGCACGTCGACGGAATGGCGCCGATCGACGAGGTCAACGACGCGATCGAAACGATCCTCGCGGGCTGAGGCTAGCCAGTCCTCCCAGCGCCGGTTATTGAGGCGCCAAGGGGGACAGGCTGATGGCATTTTCCAGTTATTTCGCGGGCGCGGCGACGATCGCGGCACTCGCTTTGGCGCCGGCCGCAAACGCCAAGGTCGTCGACCAGAGCGAGGCGGGCTTCACCGTCGCGCACACCGCACAGGTCGCCGCGACCCCCGCCGACGTGTGGAAAATGCTCCGCATGCCCGAAAGCTGGTGGTCAAAGGATCATAGCTGGTCGGGCGACGCCGCGAACTTCTGGCTCGATTCGCAAGCCGGCGGCTGCTTCTGCGAAAAATTGCCCGATACGGGTGCGGGCGTCGGCAGCGTTCAGCACGCGCGCGTCCTCTTTTCGAAACCGGGCCAGATGCTGCGCCTGTCGGGCGCGTTCGGCCCGCTGCAGGGCGAAGCGCTCAATGGCACGCTGACCATCCAGATCAAGGAAACCCCGACGGGCAGCGCGCTGCGCTTCGACTATGTCGTCGGCGGCTATATGCGCTTCAAGGTCGCGGATATCGCGCCCGCGGTCGACAAGGTGATCGGTGAGCAATTGCTCGGCCTCGCCAATGCGCTCGGCGGCGCGCTGCCGCCGACGCGCGACGAAAAGGCAGCGGAAAAGCCGAAATCGGAAACACCGGCGGCGAAGGAAGAGCCTGGGCTCGACGCCGCGGTCGCCGATCTGGTCGAGGAAGAAGCGAAGCCCGTCCCTGACGAAGGTCGTTAGGCGTCGGGCTTTCCGCGCAGCTTCGCTAAGGCCGCAAACGGCCCCGCGGCATCCTCGCTGAGTACGCCCTTTTCGGCAAGGATGCGGTCGGCGTCGGGATGGCGCGGGAACGGGTCGAGCGCGAGCGACAGCGTCTGCACGGCCGAATCGCCAAGATCGACCCTGTCGCCTTCGAGCGGGAGTAGGTCGAGATCCTCGCTTCCGATCTCGATCTCTTCATCTTCGCCCACCGGCGCATCGACATCGCGCAGAAAGCGGAGGTCGAAAGCTTCGTTGATCGTCGCCGGAACGGGCAGGTCGGTCGCGGCGCAGGCCTGTATGACATCGGCCCGCACTTCGCCTTTCGCGCCGATTCCGCCCGCGATCGCGCGGACTTCAGCGGTCAGTACAAAGCGGTCGATCGCAACCAGGCCGAGCCGCCGGGCGATCGCGTCGCGCGCGCCGGCATCGGCTTCGGCTGAAATGACGCGACCATGTGCTGCGTCGGCGAGCGTCACGACCAGCGGAAATTCAGGTGCGCTCACGCCCGCGCTCCGTCCAGCCGATCGGCGACGATCAGGTCGGGCACTGGCGTTGCTGCAAGCTGGCTACGCAGCGATGCGACTTCCGCCATCACATGCGCCAAACCGGCCTCGTCCGGCTCCACCCCGCGCCACAGGTTGCGGACCAGTGCGGCGCGCAACTCGGCCGATCCGTCGGCCGAGCGATATGCGCCCAGCCGGCCGCCCAGCGCGCTCATCATCCGGCCCACCTGTTTGCCCACGACCATGTCGCCAAAGCCGATCTGACGCATCTGTCCGTCCATGTCGCCGACGAACAATTCGGTCAGTTGGACACCCGCGAGACCCTGTGCCGGTTCGTCGTCGATCCGGTGCAGGACGAGCGCAAGCACGAGGCTGATCATGTCAAACCTGCCGTCGAGCGTGTCGGGCACCGTACCTTGCGCATACCAGTGCGGCGCGCGCGCGGTTGCGACGACGGCATTCCACAGCGGGCGACGCGCCTCGCGCGGATCGGGTTCAGACGAGAATAATTTGCGAAGTGAAGAAAACATGCGGACCGCTTAGGCCGAATCACGTCATCGGAAAAGGGGCCTGAGTCAGCTTGGCGCAAGCTTTGCCGCGGCATAAGCCGCTTGTGCGCGCCGACCGCTTGCGGTTAAGAGGCGCGATTGCCAGCGCCCGCTTAAAAAGGGCGCAACGGAGATATGTTGATGCCGATCCATGAGCCCAAACTTTCCGCCCGTCCCGTGCGTCTGATCGTCGCCGGGCTGGCGCTCGCGCTGACCGTCAGCGGCTGTTCGCAGCTCAAGGGCCGGCAGGGCTATGTCGTCGACCCGCTGTTGACCGAAGCGATCACACCTGGCGTCGACAACCGCGAGTCGGTGGAAAAGACGCTGGGCCGTCCGACTTTCGTCGGCCAGTTCAGCAACAATGAATATTATTATGTGTCCCGCGAAACGCGCCAGCTCGCCTTCGCCAAGCCGCGCCCGGTCGATCAGCAAGTGCTGCGCGTCCGCTTCGATCCTGCTGGCAACGTCGCTGCGGTCGACCGTACCGGCCTCGAACTGGTGAGCCGGATCAGCCCCGACGGTGACAAGACGCCGACGCTTGGTCGTCATCGCAGCTTCTTCGAGGATATCTTCGGCAATATCGGCGCGGTGGGTGCGCCGGGTGCGCCCACCGGGCAGTAAAGCCTGCGATCTCTGGATTGGAAAGCGGCGGCGCCCAAGGCACCGCCGCTTTTTCTTATTGTGCGATCCCGCCTGCCGCCAGCACGGCGAGCGTGACAAGGTCCGACGCTGTCGATGCCATCGTCGCGACCTGCACCGGCTTTTCCATGCCGACGAGCATCGGGCCGATGACGGCACCGCCGCCGAGTTCGCGCAGCAGCTTCGCCGACAGGTTCGCCGACTGCAGACCCGGCATGATCAGGACATTCGCGGGGCCCGACAGGCGGCAGAAGGGATAATTCTTCATCACCTTCTCGTTCAGCGCGACGTCGGGCGCCATTTCGCCTTCATATTCGAAACCGGGCTTCCGCTGGTCGAGGATCGACACCGCCTCGCGAATGCTCTCCAGCCAGCTTCCCTCGGGATTGCCGAAGGTCGAATAGGATAGGAAAGCGACGCGCGGTTCGTGACCCATGCGGCGCGCGACCTGCGCGGTGCGTTCGGCGATATCCGCGAGCATTTCGGCCGTGGGCCGCTCGTTCACCGTGGTGTCGGCCATGAAGATCGTGTGATGTTGGTCGACCAGGATATGGATACCGAACGGCGTCTTGCCCTCGGCATGGTCGATCACGCGCCGGACTTCGCGCATCGACTGCGAATAGGTGCGTGTCGTGCCCGTGATCATCGCGTCGCCGAGCCCCATCTTGAGCAGCAGCGAACCGAAGATGTTGCGGTCGCGGTTGACCATGCGCTCGACGTCGCGGCGGAGATATCCCCGGCGTTGCAGCCGCTCATAGAGCATCTCGACCATCTGCGGCACATGCGGCGAATTGACGCTGTTGTGGACTTCGAAGCTTTCGGCATCGGCGACGCCCATCGCGCGCAGCTTGTCGTGCAGCCCTTCGCGCCCGACGAGCACCGGAATGCCGTAGCCGCCATCGCGGAACTGGATCGCGGCGCGCAGCACGACTTCCTCTTCGCCTTCGGCAAAGACGACGCGCTTCGGATTGTTGCGCGCGGCTTCATAGGCGAGCGTCAGGACCGAAGTCGTCGGGTTGAGCCTTGCGCGAAGCTGGGTGCGATATTCTTCGAGATTATCGATAGGGCGCTGCGCAACGCCGGTCTTCATCGCGGCTTCAGCGACCGCCGCGGGGACGATTTCCATCAGGCGCGGGTCGAAAGGCGAGGGGATGATATATTCGGGGCCGAAGCTCGACGCGCGCCCGCCATAAGCCGCGGCGACCTCCTCGGGCACCTGCTGGCGCGCGAGGTCGGCGATTGCGTATGCGGCGGCGATCTTCATCTCTTCGTTGATAGCAGTCGCATGGACGTCGAGCGCGCCGCGGAAGATGAAGGGGAAGCACAGCACGTTGTTGACCTGGTTCGGATAGTCCGAGCGCCCGGTCGCGATGATCGCGTCGGGGCGGGCTGCGCGTGCGTCGGGCGGCGAGATTTCGGGATCGGGGTTCGCCATCGCGAAGATGATCGGCGCGGGCGCCATATCCTTCACCATTTCGGGCTTCAGCGCGCCCGCGGCCGACAGGCCGAGGAACACGTCGGCGCCGACCAGCGCTTCGGTCAGGTTGCGCGCTTCGGTGGGCACGGCATGCGCCGATTTCCACTGGTCCATGCTTTCGGTGCGGCCCTGATAGATGGTGCCCTTACGGTCGCACATGATGACATTTTCGTGCCGCACGCCCATCGCCTTGATCAGCGCGGTGCATGCAATCGCCGCAGCACCGGCGCCGTTCACGACGACCTTCACCGTCGCAAGGTCGCGGCCTGTCAGGTAACAGGCGTTGATCAGGCCCGCCGCGGTGATGATCGCGGTGCCATGCTGATCGTCATGGAACACCGGAATGTTCATGCGTTCTTTGAGCGCCGCTTCGATGATGAAGCAGTTCGGTGCCGCGATATCCTCGAGGTTGATGCCGCCAAAGCTCGGCGCGAGCAGTTCGACCGCTTCGATGAAACGCTGGGGATCTTCGGTATCGACCTCAAGGTCGATGGAATCGACGTCGGCAAAGCGCTTGAACAGCACCGCCTTGCCTTCCATCACAGGCTTCGAGGCGAGCGCGCCGAGGTTGCCGAGGCCAAGGATCGCGGTCCCGTTCGAAATCACGGCGACCAGATTGCCCTTGATCGTATAGTCGTAGGCCTTTGCAGGGTCCTCGGCGATGGCGTTCACCGGAACCGCGACACCGGGCGAATAGGCAAGGCTGAGGTCGCGTTGCGTCGCCATCGGTTTCGATGCGACGATCTCGATTTTCCCGGGCCGGCCATATTCGTGGTAAAGCAGGGCCTCGCGGTCCGAAAACTGCACCTTGCTGCCACTGTCCATCATTAATCCTCTCAACTGATCCACAAGATGCGCGCCCGAGCCCATTCCCTAGCGTCGCCTTGGCGAAATGGAACCCGCGAATCGCGTGGCATGCTTGCCACGGGCCCATATCCATACCAAAGCATGTCGCATGCCTGTCACCGCCCGCTCTGCCGCCAATTCGAATAATGTCGCCCCCGCCGCAACGCCGATGATGGCGCAATATTGGGCGCTGAAGGAAAAAGCGGGCGATTGTTTGCTCTTCTATCGCATGGGCGACTTCTTCGAACTGTTCTTCGACGATGCGAAGGCGGCCGCGTCGACTCTCGATATCGCGCTGACCTCGCGCGGTGAGCATGACGGCCAACCGGTGGCGATGTGCGGGGTGCCGGTGCATGCGGCCGAATCCTATCTCGCGCGGCTGATCCGCGCCGGTCACCGCGTCGCGATCGCCGAGCAGATCGAAACCCCGGCCGAGGCGAAGGCGCGCGGCGGATCGAAGGCGCTCGTCGCGCGCGACATCGTGCGCTTCGTCACCGCGGGCACACTCACCGAAGAATCGCTTCTCGAAGGGCGCAGCGCGAACCGGCTTGCTGCGCTCGCGCAAATCGGCAGCGACGGCGAGGTGGCGATTGCGGCCGCCGATATTTCGACCGGACGGTTCGAGGTTGTCGCTGTGGCCGCTCTGGCGGTCGATGCCGAACTCGCCCGGCTGGCGCCCTCCGAATTGTTGCTCAGCGAAAGTGCCGAAGACTTGCCGATATCCTCGGCGCGGCAGATTGTGCGCCGCCCGTCCGCGGACTTCTCCAGCACCAGCGCGCAAAAACGCCTCGAAACCTTCTTCGGGGTTCAGACGCTCGACGGTTTCGGGCAGTTCGGCCGCGGCGAAATCGCCGCGATGGGCGCGCTCGTTGCCTATCTCGATCATGTCGGCACGGGCGGCCCGACCTTTCTCCAACCACCCCTGCGTCATCTCGCCTCGGGCCGGATGGCGATCGACGCCGCGACGCGCGAAAGCCTCGAACTCGTCCGCACGATGGCGGGCGGCCGCGAGGGTAGCCTGCTCGGCACGATCGACCGCACCGTCACTGCGGCAGGCGCGCGCCTGCTGGCCGACGATCTCGCGAGCCCGTTGACCGACAGGGACGCGATCATCGACCGGCTCGACCTTGTCGATGGTCTCGCGCGCGATGCCTTGTGGCGCGGTGAACTGCGCGCGGCGCTGCGTGCCTTGCCCGACGCCGGGCGTGCGCTTGGTCGCCTCGTCGCGGGACGCGGCGGACCCCGCGACCTTGCGCAACTGCGCGATGCGCTCGGTGGCGCACGGCTTCTGCGCGAACGGCTCGCGCGCCGCGCCGATCTGCCGCCCTTGCTCGCGCGTCTCCTGCCGGGGCTCGACGGTCATGGCACGCTGGTCGACGAACTCAGCCGCGCATTGATCGAGACCCCGCCGGTCGATGCCGCGCAGGGCGGATATGTCGCCGAAGGATACGACCATGCGCTCGACGCGCTGCGCGAAACCGCGCGTGACGGGCGCAAGGCGATCGCCGCGCTAGAGGCCGACTATCGCGACCGCACGGGCATCGCATCGCTCAAGATCCGCCACAATGGCGTGCTCGGCTATCATGTCGAGGTGCCCGCGAAGCACGCCGATGCGCTGATGGCACCGGAATCGGGGTTCACGCATCGCCAGACGCTTGCGGGGGTCGTGCGCTTCAACTCGTCCGACCTGCATGAAGCTGCGAGCCGGGTGACGCAGGCGGGTGTCCACGCCGTTGCCGCTGAGGCTGCGCACCTCGAATCGCTGACCGACGCGGCCATCGCGCGGCGCGAAGCGATTGCTGCGAGCTGCGATGTCCTCGCGCGCATCGACGTTGCCGCCGCGCTTGCCGATCATGCAATGAGCCACAATTGGTGCCGCCCCGATCTCGCCGACGAGCCGTGCCTCGATATCGCGGGCGGTCGTCACCCCGTCGTCGAGGCCGCGCTTGCGAAATCGGGCGAGCGCTTCGTGCCGAACGACGTCTCACTGTCGCCGCGCGATCGCCTCTGGCTCGTCACCGGTCCGAACATGGGCGGTAAATCGACCTTCCTCCGCCAGAACGCGCTGATCGTCGTGCTTGCGCAGGCGGGCGGGTTCGTGCCGGCGGCGTCAGCAAAGCTCGGGCTCGTCGACCGGCTGTTCAGCCGCGTCGGCGCGAGCGACAATCTCGCGCGCGGGCGCTCGACCTTCATGGTCGAGATGGTCGAGACCGCGGCGATCCTGGCGCAGGCCACCCCGCAAAGCTTTGTCATCCTCGACGAGGTCGGGCGCGGCACCTCGACCTATGACGGGCTCGCGCTCGCCTGGTCGGTGGTCGAGGCGGTGCACGAGGTGAACAAGTGCCGCTGCCTCTTCGCGACGCATTATCACGAACTGACGCGTCTCGCCGAAACGCTGAACGCGCTGTCGCTCCACCACGTCCGCGCGCGCGAATGGCAGGGCGATCTGGTGCTGCTGCACGAGGTGGCCGAAGGCCCGGCGGATCGCAGCTACGGCCTCGCGGTCGCGCGGCTCGCGGGCGTTCCGGCGGGCGTGGTCAAGCGCGCAGAGGCGGTGCTCGCGAAGCTTGAGGCGGGACGCGAGGCGACCGGCGGGCTAGCCGCGGGTCTCGACGACCTCCCGCTCTTTGCGGCCACGCTTGCCGAGGCGCCTGCCGCGGTGAAGGATGCGCTGCGCGACGCGCTGGCGGGGATCGACCCCGACGCGCTGGCTCCGCGCGAGGCGCTCGACGCGCTCTACGCGCTCAAGCGGCTGATGGCGGACGAGGCATGAGCGACCTGTTCGACAACCTCGACCAGCGCCGTGCGATCATCGATCGCCGGGCGCTGGCGGGGCGGCTCGACGAGATTGCGGGCGAGACGAGCGACACCGGCAAACGTCGCCGCGCAATGGTCGACCTTCTCAAGGGCGCACTGGAAGCGGGCCGCGCAGAAATCGAACGCCGGCTGCTCGAACGCCCTTCGGCGGGCCGCGTTGCGGCGAACGCGACGGCATTCCTGATCGACCAGATCGTCCGCCTCAGCCACGATTTCACGACGGGTCATCTCTATCCCGCAAGCAACCGGTCGGCGGGTGAGCGGATCACGCTGATCGCGGTCGGCGGCTATGGCCGCGGCGAGATGGCGCCGCACAGCGATATCGACATCGGCTTCCTCACCCCGTTCAAACAGACGAGTTGGACCGAGCAGGTGATCGAGGCGCAGCTCTATACGCTCTGGGATCTCGGGCTGAAGGTCGGTCATTCCAGCCGCTCGCTCGACGAGATGGTGCGCGCGGCGAAAGAGGATCTGACGATCCGTACCGCGCTGCTCGAAGGACGCTTCATCTGGGGCGACCGCGACCTGTACGACCAGGCGTCGGCGCGCTTCGATGCGGAAGTCGTCGCAGGCAATGCCCGGGCGTTCGTTGCCGAAAAACTGGCTGAACGCGACGAGCGCCATAAGCGCATGGGCGATTCGCGCTATGTCGTCGAACCCAATGTGAAGGAAGGGAAGGGGGGACTGCGCGACCTTCACACGCTCTTCTGGATCGGCAAGTTCATCCACCGCGTCCGCACCGTGCCCGAGCTCGTTGACGCCGGACTCCTGTCGGGCCGTGAGCTACGTCAGTTCGAGCGCGCCGAAAATTTCCTGCTCGCGGTGCGCTGCCATCTCCATACGCTTGCGGGGCGCGCCGAGGATCGGCTGACCTTCGACTTCCAGCCCGAAATCGCGCGCCGGATGCATTTCGCCGATCGGCCGGGAAAGAGCGCGGTCGAGCGCTTCATGCAGCTCTATTTCCTCCACGCCAAAAGCGTCGGCGACGTCACCGGCACCTTCCTTGCGCATCTCGACGACCAGATGGCGGCGCGCGGACGCCGCTTCCTGCCGACGATCCGGCGGCGCCCCGGCAAGCTCCACGGCTTCGTCCTCGACCGTGGCCGGCTCGCGCTGCCGAGCGACGATTTCTTTCAGCAGGACCCCGTCCGGCTGGTCGAGATTTTCGCGCTCGCCGACAAACATGGCCTTGAAATCCACCCGCAAGCGATGCGGCAGGCGCGCCACGATGCGAAGCTGATCGACGCGCGCGGGGTGCGCCGCATCGCGCGTGCGAACGAACTGTTCCTCGACGTGCTGACCAGCCCGCGCGATCCCGAAACGGTGCTGCGCTGGATGAACGAGGCGGGGGTGTTCGGCCGTTTCGTTCCCGATTTCGGCCGTGTCGTCGCGCAGATGCAGTTCGACATGTATCATCATTATACCGTCGACGAGCATACGATCCGTGCGATCGGGCTGCTCGCGGACATCGAACAGAACCGGCTGGCGGACGATCATCCGCTGTCGACCGCGATCATGGACCAGATCCATTCGCGGCGCGTCATCTATGTCGCGGTGCTGCTTCACGACATCGCGAAGGGCCGCGGCGGCGATCATAGCGTGCTCGGCGCCGAACTCGCGCTCCGTGTATGTCCGCGACTTGGCCTCAGCGAGGCGGAGACTGAAACCGTTTCGTGGCTCGTGCGCTATCACCTCCTCATGTCGGCGACCGCATTCAAGCGCGATCTCGCCGATTTCAAGACGATCCTCGATTTCGCGCAGGTCGTGCAGTCGCCCGAACGCTTGCGCCTACTGCTCGTGCTGACCGTCGTCGACATCCGCGCGGTGGGACCCGGCGTATGGAACGGCTGGAAGCGCCAATTGCTCACCGAGCTTTACGATGCCGCCGAGGAGGTGCTGCGCCTTGGCCATAAACAGCGCGGCCGCGAAGCGCGGATCGAAAGCAAGAAGGAAGCGGTTGCGGCTCAATTCGGTTTCGACCGCAAGACCTTCGACAAGGTCGCGAAGCGCCTTCCCGAAAGCTACTGGATCGCCGAACCGGTTGAGGTCATCGCGGCCAATCTCGTCCATATCCGGCAGGCGGGCGATGCGCCGCTGCATATCGCTGCGGTCCCCGACGATGACCGCGGCGCGACGCTGGTGATGGTGCTAGCCGCTGACCATCCGGGTCTCTTTTATCGCATCGCCGGCGGCATTCACCTTGCCGGCGGCAACATCATCGACGCGCGCATCCACACGACGCGCGACGGGCTCGCGCTCGACAATTTCCTTGTCCAGGATCCGCTGGGGCGCCCGTTCGCGGAGGCGGGTCAGATCGGCCGGCTGACGCGCGCGATCGAGGATGCGCTCGCCAACCGCCATAAATTGCTGCCCAAGCTCGAGGCGAGGGCGCTACCGCGCACGCGCGCCGAGGCCTTCCGCGTTGCGCCCAACGTCTTTGTCGACAACAAGGCTTCCAATCGGTTTACGGTGATCGAGGTCAATGCGCAGGACCGCCCCGCGTTGCTCAACCAGCTTGCCTATGCGCTCTTCCAGTCGAAGGTCACGGTGCACAGCGCGCATGTCGCGACCTATGGCGAGCGCGCGGTCGACACATTCTATGTGACCGACCTGATCGGCGACAAGATCGACAGCGCGGCGCGCGTGAAAAGCCTGGAAAAACGCCTGCTCGAAGCAGCGACGAACCACAGCGAGGATGCCGTCGCGGCCTAGAAGTCAAAGCCCTGCTGAATCGGGGCAATGGCGAGGGGCACGCCTTCGAGTTCGAGCATCCGGGCCTTGGAGGTCGAGCCGCCCGGTGCAGAGAAGCCGCCGATCTTGCCGCCCGCCGCCAGGACGCGGTGGCAGGGGATGATCAACGGGACAGGGTTTGTCGCCATCGCCTGTCCGACCGCGCGGGCATGTTCGGGGCCGGCGTCCAGCGCCCGCGCGACGGCGCCATAGGTCGTCGTCTCCCCCCAGCCGAGCGTGCGGACGAAAGCATAGACCTGCGCGAAAAAGGGCGGCTGCTGACCCGGATCGACCGGGACCTCGAAAAACTCGATTCGTTCGCCATCGAAATAGCGGATTGCCGCATCGATCACCGCCGCGATTTGGGCCGGCGGTTCCGCGCGGACGGCAGCGGGCAAGCGGCGCAGGATCGACCATGTGGTTTCGGACGCGGCCGGCGCGGGCAGCCGCAGGGCCGTGACGCCGGCCTCCGTCCAGCCGATCGCCGCGACCCCGGCCACGGTTTCGAAAAGCTGATACTCGCTTTGCCCGGCCATGCCTGTTTCTCCGTCGTTGCCGAAGATATAGGACGGATAACGCCCAAGCCATAGCGGCCCGGAACAACTTGCGAACCGATCGACAGCTTTCGGGTGGGAAGCGGAAGTTCAGTCACCCGTTTCCTTCATCCCGGGCTTGACCCGGGATCCCGCTTTTTTGGCACACTCACTGGATGCGACTTCAAGCGGGCCCCGGATCAGGTCGAACGAGCCACATGTCTCATTCGAGAGCGACGAAGAAGGACAGGGAAACTTACGCGCGAAACCCGTCTTCAACTCGCACGGCGTGCGAGGTAGACGCCCGCGATCATCAACGCGATCCCCGCGACGCGTTTGGTGTCGATCGCCGAACGCATTGCACCGAACAGGCCGAAATGATCGATCGTCGCCGCGCTGACGAGCTGGCCGACGAGCACGAAGAAGATCGCGTTGCCGACCCCGAAGCGCGGCGCGATAAAGGTCACCGCGATGACGTAGAAGGCGACGAAGATGCCGCCGAGGTAGAAGTGAAAGGGCGTTTCGGCCGACAGTCGCACTTGTCCCATCGACCCCGTCCACAGCGCGCCGGCAATGGCGATCAGCAGCGCGACCGCGAACAGCACGACCGACGCCGCCATCGGATGGCCGAGCTTTTGCCCCAGTCCGGAATTGAGCGCGGCGAGGATCGGGATGCCGATGCCGGTGAGCAGCATGATCGTGGCAAAGGCGGGTGCGTTGTTGGCGGCCATCTGTCTTCCTCCCCAATGTTCGCTCTTACAGGCCTAATTCCTCGAGCCCCGGATGATCGTCCGGGCGGCGGTCGCCGGTGCCGTCGCGCGGCCAAAGGAACAATCGGTCGCCCTCGGCAATCGCGACGTCGTTTATACTCGCGATGCGCCGCTGCATCTCTCCATTTTCGGAAAACTCCCAATTTTCATTGCCATAGGAGCGCCACCACTGACCCGCATCGTCGTGCCATTCATAGGCGAAGCGCACGGCGATGCGGTTTTCCGTGAACGCCCACAGCCCCTTCACCAGCCGATAGTCATGCTCGCGCCGCCATTTCGCGGTCAGAAAATCGACGATCGCGGCGCGGCCGGTGACGAAGGTCGATCGATTTCGCCACACGCTGTCCTCGGTGTACGCGAGCGCGACGCGCGCGGGGTCGCGGCTGTTCCAGCCGTCTTCGGCAAGGCGAACCTTTTGAACCGCGCTGTCATGGTCAAAGGGTGGGAGCGGGGGGCGGGACATCGGCTGTTCCTTTCTGGGATGGGCCTTTCAGGCAAAGGGTGTCGCGAATTCGATACGGATGCCGCCGGGCATCGCGCAGATGAAATGATGCGTGGTCGCCCCCTCGCGGATCGGTTCGGGATCGAATTCGATCACCGCGCCGGGATGGCCCTGCACGCGCGCGAAGACGGTGCGCAGCGCATCGAGGTCGGCGACGCGAAGCGCGAGATGGTGGAGGCCGATGTTGCCGCGGCGGTCGAAGGGCGTCGCGCTCGCGGGATCGGCGACCTGCCAGAGCGTGAGCAGCGTCGTGCCGTCGGAGACGAAGATCGCGGGATAGTCGGGGCGTTCGGCCGCGACGGTAAAGCCCAGGGCTTCGACGAAAAAATCGCGCGCCTCAACTACGTCGCGAACGGCGAGGCCGATGTGATGGGCGCCTTCTGTCAGCGATTTCGGGGTGATGTCATTGGTCATTCTATGTCCTTTCGTGGTTTTTCGGCTGACGACGGTTAGTGCCGCTCTGATTTGAGCGCGGCGATTTCGGCGCGTAGCTGGTTGAGTTCGGCTGCCATCGGCTGGATCGCGGCGGAAATTTCGGCCTCGGTGAAGCGCGGCGTGATGTGCTGCGAGCAATTCCATTCCCAGCCGATCACGTCGATGAATAGGGCGCGCTCCGGCGTCGCTCGATACGTCGTTGGCATCAGTGCAGTGACCGCGGCGGGGTCGTCGGCGAGTTCGACGCTGTGCGCGTGGCCGACGAGTTTCAGCCGCTCGCGGTTCGGATAATCCATCAGGAACAGCGAGACGCGGTCGTTGCCCTTGATATTGGCGGTGCTGATATATTGTTTGTTGCCGCGATAGTCGGCGAAACCGATCCGGTTGCCGGAGATGTGGCGGAGGAAACCCGCCGGGCCCCCGCGATGCTGCATATAGGGCCAGCCCTCGACATTGACGCTTGCCATATAGAAGCTGTCGCGTTCCTCGATAAAGGCAATTTCCTTGGCTGTCAGCGTGTCGGGGGTGCCGTCTGCACCGGCATCGAGTTTGGCGTAGGAGGCGCGCGATCCGTGGCGTTCTTGCTCCGCTTTCACCGCGTCGTCGAACAGCGTGTGTCGGTAATTCTGCGCCATCGTGCCAGCCTCTCTGCAAAAGGGAGCGAACGAAGGGCGTGGAGGAGGGGCGCGCCTTCGTTCGCCGGACCGGGAATAGGGCATTGTTCGATCGGTGATAATCGGGGAAGATCGAACAAGTTAATTCCATAAACTGGAATAATCATGGACCGGTTGCTCACCCTTGAAATGTTCGTCGCGGTTGCGAACGAGGGCGGTTTCGCTGCCGCGGCGCGCAAGCTTGGCAGTTCCCCGCCTGCCGTCACGCGTGGGATTGCGGCGCTCGAGGCGCGGCTGGGTACGGTTTTGTTTCACCGTTCGACGCGCGCGGTCGCGTTGACCGATGCCGGCGCGGCATTTCTGGAGCAGGCACGGCGCATCCTCGCCGACCTTGCGGGCGCCGAGCGCGAGCTTCGCGGCGCGGAGGCCGAACCGCGCGGACAGTTGCACCTGACCGCACCGGTGATGTTCGGACGGCTGCACGTCCTGCCCGTGGTGAGCGAACTGATGGCGCAGCACCGCGAGCTGTCGGCGCGAATGATGCTGATCGACCGCAATGTCCGGATCGTGGAGGAGGGGATCGACGTCGCGGTGCGCATCGGGCCGCTGGCGGACTCGGGGTTGAAGGCCGTGCGGATCGGCCGGGTGCGGCAGATGCTGGTTGCGAGCCCCGCCTATCTGGCGCGGCGCGGGGCCCCGGCACGCGTGGCAGAACTTACGGGGCACGACCTGATCGCCGCGATGGGGCCGCGTGCGGCGGGCGAATGGCAGTTCGCGTCGGGCCGCTGGCGCATCGAACCGCGCCCGCGGCTGGTCGTCAACACCATCGACGGGATTTTGGCGGCGGCTGAGGCTGGGCTCGGGATCGCCAATCTGCTGAGCTATCAGGTCATCGAGGCGGTCGATGCGGGGCGGCTGATCTCGCTGCTCGCGGATGAACAGCCATCCGCGTTGCCGGTGCATCTATTGTTCGAACCGTCGCGCGCGGGACTGCCCGCAGTGCGGTTGTTCATCGCGGCGATGAAAGCGCGGATGCGGATGGCGGGACTGGTTTGAAGGGTCGGCAGCGGCTGCCATCGGACTAGCGCAGCCCAAATGTTACAAATCAGTGGCTTTTTGGTGACGGCCAGATTCACGATTCTGTCATTTTAGCATAAGAATCGACTCCTAGAGGCCGCAGCGAACCAAGGCGCGGCGGGGCAACCGGTCGTGTTTGTCTGCAAACCCAAAAGGGGGCCTCAATGACCAGAATCCGTAAATTCCTTATGCTGACCGTCGCCCTGCCGCTCGCCGCTTGCGGCGCCGACGATGTGGCTTCGCCCGGCGAAGGTGTTGTCGTCATTCCCGCACCGACCCCCACCCCGACGCCGACTCCCACCCCGACTCCGACCCCCACGCCGACTCCCCCGGCGGCGAGCTGCCCGACGGGCACGGTCGACAAAGGCGTGATCGCGAACCGCCGCAACTGCGAAATCACCGGTCGCCTCAACGCCAATTTCCAGATCGCAAACCTCCCGGGCACGATCTACTCGCTCAACGGACGCGTCGACGTCGGCACCGATGTCGGCGGCGATGGCGCAGCGGCCGGTGGCCAGGCAGCGACGCTCACGATCGATCCGGGCGTCGTCATCTTCGCCTCGTCGGGCAACGACTTCCTCGTCGTCAACCGCGGTTCGAAGCTCAATGCCGAGGGCACTCCGACCAACCCGATCATCTTCACCGCACGTGCGAACGTCGTCGGCACCGCGACCGATACCAGCCAGGGCCTGTGGGGCGGCGTGATCCTGCTTGGCCGCGCGCCGATCAGCGATTGCCTCAGCGGCGCAGTGGGCGGATCGGCCAACTGTCAGCAGAACATCGAAGGCGCGACCAATGCCCTATACGGCGGCGCTACCGCGGCTGATAGCAGCGGCCGGATCCGCTATGTGCAGATCCGCTATTCGGGCTTCGAAATCGCGCCGGGCAACGAATTGCAGGGCCTCACCACGGGCGGCGTCGGCTCGGGAACGGTCATCGACCATGTTCAGGTCCACAACAGCTCCGACGACGGGATCGAAGTGTTTGGCGGCCGCCAGAACATGAAGAATCTGATCATCACCGGCGCCGACGACGATAGCCTCGACACCGACCTTGGCTACAAGGGCCTGATCCAGTTCGTGATCGGGGTGCAGCGCGCCGGCGGCAATTCGGGCGATGCGATGATCGAGGCCGACTCGAACGGTAACGAAGATGCGCAGCCGCGTCAGAACACGCGCCTTGCGAACTTCACCTTCGTGCATCGCAGCACGCTGGCCGCTTCGACCAACGCGATCCTGCTGCGCGGCGGTACCGACTATACGATGGTCAACGGCGTAGTGACGAGCCCCCGCTTCTGCCTTGACGTCGATGGCGCGACGACGATGCAGGCGGCAAACGCCGGTCTCGACGACGTCGGTCCGCCGGTGCTGAACTCGGTGGCCTTCGCCTGCACCGCAGGTGCCTTCGCGGAAGACGGCAACGTCACGGCGGCTGCCATCCAGGCGATCTTCAACCTGGGCACGAACAACAATGCGAGCTTCACCTCGACGCTGAGCAATGTTTTCGTAAACGGCGCCAACGAAACTGCGGTGACCGCATTCAACGCTTCGACGTTGAACCCGTCGGGCACCTCCTTCCTGGTGGCGACGCCGTACATCGGCGCGGTTCGCGACGCGAGCGACACTTGGTACCGCGGCTGGACCTGCGACTCGGCGACCGCCGACTTCGGCAGCGCCTCGTCGTGCACCTCGCTGCCGAGCGCCTGACCGCCAACACATTGACGAGGGGCGACGGCAAGGGCCGTCGCCCCCTTTTTTCGGATTAACTACAAGGGGGGACTCCTCATGAGGAAGTCGCACACATTCTCCAGCCTCCTGCTCCTGACCTCGGCGCTGATCGCGCCGAGCGCCATCGCGCAGACGAGCGAGCCGACCGAATCCGCGCCGGCCGCGACCACGCCTCCCCCCGCGGACGATGAACAGGTCGAGGTTTCGGTTCCCGGCGCCTCGTTCGATGGCGAAATCGTCGTCACCGGCCGTTACATTCCCAATATCGTACGCTCGACGCCGCAAGTCGTGTCGGTGCTCTCGAACGAGGAAATCGAACGCGCCGGCGACGGAGACATCGCGGGCGCGCTCCAGCGCGTTACCGGCCTGTCCGTCGTGGGCAACGGCTATGTATATGTGCGCGGCCTTGGTGACCGTTACTCGCTCGCTCTGTTGAACGGCTCGCCGCTTCCTTCTCCCGAACCGTTGAAGCGCGTCGTTCCCCTCGACCTCTTTCCGACCAGCATCGTCGGCAGCGCGCTCGTCCAAAAGACCTATTCGGCCAATTATCCGGGCGAATTCGGCGGCGGCGTGATCAACCTCACGACGAAAGCCCTGCCCGACGAACCTTTCCTCAAAATCGGGCTCGGCGTCAGCGGCGATAGCGAGACGACCGGCCAGCTCGGCTATACCTATTATGGCGGCGACCTCGACTTCCTGGGCTATGACGACGGCACGCGCTCGATCCGCGGCCCGCTCAAGGCGGCCTTGAACAGCGGCAAGCTCATCACCGAAGGCGCCGACTTCTCGGCGCGCGACATTCATGACATCGCGGCGAGCCTGTCGAACGCGTCGACCTCGCTTCTTCAGCGCAACAACAATATTCCGGTGAATTTCTCCGCGGATCTCAGCGCGGGTTCGCGCTGGGATATCGGCGGCAATCGTCTCGGCTTCATCGCCGCGGCCGGGTTCAGCAACAACTGGTCGACGCGCGATGCGGTCCAGCAGCTCTCGGGCGGCTTCGCCGAAGGGCGTCTCGACCCGAACGTCAATTTCCGTGCGGTGCGCACCGACAACCGGATCGTCGTCAACGGCCTGCTGGGCCTCGGCTTCGAGTTTGGCGAGCACAAGCTGCGTTGGACCAACCTCTATATCCACGACACGCTCAAGCAGTCGCGCCTGGCGACCGGTTTCGATGCCGAGGGTCTCGGCGACAATGTGCGGGTCATGAAACAGGACACCAATTGGGTCGAACGGCAGCTTATCGACACCCAGTTCGTGGGCGAATTCAAGTTCGACGATCTCAGCGTCGACATTCGCGGAACCTATGCGAACACCAAGCGCGACGCGCCCTATGAACGCAGCTTCAGCTATGTGTTCGACGAATCCATCGGCGACTATGTCAACAATCTGCGCGCCGGCGGCCAGAATGCCCGCATCGTGTTCAGCGATCTCAACGAAGATGTGTACGCCGGGGCAATCGACCTCGGTTACAAGCTTCCGACATCGATGAGCATCACGGTTCACGGCGGCTATGCTTACACCAGCACCAAGCGCGACGCTTCACGGCGCGAGTTCCGCTTCGTGCCGGCTGACGAACTGCCGATCCCGGTGACGCAGCAGCGCCCCGACTATCTCCTGTCGGACTTCAACATCTATACCTATGATATCCAGCTTACAGAGACTTCGGGTCAGGCGGGCGCGGCGGCCTATGAGGCCGGCCTTGATATCCATGCGGGCTATGGACAGGTCGAGGCCGAAGTCGGCCCCGGAATCACCCTGATCGCGGGCGTCCGCTATGAATCGGCAAAGCAGCATGTGACGCCGGTCGACCTTTTCGGTATCGGAACCGGCGGCGTCACCTCGACCCGCCTGAACAACAGCTATTGGCTGCCGGCCGCGACGGTCACCTGGAATTTCGCGGAAGACATGCAGCTCCGGCTCAACGCTTCCAAGACGATCGCGCGTCCGCAGTTCCGCGAGCTTGCGTTCCAAATCTATCAGGACACCGAATCCGACCGCCAGTTCTTCGGCAACCCCTTCCTCGTCGACAGCAAGCTGTTCAACGCCGAGGCGCGTTACGAATGGTTCTTTGGAAAGGGCGAACGCTTCACGCTCGCGGGCTTCTACAAAAAGATCGACAATCCGATCGAAGCCTTCGCTTTCCGTTCGACCGGCCAGCTCCAGACGAGCTTCGCAAATGCTCCCGAAGCGCAGCTCTACGGCGCTGAACTCGAGGTCCTGAAATATGTCCCGCTCAGCGGGGTTTCGGAATCGCCCTTCTTCGCATCGCGCCGTCTCGTGCTTGTGGCGAACTACACCTACAGCAAGTCGAAGATTAACGTCGGCGCCGACGACAACATCATCTTCTCGAACGGCGGTGTGCTTCCCGCGGCGGATTTCTTCCGCGATGGCGCGCCGCTCACGGGCCAGTCCGAACATGTCGGCAATCTCCAGATCGGGATCGAGGACCAGGACAAGCTGTCGCAGCAGACCCTTCTCCTTACCTATGCCAGCGAACGCGTGACGAACCGTGGTCCGTCGGGCACGCCGCAGCAGCCCGATATCAAGGAAAAGCCCGGCATCCGACTCGACTTCGTCGCGCGGCAGGGGATCACGCTGCTCGGGACCGAGGTCGAGCTCAAGTTCGAGGCGCGCAACCTGACCGGCACTCGCTATCAGGAGTTCCAGCAGGCCGGCGATTCGCGGATCGACATCAACAACTACAAGGTCGGACGCAGCTTCTCGATCGGCGCCGAACTGAAATTCTGACGTCTTCTATCATCGCGGGAAGGCGAGGGGTCGGCACGGTCCGGCTCGCCCGCCTTCCCCGCGCATGAAAAAGGGCGCAAGGCTGTTTCATGAAGGAAGCCGCGCCGTGAAGACGCCGCCCGGCGCCTTCAGCCGTTCGCCGGCCCCGCCATGGCTGCCGC
The DNA here is from genome assembly GCF_001047015.1 of Sphingopyxis sp. C-1. NCBI lineage: Bacteria > Pseudomonadati > Pseudomonadota > Alphaproteobacteria > Sphingomonadales > Sphingopyxidaceae > Sphingopyxis > Sphingopyxis sp. C-1. The sequence continues at coordinate 1,120,435 of NZ_BBRO01000002.1, forward strand.
CGCCGCGAGCAGCCCGCCGTTGAAACGCTGTGACAGCGCGGCGTCGGGGATCGCGTTGAACGCATGGATCGCCCCCGCATAGCTGTGCAGATCGACGGGCACCCCCGCCGCGACCAGGCGGCGCGCATAGTCGAGATTTTCGTCGAAAAAGAGGTCGAGGCTGCCGGTCGCGATATAGGCGGGGGGCAGGTTCGACAAATCCTCGGCCAGGCTTGGCGAAAACCAGCCGCGCCGGTCGTCGTCGGCCTTGTAGTCGCCCTGCAGCGCGCGCCAGCCGAAGCGGTTGCTCGGCCGCGTCCAGATGAATTCGCCGGTCGCCGGGTTGCCATAGGGACAGGCGTCGCTGCCGGTACGATGATCGAGCATCGGATAAGTCAGGAGCTGCCCCGCGATCGCCGGGCCGCCCAGGTCGCGCGCCATGATCGCGAGAGCGGCGGCCAGCCCGCCGCCCGCGCTTTCGCCCGCGACGACGATCCGGTTCGGGTCGAAGCCAAGCGCGTCCGACTGTTCGGCAAGCCATGCCAGCGCCGAGTGGCAATCCTCGTGCGGCGCGGGAAAGGGGTGTTCGGGCGCGAGGCGATATTCGACCGAAGCGACGGGCACCCCGGCGGACGCGGCCAACAATGCAGGGCCCGCCTGCATCTGCTCCACCGATCCCATCACCATCCCGCCGCCATGGATATGCAGGATCGCGCCGCCGCCCGGCCGCGTCTCCGCGGGGCGATAGAGAAATACCGGGATATCCGGTCCGCCATGGATCGACGGCACGACCAGCCTTTCGGGGGCGATCACCGGCGGCGGCAGGATCGAGTAGGTCTCCGCCGCCTTGGCACGAATTTGGGCGATCGGCGCGGAATCAAGATCGACCCGGGGAAACAGGTCGATCAGCGGCGCGATCTCGCGATCGACGAGGTGGCGGGTGTCCATTTCAAACTCTCCCTTTCATCGCTCGCCGACGCGAAGATCAGCCGCGCAATATCGCTCCGACCTTTGCCGCTGCCGCGACCACCTTGTCGGTAATCGCCTTCAACTCGGCATCGTTGAAGCTCTTTTCTGCCGGCTGCAATTCGACCTCGACCGCCAGGCTCACCTGACCCTCGGGCACGCCTTGGCCGGTGAAGCGGTCGAACAATCGCGCTCCGGTGATGCTCGTCTTGTCGGCGCCGCGAATCGCGCGCACCAGATCGGCGGCGGTCAGGCTGGTCGGCGCCAGAAAGGCGAAGTCGCGGCGTACCGACTGCAGCGCGGGCGGCGTGAACGCCGCGCGCGCGGGACCGCTTGCGCGCTTCGCCGGGATCGCGTCGAGGAAGATCTGTACCGCCATCACCGGGCCATCGACGTCGAAGGCGCGCGTCAGCAGCGGGTGGAGCGCGCCGAATTCGGCGAGCACCGCCTTGGGGCCGAGCCGCAGCGTCGCCGACTGGCCGGGATGCCAGATGGCCCCCTCGGTCACGGCTTCCATCACCTGCAAGCGGTCGGCGGGCGCCCCCGCGGCGTCGAGTAACGCCAGCGCGGCGGCCTTGGCGTCAAAGGCGTCGAACGCCGCCGCCTTGCCCGTCTGCCAGCCGCGCGGCGTCCGGTCGCCCGCCATGACGATGGCAAGTGTCGGATGCTCGGCGTCGGCCAGATAGCGGCGACCGATCTCGAACAGGCGAATGCTGCCCGCGCCGCGATTCTGGTTGCGCTGCGCCGCGGCGAGCAGGCCGGGCAGCAGCGACGGGCGCATGACTTTCAGTTCTTCGCTGATCGGATTGGCGAGCGACCAGGTGCCGCCGCCAAAGGGCGCGGCGTCGCTTTCGCTGATGAACGACCAGGTGACGGCTTCGTCGAAACCGGCGGCTGCCGCGGCGCGGCGCAGGCGGCGCTCGGTAAGCTGCTCGGCGGTCGCGGTCGGCTTGGCGACGCCGTCGGTCCGCGGCAGGGCGACCGACGCGATCGCGTCGAAACCGGTGATGCGCGTGACTTCCTCGACGATGTCGGGCGCGCCGTCGATATCGCGGCGCCAGCTCGGCACTGCGACCTGCCAGCGGCCGCCCTGTTCGGCCACCGAAAAGCCCAGCGCGGCGAGTATCTCTTGCTGCCGCTCGGGCGCGATTGCGATGCCGCCAAGCGTCGCCGACAGCGCCGGGTCATAATCGACCGTCTTGACCCCGGCGGGGGGCGTGCCCGCGCGCGTGACGGTCGAGGGCGTGCCGCCGCAGATCGCAAGGATATGCGCGGTGACGATCGCGGTCGCATCGTCCAGGAACGCGGGATCGACGCCGCGCTCGAAGCGGCTGCGCGCGTCGCTGGTCAGGGCAAGCGCCTGCCCGGTCAGCGCGATGCGTTCGGGCGTGAAATAGGCGATCTCGATCAGGACGTCGGTCGTCGTCTCGCTGCACCCTGAATGCTCGCCGCCCATGATGCCCGCGATGTCATGTACTTCGGCCGCGTCGGCGATCACCGTCATCGTGTCGGTGAGCACATAGTCCTTGCCGTTCAGCGCGGTGACGGTCTCGCCATCCTTCGCGCGCCGCGCGGCGAGTGCGCCGCTCAGCTTCGCACGGTCATAAATATGGCTCGGGCGGCCAAGGTCGAACATCACATAATTGCTGATGTCGACGAGTGCGGAGATCGAGCGCTGACCCACCGCTTCCAGTCGGCGGCGCATCCATTCGGGCGCGGTGCCGTTAGTGACGCCGCTGATCGTGCGGCCGAAGAAGGCGGGACAGGCTTCGGGATCGTCGGTCCGGATTTCGGTTGCGGGCGCACCTTCCCCGACGATCGTCGGGACGTCGAGCGGCTTCAGCGTGCCGAGCCCGGCGGCGGCAAGGTCGCGCGCGATGCCGCGCACGCCCATGCAATCCTGCCGGTTCGGCGTGATCGAAATGTCGATCACCGGATCGCCCGCGCCGCTATAGTCGGCAAAGGGCGTCCCGATCGGCGCGTCGGCGGGCAGTTCGATAATCCCGTCATGATCGTCGCCAAGCTCAAGCTCGCGCGTCGAGCACATCATGCCGTTCGATTCGACGCCGCGCACCGCCGCGACCTTCAACTCCATCCCGTTCGCGGGCACGACCGCGCCGGGCAGGCCGAGTACGCCGACCAGGCCTGCGCGCGCATTGGGCGCCCCGCACACGACGGTGAGCGGTGCCCCGCCGTCGCCGGTGTCGACCGTCAGCACCTGCAGCTTGTCGGCCTGCGGATGCTTTTCGGCGGTCAGCACCTTGGCGACGCGGAAACCGGCGAGTTTCTCGGCCGGATTTTCGACGCCTTCGACCTCATGGCCGATGCGGTTCAATGTCGCGACGACGTCGGCGACGCCATAATCGCCGTCCAGATGTTCGCGGAGCCAGTCGAGGGTGATCTTCATGCCGAAATCCCCCCGCTCAGCGTCGGGACACTCAGCGCGCCGAACCCGTAATGCGACAACCAGCGAAGGTCGCCGTCGAAGAAGGCGCGAAGGTCATCCATGCCATATTTCAGCATAGCCAGCCGGTCGACGCCGACCCCGAAGGCAAAGCCCTGCCATTCGTCGGGATCGAGCCCGCAATTTGCGATCACGCGGCGGTTGACCATGCCGCTGCCGAGCAGTTCCATCCACGCATGGCCTTCGTCGTCGCCGTTTCCGCCGACGATCCGGCGGCCCTTTTCCTGTTTATAGCCGACATCGACCTCGGCCGAGGGTTCGGTGAAGGGGAAATAGCTGGGGCGCAGGCGCAGCACGATGTCGTCGCGTTCGAAATAGGCCTTCAGGAAGGTTTCGAGCGTCCATTTGAGATGGCCCATGTGGATGTCGCGGTCGATGACCAGACCTTCGACCTGATGGAACATCGGCGTGTGCGTCGCATCGCTGTCGCTGCGATAGACGCGGCCGGGCGCGATGATGCGGATCGGCGGTTCCTGCGACATCATCGTGCGGATCTGTACCGGCGAGGTGTGCGTGCGCAGCAGCATCGCACGCCCTTCGGCATCCTTGTCGGGGAAATAAAAGGTGTCGTGCATCGCGCGCGCCGGGTGCGTTTCGGGAATGTTGAGCGCGGTGAAATTGCGCCAATCGTCCTCGATCTCGGGGCCCGTTGCGACCGCGAAGCCCATGTCGGCGAAGATTTCGGCAAGCTCGTCCATCACCTGGCTGACCGGATGGACGCTGCCGCGCGGCGCCGGCTCGGCGGGCAGCGACATGTCGACCGCTTCGGCGGCAAGTTTGACGTTGAGCGCCGCGGCGTCGAGCGCCGCCTTGCGCGCGGCAAGCGCGGCGGTGACCGTTTCGCGCAGGCCGTGGATTTCGGGACCCTTCGCCTGCCGCTCTTCGGGAGTCATGCCGCCCAGTGTCTTGAGCAGCGCGGTGATGGTCCCCGCCTTGCCGAGCGCGGACACGCGCAATGCCTCGATTGCGTCGAGGTCGGCGGCTGCCGCTATATCGTCCGCCAGTCGGGTCTGAATGGCCTGAATGTCGCTCATTGTCGTTCGTCCTGTTCCGGCGGCGCTGGCGCTGCCGGCGTGCATTTCTTTGTGTCTTGTGGATGGGGCGGCTGCCGCGCGTCCGTCGCCTGCCGCTTGCACCGAACGCGCCGCGCGGGTCAAGTCACTTGGCGGAAAACGGGGCGGTCCGGCGTCCCTATCCCGCAGGTTTGTGCAGGCCCTGAACCGCGGCGCCGGCGGCCGCGGCGCGTGCAAAAGCTGCGGCGCCCAGGATCGGCTTGGGACGCGCGGCATAGTCGCGCGGGCTCATCCCCATGAAACGCTGGAAATCGCGCGTGAATTGCGCCTGGTCGTAATAATGATGATCCATCGTATCGATCCACGCCATCGATGGATCGAGCATGAAGCGCGCAAGGCTTCGCAGGAAGCGTTGGCGCAGCAACAGCAGCTTGGGCGAAAAGCCGAAAGCGCGGTGGCTCAGCCGCTCGATCGAACGTTCGGAGAGTCCGAGTTTCGCCGAAAGATCGGCAACGCTCGTCACCTCATCGTCGACGAGCGCGCGGTGCGCGGCGAGGATCGCGGGATCGTCGGGCGGCGCATCGGCAAGGAGCGCGCAGACATGCGCGTCGATCAGCGCCGCTGCCGCGTCGACGTCGTTCACGCGCCGCAGGGTTTCAAGCAGGGGGGCGAAGGCCGCGAACGCCGGGTGGATGCTGCCGTCGGTCAGGCGGTCGGCCAGTTCTTCGGCGGGCAGCGGAATGAACTTCGCCCAGCCCATCGGCAGGATGCCGATGCCCCAGGTACGCATGTTGCCCGCCGCGAAATAGGTCGCGACGCTTGTGGGACCGGTCGCGATGAAGCGCGGCATTTCGGCTATCGGGCTGCCCCCGATCGCCGCGAGTGGGGCTTCGCCGTCGACAAATCGCAGGTTCGCCCATTCGGGATGCAGATAATCCTCGACCCGGCCGCCGTCGGCGATGCTGACCTCGCTCAGATAGATGGTGCTGACATAAGGACGCAGCGCGGGCGACAGCGGGAAGAAGCGCGTCGCGACGCGCGCGCCGGTCGAAGGATAACGAGATGCGTCGCTTTGCGGCATGTGTCTCATTTTAACGCGCAAAACGCATGAAAAACAATGTTCGACCGTCTCTGGCTGTCGGGTTCTTACAATTTTATGCGCGCGGGCTGCGTCATAGTTGCGTCGTCCGCTTTCGAATGGGGGCGTGCGAGGAGAATTGTGACGTAGCGCCAAAGGTGGGGATTTGGCGAGGACCTGAAACAAGCGACTGATTTTCCGAGCTTCGTCCCGGCCGGCAGCTTTCTGCGACCCACGGCTTCTCGGAACGGGCGGGGGGGCGATGGTTTACACTGGAACCATTGTCGAGGCGGTGCGGAGCGGGAGCTGCGCGCCGCCTCTTCGCTTGGGCCGCGTATATCTCTGTCGGCAACTCTCGGTCGATTCGTCACCCCGGGCCTGAGCCTGTCGAAGGGTTCGGGGGTGACGAAGATAGAGGGGCGGCAATCGGTCGCCACCCGGCGCGGCGACAGCCTAGTCCCGCGCCCCGAACAGCGCGGTCCCGACGCGCACATGTGTCGCGCCCAGCATGACCGCGGTCTCGTAATCGCCGCTCATCCCCATCGAGCGTAGCGGCAGGCCGTGGCGTGCGGCGAGTTCGTCGAGCAGCGCGAAAAAGGGCGCAGGTTCGATATCGGCAGGGGGAATCGCCATCAGTCCGTCGATCTTCAGCCCCGCGTCCTTCGCCTCGGCCAGCAAGGCGGGTAGGTCGGCGACAGTGCAGCCGCCCTTCTGTTCCTCGTCGCCGATATTGACCTGCACGAACAATTGCGGCTGCTTGCCTGCCTTTTGACTCGCCTTCGCCAGCGCCTGCACCAGCGAACTACGGTCGACCGAATGGATCGCGTCGAACAGCGCGACCGCTTCCTCGGCCTTGTTCGACTGCAACTGGCCGATCAGGTGGAGCAGGATATCGGGGGTTTCGGCGCGCAGCTCGGGCCATTTCGCCGCCGCTTCCTGCACGCGATTCTCGCCGAAGTGGCGCTGGCCAGCGGCGATCAGCGGGCGGATATCGGGGGCATCGTGAGTCTTCGATACGGCGATCAGGCAGATTTCGTCGTCTTTGCGCTGCGCGCGCTGCGCCGCGTCCGCGATATGGGCCTGTACATCGGCCAGCCGGTCTGCTGCTTCGCTCATCGTCTCGTTTCCATCCCGCGCGTTGCGCGCGCTCGCGACGCGCCTATAGAAAGCGCAATGCGCCCGCGCCACCCCTTGCCGAAAACATGGCTGTTCAGCGACGAGCGGACAAAGGCCGGTGCGGGCGAACTCGCCGCGCTGCTTCCGCCGGGCAGCGGCATCGTTCTGCGCCACGACAGCCTGCCTGCCGGCGCGCGCTGGCGCCTGTTGCGGCGTTTGATGCGTATCGCGCGTGTGCGCCGGCTGACCGTGCTGCTCGCGGGGTCACCCGCCACGGCGCGGCGCTGGGGCGCCGACGGCGTTCATCTTCGCCAGCGTGACGCGCTCTATGCGAAGCAGGCGCGGCTTCGGCTGTTGCTGACGATGCCCGTCCATGACGCTGCCGAAGCCCGCCGCGCGCGGCGGTCGGGGGCCGACGGCGTTTTTATCTCCCCGCTCCATCCGACCCGTTCACACCCCGGTGCTCCGACCCTAGGACGTGCGTCATGGCTACGGCTGGCGCGGCTATCGGGCGCGAAGCCGATCGCGCTCGGCGGGATGACCCTGGCACGCTTGCGCGCATTGAACCGCGCGAGCCGGATCGATCCGGGCTGGGCGGCAATCGATGCGTGGGAGGAAAAAGCGACGAAACGCCGCAAGCGTCAGAAGCGGAACGCAGTTCCGACATAGACCGCCTGGCTGTCACGGCGCGTATCGGTCAGCGGCTCGACGCGGTCGTCGCTCTTGTAGCGGACGCCGGCGGTGACATCGATATTCTTCGTCAGTCGATAGCTGCTGACGACATCGACGGCCGACGCTTCGCCGGGAGCCGTGACGCGATCGGTTGCCCCGCTCGGGTCGCTTGGGCGGTTGACCATACGCGTGGCGAAGCGCGACTTCTTCTCGTCCTGTTCCGGGGCCTTCGCGACCGGCAGGTTGCGAAGGTCGGTACCGCGCGGCAGCGCCGGCGTGACGAATTTCTCGAAGCCCACCGATGCGCCCAGATTATAGGCGACGGGGGTGATGGCGATCGGCGCGGTTCGGCCGACAGCAAGAGCCGAAGTGCGCGCGGCGCTCGACGCATCATCGCGCGCGCGGGTCACGACGGTGATCGCGCGATTCTTGCGGCCGTCGTCCGGCAGCGCCGGCGTGAAGCTGAAGCCGCTCCGCTGTTCGGCGGACATCTTGTTATAGCGTGCGATCAGCCGCTCATCACCCGATGCAGGGGTGAACTGGCCGAGCAGCGTTTCCGAAAGCGTAGTGTCGCGGATGCGGTCGCTGCTCGACATCGCGGCCAGGGCCGGCGGGAGCGCAAGCGAAACCACCGCAAAAGCGGTGAGGCTTCCCTTCCAAAAATGTCGCGACGTCCGCGCCATTGCTTTGCGACTCCAACCCCAATCGACTCGTCAGATAGGACTCCTGGCACGATATTGCCAGTGAATCCCGCCCTATTATCTCAGCAAAACCGCTTTTCGCCGAAATTGTTGCGCGATCGTCACAGTGCGTTTCGAATCTGACCAGAATCTGAACAGCCGCGCGGCCGGAATTGCCGCGCTTGCCCGATGGCGGCAACGGCGATAGAGACGCTGACAATTCCGTAATGCGCGGCCGGCTTCCCGGGATTTGGCGGCGCTCAATAGATAAGGTGTTATCGGCATGTTCCAGCTTTCCGTCCTTGCCAAGCTCGGTCGTCGCCCAGCCACGGCCGCGCTGCTCGGACTTGCGGCACTTGGCCTTTCGGCCTGTGCGAACAAGGACCGGCCGCGCGCCGACCTCGCCGCGAGCAAGGTGACGACGATCGGCGTGAACAGCTATTTGTGGCGCGCTTCGCTCGACGCACTGTCGTTCATGCCGTTGCTCCAGGCCGATTCGGCGGGCGGCGTCGTGATCACCGACTGGTATGCGAACCCGTCGAACCCGGGCGAGCGGATGAAGGTCACCGTGTCGATCCTCGACCAGGATCTGCGTGCCGACGCGCTGCGTATCGCTGCATCGCGCCAGGTCGCACAGGGCAGCACCTGGGTCGATGCGCCGGTGCAGGCGGCAACGGTTCAGAAGCTCGAGGAAATCATCCTCACCCGCGCCCGCGACCTGCGTCGCAGCGCCATCAGGGACTAATCCGGCGGCGCGCCTCTCGCGCCCGCCCAGACAGACTAACGGGGTAACCGACGAATGACCCGCGAACCGCGCTTTGGCGCCCTCGCCGCCGACGCCCGCTGGCAAAAGGCGTGGGAGGCGGCGAACAGCTTTGCCACGACCGACAGCAGCGACAAGCCGAAGGCCTATATCCTCGAGATGTTCCCCTATCCGTCGGGGCGCATCCATATGGGCCACGTCCGCAATTACGCGATGGGCGACGTGCTCGCGCGCTTCAAGAAGATGACCGGCCACGACGTCCTCCACCCGATGGGCTGGGACGCGTTCGGCATGCCGGCGGAAAATGCCGCGATGGAAAAGGGCGTCCACCCCGGAGGCTGGACACGCGACAATATTGCGGCGATGCGCGCGCAGCTGAAACGGCTTGGCCTTGCCATCGATTGGAGCCGCGAGCTTGCGACGTGCGAGCCCGATTATTACGGGCAGGAACAGGCGCTGTTCCTCGACCTGTTCGCCGCGGGGCTCGTCACGCGCAAGCATAGCTACGTCAACTGGGACCCCGTCGACATGACCGTGCTCGCGAACGAGCAGGTGATCGACGGCCGCGGCTGGCGTTCGGGCGCGCTGGTCGAGAAGAAGAAGCTGTCGCAATGGTTCCTGAAGATCACCGACTTCGCCGAGGAACTGCTGGAAGGGCTGGGGGCCCTCGATAGCTGGCCCGACAAGGTGCGGCTGATGCAGGAAAACTGGATCGGCAAGTCGCAGGGGCTTGAGTTCAGCTTCAAACTGGCGGGCGGCGCAGTCGGCTTCGATGTCTTCACGACGCGCCCCGACACGCTTTATGGCGCGAGTTTTGCGGCGATCTCGCCCGATCATCCGCTGGCTGAAAAACTCGCGAAGGATTCGCCCGAACTCGCAGCGTTCATCGAGGAATGTCGCCGTCAGGGCACCGCCGCCGAGCAGATCGACACCGCCGAAAAAATGGGCTTCGACACCGGGATTTCAGTCGAGCATCCGCTCGATCCGAACTGGCATCTTCCCGTGTGGGTCGTGAATTATGTGCTGATGGATTATGGCACCGGTGCGATCTTCGGTTGCCCGGCGCACGACCAGCGCGACCTCGATTTCGCACATAAGTACGAATTGCCCGTGTATCGCGTGATCGCCGACGGCGACGAAACGGCACAGCATTTCACCGGAGCCGAGGCTTACACGGGTCCGGGCAAGCTGGTGAACAGCCACTTCCTCGACGGCATGACGATCGACGAAGCCAAAGCGGCCGTGATCGCGCGCGCCGAGCATGAAGGCTGGGGCAAGGGCACCACCGTTTGGCGCCTGCGCGACTGGGGCGTCTCGCGCCAGCGCTATTGGGGCACGCCGATCCCCTTCATCCATTGTTCGGCATGCGGCATGGTTCCGGTCCCGAAGGCCCAGCTTCCCGTCGTGCTGCCCGAGGACGCCGATTTCTCGGTCCCCGGCAATCCTCTCGACCGCCACCCGACCTGGAAGCATGTCGCGTGCCCGTCCTGCGGCGGCGAAGCGGTGCGCGAGACGGACACGCTCGACACCTTCGTCGATTCGTCCTGGTATTTCCTGCGCTTCGCGTCGGCGCCGTCGGACAAGCCGTTCGACCCCGAAGTCATCCGCCGCTGGTTGCCGGTCGACCAATATATCGGCGGCATCGAGCATGCGATTCTCCACCTGCTCTACGCCCGCTTCTGGACGCGCGCGCTGAACAAGCTTGGCATGATCGACATCAAGGAGCCGTTCGCCAGCCTGTTCACGCAAGGCATGGTGACACACGAAACCTACAGCCGTGCGCAGGGTGAAGGCCTGCCGCCGCTCTTCTTCACGCCCGACGAGATCGAGCGCGGCGCGGACAGCGCGACGCTGACCAACGACGGCGCGCCGGTCGAGATCGGCCGCGTGATCAAGATGTCGAAGTCGAAGAAGAATGTCGTCGACCCCGACGCCATCCTCGACCAGTACGGCGCGGACGCTGCACGCTGGTTCATGCTCTCCGACAGCCCGCCCGAGCGTGACCTGCCGTGGAGCGAGGCGGGCATCGAGGGCGCCTGGCGTTTCGTCCAGCGCCTGTGGCGCCTGTTCGGCGACACCGAAAATGCCGGCGACGGCAGCGAAGACAAGGCACTCGCACGCAAGCTGCATCAGGCGATCGCAGGCGTCGCCGCCGATATCGAAGCACTTGGCTTCAACAAGGCGGTGGCCAAGATCCACGCGCTGGCGAACGAAATCGAAAAGGCCAAGCCGTCGGCGACGCGCGCCGAAGCGTGCCGCACGCTGATCCTGCTCGTCGCACCGATGATGCCCCACCTCGCCGAAGAGGCATGGGCCGCGCTGCCGGACAGCCAGCGCGCCACGGCGATGATCGCCGATGCGGCGTGGCCGGCCGCCGATCCGGCACTGCTCGTCGATGACGAGGTGACAATCGCGATCCAGATGGCGGGTAAGCTGCGCGATACGATGACGATCGCCAAAGGCCTCGACAAGGATGCCGTGGAGGCTGCGGCGCTCGCCCGACCGCGCATCGTCGAGCTGCTCGCCGGCGCTGCGCCGAAGAAGGTGATTGTGGTGCCCGACCGTTTGGTGAATATCGTTCCCTGATGCGCTTGCTTCTCGTCTCCTGCCTCGCGGCCGCTTCGCTGACCATCGGCGGTTGCGGTCTGCGCCCGTTATACGCGAACGGCAGCAAGGGGGCGGTGGCGCAAGTGCTCGCCGGCGTCGATGTCGCGGCGATCGAGGGGCATAGCGGCTGGCTCGTGCGCAATGCGCTCCGTGATCGGTTGCAGGCGACGCAGGGCGGCGAAGGCGCGGGCAAGCGCCTGCGGCTCGACGTCCGGCTGGAAGATTCGATCACCGGCTTCGGCGTCCGCGCCGACGATGCGGTGACGCGCGAACGCCGCACCTTGCGCGCGCGCTATCAACTCGTCGACGCCGCGACGGGCGAAGTGCTGCTCGACGCAACAGCTTTCTCCGACGCCGGGATCGACGTCGTCGGCAGCGAATATGCGACGATAGCCGCCGAATCTTCGGCGCTCGAGCGCCTGTCCTCGGCGGTCGCCGACCAGATCGTCGCGCGCCTCGCCGTCTTTGCGAACCGCGGCGGCGGACAACCGGCTGCCGTGCCCACCGGGCAATGAAGACGGTCAAACCGAACGAACTCGAACGCCTGTCGCGCCTCGACCCCGCGGTTCGCTTCACTCTCCTCACCGGTCCCGACGAAGCGACGATGGAAGCCGTCGCGAGTCATTTGCTCGGGCTCGCGGGCAAGGATGCCGAACGGCTCGACCTGACTGGATCGCAGCTCTCGCAGGACCCGTCGCTGCTCGCCGCCGAAGCCGCTTCGATGTCGCTCTTTTCGTCGGCGCGCGTGATCAAAGTCGACCTTAGCGGCAGCGGCGACGACGCCCTCGCCGCGGTTGAGGCGCTGCTGGCGGCCGAAACCGCGATCAACCCGGTGATCGCGACCGGCGCGTCGGTCACCCCCAAATCGAAACTCGTCAAGCTGGTCGAAGGATCGGACCATGCGGTCGCCGCGATCTGTTATCAGCCCGATCGACGCCAACTCGTCGGCATCGCGATGGCGGCGGCGCAGGAACAGGGATTGAGGGTGGCCAACGCCGACGCGCAATTGCTCGTCGACCTCGTCTCGGGCGATCAGGCGCTGATGCGGCGCGAGATCGAGAAGATCGCGCTTTATCTCGACGCGGGTCCCGACCGACAGCGGCAGGTCACCGCCGCCGACATAGCCGCGCTCGGTGCCGCGACGCACGAGGAGGATGTCAGCGAGTGCATCAATGTCGCGCTCGGCGGCAAGGTGCGCGAGCTTCCAGAGATGCTGGCAACGGCGGCAGCGGTCGGCGTTGCCGAGATCCGGATCATCCGCGCGCTCGCGATCCGCGCCATGGCGCTCGCCCGTCTGCGCGCCGAGGTCGACGGCGGCGCGCATCCCGCGACCGTCGTCTCGGCCAGGACCAGCGGGATTTTCTGGAAAGAGCGCGATGCCGTGACCGCGCAGCTCCACATCTGGGATTCGGTCCGCATCGCGCGGCTGATGAGCCGCTTGCTCGATTGCGAACGCGCGCTGAAGGCGTCGGGTACGGCGGGCGCCGTGCTGTTCCGCAAGCTGATGACCGACATCGCACACCAGGCCGCGCGGGCGCGGTAGCGTCGCCAGTTTGGGCGGGAGCGGACCTCCCCATCATCGTCACCCCGGACTTGATCCCGCTTGAAGTCGAAGTCAGTGAGCGCGTCAAAAAAGCAGGATCCCGGGTCAAGCCCGGGATGACGGAAGTGGGTGACGCAACGTCGCTCCCCACTCCAAACCCCCGACTCGCCTTACTGATACTCTACCGTCACCGGAATGCGCCCGCGATAGTCGCCGTCGTCGAGGCCGGCGACCTGAAGCCGGCCGCCGAAGCGGAATATCAGCCGGCCGTCGGCGCCGAGGCGCGGTGCGGCCGACAGGTCGGTGACCAGGCCGGTCACGCGCGCGGTGCGGCCGTGGCCGCTTTCAAGATCGACGCTGGCGGGAAGGATGACGCGAACCTCGGCGCCGGGTTCGCCGCGCACGGTTACGGTGCCGGTCAACGCAAAGCCGCCGAGGTCGACGACATCGCCGCGCACGCGGCGGGCGCCCGAGGCGGGATCGAGTTCGACCTCACCGCCCATCGCCCCCACTGCGACGCGGCCCATGTCGAGCCGGGTTTCGACATCGACGCGCAGCGGTATCTCGGCCTTTCGCGCGGTGATGCCCGCCCCCTTGTCCTGCGCGCAGAGCATGCATTGCGCGCCCACCGAAGGTGCGGCGCCGAAAGCCAGCATAAGCCCAAGGAAAAGACGCCATTTCACGCCCGCCTATCTAGCGCATTCATGGTTAAGCTGCCGTAAAGCCGCGGAGGCGCTAATCGCTGGTCTGTTTCCCGCTTTTCGGCCACATGTGCGCGATGACCATGCCTCCGCCGTCTCCCCGGCTAAACGCCCTCGCCACCGCGGTGCCGGGGCATGATATCCATCGATCCTTCATCGACTGGGCGACGCCGCGGCTGACCGACGAGCGTGTGCGTGCGATCTTTACGCGGATGACCGCGCGGTCGGGGATCGACCATCGCTGGTCGGTGCTGCCACCGACGAAAACTGGCGGATCGCCGGTTGAACCGGGCGGCTTCTACGATGTTCCGGGCCTGCCGCCGACGTCGTTGCGGATGGCGGCTTATGCGCAGCACGCTCCAGAGCTCGCGATGCAGGCGATCGGCGGGCTGGGCGATGCGCTCGATCCGGCGCGCATCACGCATATTGTCGTCGCAAGCTGCACGGGATTCGTCGCGCCCGGGATCGATCAGATTCTCGCAAAGCGGCTCGGCCTTGCGCCGACCGTCGAACGCGTGCTGATCGGGTTCATGGGCTGTTACGCCGGGGTCACCGCGCTGCGTACCGCGCGCCATATCGTGCGCTCGGAGCCCGATGCGGTGGTGCTGGTGGTCAGCGTCGAATTGTCGACGCTCCACCTCAGCCTTGCCGACGAGCCCGAACCTCTGCTTGCGATGCTGCAGTTCAGCGACGGCGCTGCGGCAGGGATCGTGTCGACAGCGCCGCAAGGGCTCGAACTCGGCGAAGGCCGCAGCCTGGCGCTGGACGACAGCGAGGATCTGATCCGTTGGGATATCGGCGACAGGGGTTTCGAGATGACCTTGTCGGGCGAGGTGCCGGGACGGCTGCGCGAAACGCTTGCCAACCCGGGCGTCCAACGCGAGTTGTTTGGCGATAATGGTCCGCCGCCGTTGCTCGCTGTCCACGCCGGTGGCCGGTCGGTGCTCGATGCGGTCGAGCATGCGCTGGCGGTCGCGCCCGAGGCGCTCGCCGACAGCCGCGCGGTACTCGCGCGTTTCGGTAATATGTCGTCGGCGACGATATTGTTCGTACTGGCCGACATGATGGCGCGCGGCGCGGTGGGTGAGGGGGTTGCGATCGCATTCGGGCCTGGGCTGGCGGCCGAAGCGATCCGGTTCAGCGCATGAACCCCTTTGCCAGTCTGCGTGTCCCAATCGAGCGCGACGAGGAAATGGACGCCGCAGAGTTGGCGCCCGAACGCTATGCCAAGGTGCTGGCCGACCTGTCGCGGATCAACGGCCTGACGATGGCGCCGCGCCCGACGCTGGGCTTTCTAGAACGGGTCCGCGCGCGCGGCCTTGGCGACCGGCCTTGGCGCATCCTCGACGTCGGGTTCGGCGCGGGCGACATGCTCGCCCGGATCGCGCGCTGGGGCGACAGGCGCGGGGTTGCGCTCGATCTGGTCGGCGTCGACCTCAACCGCAAGAGCGAAGCCGTGGCGGCGATGCGGCTCGGCGCGCGCGCGCGGTTGATCACCGGCGATTACCGGGCGCTTTCGGGACAGGGATGGGACATCATCCTTTCCAGCCTTGTCACCCATCATATGACGCCCGTGCAGCGCACCGAATTTATCCGCTTCATGGAGGCCGAGGCGGCGCGCGGCTGGCTGGTCAACGACCTCCACCGCCAGCGCCTGCCGTTCGCCGGCTACCCCCTGCTCGCGACGCTGGCCTTTGTCGACCCGATCGTCCGCCGCGACGGGCAGCTTTCGGTCGGGCGCAGCTTTCGCCGCGCCGAATGGCGGGCGATGCTGGCCGAGGCGCTGCCCGATATGGCGAACGAATGCCGCATCTTTCGCAGCTTTCCGTATCGGCTCTGTGTCGAGCATATCCGGTGAGCGACGCGATCGTCGTCGGCGCCGGACCTGCCGGGTCGGCCGCGGCGATCGGGCTGGCGCACGCGGGCGCAAGGACGTTGCTGATCGAGCGCGCACGCGAAACGGGCGACGCGCTGTGCGGCGGCTTTCTGAGCTGGCAAACGCTGATGCGGCTCGAAGCGCTCGGGATCGACCGCGCGATGCTCGGCGGGCAAGCGGTCCGGCGCGTGCGCCTGTTCGCGGGCCGACGACAGAGCGAGGCCCTGTTGCCCGGCGAGGCGATGGGCATATCGCGCCGCACGCTCGACATGGCCTTGCAGGCAGCCGCGCTGACGGCGGGGGCCGGGCTCGAACGCGGCGTTCGCGCAAGTGGACTTGAGCACGGCGCGGTGCTGACGCGCGATGGCGGGGCGCTGACGGCGCCCGCGATCTTCCTCGCTGCGGGCAAGCACGGGTTTCGGGGTTTCGCGCGCGATCCCGCCGACTGGCAGCGCGGCGATCCGGTAATGGGGCTTCGCCTGCGCTTGCCCGCGCATCCGACGCTCGACCGGCTGGTCGGCGATGCCGTCGAACTCCACCTCTTCGATCGCGGTTATGCGGGGCTGGTGCGGCAAGAGGGAGGGACCGGCAATCTTTGCCTCGCGGTCCATAAATCGCGGCTCGACGAGGCGGGGGGCGATCCTTCGGCGCTGCTGCACACGCTTGGCCATAGGATGCCGCACCTCGGCGAACGGCTGGCGCATGCCGACTGGTCGTACAGCGTCGATGCGATCGGGCATGTCCCATACGGATGGCGTGCGCATGATACCGCACCGGGGTTGTTTCGGCTCGGCGATCAGGCCGGGGTGATCCCCAGCCTTGCGGGCGAGGGCATGGGCCTCGCGCTTGCCAGCGCCGATGCCGCGGTGGCGGCGTGGCGTCACGGCGGTGCCGCCGCCGCGCCCGCCTTTCAGAAACGTCTGGCAATGCGGATGACGCGTCCGTTCGCGCTCGCCAACCTCGTCTGGCGAATGGGCGAAAATCCGCGCAGCGCCGGATATATGACCGGCGCGGCGTCACTTTTTCCGTCGTTGGTGCGAATGATATCGCAGGCGACGCGCATCGACCCGCGTTGACTGCCCCCCTTCCGCCCCCTTGCGGTGGGGCGCCGCCGCGCCGATATTATGACCAACAGCGACGGGCCCAGAATCGGCCCGTCTGAAGGAGATTCTCCATGACCGATCCGAAAACCGACAAGACGCTCGACCCGATGGCGCATTATGTGCTGCGCGAGGGCGGCACTGAACGCGCCTTCACCGGCAAATATACCGACCACAAGGGTGATGGCGTCTATCGCTGCGCCGATTGCGGCGAGCCCTTGTTCGACAGCCGGACCAAGTTCGACAGCGGCTCGGGCTGGCCGAGCTATACCGCGCCCGCCGCAGGCAGCGCAGTCAAGGAGCTGACCGACACCAGCCACGGCATGGTCCGTACCGAAGTGCGCTGCGCCAAATGCGAAGGCCATCTCGGCCATGTCTTCCCCGACGGCCCTGGACCGACCGGCCTGCGTTATTGCATCAACAGCGCGGCGCTTGACTTCGCGGACCGCGGGCAGGATGAGGCGTCAACCGGCAAGGATTGAACCTCCTTCCCGGACTGACGCATCAGGGGCGCAGTGAGGGAAGGAACACCGGCTTTGCGCCGCGAAAGACAGCAGGCTTCGTCGAATAAATCGTCATCGTCCAGCAAGCGTAGCGGCACGCCCGGCGGCGAGCCGCCGCGTTGGCGCGTGTGGCTGCGCCGCGCCTTTCGCTGGGGCCTTGGCCTTGCCGTCGTCGGGCTTGTCGCGCTGGCGGTTGCGGTCGGCATCGCGGTGCAACGCATGCCGAGCTTTGAGGAGCTCAAGAAATCGCCGGCGGGGCAGACGATCCGCGTCCGCGCCGCCGACGGCACCGTCTTCCTTTCGCTCGGGCCCAATTACGGTCGCTGGCTGACCCTGCGCGAAACGCCGCAGGTGATGCAGGACGCGATGGTCGCGGTCGAGGATCGACGCTTTCGCTACCATCCGGGGCTCGACCCCGTCGGCATGGCGCGCGCGGCGGCGGTTGCGCTGCAGAACCGCGGCAGCGGCCGGCGCCTGCAGGGCGCATCGACGATCACACAGCAGCTCGCGCGCAATATCTTCCTGTCGAACAGCTATGATTTCAAGCGCAAGGCGCGCGAGATGATCCTCGCGCTCGCGCTCGAATGGAAATTCTCGAAGGACCAGATTCTCGAGCTTTACCTGAACAAGGTGTATTTCGGCGGCGGCAGTTATGGCATCGACGCGGCGTCGAACAGTTTCTTCGGTCATAGCGCGACCGAAATGTCGCTGTCGGAGGCCGCGGTCGTCGCCGGTCTCGTCAAGGCACCGTCGCGTTATTCGCCGACCGCCGACGCGCAGGCCGCGCTGGGCCGCGCCGGGGTCGTGCTGGACGTGATGGTCGATGCGGGCGTCATCACGCGCGCGCAGGCGGACAGCGCCGAACCCGCGAATGTCCAGCTCGCCAAGGAAACCGGGCAGAATAGCGCGCGCTATTTCAGCGACTGGGCCCTGCCACAGCTCGACATGCTGATCGACGAGGGCAGCGAGGCGCTCGACGTCTATACGACGATCGACCTTGGCATGCAGCGCGCGGCGACCGCGGCGATCCAGGCCGATACGCCAAAGGGCGTGCAGGGCGCGCTGGTTTCGCTCGACCGCGACGGCGCGGTGCGCGCGATGGTCGGCGGCCGCGACTATGTCGCATCGAACTATAACCGCGCGACGCAGGCGCTCCGCCAACCGGGGTCGGCGTGGAAATTGTTCGTCTATATGGCCGCGCTCGAAGCGGGCTATAAGGTCAATGACAAGGTCGTCGACGAGCCGGTGACGATCAACGGCTGGAGCCCGCGCAACTCGTCGGGCCGCTTCTCGGGCACGATGGATCTGCGCAGCGCCTTTGCCTATTCGGTGAACACCGTCGCGGCAAAGCTCGGCGACGAGGTCGGTTTCTCGGCGGTCGCCAACATGGCGCGCCGCTTCGGCATCACGACGCCGGTCAACACGCACCCGTCGATGGTGCTCGGCAGCGCCGAGGTGCGGGTGATCGACATGACCGCCGCCTTTGCCGCGGTGTCGCGCGGCGGCGTGTCGGTGCAGCCCTATGGTATCACCAAAGTGACGACCGCGAGCGGCGAGCTGCTCTATCAGCGCCCGGCCGAGCGCGGGAACACGCTGGTCGATCATTGGGTCGCCGCGGGCATCACCGACCTGCTCCAGACCGCGGTCAACACCGGGACCGGCAAGGCGGCGCAGATCGGCCGCCCCGTCGCGGGCAAGACCGGCACGACGTCGAGCAACAAGGACGGCTGGTTCCTCGGTTTTTCGAGCGGGATCACGACCGGCGTATGGATGGGCCGCGACGATGCGAAGCCCGTCGGCGGGTTGCAGGGTGGCCGCGCGCCGGCCAAGGCCTTTGCCGATTATATGCGCGTCGCGGTCGCGCGGCGGCCGGTGGAGCAGTTCGACACCGAGGTCGTGTTGCCCGAATGGCAGCTCGAGGATGAGGGCGAGGCCTATATGGGCGAACCCGGCGAAGAAGGATTTGTCGACGAGAATGGCATGCCGATCGAGCTGCCCTATGACAGCCGCCCGCCCGAAGGCGCTGCGCCGCCGCCGCCGCCCGAAGACGGTCCGGTACTCGACCAGCAGTGGATCGAGGAGCAGACCGGACGGCGGAACCCCGGCGACAATGGCGCGGCACCCAAAAACGGCGGCCAGCCCAAGATCGTCACCGTGCCAAAGGTGACACCGCCGCCGCCGGCCAAGGGCGCGCAACAGCGGCCACCCGCCGACCCGTCCAACTAGATCCCGGCCCTAGGATCAGGCCGTA
This sequence comes from Sphingopyxis sp. C-1, assembly GCF_001047015.1. NCBI lineage: Bacteria > Pseudomonadati > Pseudomonadota > Alphaproteobacteria > Sphingomonadales > Sphingopyxidaceae > Sphingopyxis > Sphingopyxis sp. C-1. Next base: position 1,139,747 of record NZ_BBRO01000002.1, read on the forward strand.
AAGCGATAGCGGTGCAGCGAGCGCCCTTCGCGCCGCAGCCAGCCGCGCGCCGCTCCGACATCGCCGTCGTGCAATTCGTCGACCAGCGCGTGAAACGCCGCGCTATGGTCCATGTGGCGAAGGTGCGCGACCTCGTGCGCGACGGTCGCGCGGCGGACATGATCGGGTGCCATCACAAGCCGCCAGCTATAGCGCAGATCGCCATCATGCGTGCAACTGCCCCAACGGCTGCGCGGATCGCCGACGCCAATGCGGCCCACTGAAAGGCCCGCCGCGCCCGCGATCTCGCGGCTTTCGCGCTCCATCAGGTCGAGTGCCTGCGTCTTCAACCAACGCTCGATGCGGCGGCCGACGGTCTCGCGCGGGCCGCCGACGCGTAAATTTTCGCCGTCCAGACGGATCGCGCGCGGCGCGGCGGCATCCCAATCGATATGCCGTTCGACGCCAAGAAAGGGCACCGCGCTGCCGGGGCCGACGATGACGGGAAGCGCCGCCTTGCCGACCTGCTCGATCAGCCACGCCTGCTGCTCGCCGGCCCATTTCAATGCTGCGCGCTCGTTCGTCCGTCGTGGAACCGTCAGGCGCAATTCACCGCGCGCGCCGTCGAACACAAGCCGATAGCGGCGCGACTGTGCATGGCGCACGACGCGCACGGGCCAAGCTTCATCGCCGACCCAGATATGCGGCCCTTCGGGGGCGAAGTCAGACGATGCGTTCGACAAGATGATTCTCGAGCGGCCCGGCGACGTCTTCGCCGACCGTCCAGCCGACGATCGATTCGCCCGCGCGGTGCACCGCATCGCGGTCGCCGCAGACGAGATAATGCCAGTCGGGCAGTGGCTCGCCCTCGGCGCGCAGGCGATAGGCGCAGGTCTGCGGCAGCCATTCGAGGTCGTCGACCTTCGCTTTGGTCAGCGTCAGGCAATCGGGAACGTGGCGGCGGCGATGCTTGTAATCGCTGCAGCGCGCGGTCTTGAGGTCGATCAGGCGGCACGCGACATTGGTCGGATAGATGCGGCCCGTGTCCTCGTCCTCAAGCTTGTGCAGGCAGCATTTGCCGCAGCCGTCGCACAGCGCCTCCCATTGCCCGGCGTCAAGCGTGGCGAGCGGCGCTTCCCAGAAGGGGCGGTTCGATGTCGCCCCCGCTGCCATCATTTCACCCACTTCGCCAACTCGGCCGCGACCTTGTCGGGCGCACCCTCGTCGATATCGGACGACGGATCGTCGAGCGGCAGCAGCGCGAGCGGCTTGCCGTCGGGGTCCATCAGAAAGGCAAGCTGGCTGTGCGCCATCAGATAGCGGTCGGGCGCCGAACCCTCGACCTTGTTGTACGTCACGACATAGGCTTTCGCGACCGCCGCAATCTGTTCGGGCGTGCCGGTAAGGCCTAGCAGGCGCGGATGATAACGCGCGACGAAAGGCTTCAGGGCTTCGGGCGTGTCGCGGGCCGGATCGACGGTAATGAATAGCGGGACGACCTTGGCGCCGCGCGCGGCGTCGGTCTTTTCGAACTGCGACAGGCCGCGCATCAGTTTTTGCAGGTCGACCGGGCAGATGTCGGGACAGAAGCTGTAGCCGAAATAGACGAGGCGATATTTGCCCGCGAAATCACTGTCGCGAACCGTCTTGCCGTTCTGGTCGGTGAGCGTGAAGGCGCCGCCGATGCGCGCTCCTTCCAGCGGGGGCTTCGCCGCTGGTGCGTCGCCGCCGCCGCTGCACCCGGCAAGCGCTGCGCCAAAAGCGATCATCAGGCTTGCACGGACCAGCCTTTGTCCCATATTTGCGATATTCATCATGCAGCCAGCCTTGGTCGGCTAGCCGCGGAAAATCAACCTTTGTCGTCGCGCGAGCGGCGGACAAATTGCCCCAGGGGTCGCCGATCATGTTTCGCCGCGCGGAATTCCGCTTCGCCGCTTTCGTCGCTGTGCTGGTCGCCGCGACGGCTCTGTTGCTCAACCCCGCGCAGGCGCAGTACCGCGGCGGCTACGCCTTTCTGCAAGCGGTCGAAAGCCGCGACGGGACGAAAGCGACCGATGCGCTGAAGGACGATCCCTCGTTCATCAACACGCGCAACCCCGACACCGGCGAAACCGCGCTGATCATCGTTGCCAAGCGGCGCGACACCAACTGGCTGCGCTGGTTGCTCGCCAAGGATGCCGATCCGTCGGTCAGCGACCGCCAGGGCGTGACGCCGCTGATGCACGCCGCGCTGATCAACTTCACCGACGGCGCCGAGGAACTGATCAAGGACAAGGCGCCCGTCGACCAGGCCAACCGGCGCGGCGAAACCGCGCTGATCCTCGCGGTTCAGAGCAAGAATGTCGCTATGGTACGTCTGCTGGTCCGGAACGGCGCAAATCCTGACAAGGCTGACCATGTTGCCGGCATGTCGGCGCGCGAGTATGCGAAGCGCGACGACCGTACGGGGCAGATCACGGCGCTCCTCGATGCCAAGCCCGACGGCCCAGTGCGCGATTTCGGGCCCAAGATCGGCCCGAACTGACCAACGCAATGTGATATGAAGATTGACAATCACATTTCAGTGTGAGAAACAATCTTCATGTCTACACAGCTCATCGATCGCATTCGCGCCATCGTCGACGACGGGGCGATGTCCCGCTCGGGTCTCGCCCGCGCCGCGGGCCTCCACGCCAACAGCCTTCGCGATCTCGATTCGCCCGGCTGGAACCCGACGGCGGAGACGCTGCGCAAGCTGGAGAATTGGCTCGCGAACGGCAGCGACCTGTCGCCGATGGCGACGCCGGAGGAAATCATTGCCGAGGCGCGCAACGGGCGCATGTTCATCCTCGTCGACGACGAAGACCGCGAGAATGAGGGCGACCTTGTCATCCCTGCGCAGATGGCGACCCCCGACGCGATCAATTTCATGGCGACGCATGGCCGCGGCCTCATCTGCCTGACGCTCACCAAATCGCGCGTCGACACGCTCGGCCTCGAACTGATGAGCCGCCAGAACGGCACGCGGCACGAAACCGCCTTCACCACGTCGATCGAGGCGCGCGAAGGCGTCACCACGGGTATTTCGGCGGGCGACCGCGCGCGTACCGTGGCCGTGGCGATCGACGCGGGCAAGACCCGCGACGATATCGTCACCCCCGGCCACATCTTCCCGCTGATCGCCCGCGACGGCGGCGTGCTCGTCCGCGCCGGCCATACTGAGGCGTCGGTGGACATCGCGCGGCTCGCCGGACTCAATCCGTCGGGGGTGATCTGCGAGATCATGAACGATGACGGCACGATGGCGCGCCTCGACGACCTCGTTCCCTTTGCGCGGCGCCACGGGCTCAAGATCGGCACGATCGCCGACCTGATCGCTTATCGCAACCGCAGCGACCGGTTGGTCGAATGCGTGTCCGACGACCCGTTCGAATCGGATTATGGCGGCGACTGGCGCCTCAAATCCTATCGCAACAAGATCGACGGCACCGTCAATCTGGTGCTGCAAAAGGGCCCGGTCGACCCGGAGGGCGTGACGCTCGTCCGCATGCATCCGGTGTCGATCTTTGACGACATCATGGGTCGCCCGGGGCCGAAGAAGCGCCGCCTGCAGCGCTCGATGGACGCGATCGGCGAAGCTGGCGCGGGCGTGATCGTGATGCTGATGCGTCCGCTCCCCGGATCGGCCGACGCCGACGCGACCCCCGCGCCGAGCGGCGGCATGGACCTTCGCACTTATGGCATCGGCGCGCAGATTCTCGCCGACCTCGGCGTCCATGCGATGGAACTGCTCACCCCCACCCACAGCAATATCGTCGGCCTCGAAGGCTATGGCCTGTCGGTCGTCGGCGAACGCCCCATTCCCGGAGAAGCCTGATGGCGCATGTCCTGATCGTCGAAGCCCGTTTCTACAGCCACCTCAACGACATGCTGCTCGACGGCGTGCGCAGCGCGCTCGAGGCCGATGGCCATAGCCACGAAACGGTGACCGTGCCTGGTGCGCTCGAGGTGCCTGCGGCGATTTCGCTCGCCGCCGACACCGGGCGTTTTGACGCCTATGTCGCGCTCGGCGTCGTGATCCGCGGCGAGACCTATCATTTCGAGGTCGTGTCGAACGAAAGCGCGCGCGGCATCATGGCGCTGACGCTCGACGGCCTTGCGATCGGCAACGGCATCCTGACCGTCGAAAACGAGGAACAGGCGCTTGCGCGCGCCGACAAGACGCGCAAGGATAAGGGCGGCGAAGCGGCAAAGGCCGCGCTCGCCATGCTCGCGCTGAAGGAGCAATTCGGCATTGGTTGATCGCCCGCCTCCCAGCCGTTTTTCCGTCGTCGAGCGCGGCGGCCGGCTGGTGGTGATCGACAGGGAAACCGGCCAGACCCCGCCGACCGCGGCCGAACGGATGGACCTTCACGACCGCAAGATGGGGGTCGAGCCCATTCGGCCTGCCAAGCCAAGCGCAGCGCCCGATCTGTCCGCCGCGGCGCGCGCCGAATCGGGACTGAGCGCGCGTCCTGCGCCCGCGCGGCAACAGGCGGTATCGGCCGCCCCTGCGAACAGCGGCAGGGAACGTATTGCCGCCGCTGTCGTGGAGCGTAACAAGCGGCCTTGGACTGCTTCGCAGCCGAACGATCGGCCTGCACCGGCCGCGAGCCCTGTTCCCGCGCGGATCGAGGGCCGCGCCGCGCCGCAGGTCGGCGGCCGCAAGACGATCGTCACCGCCAGATGGTGGGATTCAAAGGGACCGCGCACGATCGATCTCGGCCCCAAGGGTCAGGCCGAGCTTACCGGCGGCTTCATGATGCTGTTCTTCGGCCTGGTGATCGCGGCGATCGTCGCGGCCTTCGTCGAGCCGCTGATCCTCTTCGTCGGCGCCTTTGCGCTGTTCCGTTTCGGCAGCAATATCCTGGGGCCGATCGGGGCCGGCATCGTCGACAAGGCGCTCGCCGAAAAGGGATGATCCGGACAGCACCAAGCCGCCCGGATCATGGGACATCTTACGCCGTTTGCAGCGCCGGATAGTCGGTGTAACCAACCGGCCCCGGCGAGTACCAGGTCTGCGGATTGTCGGCCGTCCATTCGGCGCCGGTCTGGATCCGTTCGACCAGGTCGGGGTTGCCGATGAACGGGCGTCCGAATGCGATCGCGTCGGCGCTGCCGTTCGCAAGCGCCTCCTCGGCCAGCGCGACATCATAGTCGCTGTTCAGGATCAGCGGACCTTTGAAGGCGGCGCGGATCGCGGGCGACTGTTTGGGCACGTCGGTGCGGCCGAAGGTGCCCTCGGGCCCCGGTTCGCGCAGCTCCAGGAAAGCGATGCCGAGCGCGTCGAGCGCCGCGGCCGCGGCCGGGAACAGTTTCTCCGGCGCGCTGTCGTCGACGCCCTGCGTCTCGCCATTGGGCGAAAGGCGTACCGCGACGCGCTCCTTGCCCCAGACGCCGATCAGCGCCTCGGTGACTTCGCGCAGCAGGCGGATGCGGTTCTCGACCGAACCGCCATAATCATCGTCGCGCAGGTTCGACCCGTCGCGCAGGAACTGGTCGATCAGATAGCCGTTCGCGCCGTGCAACTGCACGCCGTCGAACCCGGCCTTCTTGGCATTTTCCGCCGCCTTCACATAATCGGCGATGACGCGCGGGATTTCGTCGAGGCGCAGCGGGCGCGCTTCCTCCAGGTCCTTGCGGCCGACCGGCGTATGCGCGCGGCCGGTGCCGGTGGTCGCCGACGCCGAAACCGGCTGCTTGCCATCGTTGAATACCGAATGGACCAGGCGGCCCATGTGCCAGAGCTGCGCAACGATGCGCCCGCCGGCTTCATGCACGGCATCGGTCACCGGCTTCCAGCCTTCGACCTGCGCGTCGGTCCACAACCCCGGCGCGCTCGGCCAGCCAAGGCCTTCCTGCGAGATGCCGGTGGCTTCGGAAATGATCAGCCCGGCCGATGCGCGCTGGCGATAATATTCGAGCGCCAGCTCGTTCGGTACGAAGCCAGGTCCGGCACGACCGCGCGTCAGCGGCGCCATGATGATGCGGTTCGGGGCGTCGATCGCCCCCAGTTTAATCGGATCGAATAGTGATACGGCCATGTTTCCTCCACGTCGCACTTTCTTCGCGACGACCCCTTCGGCCGCCGCTATGGCCCGCGAAGCTATGGACGCAGCGGTGCCGGCACAATGGTACGTAGCAAAAGAAAATCTAAATGACAGCGAAGATGGACAGTATCGGTGCGGCGCCGGCGGGCGAGACGGGGGCGAACCGCTGGGCGTTCGCGGCGCTGATCGGCGGCAATGTCGCGTTGTCGCTCGGCGCGATGCTCGTTCGCCTTGCCGACACCGGCCCCACCGCGTCGGCTTTCTGGCGCATGACAATCGCGCTCCCGCTGATCCTGCTCTTCGCATGGCGCGAAAGCGGCGGGCGGGCGCCCCCGCGCCGGGCGATGTGGATTGCCGCGATCGCCGGAATCTTCTTCGCGCTCGATCTTGGGACCTGGCACATCGGCATCCTCCATACCAAGATCGCCAACGCGACCTTGTTCGGCAATTGCGCCAGCCTGCTGCTCGTCCTGTGGGGCGTGTTTCTGACGCGCACGCTGCCGCACGGCTGGCAGGCGCTCGCCGTGCTCCTCGCCTTCGCGGGGTCGGCGCTGCTCATGGGCCAAAGCTATGAAATGTCGTCCAATTATCTGCTCGGCGACCTGTTGAGCCTGCTCGCGGGCATACTTTATACCTGCTACGTGATCCTGATGCAGCGCGTGCGCGACACGCTCGCGCCATGGACGGCGCTTTGTATCGCCTCGATCGTCTGCGTTCCCGTGCTGCTCGGCACCGCCCTCGCGCTGGGTGAGACGATCGTGCCGCGCGACTGGACCCCGCTGATCCTGCTTGCGCTCACCAGCCAGGTTGTCGGTCAGGGGCTGATGATCTGGTCGTTGCCCCGCTTCTCTCCCCTGGTGCTGGGGCTGACCCTGCTGATCCAGCCCGCGATCGCCGCGCTCGCCGGCTGGCTGATGTTCGACGAACTGCTGGGGCCGGTCGATATTTTCGGCGGCATGCTCGTCGGCGCTGCGCTTGTCTTGATACGGTTGCCGAGCCGCCGCGCGGCGCCTATCTGACGGTCATGGCTTCGATCCTTCCCGCCGACCCGACCCTCGACGAGATTCGCGCTGCGCTTGCGCCGCTGATCGCGGCGTCGGCGGCGTTCGACGGCTTCGGCGACGCCGTCCTCGTCGACGCGGCGGCGCGGGTGGGTATCGACGCCGACGTCGCACGCCTCGCCTTTCCGGGCGGCGGGCGCGACATGGTCGACGCGTGGTTCGCCGATATCGACGCGGCAATGGAGGCCCGCTGGCCCGCCGAGAAACTCGCGACGCTGAAGATCCGCGATCGTATCACGACGTTGGTCGAAACGCGCATCGGGCTGCTCGCGCCGAATCGCGAATCGCTGCGCCGTGCACTATCTTTGCTTGCTTTGCCCACCAACGCGCCGCACGCCGCAAAGCTCGGCTGGCGCGCCGCCGACCATATGTGGCGGCTCGCGGGCGACACCGCGACCGACTATAATCACTACAGCAAGCGCGCGATCCTTGGCACCGTCTATGGCTCGACGATGGCGGTGTTCCTGAACGACGAGAGCGACGACTTTGCCGACACGCGCGCCTTCCTCGCCCGCCGCATCGACCAGGTGATGCGTTTCGAAAGCTGGAAGCATCGCCGCGCATCGCGCAGCATCGAACGGCCAAGCTTCGCACGCTTCGTCGGGCGGCTGCGCTATCCGGGGCGCTGACCGGTTTCGATAAAGGACTGGCGTCGTACGAGCGATATTGATAATCGCTCGCAAATGACTGCTTTCGAAAATATGCTCGATCGTGCGCCGCTGGGCGTCGCGGTCCGGATTGCCCGTATCGACTGGACTGCAATGTCGGAGGATGAAGGACGGCGCCTGCGCGAATTCGGTTTGATGGAGGGGTGCGAAGTCACTCCGCTTCACCGCGGCAGCATCTTTTCGCGCGATCCGCTGGCGCTCACCGTCGGTCGCATGAAAGTGATCATCCGCGGCAAGCAGGCTGCCGCGATCATGGTGGAGCCTGCGGCGTGACCGGCGCAATCCCTTCGATCGCCCTAGTCGGCAATCCCAATGCCGGCAAATCGAGCCTGTTCAACGCGCTGACCGGCGCGCGGCAAAAGATCGCCAATTACCCCGGCGTCACCGTCGAGCGAAAGGCGGGGCATGCAAGCTTTGCCGACGGCCGCCCGATATCGCTCATCGACCTGCCCGGCACCTACAGCCTGACGCCTGCGAGCCTCGACGAGGCGGTGACGCGCGACGTCGTGCTCGGTAAACAGGATGGCGAAAAGCGCCCCGACGCGCTGATCGTCGTGCTCGACGCCGCAAACCTCGACAATCATCTTTGCTTCGCGCTCGAACTGCTCGAACTTGGCCTGCCGACCGTCGTTGCGCTCAACATGCTCGACCTTGCCGAGCGTGACGGGCTGACGCTCGATGCCCAGCGGCTGTCGAAAGAATTGGGCGTGCCTGTCGTGCCGACGGTTGCGGTGCGCAAGCGCGGTTTGACCGATCTTCTCGCGGCGGTCGACGGCGCGCTCCAGTCGCATCAACCGCATGCCGCCGCCGCGCCCGCCCAAGCGAATGATGCATCGCTGCACCAGCGCGCGCGGACGATCGCGCGCGCCGCGATCCTCACCGAAACGCCTGTGCGCCGCTGGACGCAGCGTGTCGACAATGTCGTACTGCACCCCGTCGCGGGCATGATCATCCTGCTCGCGCTGATGTTCGTCATGTTCCAGGCGGTCTATGCCTGGGCCGGCCCGCCTGCCGATGCGCTCGAAGGGCTGGTCGGCGTGCTGCAGGGTTGGGTGGTCGACAATATACCGCAGAACTTCCTGCGCGATCTGGTGGTCGAGGGGCTGCTCGCGGGTGTCGGTGCGGTCGTCGTTTTCCTCCCGCAGATCCTGATTCTCTTCCTCTTCATCCTGTTGCTCGAAGCATCGGGCTATATGACGCGCGCCGCCTTTCTGATGGACGGGCTGATGGGCCGCGTCGGCTTGTCGGGGCGCGGTTTCATCCCGCTGCTGTCAAGCTTTGCCTGCGCGGTTCCCGGCATCATGGCGACACGCGCGATTCCCGATGAAAAGGACCGATTGACGACGATCCTCATCGCGCCGCTGATGACCTGCTCGGCGCGTCTGCCAGTCTATGCTCTGATCATCGCTGCCTTCATCCCCAACCGCGGGGTCGGCGGCACCGGTATCGGGCTGCAGGGGGTCGTGCTCTTCGGCCTCTATCTCGCGGGTATCGTCGGCGCACTTGTCGTCGCCTGGGCGCTGCGCCGTACCGTTGCAAAGGGCACCAACGCGGGCTTCATGATGGAAATGCCGCGATATCAGATGCCGCAGTGGCGCGACATCGCGCTTGGCCTGTGGCAGCGCGCGTGGATTTTTCTTCGCCGTGCGGGCACGATTATCGCGATGACGACGGTCGTCCTGTGGCTGCTTCTTACCTTCCCCCAAGCGCCCGAAGGCGAAAGCCAGGTCGAATATAGCGTCGCCGGCCGGATCGCGAGCGGGCTGGAGGTCGTCGTCGCGCCGATCGGTTTCAACCACGACATCGCTCTCGCGTTGATCCCCGCGATGGCGGCGCGCGAAGTTGCGGTGTCGGCTATGGCGACCGCGAACGCGATCGACGCCGACGGTGATGAAGATGCGATGGCACAGTCGCTCGGCGAACGACTGCAGGGCAAATGGAGCCTCGCGACGGCGCTCGCTTTCCTCGCCTGGTTCGTCTTTGCGCCGCAGTGTATTTCGACCATCGCGATCACACGGCGAGAGACCAATGGATGGAAATGGCCCATGTTCATGGTTGGCTATTTGTTCCTGCTCGCCTATGCCGCTGCCGGAATCACTTACTGGACAGCCGTCGCCTTTGGACTAGGCTGATCCTCCACATTTTATAGCGGAGCGGAGCGGCAATGGCTGGCAGCGTCAACAAGGTAATTTTGATCGGCAACCTCGGCGCCGATCCCGAAATCAAGTCGTTCCAGAACGGTGGCAAGGTCGCGAATCTCCGCATCGCGACGTCCGAACAGTGGAAGGACCGGATGACCGGTGAGCGCAAGGAGCGCACCGAGTGGCATCAGGTCGTGATCAACGGCGAAGGGCTGATCGGCGTCGTCGAGCGCTTCCTGAAAAAGGGCTCGAAGGTTTATATCGAAGGTTCGCTGCGCACCCGCAAATGGCAGGACCGCGACGGCAACGACAAATATACGACCGAGATCGTGATCGCTGGCATGGGCGGCACGCTGACCATGCTCGACGGTGCGCCGGGCGGCGGCGGTGGCGGCTCGCGCGGTGGTGACAGTTGGGCGCAGGGCGGCGGTTCGTCGGGTGGCGGCGCGTCGGGCGGCTGGGATCAGGGTGGCGGTTCGGGCGGCAGCTCGGGCGGCGGCTGGAATCAGGGCGGCGGCGGCAGTTCGGGCGGCGGACGCCCGCCGTTCGACGACGATCTGGACGACGACGTTCCGTTCTGAGGACGGGTTTTAGGCGATGACGGATATGATCACCGCCGCGGATGTCGCGCGCGGGGTATGCCGGCTGTTCGCGCAGCAAGGACTGGTCGCGATTCCCGAGGTGTCCTTGCCCAACGGGCGGCGCACCGACCTCACCGCGATCGACGCCAAGGGCAATATCACGATCGTGGAGATCAAGGTCAGCCGTGCCGATCTGCACGGCGACGGCAAATGGCCCGACTATTGCGACTGGTGCGACCGTTTTTATTGGGCGCTCGCTTCCGGGCTCGACCCCGCGATCCTCGAGACCGAGGGCTATCGCCCCGAAACCTCCGGCCTGATCGTCGCCGACCGTTATGGCGCGGCGGTGGTGCGCGAAGCCGCGAACTGCAACCTCGCGCCCGCGCGGCGCAAGGCCGAGTTGCTGCGGATCGGGCGGCTCGCGATGCGACGCTCAATGATTGCGGCCGACCCCGAACTGGCTGCCGGCTGGATCAAAGGCCAGTAGAGCTTAGGCGCTAGAGCTTAGGCGCCGCGTGCCTGCATTCGCGCGAGGTAGCGCGCGAGGATATCGATCTCGAGATTGACCGGGCGGCCTGCCGCGGCCTCGTCGAGCGTCGTCATTTCCTGCGTGTGCGGGATGATGTTGAGCGTGAAATGCGCCTCGCCATTCGGCTGGTCGGTCACTTCGTTGACCGTCAGCGAGACGCCGTCGACGGTGATCGAGCCCTTCGGCGCGATATGTGGCGCAAGCGTCGCGGGCGCGGCGACGGTGACCGTGATGCTGTCGCCGACGGGTTCGACCGACACGATGCGCCCGATGTCGTCGACATGCCCCGTGACGATGTGCCCGCCAAGCTCGTCGCCGATCTTCAGCGCGCGTTCGAGGTTCAGGCGGCGTCCCTTGTCCCACATGCCGGGAGCGGTACGCGCGAGCGTTTCGCCGCTCGCGTCGATCGCGAACCAACCGCCAGGGCCGTTGCTGCCCGCATCGACACCCTTTTCGACGACGGTCAGGCACGCGCCCGAACAGGCGATCGAAGCGCCAATGTCGATGCTGCCGACATCATAGGCGGTGTCGATGACGAGCCGCGTATCGCCGCGATCCTCGCGGCTGCGAATGGTGCCGATGTCGGTGATGATGCCGGTGAACATGCGTGCGTTATCCTTCTCTGACGCGCTCGTAGACGTCGAGCCGGTCGCTGCCAAGCAGGCGACTGTCGGAAAGGCGCCAGCGGCCATGTGCATCGGCCAGATCGGTGAGGCCGATGTCGCCGAGCGCGGCCTTGCCGCCGCCGATCAGGATCGGCGCGCGATAGAGCAGAAGCCGGTCGACGCGGTCGGCGGTGAGGAAGGCGGATGCTGCTCCGGCGCCGCCCTCGACCAGGATCGAATCGACGCCCTCGATGGCTTCGGGTGAGGCGATCGCGGTCCAGCCGTCGGGCGCGGCTCCCGACGTCAGCAGCAGTTTCTTCGGGCTGCGATCCTCCAGCCCCGGCAGGCGCACGTCGAGCTTTGGCGCGTCGGCTTCGAACGTGCCGCGTCCGACCAGGATCGCCTGATGTTGTGCGCGTTCGAGATGCCCGTGCGCGCGGGCGCGCTCGCCGGTGATCCAGCGGCTCGACCCATCGGCGCGGGCAATGCAGCCGTCGAGCGAGGTCGCGAGCTTCAACGTCACGAACGGCCGCGCTTCCGCGCGGCGCGTCCACCAGGGTGCCATCGCACTCCGCGCTGCGCCCGGAAGGAGGTTGAAAACGACTTCGATCCCGGCCGCCTGCAGCCGCGCGATGCCTTTGCCGTCGGTGCGTGGGTCGGGGTCCTGCGCCGCGATCACGACGCGCGCGATGCCGGCGGCAATCAGCGAATCGCTGCACGCCGGGCCGCGCGGGCTTTCATGCGCACAGGGTTCCAGCGTGACATAGGCGGTCGCCCCGCGCGCTGCTTCGCCCGCTGCCGCGAGCGCAATCGCTTCTGCATGCGGACGTCCGCCCCGCTGCGTCCAGCCGCGCGCGACGATCTTTCCCTGCTTGACGATGAGGCAGCCGACGTTGGGATTGGGTGCCGAGACTGGCCGACCGCGCTGCGACAGCGCGATAGCATTGGCCATCCAGTCGGCATCGGCAGGCCCCCGCTGCATGCGCTCAGTCGGCGGTTTGGTTGGGCTGCGCCCCGCGCGCTGCGCGCTCGGCCAGCGTCGAGCGGACCTGCACTGGTTCGCGCTTCTTCTTTGCCGCCGCGGCCGCCTCTTCGCCCAGCGTCTCGCGCGTCACCTTGTCGGCCTCGGTCGAATCATATTCGATACCCAGGCTGTCGGCGAAGCGCTGATACTCGGCGCGCTTCTGCGCGTTATGCAGCGTTGTTTCCTTGGCACGCGCTACCCAGTCGGCGCGAATATCCGCCGCGCTGCGGTTCGCGGTCCAGTTCTCGAAATAGATGATCTGTTCCTTGGGCTTTTCATAAGGGATCAGATATTTCTCGACGCCGGTGAAAATCAGCCAGGTCAGCGCCAGCGCGACGCCCCAGATCGCCCAGCGATGCGGGCGGGGTTCGCGAACATAGGCCCAGAAATCGGACAGGCCGCCGCTGACATCCATTTTGTTGAACATTCCCATGCGCGCAATTTAGGCGATGTCGCGGCGATTTGCGAGAGGGCGTGCGAATGGGAGCGATTGCGCCGAATGACGAATGTGAGCGTTCTCGATTGCAAAAAATGCAATAGCAGATGTGCTTTTCGCAGTTGCAACATTCATTGTGCAGTGCAATATCACACTTGCCTTTTAGGCATCCTCTCCCAAAACTTTCACGGGCCACCCTCGGGTGGCCCTTTTTTTTCGACCTTTTTGATTGAGAGGGTCGATTCGGAACATCCGCCTCAGTCTTGCGTCGGCATCCGCGTTTCGAATCGTCGTACTTCGGCGATAAAGCTGCCCGGCAGCGGCGTCGGTTTTCCGCTATCGGTATCAAGATGCGCATAGCTGATTTCGATATCGGTCAGCCGCTCGTTTCCGCGAAAAACGCTACAATGAACCGTGAAGTTCGTACGGCCGAAACGGCTGATTCGGGCTGCGATCGTGATTAGTTCGTCAAGCCGCGCAGGCGCGTGATACTCGATCTCACAATGCGTTTCGCGGATGTCTGTACCATATTGGTGAAAATATGGTCCGGGCTGTCCCTCGCCAAGCGCGCGGAAATATTCGGTCACCCCGATGTCGGCGTAGACCAGATAATTGGCGTTGAAGACGATATTCTGCCCGTCGATCTCGTTGAAGCGTACGCGCACGCGCTCCTGTACGCGAAAATCGGCCAGCGGCACGTCGCTGCGGCTATCGGTCATGCCCGGCCTCAGGCCGCGAGCGCGGCGCTGATGCGGTCGAGCGGCGCGCAAGCTGCTTCGAGCCATGCCCGCTCCTCGCCTTCCATCCCCGCGCCGACCTTTTCCAATACCGCGGCGTGATACGCGTCGAGCCAGTCGGCTTCGGCGGGTGAGAGCATCGCGACATCGACCAGATTTTGCGCGATCGGGGCAAAGGTGATCGTCTCGAACCCCAGCATGTCCTCCTCGGCGCCCTCGATGCTTTGCGGCGTGACGACGACGAGATTTTCGATGCGGATGCCGAAATGGCCTGCCTTGTAATAGCCGGGCTCGTTCGAGAGGATCATGCCGGCGTGCAGCGCTTCTTCGGTCCCCGCCTGCCCGCCGGCGGGTTTGGCGATGCGTTGCGGCCCTTCGTGGACCGCAAGATAGGATCCGACACCGTGCCCAGTGCCATGCGCATAGTCGACCCCGTCGGCCCACAGATATTGGCGCGCCAGAATATCGAGCTGGCTGCCGCGCGTCCCCTTGGGGAAGCGCGCGGTGGCAAGTGCGATATGACCTTTGAGCACCTGTGTGAAGCGGCGACGCATCTCGGCGGTGGGTGCCCCGATCGCGATCGTCCGCGTGATGTCGGTCGTTCCGTCGGCATATTGGCCGCCCGAATCGACGAGATAGAGCGTGCCGGTCTCTACCGCCCGGTTGGTCGTCTCATCGACCTTGTAATGCGGTAGTGCGCCGTTGGGGCCGGCGGCCGAGATGGTGTCGAACGACAAATCCTTCAGCACGCCGCTCTGGTCGCGGAATTCGCGGAGCTTCGCCGCTGCGCCGAGTTCGTCTAGTCCACCCTGCGGTGCGACCGCTTCCATCCATTTGAGGAAGCGCGCGACAGCAACGCCGTCGCGGACATGCGCCGCGCGCGTACCATCAAGTTCGGCGTCGTTCTTGATCGCCTTGGGCAGCACCGCGGGATCGCGATGGCGCTCGATCCTGGCGCCCTCCGCTTCGAGTGCGGTGAAGATCGCGGCGACGGCGCGGTCGGGATCGACCGCCACCTTCTTGTCCTTGAGGTCCGCCAGCGCCGCCTCGAACGCGTTTCGATCATGGATCCGGACGCTGTTGCCCAGATGCGCGCGCACGGCGTCGGTGACCTTTTCAGGAGCGATGAACAGGTCGGCGGTGGCATCGGCGTGGAGCAAGGCGAAGGCCAGCCCGACCGGCGTGTGGCTGACGTCGGTGCCGCGGATATTGAACGTCCAGGCGATCGAATCGAGCGCGGTCATCACGGTCGTATCGAGGCCCTTCGCCTTCAGCCAGTCGGCGATGATTTCGCGCTTCTCGACCGCACCCTGCCCCGCGAGCGCGGCATCGTGAACGGTCACCACCGCGTCGCTCGGCGCCGGCTGGTCGTCCCATGCGGCGTCGAGCGGGTTGGGCGTGACGGCGACAAGGCTAGCGCCCTTCGCGGCGAACCCCTTTTCTAGCGACCGTGCCCAGTCGATGCTGTGCAGCCAGGGATCGTAACCCACCTTCTGCCCCGCGCTCACGTTGGCGCCGAGCCATTCGGCGACGCTCGACTGCGGCACGCCGACATAATCGAACAGCGTGCCGTCGACCTGATCGCGCACCTGCACCGTATAACGCCCGTCGACGAACACCGCCGCCTTTTCGGGAAGCACGGCGGCCGTCCCGGCCGATCCGCCGAAGCCCGTCAGCCAGGCCATGCGCTGCGCATAGGCCCCGACATATTCGCTCATATGCTCGTCGCTGATCGGCACGATGAAGCCGTCGAGGCCGCGTGCGGCGAGTTCGGCGCGGACGCGGGCGAGCCGTTCTGCGTGGACGGGGCTGGACATGGCTAGTTCCTTGTTCCTACATCGCAGCATTCCTGCCCGATCGGGGCGACGCTGCGGGGGTTTCTTATGCGCGCTATTTGGATGTTTCTGGCCGCAATTACCACCCCGCTTGTCGTATCCCCGAGCGCCTTCGCCGAAGAGAAAGAGCCCAAATTGACCAACAGCCCCGCCGCGCCCGTCGCGGAAATGCGCCCGCACGACTTGACGCTGCACGGCAAGACGCTGTCCGATCCTTATCACTGGCTGCGGGACGAAAGCTATCCGACCGTCGATGACAAGGATGTGCTCGATTATGTGAAAGCTGAAAACGCCTATTTCGACGCCGCGATGAAGCCGCACGCCGCGCTGGTCGAAACCTTGTTCCAGGAGATGAAGGGCCGCATCAAGGAAGCCGATTCCTCGGTGCCGCAGAAGGACGGCGACTGGGTTTACTGGGTCGAATATGAAGAGGGCGCCGAGTATAAGAAATGGTATCGCAAGCCCCTGGCTGGCGGCGAGGCGTCCTTGATCCTCGACGAGGTCGCAATGGCCGCGGGCAAGGATTACTTCCGCCTTGCCGAAGTGTCGGTCAGCCCGAACGGCAAGCTGATGGCCTATTCGTTCGACGACAATGGCTCCGAACGGTTCGAGGCGCGCGTCCGCAATCTGGAGACGGGCGAGTTGCTGCCCGACACGATCCCCGGCACGCTCTCGTCGCTGGTGTGGACGTCGGGCAACGACGCGATCCTCTATGGCCTCGCGAACGAGAATTGGCGCACCGACAATGTCCGGCTGCACAAGCTCGGCACCCCCGTGAGCGACGATAAATTGCTCTACAAGGAGGCCGACATCGGTTTCGGCGTCGGAATCGGGAAGACCGCCGCCGACAATTATATCGTGATCGCGACGGGCGATAACGAGACGAGCGAGGTCTATCTGCTTCCCGCCGACAATCCGGAGGCGAAGATGCAACTCGTGTCGGCGCGCAAGAAGGGCCGCGAGTACAGCGTCGATGAACGCGAGGGGACGCTCTACATTCATACCAACGACGAGCATCCCAACTTCCGTGTCGCGACCGCGGACATCAAGGCGCCCGGAACGTGGAAGACCCTGATCCCCGGATCGAACGATAATTACCTCACCGGCCTCTCGATCTTTCGCGACTATTTCGTGATCGAATCGCGCGAGAAGGGTATCGATCAGGTCGATATCCGCAAATATGATGCGCCGCTGAACCCCGGCAGGATCAAATTTCCCGAGGCTACTTACGTCGCGGGGCTTGGCGACAATCCCGAATATCATCAGGACAAGCTGCGCCTGGATTATGAATCGATGGTGACCCCCGATACGGTGTTCGACTATGATCTCGCGAGCGGGAAGCTTGAGACGCTGAAGGTTCAGGAAATTCCTTCCGGTTATAATCATGAAGAATATGTAACCGAACTGGTAAATATGCCCTCGCGCGACGGCACGCCGGTTCCGGTGTCGCTCGTCTACAAGAAGGGCACGCCGCGCGACGGCAGCGCACCGATGCACCTCTATGTTTATGGCTCATACGGCTACCGCGTCCCGCCGGGTTTCTCGACGACGCGTCTCAGCCTCGTCGATCGCGGGATGATCTATGCCATTGCGCATGTTCGCGGCGGCGACGATCTTGGCCGCGCCTGGTATCTCGCGGGCAAGACCGATCATCGCAAGAATACGTTCAATGATTTCGTCGATGTCGCCAAAGGCCTGATCGCCGCCAAATATACCAGCGCAGGCAAGATTTCGATCGAGGGCCGCTCCGCGGGCGGACAGGTGATGGGCGCGGTCTATAATCAGGCGCCCGAATTGTGGGGCGCGGTGCTCGCCGGTGTGCCCTTCGTCGACGTGATCAATACGATGGTCGACGAGACGCTGCCGCTGACCCCGGGCGAATGGCCCGAATGGGGCAATCCGATCACCGACAAGGCGGCGTTCGATTATATGTTGAGCTACAGCCCGTACGATAATGTGACGGCGAAGGCTTATCCGCCGATGCTCGTCTCGGCCGGCCTCAACGATCCGCGCGTGACCTATTGGGAGCCTGCGAAGTGGGTCGCGAAGCTGCGCGCGACGCGCACCAACGACGCGACGCTGCTGCTGCGCACCAACATGGGCGCGGGCCACGCAGGCAAATCGGGACGCTGGGGCGCGCTGCGCGAGGATGCCGAGGAGTTCGCCTTCGTGCTGACGCAGTTGGGTGTGGAGAAATAGTGGCGTCGTTCGCTCGCCGTTTCTTTCCCGTTGGCCGATGCACGCGCGGCCGGCTTATCGGCGTGCTGTTTCTGATCAGCATTGCGAAATTCCTGGTCGACCTTGGAAGCCATGGACGAATCGAGCTGACATTCAATTTGGGGTTCAGCTTCGATGCACTGTCCAATCCCGCGAGCTACCCCCTGTGGCGCGTCTTCGTGGAGGTCGTGGTTGGCTTAATCATTGCTTATATGGTGGTGGGGCGGCTCCACGATATTTCGCGTCCGGGCTGGTGGCTTGCGGTCATCATCGCCTTGCCCTTTATCGGAGAGGCGATTGGCTTGCCCGAAATCGCCTTTCTGTCGCTCATCATCTGGCTCGCGCTGCTGTTCTGGTCTCCCACGATCGGGCCAAATATTTATGGTCCGGATCCGCGTGGATGGAAGTCGCGCGAGCATTATGACACGCAACTCGCGGAGCTGAATCGGCCGCAAGGCACGAACGATCAAACGG
Organism: Sphingopyxis sp. C-1; assembly: GCF_001047015.1. Lineage (NCBI taxonomy): Bacteria > Pseudomonadati > Pseudomonadota > Alphaproteobacteria > Sphingomonadales > Sphingopyxidaceae > Sphingopyxis > Sphingopyxis sp. C-1. The sequence goes on from NZ_BBRO01000002.1 coordinate 1,158,102, forward strand.
CGGCGAGGTAACCCCGCGCGACCAGATCGCGCTCCAGCGTCGGCGCATCGACGAACTGGTGACCCGCGATGCCGACCGCTTCGGCGCCCGCGACATTCGCGGCAACATCGTCGATGAAAATCGCGCCCGCGGGGTCGATGCCGAATCGCTCTATCGCGAGGCGGTAAATCGCGGGGTCTGGCTTCAGCAGTTTTTCGGTTCCCGACACTATAATATCGCGGAAGCAATCAAAGACCGGCTGGGTCGGGCGGAACGCTTCCCAGAATTCATGCCCGAAATTGGTGATCGCGAACAGCGGGACCCCGGTAGCGTCGAGTCGTTCGACGAGTTCGAGGCTGCCGGGCATCGGGCCGGGAATCGTCTCGTTGAAACGCGTCGCATAGGCGTCGATCAGCGCGTCATGCCCCGGAAACTCGGTTTTGAGCTCGGGCAGCATGTCGGCAAGCGGGCGGCCCGCGTCGTGCTGAAAATGCCATTGCGGCGTGACGACATTGGTCACGAACCATTCGAGCTCGTCTTTTTCGGCGATCAGCTTGGCGAACAGATAGCGCAGGTCCCAGTCGAACAGGACGCGGCCGACGTCGAAGATCACGCTCTGGCGAATCATACGGCCTCCAGACACGCGAAAGCGCCGCCGGAAGCCTCCGACGGCGTAACGCTGTTCACCAAAAGCAAACGGGACGAAAACGCCCCGCGCAGGGGCATCAGCCCTGGCGCGCCTTGAAGCGGCGGTTGGTCTTGTTGATCACATAGGTGCGGCCACGGCGGCGGATAACGCGGTTATCCCGGTGGCGGTCCTTCAGCGACTTCAGGCTGTTGCGAATCTTCATGGTTCTTGTCCGTAAATCTTGGCGTGTTGACGCGAAGCGGCGCAACTATGGGGATAAGGCCGAAAAGTCAACCGCCCCCTCGCCCATATTTCGTCATGCCGGACTTGATCCGGCATCCATCGCCGCGCTCGATCGCATGGACCCCGGATCAAGTCCGGGGTGACGATGAAAAAGGAGGCCGATCTAACCCGCCAAAGCTTTTTGCCGCCGCCTTTGCACCGACGAGCCATAGCCCATCGCCTCGCGATATTTGACGACGGTGCGCCGTGCGATGTCATGCCCCTCGGCCGACAGTTTTTGCGCGATCGTCTCGTCGGAGAGAATCGCCTTCGCATCCTCTGCCTCGATCATCGCCTTGATCCGGCTTTTCACCGCTTCGGCCGATACCGCGCCGTCGCCCTCGGTCGCCGAAATGCCGCTCGAGAAGAAATATTTAAGTTCGAACAGCCCGCGTGCGCAGCTCAGATATTTGTTGCTCGTGACGCGGCTTACGGTCGATTCGTGCATGCCGATTTCCTCGGCCACCTGCCGCAGGGTCAGCGGACGCATATGCGCGACGCCATGCAGGAAAAAGCCCTCCTGCTGCTTCACGATTGCGCTGGCGACCTTGACGATCGTCCGCTGGCGCTGGTCGAGCGCGCGCACCAGCCAGTTTGCGCCCGCAAGCTGTTCGGACAGCCACGCCTTGCTTTTCGCCGCCGCGCCTTGCGCGAGTTCGGTGTAATATCGGCGATTGACGAGCAGCCGCGGCAGCGTGCCGCCGTTGATCTCGACCGCCCAGCCGTTTGCGGTCTGGCGGATATAAAGATCGGGGACGACCGCCGGCGCGCCCTCACCGCCGAATTTGAGGCCGGGTTTCGGATCATAGCCGCGCAGTTCGCGAATCATGTCGGCAAGATCTTCATCGTCGACCCCGCAGATACGCTTCAGTTGCGGGAAGGCGCCTTTTGCGACCAGATCGAGGTGCGCGATCATCGTCGCCATTGCGGGGTCGTAGCGGTCGGCCTCGCGCGCCTGGATCGCAATACATTCGGCAAGGTCGCGGCCCCCGACGCCCGATGGGTCGAAGTACTGGATGACGGCGAGCACTTCTTCGATCAGTGCAAGCGGTACGCCGAGCTGCGCCGCAAGTTCGGCAAGGTCGGCGCGAAGATATCCCGCCTCGTCGATCAGTGCGACGAGCTGGCCCGCGACGATCGCTTCGATGCCGCCAAAGCGCTCGCCGACTTGCGCCATCAGATGGTCGTGGAGCGTGCCGTCATGTTCGGCAAAGCTGTCGAAATCGATATCCTCACTAGATCCCGACAGCCCGACATTGTCGCTAGCGCTGTCGTGATGAAAGCTGTCGGCGGCGAGGTCGACGTCGAGGTCGTTCGCGGTGCCGCCATCGGCGGACAATGCCTGATCGGTGTCGAGCGACGCGGCTTCGGTCGTCGGTGCGTCGCCGCCGGGCGTGAATTCGGGATCGCCCGCGCTGCCGTCGCTGTCGGCCGAGGCGGTGTCGAGCAGCGGATTGCCCTCGAGCGCCTCGGCCAGATAGGCTTCGAGTTCAAGGTTCGACAGCGCCAGCAGCTTGATCGCTTGCTGCAGCTGCGGCGTCATCACCAGCGATTGCGACTGGCGGAGATCGAGGCGCGGACCCAACGCCATCGGCGACTATTCGATCACAATGAGAAGCCCTCGCCGAGATAGAGGCGGCGCACCTCGGGATCGGCGACGAGCTCTTCCGGGGAGCCGGCAAGCAGCACCTTGCCGTCGTAAATGATGCAGGCGCGGTCGACGAGGTCGAGCGTCTCGCGCACATTATGGTCGGTGATCAACACGCCGATCCCGCGCGTCTTCAAATCGGCGACCAGATCGCGGATGTCGCTGATTGAGAGCGGATCGATGCCCGCGAACGGTTCGTCGAGCAGCATGATCGAGGGGTTCGCCGCGAGCGCGCGCGCGATTTCGGCGCGGCGGCGTTCGCCGCCGGACAGCGCCATCGCTGCCGAATCGCGGAGGCGCGTCAGCCCGAATTCATCGAGCAACTCTTCCATCCGCCGTTCGCGCTCGATCTTGTCGGGTTCGCTGAGTTCGAGCACCGCGCCGATATTCTGCTCGACCGTCATGCCGCGAAAGATCGAGGTTTCCTGCGGCAGGTAGCCGAGACCGAGGATAGCGCGGCGGTACATCGGCAGAGCGGTGATGTCGGCACCGTCGAGCATGATGCGCCCGGCGTCGGGCTTCACCAGTCCCATGATCGAATAAAAGCAGGTCGTCTTGCCCGCGCCGTTCGGGCCGAGCAAGCCGACGACCTCACCCTTGCCGACCGACAGCGACACGTCCGACAGCACCACGCGCTTGTCATAGCTTTTGGCGATCGAAATGACCGCGAGGCCGTTGCCCGCGGCGGCATCCTCACGGACATGCGCCTTGTGCTCGGTGACGCCGTGATCGCCCTCGTTCAGCGTGCCAGTGATGGATTCGTCGTCGGTCATAGGTCGGTCGGTTCCGTTTCTAGCCCCCGAGCGGCGTTACCCCAGCGACGCGGCGAACGTCAATCTGGCAAGATTTTTGCAGGGCAATGAAAGCCGTGAGGGCGGCGGCGCCTAATGCGCCGCCTGCGGCCCGCGTACGATCCCCGACAAGGCGAGCTGTTCGTCGATTGCCGCGAGCAGGCGCGTCAGTGCCGCCTCGTCCTTCGCTTCGGCGCGCGCGACGAGCACGTCCTGCGTGTTGGAGGCGCGGAGCAGCCACCAGCCGTCGTCGGTGAGTACGCGCGCGCCGTCGGTCCGGTCGACTTTCGCGCCCGATTCGCCGAGCCGATCCAGGACTTCATCCACAATGGCGAATTTGCGGCTCTCATCGACCTGGAAGCGCATTTCGGGGGTGTTGACCATCGGCGCCATGCTGCCGCGCAGTTCGGTGACACTCTGCCCAAGCTTCGTTGCCGCCTCGATCAGCCGTATCGCGGCATAGGGCGCATCGTCATAGCCGTAATAACGATCGGCGAAGAAGATATGCCCGCTCATCTCGCCCGCCAGCGGGCTGCCGGTTTCCTTCATCTTCGCCTTGATCAGGCTGTGGCCGGTCTTCCACATCAAGGGCTTTCCGCCGAGTTCGGCAACGCGGTCGAACAGCGCCTGACTCGCCTTCACATCGGCGATGACCGTCGCGCCGGGCAGGTCCTTCAGAACCGCCGCGGCATATATTTGCAAAAGCTGGTCACCCCAGATCACGCGGCCCTCGCCGTCGATCGCGCCGATACGGTCGCCGTCTCCATCGAAAGCGACGCCGAAATCGAGGCTCTTCTCCGCGACGAGCTTGCGCAGGTCCGCGAGATTCTTTTCCTCGGTCGGATCGGGATGGTGATTCGGGAAATGCCCGTCGATGTCGGTAAACAACAGGTGGTGCTCGCCGGGCAGGCGCGCGGTGAGTTTTTCGATGACGGTGCCCGCGGCGCCGTTGCCGGCGTCCCAGCCGATGCGGAAGGCGCCGCCGGCGAAACCTTGGACCAGCCGGTCGACATAGGCGTCGACGATATCGATGCTCTCAGACGAGCCTTCGCCGCTGTCCCAGTCGCCCGCGGCGGCCATTTTACCGATGCCAAGGATGTCGGCGCCGTAGAAGGGACGCCCCTGCATCACAAATTTGAAACCGTTATAGTCGGGGGGATTGTGGCTGCCGGTTATCTGTATGCCGCCATCCACATCTTCGGTTGATGCGGCATAATAGAGCATCGGCGTCGGGCCGAGCCCGACGTTGAGTGCGTCAACGCCCGCGTCATTGACCCCGGCGATCAGCGCATCGGCGAGCATCGGCGACGAAAGCCGCCCGTCATAACCGACGGCGACGCGCTTGCCGCCCGCGCGGCGGACCAACGTCGCGAAGCTGCGGCCGATCGCGTAGGCATCCTTGTCCGACAGCGTGTCGCCGACGACCCCGCGGATGTCGTATTCGCGTAGCATCGTCGGGTGGAAATTGTGCGTCATCTTTGAACCTCTTTGGGGAGAGAAGGGGTCAGGCGGCGGCGAACAGGTCCCCGTCCGGATGCAATCGCTCACGCGCCGGTAGGTTCAGTCCGCCCATCGCCTCGCGGAGTTCCTGCCGCGCGACGACGTGGCCAATCCCCATGCCGCCAAGGTGTGCCTTGTCGAGCAGGGTGAGGCCAGCCGGGAAAAGCTCGCGATAGATGACGCGCTCACCGAGTCCCGGGATGACGCGGAAACCAACGCGGCGCGACAATTGGGTCAATGCTTCGCCGACGCGGCGCATATTGTGCGCGTCGACATGCTGAAGACGGTTGCGCAGGATGATCCAGTCGATCGTCCGCCCGTCAGTCTTTGCGCGTGCCTTGCGCGTGTCCCAGATCAGTTCGGAATAGAAGCTCGGACGCGTAACCTGGAAGGTTTCGGGATCGACCTGCCCGATCAGGTCGAAGTCGATGAAACTGTCGTTGATCGGGGTGACGAGCGTATCGGCGCTCGTCGCAAGGTGGCGCGCGAAGATATCGTCGCGTCCCGGCGTGTCGGCAATCAGATAGTCGGCGTCTTCCGAAAGCCGCGCGACCTGCTCGTCGAGTTCCTCGATCGTTGAGCCGGTGAATACCTCGAAGCGCGGGGTCGGCAATGCGACCTCGCGGCGTTTCGCGGTCTGCTCGCGGTTTTCGAGATAGCGGTGGAAGGTGCGCTGGCGCGGGTCGAGGTCGATCCCCGCGACGCGCCAGCCCTGCGTCGCCAGAGCCACAGCGAAATGCACCGCACAGGTCGATTTGCCGGTCCCGCCCTTTTCATTGGCAAAGATGATGCGGTGCGGTGCTGGCTTCGTCATGAGCGTTGCGATTTTCCTGTTAGCGCGGCATGGGCGGCCGGCGCGCGAAGTGATATAGTCGCGCCAATATCGGAGGGCGACCAACCGTGCAAATCATCCGTGACATCGCGATGCTGCACCGTGCCGTTACGGCACTGAAGCAGGGAGGAAAGAGCGTCGCTCTGGTTCCGACGATGGGATCGCTGCATAACGGCCATCTCTCGCTCGTCCGCATGGCGCGGCGCGTCGCCGACCATGCCGTCGTGTCGATTTTCGTCAATCCGACCCAGTTCGGACCGAACGAGGATTTCGACGCCTATCCGCGCGACGAGGCGCGCGACGCCGCGATGCTCGCGCAGGAGGGCACGGGGCTGCTCTGGGCGCCCGACGTCGCGACGATGTACCCTGGCGGGCACAGCACGCATATCGAGGTTGCCGGACTGGGCGCCGATTATTGCGGTGCCGCGCGCCCGGGCCATTTCGACGGCGTTGCGACCGTCGTCGCCAAATTATTCAATCAGGTGCGCCCCGATGTCGCTATTTTCGGCGAAAAGGATTGGCAGCAGCTCGCGATCATCCGCCGAATGGCGCGCGATCTCGATTTCGGGATCGACATCATGGGGGCACCAATCGCGCGCGACAGCGACGGGCTCGCGCTGTCGTCGCGCAACGCCTATCTGTCCAAGGAGCAGCGCGCGGCAGCGACCGCCTTTCCCGACGCGCTGAGCACCGCGGCGAAGGCGATCGCAGGCGGCGCCGATGTCGGCGAAACGCTTGCCAAGGCCGAAGCTGCGATCATCAAGGGCGGCTTCGACAGCGTCGATTATGTCGCGCTCGCCGACGCCGACAGCCTCGAACGCCTAAGCGTATTTCGCGCGCCCGCGCGGCTTCTCGCAGCGGCACGGATCGGAAAAACGCGGTTGATCGACAATCTTGCCGTCGGTTGACAGGCGTCGAAATTCAAGGATTTTCGTGGGTTTCACAGGATATCCACAAAAAGTTCGATCATCATTAACGCTTTGTTGACCATAAATCGCAAATTTGGGCCCCGAGGTCTCCATGTGGGGTGGAGGCAAAGGGGGTTTATCATGGCGAATAGTCTGAAGTCTGCCCAATATCTGATCGAGAGCCGTCTGCTCGACGCCGCACGCGGCGACGCCAATGCCTATTTCGATCTCGGTATCGCTTTTTCGACCGGCACCGGCGGGGTCGATGTCGACCTGATCCAGGCGCATAAATGGTTCAACCTTGCCGCGCTCGGCGGCAATGTCGAAGGCCAGCAGTGCCGTGCCGACCTGTCGGACGAAATGTCACGCGACGAAATCGCCGAAGCGCAGCGTCAGGCGCGCGCCTGGCTTGACGAGACGGCTCGCCGTCCCGCCGCTCGCCGCTTCGCGGCCTAATCCTTCCGCTTGAAGGGCGTATGCCCTTCCAGCCACTCCATTTCAGATTCTTCGGCGCGGCGTTCCTGTTCGAGGTAATCCGCGACCGCCCGGCGAAAGCCCGGGTCGGCGATGAAATGCGCCGACCAGGTCGCAACGGGCCCATAGCCGCGCGCGAGCTTGTGCCCGCCTTGCGCGCCCGCTTCGACGCGCTTCAAGCCGCGTTCGATCGCAATGTCGATCGCGCGATAATAGCATAGCTCGAAATGCAGATAGGGGATCTCCATAAGGCATCCCCAATAGCGACCATAGAGCGTATCGGATCCGAGGAAGTGCAGAGCGCCCGCGATTGGTCGCTCCTCGCTGTCAAAGGCGATGAGCAGGATGATCCGCTCCGCCATTCGTGCACCCATCAGGTCGAACGCTTCGCGCGTGAGGTAGGGATGTCCCCATTTGCGCGCGCCCGTGTCCTGATAGAAGAGCCACATCGCGTCCCAATGCTCGGGCCGGATCGCGTCGCCGGTGAGTTCCTCGATCCGTAGACCTTCGACGGCTCGCAGCCGTTCCTTGCGCAACTGCTTGCGCTTCTGCGAATTCAGCGTGACGAGGAAATCATCGAAGCTGGCATAGCCGCTATTCGCGAAATGGAACTGGATATCGCGGCGGATCAGCCATCCCGCCTCCTCGAACAGTGACATCTGCTCCGGCGCGACAAAGGTTGCATGCGCCGACGACAGCTCGTTCTGCCGCACCACCGCCTCTGCCGCTCGAAGCAGCAGCAAGGCGTCGCCCCTTTCCTTCGACAACAGGCGCGGCCCCGGCACCGGCGTGAAGGGCGCGGCGATCTGCAGCTTGGGATAATAATCGCCGCCAGCGCGCGCCCAGGCATCAGCCCAGGCATGGTCGAACACATATTCGCCCTGGCTGTGCGATTTGAGATACGCAGGCGCGGCGGCGACGAGCGCGCCGCCGGCATCCTCGACGAGCAAGGGTGCCACCTGCCAGCCGGTACCCGCCCCGACGCTGCCCGATTCTTCGAGCAACGTCAGGAACGCGTGGCTGACAAACGGATTGCCGCCGTCGTGAAGCGCGTCCCAAGCCGCCGCGCCGATCGCGGCCACGCCGCTACCGAGCGATATGGTGCGTGTCGGCGGGTCGGCCTCGGCCATGGCTTATGCTGGTCGCACCGCGACGATTGCGTCGGCCTCGACCGCGGCGCCGAGCGGGAGCACCGCGACGCCGACCGCGGCGCGCGCGTGACGGCCCGCTTCACCGAACAGCGTCTCGAACAGCTCCGATGCGCCATTGGCGACCTTTGCCTGATCGGTGAAGCCGGGCGTGCTGTTGACGAAGACGCCAAGCTTGACGACGCGCTCGACGCGCGACCAGTCGCCGCCCAGCGCCTGCCCGATCTGCGCGACGAGCATCAGCGCGACGCGCTGCGCGGCATCCTGGCCGCCAGCGACGTCGACATCCTCGCCAAGGCGGCCGGTGACGACCTGTCCGTCCCGGAAGGGCAACTGGCCGCTCACGTAAAGCAAGCCGCCATGTTCGACGACAGGCACATAAGCGGCGACCGGCGCGGCGGGCTTGGGGAGTTCGAGGCCGAGTTCGGCAATTTTGGCGGCGATATCCATGCGGCGTTCCTTGATTAGACCGGCTCGGGGGCCGGGGCGGGGATGTTTTCGGCAAGGCGCGCCAATATCCAGCGCTGCGCGTCATTCCAATCGTCGATTCGCGCGTGGGCATATTTCGCCGGGGCGATCTTGTCCGCGATCGCCGGCTCGCCGACCAGGTGCAGCCGCCACACGTCGGGCGCCTCATGCGCGACCGACTGGTGATGGCCGGCAAGATCGTCGATGAAGACCGTAACCGAAGGCTGATATTGCTCGATCAGGCGTCGCACCGGCTCGCCCTTGCCGCCGCGGCTGCCGATCACCGGCGCGTGGAAGTCGTGGAGCGCAAGCTGGTCGATCCGCGCCTGCTGATGTTCGGGGCCGACGTTGGTGAGGACGACGATATCGGCCTCGGCGCCAATCGCCGCCATCGCCGCGAGCGCGCCCATGATCGGATATTGCCGCGTCATTTCCGTGCGGAAAAAGCCGTCGAGGAGCGGCCATACTTCGGCCGCCTCAAGCGGCGTACCGCACTCCTTGCGCTTCAGCGCATTCGCGAAACTTGCATCCTCTATGCGAAAGATCACGCCATGTTCGGCGTCGACCCATTCGGCGAAGGGCACGACCATGTGCATCAGCACCTCGTCGCAATCGGTGATGACGAGCGGGCGGTTCATGCGGTGGTTCCTTCAAGTCTTTGCGCCGCGGCGGCGATGCTGGCGGGCGGCACCTGCAATGCATCGGCGCAGGCGACAAGATCATTTTCGTGGCCCGTCAGGAAAGACATGATCGCCGCAAGCGTCGCCTGCTCGTCCAACGAGGCGCGCAGTTCGTCCGGCGCAAGCCCGGTCAGGCCCAGCAACCGCTCGGCGCGCGGCTCGTCGCTCAATATCCAGCCGAGGGCCTGAAGCGCCAAGGCGGCATCGCCGTCGTTCAAGTCGTAAGTCCCTTCGTCGCGATGCAATTGTGTCATGCGGCCGATTCGCCTAAACGGACCGCGCACGCAAGGTGGGGAACATAAGCAACATGGGCAAGACCATCCTGGTCGTCGAAGATAATGAGCTCAACCTGCGTCTCTTCTGCGACCTGCTCAACGCCCATGGCTATAGCGCGCATCCGGTGCGCGACGGGCGCGATGCGCTGGCGAAGGCGCGCGAGGTTTCACCCGACCTCATCATCATGGATATCCAGTTGCCGCACGTCAGCGGGCTCGACCTGATCGGCCAGATGAAGGCCGACCTGACCCTGCGCGCGGTGCCGATCATGGCGGTCACGGCCTATGCCGGGAAGGGCGATGAGGAGCAGATCAAGGCGGCCGGCGCCGAAGCCTATGTCTCGAAACCGATTTCGGTGATCAAGTTCATCGAGAGCGTCGGCGCGTTCGCCTAGCTTTTGTCGGCCACCTGGCAACGCGTTGCGACGGGCCGCCCAAAATCGTCGGCGAATCGCTGATCCGCGCCGACGGTTGCGTCGTCGGGTTCAGCCACCGGCCAGCTTTCATTTCCTAATCCTGATCGCGGGGGTTCAGGATGGAAGGACATAAAATGTTTTTGATGAAGAGGCTGGCGCTGACCGCCTTGATCGGCGCGACCACGATGGCGGCCTTGCCGACCGAAGCCGATGCGCGCAGCCGCCACCATCGGCACGGCTATTACAGCGACCGCGGCCATGATCGCTATGATCGCCGCGACTACCGGCATCACCGCGACAAACGCTATTATCGCAATTGCCGCACGAGCGGCACGACCGGACTGATCGTCGGCGGCGCTGCAGGCGCATTGCTGGGCCGCGAAGTCGACCGCCGAGGCGACCGCGCGACGGGTACGATCCTCGGTGCCGCGGGCGGCGCGCTGCTCGGACGTGAGATCGACCGCAAGCGTCGCTGCTGACCGCGGCGGGCAGGGCGGACCGTCAGGCGGCGCAAGCGCCGCGGGCGGTCCGTTCCGAATGCGATGAGGTCGATGCGCGCTGCCAGGGCGCCGCATAATGAATGGCGACGGCAGTCGCCGAGGCTTCGACGGCGGCGGTCCAGACGCGGGCAATCCAGTGCGTTTCGGGGGTCGAACGGGTCATCTTCAGTCTCCTTCGTCCGGATTCGCGGACAAGGGAGAGCGCCGCCCGGACGAATCTCTATTAACCCGGTCGACATGACGATTGGTGCCGAAATTCGCCGTGCGGGCGACCAATTTTCGCGTTATGGTCAGACCCATGCAAAAAATCACCGATCTCGACGATTTCGACCGCCGGCTGCTCGAACTTGTACGGCACGATAATCTTCAGCCCGCACGAATCCTTGCCGAAAAGGTCGGGCTGTCGCTGTCGGCAGTTCTGCGCCGCCTGCGCCGCCTGCGCGAAGAGAAGGTGATCATCGCCGATATCGCGGTGGTCGACCCTGCGTTGACCGGATCGGCGCTCACCATGCATATCCTCGTTCGGATGCAACAGGCGGGGCCGCAGAATATGGATGCCTTTGCACGCGAGATCGCCCGTCATCCCGAAATCACGGGGGCGTGGGACGTGACGGGGGACGATGATTTCCTGCTGAAGGTGCAGATCGGTTCGATGGAGGAATATGACGCCTTCACGCGCCGCGCGCTGGGCGAGGACAAGGGCGTTCATTCGTTCAAGACGCTCATCACGATCCGGCACATCATCGAAAATGATGTCGCGCGCCGGCCGCTGCGCGATCGGTGAAGGCGGGGTGCGTCCTGGCGTAGAGGTGGCCTGCTGGACGAGTGGCCTGTCTCGACCGATCGCGGACCTCCACACACCGTCACCCCGGACTTGATCCGGGGTCCCGCTTGAGGTCGAAGCCAGTGAGCGCGTCCAAAAGCGGGATCCCGGGTCAAGCCCGGGATGACGGAAGTGGGGGACGGGATGTCCGCTTCCCACCCCCAAGCGGCCCTTCGTCCGCCACGGTTCGCGCGGCTTTCATATCCTACTTCGCGGCGGGCGCTGCCGCGGGGTCGTAGGACGAGACATGGTTCATCGCGATGACCCAGCGTCCGTCGACCTTGCGGAACAGGCGGGTGTTGATGCCTTGTTGCGCGCGTTCGGGCCGGGTCAGGCGATAATGGCTGATGAGCAGCGCGGCGTCGGGTGCGAGCATGTCGATGCTGATGTCATAGAAATGGACCGTGCCGCGGCGGTCGGGCGAGCCGCCATAATCGTGCACATAATGGTCGAGCGTCCCCTGCCAGCCGTCCTGTATCTTGCCCCCCGAGACGAAGATCACGCCGGGGTTGCGGAAGCCCGCCATATAGCCGGTGAAGTCGCTGCGATTCCACGCGGCCTCCATATCGGCGACGACTTTCAGGATCGCCGACTTTTCGGCCGCCTCGTCGGCATGCGCGGGCGATGCCGTAGCGAAGAGCATCACCGCCGCCAGCATATTCATCCATTTCATCATGGCTCTCTCCCTTAGGGCTTACGCAGGAACAGCGGATGTTCGGGCAGCCGCGAGCGATCGACAAGCTTTCCCTGCGCGATCACCGCCTCGACCTTTTCGATGTTGCGGATATCGGCGAGCGGGTTGGCGGAGAGCAGGACGAGGTCGGCGATCTTCCCCGCCTCGATCGTGCCGAGATCATCGCTCAACCGCGCCGCGGCGGCGCCATGCTTCGTCCCCGCGACGATCGCTTGCATCGGGGTCATGCCGAGTTCGACGAGCCCCTCGATCGCACGGATCGTCCCGATCCCCGGCTCGGCCTCGTCGCCCTTGGGCACGCGGCGGAACTCGGGCGCGTCGCCATAGAAGCTGTCGGTCGCGGGGGTGACGCGGCACCCCGCCTTGATGAGCCGTTCGGCGTTGCGGCGTTGCACGTCCTGATTATCGTCCATCGCCTCGAGCCGGCGCCAACGTTCGGCGCTGGTCGTCGCAGGCGGCATCTTCGCGATCTTCGCTTCCAGTTCGGCGCGCTTCGCGAGATGCTTCTTACGATAGTCGCCGGTGATATAGTTCGACCGTATCCCGCACAGTACATCCTTCTTCACGATCAGCGCGATCAGTTCATCGGGCAAGTCGCGGCTGGTCAGTTCGGGATGCTGGATCAGGTCGATCCCCGCCTCGACCGCGAGCGTCAGTCCTTCCGAACTTGTCGCATGCGTCTCGACCGGCTTGCCGCGCTTGTGCGCCTCTTCGACAATCACCGCCTGCTGGCGCGGTGAAAAGCCGATCAGCGCGGGGCGAAGGAAATGGCTGGTTCCGCCATATTTGATGAAGTCGACCCCCTTGTCGAGATAGCGGTTCATCGCGACGCGGAGCTCCTCGGGCGTCATGTCCATGATCTCTTCGCCCATGTCCTGCGCCAGCAGGTCGTTCCATTTCTCTTGGAACAACGACAGGTCCGAATCCTTGGTAAGCGAGAAGGTCAGCGAAAAGGGCCCGCCCCAGCCGAGGATATTGCCCGCCGCCTTGAGCCGGGCGCCGACGACTTCGCCGCGGTCGATCCGGTCGCGTACCGTCAGGATCGGCGGCAGCACGCCATAGCTGTCGCGCATCGTCGTCACGCCATAGGTCAGCGCGCGCTGTGCAAATTCGAGTGCGAGTTCCTCGCCGCTGTCGGCATATTTCAATGACGTGTCGCGCCGAGCCGGCTGGCCATAGACCGAGACATGAACATTGCTGTCGATGAAGCCGGGGAGCAAATAGCGCCCGCGCCCGTCGATAAGCTGCGCGCCCGCTGCATCGGCCGGGCTATTGCCGATCGAAACGATCCGGCCCTTGTCGACGACGACGGTCATGCCGGGCTTTGGCGGCGCGCCTGTGCCGTCGATCAATGTCACGCCCGTAATCGCAATCCGGCCCGCGCCGGGCGCCTCCGCACGAGTCGCCGCCGGGGCGAAAAGCGCGGAAATCATCAGAAATGTGCCGATAAAAGCGGTTCTAAGACAGTTTGTTGCGGTCACCCGACCCTCCCCGGAAACATGTGGCATTGACTCTCGGAAGATTGAGTATATCGTATTTCGTATACAGTAATAGCAAAAAGGGGTCCGAATGCTGCACCGCGCAGATTTTGCGACGCATTGCGACGCCGCTCGTTCGCGGGCGATCGTTCGCGCGTCGCTGCGGGGCCATCGGACCTCTATTAACCGGGTTGGCGAGACCATCCGGATACCGACCCATCACCGCCCCGCGCGCCATCAAGCGACACGCTTTCGCTTCGATCGGGCAGCCGGCGAGGGCGCCCCCAGCTCCAACATGTTCACCGCTCAGCCAACCGGGTCCCGGTGCGAGATATCGCGCGCGTCCCGGGCAAAAAACGGGGGCTGAGCGGCGTCCGGGGAAGCGTGCAGGAGAACGACGTCGCCCGCCGGCCGGCGGGCGCGAGCGAAGTCAACGACAGGCCAAAGGCCGTACACAGGGAGCGTCCAAATGTCTTACGATCGAACCAATCAGCAGGTCCGTTTTCGCCGCATACTTCTTGCCACAAGTCTCTTGTCGACCATCCTGCTGCCCGGCGCTGCCGCGGCGCAGGTCGCCGCCGATGAAACCGCGGCTGAAGCCCCCACCGAAATCATCGTCACCGGGTCGCGCCTGCAACGCACCGACCTGACCGCGCCGAGCCCGATCACCGTTGTCGGACAGGAAGATGTCCAACTGTCGGGCAACCTAACGCTCGAAAAGACGATGAACGAATTCCCGCAGCTTGCCTCGGGCAACACCTCGACCGTCAACAACGGCGGCGGCGCGGGCGTGCTCACCGCGAACCTGCGCGGTCTCGGCGAAACGCGCACGCTGACGCTGGTCAACGGTCGCCGCTTCATTCCGGCAAACTCGAACGGCTCGGTCGACCTGACCAGCATCCCCGACGCGCTGATCAAGCGGGTCGAGGTGATCACCGGCGGCGCATCGGCCGTTTATGGTTCGGACGCGATCGCAGGCGCGGTGAACTTCATCCTCGACGACAGTTTCGAAGGCCTGCAGATGTCGGCGCAGGCCGGCATTTCGGACCGCGGCGATGCCGCGTCGAAAAAGATCGACATTACCTTTGGCGCCGATCTTGGCGGCGGGCGCGGCAACGTCGCGATTTCGGGCGCCTGGGCGAAGCAGGATCCGATCACGCAGGCCGACCGCCCGTTCGGCAGGGTGCCGCTCGCCGAAATCAACGGCGCACTCGTCTATTCGGGTTCGGGCAATATTCCCGGCACCCGCGTCCCGCTGAGCCAAGCGCAGCGCAATGCGCTCGTCGGCGTCAACATGACGCCAAGTGGCCCCTGCACCTCGATCACCGGCATCCGCTTCGGCGCCGGCGGCACCCCGCTGCCCTATTGCCAGCCCGAGGACACGTATAACTATGCGCCGTTCAACCTGCTTCAGCGTCCGCTCGAACGCATCAACTTCTCGGCCCTGGCGCATTATGATGTCACCGACCATATCACCGCCTATGCCGAGGCCTTTTTCGTCAACGCGCGCAATAATTCGAAACTGGCGCCCGACAGCTTTACGCCGGTAACGCCCGGCGCTGCGTCGTCGACGCTGCTGGTGCCGAACTACGCGACCAGCGCCAGCCTGTCGCCCGCGGTGCGTGATTTCTTCATCAACAATCGCGCGCTCTTCGATGCCGATGGTGACGGTACTGCGGCGGTGGTTGGCGGGGGCCGCCGCGCCGACGAACTCGGCACGCGCGACAGCTTTTTCGAACGCCAGTCCTATGCAATCACAACCGGCCTGCGCGGGGATTTCGACATCGGCAAACAGACCTGGCGCTGGGATGCCTTCTATCAATATCTGCGCAACCGCACCGACACCCGGGCGGAAGGCGTAATCAACCAGACGCGGCTCAGCCTGGGGCTCGATTCGATCGTCAACGGGTCGGGGCAGGTCGTTTGCCGGTCGGGAGTCCCGGGATGCGTCCCCGTCTCGATCTTCGGTCTCGGTTCGATCACGCCCGAAGCCGGCGCCTATCTGACGCCGACGCGTGCCAGCAACGACATCTTCGAACGCCAGGTCGCCGGCGCGTCGCTGAGCGGCACTTTGTTCGATCTGCCCGCGGGGCCGGTCGCGGTCGCGGTGGGCGTTGAATATCGCAAGGACAGCTATCAATCGACGCCAAGCGCCATGGACCTCAACAAGGAATATGGCGCCGCGTCGAACAATGCGCTGTCGGGTTCGTTCGACGTGAAGGAAATCTTCGGCGAACTTCGCATCCCGATCCTGTCGGACACACCCTTCTTCGACACGCTCGCGATCGAGGGTGCGGCGCGCTATTCGGACTATTCGACCGTCGGCGGCGTCTTCACCTGGAAAGCCGGCGGCGAATGGGCGCCGGTCAGCTGGGTCCGTATTCGCGGTGCATATAACAGTGCGATCCGCGCGCCGAACATCAACGAGCTGTTTTCCGCAGTGGGTCAGGGCTTCACCGGGGGCACCGATCCGTGCGCGCGTCCGAACCTGACCGGCGCCGATCCCCGCAGCCAGCAACTGCGCGACTTCTGCGTCGCGCAGGGCGTTCCCGCCGGCGACATCGCGACGTTCACCCAGGCAACGCTGGGGCTGACGCAGGAAACCGGCGGCAATCCCAACCTCGTCGAAGAAAAGTCGAAGACCTATACGATCGGCGCCGTGATCTCGCCGCCGTTCATCCCGCGCCTCAACATCACCGTCGACTATTTTAACGTCGAGGTGAAGGGCGCGATCGCCACGATCAACGCGCAGCAGACGCTGAACGATTGCTACACGGGGCTCAATGCGAACAGCCCGACCTGCCTGTCGGTCTTCCGCCTCTCCAGCGGTCAGATCGACTATGTCCGCACCAACCAGAATAATATCGGTGCGCTCAAGGTCCGCGGTCTCGACGTGCAGGGCGACTACACCATCCCGCTTCCCGCGGCGCTCGGTCAAGACGCCCAGTTGCGCCTGACCGGCGTTGCCAGCTGGCTGTTCGAACGCTCGACGCAGGTGCTCAGCACCGTCGCGCCGCAGGATTGCGCCGGCTTCTATGGCGCGGGCTGCTCGACGGGTACCGGCGGGTTCATCGTTCCGGACTTCAAGCTGAACCTCGGCGCCGCCTACACCAGCGGTCCGCTTGCCATCCGCGGCCAGGCCCGGATGATCGGCGGCCTCAAAGTGTTCCCGACGGTCACCACCACCAATATCAAGACGGCCCCGGCCACCTGGTATTTCGACCTGACCAGCACCTTCGAGATCAACGACAACTTCACCTTCTTCGCCGGCGTCGACAATCTGCTCGACAAGATGCCGCCGATCCTCGGCACCACCTTCGTCGGCGACGCCAACGTCGACGTGTCGCTCTATGACACGCTCGGCCGACGCTATTTCGCCGGTGTCCGGATGAAGTTCTAAAAATGTTGCTCCCGGCCGGCGGTGCGTCCCTGCTCCGCCGGCCTTTTTGTTTCTGCTGATGGAAGGCCCGATTGCATGACCTTCAAACCGCGTCGTATCGCCGCCTTGATGGCGGCCGCTTCGTTATTCGCCGCCCTCCCCGTCACCACCGCAGCGGCGCCCGCGCCGACCGGATCGGCGGCGACCGACGTCATCCCCGCACGCACCGAAGGCATCGGTCCGTTCAAGCGCGTCGTGCTGCGCAACGTCACGATGATCGACGGCACCGGTGCCCCCGCGCAGGGCCCGTTCGATATAGTGATCGAGAATGATCGCATCGCGCAGATCAAGTCGATCGGCGCGCCCGGCGCGATCGATCCCACCGAACGCGCCGCCCCCGGCGATCAGGAGATGGACCTCACCGGCTATTATGTCATGCCGGGTTTCGTCGACGCGCACGTCCATCTTCACTCGCTCAGCGATTCGCAGAAAGTGCCCTCGGACTATATTCTGAAGCTGTGGATGGCTCACGGCATCACGTCGGTCCGCGACCTTGGCAGCGGGCATCCGATCGAATGGCTGGTCGACATCAAGAAACGCAGCGAGCGTAACGAGATCGTCGCGCCGCGCATCGACATCTATCCGATGTTCCACCAGATCCGGGGGCCGGTGAACGACGCCGCGACCGCGCGCGCCGTCATCCAGGAAGCGAAGAAGCGCGGCGCCGACGGCATCAAGTTCATCGGCGGCGCGCCCGAGGATGTGCTCTACGCCGCGATCGACGAGACAAAGAAGCAGGGCCTGCACAGCACGATGCACCATGCGCAGCAACTCGTCGCCTATGCCGATGTGGTCGACACGTCGGGCGCCGGCCTTGAAAGCATGGAGCATTGGTACGGGCTGCCCGAGGCGATGTTCACCGACAAGCGCGTCCAGTCCTTTCCGACCGACTTCATCAACAATGACGAGCAGATGCGCTTCGGCGAAGCCGGGAAATTGTGGGCGCAAACCGCCGAGCCCGGTTCGGACGCATGGAACAAGGTCATGGACACGCTGCTCGAACGCAAGTTCGTGCTCGATCCGACTTTCACCGCCTATCTGACCAGCCGCGACTTCATGCGCATGAGCCGCGCGAGCTGGCACGACGAATATACGATGCCCGCGCTGTGGGACTATTATCGCCCGAGCCGCGTCAATCACGGCGCCTATTGGTTCGACTGGACCACCGAGCATGAGATGGCGTGGAAGGACAATTACCGGCGCTGGATGCGCTTCGTGAACGATTACCAGAACCGCGGCGGCCGGGTCACGATCGGCAGCGACGCCGGCTATATCTATAACCTCTATGGCTTCGGCTATGTTCAGGAGATGGAGCTGATGCGCGAGGCGGGCTTCAGCTCGCTCGAGGTGATCCACGCCGCGACGCAGGAAGGCGCTCGGCTTCTCGGCCATGACGATCAGGTAGGTACGATCCGCGTCGGTCGCAAGGCTGACCTGGTGATCGTCAAGGGCAACCCGCTGGCGAACCTCAAGCTGCTGTTCGGCACAGGCACGGTGAAGCTGAACGACGCGACCGGCAAGGTCGAGCGCGTCGGCGGCGTCGCCTACACCGTCAAGGACGGCATAATCTATGACGCGGCGAAGCTGCGCGCCGAAATCCGCGACATGGTGGCGAAATCCAAGGCCGAGCGCGGCCTGCCGCCGGGACCGATGGTAATTGAAAATGCAGGGACCGCGAACTGAACCGGACGGGCAAAGGGAGAAGATGATGAACGGAGTTTCGGTGGCGCGGACGATCGCGCTGGCGCTGGCGGCCTTCACCGCGCAGGCGGCGATTGCACAGTCGCCTACGTCGGCCAATGCCGATGCGCGGCTCAAGGCGCTGTACGAGCGCGAATGGGATTGGCGCCAGCAACAGGGCTTGCGCAGCGGGCGCGGCGGCGACGGCGACGGCCCGACCCATCTGCCCAAGGTCGACGCCGCGACGCAGAAGGCGCGGCTCGATTACTGGACCAAGGCGCTCGCCGAACTCGACGCGATCCCCGTCGACCAACTTTCGCCCGAGGAAAAGATCAACGCAGCGGTGTTCCGCCAGTCGATCGAAACGATGGCGAACGACATCAAATATAAGACCTATGAGGCGCCCTTCAACGCCGACACCTTCTTCTGGTCGGGGCTGAACCCGCGCAGCGGCGGGTTCGCGACCGCGCAGGCCTATCGCAACTATATCGCCCGGATGCGCGACATCCCGCGTTTCTTCGACGAGCAGACCGCGAATATGCGCGCCGGCCTCGCGCGCGGGTTCAGCGTGCCGCAGATCGCGGTGCAGGGACGCGACGTGACGATCAAGCCGTACCTGCCCGCCGACCAGACCAACAGCTTCTACGACGCGTTCAAGGAAATGCCCTCGACGATCCCCGCCGCCGAACAGGCGTCGCTGCGCGCCGAGGGCGAGAAAGTGATCCGCGAGACCGTCGCGCCCGCCTATGCCAAACTCTACGCCTTCATCCGCGATGACTATATGAAGAAGGCGCGCACCACCCTGGCGGGTGAAAAACAGCCCGACGGCAAGGCCTTTTACCAGGCGCAGATCAAGGGTTTCACGACACTCGACCTGACCCCCGAGCAGATTCACCAGATGGGGCTCAAGGAAGTCGCGCGAATCAAGGCCGAAATGGAGCAGGTCAAGGCGAGCACCGGCTTCAAGGGCGACATGCCGGCGTTCCTGAAATTCCTGCGCACCGACCCGCAATTCTATCCCAAGACGCCGTACGAGCTGCTCGCCAAATCATCTTATGTCGCGAAGCGGATGGACGCGAAGCTGCCCGAGACGATCGGCTTCCTGCCGCGGCGCCGCTTTGCGATCCTGCCGGTACCGCCGGCGCTGGCGCCGATCTATACGGGCGGGCGCGGCGGGCTCGAAAGCTGCCTGATGAACACCTATGATCTGCCGTCGCGGCCGCTCTATACATTAACGGCGCTTACCATCCACGAATGCAATCCCGGCCACAGCTTCCAGTCGGCGGTCGCGCAGGAAGCGACGCGGCGCCCGGCCTTCCGACGCGGCACCGGTTTTTCGGGCTATGGCGAGGGGTGGGCACTCTATTGGGAATGGATGGGCAGCAAGCTTGGCATGTATGAGACGCCGTACGAGGATTTCGGCCGCCTCTCCTATGAGATGTGGCGCGCGTCGCGGCTCGTGATCGACACCGGCATCCACCATTATGGCTGGAGCCGTCAGCAGGCGCAGGACTATCTGCGCGGCAATACCGCGCTGTCCGAACATGAGATCACGACCGAGATCGACCGCTATATCGCGTGGCCCGGACAGGCGCTCGCCTACAAGCTCGGCGAGATGCTGATCCGCCGCAAGCGCGCCGAGGCCGAGGCCGCGCTCGGCGACAAGTTCGACCAGCGCAACTTCCACGATGCGATCCTCGCGCTGGGTTCGGTGCCGCTGCCGGTGCTCGAGGCGCGGCTCGACCAGTTCATCGCCGACGGCGGGGTCAACCCGCCCGGCTTTAACCCTGCGCTGCCGGAGGTCGCCAGCGCCCCTGCGTCCTGAAGAATTCCGTCATCCTGACACTGGGGCGGCCGTAGCGATGCGGTCGCCCTCTTTGTTTCAGGATGACCGGGCCGCCTGGCTCAATAAGCCAGCGCACACCCATCCGCGCGCATCTCGCTGGCCGCGGCATAGACGCGCGTCTTGCCGTCCATGCGATGTTCGACGCACTGATAGCGCCCGAAGCCGCCATCGGACTCGCCCAGAGTCCAGCCGATGTCGGCCAGTTGCCGCTGCGTCGCCGCGGGCACGCCGCTTTCGAGCCGCAGCACGCCATTGATGCCGTCATCGGGCGAATCCTCGCCCATCGTCTCGGACGACCCCTCATGGTGCCAGCGCGGCGAGTCGCCCGCCGCCTGGATCTCCAGCCCATAATCGACGCGGTTGATGACGATCTGCGCCTGGCCCTGCGGCTGCATGTCCCCGCCCATCACGCCAAAGCTCATCCACGGCACGTCGCCGCGTGCGGCGAAACCCGGAATGATCGTCTGGAACGGCCGCTTGCCCGGCGCATAAATATTGGGATGACCGTCAGCCAAGCTGAACAATTGCCCGCGATCCTGGAACATGAAGCCGAGCCCGTCGGCGACGAGTCCCGATCCCATGCCGCGGAAGTTCGACTGGATCATCGACACCATCATGCCGTCCTTGTCGGCGCAGCTGAAATAGGTGGTGTCGCCGCGGCTCGGGGCTTTCCCCGGATAGACCGGCGACAGCAAACGGTCGGGACGGATCAGCTTCGCGCGCTCGGCCGCATAATCCTTTGAGATGAGCCATTCGACCGGAACATTGGCGAAATGCGGATCGGCATAGTAACGCGCGCGATCCTCATAGGCGAGGCGCTTGGCCTCGGCCTGCAAATGGATCGACAGCGCCGACTGGAAGCCGGCGCCCTTCAGGTCGAAATTCTCGAGAATGTTCAGCATCTGCAGCGTCGCGATGCCCTGCGTATTCGCGCCGAGCGCATAGACGTCGGTGCCGCGATAACCGGTCTTGTGCGGCTCGATCCATTCCGACTTGTGCGCGGCAAGATCCTCGTAGCGCAGCCAGCCGCCGATCCGCTTGAAATAGCTGTCGATGGTCCGCGCGATCTCGCCAGAGTAGAATGCGTCGCGGCCGCCTTCGGCGATCAGGCGGAAGGTGCGCGCCAGGTCGGGGTTGCGGAACACCTGCCCCGCATTCGGTCCCTTGCCGTCATTGACGCCCCAGGTGCGCATCGCATTGTCGATTTCCTCGATCCCGCGACCGGGCTGGCGGAAATTGGCGAGCGCGCGGCGGATATAATAAGCGATCATGTCGGGCACCGGCGCGCCGGCCTCGGCATGCGCGATGACGGGTTCGAACAACTCTTTCCACGGCAGTTTTCCGTAACGCTGGTGCATCGTCCACCAGCCGTCGACAGCGCCCGGAACCGAAACGCTGATCGCGCCATAAGCGGGCAATGTCCCGCCCTTGGCGCGCGACCGCACCGTTGCGAGGTCGAGCCCGCGCGGGCTTTTCCCCGATCCCGCAAGCCCGGCGAGCTTCTTCGTCTTCGGGTCCCAGATCATTGCATAGACGTCGCCGCCGATGCCGTTCGCGGTCGGTTCGAGGAGGCCGAGGCATGCATTGATCGCGATCGCCGCATCGACCGCCGACCCGCCGCGCTTCAAAATGTCGATGCCCGCCTGCGTTGCGAGCGGATGCGCGGTGCCGGCGGCACCATGGAGACCATAGGCCGCGGTGCGCGAGGCAAAGCTCGCCCCGACCGGGCGGTCGCCGCCCTGAACGTCGGGCCGGACGAAACGGTCCTCGCCCGCCTCCCACAGCGGCGGTACCGACCCGCTCGCCTTGGGCGCGGGCTTGGGCTGGCCGCCCTGTGCGAAACCCGTGGTCGGCAGCAGTGCGGCGGCCGGAACGGCGGCAAGGAGTGTGCGACGATGCATGAATTCAAATCCTCGTGAAAAAATCATTCTGCGAGATGCGGGCGCGATAGCAAGACCGGATTTGATATACGATCGCAGGGCGCGCAACCCGGAAAGCGAAAGGGCTATGGGGCATCGCTGCACCATAGCCCTTCGTTCGTTCGGCTGGACGGGGATATCGGCCCCGGGACTTCAGATCCCCACCACCGCCTGATCGCGCCGCGCGAGGCTGCGCGCGCGGCCATAAGCGAGATAGACGAGGACGCCGAGGATGTTCCATCCGAGAAAGCGGACCAGCGTCATGCTGGGCAGGCTGAACAGCAGATAGAGGCAGCCGAGCACCGCGAGCGTGCCGACCACATAGGGCGCCGGGCAGCGGAACACGCGCGGCAGGTCGGGTGCCTTCTTGCGCAGTACCATCAGGCAGACGCCGACCGCGATGAAGGCGATCAGCGTGCCGGCATTGGCCAGTTCGGCGATTTCATCGAGGCGGAAGAAGCCGGCCACGGCCGCGACGAAGACACCCGTCACGCCGGTGACGAACACCGGCGTGCCCGTGCGTGCGGACACGCGGCTCAACGATCGCGGCAGCAGGCCGTCGCGGCTCATCACGAAGAAGACGCGGCTCTGCCCGTACATCATTACGAGGATGACCGACGGCAACGCGATGAGCGCTGCCAGCGCGACGAGGTGCGAGGCGGCCGGGTGGCCGAGCGTGCGGAGCACCAGCGCCAGCGGTTCGGGCGAATTGCCGAGCGTCGTATAATGCATCGCGCCGACCGCGCTGATCGCGACGAGCATATAGATGAGCGTGCAGATCGCCATCGACCCGATGATACCGATCGTCAGGTCGCGCTTGGGATTCTTCGTTTCCTCGGCCGAGGTCGCAACCGCGTCAAAGCCGTAAAAGGCGAAGAAGACGATCGCGGCAGCGGCCATCACTCCCTTGGTCGCGCCGCTCGCGTCGACATGGCTGGCAAAGCCATAGGGCATGAAGGGTTGGAGATTGTCGGCGTTGAAAGCGGGCGCTGCAAAGGCGACGAAGATCGACAGCGCGACAAGCTTGATGACCACGAGGATGATGTTGAGCGTCGCGCTCTCGCGCGTCCCGGCCATCAGCATGCCCGCCACGCCGAGCGCGACGAGGACCGCGGGCAGGTTGACGATGCCGCCGGCGTGCGGGCCGGACAGCAGGGCGGGCGGCAGATGGATGCCCGCCGACTGGATCCAGCCGACCAGATAGCCCGACCAGCCGACTGCGACGGTCGAACAGGCCAGCGAATATTCGAGGATCAGGCTCCACCCGACGATCCAGGCGAGCGTCTCACCGAGCACCGAATAGGTGTAGGTATAGGCGCTGCCCGATGTGGGGATCATCGTCGCGAGTTCGGCATAGGCGAGCGCGGCGCAGGCGCAGACCGCGCCCGCGATCGCAAAGGCCAGGATCACCGCGGGGCCCGCCCTCTCGGCGCCGACGCCGGTCAATGTATAGATGCCGGTCCCGACGATCGCGCCCACCCCGAGCGCGACGAGATGCGGCCAGCTCAGCGTGGCGCGCAGGCTATGCCCCGCCTCCTGCTGCGCGACCGCGATGGGCTTTACCGGCCCGAACAAACCTGATGCCACCTGTTGCTCCTCCCTTATATTGGAGCCGACGGCGGCCGGCCCCCTTTTCAGCCGTCGACGAGTTGCTGACGCAGATCGTCGAGTGTCTTGCGGATATGCGCATCGACCAGCACCGTGATCTTGCCGGCGTCGCGCGCCAGCCAGGCTTCGAGTAGCTGGTGATGTTCTTCGTTCGCGCGCTCGTCGCGTCCGAGCGGTTCGAGATGGACGCGGACATAACGTTCGGACAGCACCTGCAGGCGCTCGAGAATGCTGACTGTGATCGGCTGGCCGCACGGGCGGAACAGCGCGCGGTGAAACGCGCGGTTAAAGGCGCCGACGCCGTCGCCATGTTCGTCGGTGACATGGTCAAGCGTTTCGAGCGTTTCGATCGCGTGGGCGTGGTCGGCCTCGGTGGCGCGGAGCGCGGCGAGCGCGGTCGCCTCGGGCTCCAGCTTGATGCGCAGCTCATAAACTTCCCGCGCCTCTTCGGCGCTGAGTGGCCGGACGAAGAAGCCGCGGTTCGCCTGCGAGCGGACCAGCCCTTCCTCTTCGAGACGCGCGAGCGCCTCGCGCAGCGGTATCTTGCTGACGCCGAGTTCGGCCGCGAGTGCGTCCTGACGGATTGCATGGTCGCTGGAAACGGCACCCGAAAGGATGCGGTCGCGGACAAGGTCCACCAGCTGGTCGGACAGGTTTCTGATGATGAGGCTCATAACAGCCTCATAGCACCGAAAATCCATTCCAGAAGCTGTCAGCGTGATCGACCCAGATCGTGTTGAATCCGGTGGCGATCGCCGACCCTTCGATCGAGGGAATGATGCCCGGCGTATCACCGAGCATCGCGCTGTCCTCGACCCGGCCGATGAAGCGGCTGCAGATATAGCTTTCGTGGACGAAATGGTCGCCAACCTGCAGCCGTCCCTTGGCAACGAGCTGCGCCATCCGCGCTGACGTGCCCGTACCGCAAGGGCTGCGATCGATCGCGCGTTCGCCATAAAAGACCGCGTTGCGGCCGTCGGCGCCTTCGCCCTTGGGCCGGTCGGTCCACATGACATGGCTGATGCCACGGATACGGTCGTCAACGGGATGTACCGGTTCGTACGCGGCCTGCATCAGCGACCTTATGGTGCGGCTCAGATCGACGATCCGCGACGCACCGAGCGCCTCAAGACCGATATACGGACCCTGGGGCTCGATGATCGCGTAATAATTGCCGCCATATGCGACATCGACCTTTAGCCGGCCAAAGCCGGGGACGTCGATTTCGATGCCCTCGGCCGCGAGATAGGAGGGGACGTTGCGGATGCGCACCCACGACACACGGTCGCCCTCTGTGCCATATTCGATATCGATGATACCCGCCGGAACCTCGACGCGCAGCTTGCCGGGCACGCGCGGGGTGATCAGCCCGTTCTCGAGCCCGAAGGTGACAAGGCCGATCGTCCCGTGGCCGCACATCGGAAGGCAGCCGCTCGTTTCGATGAACAATATGCCGATGTCGCTGTCCGGCTGGGTGGGCGGGTAAAGAAACCCGCCCGACATCATGTCATGCCCGCGCGGCTCGAAGCAGAGGCTGGTCCGGATCCAGTCGAACCGATCGAGAAAATCCTGACGCCGCTCGCCCATCGACCCTCCGCGGACGAGCGGCGCGCCACCGGCGACCAGCCGGACCGGATTTCCGGCAGTGTGGCCGTCGATGCAGAAGAAAGTGTGGCGCATGGACGCTCCCTGGCCCTTTATGCCGCGATCTTGCTTGGCTGGGTCGCCGCGCATTTTTCGACCATCGCGATCACATCCTTGCGGCGCTGGCCGGCGAGCGGCAGGCGCGGCATGCGGACGCGTTCGGAGCCGCGCCCCATGATTTCTTCGGCGAGCTTGATCGACTGGACCAAATCATGATCGGCGTCGAGGTGAAGCAGCGGCATGAACCAGCGATAGATCGCCAGCGCCTCGTCATATTTGCCCTCGTTGAACGCTTCGACAAGACGGACAGATTCGGTCGGGAAGGCGCTGGTCAGGCCCGAGACCCAGCCGCTGGCGCCGAGGAACAGGCCTTCGAGCGCGACGTCGTCGAGCCCTGCCATCACCGTATAGCGGTCGCCGAAGCGGTTGAACACGTCGGTGAAGCGGCGCGGATCGGGCGCGCTTTCCTTGATCGCGACGATATTGGACACGTCGCGCAGCGCCTCGAGCGTCGCGAAATCGACGTCGACACGGTACGCGGGCGGGTTGTTATAGAGCATGATCGGCAGCGAGGTCGCTTCAGCCACCGCACGGAAATGCGCCTGCAGTTCCTCGGGCGTCGGCACATAGACCATGGCGGGGAGCAACATGATCGCATCGGCACCCAGCTTTTCGGCGTCCTTCGCATATTGGATCGCGCGCGCCGTGGTGAATTCGGACACACCGGCGACGATGGGCACGCGCCCCGCGACCGCCTCGACCGCGCCCTGGAGTATGTTGCGCTTTTCGTCGGGTTCGAGCGAATTATTCTCGCCGCACGTGCCGAGAATGATGAGCCCGGTCACCCCGTCGTCGACAAGCGCGCTCTGCACACGCTGGGTTGCATCATAATCGACCGACAGATCTTCGGCGAATTGAGTGGTAGCTGCGGGATATACGCCTTCCCACAGTGTCCTTATCACGCTCATTCATTACCTCCGTTGAAGCTTCGGATCGTATACGGTATATGATACAAGATGCCAAATGATTTTCCATCCCGCCCGTCCAACCCGCAAAATGCCGTCGTAATCGGCGGCGGCGTCGTCGGACTCGCCACCGCGATCGCGCTGCAAAAGCGTGGTATTTCAGTCATATTGATCGATTCGCCCCCGGCATCCCCTGCCGCATCATGGGGCAATGCGGGGCATATCGCCATCGAACAGGTCGAACCGCTCGCATCGCGCGCGACGATCCGCTCGATGCCGCGCCGCCTGTTCTGGCGCGGCGGGGCGTTGTCCTTGCCGTGGCGCGATATCGGCGCCTGGCTGCCCTTTTCCCTTCGGCTGGTCGCGGCGACGCGCCCCGCGCGCTTCGCGGCGGGACGAAAGGCACTTGGCGAGGTGCTTGGCGATGCGATGGGTGCGTGGCGCCGGCTGCTGAACCGAATCGGAGCAAGCGACCTCTTGATCGAGGATGGCCATTTCATCCTTTGGGAAAGCGAAGAGAGCGCCCAAGCGGGCCGCGCGCATTGGGCGACGACCGACATCGGGCAAGCGCATATGCGCGATGCAACGCCGGCCGAGCTGGAACAGTTGGCGGCACTCACCTCAGTCGCAATAGGCGGCGCGGTGCATATTTCGGGATCGGGCCAGATCGCTGACCTTGATGCGCTGGGCAGGGCGCTACGCGCCGCATTCGACGCCGCCGGGGGCTTGCGAATCGAAACGAAGATCGACCGCCTGAAGATTGAGGATGGTCGTGCCATCGCCATAGCCGCCGACGGGGCGCACCACGCCGCCGATGCAATGGTGATCGCGGGCGGCGCCGGGTCAGGGGCGCTGATGGCGTCGATCGGCCAGCGTGTGCCGATCATCGCCGAGCGTGGCTATCACATCCAGTCGGCGGATACCGGATGGCCGCAGGGCATGCCGCCGGTCGTATTCGAGGACCGGTCGATGATCGTCACCCGTTTTCGCTCGGGACTGCGCGCCGCGAGCTTCGTCGAATTCGGCCGCGGCGCCAGCCCCGCCGATCCGCGCAAATGGGCGCGGCTGCGCAGCCATGTCGCGGCGCTTGGCCTGTCATTCGGCCTGCCCGGTGCCGAATGGATGGGCGCGCGGCCGACCTTGCCCGACTATCTGCCCGCGATCGGGCGGAGCGACCGTGCAGCGAACCTTTTCTATGCGTTCGGGCACCAGCATCTGGGCCTGACCCTCGCGGCGACCACCGGCGATGCTATTGCCGCGCTGGTTACGGGCGACGCGCCGCCCTTCGATCTTTCCCCCTTCGACCTCAAGCGTTTTGGAGCCTGACATGAGCAATGGAATCGGCGGATCGACCGCCGCACAGGAACTTGCCGACATCACCCTCTGGGCGAATCGCGCCGCGCCGATCGCGGCGGCGGAACGCGAGCAGCGCATCGAAAAGGCGCGGCGGCTGATGCACGCGAACGGCGCGGATGCGCTGTTGATCGGGGCGGGCGCTAGCCTGCGCTATTTCGCCGGCATCCCGTGGGGCGCAAGCGAAAGGCTCGTCGCGATGCTCTTGCCGCGCACGGGAAAACCTATCGTGATCGCGCCCGCGTTCGAACTCGGAACGCTAGAGGCTGACCTCAAGATCGAAGTAGAATTGCGATTGTGGGAGGAAGACGAGAGCCCGTCCGCGCTCGTCGTCGGCGCTTTGCAAGACGTCGGCGCGGCGACGCTTGCGATCGATCCGGCGATGGCATTCCTGTTTGTCGACCGTATTCGGCGCGCGGGCCCTTCGCTCGATATCATCGATGGCGGCCCGATCGTCGACGGATGCCGGATGCAGAAGTCGGCGGCCGAACTCGCGCTGCTCCAACAGGCGAAGTCGATGACGCTCGAAGTGCATCGCCGCGCCGCGCGCATCCTTGCCCCCGGCATCCGCGCGAGCGAGGTAACGCGTTTCCTCGACGAAGCGCACCGTGCGATCGGGGCGCCGGCCGGCAACAGCTTCTGCATCGTCCAGTTCGGCCGTTCGACGGCGTTCCCGCATGGACTGCCGGGCGACGCCGAGTTGCGGGAGGGCGAGGTCGTGCTGATCGACGTCGGCTGCGTCATCGAAGGCTATCATTCGGACATCACGCGCACCTATGTCTTTGGCGACGCGACCGAGGAACAGCGGCATATCTGGTCGCTCGAAAAGGAAGCGCAGGCCGCGGCATTCGACGCAGCGCTGCCCGGCGAACCATGCGAGTCGGTCGACGCCGCGGCGCGCGCGGTGCTAGAAAAGGCGGGGCTCGGCCCGGATTATCGCCTGCCCGGCCTGCCGCACCGTACGGGCCACGGTATCGGGCTGTCGATCCACGAGCCCGCCTATCTGGTGCGCGGCGACACGACGCCGCTCGCGCCCGGCATGTGCTTTTCGAATGAGCCCATGATTGTCCTGCCCGACCGCTTCGGCGTCAGGCTGGAGGATCATTTCTATATGACCGAGAGCGGCGCCAAGTGGTTCACCGAACCCTCGCCCGCGATCGACCGGCCGTTCGGCTAGTCGAGCAGGGCGCGCACGTCGTCGTAGAGTTGACGCGGCACCTGTACGCCGTTCGCGAGGCTGCGCGCGCGCGCCTCGAAACGGCGCTGCGACGGTAGCCGCGCACCCTGTCCGGTGATGGCGTCGAAAACCGCCTCGGCACGTTCGATATGCTTTGCCGCCTCCGCGCCAAGGAAACCCGCGGGATCGATCGCGAGGATGAATTCGCCGCCGATCGGCGATGAACCCGCACCATCATCGAGCGCGATCGATTCGGCGCTGGTAAGATCGCCGATCAGCGGACCCGCGATCAGTTCGACCATCGTCGCAAGCGCTGATCCCTTATGCCCGCCAAAGGTCAGCATTGCGCCGTCCAGCGCCGCCTTGGCATCGGTTGTCGGGCGTCCTTCGGTATCGATGCCCCAGCCCTCGGGAATCGGCTTGCCCGCGCGGCGATGGAGTTCGATCTCGCCGCGCGCGACCGCGCTCGTCGCGAAATCGAAGACATAGGGATAATCGCCCGGGCGCGGCCACCCGAACGCTATCGGGTTCGTGCCGAACAGCGGCTTGATGCCGCCAGCGGGCGCGACCCAGGCGTGGCTGGGGGTGCAGGCGAAGGCGACAAGGCCCGCGGCTGCAACCGCCTCGACCTCGGGCCAGAGTGCCGCGAAGTGAACGCAATTATTGATCCCGAGGGCAGCTATCCCATTGTGCCGCGCCTTTTCGACGAGGGTCGGCAGCCCTTGCCCGAATGCGGTTTGCGCAAAACCGCCGCCCGCATCGACCCGGACCAGCGCGGGCGCCACATCTTGCACGATGGGCACGGCGTCCTTCACCACCTTGCCGGTCTTCAGCGTGTTGACGCAAACGAGCAGGCGATAAATCCCGTGACTCGCGCATTCGTCGCGTTCGCCAGCGACGATCGTTTCGGTCACCGCCACCACATGCTGCGGCGCAAGCCCGTGGTGCGTCAGGATTTCGCGCGACAGCGCTGCCACTTCATCCAGCGAAAGTCGGACTTTTTCGTCGTTCATGGGTGCTCTCACAGCAAATGTTCCAAGAGCCATTATAGCCGCTTGCTAAATTCGTATACTATATAATATGCTGTTGCCAAGGCGAGCGAAGACTCAGGGGAGCATGATGCAAATATGGCACGTCGATCGCCGTACCCTGCTTGCGGGCGCCGCGTCGATTGCGCTTGCCCCCGTTTTGGCTCGCGCCGCGACGGGCGCAGCATCTGCTTTCAGTCCCGCCAAACCCTTGCCGCTCTCCGCCGTCCGGCTGCTTCAATCGCCTTGGCTCGAGGCAATCGAGGGTAATCGGCGCTATCTGCACGCGCTCGAACCTGACCGACTGCTCCATAATTTCCGCACCAGCGCCGGGCTCGAACCCAAAGGAGCCGTCTATGGCGGGTGGGAAAGCGACACGATCGCCGGGCACAGCCTGGGACATTATCTGACCGCCGTATCGTTGATGTACGCTCAGACGGGTGATGAGGAATGCAAGCGGCGCGCGGACTATATCGTGGGCGAACTCGCCGCGGCACAGGCGGCGCATGGCGACGGCTATGTCGCGGGCTTCACGCGCAAGCGCGGCGATGTGGTCGAGGACGGAAAGGCGATCTTCGCCGAACTGAAACGCGGCGACATCCGTTCGATGGGGTTCGACCTCAACGGCTGCTGGGTGCCCTTTTACAACTGGCACAAATTGTTCGCCGGGTTGTTCGATGCGCAGGAACTTTGCGGCAATGCCAAGGCGCTGCCGGTCGCGACGGGGCTCGGCACCTATATCGACGGCGTATTCGCCGCGCTGAACGATCAGCAGGTGCAGCAGGTTCTCGATTGCGAACATGGCGGGATCAACGAAAGCTTCGCCGAACTGCACGCGCGGACGAAAGACCCGCGCTGGCTGCGCCTTGCCGAACGGCTGCGCCACCGCAAGGTTCTCGATCCGCTAAGCGAAGGCAGGGATTCGCTGCCTTGGATCCATGCGAATACCCAGATCCCGAAGATCATCGGCCTTGCCCGCCTGCACGAACTCACCGGCAAGGCGGGCGACGCCGATGCGGCGCGCTTCTTTTGGGAAACCGTGATCCGCGACTATAGCTATGTCATCGGCGGCAACGCGGACCGCGAATATTTCCCCGCGCCGCGGACGATCTCGAAACATATCACCGAGCAGACGTGCGAAAGCTGCAACAGCTATAATATGCTCAAGCTTACTCGCCATCTCTATGGCTGGCGGCCCGAGGCCCGGCTGTTCGATTATTATGAGCGCGCGCATACCAACCATATCCTTGCGCATCAGGACCCGGCGACGGGAATGTTCGCCTATATGGTGCCGCTCATGTCGGGGACGGCGCGTACATTCTCGAAGCCCTTCGACGATTTCTGGTGCTGCGTCGGATCGGGGATGGAAAGCCACGCCAAGCATGGCGATTCGGTGTGGTGGCAGAGCGGCGATACGCTGCTCGTGAATCTCTACATCGCATCGACCGCGACATGGGAAAGCCAGGGCGCGGCATTCCGCATGGAAACCGCCTATCCGTTCGGCGAGCGGATCGACCTGACGCTTGAAACGCTGGACCGTCCGCGCGACTTCGCGGTCGCGCTACGCATTCCGGGCTGGTGCGAAGGCGCAACGCTGACGTTGAACGACAAGCCTATGCCCGCCGGCACTCCCGGCGATTATGCCGTGATCCGCCGCCGCTGGGCCAAGGGCGATCGCATCGCGCTGACGCTGCCGATGCGGCTGCGCAGCGAAAGCGCGAATGATGATCCGTCGACCGTCGCGCTGCTCCACGGTCCCGTCGTGCTCGCCGCCGACCTCGGGCCGGCCGACCGGCCATTCGACGGGCCTGCCCCCGCGCTTGTCGCTGCCGATCTGCTCGCGGGTTTCGCGCCAGTCGATGCCGCCGCCGGGCGGTTTCGCACCACCGGCATCGCGCGGCCCGCCGACCTCAGCTTCGCGCCTTTCTTCCAACAGCGTCATCGCCGCACCGCGGTCTATTTCAAAAGCTTCGACGACGCCGGCTGGGCGCGCGAGCAGGTCGCCTTCGCTGCCGAACATGCGCGGCAGCAGGATCTCGCGCGGCGTTCGGTGGACGTGATGAACCTCGGCGAAATGCAGCCCGAGCGCGACCATGAGCTGACCGCCAAGAACAGCTATGCCGTCACCTATCGTGGACGCCACGGGCGCGATGCGCGCACTTTCGGCTTCTTCGAATATCGGGCGAAGGTGCGTCCCGGTCCGCTCGTCCTGCAGGCGACCTATTGGGGCGAAGAGCGCAACAAGCTGTTCGATATCCTCATCGACGGGACGAAGATCGTGACGCAGGCGCTCGACGGCGGGCATCCCGGCGACTTCTTCACGATCGATTATCCGATCCCGGCCGACCTGACCCGCGGCAAGGACAGCGTCATGGTTCGCTTCCAACCGGCCAATGACACGACACGTTGCGGCCCCGTTTTCGGTGTCCGCATCTTCACGCCCGCTTCGGCCCCCGAAACAACCAAAGGGACGGTCTGACGCACGCATATCTGCCAATGAAACAGGGGGTCGCAAAATGGACAGACGCTATCGACTGCTCGTCACGCTCGGGCTTGTGATATTTACGGCACCGACGCTCGCACAGGAACAGGGCGCCAAGCCCGCGGTCCACGCCAAATCGGCGATGGCCTCCTCGTCCAACCCCACGGTGACCAAGGCGATGGTCGAGGTGATGAAGAAAGGCGGCACCGCGCTCGACGCCGTGCTGACCGCGGTCCCGATGCAGGCGGTGATCGAGCCCCAGATGACGACGCTCGCGGGTGGGGTCTCGATCCTCTATTATGACGCAAAGACGAAAGAATATCATTATCTCGATGCCGAACTCGACCATACGAAGGATGCGCAGGTCGGCGGCGGTTGGGCGCAATATACCGGCGGCGGCGGCGAACGGCTGCCCGACACATCAGGCAAGCGCATCGGAATTCCCGGCACCGTCGCGGGGCTGAAGGCGGCGGCGGACCGCTTCGGGACGCTCAAATGGGCCGACTATTTCGCCCCTGCGATCAAGCTCGCCGACGATGGCTATCCGATGTATTCCTTCCTCTATGGCGAACTCGCCGAAGCGGCGCTGACGCGCCTTTCCGCCTACCCGTCGGGGCGCGAGGAATATCTGCCCGACGGCTATGTCCCGCCCGTCGGCACGATCGTGAAGCATCCGCGCCTCGCACAGGCGATGCGCCGCATTGCGGCCGAGGGGCCGTCGTACATCTACACCGGCGAATGGGCGCAACGCTTCGTCGCCGCGGTGCGCGCGACCGGCGGCGGGCTGACAGCGGAAGAGCTTGCCGGGTACAAGGCACGCTGGGAAACCCCGCTCCGTTCAACCTACAACGGTTATGAGATCATCGGCGCGCCGCCGCCGTCGACCGCCGGCACGCTGATCTCGATGGTGCTCAACGTCGCCGAAAATTACGACCTCAAGGCGCGGCCGCATTATTCGCAGTCGGCCGAGGCACTCGAACTGATCCGCCGCGCGTTCGGTTATGCCGAAACGGCGACCGATGAATTCGTGCGCGATCCGCTGAGCTATGACGTGCCGACCGAGATGCTGTTGTCGAAAGACAATGCAAAGCGCTTCGCCGCGCAGGTGACCGCCAGCTTGCCCAAACCGGCAGCAACATCGCCGCAGGCCGCAGCGACGCCGGGAGGCGCGCTCGAACTCGCGGCCGATTTCAGTACCCACGACCGCCATTCGACCGACACCAACCATCTCGTGGCGGTCGACGCGCAGGGCAACATGGCCTCGGTCACCCACTCGGTTTACGGCAGCACCTTCGCGACCGGCATGGTCGTCGACGGGATCGCGATGAACAGCGGCAACAATTTCCCCGGCAATACCGCCGGCCCCGGTCGCCGCGTCATTTCGCCCTTCCCGCCGACGATGGTCGCCAAGGACGGCAAGCCGTGGATGACGATCGGGTCGCCCGGCCTGTCGTCGCGCGCGGTGACGATCACGCTGATCAACCTGCTCGGTTACGGCATGCCGCTCGAGCAGGCGGTCGACGCGCCGCGTTTCCAGGGATCGCAGGCCGGCGTGCCGATGGTGATCGAAAGCCGCGTGACGCAAGCGGTGCGCGACGAACTCAAGACGCGTTACGGCGTCAATGTCCGCCCGACTGCCCCCTATAATTGGCACTTCGGATCGATCCAGGCGATCCAGCGCAATCCCGACGGCAGCCTGACCGGCGTTGCCGACCCCCGCCGCGCCGGCCTTGCCGCCGGCTACTGATCAACAGGAGAGAGAAGATGCGATATTTCGCCGCCGCCGCGCTGGCTGTCACCGCGCTCGCGACCGCCACCCCCGTCTTTGCACAGGCGACGACCCAATCGGCGACCGCCTCGGCCGACGCGCGGCTGAAGGCGCTTTATGACGCCGAATGGCAGTGGCGTACCAAGGAACTCGCGCTCGACCCCGACGGCGAACGCGAAGGCAGCGACCGTCTGCCGAACGTCGACGCCGCGAGCCAGGCGCGCCGCGCCGCCTATTGGGGCAACGCGCTGGCCGAGCTCAACAAAATCCCCTTCGACCAGCTCTCGCCCGAAGAGCGGATCAACGCCGAAGTATTCAAGACCGCGCTCGAGGAGTTTGCGCTCGAACAGAAATATCGCGAGTTTGAGGATCCATTCGGTTTCTGGACGTGGATCGCGCCGCGCGGCGGATTGTCGGGGGCACAGGCCTATCGCAACTATATCAAGCGCCTTGGCGACATGCCGCGCTATATCGACGAGCAGATCGTCAACATGCGCGCGGGCCTCAAGCGTGGCTTCACCAAACCGCGCGTTTCGCTTGCGGGCCGCGATGCGCCGATCGCGCCATTGGCCGACCCCAATGTCGACAAGAATCCGCTTTTCACCAGCTTCGCCGCGATCCCCGGCAATATTCCCGAAAGCGAGCGCGCCGCCCTCGTCGCCGAGGGCCGCGCCGCGGTTGCGGCGGCAGCGCCCGCTTTCGCCAAGCTCCGCGCGTTCGTGCGCGACGAATATATCCCCAACGCGCGCGTCCCGATCGCGGGGGAGGCGCTGCCCGACGGCAAGGCCTATTATGCCGCGAAAATACGCCAATATACGACGCTCGACCTGACGCCCGAGCAAATCCACGAAATCGGGGTCAAGGAGGTCGCGCGGATCGACGCCGATATGCAGGCGACGATGAAGAAGTCGGGATGGACGGGCGATTTCGCCGGCTTCCTCCACTTCCTAAAGACCGACCCGCAGTTTGCCGCCAAGTCGCCGTACGAACTGATGGCGAAATCGGCCTATGTCGCGAACAAGATCAACGGCCAGCTCAAATTCCTTGTCGGTCATCTGCCACGCTATCGCTTCACGATCCGTCAGACGCCGGACAATATCGCGCCCTTCGCGACCGGCGGCAACGGCGGGCTCGAAAGCTGTTTGATGAACACATATAACCTCCCGGCGCGGCCGCTCTATACGATCCCGCCGCTGACCGCGCACGAATGCGCACCCGGCCACAGCTTCCAGGCCGCACTCGCGCTCGAGGCGCCCGACCGGCCGCAGATCCGCCGCACCACCTATTTCTCGGGCTATGGTGAGGGCTGGGGGCTCTATACCGAATGGCTCGGCATTCAGATGGGCATTTACGAGACGCCCTATGACGAGTTCGGCCGCGAAACCTATGAAATGTGGCGCGCCGCGCGGCTTGTCGTCGACACCGGGCTGCATCACAAGGGCTGGACGCGCCAGCAGGCGCTCGATTTCATGAAAGCGCATACCGCCTTGTCGGATCATGAGGTCACGATCGAGGTCGACCGTTACATCAATGACCCGGGGCAGGCGCTTGCCTACAAGCTCGGCGAGATGCTGATCCGCCGCAAGCGCGCCGAGGCCGAAGCAAAGCTTGGCGCCAATTTCGATCAGCGCTGGTTCCACGACACGTTGCTCGGGCTAGGGTCGGTGCCGCTGCCGACGCTCGAACGCGTACTCGACGAGTGGATCGCGGGCGGGGGCAAGAACCCCAATCCCGAACCGGCCGCCTGATTTTTCCGATGAGGAGACGAATATTGCTTACCCGCACGATCCTGCTTTCGACCCTCGCTTTCCTGCCGCTTGCGCCCGCTGCGGCAGAGGCGCCCGCCGCGGCTGCCCCTTTGGCCGCGGCGGCCACGCCGGGAAGCGCTGACGCCCGGCTGAAGGCGCTCTATGAAGAGGAATGGGCGTGGCGGCAGAAAGAATTTGCCCGCCGCGTCGGCGATCCGCCCTTCACCGCCTCGGCCGACCATCTGCCGCGCGTCGATGCGGCAACGCAGGCGGCACGGCAGGCCTATTGGAAAAAGACGCTCGCCGCGCTCGATGCGATTCCGGTCGATCAATTGTCGGAGAATGAGAAGATCAACGCCGCGGTGCTGCGCACCAGCCTCGAGGCGTTCGTCGCCGAAGGCAAATATCGGACGTGGGAGATGCCGTTCAACGCCGACAGCCAGTTCTGGTCGGGGCTGAGCGCGCGCGACGCCTGGCCGTCGCTCGAAGAATATCAGCGCTACATCGGCCGCATGCGCGACATTCCCCGCTATTTCGACGAGCAGATCGTCAACATGCGGGCGGGGCTCAAGCGAGGGTTCAGCGTACCGCGTGCCTCGCTCGAAGGACGCGACGCGACGATCGCGGCCTATGTCGATACCGATCCGGCGAAAAATCCCTTCTACAGCGCCTTCGCCAAAATGCCCTCGACGATCCCTGCGGCCGATCAGGAACGGCTGCGCGCCGAAGCGCAGCAGGTGATTTCGGGGGCAGTCGCGCCCGCCTACGCCAAGCTGCTGACCTTTTTCAAAGACGAATATCTGCCGAAGGCGCGCACCACGCTCGCCGCCGAAGCGATGCCCGACGGCAAGGCTTTCTATCAGGCGCAGATCAGGGAATATACGACCACCGCGCTGACCGCCGAAGAGATCCACCAGATCGGTCTCAAGGAAGTCGCGCGGATCACCGCCGAAATGGAACAGGTGAAGGAAAAGGCCGGGTTCAAGGGCGACCTTGCTGCCTTCATCCACTTCCTGCGCACCGATCCGCAATTTTATGCGAAGACGCCCGAGGAACTGCTCGCCTTCTCGGCGCTTGTCGCGAAACGCGCCGACGGTCAGCTCAAATATACCATCGGCTTCCTGCCGCGTTACCGCTTCACCATCCTGCCGGTGCCCGACGCGATCGCCCCAACCTATACATCGGGACGCGGTGGGCTCGATGCGTGCCTGATGAACACCTATGACCTGCCTTCGCGCCCGCTGTACCAGATCCCCGCGCTGACGCTCCACGAATGCGTCCCCGGGCACAGCTTCCAGGCTGCGGTCGCGCTCGAGACGACGAAATGGCCGGCGTTCCGGCGCCAGACCTATTTCTCGGGCTATGGCGAAGGCTGGGGGCTCTATACCGAATGGCTCGGCACCAAGATGGGCATCTATCGCACGCCCTATGAGGATTTCGGACGGCTGTCGTTCGAGATGTGGCGCGCCTCGCGGCTCGTCGTCGACACCGGCGTTCATCATTATGGCTGGAGCCGCGAAAAGGCGATCGACTATCTTGCGAGCCACACCGCGCTCGCTCGCCACGATGTCGAGACCGAGATCGACCGCTATATCAGTTGGCCGGGGCAGGCGCTCGCCTACAAGCTTGGCGAAATCACGATCCGACGCCTGCGCGCCAAGGCAGAGGCCGAGTTGGGGCCAAAGTTCGACCAGCGCAAATTCCACGATACCTTCCTCGCCTTGGGGTCGGTGCCGCTGCCGGTGCTCGAACAACAGCTCGAAAAATTCATCGCCGACGGCGGCGAGGGCCCGACCGCGGTCGCGCCCTGATCCCATAAACCGACACATCCCCAGGAGAGATCCATGCGTATGAACCGCACCCCGCTTGTCGTCGCGCTCGCCGCGGCGCTCGCCTTTCCCGCCGCCGCGCAGGACAAGAATGCCGAAACCGGCAAGAGTGAAAGCGCCAAGGCCGATACGAACGAACCCGAAGAGGATATCGCGCGCGC
This sequence comes from Sphingopyxis sp. C-1, assembly GCF_001047015.1. NCBI lineage: Bacteria > Pseudomonadati > Pseudomonadota > Alphaproteobacteria > Sphingomonadales > Sphingopyxidaceae > Sphingopyxis > Sphingopyxis sp. C-1. The sequence continues at coordinate 1,196,273 of NZ_BBRO01000002.1, forward strand.
CAGCGCCGAGGAGGATGCGCAGCCGAAACGCGGCAGCGTGACGGTCGCGGGGCGGACGATCGCTTATACCGCCACGCCTGGCACGCTCACGATCCGCAACGACGACGGGGAAGCGGTCGCGAGCATGTTCTATGTCGCCTATGTCGCCGACCGGCCCAAGGGCGCTGCGCCGCGGCCCGTGACCTTCACCTTCAACGGCGGGCCGGGATCGTCGAGCATGTGGCTGCACATGGGATCTATCGGCCCGGTGCTCGTCGAAACGCCGACCGCCGGCAGCACCGCACCCGCGCCCTATCGCATCCGCAGCAATCCCGAGACGCTGCTCGACAAGACCGACATAGTCTTCCTCGACGCCATCGGCACCGGCCTGTCGCGCCCGATCGGCAAGTCGAAGGGCCCCGAATTCTGGGGCGTCGATCAGGATATCGACGCCTTTTCACGCGGCATCATGCGCTACCTTACGATCAACGACCGATGGGACAGCCCGAAATTCCTGTTCGGCGAAAGCTATGGCACGCTGCGCGGCGCCGGCCTCGTCTATGCGCTTCAGCAACGCGGCGTCCAGATGAACGGCGTCGTCCTGCTGTCGTCGATCCTGAACTATGGCGTGCGCCAGCCGGGCTACGACCAGATCTACCTGACCTATCTGCCGACCTATGCCGCGACCGCTTGGTATCACAACCGGCTGCCCAACAAGCCCGCCGCGCTCGAACCCTTCCTGACCGAAGTGCGGCAATGGACGACGGGCCCCTACGCCTCCGCGCTCGCCAAGGGATCGGACCTCGGCGACGAGGAACGCAACGCCGTCGCGCAGCAGATGAGCGCCTATACCGGCCTGTCGGTCAAATATATCCTCGACGCCGACCTGCGCGTCGAGCTCTCGCGGTTCCGCAAGGAACTGATGCGCGACCAGAAGCGGACGGTCGGCCGGCTCGATTCGCGTTTCGTCGGCATCGACGTCGATGCAGCGGGCGAAGGCCCCGAATTCGACACGACCGACGCGGCGATCAGCGGGCCCTATGTCGGCGCGCTCAACAAATATCTGTTCGGCACGCTCGGCTACAAAACCAAACTCAGCTACCGCCCGAATTATTACGTCAAGATCGGCGGCGGCAACTGGGATCAGCGCCATCGCGCGCCGGGCGGGCGGCAGGGCGGGGCGCAGATGGCGCTCGCCAACACCGCGCTCGACCTGTCGGCGGCGATGCGCCAGAACCCCTATCTGAAAGTGCTGTCACTCAACGGCTATTACGACATGGCGACGCCCTTTTTCGGCGCCGAATATGATCTGAAGCATATGCAGATCGACCCGTCGCTGCGTCAGAACCTGACCTATCATTATTATGAATCGGGCCACATGGTCTACATCAACCCCGCGGTGATCGGGCAGTTCAAGAAGGATCTCGACGCCTTTTACGACAGCGCAACGCCGGGTGGGTGAAAGGCGACGAGTCTGGAATCCACCCCAAACACGCACCGCATCAAATTAGGCCTTTCCTACATTATCCGGCTGTGTCAGCCTTCATCCGGCTCTTTCATTTGGTGAACAAAAACGGTCGCTGCCCGGCTTGCAGGTAGCGACCACGACGGGACGTGCCGGGCGTACCCAGCACCCCGCGACTGCCAAATCGGGGCGCGCACGGGGCTGAACTTTCCTGAACTTTGGAATATAGCGCACGTCTTGCGCAGCCTCGATGCCGGATACGAACGGCGATGACAGAGGTCCGAAAATGGCCGGTTGCTGCCGTTGCAGGTGTGTGCCCCGGCGAAGGCCGGGGTCCAGAGCGCAACGAGCAGAGGTCGGCTCTCTGAAGCCCTGGGCCCCGGCCTTCGCCGGGGTGCAAATGGGAAACGACCGGTTGCCGACCAATCCTTTTTCGTCACCCCGGACTTGATCCGGGGTCCCGCTTGAAATCGAAGTCAGTCAGCGCGCCAAAAAGCGGGATCCCGGGTCAAGCCCGGGATGACGGAAGTGGGGGACGGGATGTCCGCTCCCACCCCAAAGCAGCCTCTCCCAATCAACCGCTTGCAACAAGCGCACCGTCGACACGCCGCGCGATGCCCCACGGGTTGGCGGGTTTCAGCGCCGCCGGGAGCAGGCTTTCGGGGAGGTTCTGGTAGCTGACGGGGCGCAGGAAGCGCTCGATCGCGAGCGTGCCGACCGACGTGCTCCGTCCGTCCGAGGTGGCGGGATAAGGCCCGCCATGCACCATGGCATGACACACCTCGACACCCGTCGGCCAACCATTGGCGAGGATGCGCCCGACCTTGCGCTCGATCAGCGGCAGCAGCCGCGCGGCGAGCGGCTCATCGTCGGCGTCGATCTGAAGCGTCGCGGTGAGCTGACCCTCCAGTCCGGCAATCAATGCCGCGACCTCGTCGATATCGTGGCAGCGGACAATCACAGAGGATGAGCCGAAAACCTCATGGCCAAGCGCCGCGTCGGCACGGAAACCCGCAGCATCGGTGATGAACAGCGCACCGCGTGCCGCACAAGTGCCCGATCCTTCGGCGCCGCGCGCGACAAGCTGCGTCGCTGCGTGGCGTTCGAGCGCGTCGACGCCGCTTTCGAAGCTCTTGTGAATGCCCGGCGTCAACATTGTCGCGGGCGCGATGGCCGAAAGCGCCGCGCCCGCCGCAGCGGCGAAGCGGTCGAGATCGGGGCCCTCCAGCGCGATCAACAGGCCGGGATTGGTGCAGAATTGTCCGGCGCCCATCGTGAGCGACTGGGCGAAAGCCTCGCCCAGCGCCTCGGCCCGGTTCTGGAGCGCGGCGGGGAAAAGGACGACCGGATTGATGCTGCTCATCTCGGCATAGACCGGAATCGGTTCGGCGCGCGCGGCGGCGATCTGCATCAGCGCAAGCCCGCCTCCGCGGGAGCCGGTAAAGCCGACCGCCTTGATCCGCGGATCGGCGACGAGTGCGCCGCCCAGCGCGTTCGACGGGCCGGGCAGATAGGAGAAGACGCCTTCGTGGAGCCCGCAGCCTGCGACCGCGGCGCGGATCGCGCGTGCGACAAGCTCGCCCGTCCCGGGATGCGCCGGGTGCCCCTTGACCACCACCGGACAGCCCGCGGCAAACGCCGAGGCGGTGTCGCCGCCGGCGACCGAGAAAGCGAGCGGAAAGTTGCTTGCGCCGAACACCGCGACGGGGCCCAGCGCGACATGACGGCGCCGCAGGTCGGGCCGCGGCAGCGGTGCGCGATCCGGCATGGCGGGGTCGATCGTCGCGTGCAGCCAGTCGCCCGCACGGACGAAGGCGGCGAACATGCGGAGCTGGCCCATGGTGCGGCCGCGCTCGCCTTCGAGCCGTGCGCGCGGCAGGCCGCTCTCGGCCATCGCGCGTTCGATCAGCTCGTCGCCGATCGCGGCAATGCCGTCGGCAATGGCTTCGAGAAAGGCGGCGCGCGCCTCTAGTGTGGTTTCGGAAAAGCTGGCGAAAGCCGCATCGGCCAGCGCGCAGGCGCGTTCGACGTGGCTCGCGTCCGCCGCGCCAAACGGCGGCTCGATCTTCTGTCCGGTCGACGGATCGATCGCGACGAAGGTCTCGGTTCCGCTATCTTCGGCCGCGCCGACGAAAATCGAGCCATCTATCATTTGCAGGTCCTTCATTGATCTTGGGGGAGGGAATGGGGGCGGAAGGCCCGGGTCATTTCGTCGTTGCGCGCCGCCGACGCGGCAATTGTGTCTGCCATCAGGCGGGTGAGGGCATCTTTGTCGTCGAGGACTTGGAGACCCGCGAGCGTCACGCCCCCCGGGCTGGCGACACGGCGTGCCATATCGGCGGGGTCGGCCTCGGCACTGGCCAGCATCGCAGCCGATCCGGCCATCGTTTCGGCGATCATTCTCAGCGCCTGTGCGCGGCTCAGTCCCTGTGCCTCGGCGGCGAGCGCCATCGCGTCGGCGATCCGGAAGAAGAAGGCGGGCGTCGCCCCCGAAACCGTCGTCGCAATGGCGCAAAGTCGCTCGTTTTCCATCCATTCGACGAGCCCGAGCGGCGCAAACAATGCTTCGGCCAGCGCGCGCGACGCGCCGTCGGCGCCGTCTCCCGCCAGTGCCGTAAACCCGCGCCCGATCGCCGCAGGGAGATTGGGCACCGCGCGAACCCTGGATCCAGCGGCGGGGGAATGATGCCGGAGCGTCGCAAACTCGACCGCCGCCAGCACCGAAACCAGCATCATGTGCGGCGTTACCAATTCCGCCAGCGTCGGGGCGACTTCGGCGAGCTTCTGAGGCTTGACCGCAAGCACGAGCACCGAGGGCGGCGCAAGGTCGGCCGGGACCGAAGCGCACAATCGCACGCCGGCCGGCGCGGTCGCAAGCGACGGGTCGACGACGGTTATCGACGCGGCTGCTATGCCGCTTTGCAGCCAGCCCGCGAGCATGGCGCCGCCCATATTACCGCAACCGACCAACAGGATAGTGACGGAACCGAGCGGCGCGGCGGGCAAAATTTCTGTCGAATCGGACGTCAAGCGAGGCGTCTCCGCGGGAGATATGGCTGAGGAGCGCCTTAGTACATCGTATACGATTTTGGTCAAGCGGTCGCGATTGCTCCGCGATCGCATCGGGCACGCGGCGTCACCATATTCGCCGACGAACTGCTACATTTGCAGTCCATTGCAGGGTTTGCGGGCGGTGTGCTGGTGATCCGCTCCGTTTTGGTATCCAATTGTTCTGGAACTTGGCCAGAAACAGCACGTAGTACCTACAAGGAAGATGAACGGTGCACCGCCATTGAGTTGGTCCCCAGTGGCGCTGCCGTTCACCTGCACAAGGTCAACCCCACCTGACCGCGTGCAAACGACAGGGCCGGTAGGGCCATCCTCCCTGCCGGCCCTACGTTATCGGGTGACGAGCGCGCGCTGTTCGGCCCGACCCATCGACAGCAGGATCGGATCGGCCGCCTGCCGGGCGGCGAAATCGGCCTTGCTCGCAATTCCCTGCCAATTGATGCCAATCAGCGACTGGGCGATTGCGCCGCCGAGCGTGTCGCCCGGCCCCGGCAGGATGATGACGTCGGGAGCAAATTCCTTGACCGCGACCTGTACCGACAAAGCGAAATCATAGGGGGCGAGGATCTGGTGGCCAAAGGTGTAATCCCAGACTGCGGCGGGATCACTCGCGTGGCGACGCCAGATATGACCGCGCCCGTCGACCATTGGCAGCGCGGAGCGGCCAAATAGCGAAGCCGGCAATTCGGCCTTGGCCTTGTCCGAGCTGCCGAACATCAGCGGTGTGTGGAAGGGGCCATGGCCGGCGAGGCGGAGCGGATCGCGACCGGGAGTCTTCGGCGCTTCGGCGAGCAGGGTGGCGACGCCTTCCTCATTGCCCGCGAGAACGAGCATCCCGGCAAGATCGATCGAGAGCGCCAGAGCATGACCGGCGCGCGAATCGATACTGGCGACGAGCGCGACGAGCGTTTCGCGCAAACCGGGGACGGCGCGCCAATCCTCATCGACGACTTGCAGCAAGATTTGCCCGCCCGGCCCGTGCGTCTGGCTGTTGAGCCCCATCGCATTGCTGATGCGGAAACCGTCTTCGACCGACACTGCGCCGCCAAGTGCCAGCGCGCTGTACCAGCCCATCGAATTGCCCGCGACGGCGACGATATCATAGGCGTCGCGATCGATACTCAGGAAGTCGAGTATCGTCGCGGTATAGATCAGCGGCGCGGCGACATCGCCGCGCATGTGGGTTGCAACGCTGAAGCGGTCGGCGCCGTCGAGTTCGGTTACCGTCGGTTGGCTGCGCGCGCGGCGCTGCGCGTCGAAACCCGCGATGACGTCGCCGAAGCGCGCCCCGTGGAGCCCCGCGATGCTGCCGAGTTCCCCCTTGCCATAAGTGCCGCGACCGGGCGCGATGACGAGCGCGGTCTTCTTGCCCGCGCTCATGCCAGCAACTCCTTGGCGGCCGCGTAGATCGAATCGCGGCTCGGAAGCGTCAGCGTTGCCGCGCGGCCCAGCGGGATGAAGCTATCGTCGGCGGCGATGCGCGCGAGCTTCTTGTCCGGAGCGCGCTCGACAAAGGTCGCCATCAGCGCCTCGCTCTGCGATCCGGTGATGCGGCATTCGTCGACGATCAGGATATGTTTCGCGTCGCCCACGGCTGTTACCAACTTGTCCTCGTCAACCGGGCCGAGCCAGCGCAGGTCGATCACGCGCGCCTTGACGCCGTCGGCCGCGAGCAGCTTCTCGGCCTGCCGCGAAAGATAATATCCATTGCCATAGGTGACGATCGCCAGATCCGTGCCGTCGCCATGCACGCCGACATCGCCGAAGCGGATCGGCGTTTCCGACCCTGGTGCTTCATATACGCTGGTCCACAGACCATCGCCTTCCTGATGCAGGTCACGCGTCATATAGAGCGCGATCGGCTCTACGAAAACGACGACGCGCTGTTCCTCACGCGCAAGCCGCACGCACTCGCGCAGCATTGCGACGGCATCGCGCCCGTTCGACGGCACTGCCAGGATGACGCCCGGAATATCGCGGAAGACCGCGAGGCTGTTGTCGTTATGGAAATGGCCGCCGAAACCCTTCTGGTAACCAAGCCCCGCAATGCGAAGCACCATCGGGTTGGTATATTGCCCGTCCGAGAAGAAGCTGAGCGTCGCCGCCTCGCCGCGGATCTGGTCCTCGGCGTTGTGGACATAGGCAAGGAACTGGATTTCGGGCATCGGCAGGAAGCCGTTGTGCGCCATGCCGATCGCGAGCCCCAGGATTGCCTGTTCGTCCAGCAAGGTGTTGACGACGCGCGCCGATCCGAAGCGCTGGTGAAGCTTTGCGGTGACGTTATAGACGCCGCCCTTCGGCCCGACATCTTCACCTGCGACGATGATCTCCTTGTGCGCAAGCATCAGGTCGGCCAGCGCCCAGCTCAATAGCCGCGCCATGTGCATCGGCTTGTCCATTTGCCCGGCGTCGCTACCGAACATCGCCTTGCGGTCTCCGTGCGACGGGGCGTTGTCTCGCGTTACTTCGCGTTTCGGCGGGATCAGGCTTTCCATCACATGCGTGGGCGTCGTGATCTTGGGCCGCAGGATCGCCGCCTCGGCCTGACGCGCCAGCGTCGCACCGATATCCTCATAGGCTTCGGCAATCTCGGCGGGCGACATCCAGCCCTGCTCGGTCATGATCGCGGCGCCGGCAAGCAACGGGTCGCGCGCTTCGTCAGCCTCGATCAGCGCCTTGGGCAGATAGGCGCCTTGGACGTCCGAACCCGCATGGCCATAAAGACGCACCGTCGCCATGTGAAGGAACACCGGCTTGCGACAACGGCGCGCATAGTCCGCCGCTTCGGCCGCACCGGCATAGGCCGACACAAGATCGGTGCCGTCGCATTTGATATAGTGCAGCCCCGCGCGGTGACGGAATTGCGCCTCGATCCACCCGGTCGGAGTGCGCGTCGAAATGCCGATGCCATTATCTTCGCACAGAAAGATCAGCGGCATAGGCGACCCTTGGAACGCTGCCCAGCCCGCGGTGTTGAATGCCCCTTGCGCGGTCGAATGGTTCGCCGAGGCGTCGCCGAAGCTGGTCAGGACCACCGCGTCGTCGGGAAGCGGTAGCCCGGTCATGCCGAGCCGGCGGGCGATGCCGATCGAAAAGGCCGCGCCCACCGCCTTCGGCAGATGCGAGGCGATCGTCGATGTCTGCGGCGGGATATTGAGCGGCTTCGATCCGATCACCTTATGGCGTCCGCCCGAGATCGGATCCTCGCTCGACGCCGCAAAGCTCAGCAGCATGTCCCACGTCGGCGTCCCGCCCGGAAGCTGGCGCGACCGGTGGAGCTGGAACGCGTTCGAGCGGTAGTGAAGGAAGGCCATGTCGGTGACGCGCAGCGCCGCCGCGACCGCGGCATTGCCTTCGTGTCCCGACGATCCGATCGTATAGAAGCCTTCGCCGCGCGCCTGCAAATGGCGTGAGAGGCGGTCCATCTGGCGGCTCGTCAACTGCGAGAGGAAGATATCGGTGGCTTCGGCGCGCGACAATCCGACCGCCGCTGGATCTGGCGCATCGGCGCGGTCGGGCAGCCTGCCCGCGGCCAATGCTGCGAGGAATTTTTCATGTACCGCCTGCGCCGCGTCCACCTGTCTCTCCTGTCGCGCGGCCTGTGGTTACGAATGTAATCAACCGGGCCGATTTTGCCGCGCGCTAGAACGGGGCAGTCCGGCGCGCAAGCATCTCTTGCCTTGCCGCGCTCGCTCGCGCTACCACCATATTCGATGCACGATCGGGGCGGGGCCATCTTTTCAACATGATATCCTTATGGATCGCCCAGGCGTCGACCGCGTCCGAACCGTCCAGCCAAGGATGGCTGCTCGATCCCGAACTCGTCGATCCGGGCTATAGCCAGACGATCGCGGGCGGCGAGATCCAGACCGCCTTCCCGCCGCCGCCGCCGCCCCCGCCGCCGCCGACACCCGAGTGGCTGAGGTCGCTGTTCGACGCGATCGGAAACTTTTTTCAGTGGAGCGCGCCGGCTGCCAAGCCGCTGATGTGGATCGGGGTCGCGCTGCTGGTCCTGTTCCTCCTCTACCATTTCGTTCCCGCCTTTGCGCGCTGGGTCGATAATCTGCCGTTCCGTCGCAAGGCGGCGGGTGACGATGCCGAAGACGGCATCGGCCTGGCCGAAGCCGGCGCGGCGCGCGCGTTGCTTGCCGAGGCTGACGCGCTCGCTGCCGAGGGACGCTTTGCGGAAGCGGTGCATCTTCTGCTCTATCGCAGCGTCGAAGACATCGAAAACCGCCGCCCAGGGCTCGTCAGGCCCGCCATGACCTCGCGCGATCTTGCCGAAGCGCGCGACCTGCCCGCGGCGGCCCGCGACGCGTTCAGCCGCATCGCCCGCGCGGTCGAGATCAGTCTCTTCGGCGGACGCTCGATCGACGCCGGCGCATGGCAGACATGCCGCGGCGCCTATGCCGAACTGACGGTGCCGAAGAATTGGGCGCGGGCATGAGCAATTCGGCCACCAATGACCATGGTTTCAATCCCCGGTTGATCGCGGGCGTCGTGGTGATCGGCATCGTCGCCTTTATCGCGCTGTGGGCGTTGATCGCATTGGGCCCGCAGCTCAGCAGCGGCAAGGATGGTGGCGGTCACGCGCTGTCAAAGGCGGCGCCGGGCTATGCGGGGATTGTCGACCTCGTCGAGCGCGCCGGAGCCGACGTTGAACTCCGGCGTCGCGTCGATACGACGCAATATGACGAATATGAACCGCTGCTCGTGCTGACGCCTACACACCGCACTCGCGCCCCTGAAATTGCCGAACTGCTCGATGCGCAACGTAGTACGGCCGCGCTGATCGTGCTGCCCAAATGGCAGACGATCGCCGTGCCGGGGCAGACGCAGAAGCCGGGATGGGTCAGCGCGGGGGTTCCGGCCCGGCCGCCGGCCAAGATGCTGCCTTCCGCGCATTTCGGGACGGTTGAGATCAAGGCGGCGGCCAGCAAGGCGCAGGAAGTGCCGGCACGGCTTGCCGGACGCAGCTTCATCGCCGCGCTACCCGACAATGTGCAGACGATCACGGGTGACAATCTCGAAACGCTGATCGCAGGGCCGAACGGTGGCGCGGTGCTCGCGCAAGTCGGCGACCGCGACCTCTACATCCTCGCCGACCCTGATCTCATCAACAATTTCGCTTTTTCAACGCGCGATAGGGCGGTCGCGGCGGCAAACCTGATCGACGCCATTGCCGAATATGCCGACGCCGACGGCCTTGTGTTCGACCTGACGCTCAACGGCTTCGGCGGCCAGCGCTCGCTGCTCCGCTTTGCCTTCGTCCCGCCCTTTATCGGCATCACGCTTTGCCTGATCGCCGCCGGGCTGCTCGCGCTGTGGCAGGCATGGATGCGCTTTGGCCCGGCACTGCGGCCCGGCCGCGCGATTCCGGTATCGAAGGCGGCCTTGATCGCGAACAGTGCCGACCTGATCAAACAGGCACGGCGCGAACTCGACGGCGCCGACGCGTATGTGAAAAGCCAGCGTATCGCGATCGCGCGGCGGCTCCACGCGCCCGGCGGGTTCGACGATGCGGCGACCGACCGCTGGATCGACAAGCATCTGGATCCGGGAAGCGAACTCTTCTCCAGCCTCGCGCGGCGCCTGCCGCTCGCGCGCAATACCCACGAATTTCTGGCAGACGCGCAAGCGCTGCACGACATCAGGAAGGATTTACTCCGTGACAGCTAATCCCGTCGGCAAAGGCGTTGAGAGCGTCCAGGCGCTCGGTGCCGCGATCGAGGCCGAGGTCGCCAAGGTCGTGTTCGGGCAGGCGCCGCTCACCCGAATGGTGACGATCGCGCTGCTCGCGGGCGGGCATGTCCTGCTCGAAGGTCCGCCGGGCACCGCAAAGACTTTGCTGGCGCAGGCGTTCGCGAGGGCAACGGGGCTCGATTTCGGGCGCATCCAGTTCACGCCGGACCTGATGCCGGGCGACATTTTGGGGTCGAACCTGTTCAACTTTCAGACGTCGAGCTTTACTCTGACCAAGGGGCCGATCTTCACCGAACTGCTGCTCGCCGACGAGATCAACCGCACGCCTCCCAAGACACAGGCCGCGCTGCTGGAAGCGATGCAGGAACGCCGCGTGACGATCAACGGCGAAGCGCATGTAATGAGCCCGCGTTTCACCGTGCTCGCGACGCAGAACCCGATCGAGCAGCAAGGCGTCTACCCGCTGCCCGAAGCACAGCTCGACCGCTTCCTGTTCAAGCTCGTCGTCGACTATCCCGCCGCCGATGAAGAGCGGCGCATCGTCGCCGACCATGGCGGGCGCTTCAAAAGTCCCGCGGTCGCCGATTTCGGCGTCACCGAGGTTGCGAACGCCAAGACGATCGAGGCCGCGATCGACACGATCGCGACCGTTCGCCTCGCCGACGAGATCGTCGATTATATCGTCCGCATCGTCCGCGCGACGCGCGAGAGCGCCGACCTCGAATGCGGCGCCAGCCCGCGCGCCGCGACCTTGCTCGCGCGCGCGGCCTGCGCCGCGGCGGCGCTCGACGGGCGCGACTATGTGATCCCCGACGACGTCCAGCGCCTCGCTGCGGGCGTGCTGCGCCACCGCGTCATCCTGTCGGCCGCCGCCGAGATCGAAGGGCGCAGCGTCGAGCAGATCGTCGCAGCATTGCTCGATCGCGAGGAAGTTCCCCGGTGATCTATCCCACCCGCCGGGCGATCTACTTGCTGCTCGCGGGCGCCCCAATGGCGCTCGCGCTCGGGCTGATCCGGCCCGAGCTGTGGCTGGTCGCGCCCGGTTGGATCGGTGTGATCCTCGCCTGCCTGGTCCTCGATACCATCGCGGGCGCCAATCCGCGCCATCTCCGTCTCGATGCTCAGTTTCCACATCAGGTCGGGGTCGGCGATCCATTCGATCTCGCTCTATCCGCGAGGGCCGCCGCGCTTCCACCGCGTGCCGAGGTCGCACTCGCGCTCGACGAGCGGCTTGCCGAGGGCGGGCGTCTCGCGGACGATATGCGTCGGACGGCCACCGGCGAAGCCCTCGTCCGCACATTGTCGCTCACTGCATCGCGGCGAGGGAAGGCATTGGTCGAGGCGCTGTGGATCCGCTGGGCAGGGCCGCTCGGACTGGTCTGGAAACAGCGCAAGTTTGCGATCGACGGGTCGATCAACGTCGTCCCCAGCCTGCGCGCGGTGACCGACGAAGGCAGCCGATTGTTCCAGCGCAATAGCTGGTTCGGTCTTCGCCAACAGCGCTTTCGCGGCGAAGGCACTGAATATGAGGCGCTCGCCGAATATCAGCCGGGGATGGATCGCCGCGCGATCGACTGGAACGCGTCGGCGCGCCACGTCAAATTGCTGGCAAAGGAATATCGCGTCGAACGCGACAACCGCGTCGTGCTCGCGATCGACGGCGGACGGACGATGGCTGAGCCCGTCGGCGGCATGCCGCGCGTCGACCGCGCGGTGTCGGCGGCGCTGCTGCTCGCCTATGTCGGGCTGAAACTGAACGATCGGATCAGCTTCTTCTCCTTTGCCGCAAAGCCGCAGACGTTGACCCCCGCTTATATGCACACCCAGGATTTCCCGGCGTTGCAGCGGGCAGCCAGCCTGATCGACTATGCGCATGTCGAGAGCAATTTCACCCTCGCGCTGACGACGCTCAGCGCGCAGCTCAACCGTCGCTCGCTGATCATCCTCTTCACCGAATTCACCGACGCGACGAGCGCCGACCTGATGATCCGCGCCGCCGGTCGGCTGGCTAAGAAGCATCGGCTGCTATTCGTCGTCATCAAGGACGAGGAGGTCGAGGCAGAGGAACGGCGGCGCCCCGAAAGCGGTGCCGACATCACGCGCTCGAACGTCGCCGCGGCGATGCTGCGCGACCGGCAGCTCGTGATCGCGCGGCTCCAGCGCCTCGGCGCCGACGTTATCGAGGTTCCGGCCGACGCGATGGGAGCGAGCGCTGTCGAGGCCTATCTCGGCATCAAACGGGCGGGCAGCCTGTGATCCCGCCCGCCGCCCCCGCTCGCGCGATGGGCGCGCCCAGCTTTTCGACGAGCCGTTTCCGCGCAGAGCGCGAGGCCGACTGGATCGCCTTCGACCTCTTGCTCACCAAGCTGGAGAAGAAAGGATCGGCGGCGCTGTCCAGCGACGAGCTGCTGCAACTGCCCTTGCTCTATCGTGCGACGCTGTCGTCGCTGTCGATCGCGCGCGCGACAAGCCTCGACAAGGCGCTACTCGACCATCTCGAGGCGCTGTCCATCCGCGGCTATTTCCTCGTCTATGGCGTGCGCGAAAGCCGGCTCAATCGCTTGCGCCGCTTCTTCCTCTACGACTGGCCCGCCGCGGTGCGGTCGGTGTGGAAGGAGACCATCATCATCGCGCTCGTCATCCTTCTCGGCGCGCTGACCAGCTATTCGCTCGTATCGAGCAACCCCGAATGGTATTTCAATTTCGTCGACGAGGAGATGTCAGGAGGCCGCGATCCGCGCGCGACCGTCGAATTTCTCCAGTCGACGCTGGGCCATGGCAAGGCGGTCGCGGGCGAGGGTGAGAGCGGGCTGCACGTCTTCGCCACCTATTTGTTCACGCACAACAGCCAGGTTTCGATCATGTCCTTCGCGCTCGGCTTCGCCTTTGGCGTGCCCACGATGATGCTCGAATATTATCAGGGCATCGGGCTCGGCGCGATGATGGCGGTCTTTTCGGCCAAGGGGCTGGGCTATGATTTCGGCGGCTGGCTTTTCATCCATGGCACGACCGAGCTGTTCGCTGCCGCCTTGTCGGGCGCCGCGGGCCTGCGGATCGGCGCCGCGGTTGTCTTTCCCGGCGCACGCGGGCGGTTGCAAGCGGCGGCGGACGCCGGACGCACCGCGGGAAAGGTCATGGTCGGCGTCATTTTGATGCTGTTCGCCGCCGGGCTGCTCGAAGGTTTCGGCCGCCAACTGATCACCGACACGGTGCTGCGCTATGCCATCGGTTCGCTGATGCTTTTGTTCTGGATCGCTTATTATTACATTCCGCGGCGCGAGGATGTGACATGAGTGCCGCCGCACAGGCCGATGCCCGGCTGCGCGCTGCGCGGGCGAAGAAGACCCGTCAGTTCATCACACCCGAAGGCGTCGATCTGGAACTGAAGATCGCCGGTTCGGGGCTGCGCTTCGGCGCACTGCTGACCGATATGATCCTGATCCAGTGCGCGCTCTTCCTGTTCTGGCTCGTCGTGCTGTGGGTCGGTGTCGCCTCGCGGTCGGACATCACCGAGGTCATCTGGATGCTCGGCGCCTTCCTGCTGCGTACCTTCTGGTTCATCGGCTTCGAGCTGGGTTCGCGCGCCGCGACGCCCGGCAAAAGGATGATGGGAATCCGCGTCGTCGCACGCGACGGCGGCCGGCTGACCGCCGATGCGGTCGTCGCGCGCAACCTGATCCGCGAGCTCGAAATCTTTCTCCCGCTGATGATGCTGGGCGTGGGTGTCGCGGAGGATGCGGTGTCGGGCTGGCTCATCCTTGTCGGCGTGCTCTGGTCGCTGACCCTCAGCCTGTTCCTGCTGTTCAACCGCGACCGGATGCGGATGGGCGACCTGATCGCGGGAACCTGGGTCGTGATGGCGCAGCGCGTCAAGCTTGACGCCGATATCGCCGGCGAGGCGGCCGGTGAAGCGATGGCCTTCACCGAAGCCGAACTCGCCGTTTACGGGATTTTCGAACTGCAGGAACTCGAACGCGTATTACGCGGTCGCGACGCGCGCGCAATGCGCGAGGTCGCCGACGCGATCCGCGCCAAGATCGGCCGGCCCGTCGCCGAAGAGGATGACGTCTTCCTGCTTTCCTACTACCGCCAGCTGAAGGCCCGGCTCGAACGCAAATTGCTGTTCGGCAAGCGGCGAGAGGATAAATATGCCAGCGACTGACACCAGCGTTACCCAGGCCCTGCACGCGCGCCGTTCGGTGCGCGCCTTTACCGATCGGCCCGTCGACCCGGCGTTGCTCCGGGAGATTTTCACGGCCGCGCAGCGCGCGCCGTCGGGCGGCAATCTCCAGCCTTGGCAGGTGACGGTGCTGACCGGCGAACCCTGGCAGGCGGTGAAGGACGCGGTTGCCGAGCGAATCGCGATGGGGCGCGAGGGGCAGCAGCCCGAATATGACATCTACCCTCGCGAACTGACCGAACCTTGGACCGATCGCCGTTTCGGGGTGGGCGAGGCGCTCTACGCCTCGCTAGGTATCCCGCGCGAAGACAAGGCGGGACGCCTCGCTCGGTTCATGGACAATTACCGGGGCTTCGACGCACCGGTGATGCTTTTCCTTCATTGTTCGCGCATCATGGGGCCGCCGCAATGGTCGGACATGGGCATGTGGCTGCAATCGGTGATGTTGCTGCTCATCGAACATGGCCTTGCCAGTTGTCCGCAGGAATGCTGGGCGATGTATGGAGAAACCGTCCGGCGCACGCTCGGACTGGGCGAGGGACAGATTTTGTTCACCGGGCTCGCGATCGGCTATGCCGACACCGATGCGGCGGTGAACCAGTGGGCGGTGCCACGCGCGCAGCTCGACGAAGTGATTGATTGGCAGGGATTTTAATGATGACCAGCAAGCAGCCGGGTTTTCGCTATGGCGTCACGGGCGCGCTGATGCTCATTGTTGCGGGCTGTACCGCGATCCCGCAGCCCGCCGCCCCGCCCCCGGCACCGCGTCCGGTCGCGCCCACGCCGACGCCCGCGCCGCTGCCGACCCCGACGGCGAGTTGGGAGGATCGTGCGGTCGATGCCGGCGCCTGGCGCTATGATGCGGGCAGCCGCACCGCGGCGTTCGTCCGGACCGGCAGCGCCAGCCCGCTACTCAGCATGACGTGCAGCGGTGGCGGTATCCGGGTGACCTCGGGTCTTTCGGGCAATGTCAGCCTGCGAACGAGTGCGGGCATCGACCAGATCAATTTCGACGGCGGCAGCGCGAACCTCGGCAATCGCGACCCGCGGCTCGACCGCATCGCCTTCAGCCGCGGCCGCTTCGCGCTCGAAACGCCGGGCGGCGGCGCTCTGACTCTGCCGGTCCAGTCGGAGATCGGCCGCGTGATCGAGGATTGCCGCGGATAGTCAGGGAATGTCGGTTTTGGGGTGGTGAGCTGCCGTTCCCCTCTTTGGCTATCGCCGGCTGGATCGGGGATCAGGGCCGCGCAATATTCCAAAGTTCAGGAAAGTTCAGCCCTATGAGCGCCCCGATTTGCAAGTCGCGGAGTGCTGGACGTGCGCGGCACGTCCGATCGTGATCGCACCCACAAGCCGGGCCGCGACCAGCTTTTTGTTCACCGAAAGAAAGAGCCGGATGAGGCTCGCACAGCCGGATAATGTAGGAAAGACCTATTTGAAGGTGATGTCTTTTTTTGGGGCGGGGAGCGGGCGTTTCATTTCCAAAGCCCCTCCACTTCAGGGGAGGGGCTATGCTGGCGCTACGGAAGCAATCGGTCGTTGCCCGAGCTTCGTCCTCCCGGGCTTAACACGGGATCCCGCTTTTCTTCCGCATCGTCCGGCTTCGGCATCAAGCGGGACCCCGGATCAAGTCGAACGAGCCACGTGTCGCGTTCGAGGGTGACGATATGGGAGGTCAGCGTCCGGTCGCCTCCGGCCTTTCGGCATCCCGAGATATTGGCGCTTTCCTATATTATCCCTGTATCAGCCTGATCGTTCGTTCTTTGGATCGTCAATCATCGCCCGCGGACGCCGCGATCCCGCACGGGTCCTAAAGCCACAAAAGACACAAATCGAACGCGCTGACGCGGGACTTTTGCGGCTTTAACCGCCGAGCTGGACCGTCCCGCCCTTGATCCAGCCCCAGCGGCACGGGCCCTGATATTCGCGGGCGTTCTGGACCGACTTGCCGACGCCGCACATGTCGGGATCGGTTCCGGGTGCGGCGAAGACGACGCCGAACCAGGCGTCATTCTCGGCGGCCTCGCATAGCGAAACATTCGCGCCGCCGGCGAGCTTCGCCTTGACCGCGCGCGTCTCGTCCGGTGCCCAATAAACGTCGGTTCCGCCAGCCTTGACCCGGCTGATGCTCGAACAAGCGGGCAGGCTCGGCCCCTCGGTGCCGATCATGACCGCGCGCGTGGCGAGCGGCTCGCCGGCAATTGCGGGTGCATTTTCGGCGGGCGGCGCGGGCTGGCTGCACGCGGCGAGCGATGCGATCAGAAAGGCGGCGGCGGGGGTGACGAGACGATGTTTCATGCCTTCGAAACTAGCCGCCGCGGCGCCCCCGCGCAACGCTCGTCGCGACGGGACCAAGAGCCGCATTTTCGCTTGGGTTTTGCCGCCTTCGACCCTATATAATCGATATGACGGACACCCCAGAAAATACGGCGCCGGTCGCGCCCGCCAATCAGCCCAATACCAACGCCTATGGCGCCGATTCGATCAAGGTTCTGAAGGGCCTCGACGCGGTGCGTAAACGGCCGGGCATGTATATCGGCGACACCGACGACGGCTCGGGCCTGCATCACATGGTTTTCGAGGTGTCGGACAATGCGATCGACGAAGCGCTCGCGGGGCATTGCGACCTGGTCCTGATCACGCTCAACAGCGACGGATCGGTCAGCGTCGAGGACAATGGCCGCGGCATTCCGACCGGCATCCACGCCGAGGAAGGCATTTCGGCGGCCGAGGTCATCATGACCCAGCTCCACGCCGGCGGGAAGTTCGAGAACACCAGCGACGACAATGCCTACAAGGTGTCGGGCGGCCTCCACGGCGTCGGCGTCTCGGTTGTCAACGCGCTTTCGGAATGGCTCGAACTCACGATCTGGCGCGATGGCGAAGAGCATTGGATGCGTTTCGAAAATGGCGATTCGGTCGGCCCGCTCAAGGTCAACGGCCCCGCCCCTGCGGGCAAGAAGGGCACGCGCGTCACCTTTCAGGCCTCGACCGAGACGTTCAAGAATGTCCTCGAATTCGATTTCGAAAAGCTTGAGCATCGCTACCGCGAACTCGCCTTTCTGAACTCCGGCGTGCGCATCAAGCTGGTCGATGCGCGCCATGCCGAGCATCTGTCGCACGACCTTTTCTATGAAGGCGGCATCGCGGCGTTCGTCAAATATCTCGACCGCAACAAGAATGCGCTGCTGCCCGATCCGATCGCGATCAGCAGCGAACGCGACGGCATCGGCATCGACGTCGCGCTTGAGTGGAACGACAGCTATTATGAAAATGTCCTCTGCTTCACGAACAATATCCCGCAGCGCGATGGCGGCACGCACTTGGCGGCGTTCCGCGCCGCGCTGACGCGGACATTGAACGGCTATGGCGACAAGTCGGGCATCCTGAAGAAGGAAAAGGTCTCGCTGACCGGCGAGGACATGCGCGAAGGACTGACTGCCATCGTGTCGGTCAAGCTGCCCGATCCCAAATTCTCGTCGCAGACCAAGGACAAGCTCGTCTCGTCCGAGGTGCGCCAGCCGCTCGAAAGCCTGATGGCGGACCGGATGACCGAATGGCTCGAGGAAAATCCTGCTTATGCAAAAGCGGTGATCCAGAAGGTGATCGACGCCGCCGCGGCACGCGAGGCCGCGAAGAGGGCGCGCGAACTGACCCGGCGCAAGGGCGCGATGGATATCGCGAGCCTGCCCGGCAAGCTCGCCGACTGCCAGGAACGCGATCCCAGCAAATGCGAACTCTTCCTCGTCGAGGGTGACTCGGCAGGCGGCAGCGCAAAGCAGGGCCGCGACCGGCATGTGCAGGCGATCCTGCCGCTCAAGGGCAAGATCCTGAACGTCGAGCGTGCGCGTTTCGACCGGATCATCTCGTCGAAGGAAGTCGGCACGCTCATTCAGGCACTCGGCACCGGTATTCGCGACGAGTTCAACCTCGAAAAGCTGCGTTATCACAAGATCGTGATTATGACCGACGCTGACGTCGACGGCGCGCATATCCGTACGCTCTTGCTCACCTTCTTCTATCGTCAGATGCCTGAAATCATCGAGGGCGGCCACCTCTACATCGCCCAGCCGCCGCTCTACAAAGTCGCGAAAGGGCGGAGCGAGGTCTATCTCAAGGACGATACCGCGCTCGAAAATTATCTCGTCGATGGCGGGATCGACGCGCTGATGCTCGAAACCACCGGCGGCGCGCGGTCGGGTGCGGACCTTCGCGACTTGATTGAGCATGGGCGCCGTCTGCGAGCACTCATGCGCTATGTCCCGCGCGGCCATAATTATGAGCTCGTCGAAGCGCTGGCGCTAAACGGCGCACTCGATCCGGAACTCGACAGCGCCGGACGCACCGCGGCGGGCGCGCGCGCGGCCGAATGGCTCAACGCCGCCGAGCGCGCGCTGACCGGAGGTGCCGAGGCGAAATGGACGATCGTCGCGATCGACGGCGGCTATACGCTCGAAAAGCGGTGGCGCGGGGTCAGCGACCATCATGCGATCGACGCCGCGTTCCTGGCTAGCCAGGAGGCGCGCCGCCTGCACAAGCTCGCGAGCGAACAGGCTGAGACCTACGCCCATCCGGGCCGTCTGGTGAAGGGCAGCAGCGCCGCGGCACAAGCCGCCGACGCGGCCGCGCTGGCTGCGGCAGAGGCGGCCCAAGACGACGCCGAAGCGAGCGACAGCGACCTGCCAGCCGCCACCGCCGGCAAGGTCACCCCGATCACGCGGCCGTCCGAACTGCTCGAGGCGATTTTTGCGCACAGCCGCAAGGGTCTGGCGATCAGCCGCTATAAGGGGCTGGGCGAGATGAATGCCGAACAGCTCTGGGAAACGACGCTCGATCCGTCGAACCGTTCGCTGCTGCGCGTCGAGGCCGAACAGGCCGATGTCGCGCACGAAATCTTCGAACGACTGATGGGCGACGAGGTCGAACCGCGGCGCGATTTCATTCAGACGAACGCGCTGTCGGTGGCGAATCTGGACGTATAAATTCAGTTATTGTTCCGTTAAAACGGTACAAATCGCACATCCGGACGCAAATAAGGTTCAGTTTAACGCGCGGCGGCTTGCCTTGGCAGGCCGCCGCTGCTTTTGGCGCCTCCTCTGACAAGGGGATGATGTCGTGCGGGTCTTTTCTGCCATGATGATACCGCTTCTGCTCACGGTTTCGGCCGCAGCGCAAGAAGTCGAAGTCACCGACAATCCGATCGCCGACATCGTCGACGAAACCGAAATCGGCGGCGGTATGGCAAGCTATTACGGCAGTGAACTGGCCGGAAACCGCACCGCGAGCGGCGAACGTTTCGACCCGGCCCAACTGACCGCCGCGCATCGCTCGCTTCCCTTTGGCAGCCTGGTGCGTGTCACCAACACCTCGAACGGCGACAGCGTCGTGGTTCGCATCAACGACCGCGGCCCCTTTGCGCACGGCCGCGTGATCGACGTCAGCACCGCCGCCGCCCGCGAAATCGGCATGCACCGCAGCGGCACTGCACGCGTGAAGCTGGCGCTGCTCAGCGACGACTGAGGGTCAGTCGAACACCGACCACCCCGCCGCATAGGCAAAATGTTCAAGCGCAACCGCGCCCGCGAGTGACGTCCCCGCCTCATTGAGCGCGGGCGACCAGACCGCGATCGACCCTTGTCCCGGCGCAATGCACAATATGCCCCCGCCGACGCCGCTCTTGCCCGGCAGCCCGACACGGAAAGCGAACTCGCCCGAATTGTCGTAATGGCCGCACAGCATCATGATCGCGTTGATGCGCCGGGCGCGGTGCGGCTCGATCAATTGCTCGCCGGTCAGCGGATCGCGCCCCTCCATCGCCAGGAACAGCCCGGCGCGGGCGAGCTGGCGGCACGACATGGCAATCGCGCACTGGCGAAAATAGACGCCGACGACCGTCTCGACAGGGTGCGTGAGGTTGCCGAAGGCGTCCATGAAATGCGCGAGGCTGCGGTTGCGTGCGCCGGTTTCGGATTCGGAGAAGGCGACGTCGAAATCGATCCCGACGCTGTCGTCTCCGGCGCGCGCGCGCATGAAGTCGAGAATCTCGTCGGCGACCGCATCGCCGCCGCGCCCGTCGATCAGCCGGTCGGTCGTCGCGATCGCGCCCGCGTTGATCAGCGGATTGCGCGGAATGCCATGCTCGCTTTCGAGTTGCACGATCGAGTTGAACGCGCTGCCCGACGGTTCGCGCCCGACGCTATCCCACAACGAACTGCCGACGCGGCGGAGCGCTAGCGCAAGCGTGAACAGCTTTGACACCGACTGGATCGAGAAGGGCTCTTCGGCGTCGCCCGAGGTGTGGACGGTGCCGTCGGGCAGCGCGAGTGCGAAGCCGAGCTTGTTCGGATCAACCTTGGCCAGCGCGGGAATATAGTCGGCGACGCGGCCTTTTCCGAGATGTGCGGCCGCCAGCGTCATCGCCTCGTCGATATGATTGCGGAGATCGTCGGTCATCGCGCAGCATTAGCATCTTCACGCGCTTACGCATGTATTTTCATTTTTACGAAAATATTCTATAAAATGGAAATCAGTTAAGCGACTCGGGAGAGAATCATGGTCGATCATCCGCGCGGCAAGGGGCTTTCGAGCGCCGTCAGTTACCAGGACAGCAAGGCGGCGTTCCGCTGGCTGGAGCAGGCCTTCGGGTTCGAGCCGCTGTTCGTGCTGCTCGATGAAGCGGGCAACCTGGCGCATTCCGAAATGGGCTTCGGCAGTTCGGTGGTGATGGTCGGCAACGAATGGTCCGACGATCACAAGAGCCCGAAATCGATCGACGGCAAGAACACGCAATCCGTGCATGTCCAGCTCGATGTCGGAGAGGATATCGACGCGCATTGCGCAAAAGCGCGCGCCGCGGGGGCCGAGATCATCGCCGAGCCGGAGACCCAATTCTACGGCGACCGCAGCTACCGCGCAAAGGACCCCGAGGGGCATATCTGGACATTCGGCGTGACGGTCCAGGAAAAGACCGCCGAAGAGTGGGACGCCGAGGGTGGGTTCACCACAAAGACGCGGCTCGACGATTGAGCGCCGCGCTCGACCGGATGCTGGACGCGCTCGCCGACCCGAAACGGCGGCGCGCGATCGAATTGCTGGGCGAGCGGCCGCGCAGCGCGGGAGAGCTTGCGGGCGAACTCGGGCTCGCACCGCCCGCGATGAGCCGCCATTTGCGCGCGCTGAAGGAGGGTGGGCTGGTCGAGGATGGGCATCCCCACTTCGACGCACGCGTGCGCATCTATTCGCTGAAGGACGGCGCAACGGCGGAACTCAAGCAATGGCTGGCCGACACCGAGGCGCTGTGGACGCGCCAGCTCGCGGCGTTCAAGCGCCACGTCGAGGGCGGCGAATGAGCGCGCCCGAATGACCGCCGCGGTCATTGTCGCGCTGCGCGTCGGCGTGTCGCCGGACATCGCATTCGCCGCTTTCACGCGCGATATCGGCATGTGGTGGAAGAGCCATCCGCTGTTCCAGCTTTCGCGCAAGGGCGACGGGAAGCTGCGCTTCGACCCAGCGGGACCTGGCGGGCGGCTCGTCACGCGGTTCGACGATGGCAGGGAGTGGGAAATCGGGCCGGTGCGCCACTGGCTGCCCGGCGAGCGGCTGGCGTTCGGCTGGCGATTGCCGAGCTTCAAGGCCGATCAGGCGACCGAGGTCGACGTTCGTTTCGAGGCAGTCGGTGCGGAGACGCGCGTGACGGTCGAGCATCGCGGTTGGGATGCGATCCCGCAGCAGCATGTCGCGCGGCACGGGTTCGAGCTGATGCTGTTCCAGCGGCGGCTGGCGGAACATTGGCGGGGGTTGCTGAAGGGGATGGAAGCGCGGCTTTAAGCCAGGGCCCGTTTAGGGGTGGAGAGCGGACGTTTCATTGCCCACGTCCGACATCCCGGGCCTGACCCGGGAGCCCGCTTTTTCAAGGCGCCCGCTGGTTTTGGTATCAAGCGGGACCCCGGAGCAAGTCCGGGGTGACGATATGGGGAGGTCCGCAATCGCTCGCCCCGACGACGAGAGAAGCATTGCACGCGCCTCGCTCCCGCCCCACGTTCAACGCATGCCTCTCCCCGCCCCCTTCACCGACTGGTTCGCCGCGCGCGGGTGGCGCCTCAGGCGGCATCAGGCCGATATGCTCGCGGCGGGCGAACGGGGCGAGCACGCATTGCTCGTTGCGGCGACGGGGGCGGGCAAGACGCTGTCGGGGTTCCTGCCAACGCTCGTCGATCTGGCGGAGCATCCGTCCGACCGGTTGCACACGCTCTATGTATCGCCGCTGAAGGCGCTCGCGGCCGACGTCGAGCGCAACCTCCTCGGTCCGATCGCCGAGATGGGGCTCGACATCAGCGTCGAGAGCCGGAGCGGCGATACGAGTTCGGATAAGAAGGCACGTCAGCGCAGCCGCCCGCCGAACATCCTGCTGACGACCCCCGAATCGCTGTCGCTGCTGTTATCTTACCCCGACAGCCTTACGATGTTCGCCGATTTGCAGACCATCGTGATCGACGAGATCCACGCCTTTGCGCCGGGCAAGCGCGGCGATTTGCTGAGCCTCGCGATGGCGCGGCTCCAGCGGATCGCTCCCGGTCTCCGGCGCGTCGGGCTATCTGCGACGATTGCCGATCCCGACCAGTATCGCGGCTGGCTCGCGCCCGATGCGGATGCCGACGCGGTCACGCTCGTCGAAGGCGAGCCCGGCGCCGACCCCGATATCGAGATATTGCTGCCCGAGGGCGCGGTGCCCTGGGCGGGACATTCGGGTCGCTACGCCGTGCATCAGGTGATGGAGGTGATCGCGACGAACCGCACGACGATCATCTTCTGCAACACCCGCGGGCTCGCCGAGCTGATCTTTCAGGAGCTTTGGAAGGTCAACGACCTGTCGCTGCCGATCGCGATCCACCACGGCAGCCTCGACCGCGAAGCGCGCCAGCGGGCGGAGGCGGCAATGGCCGAGGGTCGGCTCCGTGCCCTCGTCGCGACCGCCAGTCTCGACCTGGGGCTCGACTGGGGCGACGTCGACTGCGTGATCCAGATGGGCGCTCCCAAAGGCTCGTCGCGCCTGCTCCAGCGTATCGGACGCGCGAACCATCGGCTCGACGAGCCCAGCAAGGCGCTGATCGTGCCGGGGAACCGCTTCGAATATCTGGAAGCCCGCGCCGCGCTCGACGCGGTCGAGGCGGGCGAGCGCGACGCCGACCGCTTTCGCCCCGGTGCGCTCGACGTGCTCGCGCAGCATGTGATGGCGCTCGCCTGCGCGGCGCCGTTCGACGAGGCTGAACTGCTCGCCGAAATCCGCACCGCCCAGCCCTATCGCTGGATCGACCCCCAGATTTTCGCGCGGCTGCTCGGCTTCGTGCGCGACGGCGGTTATGCGCTCAAAAGCTACGACCGGTTCCGCCGTCTCGCCCCCGACGGCCAGGGCCGCTGGCGCATCGCGCATCCGCGGTTGGCGGCGCAGCATCGGCTCAACGCGGGAATTATCGTCGAAGCACCGATGGCCGATGTCCGGTTCAAGAATGGCCGACGGCTCGGCAAGGTCGAGGAATATTTCGCGAGCACGCTGTCGCCGGGCGACACCTTCGCCTTTGCTGGCCTAAGCCTCGAAGTCGAGTCGATCCGCGATACCGATCTGATCGTGCGCGCGACGACGCGGCCCGCGCGTATCCCAAGCTATATGGGCGCACGCCTCGCAATCTCGACGCGGCTCGCCGACCGGGTGCGAACCTTTCTCGCCGATCCGGCGAGCTGGCAGCGTTTTCCGGAGGATGTGCGCTTCTGGCTGGAGATGCAGGCGCTGCGATCGGCGCTGCCGCGGCCTGGCGAACTGCTCGTCGAGACCTTTCCGCACGAGGGCAATCATTATCTCGTCTGCTATCCGTTCGAAGGATGGAATGCGCATCAGTCGCTGGGCATGCTCATCACCAAAAGGATGGAACGCGCGGGCTTGCAGCCATTGGGTTTCGTCGCGTCGGACTATGCGATCGCGATATGGTCGCTGCGCCCCGTCCTGCACCCGCAGAACCTGTTCGATGCCGAGATTCTGTCGGAGGAGTTCGTCGAATGGGTCGAACGCTCGCATCTGTTGAAGCGCGCCTTTCGCGAGGTTGCGGTGATTGGCGGGCTGATCGAGCGCCAGCATCCGGGGAAACGCAAGACGGGCAAGCAGGTGACTTTTTCGACCGACCTGATTTTCGACGTGCTGCGCAAATATGAGCCCGACCATCTGTTGCTTGAGGCCGCGTGGGCCGATGCGCGCGAGCGGCTGACCGACGTTGCGCGGCTAGGCGACCTGCTCGACCGCGCCGCGGGGACGATGCTGCACAAGACGCTCGACCGGATCAGCCCGCTGGCGATCCCGGTCCTGGTGCTGATCGGGCGCGAAAATGTCGCCGCGGCGGATATCGACGATGCGTTGCTGGGCGAGCTGGCGGACTCACTCGCCGAACAGGCGATGCGCCTCGACCAGTGACTGGCGTTTCGCTTGCTGCGCGAGACGATGAGGCGTAGATTGGGGAAAATATATTGAGGATGCCAGCGATGACCAATGCTTCCAAGCGGTCCGTCCTTTTGGCGCTGCTCGCCGCGCCCGCGCTGATTGGCGCGACGCCGGCGCCGGCCGATCCTGCACCGGCTCCCGCGGCCACACCCCCGCCGCCGGGCGAGGCCGTCCTGCCGCCGATCACCGTCGTACCGTTCATCCAGCCGTTCGACCTCGATGCGTCGCGGCGCATGTCGGTGCAGGTGATGGTCGGGGGAAAAGGCCCCTTTTCTTTCCTTGTCGACACGGGTGCCGAACGCACGGTGATCGCCCGCGAACTCGCCGAGCGACTGCGGCTTACCGAAGGCGCGAAGCTGAAGCTCGCGACGATCGGCGGCTCGTCGATGGTTCAGAGCTATCGCATCGCGGCGCTGCAAATGTCGAACCTCCACCTCGCCTCGGTCGAGGCGCCGGCGTTTTTCGGGCGGCATATCGGCGCGGCGGGATTGATCGGCGTCGACATGCTCGAGGAACGCCGCATTCTGATCGATTTCCGCAAGGAAAGCATGTCGATCCTCGAAACGCGCAAGCGCGCCCGGCCGATCATCCGCGATACTGACGCGATCGTCGTTACCGCCCGCAATATGGCGGGTCGGCTTATCCTGTCCGACGCGCGGCTGGGTGGAAAGCGCGTCGACGTCATCGTCGACACCGGCGCCCAGACCAGCGTCGGCAATATCGCGTTGCAGAAACTTGTCGCCGCCCAGCGCCAGAATCGCTTGCCCTTCACCCCCACCGTGTTGGACGCAGTCACGGGCGAGGCAGTGCCGGCGATGCGGACCGCGATCAAGCGCATCGTTATCAGCGGGATGGACGTCAACGACCTGCCGGTCAGCTTTGCCGACAGCCAGGCTTTTCGCGCTCTGGGGCTCGACGATCGGCCCGCGTTGCTGCTCGGCATGGACAGCCTGTCGCTTTTCGACCGCGTCGAGATCGACTTCCCGAACAAGCGTGTCGTATTCGATCTGCCCGACGAAGCCAGTCGCATGCCGCGGTTGCGTTTCGCCGCAAATATGACGCCGCGGGGATAGGACGCTTGCCGCGCGGCGGCGGCGGCGGCATAGCGGGCGCATGTCCGCCGCCGCGAGTTTCGATTTTGCGGGCCAGCAATTTCATATGCTGGCCGACCGGGCGTTGTTCTGGCCGCGCCACGGTGCGCTGATCGTCGCCGACCTGCATCTGGAAAAGGCGAGCTGGTACGCCGCGCTCGGCCAGCCCTTGCCACCCTATGACAGCCACGACACGCTCGATCGGCTTGCCGCGCTTGCCGCCGAAACGGGCGCGCGCGCGATCTGGTGTCTCGGCGACAGTTTTCACGATCGCGATGCTGCCGAGCGTGTCGTCCCGGCGGTCGCCGACCGCCTGTTCGGACAGGCTGCGTCGGCGAAGCTGTTGTGGATCGCGGGCAATCACGATGGGCTGACGGGCGGGGCGTGGGGCGGCGAGGTCGCCGACGAGCTGGTCGTCGACGGGATCATCTTTCGTCACCAGAGTCTGGCACATGAGACGCGCCCCGAGGTTTCGGGGCATTTCCACCCCAAGCTGCGTCTCAACATCCGCGGCCGGCATGTCTCGCGCCCCTGTTTCGTGGGCGATGCACGGCGGTTGATCCTTCCCGCTTTCGGCGCGCTGACCGGTGGTCTCGCCGCCGAGGACCCGGTGATCGCAGCGAATTTTTCCGGGGCTTATGAAGCGATGCTCGTCGCGCGTGACCGGCAGCTACGCTTTCCCTGCCCCGGCCGACCGTCCGATGACGCTACGGCAAGCCGCATCGTCGCTGCCCGCCGGGCCTAAGTCCCGCCGAACAGGCGCTTTTCCGCCTGTGACTAAAAAGCATCACCAAGCCAAAAACGACGCAAATACAGGCCTCCCGCTGGATCGTCCGCGCAATTGAGTTATGTTCCAGCCGCAACAAAAATAAATAAATGTTGAGAGGAGTGCCCGATATGAAATCATCTTCCCTTCGTGCTGCCCGATTTATGCGCACCAGCGCGCTCGGCGTATCGCTTGCCATCGCTGCCGTGTCGGTACCGGCCGTCGCACAGACTGCACCGGCAGACACCGCGACCGACGACAGCGACAACACCCCGATCATCGTGACCGCACAGGGCCGCGCCCAGCTCCTGTCCGATGTGCCCGTCGCGATTTCGGCGGTCAGCGCCGAAACGCTGCAGAACAGCGGCGCGAACGACATTCGTCAGCTAAACCAGGTCGCACCGTCGCTGCTCGTCTCTTCGACCGGTTCGGAAGCCAATGGTTCGGCGCGTATCCGCGGCATCGGTACGGTCGGCGACAATCCCGGCCTCGAAAGCTCGGTTCCTGTGTTCATCGACGGCGTGTATCGCTCGCGTTCGGGCATCGGTCTCAACGAACTCGGTGAAATCGACCGCGTCGAAGTGCAGCGCGGCCCGCAGGGTACGCTTGGCGGCCGCAACTCGTCGGCGGGCCTGATCAGCATCTATTCGAAAAAGCCGAGCTTCGAATTCGGGGCCACGGGTGAAGTCACCTATGGCAACTACGATTATTGGCGGATCGGTGGCAGCGTCACCGGACCGATCAGCGACACGCTCGCGGCGCGCATCGACGGCATCTGGGTCAAGCGCGACGGCTTTCTGAAGGACACGGCGAACAACACCGACGTCAACAACCGCGACCGCTATTTCGTGCGCGGCCAGTTGCTGTTCGAACCGACCGACGCGCTGTCGATCCGGCTGATCGCCGACTATACGTCGCGTGACGAAGCCTGCTGCGGTGCGACCTACATCGACAAGAGCGTCAACCCCTATATCGGGAACCTCAACAACCTGTCGACGCCGCTGTCCGTGGGACCGGCGGGGACGCCGCAACCGAACGTGCCGCAACCCAATGGCAACAACATCATCAACGTGCTGCGCGACCTCGGCCAGCCGCTCGCGGCGTTCAATCAGGGCTACAGCCGCAATATTTCGGTCAGCCCGGGCCGCAGCTTCGACGGCAAGACCAAGGATTACGGTTTCTCGGGTCAGATCGACTATGATCTTGGCGGTGCGACGATCACCTCGATCACCGGTTACCGCGAATATCGTTCGGGGCAGGCCGGCGACCTCGATTATGGTTCGGTCGACATCCTCTATCGCGCGCCAAGCGACGACGCTTACCGCCAGTTCCATACCTTCACGCAGGAACTGCGTGTGCAGGGCGAGGCTTTCGACGGCAAACTCGACTGGCTCGTCGGCGGCTTCTACGCCAACGAAAAGCTGACGGTGCGCGACAATCTGCGTTTCGGCACGCAGTACGGCCGTTTTGCCGCCTGCCGCCTGATCTCGGGTGGCGGTCTTGCCGCGCTCTATTCGCCGACCTCGCCCGGTTGCGTCGCGGCGCGTCCGGCGGCGTTCGGCGCCGCTTCGCCTGCGATTTATGGCGCGCTCGACCAGCTCGACAGCATCAGCGACAAGGGCAGCATCGACGATCGCTACAACCAGAAGGATACCAACTGGGCGCTGTTCACGCACAATATCTTCCACATCACCGACAAGCTCGATCTGACGCTGGGCGTGCGTTACACCCACGACAAGAAAAAGTTCTCGGCCTCGTTCACCAACGACAATCAGGCGTGCGTCAACGTCCAGAATGCGGTCACCGGCTTCCTGACCGTCCCCGCACTGGCTGCGGTATCTGGCGGCCTTATCGGTCTGGCCTGTCAGGGTAACTCGACCGCCGAGCTCAACGGCGTTTCGATCAACGACAGCCGCAGCGAGGATGAATGGACCGGCACCGCGATCCTGTCGTACAAGCCCGTCGACGATCTGATGGTCTACGCCAGCTTTGCGCGCGGCTATAAGGCGGGCGGCTTCAACCTCGACCGCTCGGCGCTGAAATCGCCGACGCGTTCCTTCGCCTCGCAAGGCGGCGCACAGGCGCTGGTCGGCAACCTGCAGTTCGATCCGGAACTGGTGAACAGCTATGAACTGGGCGCGAAATATTCGACCGGGCCGTTCGGTCTCGGCCTGACCCTGTTCCGGTCGGACTTCAAAAACTTCCAGCTCAATACGTTCAACGGCAGCGTGTTCATCGTCCAGACGGTCAATGGTTGCTCGAGCGATCTCAATGGCGGCGATCGCGATCAGAGCAAGTTCACCGACGGCGCGACGGGTCTTCCGTTGCCGGGCGCACCGGCCAATACGACGCCGGTAACGCCGACCTCGTCCGCATCGACGACGGGCGCCTGCCCATCGGGCGATGTCGGTTATGGCGTGCGGACCGAAGGCTTCGAACTCGAAGCCTCGCTGGTTCCGTCGCGCAACTTCCGCATGACCGCGGGGCTGACCTATGCCAACACCAAATATCGCAGCAATCTGGTTGGCAACAAGTCGGGCGCACCGCTCGATCCGGCGCTCCGCCTTCTGCCCGGCAACAATCTGTCGAACGCGCCCGAACTGGTCGCAACCGGCAGCGTCGCCTGGACTCCGGACATCGGCAGCAGCGGCCTGACCGGTCTTGTCTATATCGATGGCCGTATGACCAGCGACTATAACACCGGGTCGGACCTGTTCCCGCAGAAGGAACAGAATGGCTATGCGATCTTCAACGCGCGTATCGGCGTTCGCGGCCCCGACGAGAAATGGGGCATCGAATTCTGGGGCCAGAATATCTTCAACAAGCAATATTCGCAGGTCGCGTTCAACTCGCCGTTCCAGGAAGGCGGCACCTCCGGCGCCTTCGCCGACCCGCAATATCCGGGCGGTCGTCAGATCTTTTCGCAGTTCCTGGCCGAACCCAGGACCTATGGCGTGACGCTGCGCGGCAAATTCTAAGCGCCACCGAATTTCCGACTATGGGGGCGGGGCCATTGGCCTCGCCCCTTTTCTTTGCCCGGCCAAGTCAACCCGTCACATCTGATAGCTGTGGCACAAAAGCCGCGCCTTTCGCGCAATGACGTTACGGCACGTGCGGCGCGCTGGCTTGCTGCCCTCAACTCATGTTACGCTCGGGCAACGATAAAAAAGACCGCTCTCCCCGCATCGACCGATCATGTGAGAGGAGGGCCATTTCCGATGAAAAACCGTTCCCGCCGTGCCGCCAGCCTGCTGCGGACCAGTGCCGCCGGCCTGTCGCTTTCGTTCGGCCTGCTGGCCGCGCCCGCCGTGGCGCAGGACGCTGGCGCCGAAACCGACGACAGCACGATCATCGTTACGGCGACCCGGCGCAGCGAAGCACTGTCCGATGTTCCGATCGCGGTTTCGGCGGTCACCGGCGACACGCTCGAGAAAACCGGTGCGACCGATGTTCGCGCGCTGGGACAGGTCGCGCCGTCGCTGCTTGTGTCGGGCGCGACGAGCGAGGTCAATTTCTCGGCGCGTATCCGCGGCATCGGCACGGTCGGCGAGAACCCCGGCCTTGAATCGTCGGTCGGCCTGTTCATCGATGGCGTTTATCGCAGCCGGACGGGCGTCGGCCTGTCCGAACTCGGCGATATCGAACGCGTCGAAGTGCTGCGCGGTCCGCAAGGCACTTTGTTCGGCCGAAACTCGACCGCGGGGCTGATCAATATCGTGACCAAGGGGCCTGAGCTTGGAACCTTCGCGGGGAAGGGTTCGGTGTCCTATGGCAATTATGATTATTGGCGCGTCGACGGCATGATCAACGCGCCGCTGGGCGACAAGACCGCAGTGCGCCTCGACGGCGTCTGGCAGAAGCGCGACGGCTTTATCGAGAATGTCACGCCGGATGAGCCCGATATCAATGACCGCGATCGCTGGCTGGTAAAGGGCCAGCTGATGTTCGAGCCGACCGAGACGCTGAGCTTTCGCCTGATCGCCGATTACAGCAAGCGAGAGGAAAATTGTTGCGGCGGGATATTGTTGAACCCCGTGCGCAACCTGACGCGGGGAGCCGATGGCTTCCCCGTCGCATCGGCGAATACATTGCTGCCGCTGCTGCAATTGCTCGGTGCCAATCATCAGGTCGCGCCCGTGGGAACAAGCTTCGTTCGCCGCCAGTCGACAACGCCCGGCGTCACTTACCGGTCGGATACCAAGGATTGGGGCGTGTCGGGCGAACTCGACTGGGATCTGGGCGCGGCAACGCTGACTTCGATTACCGCCTATCGCGACTACAAAAATGCTCAGGGTCAGGATGCCGATTTCAGTACGCTCGACATCCTGCGCCGTACCGACCTCGATCGCCGTTTCCGGCTGTTCACGCAGGAAGTGCGGCTGCAGGGCGAGGCTTTCGACGGGCGGCTCGACTGGTTGGTCGGCGGCTATTACGCCAACGAAAAACTCGATGTCGACGACGACATCATCTACGGCGCCAATTATGAGCGGTTCGCCAACTGCCTGGCCGCCGCGACGCTTTCGGCGGCGAATATCAATCCGGCGTCGGCGACCTGCTCGAACCTGCCAGCCACGACCTTCCCCGGTTTTCAGGGGTTTGCGGCCTTGCTCGGCGCCGCACGGCTGAACGGCACCGGCAACAATGGATCGACCTTTCACCAGCGCAGCACCAACTATGCGCTGTTCACGCACAACAGCTTCGACATCGTCGAGGATGTGCTGACGCTGACCGTCGGCGCGCGCTACACGCATGAGAAGAAGACACTGGCGGGCGACGCCAATTTCACCAACACGCTGTGTCCGGCAATCGTCAATTCGCCCTTTCAGGCGCTGGCTAGCCTCGCTTGCGTGATCAACGGCACCGCGCCCGACATCGTCAAGGGCGCGCCGGGGACGAAGTTCAGCGAGGGCCAATGGACGGGCACGGCGGTGCTGAGCTGGAAACCCGCGCCCGAATGGCTTGTCTATGCCTCGGCGTCGAAGGGGTACAAGGCGGGTGGCTTCAACCTCGACTATTCGGCGCTCGACCGGCCATGCAGTACGACCGCGGGGTCTGTGGCGCAAAATGCCGCCTGCACCACCGCGCTCGCGCGGCCGGCGAACACGCCGGGCAATGGACG
The DNA here is from genome assembly GCF_001047015.1 of Sphingopyxis sp. C-1. Lineage (NCBI taxonomy): Bacteria > Pseudomonadati > Pseudomonadota > Alphaproteobacteria > Sphingomonadales > Sphingopyxidaceae > Sphingopyxis > Sphingopyxis sp. C-1. The sequence goes on from NZ_BBRO01000002.1 coordinate 1,228,131, forward strand.
GCCCGAAGCGAGCGACCTGCAATTCGCCAGCGAAAAAGTCGACGCCTATGAACTCGGGATCAAATGGGACGGCCCGGGAATCGACGTCAATCTTGCGGCCTTTTATCAGGAATATAGCAATTATCAGCTCAACACCTTCAACGGCGTCAATTTCGAGGTCACCAATATCCAGGCGTGCAAGGACGACCTTGGGACCGGTCCGATCGACAATAGTGCGACGACGGGCGCCTGCCCCTCCGACCGGCTGAAACCGGGGGTCGTCGCGAAGGGTGTCGAGATCGAGACCTTCCTGCGGCCCGCACGCTATTTGTCGGTCAACATGGGACTGACCTATGTCGACACGCTTTACCGCCGCAATCTGGTCGGTACGGGCGGAAGGCCGCTTTCGCCCGTGCTGTTCCAGCTCCCCGGTCGTGGGGTGTCGAACGCTGCCAAATATGTCGCGACCGCGGGGATCAGCTGGACGCCGACGATCGGTTCGTCAGGGATGAGCGCGCTCGTCTATCTCGACACGCGTTTGCAGAGCGATACCAACACCGGGTCGAACCTAGACATCGAGAAGGAACAGGATGCCTTTGCGGTGTTCAATGGCCGGATCGGCCTGTTCGGGCGCGACCGCCGCTGGGGCATCGAACTGTGGGGCCAAAATCTGTTCAACAAGCAATATTATCAGATCGGCGCCGACATGCCGCTTCAGGGCTCGGGATCGTTCCGTGCGGTCGCCGCACCTGCCGCGAGCGGGCATCCCGGCACCGCGAACAAATTGTTCGTCGGCTTCCCCGGCGAGCCGCGCACCTATGGTGTGACGCTGCGCGGCCAGTTCTGACCGCTCTCTCCCCCTCCCCATGTCGGGGAGGGCGTAGGGAGGGCCTGCCGCGGCCGGGCACTGTCGCGGCAGGCCCTTTCGTTTCTTTGGGGCGGGTTTGGCGTGCGGAGCTGTCGTTGCGCTCTTTGGACATCGCCCGGCTGGATCCGGATCGGGTCGGCGCAAGGGCGGCGCAATATTCCAAAGTTCAGGAAAGTTCAGCCCTAGGAGCCCACGATTTGTCAGTCGGCGAGAGCTGGACGTGCGCGGCACGTCCGATCATGGTCGTACCCGCAATTAGGGCAGCGACTGCATTTTTGTTCACCGAATGAAAGAGCCGGATGAAGGCTGGCACGGCCCGATAATGTAGGAAAGGCCTTTTTGGAGGCGATGTTTGTTTTGGAGTGGGGAGCGGACATCCCGTCCCCCACTTCCGTCATCCCGGGCTTGATCCGGGATCCCGCTTTTTGACGCGCTCACTGACTTCGGCCTCAAGCGGGACCCCGGGTCAAGCCCGGGGTGACGAGGATGTGGAGGGCCGCTTCCGGTCGTTAGCCGTCACTCCAAATCACGTCGGGCAACGAAAAAGGGCGGCCCCATTGGGACCGCCCTTGTTTCGTTTCGCTTTGGTCGAAAGCGTCAGGCTGCCTTGGGCAGCGCCGCCTTCGCCTGCGCGATGATCGTGGTGAACACGCCACCTTCGTTCATCGCGAGGTCGGCCATGACCTTGCGGTCGAGTTCGATCCCGGCCAGCTTCACGCCGTGCATGAACTGCGAATAGGTGAGGCCTTCGGCGCGGACCGCGGCGTTGATGCGCTGGATCCACAGACCGCGGAAGCTCCGCTTCTTAACCTTGCGGTCGCGATAGGCATACTGGCCGGCCTTTTCGACCGCCTGCTTGGCGACGCGGATCGTATTCTTGCGACGGCCATAATAGCCCTTCGCCTGTTCCAAAACCCGCTTATGCTTGGCACGCGTGGTCGTGCCGCGTTTGATGCGTGACATCGTCTAGCGCTCCTTACTTCAGGCCGTAGGGCGCCCAGAGGCGCACATGAGCCGCGTCCGAATCGCTGAGCACGCTGGTGCCGCGGTTGGTACGGATATATTTCGCATTGTGGCTGCTCAGGCGGTGACGCTTGCCGGCGACGCCGTGCTTCACCTTGCCCGAGGCGGTGAATTTGAAGCGTTTCTTCACACCGCTCTTGGTCTTCATCTTGGGCATTTTGGTCTCCTTTTGAAGTCCGTTTGCGTATCGGCCTGGCAGCCCTTTCAGCCAGCCGACACAATCGGAAGGCGGGCGCTTAGGGGTATTCGCCCCGAAATGCAAGCGATTCGGCGGAGTTTATCCATGGCCCCGCAACCTGCGCGATCAAAAACTTGCGCCGTCGACCTTGTGAATGGTGAGCGCGTCGAGATCGGCGTCGGGAACGCAGCGCAGGTTCACCGCCGCCATCTTCTCGCCCGACGGGCCGGTGCCGACCGAAAAACCCTGACATCCGCAATCGGTACAGAACTGATGGTCGATATTATGTTTGTTGAACCGATAGGATTCGAGCTTGTCGCTCCCGCCCGTCAGCCGGAACTGGTCGATCGGAACGAACGCGAGCAGAAAGCCCTTGCGCCGACAGTGGGAGCAGTTGCAGCTCATCGCCGTATCGGGAATATCGCCCTCGACCGAATAGGTCACCGCGCCGCAATGGCAGCTCCCTTCAAATGCCATGTCCGTTCCTCTCCTCGTCATTGTGGTGGGATCAATGGTGGCAGGCGAGCCCCTCGATCACATCCTCGAGCCGCGCGGGATCCCCCAATGCAATGACATGGCCCGAACTGTCGACGCTCAGCGGGTCGCCGTTCCAGTCGCACATCGTTCCGCCCGCGCCCTCGACGATCGGGGCGAGTGCGGCAAAGTCGTGGAGCTTCAACCCCGCCTCGACGACAAGGTCGATGTGACCGCTCGCCAGCAGGCCGTAATTATAGCAGTCGCCACCGAAGACCATGCGCTTGTGCGAAGTCTTTGCGGCGAGCGCCATAAAATGCTCGCCGTCATGGTCGCTGAAATATTGCGGGCCGGTCGTTGCGAGCACTGCGTCGGCGAGGCTGCGACAGCTACGCGTGCGCGCGGGCGCGCCGTTGAAGAGGGTCGGCTGCCCCAGCGCGCCGACCCAGCGTTCGCCGGCGATCGGCTGGTCGATGATCCCGAGGATGGGCCAGCCATCCTGAAGCAGCGCGATCAGCGTGCCGAAGATCGGGCGTCCCGCCATGAAACTGACGGTGCCGTCGATCGGGTCGAGTACCCATTGGCGCGATGCATCGGCGCGCTCGGCACCATATTCCTCACCGATGATCCCGTCGCGCGGCGCCTCCGCATCGAGCAGGCGGCGCATCGCGGCTTCGGCGGCGCGGTCGGCTTCGGTCACGGGCGAGGCATCGGCCTTCGCTTCATGCGCGAAGGCGGAGCGGAAGAGCGGACGGATCGCTTCGCCGGCGGCGTCGGCGAGGCGGTTGGCGAGAGTGAGGTCAGATGTGATCGACATGGCCCTGCGCTAGCCCAGCTCGGTCCGCGCCGCCAGTCCGCGCGACGCCGCAGGCTCGCTCAAAGCCCAATTTTATAGATTTTACAATATTCGTATAAACTGTAAAATCGAGACTATGCCGGGTGATTTTCCTCTCGATCCGATTGTCGCGACGATCGCGCGCTATGGTTTGCGCAAGACGTCGATGGAGGATGTCGCAGCCGCGCTCGGCGTGTCGCGTCAGGCACTGTATAATCGTCACGGATCGAAGGGCGCGCTGGTGGACCGGGCGACGCAGAGCCTGATCGACAGCTCGCTGGCTGCCGCGCTCGCCAGCATCGATCAGCCCGCGCGGACGCTCGTCGAGCGGTTGACCGGTGCGCTCGACGCATGGGCGGGGCGGCATATGGATGCGCTGCACGCTTCGCCGCATGGCGCCGAAGTCGTCGCGATGCTCCGGCGCGAGCCTTCCGAGGCGGTGCGTGTGGCCGAGCGCCGACTTGTCGCGGCGATGGCGGAGGCGATCCGCTTCAGCGGGCCGGGGTCGGCGGTGTCGCGCGCCGGCAGCATGGCGCAGTCGCTATGCTGGACGGCACGCGGGCTGGTCCATGCCGTGCCCGATCATGCGACCTTTCGGCGGCAGCTCGATCATATCGTCAGCGCGCTCGTCGCGCGCTGAGCCGGCCGGTACCGCTTTTGGTAACGATCAGTCGAAGAGCGAGGAGACGCTCGACTCGTCGGCGATGCGCTTGATCGCTTCGCCGAGCAGCGGCGCAACGGTAAGCGCGCGAACCTTGCTGCTGTCATTGACTGCATCGGTCGGCTGGATCGAGTCGGTGATGACGAGTTCGGTGAGCTCGCTCGCATCGACGCGGGCAACCGCGCCGCCCGACAGTACGCCGTGGGTGCAATAGGCTACGACGCCCTCGGCGCCCGCAGCCTTCAACGCGGCGGCGGCGTTGCACAGCGTACCCGCCGAATCGACGATATCGTCGATGAGGATGCAGAAGCGGCCCTTCACGTCGCCGATGATGTTCATCACTTCCGATTCGCCGGCGCGTTCACGGCGCTTGTCGACGATCGCCAGCGGCGCGTTGTCGAGCCGCTTCGCGAGCGCGCGGGCGCGAACCACGCCGCCGACGTCGGGCGACACGACCATCAGATTCTTGCCGCCGAAGCGCGCCTGAATGTCGGCGCTCATCACAGGTGCGGCATAAAGATTGTCGGTCGGAATGTCGAAGAAGCCCTGGATCTGCCCCGCGTGCAGATCGATCGCGAGTACGCGGTCGGCGCCCGAGGTGGTGATCAGATTCGCAACGAGCTTTGCCGAGATCGGCGTGCGCGGGCCGGGCTTCCGGTCCTGGCGCGCATAGCCGAAATAGGGAACGACCGCCGTGATGCGCTTCGCCGAGGCGCGGCGCAGCGCATCGTTGATGATGAGCAGCTCCATCAGATTGTCGTTCGCCGGGAAGTTCGTCGGCTGAACGACGAACACGTCCTGACCGCGGACATTCTCATGGATTTCGACGAAGACTTCCTCGTCGGCGAAGCGGCGCACGCTCGTATCGGTGAGCGGCAATTCCAGATAGTCCGCGATCGCACGGGCCAGCGGCAGGTTGCTGTTGCCGGAGATAAGTTTCATGGGGTGCAAGGCCCTTTCGCGCGGGTGGGATTGCGCGCCCCCTTAGCTAGCGCGGGCCAATAGGGGAAGGGGTTAAAGCCATCCCGCCGCGCGCAAGTGCGGCATCATGTCGCGCGCGACCGGCGCCTCGTGCCCCGAGCGGAGCGTGATCACCGCGGTACGGCCGTCGCGGCGCACCGCTTTGATGGCGTCCTTCGCGACCCACCAGCTACGGTGGATGCGCAGGCCATCGCGTTCGCCAAGGCGCCCGATCGCGTCGCGCATCCGCATCAGGACAAGCTCCTCGCGCCCCTCACCGATGATGCGGACATAATGATCCTCGCCCTTCAGCGCGAGCACCGGACCGAAGCCGGGCGGCAGCGGGAGCGTGGGGACAGCAGCGGCAGGGGCAGAGGCAGGGGCGGGCGATGACGGTACGGGGTCGGGCGTAGCCGCGCTCGGACCGGCGCGGCCGAAGACTGCGGCCATCACCGCCGACGCCACGACCGCGATGACGACGATATAGAGATACATCGTCCAGAAACCGCGCCAGCGCAGCACGTGGGCAAAGGACAGGTGCGTCACCATCATCGTGACGATCAGCGTGAGCGGCACGCTGGCGACGACGAGCGCCAGCAGCTTGCCGGCAAAATGCGGCAGCCCCGTCGCCTCGCACAGCCAACCCGCGACGACATTTGTCGGGCGAAAAAGCAGATAGCCCGCGAGCAGCCAGATCACCCAGACCAGCATCCGCTGTGCCGGCGGAGCGCCGAAGGTCCCGAAGGGACCTAGCAGGCCGACGAGCAGGCCGAGCGCGACCATCACCAATATTTCGATCGTCAGCCGCTTCGCCATGCCGCGCCTTGTGCGTGCCATTTCACGAAGCGTCAATTGGCGAACCGCCCTGTTTCGCGAAGAAATCCGCCGCTTTTGCGAAGGGGCGGTTGCCCGCGAACGGCGGCCGGGCAGGGAGGAGGCATCGATTGCCAGCCAACAGGATTTTGCCATGACCGCCGTTCCCGCCAGCCCCATTCGCCGGATCGCCTTGATGGCGCTCCTTGTCCTCGGCGCAATCGTCGCAGCGGTGCTCGCCCGTTCCTATATCGGCACGTCGGACTATCGCACGCCGGCATGGGCGATCCAACTGCATCTCGCGACGGTCGTCCCGGCACTGCCGCTCGGCGCCTGGTTGCTGTGGCGGCCGCGCAAGGGCGACGCGGCGCACCGGATCGGCGGCCGCATCTGGGTGCTGCTGATGATCGTCACCGCGATCGACAGCTTCTGGATCCGCACGATCACCGGCGGCATCGGCCCGATCCATATCTTTTCGGCGGTGACGATCATCCAGCTCCCGCGCGCGATCTGGTTCGCGAAAACCGGGCAGATCGAGCGTCACCAACGGATCATGCGCGGCGTCTTTTTCGGGCTGATCGCGGCGGGCTTTTTCGCCATGGCCCCCGGCCGCACGCTGTGGGCGCTTCTCTTCGGTTGAACGGACGGGGCGGTTGGGCCTAAACCGCGCGCATGACACAAGAACTGACCATCGTCCTTTCGCAAATGACCCAGTCGGTAGGCGACCTTGCCGCCAATGCGCAGGCGATGCGCGAAGTGCGCGCGCGGCACCCGGATGCCGACCTGATCCTCTATCCCGAATTCCAGTTGATCGGCTATCCGCCCGAGGATCTGGTGCTGAAGCCCGCGCTTGCTGCGCGCGCGGCAAAGCTGCTTGAAGAGTTGGCGGCCGAAACTGCCGACGGCGGCCCCGCGATGCTCGTCGGTTCGGTCGAGCGCACGAAGGACGAGAATGGCGGCGACGCGCTCTATAATATCGTCGCCTTGCTCGACGGCGGCCGGATCGTCGCGACGCGGCGGAAGCACGAGCTCCCCAATTACGGCACCTTCGACGAGAAGCGCATCTTCGTCCCCGGCCCGCTGCCCGACATCGTCGAATGGCGCGGGGTAAAGCTCGGTCTGCCGATCTGCGAGGATGGCTGGTTGCCGAAGGTTTGCAGGCATCTTGCCGCCCAGGGTGCCGAGCTGCTGATCTCAGTCAACGGCAGCCCCTATGAGATCGACAAGGACGAACGCCGCCTGACGCAGGTCTTCGCGAGCCGCGTCGCCGAGACGAAACGCCCCGTCATCTTTCTCAACCGCGTCGGCGGGCAGGATGAGATCGTTTTCGACGGCTGTTCGTTCGTGCTCAACGGCGATGGGACGACGGCGCACCGGCTGACCGACTGGGAAGCCGAGGAACGCGTGACGCGCTGGACGAAGGGCGCGAACGGCTGGGCCTGCGATACCGGCGCGATTGCCGAATGGGAGGCGCATCCGGCCGATATATACAGCGCGATGATCCTGTCCCTGCGCGACTATGTCGAACGCAACCGCTTCCCCGGCGTCGTGCTCGGGCTTTCGGGCGGGATCGATTCGGCAATCTGCGCCGCGATCGCCGCCGATGCATTGGGCCCTGACAAGGTGTGGTGCGTGATGCTGCCGAGCCGCTTTACGAGTCAGGAAAGCCTCGACGATGCCGCGGGCTGCGCCGCGATGATCGGGTGCAGGCTCGACACGATTCCGATCGTCCCCGCGGTGGAAGCGTTCGACCAGATGCTCGCCGGGAGCTTTGCCGACAGGGACGTCGACATCACCGAGGAGAATGTTCAGTCGCGCATTCGCGGCGTGACGTTGATGGCGCTCAGCAACAAATTCGGGCCGATGCTGCTGACGACGGGGAACAAAAGCGAGATGAGCGTTGGCTATGCGACCATCTATGGCGACATGGCGGGCGGCTATAATCCGCTGAAGGACGCCTATAAGATGACGGTCTTCGCGCTCGCCGCGTGGCGTAACGAGAATGTTCCGCGCCTGTCGCGCAACCCGGTGACCCCGGTGATGCCCGCGAATATCGTCACCAAGCCGCCGAGCGCCGAATTGCGTCCCGACCAGAAGGACGAAGACAGCCTGCCTCCTTATGTGGATCTCGACCGAATGCTCCACATGCTCGTTGAAGAAGAAGCGAGCGTCGACGACGTCGTCGCGCGTTACGGTTTCGACCGCGATGCCGTGGTGCGGATCGAACGGCTGCTGATGCTGGCCGAATATAAGCGGCGTCAGGCGCCGCCGGGGGTCAAATTGTCGACGCGCAATTTCGGGCGCGATCGGCGCTATCCGATAACGCACGGATTCCGGACGGGATAGAATAGAGGGGAGAGGGGAATGCGATTGTCGGGACCGAAGGCGCCGCCTGTGCGGGCGGAGCAAGTGCTCGAAATTCTGCGCGTGACTGTCGCGGTCCTGATCCTGATCCACGGCGTCTATCGTCTCGCTGCCGGGCTCGTCGCGCCCTTCGGCATCTGGCTGGATAGCCTGGGATTTCCTTATGGTTATGGCTGGGCGATGGCGGTGACGCTCTATGAAATTGTCGGCCCCATATTGATCCTGGCGCGGCGCTGGACGAGCCTCGCCGCACTTGGCCACGCCGCGATCCTGACACTCGGCATGATCCTCGTCCATTTTCCCGCGGGCTGGTTCGTCGTCGGCGGCGGGCGCAACGGGATGGAATATAGCGTCATCCTGATCATATCGCTGCTCGCCATTGCCTGGGCCTATTGGCCGGTGCGGCGCAGCGCATAGCTATCGCCGCGGCATCAAATGCGGCTATAGGCGCCGCCCATGACCGTCACGACCCGCTTCGCCCCTTCGCCGACCGGCACGCTCCATGTCGGCAATGTCCGCACCGCGCTCCACAACTGGCTGTGGGCAAGGAAGCATGGCGGGCGTTTTCTGCTGCGCGTCGACGACACCGACCTCGAACGGTCGAAAGAGGAATATGTCGACGGCATTCGCGCCGATCTTGCCTGGCTCGGCTTCGATATCGACGGCGAAGAGCGGCAGTCGGCGCGCTTCGCGCTGTACGAAGCCGAGTTCGACAAATTGAAGGCGGCGGGCCGCGTCTATGCCTGTTACGAGACGCCCGAAGAGCTCGATATCCGGCGCAAGGTGCTATTGTCGCGCGGACTTCCTCCCGTGTACGAGCGCAAGCCCGAGGGGGCGCCGGTGCCCGAGGGTGTACAGCCGCATTGGCGTTTCAAGCTCGACCATGACGCCGCGATCGAGTGGACCGATATGGTCCGCGGCCCGCAGCATTTTGAGCCGAAGACGATGTCCGACCCCGTCGTGCGCCGTGCCGACGGCAGTTGGCTCTATCTGTTGCCGAGCGTGATCGACGATATCGCGATGGGCATCACGCATGTCGTGCGCGGCGAGGATCATGTGTCGAACACTGCGACGCAGATCCAGATGTTCGCCGCGCTCGGCGCGAACCCGCCCGAATTTGCGCATGAGGCGCTGCTCGTCGGCACCGAAGGCAAATTGTCGAAACGGCTCGGCTCGCTCGGCATGGCCAGTTTGCGTGAGAGTGGGATCGAACCGATCGCCCTCGCCGCCTTGCTCGCGCGGCTTGGGACGAGCGATCCGGTCGAACCCGTGACGAGCCTGGCGCCGCTGATCGAAAGCATCGACTTCGCACGCTTTGGCCGCGCGCCCGCGCGCTTCGATGAAGCCGAACTCGCGCTACTCAACCAGAAAATCCTGCACCATACCGATTATGCGGCCGTCGCGCCGCGCTTGCCGCTCGCCATCGGCGAAGCGCGCTGGAACGCGATTCGCCCGAACCTGATGACGGTCGCAGAGGCAGCCGACTGGGTGGGGGTGTTCGACGGCCCGCTTGCTCCGCCGCCAGCGGAAGCGAGCGACCGCGAGGTGCTCGCCGCCGCCGCCGCCGCCGCGCCGAATGTCGACTGGTCCACCGATCCCTGGCACGCGCTCACCGGCGCGGTGAAGGAGGCGACCGGGGCAAAGGGACGCGCGCTGTTCCTGCCGCTGCGCCGCGCGCTGACTGGCCGCGATCACGGCCCCGATATGGCCGAGCTGCTGCCGCTGATCGACAAGGATCAGGCGGTGGCCCGCTTTTCCGCCGTCTGACCGCGTATTTCATGGCTTAGGGTCATGTTTACCGATCTGCTTGACATGAGACGTAATGTTATAATATCACGTTGATCTGACCTGGCCGATAGCAACGGTCGGAACGCGGCAGGGCCGGGTCGTACAGGCAAGGAGAGATGCCATGACCCTGATACCACTGATTTCGGCGATTATGACTGCGCCCGAAGCGACCACCGCGCCCGCCGGGACTGCGGTGCCGCTGCCGCGTAACAGCTATGGAAGCGATCGTGGCCGCCACCCGGTCGCTGCGCTGTTCGCGGTGGCGTTGCCTGCGGCGCTGGTCGCGGCAGTGGCCCTGTCGCCGATGATCATCATCGATGAGCCGTCGACCGCCACGCCGCCGTGGAAGTCGATCACGCTGCCCAAGCCCAAACCGCCCGAGCCGCAGCCCGACGCCAAACCCCAGGCCCAGCAGCCGCAAGAACAGTTTACGGCGCCGCGGACCCCTCTACCGCCGATCGCTCAGGATCCGCCCGTCGGCCGGATCGACGAGCCCTATGTTCCGCCGGCCGGCACCGGAACGGGAACGACCTTGCCCCAGGTCATCGATCCGCCCGCGCAGCCCCCAAAGCTGGTGCTCGCGCGGCTCGACGAGCGCTATGCGGGCCTTTTCCAGCCCGATTATCCCGCACGCGCGCAGCGCGAGGGGATCGAGGGCGTCGCGGTCGTCCGTGTGCTGATCGGCACCGATGGCAGGGTGAAGGCGGTCGAGCTGGTCAGCACCGACGATCCGGCGTTTTTCGAGGCGACGAAACGGCGGGCGCTTACCAAATGGCGCTTCAAGGCGGCGACGCGTGGCGGGGTTCCTGAGGAAAGCTGGAAGGAAATGCGCGTCCGGTTCGAGATCAAAAACGCCTAGGGTCTTCATTCCGACCCCTCCAGGGCGGGCGGTTTTGTGCCGCCCGCCCGTTCCTTTCGCTTGACAGAAAGGCCGAATCCCGTCAAAGGCGCCCGGATATTGAAGGGCGGTGCGGCATCGCGCGGCCCTTTCATGTTTTTCACACCAACGTCGGGGCCCTAGTCCCGCCGCATCCATCGGGCCTCCGGCGGATGTGCAGTTATTTCGAGGAACAGGGCCATGGCCAAGCCGACGACCGTCAAGATCAAGCTGGTGAGCACCGCTGACACGGGCTTTTTCTATGTCACGAAAAAGAACCCGCGCACGATGACCGAAAAAATGTCGGTGCGTAAATATGATCCGCGTGTCCGCAAGCACGTCGAGTTCAAGGAAGCCAAGATCAAGTAATGCATTTTCCCGTGCGGCATTGCCGCGCGGTTTGAAAATGCATCATCCTCGCGCAGGCGGGGATCGAGGGGCGGCTGCGAGCCGCCCTTTTTCGTGCCCGCATAATGGCTGGTTTGGGGTGGGAAGTTGCCCTTTGTGCACCCCGGCGAAAGCCGGGGCCCAGTGCGGAAAGGCAGCGTTGGAATTCTGGGCCCCGGCTTTCGCCGGGGTGCACATCCCTATCGCCAACTCCCGCTCGTTACCCACCGTTCGTCATCCCGGGCTTGACCCGGGATCCCGCTTTTTGAGGCACCGGATAGCTTCGACCGAAAGCGGGACCCCGGATCAAGTCCGGGGTGACGAAAAAGGATTGGTCGGCAACCGGTCGTTTCCCATTTGCGCACCCCGGCGAAGGCCGGGGCCCAGGGCTTCAGAGAGCCGACCTCTGCTCGTTGCGCTCTGGACCCCGGCCTTCGCCGGGGCACACACCTGCAACGGCAGCAATAGGTCGAAAAGCCGTTTTTGCTCTAGCGGCTGCTGCGCGCGATGAGGTCGATCAGGTCGGCCTTCCACTGGACCGCCCATGTGTGCGTGCCGTGGCCGCGCGTCTCGTCGCTTTCGGCGATCAGGCGGAATCGCGCGTTGGGCATCCTTTTCACCGCTTGCTCGGGATAGGGCAGATTGCGCGGGTTGATGAAGTCGTCTGCCGAGTTGATCCACGTCATCGGCGCGGTGATCTTCTCGAGCCCCGGCCATGGATTGTACGTCCGCGACGATTCGAACTGATAGATCATGTCGTTGGCGTCGCGGCTCGCGATGTCGCGCTCAACCCGCTCGCGCGCATAGGCGGCGGCGGCATCGCGCGTCGGATAATTTTTCTGGAGGTTGAGCGGCGCGCCGCCCGCGATCACCGACAGCGACGCCGCGGTGCGCAGCCCCAGTACCGGCTGGCTCTTATACTCGCCGCCCATCCACGCGGGGTCGGCCTTGATTCCGTCGACCAGCAACTGGCGCCACATGCGATTCTGACCCGCGATCTCGACCGGCTGGCACGCCATCGGCATCAATGCCTGCGCAAAGTCGGGATAGGTCTCGCCCCAGATGAAGCCGTGCATGCACCCCATCGAGGTGCCCATGATCAGGCGCAGCTTCTTGATGCCGAGCCCTTCGGTGAGCATCCGGTGCTGCAGTTCGACCATGTCGTCATAGTCATATTGCGGGAATTTCATCCTAAGACCGTCCGAAGGTTTGGATGAAGCGCCATGGCCGACATTGTCGGGCAGGATGATATAATAGCGTTTGATGTCGAGCGGCTGGCCCGGCCCGTACAGCTCGTCGGCAAACTGCGGCTGGAGGAATTGCTTGCCGCTGCCGCCGGTGCCGTGGAGGACCATCACGGCATTGTCGATCTCGCCGTTCGCACCCCGATGCGGCGTGCCCAGCGTGCTGTAGTGCAACCGGACCGCAGGCATGATCTCACCCGAGCGGAATTTGAAATTGCGGATGGTGACGTCGCCTTCCTTCGTCACCCACTTGCTCGCCGGTGCCGCAACAGGGGCCGGGGCGGGCGCTGCGGCCGGGGCCGTGGCGGACTGCATGGCGAGCAACGCGAAGGTCAGGAAGCTCATCGGTGTCTCCTCTAATATGGGATGCCGCGGTGCCGTGCCGCCCCGCAGCCGTCAAGACGGCCGGCGCCGCGCGGTGATGATCACGTCGATCTCGTCGGCGCGCGGGTTGATATATTCGAGCCGCGTGCGCCGGTCGTCGGTCTGTTTGATCGTCGCGGGGATCGAGCTGTTGGTGAGCACCCAGCCCGCGGGCAGCACGACGGTGTTGAGCGGCCGCCCGAACGAGCGGTGCCACACGAGTTCGTCGCCGGACACGCCATAGCGTTCGGGGTCGGTATAGGTTTCGGAAAAGCGCAGCCGCGCGCTCTCGCCCTTTTTCACCGGGTCGAAGTGGAACACCACCGCCTCGGTATCGGCGGTCACGCCCTGTTCGCCGGGGCTCGCCTTCAAGATCGCCTCGCCCTTCAGCATTTCCCAACGTAGCGGTGCGCCGCTGTCGAGGTTGCGCGCCGACGGTTTCGACGCGCTGCTGCCGGGGCGGACGATGTTCACATAGGTGCCGACCCCCGGCCGCGTTTCGGTATAGTCGTGATAGAGGTCGAAGCTGTGCGTTTCGGGCGGCTGAAGGAAATAGGTGACCTCGCGGCTCTGGTACGCGCGCTCGACGAGCGGCGCCTTGACGCTCGACGGCGCGGCTTTGAGGCCGGGCGAGGGCCGCGCCTTGATCAGCAGCGGCGCCTCGGCCGGCGTGTTGTTCCAGAAGGCGATCTTGATCCGCCCGTCGGCTTCCTGCAGCACCTGCGCCGGATAGTTGCACGAGAGCAGCTCGTAGCCTGCGGGCAGGATCACCGAATTGCGCTTGTTGCCGAGCGGCCGGTCGAAGACGATGACATCGCCCTCGCTGTAATAGCTTTTCGCATCGGCATAGGTCTTGTCGATCAGCACGCGGCCCTCGCCGCCGTCGGCGGCGACCGGGCGGGCGAGCTTCACCTCGATATATTCACCGTCGGGTTTGGCACCGCGGACGCCGCCCGCCTTTGCGACGCCGCCCGGAACGACGCTGAACGGCAGCGGTTTGCCCGTCGCGCGATCGGTGACGCTCTCGTCGGTTGCGACACTCCCGGGACGAATTGGGTTGTAATAAGCGGTCGCGCCCGGCGAGCTCGCGGTGATTTCATAGATAATGCGGAATTTGTGGCTGCCCGGAGCGAGCAGCTCATAGCGCGTATAGGCATCGGTTTCGGTTTGCGGGGCGGGCGCCGGCGCCGCAGGCTGTGCGTGCAGCGGAACCGCTATCGCCAAGGTCATCGCCATCATCGCCCATCTGGAATGCGCCATCATCGTCTCCCTGGGATTGCCCTTGGCCAGCAACGCTAAACCGCTCTTGCATCGTATACTAAATACAATAAACTCGTCCGCGTCAATCGGCGGGAGGGATCATGAGGTTCGGGAACATCATGCTGGCGTTTGCGCTGGTCGCGACACCGGCGGCAGCGCAAATAAGCGAAGCCGATATCGACCGCTCGCTGGCCTTGCGCGAAAGCTGGATCGGCCTGACCGAGAATGTCGCCTTTGCCGGCCACTGGACCGCCGACGGGCGTGGCTATGCCTATCGCAAGACGGTGCCCGGGGGCTTCGCTTTCGTCACCTATGACGCGAAGTCGGGAAAGAAGCGGCCGAGCTTCGACCAGCAGCGCCTCGCGTCGGCGCTCGGCAAGGCGACGGGGGAAAGCTACGCGGCGTTGCGCCTGCCGTTCGAAAGCTTCGCTTTCTTGCCCGACGGCAAGGCAATCAAATTCTCGCTGCACGACGATAGCTGGCAATGCAGCCTCGCCGACTATGTCTGCGCCGAGACCCCACGCGTGGGTCAGCCGCGTGCCTTCGGCGTCGTACGCGACCTTGCGGTCCCCGCCGACAACAGCCCGCGCCGCTCGCCCGACGGCAAGTGGGAGGCGCATGTCGAAAATTTCAACATCGCGGTGCGCCCGATCGGCGGCGCGTGGAAACGGATCAGCACCGACGGTTCCGACGCCAATTTCTACGATCCCGAATCGATCGTCTGGTCACCCGATTCGGCGAAGCTCGCGGCGTACCGCGTCCGACCCGGCTTTCGCCGGATCGTCACCCGCATCCTCTCGACCCCCGCCGATCAGGTGCAGCCGCGTGTGATGGAACAGCTCTATCCGAAGCCCGGTGACGCGGTCGACATCGACCAGCCGGCCTTGTTCGATGTCGCAGCGGGGCGGCAGCTTTCGGTGCCGGGCGAACTGTTCGCCAATCCTTATGACATGACGAAACTCGAATGGCGGAAGGACAGCGCCAGCGTCAGTTTCGTTTACGAGCAGCGCGGCCACCAACTCGCGCGCGTCGTGTCGATCGATGCGGTCACGGGGGCGCCCCACGCCGCGGTAACCGAAGAGGCGAAGAGCTTCATCAACCAGGGGCGCCGCTTCCGTTACGACCTCGATAACGGACGCGAAGTCATCTGGATGTCCGAACGCGACGGGTGGAACCATCTCTATCTTTTTGACGGCGCCACCGGCGCGGTGAAAACGCAGGTCACAAAGGGTGCGTGGGTCGTCCGCGATGTCGTCAAAGTCGATGAGGCGAAACGGCAGATATATTTCACCGCGAGCGGAATGAACGCGGGCGAAGACCCCTATTTCCAGCATTTTTACCGGATCGATTTCGACGGCAGCAAGCTGACCCCATTGACCAGCGCCAATGCCTATCATGACATTGCCTTGTCGCCCGACATGAGCCTGTACGTCGACACCTATTCACGCGTCGACCTGCCGCCCGTCGCCGAACTGCGTCGCACGCGCGACGGCAGCCTCGTCGCGGCGCTTGAGCGCGCCGATATCTCAAAACTGCTCGCGGCGGGTTTCAAGGCGCCCGAACCCTTCGTCGCGAAAGGCCGCGACGGGCAGACCGACATTTACGGCCTGATCGTCCGCCCGCGCGATTTCGATCCGGCGAAGCGCTATCCGGTGATCGAGAATATCTATGCCGGCCCGCATTCGAGCTTCGTGCCCAAGACATGGTGGCCGTTCGGCTATCATTCGGGGGGCGACAAGGTCGTCGGGATGCAGTCGCTCGCCGACCTTGGCTTCATCGTCGTCCAGATCGACGGCATGGGTACGCTCAATCGCTCGAAGGCGTTCCATG
This sequence comes from Sphingopyxis sp. C-1, assembly GCF_001047015.1. Classification (NCBI taxonomy): domain Bacteria; kingdom Pseudomonadati; phylum Pseudomonadota; class Alphaproteobacteria; order Sphingomonadales; family Sphingopyxidaceae; genus Sphingopyxis; species Sphingopyxis sp. C-1. The sequence continues at coordinate 1,244,035 of NZ_BBRO01000002.1, forward strand.
ATGTCGCCTGGAAGAATATCGGCGATGCGGGCTTTCCCGATCGCATCCTCTGGCACAAGGCGGTCGCGGCGCAAAATCCCGCTTACGACATCTCGCGCGTCGGTCTCTATGGCGGATCGGCGGGCGGGCAGAACACATTGTCGGGCCTGTTGTTCTATCCCGAATTCTATAAGGTCGGGGTCGCCTTTGCGGGCTGTTTCGACAACCGCATGGACAAGATCAGCTGGAACGAACAGTGGATGGGCTGGCCGGTCGATGCCAGCTATTCGGCCTCGTCGGGCGTCGACAACGCCTGGCGGCTCAAGGGCAAGCCGTTGATGATCGTCGGCGAGCAGGATGAGAATGTCGACCCCGCGTCGACGATGCAGGTGGTGAGCGCGCTGGTGAAGTCCAACAAGGTCTTCGACCTGCTCGTCGTCCCGGGCGGGGGCCATGCGGTCGGCCGCTCGACCGGCCCGGTCGATTACGGCCAGCGCAAGCAATTCGATTTCTTCCTGAACAATCTGGCCGGGCAGGAAACCCCCGACTGGAACGCCCGCGCCGCCGCGCCGCCCGCGCCGTGAAAAATGGAGAAATGCCAATGATCCGCGCGACCCTCGCCACCGCTATCGCCGCCTTCATTCTGCCGATGTCCCCCGTCAGCGCCGAACTGAAGCGCGACCGCAGGATCGATGCCGCCGACGCGCAGACGATCACCGACACCTGCCTCGCGCTCGCCGCGAAATCGGGGTGGAAGGTGCATGTCGCGGTGCTGAGCGAATATGGCGACCTCATTCGTTTCGTCGGCATGGACGGTGCGACGCGCACCAGCGGCGTTCTTGCGCAGGGCAAGGCGCGCACCGTCTTCCGCACCGGGCGCAGCAGCCGCGAGGTCGCGAAGATGGACCCGTCCGCGCAAAATGCCTTTGATGCCGTGGCGATCGGCGGCGGCGTTCCGGTGATCGTCGACGGCCGGATGATCGGTGTCGCCGCTGCGAGCGGCGCGCTGCCCGAGCAGGACGAGGCCTGCGTCGCCGCGGGGATCGAAGCTGCAATGTAGTATCGGCTCAGTCGGCCGGATTATGCTTTGCGAGGAAGGTTTCGATCGACGTCAGTAATGTCATGCGATCGGCCTGACGTGTGAAATAATGGTCGGCAAGCGGCACCGATACGAACTCGACCGACTTGCCGGCCTTCGTCATCGCCCCATACATGCGCGACGACTGGCCGTGATCGACGGTGACGTCCTTCTTGCCGTGGATCAGCAGCAGCGGGGTCTTGATCCGGGCAATCGCATTGATCGGCGACACTGCGGCGAAATCGGGGGTCATCTTCTGCCACTGGCTTCGATAGAGGCGTTCGCGCATCAGCCCACCGAAATCATTGACCTCGCGGCGCAGATTGGCGACGCCGTTGATCGAAATCGCGCAGCGATACAGGTCGGGATCCTTGGCGATCCCCCACATCGCGGCATAGCCGCCATAAGAGCCGCCGACGATGCAGACCCGTTTCGGGTCGGCGATGCCTTCCTTAACCGCCCATTGCACGCCGTCGGTGACATCGTCCTGCATCGCAAAGCCCAACTGGCCCTGCCCCGCCTTTTCGAATGCAGCGCCATAACCGGTCGATCCACGGAAATTGGGCTGGAGTACCGCATAACCGCGTTCGGCGAGGAACTGCGCCCAATAGTCATAGCTTAGCTCGTCATGCCCCCAGGGGCCTCCGTGCGGCATGACGATGAAGGGCAAATTCTTGTCGCGCCGACCGCGCGGCATCGTCAGCACGCCCTCGATCTCCAGCCCGTCGCGCGCCTTGTACTGGACCATCCGCCCACGCGACAGGCGCTTGCCGCCGATCGTGTCGTTCATCGCCGCCAGTTTGGACAGATCGCCCCTCGCCGCGTCGAAATAAAAGAGCAGGCCCGGATTGTCGGGCGTGCTGAACCGCACCAGCATCTTGCTTTGATCGGCGCTCAGGCTTTCGATCCGGACCTTCGATTGCGGCGATGCTTCCTCGAGCGACTTTTGATGCGCGGCAATCGCGGGGTCGATCCAGCGGAGCGGTGCCTCGCGGTCATTTGTCCTGACACCGAGCAGCTTCGACCCGTTCGATCCCAGCACGACACTTTCGACATCGGCCTTGTCGGCGGCATAGACCGTCCGCACATCCTTCCCGGTCGAAATGTCGACTTCGACGACCGCCGACCGGCCGTCCTCGATCTCCTTGATGACGAAGCCGTTGTTGCTGCCGGGGACGAAATGGAAGGGAACGGTCAACTCCTCTTCCGCGCTAAGCTTTGCGCGATCGATCACGCGCAACGACCCCTCGCCGTGCGGGCGGAACAACAGCGTCGATTGCGTGTCCGAATCGCGATAGCCGATGCCGAAACGCACCTGGCCCAGATGGTCGGCGCCCCAGTCCCCGATATTCGTGCGCGGCCTTTCGACGACCCGCTTGCGCGCCGTGGTGACATCGACGCGATAGACCGTCGGCCAGAAACCGGGATCTTCGCCATAAATCGAACTCTGCGCCGCGACCAGGATTTCGGTGCTGCCATCAGCGGGGATCCAGAGGACATCGGACGCATTCTGCCCACCGATGTCCCAGAGCAATTTGGTGATCTTTCCCGTGGCCCGGTTGATGCCGATCACGCGCGAGATGTACCAGCGATCGGCCTCGACCGGCATCAACGCATAGAGCCCCACGACGATATTGTCGTTTCCGACCCAGCGGATCCATGCGACCTGCGTCTGGTCTGGTACGGTGATGCCGACGGCTTTTGACCGGTCGCCCAAGAGGGGCATCATCATGATGCGCTGTTCGCCCCCGCTGCCGAACAGTCCCGCGATATGGGTGCCGTCGGGCGACAGGTCGACATCTTCGACAAAGGGAAGCTCGGCAAAGGCGCTGGTCGGTAGCGGAGTGAAAGCGGGCGTGGCCGGCGGGGTCTTCGGATCCGCCGCAGCGAGCGCGCCCGACGAAAAAAGAAGCAGCGCCGCCGCCAGAATATAGGCGCCCCGCGACGCTCGCGTCATGTCCCGCTTTTGCGGATATCCAAGCCCCAAAACATCCTCCCCCCGAAAGACGAACAGCAATATTGTCGGCCGATACTTTCTCCATGCGCGAAAAAAAATCAAATGTTACGGGTTACGTAGCCGTGTCCTTATGCGTGCGTACCGACTGGAGCGCATGAATCGACCCTCTTGGCCGCGTAGTCCGATTGACGCCGCGAAAGAAACTTTGACGACGCGCTGGAAACGCTTTGCGGTTCAATCAGATCTACCATCGGCGCGCGGCCGCCGAAGCAAGAAATTTTGACCGACATGCAGCAGACTTTCTTGATATATTAGTCAATTAGATGCGCCGCAGATTCGGTTTTGGTACGCATTGTTTTCATGATATTTTGCAGCTGCTGTTTCTGATCACCTTCGGGGAAGGGGGATTGTGATGCCGGGCCCATTCAAATTCGCAGTCATTGCAGGGATCGGCTTTTCCCTGACGAGTTTCACGCCGCTGCCCGCTTTTTCGAACGCCGCATTGGAAGCGCTCGATCCCACCCGTCTTGCGACCCTGTTTTGCGGCGCGCGGCGCCCGGGTTCGTCGCTGGCGCAAAATCTGTTGGTTGCGTCGGCGTTCGCGGCGCCCGCCAGCGAAGGCAGGCCGATACCGCTCTTTCCGGATCTGGCCACTTCGCGCTTTCCCGTCACGACGGACACGGACCAGGCCCGGCGTTATTTCAGCCAAGGGCTGCTCCTGACCTATGGCTTCAACCATGCGGGTGCGGTGCGTTCTTTTCGTGAGGCGCAGCGGCTCGACCGCGATTGCGCGATATGCTGGTGGGGCGAGGCTGTCGCCCTTGGTCCGAATATCAACGCGCCGATGGACGAGCGCGACCGCGACGCCGCGCTGGGCGCGATGGATCGCGCGATGGCGCTACGAAGCTCTGCCACGCCGATGGAGCGGGCGCTGATCGAAGCCGTCGCCAAACGATATTCGCGCGATCCCGCGAGCGACCGCGCCGCGCTCGACGCGAACTATGCCGACGCGATGCTCGATGTCGCGCGCCGCTTTCCCGCCGATGACGATGTCGCGGTGCTCGCTGCCGAAGCGGTGATGGACACCAGCCCCTGGAATTATTGGGAGAGCGACAAGAAAACATCGGTCGGCCGGAGCGGCGAAGCCGTGCGGCTTGTCGAAACGGTGCTGAACCGCAACCCCGCCCATGTGCAGGCGAACCATCTCTACATCCATCTTATGGAAGCGAGCGACCCGCAACGTGCAGAGGCGGCCGCCGACCGGCTGGCGAGCCCGGCGGCGCCCAGCGCGGCCCATCTCGTTCATATGCCGGGCCATATCTTCCAGCTACGCGGGCGTCATGCGGACTCGATTCGCGTCAACGTCGCGGCCGCGCGCGCCGACGAGGAATATATCCGCAGCGCCGGCGACAACGGGCTCGTGCGCTACGGCTATTATCCGCACAATATCCATTTCATCGTGACCTCGGCGCAGATGGCGGGCGATATGCGCACCGCGATTCGCGAGGCACAGCGGCTTAGAACCGTCCTCGATCCAGCAACCTCGGCGCAGATCGCGTGGATTCAGTCGATCGATGCGGCGCCCTATTTTGCGATGGCCCAATTTGCCGACCCGAAAGCCATTTTGGCGATGCCGGCCCCTGATCCGCGCCTCGCTTATCCTACTGCGATGCGGCATTTCGCGCGAAGCATTGCCTATGCCGGGCTTCGCAACCGTAAAGCGTTCGACCGCGAACTCGCGGCGATGGCAAAGATACGGGCGTCGGATGCGATGAACGCCATGATCGAACAGGGCGTACCGGCGGGGGATCTGGTGTCGCTCGCCGAATTCGTCGCGCGCGGGCGCTTCGCGAGCGCGATGGGCCGTACCGACGAAGCGATCGGCTTCTACCGGCAGGCGATCGCGATCGAGGCCGGGCTTCCCTATCAGGAACCATCTTATTGGTATTATCCGGTGAAGCAGTCGCTGGGTTCGGCACTTTTCCGCGCGCGGCGCTATGGCGAGGCCAGCGAGGCTTTTCGCGCCGCGCTGGCGCAGACGCCGAATAATGGCTGGGCGCTCTACGGACTCGGCCGCAGCGAGGCCGCCCAAGGGAACAGGCTGGAAGCGGCCGCCGCAGACAAGGCCTTGTCGAAAGCGTGGATCGGCGACAAGGCTTGGCTCCGTATGGACCGCCTATAAGTTGCGCCCCCGCGGAGCCGGCCGACCCTGCCGCTCCCATTTTTGCTGATGTCCCGCCGCCGGCCGGCACGATACTCTCCCCTCAAAATAGCGAGAGGAGGATGCGATGGACCTGGGTCTGGCCGGTAAGAAGGTGATCATCAACGGCGGTGCGCACGGGTTGGGGCTTGCCTCGCTCAAGATTTTCGCGGCCGAGGGCGCCGATGTCGCCTTTTTCTCGCGCGACGCCGACAAGGTTGCCGCGGCGGTCGCGGCGATCGACGCCGCGGGGCCGGGCAAGGTGCTGGGCGAACAGTTCGACATGACGGACAATCCCGACGGCTATCGCGCCTGGCTCGAAAAAGCGCGCGACACGCTCGGCGGGTGCGACATTTTCATCCACACCGCCAGCTCTTCGGGGCAGGGGGCGACCGGCGACTGGCAGCGCGGGCTCGACATGGACATCATGGGCGCGGTTCACGGCGTCGAAGTGCTGACCGAAGCGCTTGCGGCGTCGGGGTCAGGATCGATCATCTTCATGTCGTCGACTGCGGCGGTCGAGACCTTCATCGTGCCGCAGGCGTTCAATGCGCTGAAGGCCGCGCTCATCACCTATGGATCGCAGTTGAGCCAGGCGCTCGCGGCGCAGAATATCCGCGTCAATATCGTGTCGCCCGGCGCCATCTATTATCCGGGCGGCAATTGGGAGGTCATCAAATCGGCGGTCCCGGCGCTGTATGACGCAACGCTGGCGCAAATGCCGATGGGCCGCTTTGGTGAGGCGGAGGAAGTCGCGAAGGGCATCGTCTTCATGGCGTCGCCCGCCTGTCCTTATATGACCGGGGCGCACCTTGTCATCGATGGCGGCTTCACCAAGCGCGTTCAGTTCTAGGCCGCGGGCGATGAAACTTTATCAGTCGCTCGGCCCCAATCCGCGCGTGGTGCTGATGTATCTGGCCGAGACGAACGTGCAGGTCGATCGCCGGTTCGTCGACATCATGGCGGCCGAGAACCGCCAGCCCGATTTCTGCGCGAAGAGCCCGCTGGGGCATACGCCGGTGCTCGAACTCGACGACGGGAGCTGCATCGCCGAGAGCGTCGCGATCTGCGAATATCTCGACGAGACGCTGGGCAGGAATGCCTTGCTCGGAGCAACGCCTGAGGAGCGCGCGCAGACGCGGATGCTGGTGCGGATCGTGGACCAGCTCGTCGTCGTGCCAATGACCGCGGGCTTCCGCGGCGCCGAGGGGCTGCCGATGTTCCAAAGCCGGCTGCTCTGCCTGCCCGATGCCGCCGCCGACTTGAAACGGCTGGCCGCCGACGGGCTGGCGCAGGTCGACCGGATACTCGGAGCGGGACAATGGCTTGCGGGCGACCGCTTCAGCCTGGCCGACATCCTGCTTTATTCTTTCGTCGAGTTCGGCGCGATGGTTGGGCAACCGCTCGATCCCGCATTGACCAACCTTGCTGCCTGGCGTGGCCGCGTTGCCGCCCGTCCCAGCGCAGCCGCCAGCGCCAACCCCCAAATGGGCATCGGAGAGCCTGCATGACCGAGACGACGATCGACCGCGACACGCTGCGCGACATCTATACCCGCACGATGCGCGTTGCGCGTGCCGACGAGAAATTCCGCTCGCTGTTGATGACCGGCAAGCTGGCCGTGATCTATTACACCGTGCGCGGGCAGGAACTGGTGTCGGCGGCGGCGATGGCGGCGCTCAATCAGGATGATTATCTCGTCACCACCTATCGCGGTCAGCATGACCAGATCGCCAAGGGCGTGCCGCTGAATCCGCTGTTTGCCGAAATTGCCGGCAAGGTCGGCGGCACTTGCCGCGGCAAGGGCGGGTCGATGCATATCACCCACCCCGAAACCGGCGTGATGGTGACCACCGGCGTCGTCGGGTCGGGACTGCCGATCGCCAACGGGCTGGCGCTGGCGTCGCAGAACCGCGGCGATGGCAAGGTGACGATGGTCTGTTTTGGCGACGGCGCGACCAATATCGGCGCATTCCACGAGGCGATGAACATGGCGCAGCTCTGGAAGCTGCCCGTGATCTTTCTCTGTCAGAACAACCGCTATGGCGAACACACCGCCTTTGCCGACCACACCAAGGTCGATTCGATCGTCACGCGCGCCAAGGCCTATGGCATGAATGGCGTGAAGGTCGACGGGAACGACGCGATCGCAATGTATAACACCACCAAGGCGGCGGTCGAGCGCGCACGGGCGGGCGAAGGTCCGACGCTGATCGAGGCGATGTGCTACCGGATGCTCGGCCATTTCTTCGGCGCCGACTTCTCCTATATGCCGCCCGAGCATCTCGCCGAAATGGCGGCCGAGGACCCGTTGCCGCGCCTCCGCCAATTGATGCTCGACCATCAGTTTACCGAAGCCGAACTCGACGCGATCGTCGCCGACCTTGACGCGCAGATGGATGCGGCGGCCGAATTTGCCGCGAACAGTCCGCTGCCGGGGCCGGAGGAAATCCGCAAAGATGTCTTCGAAGAGGAGATTGCGGCATGAGCGCGCAGATCACGATGACGCAGGCGATCAACCGCGCGATCGACGAGGCGATGGCCGAGGATGAAGGCGTCATTCTGCTCGGTGAGGATGTCGCTGCGAAACAGGGCGGCGGCGTATTCAAAATCTCGGCCGGGCTCACCGAAAAATATGGCGAGAACCGCGTCCGTGCCACCCCGATCTCCGAACAGGCGATCGTCGGTGCGTGCGTCGGCGCCGCGCTCGCGGGGTTCCGTCCGATCGCTGAGATCATGCTGATGAACTTCGTCACGGTGGCGATGGATCAGATCGTCAACCATGCCGCGAAGCTGCGTTTCATGTCGGGGGGGCAGACGAATGTCCCGCTGGTGATCCGCACGACGACGGGCGTCGGTGTCGGCTTCGGCGGCCAGCATTCGGACATGCTCGAAGCCTGGTTCGCGCATGTCGCGGGGTTGAAGATCGTTACGCCGTCGAACGCCGCCGACGCCCAAGGGCTGATGCGCGCGGCGATCGCGTGCAACGACCCGGTGATCTTTATCGAGAATATCCTCTGCTACGGCCTGAAATCGGACGATCCGGGGCCGGGGCATATCGTCCCGCTCGGCAAGGCGGCAGTGACGCGCGAGGGCACCGACTGTTCGATCATCACCTATGGCCGCACCGTGCTCGACGCGCTCGAAATTGCGGGCAAGCTGGCCGAGGAAGGCATTTCGGTCGAGGTGATCGATCTCCGAACCATCGCGCCCTATGACGAGGCGACCGTGACCGCGTCGGTCGAAAAGACCGGCCGCGCGGTCGTGCTCCACGAAGCGGTGAAGCAATATGGCACCGGCGCCGAAATCGCCTCGCGCCTCAATGAGAAACTCTTCGGCAAGCTCAAAGCCCCGGTGACGCGTATCGGCGGGGCCTTTTCGGCGGTGCCGATGGCAAACGCGCTCGAACAGGCGTGGATCCCGAACAAGGATGCGATCGCCGACGCGGTACGCGCCGCGGTCAATTGGAAGGGGTGACGACGATGGCGGAGGAATTGCGCATCCCGAAGATCGGCATGTCGGCCACCGAAATGACGCTCAATGAATGGATGTTCGGCGATGGCGAGCGCGTCGAGATCGGCGATATCATCTACACGGTCGAGACCGACAAGACGACAGTCGAGATCGAGGCGCAGGTTGCGGGGACGATCCGCCCGACGGGGGTCGAGGGCGAAGTCTATCCGGTCGGCGCGCTCGTCGGCACGATCGAATGACGCCGCTCGAAGCCAGCAAGGCGATGTACGCTGCGGTCGCGCGCGGCGAGTGGGACACGGTCGCCGACTTCATGTCGGACGATCTCGTCATCCATGAGCCGACCTCGCTTCCCTATGGCGGCGAATGGCGCGGGCGCGATGCGCTTCAGAAACTTTATGCGCATGTCATGGGCTATTGGGAGGACCCGGTCGTCCAATGGCAGGAACTGGTCGGCGGCGAGAAATATGCCGTCGCGCTGCTCCATTTCACCGTCACCGCGAAATCGAGCGGCAAACGGTTCGAGACGCATATCGCCGAAGTCACCGAATTCGACGACGCGGGCAAGATGGCGTCGATGCGCATCCATTATTTCGACACCGCGCATATGGTCGAGCAGTTGAAGGCATAGATATGAGCGAAGCGCCGCACGTCATCGTCCTCGGCACCGGCGGGGCGGGCTTCACCGCCGCGATCGCCGCACATGAAGCCGGCGCGCGCGTGTCGCTGTTCGAAAAGGGCGATCAGGTCGGCGGGACCACCGCCTGGTCGGGCGGGATGATCTGGATTCCGAACAATCATCACGAAGCGACGCTGGGCGTCGAGGACAGCCGCGAAAAGGCGCTGACCTATCTGATGTCGATGTCGCACGGGCTGATGCAGCAGCATATGATCGAGGCCTTCCTCGATCATGGACCCGAGATGGTAGCTTTCCTCGAAGCGAATACGCCGGTGCAGTTCCGGCCGATCCCCGAATTTCCCGATTACCATGCCGAATTCCCGGGCGGGATGCCGCATGGTGGGCGTTCGCTCGATTGCCCGCTCTATTCGTTTCAAGAACTGGGCGACTGGGCCGACAAGGTCACGCTCTCGCCTTATTATCCCATGCCCTATTTCTCGATCTATGACACGCCGCTGGGGCAGGCGAAGCCGCAGCCGCTGACGGCGGAGGAGTTGCAGCGCCGGATCGACGCCGATCTGCGCGGCAGCGGGCAGGCGCTTGTCGGCCGCTTGCTGCGCGCCTGCCTCGATCGCGGTATCGAACCGAAAACCGGCCATCGCGCGGTGCGCCTACTGATGGACGAGGAGCGCGTCGCCGGGGCGGCGTTCGAGACGCCCGATGGGCCGATCGCGGTCGCCGCCGATGCGGTGATCCTCGCGACCGGGGGCTTCGAATGGGACAAGGATCTGCTCCGCGCCTTTCTTCGCGGCCCGATGACGCATCCGCTGAGCCCGCGGACGAATAGCGGCGACGGGCTCAAAATGGCGATGCGCGTCGGCGCGATGCTCGGCAATATGCGCGAGGCGTGGTGGATGCCGGTCGCCGAGGTGCCGGAAAGCGAAAGCTCGACGGGCAAGACGCTGGTCGCGGGGCAGCGCAGCCTGCCGCATTCGATCATGGTCAATCGCGCGGGCAAGCGCTTCACCAACGAAGCCGCCAACTATAATGCGATCGGCGCGGCGTTTCACGACCAGGACGTGAGCGCCTTCGATTATGCGAACCTGCCGTGCTGGCTGATCTTCGACCAGCAATATATCGACCGCTTCGGCTTTGGCATGATCAGCGGCGAGCGCGGGGTTGCGCCGCCGCAATGGGCGATCCGCGCCGAAAGCCTGCCCGAACTCGCCCAGCGGCTGGGCATCGATGCCGATGCGCTGGCGGCGACGGTCGAGCGCTTCAACGATCATTGCGCGACCGGGCGCGACCCCGATTTCGGGCGCGGCGATGCTGCGCATGACCAATGGTGGGGCGATCCCGGCGGTCGCGGCTCGACCGCTGCGACGCTCGGCCCGGTCGGCAAGGCGCCCTTCTTTGCCGTCGAGATAAAGAGCGGCGCGCTCGGTACGAAGGGTGGACCGCAAACCGACGTCAATGCGCAGGTTCTGAGTGTCGACGGCGGGCCGATTGCGGGGCTTTATGCCGCGGGCAACGTCATGGCCTCGGCCATGGGCATGACTTACGGCGGCCCCGGCGGGACGATCGCGCCGGGAATGGTGTTTGGCTATCTCGCCGGACGGCACGCCGCGCGCGTTTCGGCGAAGCAATTGGAGGGTGCGGCATGAAGAAAATTCTCGTTCTCGGCGCCCCGGCTGATCAGGGCATTCCCCTGCTGACCGCGTTGAAGGCGAGGGGGCTAGAACCGACCGCCGGCGTGCGCCGCGCGGGCGCGATGGCGGCGACACCGCATCCCGATGTGCTCGAGGTGGCCGCCGATCTCTATGATGTCGCCAGCCTGACCGCAGCCTTCAAAGGGCAGGACGCACTGGCGATGCATCTGCCGTTCGAATTCGACCGCGACCGCGCCGCGACGATGGGACGCAACATTGCGGCGGCGGCGCGCGCGGCGGGGCTGCAGAAGATCGTGTTCAACACAAGTTGCTTCGTTGCCGATCACGACCTCGACCTCTCAGCGCACGACGGACGGCGCGATATCGAGCGCGCGATCCACGACAGCGGCGTTCCTTACGTGATCATCGAGCCGATGGTGTTCATGGACAACATCACCCGCATCTGGTCGCGGCCCGCGATCGTGAACAGCGGGATCTTTGCCTATCCAGCGGCCGAGACGCTGAAGATAAGCTGGGTCTGCCTTGAGGATGTCGCGGCCTATATGGTCTCCGCGCTGCTGCACGAGGATCTGATTGCCGACCGGATCGCGGTGGGCGGGCCGGAGGCGCTGGTGGGGGCCGAGGTCGCCGAGCGGCTGAGCGCCGCGGCAGGGCGTTCGGTGCGGTTTCAGAGCCTGTCGCCCGATGAATTTGCGGCGCGGATGAGCGAACTCGTGACCGGCTCGCGCGAGGTGCAGCCGGCGAGCATCTATGACGGGATGGCGAAATTCTATCGCTGGTACAACGATCAGCCGGTGTCGCCGGTGTCGCTCGATACGGTGCCGGCGGCGCGGTTGCTCGGCGTGACGCCGACGCCTTTTGCGGAGTGGGCCACGCGGCAGGACTGGTCGCCGGTGAAGGTTCCCGCCTAATTCGTCATTGCCTCGCTACGCTCGCAATGACGCGGATGTTCACGGCAACTGCCCGCCCACATATTTCCCCAGCGTGCGATGGAAATGCCGGATCCGGCTTTCCTGATAATGGCCGAGTTCGATCACGCCATTGGGCGATGATTTCATTCCCTCCTGAACATAGGGGAGGTTTTCCATATCCTGATCGAACACACCCGCTAGCGCGGCGCCGATCAGGTGGCTGGCGCTGGCGAACGGCTGGTCATCAGGGATCAGGTGCATCGGTGCTGACTTGGGAGCCTTCTCGCCCTTGGGTGTGCGCATCAGGATGCGGACCTCCATCAGGCTGTGGTCCGTGTCGCCCCACGGCCGCCAGCGATAGACGATGTTCGGCACCAGCCCGCCCCACGGCGCCCAGTTCGGGAAGACGTTATAGGTGAAATTGTCGAGCATCTCGCTGTCGGTCGCGTTCGAATAATCATGCCCGTTCATCGCCGAAAAGGCGTCGCGGTTCGCCTGTGCGAGCACCTTGCGCGCGAGCATCGGATCGTCGGCGTCAAAACCCTTCAGGTCGGCCGGGTCGCCGGTCGCGCGCCGCGCGCGGCTGTCGCCGCCGCCGATGAACTCCTCGAGCGATTTCAGGACATAGAATTGATCCTTGCCCTTGATATGCGGCGACATCGCGCCTGCCGGCGTAATCGCGCGATTCAGGAAATCGCCATAAAGGTCGTAGCGCGTGTTGGCGTCGGCGGTGAAGCCCAGAATCTGTGGATGCGTGACGATGCTGTGCCATGCTTCCATGAACGCCTCGGCAACCGCCTTCCAGTTGGCGGGGATAACGCGGCCGACCCAGGCCGCGGTATGGCATTCGTCGAGCCGCCAATTGTCATAATGTTCGACGCCGGGGCCAACCCAGTCGCGGAAGCTCGGCAGATCATGGTTCTCGGTAACCAGGATGAAACCCTGCCAGCGGTCGACCTTCAACTCGGGCAGACTCATGTCCTTGTCGTCGAGATGTTTGAAGTCCCACGCGCACGGCGCTTCCTTGAAACGGCCGTCGTGGTGCCAGGAAAAGCCGTGGAATGGACAACGCAGGTGCACTGCGGGACCGCTTTCGGTACGCAGCTTGCGGCCGCGGTGGAGGCAGACGTTGTAGAAGGCCTTTATCGAGAGGTCCTTCTGACGGACGAGCAATATGCTCTTTTCGTTGATGTCATAGACGACCGTGTCGCCGGGGCTCGGCATATCCTCTTCGCGGGCCGCGAATTGCCAGATGTTCGGCCACATCTTCTCGCGCTCAAGCTTGGCCCAGTCCTCGCTGACATAACGCTCGATCGCGATCGGCTCGTCGCCGAGTTCCTGGTTGGACTCGGCGAACAGATAGTCGGGAACGCGCCGCGTATCGGCATTCAGCATGTCGGTGTAGCTGGTGCCCGGGCAGCGGTCGTCGCGGGTCTGGTCCTGGGGAGGCGAAAGGTCGTTCATCTGATACTCCGAAAGGGTCAGGCGATCTGGTCGAGCGGCATCTTGCATGCCGCGGCGATCGAGCGGTGGACGCCGTGCAGCGCGGGCTCATTCGCGCCGAGCACGACGCGGAAGTCGTCGGGCGCGGTCATCAGGTTCGAATAACCGCTGCTCGCGACGCGATAATCCTCGGTCTGCACGACCGTGGCGGTCGCGTCATAGGCCAGCTCGCACATCGCGCGGTGCTGCTCGTTCTCGACCCCGAAGGGCGCATAGACCGCGAACTGGCAGAACATCTTGCCCGCGCCGTCGGGGAACAGGCGAAAGACCTGCGTGAAATAGACGCCCGGCGTCACCGCGCCGAAGAAGATAACGGTGTTGGGGAAGAGATAATGGACCCCGCCATAATCGGTTTCGGGCCATTCGCTCTCGTCCTTGCCGACGAGATTGCCGATGGAAAGGTCGGGGAAACTGACGCGGTGGTGGCGGCCGATCGGTTCATAGACATTGCGGTCGCTATAGTGCGTGCCGCCGATGGTCGAGGCGTGGAGCATCTTGAAATGATAGCCCTCGCCATAAGTGTCGAGCGCGAATTTCCAGTTGGAATCGGCGGTCAATATGCCCTTCTTCACCGGTTCGGCGCGGTGAAGTTCGAGCTGCGCCAGCACCGGACCGAAATCACCGAGATGCGCCGCCGCGTCGATTGGCTCGCCATCGGGATTGGCACGGACGAAGATCAGCCCGAGATGCTCGGCGCAGGGGAGTTCGATCAGGTTGCGCGCGCCGATCTCGCAATTCGCGAAGCCTTCCTTGCCCGGTTGCCCGACAAGCTGCCCGGCGGGGTCGAAGGTCCAGGCGTGGAAGGGACAGACAAGGCGCGGTCGCGAGCCCTGCCACGGTTCCTTCTCCTCGACCAGCTTCGCGCCGCGATGCGTACACATGTTGAGGACGGCGCGCGCGACGCCGTCCTTGCCGCGCGTGACGAGGATCGACGGGCCGACCGAGTCGAAGACGAGCGTGTCGCCGGTCTTGGGAATGTCGCCTGAAAGTCCCGCGACGATCGGCTCGTTCCGGAAAATATGCTCCATCTCGGCGGCGTTGCGCGCTTCGCTCATATAGATGGACTTGTGCAGCGGCAGCGGCGCCTCCGCGCGGTCGGTGCGGTTCTCGGCGACGATCGCGACCAGCTTGCGCAGGCCCGCGCGCGCATTGCGCTTGCGGACGGCGAACCAGTCCTGCGGTGCGATCTTCGGATCGGACTCGGCCATGGCACTCCCTCACATTTTGCCCAGTATGACTCCGGGTCTCGAAAGGCTTATCGCACAAAGCCCGGCGCTTGTGCGCTATCGCTTTTGAGGGGACAGACATGTTCGAGGGGAGAGACATGGCCGGACCAGGAACGCTCGCATCGCTCGGCGACATCATGCAGCTAGCCTTTGTACCGTCCGATTTCGACGCGGCGGTCCGGCATTGGACCGAGGTGATGGGCGCCGGTCCCTTCTTTCTCCTGCCCAATGTGTCGCTTCCCGGCGGGCGCTATCGCGGCGAGGCAAGCGATCCGATGTTCACCATGGCGCTCGGCTATTGGGGCGACATGCAGATCGAGCTGATCCGGCCCGAGAATGACGCGAAATCACTTTATCGCGGTGAGTATGCGGTGGGCGAGGGGCTGCACCATGTGTGCGTGTTGGTCGACTCGATCGCCGAAGCACGGACGCGCTGCGGCGAGGTCGGGGCAGAGATTATTTTCGAGGCGCCGGTCGGCGAAACCGGCGGGGTGATTTATGCCGATCCCGGTACTGGGCCAGGGACGCTGGTCGAACTGCTCGAACCGCAGGCGGGCACGCGCGAACTGTTTGCAATGATGCGCGAGGCGGCGAAAGGCTGGGATGGCAGCGAGCCGCTACGGTCTTTGGGCTAAGTTCGGCGAAAAGCATCGTCATTGCGACCCCGGCGAAAGCCGGGGGAAGCAATCCAGGCGGTTTACGCCAATCTGGATTGCCGCGTCGCTTCGCTCCTCGCAATGACGCGTTTAAAAAGAAGCGCGTTTTAGCTGTTTGCGCCGAGATAGCCGAGTTGCCCGGCCTTGAAGATCGTTTGCGCGCGGTTGACCGAGTTCAGCTTTTCGCCCGCGCGGTGAACATGATAGCGCACGGTCGCGTGGCTCAACGAAATGATCATCCCGATCTCGCGGTCGGTCTTGCCGATTGCGGCCCAGCGCAGGCACTCGACCTCGCGCTTCGACAGTTCGCAGTCCGACGGAATACGCCGCTTGGTTCGCATCGCCGAGGCATAGCCTGCGATGAAGCGCCGCGTGCCTGCACCCAATATGTGCCCGATCTCGGCGAACTGGTCGGTCAGGTCGGTGATGGTATGATCCATCGGATGATAGCTGTTGGCGGAAATCTGCCCGAAAGGCAGGTGGACCGGGACGACGATCGCGGCCTTGTAGCGTTCGTTCGCGGCAAAATAGCGCGCGAGATTAATGTCGTCGAGATAGGGGTTGGGGTTCGCCGTACGGAACCCGTCGCCGTTGCACCAGAAAGGCTCGCTCTCATAGCGGCACGAGCGCGGTAGGGGCGAATGGAGGGCCAGCCTATGGTCCTCCCACCAGCGCTCGCCATCGCCGAGCCATCCGAAGAGGTCGGCGGCAAGTACCGCGCCATCGGCGTCGACCATCGTTTCCTTGGACGCGATATCGTCACAGAGCGCGGCGCGGAGGCCATGCGATGCGGCATAATCGCGCAGCACAACCGCCGCATCGTGGATATCCTCCACGCTGCGGACCGTTACCGCTTCGACGAGCGCCCGGGCATTCATTGGTGGTGCGAACCCGTCGTCCGGCAGTTTGACTGCCTTTTCTCCCATAGGCGGGACTATTTCACACTGATCGGCAAGTCGCAATGCATGTGTCATAGGCGTAGCACCGTCTTTGCTATGATGTTCTTCTGGACTTCGCTCGAACCGCCGAAGACGGTCCAGGCACGACTGTTGAGATAGCGGGCGGCCGCGACCTGCGCGTCCTCGTCGCCGATCGCGGGCGGCGCTTCGTTGCCATAGAGCGGGCGCACGGTCGGTAATTGCAGCCCGTCATAGCCGTGCAGGTCCATTGCGAGCCCGTCGATACGCTGATGGATTTCGGACGACAGCAGCTTGACGAGCGAGGTCTGCGGACCGGCCGGGCGGCCTTTCGCAATGTCGGCGAGGATACGAAGCTCGGTGGTTTCGAGCGCTTCGGCTTCGAGTCGCAGTTTCGCTATGCGTGTCGCAATCTGGATGTCGCCGCCGAGAGTGCCATTATGGCCGCTCGGCGCGACGCCCGCGAGCTGTTCGAGATGGTCGATCGCACGGATCAGCCGCGGCGCGTGGAATGATCCGCCACGCTCGTTTTCGAGCAGGAATTTCGCGATCGTCCAGCCTTGTCCTTCTTCGCCGATGCGATTGTCGACCGACGTGCGAGCGCCGTCGAGGAAGACCTGGTTCACCTCATGATCGCCCGCCATCGTGATGATCGGGGTGACGGTGACGCCGGGCTGGTCCATCGGGATCAGCAGGAAACTGATGCCCGCCTGTTTCTTCACCTCGCCGTCGGTACGGACGAGGCAGAAGATCCAGTTCGCGTGATGCGCGTGGGTGGTCCAGATTTTCGACCCGTCAACGACATATTCGTTGCCGTCGCGCCGCGCGCGGGTACGGAGCGAGGCGAGATCGGAGCCGCTCTGCGGTTCGGAATAGCCCTGGCACCAATAGTCGGTGCCGGCGCGGATGGCGGGCAGGAAACGGTCCTTCTGCTCCTGCGTCCCAAAGGCGCAGATCACCGGACCGACGAGGCGAAGGCCGAGTACCGACAGCGCCGGCGCGCCCGCGATCGCGCATTCCTTTTCAAAGATATAGCGCTGCATCGGCGTCCAGCCGGTACCGCCGCAATCCTGGGGCCAATGATAGGCGACCCAGCCCTTGTCGTTGAGGATGCGGTGCCAGACCAGGCCAATGTCGGGTTCGACGAACACGCCGGGCGTGCGCCTGGCGCCGTCGCGGACGTGGGCCGGGAGCGAGGTGCGGAGGAAGTCGCGGACCTCCTCGCGAAATTCCAGTTCGTCCTTGGTAAGGTCTAGATCCATAAGTCCACTAACGTTCAAGGATCGCCACCGCCGACAGGCCGGGCGCTCCATAGACATGAGAGTAACCGACCTTCGGGTCGTTCGGCACCTGCCGCCCGCCGCCGCGGCCTCGCAATTGCACCGTATTTTCGTAAACTTGCCTGAGGCCCGACGCGCCGATCGGTTCGCCGCACGCGAGGCAGCCGCCGTCGGTGTTGACCGGCATCTTGCCGCCGATTTCGCTCCAGCCCTCGGCCAGCCATTGTTCCTGCTCGCCGTCGGCGCAGAAGCCGTTCTCGGCCATGTGCATGATTTCGGCGCCGCTCTCGGTGTCCTGCAATTGCGCGACGGAAACATCTTCGGGGCCGATACCCGCCATTTCGAACGCCGCCTTGCTGGCAATCTGGGTCGGCTTGCCGCCGCCATTGACGCTGATCGACGGCGCGAACACCTCGAACGACCCTTCGGGGCGGGTACGGAAGGCGACGCTGGCGATGCGCACTGCGTCGGAGCCCAGTTCGCGTATCTTTTTGCCGCTGGCGAGCACAAGTGCGACCGCGCCCTCCGCGGGCGAGCAGAACATATATTTGGTCAGCGGATCGTTGACCATCGGCGCGTTCAGGATCGTATCGAGATCGACGGGCGATCGCCGCCAGGCATGGTCGCAGAGCGTGCCGTTGCGAAATGCCTTTTCGGCGACGAGGCCAAGCGTGCGGCGACTGATGCCGTGGAGCGCCATGTAGCGCTGGATCTTGAGCGCAAAAAATTGCGTCGTCAGCATCATGCCCGTCTCGCCATACCATTCGGGCAGGCCATATTCGGCGGGCTTGGCATTGAAGGCGCCGCGCGGATGCTTGTCGAAGCCGACCGCGAGCGCGATGTCGCACGCCCCCGCCGCGATGGCGTTGCGCGCAGCGGTCAGCGCGCTGCCCCCGGTCGCACAGCCATTCGCGACGTTGATGAAGGGCACGCTTGTCAGACCAAGTTCGTTGACCATGATGTCGGCGGACCCCGCCGCGGCCGATCCGCCATAGGCGAATTCGACGTCGCTCCATTCGATCCCGGCATCGGCAAGTGCTTCGCGTACGGCGAACACACCCTGATCGCGCCCCGAGCGACCGTCGGTACGGCCGAAGGGATGGATACCCGCCCCGATGATATGGACGTCGTCACTCATGGCAGGCGCTCCGGACGGAAGGCATAGGTCGACCGCGCGTCGTCGAAGGGGACGACGGCGAACTCCATCGGCATGCCGATGACGAGGTCGGCGGCAGTGGCATCGACGATCCGCGTTTCGACGATCACCTCGCCGGGCAGTTCGACATAGCCGATAAGGAAGGGCTGAAAGGGTTGCGGGCCGCTGTACGGCTCCTTCGGTTCGAAGCCTTGCGTGGTCCACGACCAGAGCGTCCCCTTGCGCGACAGCGCCACGGGCTCGACAAGTGCCGCGGCGTCGCCACCGGGAACGGGGAAGATGATCTCGCCATCGGCGCGGCGCGCGCCGATCAGCCGCGGTTCGGCCTCGTCGGTCCACAGGCCCGGCGCGATGGGGGCAAGCGCGCTCATGCGGCTCTCGCAAAGCTGCGCAGGCAATGATCCTGGTCGCCGAACAATTTGTCGAGCAGCATTACCCGCTTTAGCGCATGGCCGATCGCCAGCTCGTCGGTCTGGCCCATCCCGCCATGCATCTGCACCGCTTCGAGCCCGATCCGTGTCGCCGCTTCGCCGACGAAGGCCTTGGCACCCGCGGCGATCCGCGGCCAGTTCGCGTCCTCGGTCGTCGGGTCGAGCATCGCGGTGCGCAGCATCATCGAGCGCGCCTGTTCTAGCGCGGCATAGCATTCGACGAGGCGGTGCTGGAGTGCCTGGAAGCTGCCGATCGCGGCGCCGAACTGTTGGCGCTCGCCGACATAGGCGAGCGTGTCGTCGAACATCGTCTGCGCAAGCCCGACCATTTCGGCGGCGGCGAGCATGCGAACGTCCCCGATCACGCGCTCGAACTTGGCCTTCGGCAGGTCGAGGATTTCGGCCGGGGAGCGATGCAGGTCGAACGTGGCGGCGTTCGAACCGTCGATGACCGGATAGTCCTGCTGCACGATGCCGGCAGCGCCCTTCCTAATCCTGGCCACCTTGTTGCCGGCAAGGGTAACGAGCAGCGTATCGGCGAGCGGTGCGCCGAGGACGAAGGTCTTCGCCCCGACGATCTGGCCACCCTCCGCCCTGGTGCCTACGGCTTCGGTTTCATATCGGCGCGCGGGTTCGGCAAAGGCGACCGCAGCGAATTGCGTGCCGACGATCAGGTCGGCGACCAGAGCCGTATCGCCCGCAGCCGCGGCAAGCCGGACGGGCAGCACGCCGTTCTCAAGCCAGGGATCGATCGCGACCCCCTTGCCCAGCGCCTCGGCGACGAGTGCCAGATCGACCATCGTCCCGCCGATGCCGCCCATCGCTTGTGGAGCGGCGAGCGCGAGCAGGCCGAGATCGGCAATGTCCTGCCAACGCGCGCGCGAATAGCCGTTTTCGCCTTTGCGCATCGCGTGTCGCGCGGCGACGTCGACCGGGCCGAGAAAGCGCCCGATCATGTCGCGCGTGAGCTGCTGGTCTTCGTCGAGATCGAAATTCATACGCGGCGCCCGAATGTGATCGGCAGGGCGGTGAGCCCACGCAGCAGCATGTTCGGCGGCCAGCTCGGCGTGTGGCCGTCGGCGAGGCTGAAGTCGGTGAGGCGCTTCAGCAGTTCGGAATAAGCGACCGCCATTTCCTTCCTGCTCAACATATTGCCGACGCACATATGGATGCCCTTGCCGAAGGCGAGATGGCTGCGCGCATTGGCGCGTTCCATATCGAACCGGTCGGGGTCGGGATATTTGGCGGGGTCGCGGTTCGCTGCGGCATAGCGAAGCTGGACCATCGCGCCCTTCGGGATTTTGACCCCGCCAAGCTCGGCGTCCTTCAGCACCATGCGCCACATGCCCGCGGTCGGGCTTTCGATGCGCAGCACCTCTTCGACCAGGTTGATGATCGCGCGCTCATTTCCTTCATCTGCGGCGGCGACCGCCTTTGCCATCTGGTCGGGATTTTCGATGAGCTGGAGCAGCCCGCCCGCGAGCGCCGAAGTCGTCGTCTCGTTCCCCGCGACCATCAACTGCTGCATGATCGAAAGGATTTCGGCATCCTCGAGCGGTCGTTCGCCATCGACCTCGGCATGGACAAGGTCGGATAGCAGGTCGTCGGTGCGATTGGCGCGGCGTTCGTCGATCTTTGCCTTCACATAATGCTGGAACTCGACGACTTCGCGCGCGCATTCGAGCTCGCGGTCCTTGGGGATCATTCGGCCAAGCCGATCGACGAAGGCGTCGGACCAGCGCTTCACGCGGTCGAGGTCGCCCTCCATGCCGATTTGGCTCGCGATCATCGCGACGGGCAGGGGGATGCCGAAATCGCGGACGAAATCGGTTTCGCGCCCGGAATCCTTGGCGTCTGCCATCTTCTCGATCAGGTCGATGACGACACCGCGCATATCCTCCTCGATCGCGGCGACGCGCTTCATCGAAAAGGCGAGGTTGACGAGCTTGCGGAAGCGCGTGTGTGTCGGCGGGTCGGCGGTCAGCAGCGTATCGACCTGCGGCCAGCCCTCGGCGAGAATTGCGGCGACATCGCCGTCCTCGGCCATCGCGCCCGACAGCGTGCCCTGAAAATTGTTCGAGAATGTCTCGACGTCACCCGTCGCCTGCGCACAAAGATCATAGGAAAGGACGAGGAACATCCCCTCCGACAATTGCACGACGGGGCTTTTGGGCAACCAGGCTCGATAATAGTCGAACGGGTCCGCGATGACTTGCGGGTCGAAAAAACTGCTTGCGGCGATATCGTTCACGCGCCTCTTCCCTCGTTCTTCTCTTTATACGCGCAACTATATGCAGCCGCTCCGCGCGCGCGATGCACAATTTCGTTAGGAGTGGTTGGGGCCGGCGGCGACATGGGTGAGCGCATTCGCAAGCAGCCGTCGAAGGTTCGAATCGGCATAGGCGGCGGGTCCGTCGCCCGGCTGGAGATAGACGAGGCAGCCTGCGCCCACCGGCTTTTCCCATGCGATCACGTCGCTTTCGGGGCGATGATCCCAACCCGCGTTGCTGAACATACGGCCCGCGACGGCCTGCGCCGCCGAATAGAAATTGTCGCGGACGAAGGCGTGATCGGCGCGGAGCAGGGGTTTCGCGGCGCCCCAGACAGGCGCCAGATACAGCTCGTCGCAGAGCGGAAAGCGCGGCGGCAGACCTGCGGTCACTGGATGATCGGGATCGAGGACGACGGCGTCATAGCGGACCTCGTGGCGATAGCCCGAGTCGAGATGGGTTTCGCCATGCGCCTCGCCGGGATCGTAGAGGAAGCGTCCGCCGAGCATCTCGGCCCATTCGGGCCATTCGGCCCAGCCCGCGATCGCATGATGCATCGCGACCGCACCGCCGCCGCGCGCGAAATAGTCGGCGATCGCGCGGCGATAAGTGAAAGAAGGCGGCCGCGTTGCCGCTTTTCCGCCCTCGAAACGATATCCGGGCATATCGTAGAAGAGAATTGCATCGGCGTTGATCGCCGCGCCCTCGGCGACCGCTGTCTCGGCCTCGGGATGGATCAGGTGCGTGACCGCCCAGCCCTCGAAGCTCGCGAGCAGTTCGGCGAAGGGTTCGGCTTCGTAGGGATGGCCGCCCGACAGGACGAGAAGGCGGCGTGGCGCGCTCATGCGATTTTGAGGATCATCTTGCCCTGATTGCTTCCCGCGAACAGCCGCATGAAGGCATCGAAGCTATTCTCGATACCTTCGTCGATATGCTCGTCGGCGACCATCTTGCCCTGTTGCAGCCACGCCGCCATCTCGGCACCGCCTTCGGCGAAGCGCGGGATATAATCGGCGACGAGCAGCCCGCGGATAGAAGCGCGGTGGACGATAAGCTGCCAGATGTTGCGCGCACCGATCTTTTCGACGCTGTTATACTCGCTGATCAGGCCGCAGAGCCCGATGCGCGCGCCGTGGCGCAGATTGTTGAGGCCCGCGTCGAGGATGTCGCCGCCGACATTCTCGAAAATGATGTCGACGCCATCGGGGGCTTCGGCGCGGACCGCCTCCGTGAGTGCCTGAAGATCCTTGCCGCGATAATCGATCGCCGCGTCGAAGCCGTAGCGTTCGACCAGCTTGGCGCATTTTTCCGGTCCGCCCGCGATGCCGATGACCTTGCTCGCGCCCTTGATCTTCGCGATCTGCCCCACAAGCGATCCGACCGCGCCTGCCGCGCCGGTAACGAGCACGACATCGCCCGGCTTGGGTTCGCAGACGTCGATATAGCCGAAGTAAGCGGTCATCCCGACTGCACCGAGCACAGACAGATAATTGGTGACCGACGGCACGAGTGCGGCGTCGATCGGCTGGGTGAAGCCGCCGACTGTGCCGACCGAATAATCCTCGATTCCGTTGAGGCCCATCACCCACTGGCCGGGCGCGAAACCTTCGGCCTTGCTCGCTTCGACGATGCCGATGGTCGAGGCGCGCACCGGATCGCCGAGCGGGATTGGCGGCATATAGCTCGGCGCATCGTCCATCCAGCCGCGGATCGCGGGGTCGAGCGAGGCATAATGGTTGCGGATCAGAAACTGGCCGTCGGCAAGCTCGGGCGTGGGTTCACTAACGAAAGAGAAGTCTTCCGGCACAGGTTCGCCATTGGGGCGGCGTACGAGCAGGAAGCGGCGGTTGTCAGGCATATGGGCTCCTCAGGCCGGGACGATGGAGACCGGAATCGCGCTTTGCAGCGACTGGCCGGTGATGGGGTCGTAAGCGACGCTCTCGCTGACGAGGCGGTTGGTCGAGGCGCCATGTTCGTGGACGCCGTCGGGGCCGATGTCGGGGCCGCCGAAGGCATGCGCCATCGACACGACGCCGGGGCGCATGTTTTCGGCAGCGCGCGCGACCGCGACGACTTCGCCCGCCGCCGACCGGATGCGGACGGTGTCGCCGTCGGCGCAGGGGATCAGCGCGAGATCGTCGGGATGCAGGAAGGCGGGGTTCGTGGTGCGCTTGGCGCGGAGCGCGGGCAGATTCTGCCCCGTCGAATTGAAGCGATGCCGGCTGCGCCGCGATACCATGCGCCAGGGAAAATCGGGTGTCGGCTGGGCGGCGCCGGCGTAGGCGATCAATTGGTCGGGCATCGCGCCCGCGGTCAGGTCGAAGCGTCCCGGCGCGTCAGGATCGCCTGCCTCGACCACCGGGTGGCGGTCGGCATAGATCACCGCCTTGCCGTCCACGGTATCCGCCCGCACGATGCTCGGCGCGACGGAGCAGCCCGCGACCATCAAGTCGAGGAAAGTCTCTTTGCTGGGCCGCTGATCCATCGGGCAGGCTCCGCCCGCAAGCGGCATGCCGGTGCCCAGGCGGTGCGCGAGTTCCCAGAGCATCTCCCACTCCTCGAGCAGCCCATCGGGCGCTTCGATCATAGCTTCGGTATAGCGGGCGTAGGGAATCTCGTACCACCATTCGCTGAGATTGCTGATGTCCTCGCGTTCTAGGCACATTTTGGGGGCGAGGATGTAATCGGCGCGTTTCGCGGTTGCGGACTCGGCGTTGACGTCGATCGAGACGAGCAGCTCGAGCCCGTCGATCGCGCGCGTCATCTTGTCCTGATCGGGGAAGGCGACCACCGGATTGCCACCGATGACGATCAGCGCCCGCACCTGGCCTTCACCAGGCGTCAGCATTTCGTCGGCGAGGACATTGCACGGCATTTCCATGCCGAGGTGCGTCAGGCCGCGGATACGCGAGGCGGGGAAACCCTCGCCATAGAGCGCCATCGGCGGCGCGACCTGCGCGCGGCGCGGCGTCACCGGCGTGAAGACGCGGGGGATCGAGCTTTTCTCGCCCTCACGGCAGAAGCGCCCGCAGATGATGTTGATCGACGAAACCAGATATTGGGTGAGCGTGCCGTTGCCCGCCATCTCTGGCCCGGTGCCGGTCGAGACGACGCCCTTGGTCCCGTTCGCGAACATCCGCGCGGCGGCGATCAGTTGGCCTTCCTCGACTCCCGCACGCGCCGCGGCGACATCGGGGGTGAAGCCCGCGACCGCGCGCTGCAACTCGTCGAGACCGTCGACGTAACGCTGAACAAAGGCCTTGTCATAGAGCCCCTCAGACAGAATGACGTGGATGATCCCCGCGAGCAGCGCGGGATCTTCGCCGGGCCGCACGGGCAGGTGGATATGCGCGAGCGCGGCGACGTCGCTCTGCCGCGGGTCGGCAACGATCAGCTTCAGCCCGCCTTCGAGCGCATCGCGCAGGCGCCGCGAGGGCGAGAAGGGGGGCAGGCCGCCCGGCGGGCCATAGTGCGAGACGATCGGATTGTTGCCGATGAAAAAGGCGACGTCGGCCTCGCTGAACGTGTGCATCCCGCCCATCCAGCTCCCGTAACGCATCGTCGTATAGACCTTCGCAGGCTGGTCGAGCGTCACCGAAGTGTAGATGTTGCGCGTGCCGAGCCCCTGCGCGAAGGACATCGCGCTGCCGACCCCGGCGCTGTTCTGGAAGGCGTAGGTACCGCCATAGACGGCGACGGCGTGGGGGCCGTGCTCGGCGACGATCGCCGCCAGTTTCGCGCCGACCTCGTCGAGTGCATTCGTCATCGATATGTCTTCGAACACGCCCCCGACACGCTTTTGCGAAACCGTCAGCCGCTGCGGGCCATTGTGCGCCTCGGCGAGCTGGCGCCCCTTGATACAGGTATAGCCGCCGAACACAGGGTCGTCGGGATCACCTTGCACCTTGGTGACGCGGCCTTCGTCGACGGTGACGAGCATCGCGCAATTGGCGTGGCAGAAACGGCAAAAACTGCGGCGGACTTCGGGCATCGTCTCTCTCCCTGATCACACCCTACGCCTCGGCGCCCTTCAATCGACTGGCACTTTTGGCGGTGGTTGCAGGCCAAGCGCGGGCGCAGTTTCGGTGCAAATAATGGGGAGAGTATCGATGCCGACATCGCGCCAATGGCTGCTGAACGGACATCCGCGCGGGCGCGGAATCGAGGATGGCGACTTCCGGCTCGTCGAGGCCGAAGTCGGCGCGCCCGGCGAGGGCGAACTGCTCTTGAAGACACTCTATCTCGGCTTCGATCCCGCGCAGAAGGGCTGGATGGAGAATATCGCCGACTATGTCGCGCCGATGGCGATCGGCGATGTGATGCGCGGCAGCGGGATCAGCGAAGTGGTGGAGAGCAACCATGCGGGCTTTGCCGTCGGCGACCTGGTGATGGGCTCGACTGGCTGGACCGAATGGCATTTTTCCAGCGGCGAAGGACTGGTGAAGATCGATACCCGGTTGCCGCCGACCGCGATGCTATCGGTGCTCGGGACCACGGGTGTCACGGCCTATTGCGGGCTGTTCAAGGTCGGGCGGCCGGTCGCGGGCGACACGGTGCTGGTGTCGGGCGCCGCGGGGGCGACGGGGTCGGTCGTCGGCCAGCTCGCCAAGATCGCCGGATGCCGCGCCGTGGGCATAGCGGGGGGCGAGGACAAGTGCCGCTGGCTTGTCGAGGAAGCGGGCTATGATGCCGCGATCGATTATAAGGCTGGTAACGTCCGTGGACAGATCAAGGAACATTGCCCCGGCGGCGTGAATGTCATCTTTGACAATGTCGGCGGCGCGATCCTCAACGATATGCTCGGCGAGATCGCCACCGGCGCGCGCGTCGCCGTGTGCGGCGGGATCAGCCGGTACGAGATGGGGACGCTGCCGGCGGGGCCGCAGAATTACTTCAACCTGATCTTTCGCCGTGGGTCGATGGCGGGCTTCATCGTGCTCGACTGGGCGAACGAGTTTCCAGAGCTTCGCAAGCGGCTCGAAGGCTTCGTGCTCGATGGCCGGCTCAATTATCGCGAGGATTTGCAGCATGGGTTCGAGAATGCGCCCGAAACGCTGAAGCGCCTGTTCAGCGGCCAGAACCGCGGCAAGCAACTCTTGAAACTCTGAGGAGATCGCTATGGGCAGGCTGGCAGGAAAGCGCGCGGTCATCATCGGCGCGGCATCGGCGGGGAATATGGCGCAGATCACGGCGCGGATCTTTGCCCGCGAGGGCGCGACGGTGATGGTCGCGGGACGCAAGCAGGAACCCCTCGACGCGCTCGCCGCCGAAATCGGCGGCCATGCCGCGCTCTGCGACATCACCGACAAGGCCTCGGTCTTCGCGCTCGCCGATGCGGCGAAGGCGACGATGGGCGGGGTCGATATTGCGATGAACGCGAGCGGCTGGGGACTGCTCAAGCCGCTGCTCGACGTGACCGAGGACGAGCTTGCGGCGATCGTCGCTTTGCAATTCACCGGGGTGCATCATTTTCTGCAGGCGTTTGTCGGCGCGATGCTGACGAACGATCCGACCGGGGGCTCGATCATCCAGATTTCGTCGGCCACGACGCGGTCGCCGATCAGCAATCATGCGGCCTATATCGGCACCAAGACGGGGTCGGAGGCGTTGGTCCGCTGCGTCGCGAATGATTTCGGCGCTGCGGGTATTCGCGCAAATATCGTGTCGCCCGCGTTCACCGAATCGCCGATGACGCAGGGCGCCTTTGCGACGCCAGGGCTCGTCGACGCCTTCCTGCCGCGTTATCCGCTCGGGCGGCTCAACACGTCCGAGGATGTTGCCAATGCGTGCCTGTGGCTTGCGAGCGACGAGGCGTTTGTGACGGGAGAGAATCTCCAGCCCAACGGCGGGCTCGCGCTGCGCGGCAATCCGCAGGAAGGCGATATCGCCGCCGCGGTCGGCGCGGCGATGGCGAAGCTGCAGGCGCAATAAATCCCATCGTCATTGCGAGCGCAGCGAAGCAATCTAGGGCGGCTTGTCACGCTCTGGATCGCTTCGCTGCGCTCGCAATGACGGGGTTTTGTCTCGAGATTGGCTAGCTGATCTGCCGCTCGCGCCCTTCCCAATAGGGCGCACGCAGTTCGCGGCGGAGGATCTTGCCCGACGGATTGCGCGGCAGCGCGGGAATGAAGTCGACCGACTTGGGGCACTTGTAGCCCGCAATCCGTGTCCGCGCCCAGCCGATGATGTCGGCGCTATCGGCGCTCGCACCGTCGCGCAGCACGACGCAGGCCTTCACCGCTTCGCCCCATTTGTCGTCGGGAACGCCGACAATCGCAACGTCGGCGACCGCGGGGTGGCCGTAGATCGCATTCTCGACCTCGGCCGGATAGACATTCTCGCCGCCCGAGATGATCATGTCTTTCACCCGGTCGTGGAGGTAGAAATAGCCGTCCTCATCGGTGTAGCCGGCGTCGCCGGTGCGTAGCCAGCCGTCGCGGTCGATCGTCTCCGCGGTCGCTTCGGGGCGGCCCCAATATTCGCGCATATTGGCCTGCGTCCGGATCGCGATCTCGCCGATTTCACGCGGGGGCAGGGGGTTGCCGTCGGCGTCGATCACGCGCATTTCGACGCCGCGCAGCGGCTTGCCGACCGACCGCATCCGCTCGTTGCCCGCCGGGTCATGATCTTCGGGCGGCAGCGCGGCGATCGTTCCCGACGTCTCGGTCATTCCGTACATCTGGACGAAACCGCACTGGAAGATGTCGATGCACTGGCGCAGCAGGTCGAGCGGGATCGGCGAGGCGCCATAGGCGATATGGCGGAGGCGCGAAAAATCGACGTCGCGCGCGCGCTGCTGATTGACGATGATCTGCATCGCTGCGGGCACCATGAAGATTTTCGAGATGCCATAAGCTTCGATCAGGTCGAGTACCCCGCCCGGATCGAATTCGCGCGTGATCACCCCCGTCGCGCCATTGGTCATCACGGTGATGCCATAGCCGGTGCCGCCGATATGAAAGCAGGGCATCGCGACGAGCCCGACATCATCGGCTTCCCAGCGTTCCCAATCGGCTTGCAGCGCGGGGTCGCGGTCGAGTTTCGATCGCAAGACCGACCCGTTGGTGAGCACCGCGCCCTTCGGCTTGCCGGTGGTGCCCGACGTATACATCTGGATCACCGCGTCTGCTGTGCCGCGCGGCACGTCGGGGTCGGTGTCGGCGAAGCTGTCACGCCAGGTCCGATAATCGGCAAAGCCGCCTGCGGCGCCTTCGGTGGCGATCACATGCTCCACGCCCGGAAAAGCGTCGCGGTTTGCAGCGACTAGGTCGGTGAACTCGGGGCCGACGAACAGGATGCGCGCGCCGCAATTGTCGATGATCCACGCAATCTCGGGAACCGCGAGCCGCCAGTTGACTGGCGTCATCACGCCGCCTGCCTTGGCGACCGCCATCACCAGCTCGAAATAGATATCGCTGTTCTTGCCAAGATACGCGACGCGGTCGTCGGGTTTCAGCCCGAGCGCGATCAGCGCGTTCGCGCCCCGGCTGCTGTTCGCGTCAAATTCGTCGTAGCGCGTGGCGCGCCCTTCGAAATGGAACAGGATCTTGTCGGGCCGCTCGCGGGCGTTCCGTCGCGCGACATCGGCGACCCGTTCAAATGCTGCGACCTTGGGTTCCACCTGCTCTTAGCTCCTGCCTAACACCGTCATTGCGAGCGAAGCGAAGCAATCCAGAGCGGTTTACGCCAAGCTGGATTGCCGCGTCGCTTCGCTCCTCGCAATGACGACGGTGGTTTATGCTGCTTCGCCCAGCGCCTGCCGATAGAGACTGGAGTCCGCAGCATAGAAATTGCAATGGAAACCCGACGGCACGCGGAAGGGGACCTGGATCGTCGCGATCGGTCCCGCTGCAATGTCGAGCGCGGCAAATATCGCGAGTTCGCTCGTCGCTGCACCGGCACGGTGAACGAGCGTCATCGCATAGCCATCGCCTTCGCCCTGCGCGCCCACTTTGGGAGCGAAAATCAGTTCGCCGCACGAGGCGCCGTTGCCGAAGTGATAAACATCTTCGGTGCCGCTGACGGTGTCGAAACGCAGCACGCCGTCCATCCCTTCGGCACGCCCGTCGCGGCTGTTGAGGTTGATGTTGGCAAAGCTGTGCCGCGACGCGCGCGTGACGAAGCGGTCGTCGGGACGCGGAAACTGGATATCGCGGTCGTTGAGCGTCTCTTCCTTGATCCAGCTGCCCCCCGAATTGGTGCGCGGATCGATCGTCCAGCGGCGCAGGCTCTGCTGCGTGTCGCCGTGCGTCCGTTTCACGCCCGTTTCGTCGGGGAACAGCGCTGTCCCGTTTGCCGCTGCGACATCGGCGATGATCTTGCCATCCTGTTCCCAGACGTTGAGCTCGTGGAACATGTGGCGCGGCTCGTAATCGAACCAGCGCACATCGCTCGCCGATCCTTCGCGCGGCATCACGGCGAATTTGGTCGGACGATTGTTGACCCACGCGGTCATCGGGCCGCCCTTCATGAACCGGCCGAGATCGACGTCGATCGGAATCACCGGGAAGACGACCCAGTTTTCGGTCAGAAAGAACGTGTGCATCAACGCATTGTGCGGCATGTCGATCAGCTCGGCCTTGCGCACGCTGCCGTCGGCAGCAATCACGTCATAACGAATTTGCGCGGCGCCCATCGGGCCGTTGATCATCGCGCCGATATTGACGAGTTCGCCGGTATGATGGTCGATCTTGGGATGGGCGGAGAAGGTCGTGGTGATCGTCCCGCCATAATGTTCCTCGCCCAGCGTCTCGAGCGTGCGCGGATCGAGCTCGACCGCGGGCGCGCCCTCCATCAGCGCGAGCAGCTTGCCGCCATGCACGATGATATTGGTGTTGGCGGTGTTGTATCGCTTTCCCTGCGTCGACGGGTCGGCGGTCATCGGATTGCCGAACAGGCCGAAAAGGCGTTTGCCCGCGGCCTTCTCCATCTCGAACTTCTCGGTCCGCACCCAGCGGTTGAGCATCGACGCGCGGCCACCTTCGATATGAAAGGCATAGACCATGCCGTCGCCGTCGAACCAGTGATACTCGCCCTCGCGCGTCGGATAGAGCGGCTCGGGACCGTTGCGGTAGAAAACGCCGACCAGATCGTCGGGAATCTCGCCATCGACGATCAGGTCAGGGGCGGTCGCCTCGAACCGCACGGGCTGGTGATGCCCCGAAAGAAAAGGGTGGTCGAAAAAGGCCTGCGTCATCGTGAATCCCTCTGATCATCGAACAAGGGGCGGTGCATTGCGCCGCCCCCCGTCCCCCTTTTTTGGGTTCCCCCTTGCGATCCCGCCGTGCCCGTGGCGGGGCCGTATCTTCGTCAGAAACGGAAGCCGAGCTCGACCCCGTAGGTGCGCGGCGCCTGTGCTGCGCCGAAGGTGAAGAGACCCGCGACCGGCAGGGTCGACGACAGGCCCTTGTGGTTGGTGAGGTTGCGGCCGAACAACGCCAGGCTGACTTCGCGATCGTCGCCAAGCAGGAAGGTGTAGCCGATCTGCGCCGACAGATTTTCGCGATCCTCGGTGAAGCAGCGATTGTCGTTGGTCACCGCGCCCGGGACGACCGGGCGGTTCGGCGCGATGCAGGTCACATATTTGCTCTGATACCGCAGCAGCGTCGACGCATCGAAGCGGCCCGAGCCGATTTCCTTCGAATAGTTGAGCCCCGCCGACCATTGATATTTGGGCGCGCGGCGCAGCGTCAGCGTCGACACATCGTCCGCAATGCCGTCGGCCGGGCTGCCGGGCGTCAGGCCGACGATGTCGTTGAAGAAATTCTTATATTTGGCATCAGTGTAACTGAACGAAGCGTTGAAGCTGAAAGAATCCGTCATCTGCGCGATGATTTCGGCTTCAAACCCCTTGATGTCGGCCGAAGAGGCATTGCGCACGACCGTTTCCTGCGGGCTCGACGAACCCGGGGGCGAGGGCTGCACCACCTCTTCCTGCTTATTGTCATATTTGGTGTAATAGAAGGCGAGGTTGGTGCGCAGCGTGCGGTCGAGCCAGTCGGCCTTGAGCCCGACCTCATAGGCGTCGACCGTTTCGGGCTGATACGGCCCGAGCGACGTCGGCGATGCCGCGCGGCCGTTGAACCCGCCCGAGCGGAACCCGCGTGAGAAGGACGCATAGACGAGCTTGCCGGGTTCGATCGTATATTCGGCGTTGGCGCGCCAGGTGAATTTGTCGAAGCTGTCGCTGCCGGAGCAGTTGTTTGCCGCGCTATAAACCGGGATCACCACGCCCGGCGCGGGGCTTGTCGTTCCGGTCACCGCGACGCACGACATGCCGTCAAAAGTCGGCAGCGTGATGCGGACGAGCGCGCCGATCCGACCATAGTTGTTGAAGATTTCCTTCTTGTCCTTGGTGTAGCGCGCGCCGAGCGAAATTTTGAACGCGTCGGTCAGGTTGATCTGCGCATCGGCAAAGCCGGCGTAGGATTTGGCGCTGTGATCGACATATTGGCGCAGCACCGCGGTCGAACCCTGACCGAGAACGACGCCGAAATTGGTCGACTGGTCTAGCGTGTACGAGCTGTCGAAATAATAGCCGCCGAGCAGGACGTTGACCGTATCGAAGTCGGCGAGCAGGCGCAGTTCCTGGCTGAACTGCTTGTATTTCTGTTGGCGCCGCGTGTCGAAGAAATTGGCTGAACTGCCGTCGAAATCCTGCGTCACGGACTCCCGGTTCTTGATGTATCCGGTGACCGACGACAACGTCAGATTGTCGCTGAGGTCGATGTCGATATTGCCCGTGATGCTGTCGACATTGTTGCGGACCGGGGTCTCGATATTCTGGAACGTCGTGTAGAGGCCATGCGCTGGCAACGACCAGCGGTTGCATTCTGCGGCGGGCGAAAAGCCGGGCGCGCCAGGGGCGGCGCAGATGACATCGCGGCCGGTTTCGGACAGCGCCGATGCGACGGTTTCGCCGCGTTCGCGCGTGTGCTGATAGGTGACCTGCGCGGTGATCGCGTCGCTCGGCGTGATCAGCGCGGTGACGCCGCCCGTCAGCGTTTCATATTTGCCCTCGCGGCGGTCCTTGGTGACATTGTGATAAAAGCCGTCGGTCTTATCGTAATAGCCGAACGCCTTGAGCGCGATGAAATCGCCGAGCTTGCCGGTGTTGACGACAAGGCGCGCGCGCTTGGTGTCGAAACGGCTGTAGGCGAACTGGCCGCGCACGCCGAAATCCTCGGTCGGGCGGGTGCGGATGACATTGATCACGCCGCCGATCGTATTGCGGCCGAACAGGGTGCCTTGCGGCCCGCGAAGGACTTCGAGCCGTTCGAGGTCGAAGCTGTCGAGAAGCTGGCCGGTGTTGGTCCCGATGAACACACCGTCGACAACGACGCCGACTGCGGGGTCGAAGCTTTTTTCGATATCCTCGAAGCTGATGCCGCGGATCGCGATGGCGGCGGCGCTTGGGCCCGCGCCGACCGAGTCGACGACGAGGCTGGGGACGCGGCCGGCGATATCGCGGATATCGTCGATCGTCGCCGATTCCAGCGCCTTTTCATCGAGCGCGGTCACCGCGATCGGAATCGACTGGATGCTTTCCTCGCGCTTCTGCGCGGTGACGACGATCTCGCGGATGGCACCGCCGCTGCTTTCTTCGACGGGGGCCTCCTGGGCCGCTGCCGGGGTGGCGATCGCCAGTGCGGCGAGCGATACGGTGGCGTAAACAGCAGGCAGCATTCGGGCATGCGTGATCATCGCGTTCCTCCCTCCTCGCGCCGGCGCATAGGCTCGCCGGTCACGTTGGAGGGGAAGGTCCGCTTAATACCCCGATTCAACAATCATCAAAAATATCAGGCATGCCGTGACGGATCATAACATATTGATTTTATTGGCGTTGTGTTGCCCCGCCGTCGACGAAAACCCCATGTCCGGACATGAATCGCGCGTCGTCGGAGGCCAGAAAGGCAGCGACGTCGGCGATATCTTCGGGCTGTCCGAGCCGGCCCAATGCGGCCTTGTCGATCCAGCGTTGTCTGAATTCGGGCATCGCGGCAAAGGCGGGCGCGGTCATCGGCGTGTCGATCGCGCCGGGCTGTATGCAATTGACCGTGATCCCGAACGCACCGACCTCGGCCGCGACCGATTTCGTCATGCCGAGCACCGCATGTTTCGACGCGCTATAGGCGGTCATCCCGGCCTCGCCAAAGCTCGACATCACCGATCCAATCAGGACGATCCGGCCATATGACGAACGCTTGAGCAGCGGCAATGCGTCGCGCATCAGGCGAAATACCGCGGTGACGTTGACCGCCATCATCGCGTCGAAAAATTCGTCGCCGGCCCCGTCGAGCATTTCCAAGCCGGTGATCCCCGCGCAGGCGACGACGATGTCGAGCCGCCCGAAACGCGCCTCGGCGTCGGCGACCAGTCGGGCGTTGGCGCCGGGCGCGGTGACATCGGCGACAATGTCGACCTCACCCGCGCGATCGGTGGTAAGCACCTGCGCGCCGTCGGCAGTCAGGCGTTTGGCGGTCGCGAGGCCGATGCCCGACCCGGCGCCGGTGACGAGCGCGGCGCGGCCGGCGAGACGGCCCGCCGTCACAGCGAACTGCCGCCGTCGATGCGAAACTCGGCGCCCGTCGCAAAGGCGGACTCGTCGGAGGCGAGATAAAGGACGATCGCCGAAATTTCCTCGGGCTTGCCGAGCCTTCCCACAGGATGCGTCGCGACCCAGCTATCGTAGAGCGCCTGTCCGTCGGCGACCTGCGCCATCACCTTGTCGAGGATCGGCGTATGGATCGCGCCCGGGTGCACCGAATTGCAGCGGATGCCATAGCCCTTGCGTGCATAATGCAGCGCGACCGACTTGGTCAGGTGCGTCACCGCTGCCTTGGCAGCGTTATAGGCGGCAAGGTCGCCCTGCGCGCGGACGCCGCACATCGACGACATGTTGACTACCGACCCGCCATGATCCTTCATCTTCGGGATTACGTGCTTGCAGCCCAGAAAGACGCCGTCGACGTCGACCGAAAATTCGTGACGAAAGGCTTCGAGCGTCAGATCCTCGATCGACCCGTGCGTCGTAATGCCCGCATTGTTGACAAGGATGTCGATGCGATCGCAGGTGCCGAGTGCGGCGAGCCACTCCGCCTCCTTCGATACGTCGAGCCGGACGAAGCGCTGCCCGAGTTCGGCGGCGAGTGCCTCGCCCGCAGCGACGTCGATATCGGCGATGACGACGCTTGCGCCCTCGGCGACGAAGCGGCGCACGATGTCGAGCCCCAGCCCCGAAGCGCCGCCGGTCACGAACGCGATCTTGCCTGAAACGCGGCCTTGCCCTGTCATCCTGTCCTCCCTCTTTTTGCCCCGGCACTATCATGCTGCGCCGAGGACGAGGGGACTATTTATTGCGCTAGGTGCGGTGGATGGCCGCTCGGGATCACATCATGGCGGGACAGGAGAAATGCCATGGCGGAAAGCTGGGACTATATCGTCGTTGGGGCCGGATCGGCGGGCTGCGTGCTTGCCGAGCAACTCAGCGCCGATCCAGAGGTTCGCGTGCTGCTGCTCGAAGCGGGCGGCAGCAACGACAGCCGCTGGGTCGCGATCCCCAAAGGCGTCGCAAAGCTCGTCACCAATCCCGACCATATCTGGGCCTATGGCGTGTCGCAGCCGCGCGGCGACGGCGGCGCGCCGGGCGAAGTGTGGATTCGGGGCAAGGGGCTTGGCGGATCGTCGGCGGTCAATGGCATGATCTGGAGCCGCGGCGAGCCCGCCGACTATGACGAATGGGAAAAACTCGGTTGCACCGGCTGGAACGGCGACGCGATGACCGACGCCTTCCGCAGCCTTGAGGATCACGGCCTCGGCGCGAGTGCGATGCGCGGTGCGGGCGGACCCGTCGGCGTCGCGCCCAAGATCCATAGCTATCCTCTCGCCGAAACGATGGTGCAGGCGGGAGTCGAGATGGGGCTGAGGCCTGTAGACGATCTCAACGCCGCGACATCGGACCGGGTCGGTTTCTATTCGCACAATGTCCGGCGCGGCCGGCGCGAGAGCGCGGCGACCACCTTTCTCGCGCGTGCGAAGAAACGGCCGAACCTGCACGTCGTCACATACGCCATGGCCGAGCGGCTGATCGTGGCGGGCGGGCGCGTCACGGGCGTCGAGGCAAAGGTCGCGGGACAGACCCAGCATTTCGATTGCGATGGCGAGGTGATCGTGTCGGGCGGCACGCTGGAGAGTCCCCTGCTGCTTCAGCGATCGGGCATCGGCCCCGCCGATGTACTGCGCGCCGCAGGAGTCGAGCCCGTCGTCGACGCCCCCGATGTCGGCGGGGGGGGGGGCGAGCATCTCGGCTTTTCGATGCCGCACCGTCTGTCGCGCGACGTCGGCAGCAACCGTAGTTTTTTCGGGATCGGGCTGATGCGCGCGATGGCGCAATATATGCTGACGCGCGGCGGGATCATGGCGACCGGGCCGTTCGAGGTCGGTGCCTTTCTCAACTTGACGAGCCGCGACCTGCGGCCCGACCTGCAACTCTATCTCGGCGGTTACACTTTCGCGCTCGGTGACGACAAGCATCCGGTGCCGCTGAACAGCATCGACCGCAAGCCGGGGATGACCATCTATGGCCAGCTCCTTCGTCTGACGAGCGAGGGAAGTATATTGATCGCCGGCCCCGGCAGCGATGCGCCCGCCGACATCAAACCCAATTGGCTGTCGACGCGCGAGGATGAACGCACCGCGATCGCCGCGGTCCACGCGATGCGCCGCTATATGGCGCAGCCGGCCCTCGTCGGCCTCGTCGAACGCGAACTGCTGCCGGGCGCGGCGGTACAGAGCGATGCCGAGATTCTCGCGGCGTTCCGCCGCCTCGCCACATGCGGACTGCACGGGGTCGGGACCTGCCGGATGGGCAGCGACAATCGCGCGGTCACCGACGCGCGGCTGCGCGTCAATGGCGTGCGCGGGCTGCGCGTCGTCGACTGTTCGGTGATGCCGTCGCCGGTGACGGGGAACACCAATGCCCCCGCAATGGCGCTGGCGCTCCGCGCGGCTGGGCTGATCCGCGAGGACCGGCGACGGTTGAGGGCGGTGGCGTAACTTATGCGACGATGCCTGCTTGGGGGGTCGGGACCTGACGTCCATCTCCTCCACTTCCGTCATCCCGGGCTTGACCCGGGATCCCGCTTTTGAACGCGCCGGCAAGCTTCAAAAAAAGCGGGACGCCGGGTCAAGTCCGGGGTGACGAGGATAGAGGGGCCGCTCCCGGCCGATACCGGGCACCGCCGCTCACACGCGCTCGCGTTCCTTCAGCCAGCCGATCCCGCGGCGCAGCAGGTCGTAGAAGACCGGCAGGTCCCATGCACAGCGGTCGACCGTCGGCCACCAGTCCATCATCGGCTGCAGGTCGTAATGCCCACGGCAATGGCCGAGCGTGAGGTAAAGCACCGCGCCCGCGCCATGCTGCTTGATATAAAACACCGGATAGGTGCCGGGCGCATCCTCGGCCTCGACGAAGCCGGTGCCTGGCCCGCTGCATTCCGTATCGAGCAGGACGTGGAGCGCGCCATGCGTTTCGAGGTGATACAGTTCGTCGGTCGTCTCGAACGGCGCGATGCCTTCGACGAGCGGATGGTCGGGGTCGGCGACGCGGACGGTATAGGGTTCGATCGCGGGATGGCTGATGAACTGCGAGCCGAGGAGATCCATCATCAGCGGCGCCCAGCGCGGCGCGTCCCATACGCCCGTATCGAGCAGGCGCAGGATCGAGTTGGTGCCGTGCAGCGCGTACCAGCGCCCGCCCTTGGTCAGCCAGCGCTTCAGCGCCTCCTGCGCGGGCAGCGACGGGGTGACATCGCAGGTGTAGGTGATCAGGATATCGGCACCCTCGATCGCCTCGATATTCTCATAATTCTCGAACACGCGCGTCCGCACGCGCTGGTCTTCGGCGAGCAGTTTGAGCAGCTCGAGCCGCGCAAAGTCCATGTCGTGCCAGACGCCGCCGCAGATCAGCACGCAATCGATGCGGGGTGGATGCTCGCTCTCGCTCATCGCCGGTCCTCTCCTCCTGTTATCGGCGCAACATGCGTTCGCGGCGCGCCCGCGTCACCTTGCTGTATTGATAGGTTCACCGATGTAGCGAAACTGGCAAGAGGAACAGCGAGAGGAGAGGCGCGATGCAGCAGAGGCTCGGCGGCAAGGTCGCCCTGGTCACCGGCGGGACGAGCGGAATCGGTGCCGCGACGGTCGAGCGGTTGACGAACGAAGGTGCGAAGGTCGTGTTCACCGGCTCGAACGCCGAGGCGGCGGCCACGGTTGAGGACCGGACCGGTGCAATCTTCCGCGCCCACCGCGTCGAGGACGCAGCGGCTTGGGATGCGCTGATGGCCGAGATCGAGGCCGAATATGGCCGGCTCGACATCGCCTTCGCCAACGCCGGGACCGAGGCGGGCGATGCAAGCGTCGAGGATATCGGCATCGACGCATGGGACCATATCGTCGGGGTGAACCAGACGGGCGTCATGCTCACCGTCCAGCACGCGATCCGCGCGATGGCGAAGAACCCGCAAGGGCCCCAAGGTTCGATCATCGTCAATTCGTCGATGAACGCGCACCGCGCGATGGGCAATTACGTCGCCTATTCGGTGACCAAGGCGGCGGTCGTCGCGCTGGTCAAATCGGCGGCGATCCATTGCGCGGGGCAGGGATATGCGATTCGCGTCAACGCGGTGCTGCCCGGCGTCGTCGAAACCGACATGATCCGCGGCGTCATCGATCGCTCCCCCGATCCGGTCGCCGCGCGCGCGGCGTTCGAAGGGATGGCGCCGATGAAACGTATGGCGCAGCTCGGCGAGGTGAGCGCGCTCGTCGCCTTCCTCGCCTCTGACGAGGCGGCTTTTATCTCGGGCGCCGACTATGTGATCGACGGCGCGACGACCGCCGGTATGATGGGCGTGTAGGGCGCAGGCCCGTCACACCAAAGCGGAGCATATCGTG
Source organism: Sphingopyxis sp. C-1 (assembly GCF_001047015.1). Lineage (NCBI taxonomy): Bacteria > Pseudomonadati > Pseudomonadota > Alphaproteobacteria > Sphingomonadales > Sphingopyxidaceae > Sphingopyxis > Sphingopyxis sp. C-1. The sequence continues at coordinate 1,282,309 of NZ_BBRO01000002.1, forward strand.
TCCTATCCTGCCCTGTTCACGCCCTTGCCGGTCGGCCGCCTTGCCTTGCGCAACCGCATCGTGATCGCGCCGATGTGCCAATATTCGGCGATCGACGGCTGCATGACCGACTGGCACCTCATTCATCTGGGCAATCTCGCGCTATCGGGGGCGGCGTTGCTGACGATCGAGGCGACGGCGGTGTTGCCCGAAGGGCGGATCAGCCACGCCGACGTCGGCCTATGGGACGACGCGACCGAGGCCGCGATGGCGCGCACCCTCGATTCCGTTCGCCGTTGGTCCGACATGCCGGTCGCGATCCAGCTTGGCCATGCCGGCCGCAAGGCGTCGACCGAAGTACCGTGGAAGGGCGGCGCACAACTGCCGCCGGGCGACCCGAACGGCTGGCCGACCGAGGCGCCGTCGGCGCTGGCCTTCGCCGAGGGGCAGGTCGCGCCGCACGAACTCGATCGCGCCGGCCTGGCCCGTGTTCGCGACGCTTTCGCCGCCGCCGCGGTGCGCGCGGCGCGTCTCGGCATCGACGCCGTCCAACTGCACGGTGCGCATGGCTATCTGCTGCATCAGTTTCTCTCGCCGCTCTCGAACCGGCGGACCGACGACTATGGCGGCAGCCTCGAAAACCGGATGCGTTTCCCGCTCGAGGTGTTCGACGCGGTGCGGCAGGCTTTTCCCGCGGACCGTCCGGTCACCGTCCGCGTGTCGGGGACCGACTGGGTCGACGGCGGCTGGACGATCGAACAGACGGTGGCGTTCGCGCAGGCGCTGGAAGCGCGCGGTTGCGCCGCGATCCATGTGTCGAGCGGCGGGCTAGATCCGCGGCAGGATATTCCGGTTGGACCCGGCTATCAGGTTCCCCTCGCGCGCGCGGTGAAGCAAGCGGTGGCCATGCCCGTCGTCGCGGTCGGACTGATCACCGATTATGATCAGGCGGAGGCGATCGTTGCGACGGGCGACGCCGATCTGGTGGCGCTGGCGCGCACGATCCTGTTCGACCCGCGCTGGCCCTGGCATGCCGCCGCGCATCTGGGGGCGCGCGTGACCGCGCCGCCGCAATATCTGCGGTCGCAACCGCACGGCTTTTCCGACCTGTTCGACATATAACTGCCGTCACACTGATCGCGGGCGAAATATTGGTGACCCCTACGGGAGGGGTCGGATGGGTTACAAGCCCACGGTTTTCCGTCATTTTCTGCGAAGTGAGACGACGCATGTGTACTCATTGGGTGTACTCACGATTGTGAGCAGGCTGTCGCAATAGCCGTTGCTAAGATAATCTGTAAAGGCCGTCTGCGCCTGATGGAGGAACCCGCTTCGCGGAATGGGCGCCAAAACTGAGGTAGCGGAGGATACACGGACGTTGAGCAAGGCGGCGTGGTAATGCCGATCATAGAGATCCTTCAACGATGAGGAGCATATGGTGACTATTGTTACGGTCCACGTTCCCGTCACCTCGCTTCGCCAGCGCACGCAGCATGATAAGATGATGCGCGGCTTGGGTCGGCACACCCAGCAAGACTAAATCAGCCGCGTCCGACGCTTGCTGCATTCCTCGGTCGCCCTCTTGATACGGCAACAACCGAAGATCTCGGGCGCCTGCAGCTATATCAGCACGAGAAGGGCGTCAGCGCGTCAACCGTCAACGGCGCTGTCTCAGCTTTGCGTTTCCTGTTCGCGGGGACTATCGGGCAGCGGGATCTCGCGCGTTCTCTCGTCATCACGCGTAATCCGCGCAAGCTGCCCGACGCGCTCCCGGCCATGGATCTTCGGAGAATACGGCTGAACATACGCCATCTGCTCGTCCGTCAGCTCGATAAATTGCTGAAATTCAGTCTCCTCGCAGTGCGCCTGAATCATAAATCGCTACCTCGAATCAATAGGTCCTGATTTTGCCGCCCGCATGCGGGGCCAAATGACCGCCGGCCCTCACGTTAAGACACTGACTGAAGGTGTTTCGAACTGGGACGAAGTTGCCAAGTGCACGCCGAAGTCACTTAACCTTTTGTTAAACGAGTTGCGAATCGACCCGCGCTCCGTTAACAAACGGTTAGCTTTTGAGGGCAGGGGGTTAATCCACCGATCGGAAGAAGCTCGAAGGTGCGAGGGTCGCGGCACCTTTTAGAAGGGGGCGCCTGCTAACACGGGCATTACCCACATTCCTGTAGCTTTGCTCATTTGGGCAGGCCGTCTCTTGGGCGCTTCGCTCAGGGCGATGTCGTGCGACAATTGAACGAAGCCGAAGGTTTGCGCCGGGAATACCGGCGTGAGAAATGGTGACGTCGCGCAGCTCTTCGGTGGCACGGCGTGCCTCGTTTAATCTGATGATTGGCAATCGTGCTGGTTCTTTGTGGAGATATAGTGATGAAGACTCTTTTTGCTGCTGCTTCGGTTCTTGCCGTGCTCGCTTCGACTCCTGCCATGGCTGACGACAAGGCGGACGTCTCGATCACGGGCAACATCGCCTTGGCCTGCACCGTGTCGCCTGACGTCCGTGACGTGACCGTCGACCTTAATAGCACCGCCGCTCAGTCGGCTGGCAGCCTGACCTACCGCTGCAACGGCGCCAACGGCTTCACCCGGACGATTGCTTCGGACAATGCCGGTCAGCTCAACAACGTAGCCGGTGCGAACAAGGGCTTTGTACCCTACACCATCACCCACGGCGGCGGTTCTGGCCTTGGCATCGCCACGCCTGTGTCGCTGGCCACTCCTACCACGACGAACTTGGGTTCGTCCGCCGCCTTCGTGAACGGCCAGACCGGCACCTTGAGCCTGATCCTCGCCAAGCCGGCATCGGCCAGCGCTGCGAACCCACTCTTCGCCGGTGACTACACCGACGTCATTCGCGTTTCGATCACCGCCAACTGATAGGCTGCCTCATAACGAGGTGATGGATGCAGGGGCGGCTTTCGGAAGCCGCCCCTGTTTTCGACTTGGTTGCAGGAGGGTTTGGGTGTGATGCGCGAGTACATCTTGCTAGGCTGCTTGTTGGCAATCACTTCTGCGTCGGCGCAGGCGCAGGTGGTCGAGCAGACGGTCCTGCAACCCCGCGATCAGACTTACTTCGAGCGTGATTTCGGCAAAGAGGCTGCGATTGCGATCAGAGCGATCAACCCCCTTCAGTGCAGCGTGATTTTTGACCAAGCGTCAGCCAACGTAAATCTTCTCGCTTCGCGCGTCGAAGAAGTAGGCGTGAGTCTGAACTGCAATACGCCCTTCCGGCTCAAGGCAACCGCCGCAAACGGCGCTCTTCGCCACACGGAACTGTATCAGTCGGGCAACGCACGGAGCTATCTCCCGTACTCGGTGGCTTGGCCATCAATGGTCAGCAATGGCGGTGAGCCGGTTGCGGCCAATTTTTCGGCGGCGGGTGCGCAATGGGCTGGGGGGCTGGATTTCGTATCCGGCACCTCAGTCATCGATCAGCACGGCGAAATGCGAATCAACTGGGGCAGCGCTCGAGAACTGCTCGCGGGAAATTACCGCGAGACATTTACTATTGAGATGGAACCCGTCGACTAGAGTCGGCGTGAGCCATCCAGCAAGGGTCAGACCATGTCAGTGTTTCGCAAGATCTTCGCATGGACCGCGGCTACCGCGGTTTTGATTGCCACGCCGGCTGCGGCGCATCGGGTATACCCTATGAGCTACGAGCTGGCCCCGACTGGTTCCGGCGCGTCAACCGTACTGAGAGTCGACAACACCACCGACCGGCCGATTACGCTTGAAGTCGTGGTAGAGAAACGGAGCTGGGACGAAGCGGGGCAGGAAACCCGCACCCCCGCCGAGGACGATTTTGTGGTGCTCCCACCCCAGATGGTAGTCGAGCCGGGGAAGACCCAGGCCGTTCGCGTTCAGTATGTGGGTGAGACCGTTGTGAACGACACTGCGATGTATGTGATCGGAATCAACCAGGTACCGGTTGTCGATCCGAACGCACCGACTGGCGTGCAGTTCGTGATTAATTTTGGAACCGCTGCCTACGTGGTGCCGGCGGGCGCAAAGACCGAACTCAAGGTTGTATCCGTCAAGGCGGCTAACGAGCCCGGGCAGATGGAAGTTCTGCTAGAAAATACCGGCTCGCGATATGCGCCGCTTGGTAACACGACCTGGACGTTCACCAACGCAGCGGGCGCGAAGATGGAAATCACTGGAGATCCGTTGCGAGAGACGCTGGTAGCGTCCGTTGTGCCGTCTCACGGCCGTCGGCTTTACAAGATCCCTGCCGCCAAGGACTTCGACTTGTCGGGGCCGGTGCAGCTGACGATCAAGTAGAAGCCAGGTGGGGGGGCATCGAAGACGGTTAGTGTCAGAGTTTTCTGCCAAGGCTTATTTCTTGGCTGGTGCGGCTGCTTGTGCTGCTGTCGCCGCCCCGCCAGCCAAGGCGCAGTACGCTCAGCCTCAGGCTTCTGATCCTCCAGCACAAGCGCAGCGCACCATCGATGTGAACCTCCCGCTCACCTTGCGAGACGTTTACATTGGCGACATCGCCGCTCGCACGACGACGGGCGGCGAAGTGATCGGGGTCGATGCCAAACGGTTCCGCGACCTGATAGGCCCTCGCGTCAACGACAGCGCGCGCGCAGAGCTCGAAGCGCGCATCGCCGCCGCCAATCCCCTGATATCGCTCGCGGCGTTGCAAGTGCCCGGGATCGAGGTCGCGTTCGATTCTGCCAATCTCTCTTTGTCGGTGTCCATTTCACCCGAAATCGCACGGGCGCAGGAACTGGCGCTAAGCCCCAATATCATCGACTCACCCAACAAGAATACGGTGCTCCCGGCGGCGTTCGCCGGAGGTATGAACTTCTTCGTTTCGAAGGCGTTTGTGCATCAGGATAAGCTCAATCCCACGCGAGAGGGTGCGAAGCCCACGACGGTTGGTATCGACGGTTTCTTGAACGTCGGTGGAATAGACGGCGCGTACCTGTTTCATCAGTGGACTTATAATGGTGGCAGAGATGCTCGCCTGACCCGTGGAAATATCACTCTTATCCACGACGATTGGCGTAACGCAATTCGGTATGCCGCCGGAGACGTGGATCCATTCGCGCTGCCGCTCCAGGGAGCGACTCCGCTCGGCGGTGTCGCAATTACACGCGCCTTTGCCGAACTTCAGCCCACGCGAAACGTCAGGCCCGCCGGGCGTACGAGCTTCACGCTTGACCGTGATGCGATTGTTGAGGTGGAAGTAAACGGGGTCATCACTCGCACCATCCAACTCAGTGCCGGCACCTATAACTTGCGCGACCTTCCCTTCACCGAAGGGCTAAACGAGGTGCGTCTCCTAATCCAGGACGAGGCCGGCCGGCGCGAGATCGCGTCTTTTTCTAGGTCCTTCACTACCACTCTCCTCGAGGAAGGTATCAACGAGTTTTCATTTGCAGTCGGCTTTCCTCGTTTCCCGACTGGAAAGGGTTTCCGCTATGGGGACAATCCGCAGTTCTCGGGATTTTTTCGGCAGGGTGTCACCCAGAGCGTCACGCTGGGCATCAATGCGCAAGCCGACAGACACACCCAGGTAGCAGGGGGCGAGGCTCTCCTAGCAACGACGCTGGGGACATTCCGAATGGAAGCGTCTGCGAGCACCTCTCGGGCGGGCGAAGGTTTCGCCGCAGCATTTGGCTGGATCAAGTCATTCAGCCTGCTTGATCAGCTGGGCGAGGTGGAGGCAATCTGGGACCATCGTAGTCGTGATTTTTCCGTCCTAAACGACGGATCCGTAGGACAAGATATCAAGAACGATGTCGCCTTTCGATACCGCCAGGCATTGCCAGGCCGAGTTTTCGCCAATGCTGCCTTCGGTTACACAGATCGGCGCGTCGGCAGAGACCGGACGCGCTGGTCAGGCGGCCTCAGTCGCTCCTTCGGGAAACTCAATGTGTCGGTCCTTTATGAGGGAGAGGACGAGCAGTTTCGCGGTGTCGATCACAGGGTGTTCTTCAACCTCAGCTTTCGCTTCGGATCGCGCGACGGCATTAACGCGCGTTACGAGACTGGAAGCGACCGCTACCGCGTCGAATACGAACGGAGTTTGACCAACTCTGTCGGCAGTCTAGGCTTTCGTGCCGGATTAAGCGGTGCAGACGGCGAACGCGGCTTTCAAGGCGAAGTCGATTACATCACCAATCGCGCAGAATTAGGTGGTCGGTTCGATTTGTTCGATGACACGGTATCGGGTGGGCGTGTGCGCCAAACAACTTTACGGGCAGCCACTGCAATTGGCTTTGCTGACGGCGCCGTCGCGGTCGGTCGCCCATATCGCGATGGCTTTGCAATCGTCGAGCGCCACAAGACTTTGGCCGAGAGTTCCGTGAAGGTTGCGGTTGGTGGCGCCGGGGAGGTTTACGCACGGGTCGATGCCCTTGGCCCGGCACTCGTCACAACCAATCGACCGTACCAGAGAAACTTAGTAACTGTGGACGTCGAGAACCTGCCAACCGGATATGACCTCGGTGCCGGCGTTTTCGAAGTGTTTCCGGGAAGTGGCAGCGGATTCAGGTTAACTGTTGGCTCCGATGCCGCGAGCACGGTTATGGGCGTTCTTGTGGACACCGAAGGGCAGCCAGTTTCTCTGATCGTTGGCACGCTCAAATCAATAGACCGTCCTGGGGACCCACCGATACCGTTGTTCACAAACAGGGCGGGCAGGTTCGCGGCAACCGGCCTGAAGCCAGGTCGTTATAAACTTGCTATCGGTTCTGATGAGGACACAGGGCTGGAGATTGTCATCCCGAATGACAGTGCGGGATTGGTCAATGTCGGAAAAGTCCAGATGTCGGGAGCGAACAAATGAAAGTTCTTTTGGCCGCGGTAATGGTCGTTGCTCTTTTGGTAGGAACCACATCAGCACAAGCCTGCGATCCGCAGATCAGCAGAGTAGCTGCACCGCGTAACGACGCGTATGAGCCATTCTCGCCTGATGCCACCATTTACCCGTTAGAAGTCACGATAAGTAATCGTGCAGACCAGGCTTGTGAACTAAAGGCTCTCGCGATAGGTACATCGTCTGGCAACAGGAAAATGACCGGTTCCGCATCTGGCGCCCCCCTCGTTTACGAAATCTTGGGCGCGCACGGTGTCCGTCTTCCGAACGAGCAGGACAGCGGGTTCGGAGTACCTGTTGCGCTGGGTCCGAACGCAGAGACGATCCTTCGTCTTCAGGTGAGGGTCCCCGCTGGTCAAGTAGTCCCATCTGGGCATTACGACGAAAACATCCAACTGCGCTTGGTCGGCCAGACCGGAGGTGTTCGTGCGGACCGCCGCCTACCCTTAAGTGTACAGGTTCAGTCACGCGCGCAGGTCAATTTAGCGGGCACTGCTGGTGTGTTCAATGCAGGCGTACGCAGCGCAGTGTTGTCGCTGGGAGAACTGACTGACGGCTCAACGAACCAGATCTTTATCCAACTAAGGGCCAACGAACCCGTGCGTGTTCGGCTGGATTCGAGAAATCGCGGTATGCTCGCGCACGTGGGGATGAAGTCGGAGGTCATCCCGTACACTCTGGTTTTGGATGGGACACCCGCGAACCTGGCGGGCCCATTCTTTCTTACGCGGTCACCTCCTCGAACCCTAGAAGGAGCGTCGTATAGGGCTGTGGCAACCGTCTCAAAAGTCGGTAATAAATTTGCGGGTGAGTATCGCGACTTGATAGTGATCAGCATCGACGCGATATGAGCGTCGCCCCGGACCAGACCTCGTTAAGATCGCGCGATCGCTTCGAGGCGCAGAGTTTTAAGGTCCTCAGCTGCCCCTGCTTCGCTAAACTCTACACGAAATTCAGACCCCGTCGTCGCTGATCCGGAAAATGGTGTGCGCGCAATAAGCGCGGTTCCGTCCCGCACCGGGTAAGACGTTCCATCCACTGAGACCCCGCTCACACGGCTGCCCTCTGGGAAAGCCATTCGAAGATTGTACCATGTGTTACAATCCTCCGTGATCACAACTTGGAGCGCTCCTTCGCGTAGATCGGCGTGGGCGACAGAAGCACTACAGGACACAGGCACGCGACCTATCAGCTCAAAACTCGCGGCCGCCGCATGGACGGGCAAGGACATCGGCACAAGCGTCGCCACTGTCAGCGTCGTTAGAACCTTCATCTCCAGGCGCTCCTTTCCCTCTTAAAAGATCGCATAGAGCCTGAAGGTAAATATTTTGGAACTGTGGATCGGCGTGCAAAATGGGTCTGACTCAAATTCCGTGCAATTGGGACAATGCAGGCGCCATGACCCTTGCCCTAGGCTCAGGGCTTCTGTGGTTGCTGCCCGTGATGCAAGAGGGTTCTTTTGAACTGGTGATCGAGTGCGGTCTTCTGTCAGGCCTTGATTGCGGCGCTTTCAAAAGCCGCTGGCCGGTATGGTGATCCGCTGATCAGGTCCAAATCTCATTGGCGAGCTTATCACTGAGAGTCCTGAACTGGTTTTCCTGATCCAGATCTGTTCGATCATTCTGCCCATTCGGGTCGTCGTGATCTGCCCTCTTCTGAGTGATCCAGAATTGACGATATTTTGGATGACGAAGGAGACATGGAATGCCGAGCAAGAAGCATCGCGCGGAAGAGATTATCGGCAAGCTGCGTGAAGCGGAGGTCGTGCTGGCGCAGGGCGCCACGATCGCTGAGCCGGACTGTTGGGTGACATAGGCGGCCACCGGCGGATTACTGGTGGGAGCGTTTTCGACGCTTATGGCTTTAGTTGTTTTAAGCTAGGTATTTAGCCCTTGCCGGCCAATCCCACTTTGCCACCTGATTATTGGCGACCTGTATTGCGCCATGTCGCATTCTGAGGGCGGGATCGCCGCTGTCCAGTTCCAATTCTCACGAACATTGCCCGTCAGGGTTGCGCTTTCAGCGTCCGCTCGAACCAGTCGACCACGCGCGTGAGTGAATCAATCTGGTTCTCGCGGCGCGAAAAGCCGTGGCCTTCTTCGGGATAATAGACTGCTTCTACTGTCCGTCCTCGTTCATTCAGTCGGGCTTGCAGCGCCGTCGCTTCGCTCTTCGGGGTTCGAATGTCGTTTTCGCCTTGCAGGATCAGCAGCGGCGCCTCGATCCGATCGATATAGGTGGACGGGCTGGAGCGCTCATATTGTTCGGCGTTCGTCACCGGATCGCCGAGCAGGTTGCGGACATAGACCTGCAGTACCGGCTCGGTGCTGGCCAGTAGGGTCTGCCAGTTGAGGATGCCGAACAGATCCACCCCAGAAGCAAAGACCTCGGGACGGCGCGCCAGCCCCATGACGGTCAGATAGCCGCCATAGGATCCTCCCATGATGCCAACGCGGCGACGGTCGACAAAGCCGGTCGCCACAAGAAAATCGACGCCGGCAACCAAATCGTCGAGATCGCCGCCACCCAGATCACCTACATTGGCGCGCTGGAAATCCATGCCATAACCGGTCGAGCCACGAAAATTCGGCGCAATGACCACGAAGCCGCGGCTCGCGATAGCAATCGCGTCGCGGTTGAAAAAATCAGAGATTTGCGCCGTCGGTCCGCCATGGGCCATGACCACCGCCGGGGCCGTGCCGTCGCGCGCCAGATTGGGCGGAATCCATACAAAGGCGCTTATGACGAGTCCATCCTTGCTAGGGTAATGGACAAGTTCGGTGCGCGGCAGTCGGTTGCCGTCCAGCGCCGCCGGGCTGAGTTCGGTGATCTTGGCTGCGCTTTTCGAAACCATGGAGTATGTCCAGAAATCGTTCGGCTGATGACCGGCCTGATGCCGGAACAGCAGCGTTGCGCCATTGGCGGTGAAGGGGGATTGGCCGGAAGATGCGAAGCGGTTCATCCCTTCGGGCAGCGGCAGCGGTTTGCTCTCGTCGCGCGCGGCATCATAGAGAAAGATGCCGCTGCGCCCCGATGCGTTCTCCTCGAATGCGATATCCGACCGACCGGGGACGAACCAGCCGCCGCTCTGTGGCCACGGGCTGGAGCGCAGCCAGCGGATCGCGCCGGTGTCGAGGGATAGCAGGCCGCTGCGTCGGTTCTGGCTGGGTCCGCTGGCAAAGAAGGCGATCCGGTCCCCTTCGTCGGAAAGGTCCGATGCAATTGCATAGACACCCTCGCCGCTGGGTCCGATGGGGAGGGGCGCCGACCCGTCGAGCGGTACAAGCATCATCGTGCCGTCGGTTTGCAGTACATTGAGACGATTGGCGAGCAGCGCTTTGCCATCGGGCGTGAACTCCACCGGCACCCAACGATAGCCGGGTGATTCCTCCGCAACGAGTGTCCGGCGCTCACCTGTCGTGATGTCCAGGATCGCCAGATCAAAGTTCGAGGCATTCGCCTCGCGGCTGCTGAACGCCAGAAGGCGGCCGTCATAAGAACCGATGGCGCCGATTTCGGATGTGTCGGGGCTTGCAGTCAGGTTGCGCTCTGCCCCGGTTTCAAGGTCAAGTAATATAAGGTCGTACATTTCGCGGCCGCCGCTATCCGTCTCGTAGACGATTCGCTTCCGATCCGGCAGCGCGACCGGATTGAGTTGTCGATCAGGCGAGCGAGACGCCGGTCGGGGTCCGTCGCCAGCGCGGTCGAGCATCCAAAGGTTAAATGGCCCATCAAGATTAGCGGTCGCGAGGATCGTCTCGCCGTCATCGATCCAAATCGCGCCAAACGCATCCTTGGCCGCGAAGAGTTCCTCGACGGACGGAACCAGCGGCCGGGAGAGCGACTGACTCTTGACCAGCAAGGGGTCGGTCAACGGCCGTGGAGGTGGCCCTTCCTCGCCGGAGGCGTTTCCGGCGATGAAGAGGAGGATGAGCGAAAGGGTGATGGGCCATTGGCGAGGAAATCGGCTGTGCATCCACTCATGATGATCGCGCAGAGTTTTTCCGCCATTAAGTCTGTTGTAGGGTCAGTGATCGAACTAGGCGCTACATAGAAGCGCGCGCTCGATTGAAATCCTAGATAGGCATTACGGAAGCCGTCTCCTCATGCATCGATGCAAGGTGGAGCTTTAGCTGAGGGGGCATTCTTGATGATCGCGCGACGAAATGTCCTGCAGGCCGGTATATTTGGTTCTGCCTTTCCCTTACTCGATAGTTCGGTTGCAGTTGCGACAACCGGAACCGACCAAAAATCGGCCCAGGATCGCTTGGAGACGGGGATTATATACGACACACCTAGCGGCAGAGTGCGCGGTGTACGCAAGGGTGGTGTCCGGATCTTCCTCGGCCTCCCCTATGCTGGACCCCTTACCTCGGCACACAGGTTTTCTCCTGCGCCTCCTCTCGCGCCTTGGGCCGGAATAAGGAATGCGTATAATTATGGGCCGATCTGCCCAAGTGAAGAGCGTCAAGGCGATGAGAGCGCCGGTGAATGGCCATTCCTCCTTCAGCGCGGACCTGTAACGCTGGCGGGCGACGATTGCCTGCGGCTCAACATTTGGGCACTCGCTTCGGGTGATCGACCAAAGCCCGTGATGGTTTGGCTGCATGCCCAAGGATTCGGCGGCGGATCGAGCCAGCATTTCCTTGCGACGAACGGGGAAAATCTCGCGCGCGAGCAGGATGTCGTTGTCATTAGTCTGAATCATCGGGTGGGCGTATTTGGCTATGCCGATTTGTCGCAGGTTGCTGGCGGAGACGAGGATTCGGGAAACGTCGGCATGTTGGACATCATTGCCGCGCTCCGCTGGATACGGGATCATATTTCAAGTTTCGGCGGCGATCCTGATAATGTCACGATCTTCGGCCAGTCGGGTGGCGGGTTCAAGATCAGCGTCCTCTTGGCAATGCCTGCGGCGCAGGGCCTGTTTCACAAAGCGATAGTTCAAAGTGGCGCACGGCCCTTTGTGCATGATCGGGACAGTGGGGCGGCGCTTACGAAAGCATGGCTTGCGGCTTTGGGAGCGCCTGCCGCCAGTATTTCCGAGTTGCGCGCCATGCCGGTATCCCGGTTACTTGAGGCGGCCGGCAGGGCGGCCGCTACCATCCAGCGCAGCGCTGGTCGGCCGGCGGATTTTCATCCGCCCGCCTGGTATTGGCAACCCTTGGCGGGTGTGCCGAGTCTGCCGGATCAGCCCTTTGGTGACAAGGCGCCTGCATCATCGGCAAGTGTCGCGTTGCTGATCGGCCGCACGCATCACGAGTTTCCGCGAAGCGTCGACGCGCCGGAGAATGAAATGCTGAGCTGGGAACAGCTCGCAAAAAGCCTCTCCGCCGAGCTTGGGGCACGTACTGAGATCGCCATCGCTGCGGCTTGCGCTGACAATCCGGCAGCTTCGCCGGTTGAAATCGCAGCGATCTTGTCTGGACGACATTTCCAGATGGGCAGCGAACGCATGGCAAGGCTTCGCGAGGCGGCCGGCCAAGCGCCGACCTGGATGTATCGTTTTGATTGGAAAACCGGGTTGTTCGACAGTCGACCAAGGGCATATCACGGCGCCGACGTGCCCTTTGTCTTTGCCAACACTGACCTGTGCGACCAGGCGACTGGCGGCGGCGATCGCGCACGCCGTTTGTCGCGCGTGATGGCCAGCTGCTGGGCCCGGTTTGCTCGGACCGGAAATCCCAATGGTCCGGGCCTCCCGCATTGGCCGCCGTTTGCCGGATCGGCTCCGTCGACGATGATTTTCGATGATGATTGCCGCGTGCGCGCCAACCTCGAGCCGGCGCAGCGGCGATTGTTTCGGCCATGATCGACTTGGTCCACACCGACCGGGCTATATGGATATCGCGGCATGTGCTCCCACATGAGCGAGCCTTGCGCGGTTGGCTGGCCAAATATTCGGCCAGCGCCATAAACATCGACGACATTGTGCAAGAAAGTTACGCGGCAATCTTCGATCTTGCGACCGTTGATCATATTCGCAGGCCGCAAGCCTATTTGTTCGAAATCGCACGTTCAATCATATTGCAGCAACTCCGGCGGGCACGAATTGTCCCTATCCATAGCGTGGCCGACGTCGCCCTTCTCGACCGGCCTGACGATCAGCCCAGCCCGGAAGACATTGTGGCGGGCCGGCAAGAGTTGCGTCAGCTGGCGGACGCCGTCGCACAGCTCCCGCCACGCTGCGCGGAGGTTTTTCGGCTGCGAAAGATCGATGGTCTGTCACAGCGTGACACTGCAAGCGCGCTCGGTATCTCGGAGAATACCGTCGAAAAGCAGATAGGGAAAGCCATCCGCGTTCTGTCCGACATACTCGGACGTGGCGGAAAACAAAGGCTCGATGCATCTAAGGCGCGAAAAGGAAACAGGAAAGATAATGAAGGAACCCCGCGAGACCAGTTCGGCGATTGAGGCCGCCGCAATCGCCTGGGTTGCCAAGCTCGATCGCGGGCCGTTGTCGGACAACGATCGCGCCGCGCTCGGCCTTTGGTTGGGTGGCGATCCGCGTCGCCGCGGCGCCTTTGCCCGCGCGCAAGCCGTCATGGCATTCGCCGACCGGGCGCGGGCGCTTCGGCAACCTGACGTTCAAGGCGAAGCCCGACGGCAGTATTTGCGTTCGTGGTTTTCGATACGCGCGCGACGCTGGGCAGGTGGAGCGGTTGCCGCTTGCGTTGGCCTATTGATCGGCTGGGCAGCACTAACAAGTACTGAAACGATTGCAACGCAGCGCGGCGAAATCCGCATGGCCGTCTTGTCTGACGGTTCACGTGCAACGCTCGATACCAAGAGTAATCTTGTAGTGCGGTTTCAGCGTTCCCGCCGTGATGTTGAGCTGGTCGAAGGCACAGCGCTTTTTGACGTCGCGAAGGATCGCGAGCGTCCGTTCGTCGTTCACGCCGGGCCGATCGATGTGATTGCGGTCGGAACAAGCTTTAGCGTGACGCGCGACAGGAGCAGGGAGGCTGTTGTAACGGTCCGCGAAGGGCGTGTTGCCATCCGCGACCGGAAAGGGCGGATAACCCATATGCTGACAGCCAATATGACAGCGAAAGCAGATGACGAGGCGGCGACGAGCGTAGCGAAATTGACGACAGAGGACGTGAATCGCGAACTCGCCTGGCGTTCGCACATGATTGCCCTCGATGGCGACACCTTGACCGAGGCGGCTGAAAAATTTGCCCGCTATGGCGGTCCGCCTATTGTGATCGCCGATAAAGCGGTCGGTTCGCGGACGCTTTCCGGCTGGTTCGCAGCCGACGATCCGCGCGGCTTCGCTCGCGCGGCCGCGTTGTCGCTTGGCGTACGCGCTCGCGAGAAGGAAAATTCGATCATCATCGAGTGAAGATATGGCGGAAGCTTCTGCGCCATGCATCGAGAGATGTATGGGTCGTGACTTGGCCCGCAAATGGGGGGCATATGGCGAAATATCAGACAGCTTTTCTGGCAGGCGCAGCAATTTCAGCAGTCGCGATTGTGGCGCCAGCGGCCGCACAGGAGCGCGATTTCAACATTCGCTCGCAGTCTGCGGCAACCGCCATTCCTGAGTTTGCGCGACAAGCCGGCATCCAGATCGTCGCTCCAGCGGATACGCTGGCCGGGGTAGTCACCCCGAGCATCCGCGGCTCGCGCGACATCAGGGTCGCCTTGGCTGAGCTGCTGCGGGGTAGCGGTCTTGAGATTGTGTCGGATAATGGCCGGGTCATCGTTTTGCGCCGTGTCCCACAGGGCTCGGCGGCGGAATTCTCCGCCGCCGAGCCCGAAGCGGAAATTATCGTGACGGGATCGCGGATACAGGGAGCAGGATCGGTAACCGCCGCGCCGGTGGCGCAGCTTCGAGGCGATTCGGTTGTCACGCGTAGCGGTAGCATTTCGATCGGGGACCAGCTGAGCCTTCTGCCTCAGTTCCGGACTTCGGGCACTCAGGCGGCATCGACAGCGCTAGGCACGCAAGCGCCAGGACAAGTCGGGATCAACCTTCTCGACTTGCGCGGCCTCGGGCCAACGCGAACGCTGGTTCTCCAAAATGGTCGTCGGCTGGTCTCGAGCACGCAGCAAATCTCGCAGCCTGACACCAACACGATCCCCGCGGAGTTGATCGACCGCGTCGATATTCTGACCGGCGGCGCGTCGAGCGTCTATGGCGCCGATGCAATCGCAGGGGTCGTTAATTTCGTTCTGAAGCAAGATTATGAGGGGCTGTCGCTCCATGGGCAAGCGGGGATCAGCGATCGAGGCGACGCAGGCGCTCGGACGATTGGCCTCGTCGCCGGGCATAACTTCGCAAGCGACAGAGCGAATGTGGCAATCGCGCTCGAATATGCGCAGCGCGACGGATTCCGATACACGGATCGCGAATTTTCCAATGGTCAGTCGGACTTTATCCAGAATCCGCTGGTCGCCCAGGCTGGTCAACCTTTGACCATCCCGATCAATGATATCCGCTTTTTGTCCTATTCCAACGGTGGAACGCTACCTTATGGTCCACCCTTCTATCGCTTTCAGCCAAACGGTACCCTCGCGCCAGCAAACACCGGGACCGCAAGCTATCCCAATCTCGGCATCAGCGACGGGGGCGATGGCTATGGTCCGATTGAAGCCGGCTCCTTGCTCCCGGACAATGAGCGCTTCTCGGGGACTTTGCTTGCGCATTTCGGCGTCACGGACGCGATCACCCTGTTCGGGCAAGCTGATGTTATCTGGCAGCGCTCATCCGCATTTAGCGGACCGCTCATACAGCAGTTCGTCTTTTCGAAAACCATTCCCTATCTTTCATCGCAGGCGTTGGGCGTGCTCAACGCTTATGGCCCGACGGCGGCTGGACCGGATTTTGTCGCCGTCCGAGCTCTTACCGACGTCGGAACCTTTGGTGAGCGCGATACGCGCGAGACCTATCGCGGCGTCATTGGGGCGAAGGGTGAGCTTAGCGACCATTTGCGATACGAACTTTCCTACAGCTACGGTCGGACGAACGTCGAGACCAATTTCTTCAACAATGTCATCATCCCGCGCACGACCTTGGCCGCGGATGCGGTCATCGACACGGCTGGCGTGCTTGGCACCGTCGGTGCGATTGTTTGCCGGTCCCGCCTGAATGCGCCCACGAGCACAAACCCTGATATTGCCGGCTGTGTGCCCGCCAATTTCTTTGGAAATGGCGCCGTCACCCCGGCAGCGCGCGATTATCTGGCGATTACAACCACGTCTCGGGGCAGATTGCAGCAACATCTTGCCGGGGGCTTTCTCGCTGGTGACACGGGGGGATTTCTAACTTTGCCGGGCGGCGCGATTGGGTTTGTCGTTGGCGCCGAGTTTCGCCGGGAATCGACCCGCTATACACCTGATCCCCGTGACACGCTCGGTCGGACACAGTCCGGCGGGGCCGGTGTCGCAGGTTCGGTCGAAGTGGTCGAGGCTTATGGCGAGCTCAAAATTCCCGTTTTGGCTGACGTTCCTTTTGCCAGGCGGCTCGAATTAGGTGTTTCGGGGCGCCTCAGCGATTATAACTTGTCGAGGGTCGGAACCACGACATCCTGGGGTGTGAGCGCCTTATATCAGCCGGTGCGCGATGTGACGCTTCGCGGATCCTATCAGCGAGCCGTGCGCGCGCCCAATGTCACGGAGCTGTTTCAACCCACGCTGACCGGAACGACGCAGATCACCGATCCTTGTGATGCGCGTTTCATTGCGCAGGGTACATCTACTCGGCGCGCCAATTGTGCGGCCCTCGGCATCCCCACGAATTTTCAGACGCCGACCATTCCGATCACAATCGCTACCGTCACGAGCGGGAACCCCGATCTCGATGTCGAGCGGGGTACCACCTACAGCTTTGGTGCGGTCCTGCAGCCAAGCTTCATCCCGCGTTTCAGCCTGTCGGTCGATTATTACAACATTGAACTCAAGGGAGCGATTGCGGGCGTGAATAGCACGACGATCAGCCCATTCCGCGTGCCGTCGCAATGCGTGGACGCGCCGACCCTCGACAATCCCTTTTGCCCGCTCGTGGAGCGCGACGCGGGGTTCAACATTACGCGCGTCACGCAATATCCGATCAATCTGACGCGGTTGACGGCGTCGGGCATCGATGCTGACTTGAGCTATCGGATGCCATTATCGAGCGATGCAGGTATTTCGTTTCGTGGCCTCGCAAGTTATGTGATCAAGCGTGACGACTATCGCTCACCGGCTCTTCCCGACTTCCGCACGCAAATCGTCGAAACCCCGAGTTCGCCCCGGTTTCAAGCAACTTTGGCAACCACGCTAACGCTGGGGCCGGTGGAATTAACCCATCGAGCCCGGTATTTCTCGAGCGTATATTACAAGAATGATGACGTTGCCTTCTTTGAAAGTGTGAACGGCGCGGCACCCTTAAATGTCAATCGCCGTGCACCGGGTTGGGTGAAGACCGGCTCCTACAACTATCACGACCTTCGGCTTGGCTTTGATTTTGGCGAGGGACGCAGCTTCTATCTCGGCGTCGACAATCTTGCCGACAAAAAACCACCCTTCAGCATATACGGTGCTGGCTTCGGCGGTGCCCAGTTCGATAGCGTGGGTCGGCTGTTCTATGCCGGTTTCAGGGTGGCGATGTGATCACCGCGCTATTGTTGGCGGCAGCTTCGCCGGCCGTGCCCGACTGGTCGGGGCATTGGGAGGGGACGCTCATCAACTTCCCCGAACGGGGGCGCGCTCCGCCCATAACGATCAGTCGGGACATCGGGCCTTGGCCGACGCAGGACGCGACCTGCACGCCTTTTGTGACGACTTATCGTGAGGCTGGCGTAGTAAAGGGGGTCAAGGACTACAAGCTTTGTCGCGGAACGGGCGCCGACGATCTTTACATCGACGAAGGTGCGGTGCCCGAAGGTCCGGACGTTCGCCTCCCTGCGCGCCTTTTCGGCGACACGCTCGTCAGTATCTTCAAATATCGCGACCTTTTGCTTCTCGTATCGACGCGAACGGTGGGCGGCATCATGACCGAGGATATCGTCACTGCGAAGGACGTGCCCACCGGTGATGCCGTCGTGCAATTGAATGGCCGGTCGCTGCAGCGCCTCGAGTTTCGGCGTAGCGAGAAGGGTGACGCCCCATGATCGGTGTCGGGCAGGCCCACCGCTTCAGGGGCTCGACCAAGGCGGCCGTGATGCTGGCCGCCATCGGTTGTGCCGGCACTTCTCAGCCATTCGCGCTTGCCAAAGAGTCGAACTCTACCGCATTTCTTGAGCGTAACGCCCGCAAGCAAGGCGTCGTCGTGCTCCCCGGGATTCAATACAGGATTCTGGCATCGGGATCACAGGATGGCGAACATCCAAAACTGTCCGGTAATGTGACCGTTCATTATGAAGGCAGCTTGCCCTCCGGCGAAGTTTTCGACTCCTCTTTCGCGCGGGGTGGCCCGGATACATTTAAGGGGCGTGAAGTAATTCCGGGATGGCAAGTTGCTCTCAGGTTGATGCGCCCCGGCGATGAATGGATGGTCTATATCCCGGCGGAGCTTGCCTATGGGGCAAAAGGTGCGGGGCCGATTCCCCCTGACAGTGCGCTCATATTTCGCATTCGTCTGATGTCTGCGGCTGCGGAGCAATGATTGCTCCACCATTCCTCCGCAGTTTGGGTGCTGTGCTGCTTGCGCTTGGAGTCTCGGCCCCCGCACTCGGCATTTCGCAGCAGTCCAGGTCGCCGGGGCCCGATATTCAACAGGTGGGCGCGGCGCGCCTGGAGCATCTGCCTCTGATTACAGAGGCAGATCTCGAAGCTGCTCGCGAATATGAATCGCTTCGCGGCGTCAGCCTGCTCGATTGGTTTGACGACGGCTCCTTGCTCATCCACGCGCGAGACGGCGCGGTGAACCAGCTTTTTCGCTTGGCTGCGCCCAAAGGAATGCGGCAGCAGCTTACCACCGCGGCTGATCCCCCTGTTATTGGCTTTCCCCTGGCGGGCGGCGGGTTCGCCTACATCCGCGATGCGGCGGGAGACGAATGGTACGAAGTCTTGCTCGCTGGAATTGGTGCGGCCCCGCTGCGGATCAGCGAGCCCGATACGCGAAATCTTCTGACAGCGGTCAGTCCCGACCGACGGCATGTAGCTTGGGCGAGTGTCGCACGCGGTTCCGCCGAACATACGGTCGTTGTTGTCGATGCGTCCAAGCTCGACACGCAAAAGCGCGTCTACAAGGACGTCGGCTCAGCCTTTCCGGCGGCTTTTTCGAACGATGGCAATCGCCTCATTGTCTCGCGCCAAATAGCGCCAACCGAACGCTCGATGGTACTGGTCGATCTGGTCACGGGGACGGCAACGCCGCTCGCCGGCGAGCAAGGCGCGATGCTCCGCGATCCTCAATTTCTTCCCGATGACCAATCGATAATTTATGTTAGCGATGCGGGATCTGATGCGATGCGGCTGGTCAGTCTTGACCTGCGGAGCGGCAAGCAGCGCGACCTTACGCGGCGCAGCGGATGGAATGTCGAGCTATTCGACTTGGCGCCTGATGGGAGATCGGTAGCCTATACTGTCAACGCCGACGGCTATTCCGAGCTTTATCTGATCGATCTTGCAAGCGGTCGCGTGCATCGTGGCCCGAAACTGCCACGCGGCGTGATCTCTTCCTTGCGCTATTCTCCCGACGGCAGTCGAATCGCCTTCGGGCTCGCGACGGCGACGTCGCCTGGCGATGTGTGGGTCTTGAAGCTCGCAGGCCGAAAGCTCGAACGCTGGACAATGCCGGGCTCGGAAATCGCGTCGACGGATGGGTTTATCGAACCAAAGCTGATCCGATTCCGGTCATTCGACGGTCTCCAAATTCCGGCATTTTTATATCGTCCCGAGGCCGCAGAGGCGAACGTACGATTACCGGTCATCATCGACTTCCACGGCGGTCCGGAGGATCAAGCTAGGCCCGTTTACAGGCGCGACCTCCAATATTATGCTCGGTCGCTCGGCGCGGCTGTCATTCAGCCCAATGTTCGGGGAAGCGCAGGCTATGGCAAGCGCTTCATGAGCCTGGACAACGGAAGTAAGCGCGAGGACGCGGTTCGCGATGTCGGCGCATTGCTTGATTGGATTGCCAGTCAAAGCGATCTCGACCCGAAGCGCGTAATTGTGTCCGGCGGTTCCTATGGCGGCTATCTCACTCTTGCCAGCCTGATCCATTATCCGGATCGCCTTGCCGGCGGGGCCGATGCCTATGGTGTATCCAATTTCATAACGTTTCTCGAGAGTACGGCCGAGTATCGACGGGCACTCCGGCGGCCTGAATATGGCGACGAGCGTGATGCGGAAATGCGGAAATTTCTACAGGCGATTTCTCCGCTCACGAACGTGGAGCTTATGCAAAAGCCATTGCTTGTGATGCAAGGGGCCAATGATCCGCGGGTCCCGCGATCGGAATCAGATCAAATCGTCTCGGCATTGCGGGCGCGAGGAATTCATGCGCCATACATCCTGTTCGAGGACGAAGGTCACGGCTTCCGCAAAGAAGCCAATCAGGCGCTTCATATCGCCGCGCAAGCGGCATTCATGGCCAAGTTATTCTCAACAGTTCATGACGGTGCCAGATAGGCTAGGTGCGACTGGCTATCAGGGAGTCTGCGTCGGCGAGTTGATCACCGATAATCTGCCGCGCGCGATGCTTCTTGCTCAGTATTCATAATCTTCTCCGTCAGGCGAGGAGATCGGGGTCGCGTTTGACCGTCCCTTCTATCCACCCGTTTTCGAGGCAATCGTGGCCTTGCACGCAGCGGCATCGAAAAGCGCGCAAAGTTAGCGGCGCGGTCCATCTTGTGATGACAGGTGAGGGCGATAAGCTGGCATGATATTAGCCGGCCGGACCGTTCGTGGGCGCGCGGCATCGATCTTGTCATCAGCGCAAGCCTTCTGCGGGAGTCTCACGCTCAACCTGTTCAAGGACAAGTGGCAAGGCGGGCTGGCCGCACCCGCTGCAAGCTTTGCTGTGGGGTTACGGTACTTGGCGTTTCGCCGAAGCGGCCTTCCAGCGCGCGGCCTCGACGACCGTCTGCACTTCGCCAAGAAACGAAAGGCGCTCGTCGTCTTTCTCGCGTACCGCGATGACGATCGCATCGACGACCTTTTGCGACGCCTGATCACCGACAGCGTCGATCAGCAACCTTGCAGCTCGTTTGGCCATAAGTCCTCCTGTGCCTCCGGATAGCTCGAAGCGGTTACGGAAGCGATAATCCCTGCTTTACCGTCTCTTAGGGGAGCCGCGACCGAGGTCGAGGCGCCTGCTGGTCAGGCGGGCGGGGCGTTCCCGGTCATTACGCGATACCGCGTGGTTTCCCAGTCGGCGAAGCGCCACAAGCGTGGCTCATCACGGGCGACAATGCACTAACAATCCACCCGGGCCACTCGGTGGGGGCCGGTCATAACCAGGCGCAGGGTCGCCTTGCGCCGGCATGGTCATGGAACGTTTACGAGGACACGAGGCCAAGTTAAGAGGTTTCATAGCGCAGCGCAGCCTTGCTTGAGAACTTCTCAGCAAATTTGGAGGTCAGGGCCGTCGCTGTGAGCGCACTGCTAGTCCGCTGTCTGCAGACCATGTCCCCTAAATTCTGGTGTTGTCGTCCGGACAATCCATTGATCGTCCACCATTGATCTTGCGAGGTTCGATGACTGCCTCTGTATCGCTTATCCAAACTGGGCCGATCGCACGCATCGAAATCGATAATCCGTGCCTCATATGCCTGGATCAGATCTGACGCCCGCGTATCTTCATCGAGGGCACCGGCCTCGTACTTCTCCACCCAGACGCGGATAAGCTGCCGGGAAATCTCATGGCGCTTGGCAAGGCCGTGAAGCGTCTCTCCGCTGAGAAACTTCTGCGCGACCTGACGCTTGAACTCGACGCTATGGGATCGGTGTCTTGCCATGGGCACTTCTCCAAAAGCCCGGCCAGCCGGTCAATCCAACTATGCTCCCTGTCCGGCCCAAGGGGCCCACTCCAGATCGGGGGCCCCTTTTGAACGCCGTTTGACATTCCAGCGACCGGCGATGCGTGCGTCACACACTATCACACAAAAAATAGGCTGAAGACATCTGTGTATTGACATTTGCAATTTTTGACAGCACCGTCCCGATACAGATGTGTATCGGAACTGGCGGGGATCGCCTCGAAGCCGGTCACGCGATGACAACGGGCACTGCGGTGCCGCAGCACGGGGGACGCCGGTATGGCAAAGATCTTCGCACTCAAAAGCGCCACTTCGATCGCTGCCGCGCTGCTCGCCAGCGCAGCGCTCGTCACCCCGGCCTACGCGCAGGACGCGGCAGCGCTGGATGCGACCGGCGACGACGAAAATGCGATCAATGCCTCGACCATCGTGGTGACCGCGAACCGCCGCGCCGAAGTCATTTCGGAAGTTCCGATCGCCATTTCGGCCATCACCGCCGAGGAGTTCGAGCGGCGCAACGCACTCAGCCTCGATGATCTCCAGGCGGCCGTGCCGGGTCTGCGCCTCGTAGACATCGGTCCGGGTTCCCAGCGCATCCAGCTGCGCGGTGTGTCGCAATATCTCGGTCAGGCGACGGTCGGGAACTACATCGACGAATTCTCGGTGACCAATCTCGGCGCGCAAGGCGTCGCGGAAGTGCAACTGCTCGATCTCGAACGGGTCGAGGTGTTGCGCGGTCCGCAACCGGCGCTTTACGGCGAAAGCTCGATGGGCGGGACGATCCGCTACATCACCGCCCGACCGGATCTCGACGAATTCATGGGATCGGTGACCGGCGAGGTCAGCACCATCAAGAGCGGCGAGGAAGCCTATCGCGCCGAAGGCTTCGTCAACGTCCCGATCGCGCCGGGCGTGGCTGCGCTGCGCATTTCGGCCCAGCACCGCGAGATGGGTGGCTGGATCGACAGCCCCACGGCAGACGACTATAATGATCGCCAGATTACCACCATCCGCGGAAAGCTGCTGGTCGAACCGAGTCCGCAGTTCTCGGTGACGGCGACCGTGCTCTACAACGAATCCAAGCAGGACAGCGTCAGCTTCTCGCTTGACGGTCTCAACACCGCGCAGACGAGCCTGACGCCTTCCTCGCAGGAATACCTGCTCGGATATCTTGAGGCGAGCTATGATTTCGGTGCGGTCGAGCTGCTCAGTGTCACGGGCTATATCGACCAGAACAGCTTCGCACGCCGCGACATCGCGCCGTTCTTCAACACCGTGTTCGGCTTTCCCGCCTTCGGCCAGGTGTTCTCCGATGCCGACGGCAGCTTCGAGCGGTTCTCGCAGGAACTTCGCCTGACTTCGGACAGTTCGGGCAGCTTCCGTTACCTGATCGGCGGGATCTATGCCGAGGGAACCGGAGAGGGTGTTGCGACGTCGACCTACCGGCCTGCGCCGATTCCCGCCTTCGGGATCTTCGACGATCGCTTCGACAGCCGCACCCGCAGCGAGACGATTGCGGTCTACGGTAACCTCGAGCTCGATCTGGCCGACTGGCTGACGATCGAGGCCGGAGGGCGCTATTTCCGCGAGAAGCTCGAACAGAGCTCGGTGACGACGCTCATCGGTGCGGGCGGCCCGGGAAACAATGTCGTGACGACGCGAGGGGATGACGCCACCTTCGACACCTTCAATCCGCGGGTCTCGATCACCGCCAATTTCGATGGTTCGATCATCTATGCCTCGGCCGCCAAGGGATTCCGTTCGGGCGGGTTCAACCTCGCGCCGCAGGCTCCCAACCCGACCTTCGATCCGGAAAGCCTGTGGACCTACGAGGCCGGCACCAAGCTGTCGTTCCTCGACGGTGCGGCCTATGTCGAGGCGGCGATCTACTATCAGGATTACACCGGCATCCAGTCGACCAACATCACGCCGCTGGGCGCTACGGCGGTGTTCAACTCGGGCGCGGCTGACGGCTTCGGTTTCGACCTCGCGCTCGTCCTGACCCCGAGCGACACCTTCCAGTTCAGCGCCTCGATGGGCCACAATGATGTCAACTTCACCACCAATGCGGTGGACAAGTTCGCAGGCGATCCGCTCGACCTCGTGCCGCCCTACAACATCTCGGTCGCGGCCGACTGGACACCGCGCGTGTCTGACAGCTTCGACCTGCGCGTTCATGCCGACCTCAACTATATCGACGAGGCCGCGATCATCCTGCGCCAGGTCGGCGCACTGGGCTTCGACACGGTCGCGCCGAACGAATCGCGTGTGCTCGTCAACAGCCGGATCGGGGTCGATTTCGGCGCATTCGAGGTCTATGCCTTCGGCACCAACCTGTTCAACGAGCTGAAGGAAGTGAACCCGGACTTCGGCGCTTTCGTCGAACCGATCTTCACCCAGCCGCGCACGCTCGGCCTGGGCGTGCGGGCGAACTTCTGATGCGCAGGAGCCAGCACCAGTCGCGGGCGGGCGTTTTCGGCCTCGTCGCCGCACTGGCGCTGGTCACGCCTTCGCTCGTCTTCGCGAATGAAGGGGAGGCGGCGGCAGAGCCTGCCGTCCCGCTTCATTTTGTCGACAACTTCACCCAGGCCTTCGCCGTTCCGCCCGATTTCCTGTGGGCCGAGCTCAAGCGGATGTATATCGACGGCAACAAGTATCGCGATCTCGGCTTTGTGATGGAGATGATCGCGCCATCCCCGCAGTCGCCCCTCGGGGGAACCTTCGCCACGCGAATGGAAGGGGCGGAGCTGGACCGGCGCGAGGCGAATTTCATTCGTATCGACGACAAGGAACGCTTCCTCGCTTTGCGCGCCGCCTATAACAACGGCATTGTGGCGCTGGTCAGCTACGATGTGCGGGCATCGGGCGAAAGCGGCTCGCTGATGCAGCTCATCGTCCATGCGCGCCAGCCGCTTTCGGCGGCGGGACAGGTGGACGGGCAAGCCGCACGCGCCGAGGCGGAGGCGCTGGCCGCGTTCCATTACACCGAGCTGGAACGGATGTGGGCTGCCGAAGCGGTGCGGATCGAAAAGCTCTACCGCGAACAGGTGAACTGACCGGAGGCGGCATCGCGCGTTCGGTGGGGGACCGGGCAGGCACCAGGAGAGGCCATGCTGAACGAATTCACGATCGCAGACTATCGCCGGACCGGAGTGGCGCTGGTGCGCAGCGTCTTGCCCTCTGACTGGATCGAGCGTTTGGCACAGTCCACGGACGTGGCGCTGGCCACTTCGCCCGAGGATGCCGAGATCTACGAAGGAACCCGCGAACAGCCGCTGTCCTACGGCGAATTGCAGGCCTGGAAACGGGTCGATGGATTCCGTGAGGCTGTCCACGAAGGGACCCTCGCGCGGATCGCAGCCGAATGCATGGGATCGGTCAGCGCGCGGTTCTACTACGACCAACTGCTCGTGAAGGAGCCGGGATCGGTTCGGCGCACCCCGTGGCATCAGGACATTCCCTATTGGAAGGTGTCGGGCCACCAGATCTGTTCGCTGTGGCTGGCGCTCGACCGCATACCGGGTAGCGCCGCGCTCGAATTCGTGGCCGGTTCGCACCATTGGGGGGAGCACAATCCGCAGCACTTCACCGATGCCTCGCCCTATGCGGACACGGGCCTTGCCGCGCTGCCCGATATCGAGAAAGATCGCGCCGCCCACGACATCCTCGCCTTCGATCTCGAGCCGGGCGACGCGCTGATATTCCATGCGGCGATTGTCCACGGCGCTCCGCCGGCAGGACCGAGCGGAAGGCGGCGCGCGTGGTCGACCCGTTGGCTGGGGGATGATGCCGTGTTCGCGGACAAGCCCGGCGAGCGCGCCTTTCCGGCAGAAGAGGAGGGACTGGTGCATGGCCAGCCCTATGCCGGGTCGGATTACCCGTTGATCTTCGAGAGGACCTGACGCGATGACAGCAACAGCACGTGCAGCCACCCGGGGCACTCTTGGGCGCGGGCTGATGATCGCTGTCGCCGCAGCCTGTCTTTCAGCCTGCACATCGGCACAGGGCACCGCCAACGGCCCCCTCGCCGCTGCGGCGCCTTCCGCTTCGGCGCGCGAGGTAACGGCGCTGCACGACGAGATGGCAAGCGCCTTGCGGCCCTTCGATGTAGCGCTGCGCGACCTCTACGGCGATCCCATGCCGGTGCTGGCGCCCGACAGCCTCGACCATGTGCAGGACATCGCGGCGCAGGGCGCGTCTTTCAGGGCGCGTCTCGAAGCGATCCCGGCGAGCGGCCTTGGCGAGGCGGACCGGCAGACCCGCGACTATCTCATCGCGCTCGCCGAGGGCATGGAGAGTTACCCGCAGTTCTGGCTCTATTCCTTTCCGCTCACCCCGTATTCCGGCGGCTGGCGGCACAATTCCATCCGCCAGGCGGCGATCGCCACCCGGCTCGAAACAACCGCCGAGCGCGCGCACTACATCGCGGCATTGCAGGCCTATGCGGCCCATGTCCGCTCGCAGGCCGACAAGCTCGACCTGCAGGCGGCGCGGGGCATCCGCATTGCCCGTCCGGCCATTCCCGGCGCGCGCCGTGTCGCCGCCAATCTGGCAGCGGCTTCCTCCGCCTTCATCCCGGACCCGGCGCGGCTCGGAACGGCCGATGCGGCGACACGGACGGCGTTCCTCGATGAGGTGACGGCGCAGGTCGAAGGAGCGATCGCGCCCGCCTTCACGGCGCTCGGCGCGAAGCTCGACGCGGATTACGAGGCCGCCGCGCCGGAGCGTCCGGGTCTGATGTGGCAGGCGGGCGGGGCGGAGCATTACCGCGCGCTCGCCCGGCTGCACACCGGCACGGACCTTTCGCCGGAGGAGATCCATGCGATCGGCCGGCAGATCCTGCGCGATGCGAGGATGGAACTGGCAGACATCAAGCGCTCGGTCGGCTTCGAAGGCAGCGACCGCGATTTCGCCGCGCTGGTCGATGCCGACCCGCGTTTCTCGGCCTCCACTCCGGCCGAGGTCGAGGCCCATTTCCGCCGCGCCATGGAGCGGATCGAACCCGTCCTGCCGCGCTATTTCTCGCTCCTGCCCAAGGCGCCTTACACCGTCGAGCGTGCACCGAAAGAGGTCGAGCAGGGCATGACCTTCGGCTATTACCGCTCGCCCACGCCCGAACAGCCGGTCGGCGCCTATATCTACAACGGGTCGTCGCCCGAGACGACGTCCTATGCCAATGCCGCCGCGCTGATCTATCACGAGCTGCTGCCCGGCCATCACTTCCAGATCGCCCTGCAACTGGAGAACGAGGACCTGCCCGCCCTGCGCCGGGCCAATTCCTTCACTTACCGCAACGCCTATGTCGAAGGCTGGGCCGAATACGCCGCCGATCTGGCCGACGAGATGGGCATGTATGCCTCGCCCTACGAACGCTTCGGGCGGCTCTATTCGAAGATGTTCCTCGCCAACCGGCTGGTGGTCGACACCGGGCTCAACGCGCTCGGCTGGACCCACGCGGAGGCGCGCGCCTTCATGAAGGCCAACACTTTCGCCTCCGATGGCGAGATCGAGAGCGAGCTGCTGCGCTATTCGACCGACATTCCGGGCCAGGCGCTGTCCTACGCGATGGGCCAGCGCGAACTGCTGCGGATGCGCGACGAGGCGCGCGCCGCTCTGGGTGAGCGGTTCAGCTTCCCCGCGTTCCATGCCGCAGTGCTGTCACCCGGCTCGCTGCCGATGGACCTGCTGGATGCGCACCTGAAGCGGTGGCAGGCGCAGCAGCGCGCAGACTAGGGCAATCCGGGCATGGCTTACCCGCCATGCGCGATCATTCGGATGCGGCATCGTCTATCGCGATAGTGGCCAGCGAGGGCGGACGACTAGCCTGGAGCCGTGCGGCGGCCTGTTCGGCCTCGCGCATCACGCGCAGGAAATTGCCGTGGGCAAGAGCGGCGAGGTCCGGCTCGCTCCAGCTGCGGCGACGCAGTTCGGCGATCAGCGCGGGATAGCGCGACACGTCCTCGAGCCCCTCGGTGACGTCTGGCGGCCCTGCACCGAAGAAGTCGCTGCCGATCCCGACATGCGCCTTGCCGGCGACTTTCGCGACATGTTCGACATGGTCGGCGACGTCCGCGATGGTCGACATCGGCGGTTCGCCGTATTCCGTCCGGTGAGCTTCCAGCACGGTGCGGAACTCCGCCTCGCTTGTGATCGTCGCGATCTTTTCTTCGAGCGGCTTGTCGTGCACGCGCCGGGCGTCGTTTACGTAGGGCGGGATGAAGGTCACCATCACGATCCCGCCATTCGCGGCGACCCGCCGCAGAACGTCATCGGGCACGTTCCGGGGGTGCGGGGTGAGGGCGAAGGCCGAGGAATGCGAGAAGATCACCGGCGCCTCCGCCACGTCGAGCGCATCGTTCATCGCATCGGCCGATACGTGCGACAGGTCGACCAGCATGCCGAGCCGGTTCATCTCGCGCACAACTTCCGTGCCGAAGCGCGTCAAACCTCCGTGCCGCGGCGGCGAGGTGGCGGAATCCGCCCAGTCATGCCCCGCCGAATGGGTAAGCGTGGCGTAACGCACTCCCAGATCGTAATAGGCGCGCAGCACCGCCATGGAATTTGCGATGGGATGCGCACCCTCCATGCCGAGCAAAGACGCGATCCGTCCTTGGGCGCGTGCCTTCTCGATGTCGGCAACGCTGAGCGCGAGGGCGAAATCGTCATATCCGGCGATCATCCGCCGGGCGATGTCGATCTGTTCGAGCTGGTAACGCACCGCTTCCAGCCCGCTGAGGCCCGAGGGTACGTAGACCGACCAGAACTGCGCCCCGACATTCCCCGCGCGCAGCTTGGGAATGTCGGTATCGCCGTCGCCCCGAACCCCGAGATCGATCTTTCCAAGATCGCCGCCGGTCTTTTCGCGGAGCACGAGGGGCAGGTCATTGTGCCCGTCGATGATCCAGATTTCGGCATTGTCTTCCTGCACCGGCTGCGCGCATAGTACGCTCCCAGATACGAGCAGGCTGCCGAACAGGGCCGGTGCCATCATCCCGAGTAGCCGCCTGAAATATGCCTTCCGGATCATTGCGACACGTCCTTCTCGTTGGGGTTGGTAGGGACCCGTTTCAGATGAACGATGAAATCATCTCGAGCGGCTTCTTGTTGAGCGCATGGACCGGCATGCTCGCCGTTTCGGCCGGATAACCGACCACCAGCAGCAGGTAGGGCTTCTCGCTCTTCGGACGGCCGCAAAGGTCGTTGAGGAAGGTCATCGGCTTGGGCGTATGGGTAAGCATGCACAGCCCCGCGTGATGGAGGGCGGCGATCAGGAAACCCATCGCGATTCCGACGGATTCCGGAACATAGTAGTTCTGCCGTTCGCCATCCTCGACAATCCCGCCCTTGCGCTGTCCGAAGATGGCGATGATCCACGGGGCATGCTCGAGATAAGGCTTGTGCGCATCCGTGCCGAGCGGGGCGAGGGCGTCGAGCCATACTTCGCCCGCCTTGCCGGCGTAGAATTCGCGCTCCTCCTTCTCGGCAAGTTCGCGCAGGACGCGCTTCTTCTCGTCCGAGCCGATCGCGCAGAAATGCCACGGCTGGTGGTTTGCTCCGCTCGGGGCGAGGCCGGCCGTGGCGATGGCTGCCTCGATCACCGCGCGATCGACGGGACGGTCGGAAAACTCGCGGACCGTGTGGCGCTGTTTCATCCGGGCGAGGAACGCCTCGGCCTCACCCAGCATCTCGGCGGGCGGGCGTTCGGCATAGTCGATCAGCGGCACGCAATCATGTTCTTTCACCGCCTGTTCCTCACTCTGTCGCTGCGCCGCCGTCCAGCCCGAAGCGCCGGATCAGTGCCGCCTCGTCGGGCGCGCGCCCGTGGAATTCGCGGTAGGTCTGCTCGATCGGCACCCGGTTGGCGCGCGAGAGCACGGTCTCGAAATAGTCCTCGCCAACCCCGCGATCATGGAAGCCTTGCGGTGCGCGCAGGAACACCTCAGCAAGGTCCGCAGCAAGTATGTCCGACCACAGGTAGGTATAGACATTGGCGGCATATTCGCGCGACCAGATGTGGACTGCGGCCGAGGCGCGCATGGTCGGATTGGCCGAGGCGGGAAAGCCGCGTTCCGAAAGCTGCTCTTGCTCGAAGGCATTCACGTCGGCGATCTCGCCTGCGGCCCGGTGCAGCTTGAGATCGACCAGCGCCAGCGCCATGAATTCGGGATTGACGCTGAAGACCCGCTCGTACTGCCGCGCCGCGCGCAGGTTTTCGCGCATGGCCGGAGACATGACCGCGCCGGTGAGGTGATGCGGCAGCCGGTCGAGCGTGCGGTCGGTCAGCAGCCACCTCTCGTTGAGCAGCGAGGGCACCTCGACGAAATCCCACGGCACGGTCAGCGCGGCGGTCCCGTTGTAGCTGGCCGTGCTGGCCAGCATGTGGAGCACGTGCCCGAATTCGTGGAACAGCACGTTGGCATATTCGAAGGGCAGCAGGATTTCCTCGCCCTCGGCAGACGGGGGCGGGCTTGAATGGAGCGCGATCACCGGCAGTTCGCCGGGCGCGAGATCCCCTGCCGGGCGATATTGCGCCGCCCACGAGCCTTGCGGCTTTTCGGGCCGGGGGCGGATATCGAGATAGACGATCCCGGCAGGCTTGCCGTCGCGCCGGGCGAGATAGACCTCGATATCGGGGCTGATGGTAGGCACGCCCGACAGGCGCTCGAAGCTGTAGCCGTAGGCGTCTCCGGCTGCGGCAAAAAAGGCATCGCGCACGGCCGGCAGGGGGAAATGGGCGGCGACTTCCTGCGGATCGATGCCGAAGCGTTCGCGGGTCAGGCGGTCGAGGTAGTGGATGCGATCCCAGGCCTCGATCGTCGCGATCCCGTCGGCGCGGGCAAGCGCGGTCAGCTCCTCGACCCGCCGGGCATCGGCGGCCATGACCGCGTCCCAGTTGGCATCGAGGATCGCCTGCGCGCGCTCCGGCGTTCCGACCATGCGCGAGGAGAGGACCTGATCGGCATAGGTGGGATAGCCGAGCAGGCGGGCCTTGGCCTTGCGTAGTTCGAGGATGCGGGCGGCGACGGGGCGGTTGTCGAACTCTCCCGGGGTCGCGCCGCGGTCCATCCATCGCTGCCAGACGACCCGGCGTGTCTCGCGGTCGCGGACGTGGGTCTGGACGGCGAAGACCTGCGGGCGCTGGTTGGGTATGGCGAACTGCCCCTCGCGCCCCTGCTTGGCGGCCAGCACTGCCGCGGCGTCCATCAGGGGCTGGGGCAAACCGTCGAGGCGCGCGGAGTTGTCGAAGAAGGTGAACTGCACGGCGGCTTCGCGGCCAAGGTTCTGGGCGATCTGTGTGCGCAGCCGGGCGAGCTCGGCATCGATCTCGGCAAGGCGCGCGCGGTCTTCCGCCGCCAGCCCCGCGCCGGCCCGGCTCATCGCTGCATGGGTGAGTTCCGTCAGGCGGGCCTGTTCCGCATCCTCGGTGCCTTGCGGCAGGTCGCGGTAAACCGCCCGGACCCTTGCGAACAGCGCCGGATCGCTGAGCGCCTCGGCGAGCGCTTCGTCGTTCTTCGCCACCAGGTCGGGGCCGACCTTGCGCCATTCCTCGGTGCCGTGGGTGGTGAGATGGATGCGCAGCACGCTCATCAGCCGCCGCAGCCGCCGCCCTGCACGGTCGAGCGGGGCGATGGTGTTGACGAAGCTCGGCGGCGCGGGATTGTCGGCAATCGCGGCGAGTTCGCGGCGATATTCGGCCACCGCTTCCGGGATTTGCTCCGCCAGCGCCGAGGGCGTGGAACGATCGATCGGCGGCAGGTGCCACTCGCCCTCCCACTTGGCGAGGTCGGTCGTCTCGGATTGCTGCGCCGCCGAGACTGCATCCGCCTGTGCAGCGCCCGGCATCGCCAGCGCGAGCACGAGTGGTCCGAGTGCGGTCGCGAGCCTCGTCATGGCTGCGCCGGAGAGGCAAGCTCGGCCGTCGCCTGTTCTTCGGGGGCGTAGGTCCCGGCCGCGATTTGCCGCAGCACGTCGATCGTGAACTGCGGATGCTCGTAGAGGAAATTGTGGCTCGAATTCTCGGGCGCGACGATGCGGACCGAGTTCTCCGAATAATCGAGATAGCGTTCGCGCGCGACGGCATAGAAGCGCTGCAAGCGCATCGCCTCGCGTTCCTCGGCATTCCTGAAGGTGGAAACGTCGTTTATGCCCACCGAGTTCTGGGGCGCGAACAGGTAAAGCGGCATGTTGCCGAGTTCACCCTCGAAGAACCCGGTCTCGTAACCGACGGCGGCCATGCCCTGCGGGGTCAGTTCGCGGAAGATCGAATGGGCCGCCAGCTGGGCCCGAGGACGGGTGCTGTAGGCCTTCTGGATCGCATCGGCCTCGCCCATGGTCGCGGCGATCTTGCGCTCAAGTTCCTGATAGGCCGGGGGCAATTCGGGTTCGCCCTTGAGCTTCTGGTAGTCCAACCCGAAGAGCCGGAAGAAGCCGTTCCACCACGGATCGGACGAGAGCGCCGACAGCTCGTCGAGCCGCGGGCCGTAGAGGATCACGTCGGGCGGGGTGGCGTCCATTACCACCAGCGACTGGACGCGCTCGGGCCGCAGCCGCGCCATGTTGGCTGCCAGCAATCCGCCGAAGGAATGGCCGGCCAGCATGACCGGGCCTTTTGCTCCGGCCTTGTCGAGCACATCCCACATCTGCTTCGCTTCGCCCGCGGTCGAGAGCGGGAAGGTGGCAGGACCGCTCCAGCCCATGCCCGGCCGATCGATCAGGACGCTGCGGTAATCCTGCTTGAGCGCGTCATGGATGAAGCGCATCGAGGTGCCCGGCGCGTGTCCGCCGCCGAACAGGACGATCGTCGGCCCTTCGTTCTGCGGACCCTCCGCCAGCACGTGGATGCGCTGGCCGTCGACCTCGACGAAGGTGCCGGGCGCCGGGTAGAGGCGCTCCATTTCGGCGACGCGGTAGAGATGCACGCCGCTGCCTATCGCCATCACCAGCGCGAGCAAGCCGAAAGGGGCGGCGACCCACCACCGCCTGACGATAAGCCACAGCAGCCCTCCCATGGCCAGTACCGCGGCCGCGAAGACCAGACCTGCCCAGTCATTGCTCAGTAAAGCGTGCATATCGTGATGTCCTCCCCGCCGTCCGCCTGCCCGGCGCGATACACATCTGTATCGCGCGCGCCGCAGTTTTGCAAGCGTGCCGCGCTCGCCTCAGTCGTATCCGCACATGACGCGGGTGTAGTGCGGTCGCATCGCCTTGCGCTGCTCGGCAGTCTCGCAGAGGTCGAGCGTGTAGTAGCCGATCTGGTGAAAGTAGATGATCCGCGCCCGGGCCTCGGCATCGTCCGGCATGAACCCGTCTTCAAGATAGATGTCCGCGATCGCGCGGATCCGGCCGAGGTCGACGATGCGGACGCGTTCGCGAACCGGCTCCTCGATCCGCGCCCATTGCCTGATCGCGGCCTCAAGCCGGGGATCGAACTGCTTTTCCTCCAACCACAGGTCGATCAGCCGGTCGATCCGCTCGCGCATCGTGCCGGGTTCGGCCAGCCGGTCGAGGAAGTGGCGCGCGTTCGAGCTTTCCCAGTCCAGCAGCAGGTGATCGAGCAGGTCCTGCCGGTTCTGGAAGCGCCAGTAGAAGCCGCCGCGGGTCACGCCGAGGCGGTTGGCCAGCGGATTGATCTGGACGGCAGCGACGCCCCCTTCGATGAGCATTTCGCGCGCCGCAGCGATCCAGTCCTTCTCGACCGGCGTATCCCGGTCGCGGGTCAACTGTTTGGTCGAAGTCATCGCCGGCATCATCGTGCGAGCCGTCGCGAGAGTCAATTCAGTGCCTCGATGATGGCCTTCTCCCGCTGCATGATTTCCGCGACTTCGGAATTGTGGAAGGCGATGTCGGCAGCCATCTTCTCGGCGACGTAGGCAGCATCGAGTTCGCCGCCCTCGGGCTTGCGCACTGGCCACTTGGTCTGGATGACGGTCTGGTAGATCGACGCTTCAGCGCCATCGGGGCGCACCTGATGGACGACATATACCGGAACGGGATTCTCCAGCCCGATCATCACCGACAGCAGGTGGGCCTTGTCGTCGACCGCCGAAACCAGGATGGTCACTTGAGGACGGGTGGTGTCGCCCTCGCGGACGCCGCGCACCCCGCCAAGCCAAGCGGTCGGGTCGCCGACGACCTCCGAAACCTCAAAGCCCTGCTGGCGCATGCGTTCGCCCTCGACATAGAGCCGCTTGATGTGTTCCCAGACCACCTCAACAGGCTTTTCCACGCGCATTTCGTAGTGATCGGTGAAGGGCGCGAGCAGCACTTCGGGCGCTGCAGGTGCCTCCGGCGCAGCCTCGACCCCCCGAGCGCCGCGCGCATGCCCCGGCGTGGCAAGTATGCCCGCGCACGCGGCGAGGGCAATGCAGAGAAAGTGGGTGGTTTTCATGATTTTCTCTCCTTGCGCGCTAGAACGGATTGCCAACGGCGGCGCGGGGTGCAAGAATACATGTCTGTATCGGGCTGTCAATGTCGGGGGAAGTCAGTGGACGTGGAATCGATGATGCCGGGCGGAGGGGACCTAAACCGATGAGCGGACCGGTCCCCGAGGGCGGCAAGAAATGGTCCTCGCGCCTCATGTTCCTCATCGCCGCGATTGGTTACGCGGTCGGTCTCGGCAACCTGTGGCGCTTTCCCTATCTGGCAGGGCAGAACGGCGGGGGTGCGTTCATCCTGCTGTACGTCGGAGCGGTCTTTGTAATCGGCCTGCCGCTCGTAATCGCCGAGCTGGGGATCGGACGCAAGGGCGGCGCCGATCCTGCCCGGGCATGGCAGCAGGTCACCAAGGATGAGGGCCGCTCGCCATTATGGAGCGTGGTCGGCTATCTCGGGGTGGGTGCGAGCTTCCTCGTCGTCTCTTTTTATTGCGTCATCGGCGGATGGACGCTCGCCTTTGCCTCGAACGCGGTGAGCACGGTGGCCGGTTTCGGGGGCACGCTGGACTTCGCGGCCCTGCTTGCCGATCCGTGGGCGCTGACGGCGTGGCAGACCGCATTCATCACTATCAACCTCATGATCATCCGGCTGGGCCTCCGGAATGGTCTGGAGCGGGCAATGGCGGTGATGATGCCGATGCTTGCATTGACCCTTTTCGGCATGCTCGCCATCGCGGCATTTCAACCCGGGTTCGTCCCGGCTCTCGAGTTCCTGTTTGCGGTCAATCCCGATCACCTCACGTGGGACAGCGCGATCAAGGCGGTGGGGCATGCCTTCTTTTCGGTCGGCGTGGCTGCCGGGGTCATGGTCACCTATGGCGGTTATCTCGGTCCGCAGGACAGGATCGGGCGGCTTGCCGCGATCATAGTCCTGGCACAGACCGTCGTCGCCCTACTGGCCGGGCTGGTGATCTTTCCCTTCGTTTTTTCCGTGGGCCTTGATCCGACCGAAGGGCCGACCCTGCTTTTCGTAACGATGCAGACCGTCTTTGCCACACTGCCGGGTGGCGCGTGGCTCGCCGCGGTGTTCTTCATGCTGGTGGTGATGGCCGCCGTCACATCGAGCGTCGCTCTGTTCGAGATGCTGGCAGCGATCGGCGAGGCGCGGGGCATGTCCCGCGGGCCACTCCTGGGCGGCGCGGGGGCGGCGTTGTGGGCGATAGGGATCGGTACGGTGGTTTCGTTCAATCTCGCGGCCGACTGGCACCCGCTGGCCGGCGTGCCGCTGCTTGCCGAGGCCAATTTCTTCGGGGTGCTCGATATCCTGACCTCGACAATCGCGATGCCGCTCGGAGGCTTGCTGACCGCGATATTCGCCGGGTGGTTCGTGTCCCGTGAAAGCTGGGGGCGGATGCTCGGCTGGCCAGCCGATAGCCGGGTGCTGGCAGGCTGGCTCGTGCTGCTGCGCATCCCTGTCCCCCTAATCCTCATTGCGACCCTTGCCGCCGGGCTGATGGCATGATGGGTTGGATGGTGGTTGCCCAATACATTAGTGTATTGTAGCTAGTTCCAAATGCGACCCAAAACGCCCTTCAACGCTTGGTCCCTCATCCGGGGAGGCCTTTCACGGCAACAGTTCTGGCAACCGCAGTGGCGAAAGGCCGGTCCGAAAGGGAGTTATGATGTCGTGATCGTCGGCGGTGGCGGGCATGGTGTTGCGACCGCCTATTACCTCGCCGAACATCACGGGATCACCAATGTCGCGGTGCTGGAGAAGGGCTGGATCGGCGGCGGCAACACCGGACGCAACACCACGGTGGTCCGCTCGAACTATTTCTACCCGGAAAGCGCCGCCTTCTACGACTTTTCCCTCCAGCAATACGAGCAGCTTTCGCGCGAACTCGAATACAACATCATGTTCTCGGCGCGGGGCAACTGGATCCTCGCGCACGATCCGCACCAGCGTGACCGGATGCGCCATTCGGGGGCGGCGATGCGGCTCAACGCGGTCGATGCCGAATTCCACGAGCGCGAGGCGGTCTACGAAAACATCCCGGGGCTCAATCCGGCGCCGCGCCATCCGGTCTTCGGCGGCCTTTTCCAGCCCCGCGCCGGCACCGCGCGCCATGATGCGGTGGCGTGGGCCTATGCCCGCGCGGCCAACGCGCGCGGGGTTGACATCATCGAACAATGCGAGGTCACCGGCATCTCGGTCGAAGGCGGCCGGGTGCGCGGGGTCGAGACCAGCCGCGGCACGATCGGCTGCGGCAAGCTCGCGCTGGCCGTGGCCGGCCATTCGACGGAGCTGGCACGGCTTGCCGGGATCGACCTGCCGATACGCTCCTTCGCGCTGCAGGCTTTCGTGACCGAGCCGGTCAAGCCCTGTCTTGATACCGTGGTAATGTCCCCGGCGACCGGGGCCTATGTCTCGCAGACCGACAAGGGCGAGCTGGTGCTGGGGGCGGGGCTCGACCTCTATGTCTCCTATGCGCAGCGCGGCAACCTGCCGTGGATGGAGCGCGCCGCGCAAGGGCTGGTGGACATGTTCCCGCAATTCTCGCGGCTCCGCTTTCTAAGGCAATGGGCGGGCATCTGCGATGTGACTCCCGATTCCTCGCCGATCATCGATGAAAGCGAGGTCGTCGGAATGCATCTCAACTGCGGCTGGGGGACGGGGGGCTTCAAGGCGATACCCGCCGGGGGCGTGTGCCTCGCCCACCATCTTGCCACCGGCATTGTCCACCCGCTGGCGCGGTTCGCCAGCCTTGCCCGCTTCGCCTCGGGGCACCTTGTCGACGAGGCCGGAGCGGCGGGAATTGCCCACTGATGCTGCGAATCGACTGCCCCTTTTGCGGCCCCCGGCCCGAGACTGAATTCGTCTGCGGCGGCGATGCGGCGCCGGTCCGGCCCGCGCCGGACGCCGGCGATGCCGAGTGGACGCGCTACCTCCATTTCCCGGCCAATCCGAAAGGCCCGCAGACCGAACGCTGGGTCCACGCGCAAGGCTGCGGCCAATGGTTTCTGGTCGAACGCGATACCGTGACCCACGCCATCGCCTCCACCGTTCCGCTTTCCGGCGTCGTCCCGGGAGCAGACGCATGACCGCCTATCGCCTTCCGGACGGCGGCGCGCTGATCGACCGCGACCGGCCGCTCGCCTTTACCTGGGGCGGGCGCAGACTGACGGGCTATGCCGGCGACACGCTTGCCTCGGCCCTGCTGGCGCAGGACGAGGTCTTGGCGGCGCGCAGCTTCAAGTATCACCGCCCGCGCGGTCTGCTCGCTGCGGGCCTTGAAGAGCCCAACGTGCTGGTTCAGCTCGGCACCGGGGCGCGGACCGTTCCCAATCTCAAGGCGACCGCGATCCCGCTCCGAGAAGGCCTGTGCGCAGCGCCGGTCAATTGCTGGCCGTCGCCGCGCTTCGACCTGCTGGCGGTGACGGGCCTCGCAAGCCGGTTCATTCCCGCCGCCTTCTATTACAAGACCTTCAAGTGGCCCGACTGGCATTGGTTCGAGCCATTCATCCGCAGGGCCGCAGGGCTGGGCCGTGCGCCCGACGCGCGCGACCCGGACCGCTACGAACACCGTTTCGCCAAGTGCGACGTGTTGGTCATCGGCGGCGGTCGCTCGGGCCTCGAAGCGGCCTTCGAGCATGCACGCACCGGCAAGAGCGTCATCATCGCGGAGCACGAGTTCTTCTGGGGCGGGAGAAGGAGGGGGCGGGCGCAGTCCGATAACCTGGCGGTGGATGCGTTGGTCGCTCTACTCTCCGACATGGCGAACGTCACGATGCTGGCGCGCACCACCGTGTTCGGGGCCTATGACCACGGGAGCTTCGCGCTGCACCAGCGATGCGAGGATGATCCGGCCCGGAATGATGCCCCGCGCGAGAGGCTGGTCAAGCTGCGTTGCGCGGAGGCGGTGCTGGCGGCGGGCGCGATCGAGCGGCCGCTCCTGTTTCCCGCCAACGACCTGCCCGGGATCATGCTCGCCTCGGCCGGCGAGGCCTATCTGCTGCGGCAGGCGGTGGTGCCGGGGCAGCGGATCGGCTTTGCGGTCAACAATGATGCGGGCTGGGAGAGTGCGCGGCAATTCATCCGGCATGGCGTCGCGCCTGCTTTCGTGCTCGACCTGCGCGACGAAGTGCCTGCTGCTTTTGCCGAGGCAGCGCGTGATGCGGGCGTGCGCGTGCTGGCGGGTGCACAAGTGCTGGGCGCCGTCGGGAGCCAGCGCCTACAGGCGATCCGCGCCGCGACACCGAATGGCTCCGAGCGGCTGGAGTGCGACGCGCTGCTTGTCTCGGGCGGGTTCAATCCGGTGGTGAACCTCCATTCGCATGCAGGGGGCAAGCTGGCATGGTCGAGAGTCCTTGGCGCGTTCCTGCCGCGCAACGATGGACCGGGGCTGTTTGCCGTCGGCCGGGCTGCGGGGGATGGCTTACTGGCAGTCCCCCCGATCACGGTCCCGGCCGTCCAAGGGCCGGGGGCCGGCAAGACCTTCGTCGATTACCAAAACGACGTCACCGCCGCAGATGTCGCGCTGGCGGCGCGCGAATCCTTTTCTGCGGTCGAACACCTCAAGCGTTATACCACACTCGGCATGGCGACCGACCAGGGCAAAACCTCGAACGTCAACGGTCTTGCGGTGATGGGCCATCTGACCGGCCGCGCACCGGCCGAGGTCGGCACCACCCGTTTTCGTCCGCCTTACGAGCCGGTCACGGTCGGGGCCTTCGCCGGGGAAGCCTGCGGGGACCTACTCGATCCGCTCGAGCAACTGCCCGCGCACGCGCTCCACGTCGCGCTGGGCGCAGCGATGGACGAATATGGCAGCGTGCTGCGCCCTGCCGCCTATCCGCTCGCCGGGGAAAGGCTCCATGCTGCGATCACCCGCGAAGTGCGCGCCGTGCGGCAGGCGGCCGGGCTGTTCGATGCCTCGCCGCTCGGCAAGATCGAGCTTCACGGACCCGATGCCGCGACCTTCGCCGACCGCGTCGCGGTGGCGACCCTTTCCACCTTGCCGCCCGGACGCTGCCGCTACACCCTCTACTGCAACGAGAAGGGCATCGTCATCGACGATGGCGTGGCGATGCGGCGGGCGGACGGTTCCTTCGTTCTCGGCACCAGCAGCGCGGGCGCGGGCCGCATCTATGCCCGGCTCGAGGAACACCTCCAGCGCGTGTGGCCCGAACTCGCGGTGGCGCTGATAAACGTCACGGCGCAATGGGCGGTGATGACCCTCGCTGGGCCGCAGGCGCTCGCGGTTCTGGCGCGGGCCGGGATCGAGGTCGCGCCAGATGGAGAGCCCCTGCGGCACCTCGGCTTTCTCGAAACAGAGGCGGATGGCGTTCCCATGCGGATCGCCCGGGTGTCCTATTCCGGAGAGGCGAGTTTCGAGATCGCGGTGCCCGCTTGCGATGCAACCGCGCTTGCCGAGCGGCTGCTTGATGCAGGCCGCCCACTTGGATTGGTGCCTTTCGGGATCGAGGCGCTTGACGTGCTCAGGGTGGAAAAGGGCTTCCTCCATGTC
Organism: Sphingopyxis sp. C-1; assembly: GCF_001047015.1. Taxonomy (NCBI): domain Bacteria; kingdom Pseudomonadati; phylum Pseudomonadota; class Alphaproteobacteria; order Sphingomonadales; family Sphingopyxidaceae; genus Sphingopyxis; species Sphingopyxis sp. C-1. The sequence goes on from NZ_BBRO01000002.1 coordinate 1,321,940, forward strand.
GGCAACGAGACCGACGGGGCGACCATGCCGCAGGACATCGGCTTTGCCGGAACGCTGAAGTGCAAGGCCAGCGATTTCATCGGTCGCCGGGGCGCGCTGATGCCGGTCGGCCATGCGCCGGGACGGATGCAACTCGTGGGCCTCGCCAGCCTCGATGACCGGCGGCTGCCGGTGGGGGCGCATTGCCCACGCCAATCGGGGACGGGATCGGACGGCTGGGTCACGTCCTCGGTGCATTCGCCGACGCTCGGGCGGCCTCATGCGCTCGGCATGATCGCGGACGGCGCATCGCGGATGGGGGAGGGGCTGGTATTGTGGGATCTCGGCCCGGACAACCGCGGGGAAGTCTATCGGGCGCGCATCGTCGCCCCTTGCGCCTATGATCCCGAGGGCTTGCGGATGCGCTGCGATGGCTGACGACACCCCGATCCAGCGGCTCGCCGACGGCGATTTCCGACTTGTGCGCTTTGTCGCCCTGCGGCGCGATGCGTGGCGCGCGCCTGCGATGGCGGGCGCCGCTCCGGCGGAGGTCTTCGGTTCGCCGAGCGCCGCTGGCGACGGTATTGCTGCCGCTCTCGCCCCGGGGCGCTGGTCGTGGCTGGCCTGTCCCGCAAGCGAGCCGCCCGCCGCCAGCGAGGGCTTCGTATCGGCCGACCTGTCGTCCTCGGTTGCCTGCTATCGCCCAGCAGCGGACACGCTGCGCGAACTGCTTAGCCGCCATGCCCCGGCGATGATGGACACCGATTTGCTCGCGCTCGGCTGGCGCCGCTTCGGTTTCGCCAACTGGGCGAGCGAGCTGATCGTCGCCCCCCACAGCGCGCCGATCATGCTGGTGCCGCGCGGGCATGCCGCCACCTTCGAGGCGCTATGCGCAGCGCCTGGTCGACCGACCCGGGAGAACGAGAGATGCTGACGATCCGCACCATGTCCTGCGCGCTGGCCGCGCTGCTGTTGGCCGGATGCGCCAATGCCTCGATGGCCGTTGCGGCACCTGCCCCCGACCCCTCGGTCGCCGAAGCCGAGGGCGCGGCGCGCGAACTCGACCGGCTGGCCGACGAGGCCTGGGCGTGGGTGCTGGAGACGGATTCGACGCTGCGCGATGCCGCCGGGCTGCCCTTCGTCGGCATCAAGGACATCACGCTCGAGGAGGCCCGAAAGGATGCCGCCTACGCCGCCGCCCGCCTGTTGCGGCTTAATGCGATAGAGCCGCAGCTTCTCGATCCTGATCGCGAGCTGACCCGGCAGTTCCTCGTCAAGTTCTATTCTGACATCGTGCAGGGGCCGGACAATTGGCTGCTCGATTTCGCGATCACGCCCTATAGCGGGGTGCTGCCGCTCTCGGGGCTGTTCGAATTCGCCACCAAGCGCCCACTCGAAACGCCCGAACAGCGCGCCGAATACCTGTTCCTGCTGGAGGAGATCGCCGCGCGCCTCGCTCAGATGGAGGCTCGCACTAGGGCGCAGGAGGAAGCCGGGATCCTCTTGCCGCAGCCCGCCGTCCAATCGCTGCGCGCGAGCTACTCGGCGCTGGCGGCCAGCACACCGAAGCGGCTGGTGCCGGACGCGGCGCGGCGGGAGCCGCTGCCCCCGGAGGAGCGCGAAGCCTTCGCGGACAAGGCACGCGCCATTGCCCACGGGCCGATCGCGCAGGGGCTCGAGCGCATGGCTGCCCTCCTCGGCGAGGTCTACGCCGCGCGTGCGCCCGCAGGCATCGGACTCTCCCAGTATCCCGGCGGCCCCGAACGCTATCGCCGCGCGATCGCGACCTATACCACCCTCGACATCGCGCCGGAGGAGTTGCACGCGCGCGGCCTCGCGATGGTCGCCGAAACCCAGGCCCGGCTGGCGGCAGTCCGCAAGGAGGTGGGGTTCACCGGCACGCAGGCCGAATTTCATTCTTTGCTCAACAGCGATGCGCGCTTCCGGGTCGCAGATGTCACCGCGCTCGAGGCGCTCTACCGCAAACAGATCGCGCGCATCGAACCGCAGGTCCCGCGCTATTTCTCCCGCTTGCCCAAGGCCAGCTACGACATCCGGCGGATCCCCGAGGCGAACGAGGGCGGGGTGGCTTTCGGCTACTACGAGAAGCCTTCGAGCGTCGAGCCCAAGGGGCTGTTTCGCTACAATGCCGCGAACCTTGATCACCGGTCGATGGTGCAGGCGGCGGCGATAAACTTCCACGAGCTGATCCCCGGGCATCATTTCCACCTTGCCTTGCAGGCGGAGAACGAGAACCTGCCCACGATCCGGCGCGAATTGGCGAGCCTGCGGCTGACCGGCTACAACGAGGGCTGGGCGCAATACGGCGCCAATCTTGCGATCGAGATGGGCGCGGTTACCGACCCCTATGAACGCTATGGCCTGGTCGCGACCGACGCGATGATGGCGGCGCGGCTGGTGGTCGATACTGGGGTCAATGCGCTGGGCTGGGATTTCGACCGCGCGCGCGATTACCTCGTCGATCACACCCTGATGACACCGGACCAAGCATCGGCCGAGGTGCTGCGCTATGCCACCGACGTGCCCGCCCAGGCGCTGGGCTACAAGCTCGGTCACGAACGCATCGACACCTTGCGGCGCAGGGCCGAAGCGGCGCTGGGCAAGGATTTCGATATTCGTGATTTCCACGAGACGGTGCTGGCACCGGGCGCCCTACCGCTCGATGTTCTCGAACGCCATGTCGATCGCTGGATCGCATCCGTCCGAGCCGGTGGCGGATAGTATCATGCCCGCGCGCGAAAGACGATACACATCTGTATTGTAAAAGGGCGATCAGGCCGCTAAGACTGATCGGGAATTGGAAAAGCGCAGTTCCGGTCAGGCAAGCCTGATCGATGCATCAAGAGTTGGGTTCAACCGAGCCCGCGCCAACCTGCCTGACCGGCAAGGTGGCGGTCCAACCGGACGATGCGGCCCGAAGGGCAACCGGTCACATGTGCTGGTCTGTCTGCTGTCGTGTCGTCGACTGAAAGACTGGAGCGAGCCATGAAGTCTCTTGTGAAAGCCAGACCGGAACCGGGCCTGTGGATGGAAGACCGCCCCGTTCCCGAAACCGGGATCAACGACGTCCTCATCAGGGTGCGCCGGACAGCGATCTGCGGCACGGACATGCATATCTGGAAATGGGACGAGTGGGCGCGCAAGACCATTCCGGTGCCGATGATCGTCGGCCACGAATTCGTCGGGGAGATCGTCGCGACCGGCTCCAACGTGACCGGCTTTTCGCCGGGCCAGATCGTTTCGGGAGAAGGACACGTTGTGTGCGGACGATGCCGCAACTGCATGGCCGGGCGCCGGCAGATGTGCGCCCAAGCCGAGGGAATCGGGGTCAATCGCCCCGGCGCCTTCGCTGAATTCCTTGCCGTTCCGGCTGCCAATGTCTGGGTGCATGATCCCGCCATCGACCTCGATGTTGCTGCGCTGTTCGATCCCTTCGGCAATGCCGTGCATACCGCGCTGCAGTTCGACGTGCTGGGCGAGGATGTGCTGGTGGTCGGTGCTGGGCCGATCGGGATCATGGCAGCCGCCGTCTGTCGCCACGCAGGGGCGCGGCATGTGGTCGTCACCGATCTCAATGATGAGCGGCTGGCGCTAGCCCGCACCATGGGCGCGACCTGCACCGTCAACGTGACAAAGGAGAAGCTGGAAGAAGTCCAAAAGGAACTTGGCATGACCGAGGGCTTTGACGTCGGCCTCGAGATGTCGGGCAGCGAGCCGGGCTTTGCCTCGCTGATCGACAATATGTGCCATGGCGGCAAGGTCGCCATCCTAGGTCTGCCCGCAGGCGATGTGCGGATTGACTGGCACAAGGTGATTTTCAACATGCTGACGCTGAAGGGCGTCTATGGCCGTGAAATCTTCGAGACCTGGTACAAGATGCAGGTATTCATCCAGAGTGGGCTCGACTTGTCGCCGATCATCACGCACCGATTGTCGGCAAACGATTTCGAGCGCGGCTTTGAAGCCATGCGGTCCGGCGAGGCCTGCAAAGTCGTACTGAACTGGGAGTAGCGACGATGTACGGTGATTTTCAGGCCCATTTGCAGGCCGAACTCGATGCGATCGAAGCGCAGAACCTGACCAAGAACGAGCGCATTATCGCCTCCCAGCAGGAGGCCAAGGTCGAAGTTGACAGGCGCGAGTTGATCAATCTGTGCGCCAACAATTACCTTGGCCTCGCCAACAATCCCGAGATCATGGCAGCGGCCCGCAACGGGATCGATGCCCGCGGGTTCGGAATGGCGTCGGTGCGTTTCATTTGCGGCACGCAGGACATTCACAAGCGGCTGGAGGCGGAACTCACGGACTTCCTAGGGATGGAAGACACGATCCTCTATCCCTCCTGCTTCGATGCCAATGGCGGGCTGTTCGAAACGCTACTCGGCCCTGAAGACGCGGTCATCTCCGACGAACTCAACCATGCCAGCATCATCGACGGCATCCGCCTCTCCAAGGCAAAGCGTTTCCGCTACGAGAACAATGATATGGCTGACCTCGAAGCGCAGCTGCAGGCGGCGGACGCAGCGGGTGCACGTTTCAAGCTGATCACCACCGATGGTGTCTTTTCGATGGACGGTTACATCGCCCAGCTTGATCGCATTTGCGATCTGGCCGAGCAGTATGGCGCGCTCGTCCATTTCGACGACTGCCATGCAACGGGCTTTCTCGGCGAGACGGGGCGCGGCACGCATGAACATTGCGGCGTGATGGACCGGGTCGATATCACCACCGGCACGCTCGGCAAGGCGATGGGCGGTGCGAGCGGCGGCTATACCTCTGCCAAGAAGGAAATCGTTGCGCTGCTGCGCCAGCGTTCGCGACCTTACCTGTTCTCCAACACCGTCGCGCCGCCCGTCGTCGCAGGGAGCCTCAAGGCGCTGGAACTGATCCGCGAAGGCAGTGCTCGGGCGCGGCTGCGCAGCAACACGGCGCGTTTCCGTGCCGGGCTCGAAGCACTAGGCTTCGATCTGCTGCCCGGCGAGCACCCGATCATTCCGATCATGTTCTATGAAGCCGACAAGGCCAATAGGTTCGCGGAAGAGGCGATGATCGAAGGCGTCTATGTGACCGCCTTCTCCTATCCGGTTGTGCCGCAGGGCAAGGCGCGCATCCGCACGCAAATGTCCTCCGCATTGGATGACGTCGATATCGACACTGCGATTGGTGCTTTCGAGCGGGCGTTGGCGCGGATATGATCCACGCGCGGGCCGGTTCCGGATATCGGTAAAGCGGCCCTATCTTTCGACGACGGCGTGATCAGTCGCGAGATAGGTGCGCCGCTTCGGCACCTCGTCGTCGGGGCCGAAGGTCCAGATATCGGCAAACCGGACCTTGCGCGGATCGCCCGCTTCGCCGTGACCGATGAAGGCGCCCAGCGCGACGACGTGGCCGGGGACCTTCCAGATCTCCGACATCTCGTGGCATCCCCTGATCAGCCGCTCCTGGCGGAAGAAGCGGCTGATGCGTTTCTCGCCTTGATAGGCCTTGCCCGCCCGTTCATAGACCGCATCGGGCGAGAACACTCTAAGGATCTCGGGGATATCATTGGCATCGATCTGCCCGTAATAGGCGGCGACGCGTTGATGCGGGGTCATGATCGCGCTGCCTTCACCCGGTCCATAGCGATCGCGTCGGCGATGGCAGCCGTGGTCTCGCCGGTCCGCTCTGCGCGCGCGAACACCTTGCAGGTCGCCTTGGCGAGTGATGCGAGGTGCCTGGCAAGCGGGGCATGGTTGCCGCCGCCACGTTGATGGTGCAATTCGATGATGCCGCCCGAATTGGCGAAGTAATCGGGACAATAGACGATGCCGCGCGAGCACAGCCGCTCAGCATCCTCTGGCTCGGCGAGCTGGTTGTTGGCCCCCGCCGCACACGAGCCTTGCGGCAAGCTCGGGGATCGTGGTGCGGTTGAGAACTCCGCCGAGCGCACAGGGGGCGAAAATGTCGGCTGCGACGCGGTGGATGTCTTCAGGAGAGGCGATCTCCGCCTCGATCCCATCGCAGGCCGCCGGGTCGACGTCCGACACGATGAGCCGGACGCCCGCTTCCCGCAGCAGCACGGCAAGGCGGCGTCCGACATTGCCCATGCCCTGAATCGCGATCCGCGTGCCCGAAAGGCCGCTTCCCGATGGCGCTTCCCAAGCGGCCTGCCTGCAATGGAAGATGCCCATTGCCGTATATTGCGAGGCATTTCCGAAACCCTCCGCGATGCCGCCAACATGCTCTGTGACCTCGCCCATGGTCCGGACTGGTGACACGCCTCGAAGAGGGGTCGGATGGGTTACAAGCCCACGGTTTTCCGTCATTTTCTGCGAAGTGAGACGACGCATGTGTACTCATTGGGTGTACTCACGATTGTGAGCAGGCTGTCGCAATAGCCGTTGCTAAGATAATCTGTAAAGGCCGTCTGCGCCTGATGGAGGAACCCGCTTCGCGGAATGGGCGCCAAAACTGAGGTAGCGGAGGATACACGGACGTTGAGCAAGGCGGCGTGGTAATGCCGATCATAGAGATCCTTCAACGATGAGGAGCATATGGTGACTATTGTTACGGTCCACGTTCCCGTCACCTCGCTTCGCCAGCGCACGCAGCATGATAAGATGATGCGCGGCTTGGGTCGGCACACCCAGCAAGACTAAATCAGCCGCGTCCGACGCTTGCTGCATTCCTCTGATACGTCGCACTTCGTGCCTGCCGGGTCGCGTCTTTTTCTGGCGGCTGCGCCGCATCCGGAGCGATTTAGATCGGCTCCTCCGGACAGAGGACTGTCAAACGGCGTTCAAAAGGAACCCCCGATCGGCGTCGAAGAGGGACCCCCTTTTCGGATATGAGGCTGGTTTGTTGAAGATGGCCTTGCGCTGCGTGCGGCGGAGGGCGGGCGTAGCCCGACCGGAGGCGCGCGCAGCGCAAGATAGATTTTTGAAGGCGCCGAAGGTGGCTGTCAGCTGCGGTTTTTGAAGCGCCAGCTGTCGTTGCCCGTCTCGACGATATCGCAGTGGTGGGTGACGCGGTCGAGCAGCGCCGTGGTCATCTTGGGATCGCCGAACACGGTCGGCCATTCACCGAAGGCGAGGTTCGTGGTGATGATGACGCTGGTGCGCTCATAAAGCTTGCTGATGAGGTGGAACAGCAACTGCCCTCCCGAGCGGGCGAACGGCAGATAACCGAGCTCGTCGAGCACGATCAGGTCGAGCCGCGACAGCTGCGCCGCCAGGGTCCCGCCCTTGCCGATCCGGGTCTCCTCTTCGAGGCGTGTCGCCAGCCGAAGGTGCCAGAATTCGGCTAATGGCCTAGCCAGTCCCGCAAAATGGCTTCACGATCGGCGTCGGTGGCAGGAGGTTCTTGCCCAATATTGGCAGGAGTCACCGAGAATCGCGGTGCGGGTGCTGCCTGCGCATTGACCGTGAAGGTGCCGCGGGCCTGATTGTGCGGATGTAGCGGCGCTTCACTCAAAGAAAGAACAGGTGCGAAACAGGCATCGCTTCCCTCGAGCAAATCACACCATTGCGCTCGAGTTCGCGTCGCAAAGATTTCTTCAAGAGCTCGAGAAATCTCCGGCCAAGATGCGGTATCATCCCGACGGTCGAAGAGCGGATCGAGAAGCCCAACCCGCCCGCGAAGCTCCGCCCAGAATTGAGGTTCGATTGCGGCAATGGATATCCAACCCCCATCGGCACAACGGTAGCAGCGATAGTAAGGCGCAGCTCCGTCGAGAAAGTTTGAAGATCGCGCGTCGTTCCACTCGCCGCGGGCTTTGAGACCGTAAAACAAGCCCATCAGCGAACTCGCTCCGTCGCTCATTGCGGCATCGACGACTTGGCCCTGGCCAGTCGCCCTCGCGTGGCTTAGCGCCGCGAGCAGGCCCATGGCTAGAAAGAGTGATCCACCACCGAAATCGCCTACGAGGTTCAAAGGTGGAAGCGGCGGACCGTCGGCCGATCCGATCGCATGGAGCGCTCCCGAGATCGCAATGTAATTGAGGTCGTGGCCAGCGGCCTTAGCCAAGGGGCCGTATTGTCCCCAGCCCGTCATGCGTCCATAAACTAGCTTGGGATTGATCGCGCGCATGGGTTCCGGACCAAGCCCGAGGCGTTCCATCACGCCAGGTCGAAATCCTTCAATCAGAATCTCAGCCTGCCTGATCAACTCAATAGCCATGTCGCGGTCCGCTGACTGCTTCATGTTGAGTGCGATCGAGCGTTTGCCGCGTGCCAGGACATATTCCATTGGCGCGTTCGGTCGATCGATTCTGATAACATCAGCCCCCATGTCTGCCAGCAACATTGCGGCGAATGGTGCAGGACCAATTCCGGAAAACTCGACTACGCGCAGGTCTTTGAGCGGTCCATCAGATGTCATGAATGCACACCCCCTTCATGCTGACACAGGTTTCGACCTGGTCACAAAACGCGAATCGGACAGGTGAGGTGGGGCCGTCTCGTTGTAGCCGCCATCGATTCGGCGCTGACCTAGCGGCGGAGAGCCGCCAGGCCGCCCGCGTTCCAACAGTCCTGTAGAGGCGCTACTGATTGACCGGGAGCACCTCTTTGCGCCAGTCTTGCAAGCATGCTGGACCTGCGTGGCTGTCGCCGACAACTGCGTGGAAAGCGCAGTCCGCATGTATCAGATCGTCCTTCCGGTACCGGCCCAGTGTGGTTCCTTAAGCAAGCGACGCAAGATTTTGCCCGAGTCTTCCCGGGGCAGGGCGGAGTGGAACTCCACGTGCCGAGGAGCCTTGAAGGCTGCGAGCTTGCTGCGGACAAAGGCCCTTACGTCCGAGGCATCGGGTCCGCCAATGTCGGCGGGCTGAATCGCCGCGCAAACGGCTTCTCCAAACTCCGCGTCGGGTACGCCGAAGACGGCGGCGTCTGCTATTCCGGGATGCGAAAGCAGCACGGCTTCGATCTCCGCTGGGTAGATGTTGACCCCACCCGAAATGATCATGTCATTTGCTCGATCGCACAGGAACAGATAACCATCTTCATCCAGAAACCCGATATCGCCGATCGTGACGAAGCCTTCCCGCTCAATTGCATGGCGGTCAGCATCGCGACCATGGTAAGTAAAGTCCGGAAAACTGGTTGAACGAATATACACATGGCCAGGGGTCCCGGCCGGAACCTCGTTGCCCTCGTCGTCGAGAATGCGGATCGCACAGCCATCCATCGCACGACCAACAGTTCCGGGCTTGCGCAAAGCTTCTTCGGAATTGTGATAAACGGCACCACCAGTCTCGCTGCCGCCGTAGTATTCGTGAATGATCGGCCCCCACCAAGCGATCATGGCTTGTTTGATCTCAGGCGGGCAGGGCGCTGCGCCGTGGGCCACAAACCGAAGCGATGACAGATCGTATTTCGAGCGCACCTGCTCGGGAAGCTTAAGAAGGCGCACAAACATAGTCGGTACCAAGTGGACATGAGTAAGTCGGTGATGCTCGATGAGCGCTAGAAGCCCTTCGGCGTCAAAACGCGGTTGCATTACCACCAACTCACCGACACGGCCCGCTACCAATGCGTAAGTGTTGGGTGCGGCGTGATAAATTGGTCCAGTTATGACTGTACGTATTGTCTGACCAGGGACAAGACCGAGCGCCGTCGCCATCAGCGCGGCCATGCGTTTAGCCATCTCAGCATCTGCCGGCTCTCGTTTCACGCCCTTTGGTTTGCCCGTGGTTCCCGACGTGTAAATCATTCCGAAGCGGGTGATCTGCGGTTCGCCTCGCCATTCGGCATGCTTGTCACGCCAGCTCGCCCATTCATCGATTGTCGAGACCGGACTGCCGTAGGCCTCGGCGACCTCTTGCGGAACAGGACAGACCAGGATCGGCAATGAAAGTGACGAACGGCCGCCGAGAACCGGAAGGAGATCCTCGTGAGCGACAATCAGTTTGGCACCACTGTCGGCAATCACGAACAAGGCTTCATCGCTGCGGAAGTGCCAGTTTACTGGTACGACATTTGCCCCCAGAAGGTTTGCTCCAAACGAAATTTCGAAGAAAACCGGATCGTTGCGGAGCAGGATTGCAACAGTGTCACCAGCTCCAATGCCCATCTCGGCCAGTCCAGTCGCCACCTTGGCAGCGCGCTGGTCGATGGTACTGCCGGTGATCAGGTTTGATCCACTGATGACGGTTGCAGTCATGGAAGCGCGACCTCCGCTTCGCCGGCCAGAGTTTGCACGTCGCCGCCGATCGTGGCCAAGATCTTCAGGCGAGCCCGTCGCTCACCATCCACTTCGAAAAGCTCGACGACCTCACCGTTGCAGGAAACGACCGCCCCAACTGGGGTGATTGAGACAAACCGGGCCCTCCAGGAACGCAATTGGGCCTGGGGCACCCAGCCGGTAAGTAGTTGCGCAAGGTAAGCCATCGACAGCATGCCGTGTGCGAAGACGTCTTGCATGCTGGCAGACCTGGCAAAGTCTATGTCGACATGGATTGGATTGTGATCGCCAGACGCCCCCGCAAACAGCGCGAGGGTGGTGCGGGAGATCGGCGGCAGCACGTGCTCCGGCAAGCGGGTGCCGACTGAGATCACTTCTGGTTCGTCAGCCATGTCGCACCACTAGGGTTGTCTTGAGCAGCGCACATTCGTCTCCCTTGGTATCGGTGACGGTCATGTCGCGCACTATGAATTCGAGCAGTCCGCCCTTTCTGTCATAGGCATCGCTGATCTTCGTTTCGATCGTCAGCTCTTCGCCAGCATAGGCCATTCGCCGATACTCAAAGCTTTGTTCTGCATGGAGCACTTTTGCCAGGGGAACCTTAAGGTCATCGAGCCAGAAGGTTTCAGACGGCGCAAGCAAATCGAGCGTGAACAAATAGGTTGGGGGCAACGGGAGTCCCGGGTGTCCCGCAGCCTTGGCAGCGGACACGTCGCTGTAGACCGGATTGGTCTCGCCCGTGGCCTTTGCGAAGAAACGCAGGGCACCTTCCTCGGCAACAATCGTTCGTTTCGGCCATGTTCTTCCGATTACCGACAGGTCAACCATCTCAAGCAGCCTTGTAAAGGGTAACGACGCAGGCGCCGCCTAGACCGAGGTTATGTTGCAGCCCGACCTTCGCTCCCGCAACCTGACGTTTGTCGGCATCGCCCCGCAATTGCCAGACGAGCTCGCTACACTGCGCGAGGCCCGTGGCGCCAAGCGGGTGTCCCTTGGAAAGCAGCCCGCCAGAAGGATTGGTTACAGTCCGACCGCCATACGTGTTGCCTCCGTCGCGGATGAACTTTTCCGCTTCTCCCGGTGCCGCCAGCCCGAGAGCCTCGTAAGTGAGCACCTCGTTGGTTGTGAAGCAATCGTGCAACTCGACCACCGGCACATCCTTGGGGCCGATGCCTGCTTTCTCGTATACCTGCAGGGCAGCGTCACGCGCCATATTGAACCCGACCGCATCGATCAGGCTGCCATTGCTGAAGGATTGCTCTGGGTCCGTGGTCATGGCCTGCGCGGCTATCTCAACATAGCGACCCGGATTGGCTCGCTTGAACTTCTCGGAAACGATGATCGCGGCCGCCGCTCCGCAGGTGGGTGGGCAGCACTGCAGACGGGTGAGGGGACCAAAGATCGTAGGTGAGGCCATGATTTCATCGGCTGTAAGCGGATCGCGGAAGATCGCGAGCGGGTTGTTGAAGGCGTGGCGGCGGGCCTTCTCCGCTACGAGAGCAAAGCTTCGGCTCTCGAAGCCGGTGCGCCTTTGATATTCGGCGCCGGCACCGCCAAACAGCCGGGCAGCTGGTGGCCTGGTGTTGTCGTCGCCTGGCGCCTGCTCTGCAATCCTGACGTAGTTTTCCAGGATCGAAGGCCGGTCCGTAAACATTACATCCAGCGCACCGGGCATCATTTGTTCAAACCCAACGGCCAAGGCCACATCGACCGCGCCGCTCTCAACTGCCTGGCGCGCAAGGAACAGCGCGGTGGAGCCGGTTGCGCACGCATTGTTGACATTGATAATTGGAATGCCAGTCAAACCGACCGAATAAAGCGCTTTCTGGCCCGAGGTAGAATCGCCATAGACAAAGCCGGCATAGGCCTGTTCGACCTTCGAATAGGCAATTCCCGCGTCGGCAATAGCCGCGCGTACCGCTTCAGCACCCATCAGATCGTATGTTTCGCTTCGCCCAGGCTTGGTGAAGGGGACCATGGCGACACCGGCAACGTAAACCTTCGACACGAGAACTCTCCTCTGTTCTTTCGGCCCATTTATTGACCGACCGGTCGTCAAATGCAAGCGCCTTTTGTGGCCGCACGGCAGGTCCAGCGAGGCTGAGTTCATTCTTAAGATGGTGCGGGGAACAGGCCCTGGCGAAAGGGGGCTCAATCCAATTATACTAACTGTTCGGACGATCGCGGGCTGTACCCAGATAAAGCCATCAGGCTACATCCCCGCCAAATTTGAAACGAAGGCGGATTACTTGACAGCCGCGACAACGATGATCTCGACCTTACAACCCGGCCGTGCAAGCCGAGACTGACCTGTAGCGCGCGCAGGGGGAGCCTCGCGATCGATCCAGTTGTCCCAGACGGCGTTCATTTCCTCGAACTCCGCCATGTCGGCGAGCCAGACGGTCGCGCAAAGCACGTGCGACCTGTCGCTGCCACTCTGCTCGAGCAGGGCATCGATCTTGGTCAGAATGTCTTGGGTCTGGTTGGCCGCAGATTCGCCAGGCACCCCAATCTGACCGGCAAGGTATATCGTACCGTTGTGGATCACGGCCTGGCTCATCCGGGGGCCGCTGTTCAGACGTATAATGCTTGCCATGATGGTTCCTTCTGCTTTTGATTCAATTCGAGTTCCGCGAGGTCCATTGGGCGCGGCAGTCGACTGGGGGCTCTGTTGCCTTGGACAGGCCGCCAAGCGTATGGCGAATTGCGGCCTATCGGTAGTATCACTCGAGCAACAGGTCAGCGCGCCACGCTGGCAGCGCCAGCGCTTCGACGATCGCCGCGTCTGCGACTGCGGCATCGGTTAGCTCGCCTTTATCGATCATGTTTTGGGCTGCGCGGCGAAGTTCGCCGCGATCAGGCCCGATTTTGCGAAACCTCGCCAACGCAATGTCGCGTTCAGGGTGGCGGGCAAGCGCGCGGCTGGCAAAGAAGTATCGACGCAATACACGCGACTGCCGCGAGGCTCTCACAGTCTCAAACAAGGTGGCTTCAAGGGCCAGTCCAGCCTCAAGTCCGTGTTCCACACCTGCGCGTGCAGCCTCAAGGGTTGCCTGCGGAGCCTGCCATTCGGGATCCAGTGCAGTTTCATAACGACTAATTGCGGCAAGTGCCGCTTGGGCTGGTTCGCCTGCGATGTTGCGAACCGGGCGTTTTGAGAACCTAGGAGCCATCGTCACTGCCATCTGCAGATCGCCAACCGCGTCGACGAAGCCGATTTCCTGCGCTTCCTTCAGGTCAATTGGCTCGGCTCCGATCAGGAGTTTGAGGGCGGCTGGCATGCCGACCAGTCGCGGCAAGAATTGCGTACCTCCAAAGGTTGCCAACAGCCCAAGCTTGACTTCCGGCATGCCAAAAAGTGTGCCCGGCGCCGCAATCCGAAAGTCGGCGCAATAGGCAACAACCATACCGCCACCCAGCACCATACCGTGCATCACGGCGATCACTGGTTGCGGTGCGAGCCGGCAGGCTTCCTCGAGCTCGAGCAGTCCGGGCGCTCGCACCGGATGTTCTAGTTCGGCAATGTCTGCTCCAGCGATAAAGTTACGTCCCTTGCCAACTATCGCAATTGCCTGCGCCTCACTGCGTCCAGCTTCGGCAACTGCGGCAATGAGCTGACTGCGCGCTGCGTGCGACAAGGCATTGACCGGTGGATTGTCGATCTCGATGCAGGCCACTGGGCCACGCTGAACAAGCGATACAGGGGCAGTCATTGAGCCTCGCAGAATCAAAATGCTATCATCGTTGGATTATCCGAATTCCACCGCCATTATGGCCATCCTTTGAACTTAGGATAGCGTTCGTGATTTCGCTGCTGGGCGATTGAAACAGCTTGCCTGGTATCAAAAGCTGCCCGGTCGCGCCGCGTCATGGCTATGCATAGCTATCGAGCCTTGGAATGAGCCTGCAGTTCCAGAAAATGCATCATGACCATGTCTCGACACGCAGCCCTGGGCCCGGCTGAACCTAAGTCAAGGCTGTGAGCAGAAGTGAACGAGGTGATCGGTGCAGCAGAGTTGAAGAGGCGGGCGGCCTCGGTGGGTCTGAAAGCCGCACCGCCTCTATCCGATCCCTTCGGGACTTTCGTCCAGAATCGCTAACCTGGGATTCGGGATTACTAGAACTTCAGGCTTGCTCGAACATTCCACATCCGCGGCAGGGACAACTGAACGTTTTGATTTGCCCCTACACCCGGAAAGCCGAAACCGCCCGGACCGACAGAGACCGGAACCTGGTTGTTGAACAGGTTGCTGACATTGAACGCCAGCCGGAAGTTTTTGTCGATCTCGGCTTCGATCGACATGTCGACGGTGTCGCGAGACGGGATCCGCAACGCGGCGCTGTTATCGCGATCCTGGAAGAAGCCATCGACATAGCTGTATTGCGCGCGCCCGCCCAAGGTGAGCCTGTCATTCACAGGCACTCGCAATGTGGCGGTGAGGCTGGCTGTCAGTTCAGGAGAATTCGGAATACGGTTGCCGTCGAAGATCAACGGGGCGCCGCCAACCGTGGTATCGCGGTAGTCCTTGAACCGCGCGTCAGCGTAGCCGAGCGTTCCGACAACCGTGAACGGCTTGAAGGGACGAACCTTGACTTCCCCTTCGAGCCCACGGATTCTCGCGCTCGCAGCATTCGAGACAACCGCGATCAGCGCCCCACCGCCGCCCAGTACTGGCACAAGTTTCGCGGTCTGGATGTCGCCGTAGTTTTGCTGGAAGCCGGAGAATGCAAAGCCCAGATCACCGTTCAGAACGTCACCCTTCAAACCAACTTCATAGTTGGTCAGCTGCTCGCGATTGAACCGCAACTGTTCAAACGAGGTGATCGAGAAGCTCGTGACGTTGTCGAGGTTCCAGCCCCCGCTCTTGTATCCGCGCGACACCGTCCCGTAGATCGATACGCTCGGCGCAAGCTTGTAGCGCAAGGTAACCAGGGGCGAGAAATCGGTATCGGAACCAGCATCGGTTTCACGTGGCAGGGTGGGCGCAACGAACGGGAAGCCTTGCTGACGGAAGTCGAGGGTCTGATTCTCGTAGGTCAGTCGTGCCCCGAGCGTCAGCGTCAGGCGCGGTAGCGCCTCCCAATCAGCATTGACGAAGCCTGCGAAGGATTCCGATCCTACCACCCCGCTCGTAGAACCGGTCAGCCCCCTCAGGAATCCCGGGACGTTGGTAATGTTGCCGAAAGTGCTCGAGGCATAACCGTCAACCTCCTGCTTGAAATAGTAAAGGCCGCTGACAAAGGAGAATTGAGGCCCCAGCTTGCCAGCAAGGCGCAACTCCTGGGAGAATTGCCATTGATCCTGCTTTTTTTGGCTGTCCACGACTGCCAATGGGCCGAAGTCGGGATCATTATTGCGCAACGAGGAGGCGGTCCGGTAGGCGGTAATCGAAGTCAGGGTCAGGTCAGTTGAGGTTGACCAGTCGATCTGACCGGAAACACCGAATAACTCGCGTTTCGCAATCGGGGGAAGGTTGGTGTTGGTCTTGTAGGTGCCAGTGACAGCGCCATATCCGCTAATCGGCTGCGGTACAGGAGCAAGCTGGTCCTCGTTCGTATAATCTGCTGACAGCAAGACCGATACATCGCTGTTTGGCCGCCATAGGGCCTTGATCCGCCCGCCGACGGAATCGATGTTGCCGATATCCTGCCCATCGAGGACGTTGGTGATATAGCCGTGCCGAGTGGTCCGGAAGCCACCGATGCTGATTGCAAGCTTGTCTTCGGCAACGGGTCCGGTCAGGAAGGCAGAAAATCGACGTTCGTCGTAACTGCCGAGTTGCACTGTTGCATCGCCGCCGAATTCGAACTCGGGCTTGCGGGTGGTAATGCTGATCGCGCCGGCAATCGAATTGCGGCCGAAAAGCGTTCCTTGGGGACCCCGCAGGAATTCAACCCGCTCGGTGTCAAACAATTCCTGGTTGAAGCTGTAGAGCTTACCTTGAACTACCCCGTCGACGTAGACGCCGACACCGGAATCGAATCCCGCGTTCACCCGCGACTGACTGGCGACCCCGCGCACGACGATCAGCGAGAGAGAATCGTTGCCATTGCTGATGTTGACAAGATTCGGGACCGAGTTGGCCAGATCGAGCAGTCGCAGGGATGCTTTCGCATCGATATCGCCAGCTCCGAGAGCGCTGATCGAAAGCGGCACATCGACAATTCGCTCATCCCGCTTGCGGGCTGTTACGACGATGGCGTTGTCGTTGATCTCCGGCTCGGTTGAAGGCGAATCGGCCTCCTGCGCGAAGGCTGGCGTGCTGATCAGAACAGCACCGAGAAAAAACGGTAACTTACGCATCGACCCTTCTCCCCTTGATTACCCCATTAGCGGCGCGGGCTAGCATTGATCGACCGGCCGGTCAATTTATAAACAGCCGACCGGCTGATCAATGATCTATGGGGCGTGGAATCCAAGATCACCACGGCTAGCTGTCGCACAAGAGCTCAATTCGAGCCTCCTCGGGTGGCTATATGCCGATGGGCTGGCCGGGCTTTGCCTTGCGTGAGATCGGCCTCTCCTGGGATCGCTAGATGAATGGGCAATCAGCCCACCAGCCAAGGCAGCTGCTTGCGCCAGACAAGCGCGATCGGGTCAAAGAGCGGACCCGGCAGTCAAGGATCAGCGATTCCGGTTGCATTATCCGTCCGGACGGTTAATTCATAGTCCATGTTTTGATCAGTCAGTTTTCTGTGGGGCAAATGGTAATCCGAATGACACAATGCAGATATCGCGACCTCGGGCTGACGATCGGGCAGCTGCCGACGGGGCCGCTAAATGCGATAACCGATATTGCCGGGGTCCGAGTTGGGCAAGTAACGCGGATTGCAGACTCGCCGCGTATCTTGCGGACCGGTGTCACTGCCATCCATCCGCTGCGCGTGCCCTACTGGCAGGAATCGGTCTTTGCTGGCTTCCATTCCTTCAATGGCTTCGGCGAAGTTACCGGCAGCCATTGGATTGCTGAAACCGGCGTTCTCACCTCACCAATCTGCATGAGCTCGGCTTTTTCGATTGGGGTCCTGCGTGACACGCTGTTGGCTCATCCCAAGCAGAACGGCATTGATGACCGATGGCACCAACCGATGGCCGGCGAAACCTTCGATGGCGTGCTCAATGACGGTTGGGAAGGGCCGATTATCCGGGCAGACGTCGTGGCAGCGCTCGATGCTGCCACTGGCGGACCGGTCGCCGAAGGTTCAATTGGTGGCGGCACGGGCATGATGACTTTCGAATTCAAAAGCGGGATTGGGACTTCATCAAGAGTAGCGGCCACCCCCTGCGGTAGCTTTACCGTCGGCGCTCTTGTTCAATCGAATTTTGGTAATCGGTCCGAGCTTACCGTCGATGGTGTCCCGGTCGGTCGGCATCTCGGCTATGAGGTCGTGGATAGTCCCCAGCGGCGCGATCAGGGCTCGATCGTGATCATACTCGCAACAGATGCGCCGCTGTTGCCGCCGCAATGTGCGAGACTGGCACGCCGCGGCGGCATTGGCTTGGGCCGAGTCGGTGGGTTCGGATCAAATAGATCGGGCGACTTCATAATCGCCTTCTCAACCGGAAATCGCGTGCCCTTCAATGATGTCGCGATCGCAGAAGGCCTTCGCATGCTGCCAAATGAGGCCATGAACCCGCTCTTTCGCGCTGCCTCAGAAGCGGTCGAAGAGGCAATCATCAATTCCATGACCATGTCGGACTCGATGACCGGCGCCGATGGAACAACTGTGCATGCACTGCCGAACGACAAGCTTGTCGAAGTGATGCAACGGTATGGCCGCGGGCCTGCGAGTGCGACATGAACTGTGCGGATGTGCTAGTAATCGGGGGCGGGATCGCCGGCATGTCAGCTGCCGCGGCTCTGGCAAGTTACGCGCGCGTGGTGGTGCTCGAAGCTGAACAGGCGGTGGGTTATCATTCTTCCGGGCGTAGCGCGACATACTACCATTTTGGCATTGGCAACCATGCAGTGCGCGCCATGACCGCCTATAGTCGGGAGTTTTTCGAGCAACCGCCAGGCGATTTCTCGGACCAACCATTTTGCAGACCGACACCAGCGCTGTTCGTGGCTCGCCCAACAATGGTGGAGGCGCTGGCTGGGCTCGAAACCGAGATGCGGCTGTTCACCGATACGATCGAGCGGGTTGACGAAAAAGTCATGCAGGCAATGGTGCCAGTACTGAAGACTGGCGGAGACGACATCGTCGAAGGAGTGGTCGATTACGGCGGTCGCAGGCTCGATGCCGATCGATTGCTGCAAGCCTATGCCCGAAGGATCAAGCATGGCAATGGTGAAACCGTTACCGGATCCCGTGTCGTGTGTATCGATTACAAGGCAGGGTTGTGGCAGGTGACAACCGAACGCGGTCAGCAATATGCTGCGCCAGTGCTAATCAATGCGGCCGGAGCTTGGGCGGATCATGTGGCCGGGCTGGCAGGCGTGCGGCCCCTTGGTCTTGAGCCAAAGCGGCGCACGGTGATTATGTTCGACCCCCCGAACGGGATCGACGCCAGCGAGTGGCCATTCGTCAAGGCCGCAGTCGACGACTTCTACATGATCCCGGAATCCGGGCGGATTCTGGCGTCGCCAGTAGACGAAGTCGATAGTCCTCCCACCGACGCTCAGCCTGAGGAATATGACCTGGCGTTGGCAGCGTGGAAGGTCGAGGAATATACGACGATGACAGTGCCGCGGATCCAGCATCGCTGGGCAGGGCTGCGCTCTTTCGTCTCTGACCGTGTCCCAACGGCCGGGTTCGCGCCCGACGCCGATGGGTTCTTCTGGCTGGCGGGGCAAGGCGGATACGGCTTGCAGACAGCGCCGGCAATGGCAGCGATTGTGTCTGCGCTCGTAACGGGAGGGTCATGGCCGGAAGGCCTTGCAGCTTTTGGTTTGACACCGGATCAGGTCCTGCCGGATCGACTGGTGGGTAGGGAGGTCTCGGTATGACCAATGTAATGCGCCGACTGCTTGGCCGTGAATACCCTGTCGCCGTTGGAGGTGATGGACCCTATGTCATCGATGCTGCCGGCCGGCGCTATCTCGATGCCGCGTCGGGGGCTGGGGTCTCGTGCCTAGGCCACAGCGCCACCCGGGTGGCGGATGCTATTGCCGCCCAGGCGCATACCATGCCCTATCTCTATAACGCGTACTTCACCACGGATGCGGTCGAACGTTTCGCCGAAGCGCTGGTTGCCGCGACGCCGGCCGGGCTCGACTGGGTATATCCCGGTTCAGGCGGATCAGAATCGATGGATGGCGCGCTCAAGCTTGCGCTGCAGTTTCATAA
Organism: Sphingopyxis sp. C-1; assembly: GCF_001047015.1. Classification (NCBI taxonomy): domain Bacteria; kingdom Pseudomonadati; phylum Pseudomonadota; class Alphaproteobacteria; order Sphingomonadales; family Sphingopyxidaceae; genus Sphingopyxis; species Sphingopyxis sp. C-1. Next base: position 1,341,392 of record NZ_BBRO01000002.1, read on the forward strand.
TGAAAACGGTGAACCCGGTCGAACCCGCTTCATTTCCCGGCGTCAGAGCTATCATGGATGTACGATTGGAGCACTCGGCGTTAGCGGGAACCTCATCCGCAGATCGCTCTTCGAGGGCTTTCTACCCCCGCATCATTTTGTCTCGCCTTGCTATGCCTACCGTGAGCAGAGCAGCGGGGAAACTGAAGCCGAATATGTCCGCCGGCTCGCAGACGAGCTCGAAGACGCCATCATTCAACTTGGTCCGGAAAACGTCGCCGGATTCGTTGCGGAAACTGTCGTCGGCGCCACTGCGGGATGTATTCCGCCGGTTTCGGGCTATTTCCAGGCGATCCAGGCGGTCTGCCAAAAGTATGGTGTCCTGCTCATTCTCGATGAAATCCTGGCAGGCGCCGGACGCTGCGGAACCTACCTTGCATGCGAACAGGATGGGGTGGTCCCTGACATCGCCGTTGTCGCGAAAGGCCTTGGTGCCGGCTATCAGCCGCTTAGCGCAATCCTTGTCAGCGACCGGATCGTGGCAACCTTAGCTGGAGGTCGAGGGTTCTTTTTCCATGGCCATACCTATAACTGTCACGCGACCGCCGCCGCGGCAGGCCTCGCTGTACTGCAGGAAATCGAAGAGCAGGACCTTCTCGCCGATGTGCGCCGCCAGGGCGAACTCCTGCGGGATTCCTTGAACGACAAGTTCAACCAGCATCCCCATATCGGCGATGTGCGCGGGCGGGGGCTGCTACTCGGAATTGAACTTGTCGCCGATCGGGAGAGTAAGGAGCCATTCGCCCCTGAGCGAATGGTTTGGAACGCAATCCAGAGCGCGGCGATGGACAGCGGTCTGCTGTGCTATCCGGGGTTCGGGACAGTGGATGGTACTCAGGGTGACCACATCTTGCTTGCTCCCCCGTTCATCATCACCGAAGCGCAAGTGGGCGAAATCGTTGACAAGCTTGCGTCGGCGATCGACCGAGCAATTGCGGGTACGGCCTGATGCGCAGACCACTCGTCGGTGTCACGGCTGATGTCGAATTGCGAAGTGATGCGCGGCAACTTCATTATTTCGCCAACCAGGCCATGATGGCAGCCCTGTCGGGCGCTGGCGCCCTGCCGGTGATGCTCCCGCACGAGGCCGAGCTCATCGATGACTATCTCGGTGTGCTGGACGGCGTGCTCATTTCCGGCGGTGGGTATCAGTTTCCCCACCCCCAGCTTATCGATCCCTCAAATGTTAATCAGGAACCAGCGGAGAAAGTCGCGCGGACTCGGTTTGAATTGGCTCTAGTGCAGCGCGTGACGGAGCGCGATCTACCTCTGCTCGGTATCTGCGGTGGGTTCCAGGTCATGAATGTCGCCGCTGGCGGCACAATCGTTCCTTCACTCAAGTCGGTGCGTCCCGAATGGCACATGCATCGCGATGCGGCGCCCTATGAAGAGGCGGCGCATGAAGTTATCGTCACGCCGGGGAGCCGTTTTCGCGAAATCGTTGGTCGCGACCGTCTGCCGGTAAACAGTCTGCATTCGCAGGGGGTTACCGAGGCAGGGGTCGAAGCGAGTGCAGCCGCAGTTGCTCCTGACGGCGTTGTCGAAGCGATCGAGCGACGGGATCGATATTTCTGGATAGCTACCCAGTGGCACCCGGAATTTCACATTTCGGAAGCTGATCGCTGCCTGTTTGACGCATTCGTCGCTGCAGCGGCTGCCCGATAGATTGCAGCACCGAGCTCAGGAGCCCCTGAGAAGGGCGAGTGCAGAGGTCAGAGCTGCTTGAGTGATCGGATCGCGCATCCTGTCAGCTTGAGCCTGGGCCTCGGCTATTAGTCCTGCTTCCGCCTCGCTGGAAGCCAACAAGGATCTGATGGCGCCATGCGTTCCGCGCGGAACCCCCGCCAGCTTGATCGCCAGTTTCTGCACTGCATCGGCAAGTCCATCGGCGGGTACGACAGTTTCCGCTAGACCCAGGCTAAGGCATTGCTCAGCAGACAGCGAGCCTCCAGTCATCAGCAGGGCGCGTGCCCGCGCCGCACCCACTGCCGCGATCAGGCTGCGGTTGATGCCCGTGTCAGGAACCAGACCCAGCCGAGCGAACGGAAAGAGCAGCCGTGCGCTGGAAGACATGACCATGATATCCGCGAGCAAGGCGATTCCGGCGCCCGAACCTGCAGCCGCACCGTCAACAACAGCGACGATGGCGACCGGAGATTCGGCAATCGCCGCCGCTAGCCGTCCGGTTTGGTTTGCGACGATTGCGGCCAGTTCATCGGCAGGGCTGTCGGCCAGAACATCGAGCGCAGCTCCAGCCGAAAAGATTCCGTCCTTCCCGGTCAGAACAATGACCCCGACACCCTCGGTTGCGGCCAGATGGTTGATCAGGTCGGTGATGCGACCTAGGTCAGCCGGTCCAAGCGAATTGCCCCGCTCTGGCGATGCAAGGCGTGCGATCGCGATCGGTCCGTCGCGTTCGACCTCGAGCGCGATCGCATACCCTTTGCTCATGCGCCTTCCATAATCTTCTGGAATGGTGCCATCCCCTCGGCAAAGTCACCTGGTGCCTCTGCGTCAGCGAAATCAATAATCGTCGGCCATGCGTCGCGAACCTGTTCCGGGGCGAAATCTTCACCGCCTCCGATTCGTTCGCCTCGGCTGCGTTGCCAGCGCAGCTTGCTCACCCAGCCGCCGCCGACTTCGAACAGGCCGCCAGTCTCGCTGCAGGTCTCGTGGGTCAGCCAACCGACAAGCGGACTGACAAGTTCTGCGCGCATCGGAGCGAGCTGTTCAGGTGTCATGACTGTTCGGGTCAGGCGCGAATCCGCCGCCGGTGCAATCGAGTTGACATGAATGTTGCGGGCGCGTCCTTCAACCGCGAGGGCTTGGGTGAAACCGTGGAGCGCAAGCTTGAAAGTGCCATAATTGACCTGGCCGAAGTTGCCATAAATCCCAGCGGCCGAAGAAGTATTGATGATCCGGCCGTAGCTCTGGTTGCGCAGCCGCGGCCAGGCGGCATGAACGATCCGGAATGCTCCCAGCATATGGACGTCATAGAGATCGCTCCAGTCCTGTTCGGTCATCTTGTGAAAGCCGACGTCACGCAGAAACCCGGCGTTGTTGACGATGATGTCGACCTGCCCGAAATGATCGAGCGCTGCTTCGACCAGCCTGGAACCATCGATGACCGAGTCCGTGTTAGCTACCGCTTCGCCGCCGGCCGCGCGGATCTCCTCGACAACCTTAGCCGCTGGTCCAGAGTCAGCCCCAGCGCCGGCCGCCGACGATCCGAGGTCGTTGACAAGGACGCGCGCGCCTCTGCTGGCGAGCATTAGGGCATGTGCCCGCCCCAAGCCGCCGCCAGCGCCAGTGACAATGGCAACCCGTCCATCATAGCGAAGTGTATCAGTCATCAGTATTCCCTTCGGATAAAGAATTTTTAGCCACCGTGGCGATTTTGAAAGGCCGCTCCTTTGCCCCGCTTCAGTCCGTGCAACGAACGGTGCAAGCGCCGGCGCGCCTGCCGAGACGATCAGGTATTTCGCCCCACTTGGCCCTCGCCGCGCGTGGCCCGCAGTCGAATGCTGGCAACGGCCTCCACATGAGGTCACTCTTACACAGTCCGACAAAACGGCCCCGCTGCAAGACGTGGCTGCGACCGGCAATTGCGATGAATTTGGGATGGGAACTGTTCCGGGGTGCGGAATCGCTGGCTGCCGGCGCGCCGAAGCAATCGGCCGGTCGAGCTTGCGCCCCTCTGGTGTGCGTGATCACGCCGGATTCTCATTGAACGGGCGAGCGGTATCGTCGCGCTTGGCCGCCGGCAGACCCAGCACACGCTCTGCAATCACGTTGCGTAAGATCTCGTCCGTACCACCCGCAATCCGCATGGCCGCGCCAAAACTCCAGGACCTCTCAACAGCCTCCCAGCCTTTGCCCAGGGCGTCCCCGGCAAGCGCTCCTTCCTGTCCGCGCAGGTCAAGCAGCAAGTTGGCAATCAACTGCGCCTGGCTGGCTATCACTAGCTTGGTGATCGATTGCTCTGGCCCGGGCAGCTGGCCGCGACCTAGGTACGTCAAGGTTCGGTAGGTGAGCAGCTTGAGTCCGCGATCATTCAAGTATGCTTGGGCAATCATGTCGCGAACAAGGGGATCGTCGCTTGCGCGTCCGGTTGATGTTTCGAGGCGCCCGCTGAGATCGATCAATGTCGATGAATCGATCAGCCCGATATTCGCACCGACATTGAGTCGCTCGAACATGAGCGTCGTCATTGCTCCTGCCCAGCCGCCGCCTGGCGCGGTCAAACGAAACTCGTCCGGGATTACAACACTGGACAGGAAAACTTCGTTGAACTCGGCGCCACCATCGAGCTGCCGGATTGGTCGGACCTCGACGCCGGGCGCGCGCATGTCGACAATGAAGAGCGTCAGCCCGGCATGTTTGGTCGCGCCGGGATCGGTCCTTGCAAGCACAAGGCCATAGTCAGAGAACTGTGCTCCGGTGGTCCAAACCTTCTGACCCTCGACAACCCAGTGGTCTCCAGCCTTCACGGCCTTCGTTCGCAAGGCAGCAAGATCAGAGCCGGCGGCAGGTTCCGAGAATAGCTGACACCAAATCTCGTCACCATTGATCGCGCGGGCAATGAACCGCTCTTTGACCAGATCGCTCCCAAGTGCGAGTAAGGTCGGCACGCACATACCGAGTCCAATTTCATAGACGCCAAATGGGACGTCGTATCGCTCTTCTTCCTGCCGGAAGATCACCTGCTGAGTGGCTGTCCCGCCACCTCCGCCAAACTCGCGTGGCAGTGCGACAGCGGCGTAACCGGCAGCGGCCTTCTTGCTTTGCCATTCCCGGGCTGCAGCAACGAGTGTTGCGTCATCAGACCAGGAAACCCGCCCCCGACCGCGCGTTACCGGTGCATGTACGGCAAGCCACTCCCGCGCATGAGCGCGGAACTGGGCATCGGCGGGAGAATCTGCGAAGTCCATCTGCTGGCCTTTTAATGCAGCGCGGTCTCGCCGGCGATCAGCCTAGCGGCCAAACGCGACCGCCACTCGAAGGCAGGTCCGTGGCTGGCCGCAAGCGCTCGGGCCCGACGGTAGAATAAGTGTGAGTCTGCTTCGAAAGTGAAGCCGTAGCCGCCATGGACCTGTAGCGTTTCTTGCGCGGCAAACAGATAGGCTTCGGTCGCAGCAGCACGAGCCGCGGCAGCAGCGAGCGGCAAGTCGCTTGCCCGGGCACCAAGCGACCACGCAGCATACATTGCATGCGCGCGTGCGATCTCAATCTTGGTCCAGATGTCGGCCAGCTTGTGCTTGATGGCTTGGTATGAACCAATGCATTGGCCGAAAGCCTGGCGTTCGCGCGCATAAGCAATCGCCCCATCGAGAGCTCGGGAGGCTCCACCAATCTGTTCGAAGGCAACGCATACAACTGCGTGGTTGAGCGCGAAATCGGAAGTGTCGTCGGCCATGGGAGTGGCTGGAGTATTCCGAAATGTGATGCGGCAGAGGGGGCGACCCGGATCCAGGCTCTCTAACGCCTCCCGCTCGACGGAGTTTGCGCCCAGGTCGACAAGCCACAGCTGATTGTCGGCCTGGACAATGGCGACTGATGCATCGCTACCGCCAGAAACAGGCGAAATAGCACCTGAAATGCGATCGCCCAGGGTAGCGAGCGTTGTATCTGTCGCTACGCAGGCTGTCGCTGCTCCGCTAGCGAGTACAGGCAGCCAGCGAGCCCGTTGCTCGGGCGACCCGCACGACTGGATCAACGGGGTGGCGTAATACAATGACGCGGTCGGCACTGCAGCCACCGACCATCCAATTGCTCCTGCAGCCAGGCAAATCGGGACCGGCCCGAGGTCGTGGCCACCAAAATCCGCCGATATGCCGCTGGCCAGGATTCCCAACTCGCCGAGCAGTTTCCAGGCAGACTGGTTAATTTGGCCGCTGTCGACAGTTTTCCGCGCTGCCTCCAGTGGTGCAGCTACGTCGAGAGCGCGCCGCAACTGGTCGGCAAGGAGCCGGTAATCTTCGGAAAAATCGAACTCCACCTAGCTGTCCTCACTGCAGTCAAGCGCTGATGCGATATCCTTCGCCATGAGTCGCGCTATCCCATTAATCGAACGGTCGGTCAATGGATGATCTGACTTGCGCCTTGCTCGCAGGACCGGCGTTTAACGGCGCACGCGGACTGCCAGAGACCAGTAATGATGTCCCGACAGAAATGCTGCGCCGTGGATCTTTGGGTGACCACCTGCTACCACTGATCAGCTCGGTGCAGTTCAGAGCATGGAAGATGATCAAGGCCCGGTCTTACTTGAGGCGCCTCTGCGCCCCCCTTATCACGCGACCCGGCCGCGCACCAGTCGCTTGCCCGTGGCAATAGACAGGCAACCCACCAACATAGACGCTCTCGACCCCTCTGCTCGGCTGGACCGGGTTTTCGAAGTCGGCGGCGTCGGCAACTGTAGCCGGATCCAGCACAACCAGATCTGCCACGGCGCCGGCGGCAATCACGCCGCGCCCGGCCATTCGAAACCGTCGCGCTGGCAAGCTTGTCATTCGGCGGATCGCTTCCTCGAAAGGAAATAGCCCCTCCTCGCGCGCGTAACGTCCGAGAACTCGCGTGAACGTCCCCCACAGTCGAGGGTGAGGACGAATACTGGTGGTAGTCCCGTCCGAACCGATCATCGCGTCAGGGGAGGCAAGGATGTGGCGCAGGTCATTCTCGTCCATGCAGAAGTAAACCGCGCCGCCCGGCGCCAGTGCGGTCAGCGCCGCCTCGCCGCTGATACCTAGTTCGGCTGCGACTTCATCAAGTTCTCGGCCTGCAGCATCAGGCTTAGCGGCACTCCACGTGATCAGAACGCGCTTCGAGAGGCGGTAAAGGTCAAGATTGAACGAACTCGCAGCCGCAACGTAAGGGTAGACATCAAACGCAACTTCCTGCCGAGTTGACGCCTGGACAATCCTGCGCAGCGTTTCAGGCGCCCGGCCGAAATTGGCCTCGCCCATGAGCTTGTGATGCGAAATGATCAGCGGCATTTCCGCACGTTCGGCGATAAGGAGCGCCTCATCAATTGCGGCATCGATGGCACCAGCCTCATCGCGCAAGTGGGTCGCATAGATACCGCCGTACTCGGAGACAACCTCCGCAATTGCCATCACCTCTTCCATCGGCGCAGCCCTGGCAGGCGGATAGAAGAGCCCTGAGGATATACCAATCGCCCCGGCGGCCATGGCCTCAGCGGCTAGTGAGCGCATCGCCATGCGCTCACTGGCGGTTGCAGGACGATCGAGCCTGTCCATCGTCGCGGCGCGAAGGGTGGTATGACCGACAAGCGCGGCGACGTTGACCGCGGGTGGTGCGCCTTCCAGTGCGTCGAGATAATCGCGGAAACGTGCAAAGCGGAAGTCAGCCTTGGCGGCGACTTCTGCGAAGGGGGAATGGAGCTCTCCGGAGGCGACGAAAGGGGCGAGACTCACGCCGCAATTTCCAACGACGACCGTGGTTACCCCCTGGCTGACCCGGGGAAGCGCCGAAGGGTCGGCGAACACGAAGTGATCGTCATGAGTATGTGCGTCGATGAAGCCAGGACAAAGCGCTCGGCCTGCTATGTCGATTGTCTCGCGCGAACGCCATCGAGAAAGGTCTCCGGTCGCAACGATTACCCCGTTTTCGACTGCCACATCCTGGATCACGCCGCGCGTTCCGGTGCCGTCGATGACGAGGCCGCCGCGGAACAGCAGGCTGCACTCCAGTGATTGCATCATCGCAGTCCAGCAACTGCAGTTGGCTCGGCCCGAGCCTGCGCTTCGCGCAGGACCCGCAGCACGTTTCCTCCCCAGAACTTGCGGAGATCTTCCGTCGTGAAGCCGGCCGCCAGCAAGCGCTGGCTTATCCGTGGATAGTCACTCGCTTCGTCGAAGCCATCGATACCGCCACCACCATCGAAATCACCCGACAAACCGACATGATCGATACCGACAAGCGCGACAGCGTAGCGGATCTGAGCGACCAGAAGATCCAGATCGGCGCGCGGCGCCGGATTTTCACGTTCGATCTTGAGCACAGTGGCGCGCTGCGCGCGAAGCTCGGCGATGGTGGCGACCGGTTGCCCGAGCAAAGCGCGGGCCGGTGCGCGTCCAGGACTGTTGGGCACGCCGAGATGGCTCGACACGGCATTGATCTGAATGACACCGCCCTTCGCGGCAAGCGCTCGCAGCCTCGTGTCGTCGATGTTTCGAGGATTGTCAGCAAGGCTTTTGAGACTGCTGTGGGACAAGATGATGGGCGCGCTGGAAAGCGCAAGAATATCATCCAGTGCCTCCGGAGAAGCGTGTGAAGCATCGATCAGGATGCCGAGTCGATTGGCCTCGGCTACCCACTGGCGCCCAAGCGGAGACAGGCCATGCCATTCCGGCCCATTGTCGGGATTTGAGCTGTCCGCCAGATCATTGTTGCCGACGTGGACCGGGCCCATCATCGTTACACCGAGCGCACGGAAGGTGCGCATCAACGACAAATCCTGGCCGATTGGATAACTGTTCTCCATACTCATGAAGACGGCCCGCTTGCCCGATTTGACGATCTTCTCGGCGTCGTCTGCCCGTGTTGCAAGTTCAAAGGCCTCATGGTGTCGCGCGACCATGTCCCGAATTTCAAGGGTGCGCATCAATGCTTCATCGCGCGCCACGGTGTAACCTGTCGGGGTTCTCGGGCCCTGCTCGGTGAAGACGACGAAGAAGCCACCATCAAGCCCACCATCTCGCATGCGCGGAAGGTCAACCTGTGTTCCGTCTACCGAAAGCGAGTGGCGATCCATAATCGACCAGCCGACAACGTGCAGCAATGCAGGGGTGTCGATATGAGTATCGAGCACGATTGCGTCGCGGTGTGCCGACGGCATCGGGGCTCCATTGCGAGCGAATACGACAGAGGATGCCACCAGCGCAGCTGCGCCTAGGATGATTGCACGCTTTCGCATCAGGAAATCCCTCTCTTTGATTGACCGACCGGGCGGAATATGAAATATCGCTTTGCCATCAAATGCGCTGGAAATCCAGCGGTTCGATTGGCCGAATGAGCGAGGCAAGATCTGATGACTGCAACAAAGCTTTTCCTGGCGCTGACGGCCGCAATGCCAATGGCGACTTCCCATGTCGATCCGAAGGAGCTCGATGCGGTATTTGCTGATATCCGGCCGGATCAACCGGGCTGCGCCTATGCTGTGGATCTGCGCGGCAAGGTTCTCTATCAGGGCGGCTTTGGACTTGCTGATCTAGCCACCCGCGAGCCGATCACAACCGCAACACGCTTCGAACTGGCGTCAACATCGAAGCAGTTCACGGCCGCTCTCATCCTGATCTTGGCACAGGAACGCCGACTTAAATTGGCGGCATCTATCCGCACCTATCTGCCTGACCTCCCTAAGGTCTACGATTCGGTCACGGTCGCGGACTTGTTGCACCACACCAGCGGCATTCGCGAGTATTTCGATGCATTCAGGACACGCGGAGACGATGAGAGCAAACCCCATTCCCGCGAGGAAGTGCTGGCCTTCGTTAAGGCGCAACGCGGACTCGACGGCCCACCTGGCCGTCGTTTTTCCTACGTTAACACCAATTACTTCCTGCTCGCAGAAATCGTGGAACGCCTAACCGGAAAGTCATTTCCGGATGCTGCTCGGGAGCGGCTCTTCATTCCGGCGGGCATGACGGAAACTCGCGCAACGCTTGATGCGACCAGTCTCATTGCAGGTGACGCGCGCGGCTATCAAATCGACAAGAACGGTAGCTTTGTCTCCGCAGCCTGGACCTGGCAAGGCTATGGCGACCGCGGCGTGCGGACTACTGTTGGCGATCTTGCTCTTTGGCATGGGGCATCGCTCGCGGCGACAACCGGCGGTGAGGCACTCAAAGTGGCCCGCCTCGCGAACGGGAAGCTGCGTTCTGGCAGATCTGTCGATTATGCCGGTGGGTTGTTCGTGGATGATCGGCAAAGCGAGCGTGTTGTGTCGCATTCGGGCTTGGTTGTAGGCAATCGCGCCATGGATGTGCTGTATCCGGACAGCGGCATTGGTATCAGCGTGATGTGCAATCGCGACGATATCGCGCCAGCTGAGCGTGCGCGCAAAATTGCTTTGCTCGTGAAGCCGGGGGCGCCCGATCCAGCATTTGATCGCGCAATTGATCCTGCCGAAATGAAACGCCTGGGGAAAGTTGGCGACCTGCGCTCCGCGCCTGACGGCTATTATCGCGATCGCTTGTATGGACAGTATCTCATCGTCGCTCACCGTGACGGTGAGCCGATTGTCAGCTACAATATGCGAGCTGAGAAAGTGACGCGCCGCCAGGACGGCATCTACCGCGCGCGCCGAGGTGTTCTGCTGAGCTATGCAGTCGCACAGAGTGGAATCAAGCGCGTCGTTCAGTGGACTGAGAGTGGACCAATACCGTACCAATATGTTGGAATTGGCGCACCTGAAACCAAGTTGTTTTGGCCCGGACAATATCGCAGCGATGAGCTTGGTATTACCGTAACCCTGTCACGGGATCAGAAGGGATGGTCGTTGGATACTCCAGCAGGTGCAGTGCCTTTAGCGGCTGCGCTGGCAGATGACCTTGTGGGCCCGGACGCTGCATTTTCGTTGCATGCGGTTGGTCCTCAAATCTTTACATTTCACACCGTCAATCTGAGCGGGATAGAGTTCAGACGGCTTCCGTAGCTCGCCGCGAGCGCTTGCCGATCGCGACGAAGATCGTTGCTGCCAGCAGCGGAAACACTGCGCAAAGCAGGAAGAAGTTGCCATATCCGAGTGCAGGTTCGGCGCGCCCCATCAATCCGGCAAGAAAATTGCCAGCGGCTCGCGCGCTATACCAGAACGCGATGGTGACTGCACCTCGCCCTGCGGGTGCCAAGCGCGCAAACAGACTGAGACCGACCGGAAGCACCCACAACTCGCCAAAGGTTACCATCAGAAAAAACGCTGCTAGAACAGGCCAGAAAATCTGACCGGGTTGCCCGAGATGGATGATCAGAGCGAGCCCAACAAAGGCCGCGGCCATGATGCAGCTACCAATGGCCATCCTGAAATAGTCGTTCTGCGAGCCACCTCTCGCGGCGGCCTTACGCCAGCCCCAGACGAGGAGCGGGGTGAACAGAATGACCCCCAGCGGATTGAGCGACTGAAACCAGGTATAAGGGATGGTGATATCTGCCCCTAGCGAACGATCGACCTGGCTGGCGGCGAAAAGCGCGACAGTGTTGCCGAGTTGCTCATAAGCGACCCGCAAGACGATTACTGCTGCAAGGACACCTGCCAGGAGCGGGATGACGGACTGGCTCGCCTGCGCGACCGGCGTTTCGTCGACCAGACGGGACGCTGCTCCAGGTCGGTCTGGAGGCAGAAGATGGCGTCCGGCGAGAAAGATAACGATGGCTGCTGCAAGTCCGGTAGCGGAAGCGAGGAAACTGTACCGCCAGCCGAAATTCTCTCCAAGCGTGCCGCAGATCAGCGGTGCCAGCAGCGCACCAGCGCTCACTGCGAGATAGTAGAAGCTGAAACTGCGCTGGCGATCGGGGTCGTTCGGCGAGAAAAGAGCACCCAGCGTAGCGGGCAGAGTTGGAAGAAACAGGCCATTGCCAATGACAATTGCGGCGAGGCAGCCCGTAACGTTCGCGCCAAGCAAAAGGCCGATGTACCCGGCCATCTTCAGCAATGCGCCACCGACAATTGCCGCCGAACGGCCAATAAACCTATCGGCGATCCACCCACCGAGGATTGGCGTTACATAGGCTACGCCGAGGAACGTCCCATAGATAAGTGAGGCGTCCTCGGTCGAATAGCCCAGGTCCTGCGTAAGGTAGTAGACCAGTACGGTTCTGAGCCCGACATAGGAAAAGGCCTCCCACATTTCCGTCGCAGCCAGCAGTAAGACCGCTGGTTGATCCCGAAATGTTTTCGGAACCCACCGGGACATGTTGCTCACGCGTTCGCGCCGGACTTGTCAGTCGCTCCGCCCGGCAGCTTTGGCGGCACGTTGCCCCAAGCCAATCGCGCATTGTCAGGAGATGCGGCACCAAGGCTCCTTCCACAAATCAGGACGAGCCCAATGGCCACGGCGAATTCGACCAAATCCCAAGGGCGCCACCCAAGCCCTGCAACCGTTGGAGCCCATTCGGCAGTGACGTTTACGCCCAGTTCGTTATGGATCGCGTGAATGAGCACGCCACCCCACATCGATCCGCCGAGCTTGTTGCATACGAAAACAGCGATGATGGTGCCGGCGATGAACCCCGGAATGATAACGAATTGCTTGACGATAACGCCCCAGGCCGCGCCAGGTTCGCCGGAGAACAGCGTCGGCAAGTCGCGCGGCAAATGCCAAGCCCACCACATGAGGCCGAGGATCACCGCTGCGGCCAGGGGGTCAAACTTCTTGAGGAGCTGCGGCAGCGCAAAGCCGCGCCAGCCCAGTTCTTCGAGCAGCGGGCCAGGGCTGAGTAGCAGCGATGCTGCCAGCATCATATAAATGGCGACCGGATCTGACCCATAGCGCAAGAAGGTGCGATCAAGCGTGCCGGGCGGAGCGTAGAGATATGTCTGAACCCACATAATTCCTGTGAGCGCGAAGAACGCAAGGAAACACACGGCTATGACGGTAACGCCCTGACGCCAGGAAACAGGCGATCGCCACGGGGCGCATCGGCTGAGCAGTTCACGAAATCCTGAGCGCCCGTATCCGATACCGGTTACGATCAGAGCCGCGAGCATTGGGGCGGCCGGAAACAGCAAAAGCGTATAGGCTCCCGGGTAATCGAACGTAGACCTGACAGCGGTAATAATGTTGAGGTGAGCGTGCGTCTCCTGCAGCATCTTGAACATCGGGCCGAGCGGAGTCGGGCTCATCGCGCGCAGCGCATGGGCCGTGAGAGCGATCAGGATAGCCAACGCATAGAAGCAGAGCAAAGGTCGCTGTTTGACAAACTCCCGCATGATTCAATTCTCCCGTTCCTTTCAGCATAACATTTCAGATCGACCCGAGACGGTCAACAAGAATTGACTGTCCGTTCGGTTGATCTATGAGATGGAGATGCAGCGGCTTGCTGCGAACAACATCAAACCGAAGACTCGTGTTATGCTTGATCGTCGAACATTGATGGGAGGCATTTTGTCGATGGCTGGATCGAAGGCGAAAGGTGCAACCCTGCTGGGTCGAGGGTTGCGCGTGTTTGTGGCGACCTTCGGCACCGAGACGAATTCATTCTCACCCTTGCCAACCGGACTGGATGCATTCCGGGCGACGATGCTCTGGCGCCCCGGAGAGCACCCGGATTTCGCAACCGAGGCGACCGGACCGCTTTGGGCCGCTCGAGAGCGTGCCCGCGAGGGACGCTACGAGGTCATCGAGGGAACCTGTGCCTTCGCCATGCCGGGTGGTCCGGTCAGCGCGCAAGCCTACCAACTGCTGCGCGACGAGATCCTCGATCAACTGCGACGGGCAATGCCGGTGGATATCGTGGCTTTCGGTTTACACGGCGCAATGCTTGCCTTCGGGGAGGACGAGTGCGAGGCGGACCTTCTCGAGCGTGCCCGGGCGATTGTCGGCCCGGATGTAGCGCTAGGGGCTGAGCTTGATCTTCACGCTCACTTGTCGCCGCGAATGGTCCGCGCTGCCGATGTCATTGTGGCGTTCAAATATTATCCGCATACGGACTATGTCGAGCGCGCGCGCGATCTTCTCGATTTGCTCGAGAGAGTCCGTGCGGGCGAGATCAGGCCGACCTCAAGCCTGTTCGACTGCCGGATGGTCGGCGGATTGGCGACGCAGTCGTCACCGATGAAGGACTTGGTCGCAGAGCTGATCGAGCGCGAGCGGCGAGGGGAAGTCCTTTCCGGCTCACTGATCCAAGGCTTTCGTGCGGGCGATGTAGCGCGCATGGGGTCGAAAGTGCTGATCTATACCAACAATGACCAGCCGACTGCAGCGTCGATCGCACAAGACTTTGCTCGCCGATACCAAGCGATGGCTCCGATCATGAAAGGTAACGGCCCAGAGCGAAGCTTTGCGGCCGATATCGAGCTTGCCAAGGCTGCGACCGCTTTTCCCGTAATTTTGGTCGATAGTTCGGACAATCCCGGCGGTGGGGCGTCGGGTGACAATATGGCATTGGCCCGGGCGATGTTGGATAATGCACTGATCCCGGCATGCATTGGTCCGATATGGGATCCTCTCGCAGTAGGATTGGCCTTTGAAGCGGGCCTTGGTGCCGATTTTTCGCTGCGTGTCGGTGGCAAGGTCGGCGAGGCATCCGGGCTGCCTCTCGACGTTCGCGGCAAAATCACAGGGCTTGCCAAGAATGTCACCCAAAACCTGCAGGGTTCCCGGCCGCCTCTGGGGCGTGTCGTCTGCATCAGTACTGGCGGTCTCGACATCATCGTCAGCGAGATTCGGGACCAGTGCTACGGTCCCGAGATGTTCCGGGCGGTCGGTGTCGAACCTGCGAAAAAGCGCTACGTTGCCGTAAAGTCGTCCGAGCAGTGGAGAATCGGTTTCGGGGACATGGGGCGCAGTGTGATCTACGTCGCTTCGAGCCAGCAGTCGTCCATCCGTCACTATCACAAGCGCTCCCGGCCGATGTGGCCATTCGAGCCTGTCGACTTTTCAGCCTAGCGAATAAACCAGACCCCATCGATGCAATCGCCAGCGACACGATAGGCGACTATGGTCTCAAAGCGACCATCCGGGCCGCGCGTCGGATCACCTTCGCCAAGTTCATGATCAACGACGTAGTTGTCGCGGATCATCCGCCCGATGAGCTCCATCCGAAGGCTGGGGACCCTAGCAAACAACCTCCTATAGACCTGTACGATTTCCGCGCGACCCACAGCCACTGGCGGACCCGTCAATTGTTCAAATCGCGCATCGCATGAGAAACAGGCGGCAAAGCCTTCGGCATCGTGTGCGTTGAATCGCTCCAACTGGCGAATCACCGGGTCCAGAAGGCTGATCGTCTTTTGTTGGGACATGCACAGATCCATTAAGAGCGAGGCTCGGCAGTGGCGGCCGGAAGACGGAGCACCAGCATCGCAAAAAGCGCCGCTGCAGCCGTGCCGGCAATTGCCATTGCCATGAGTAACGCCGGGGCCAGCGCCATGCCCAGGTCCTTGAAAACGGGAACAAGGACTGGACCAATGCTCAGCCCGAGCATGATATTAAACACGCCGCCCAATGATGAGCCAATTCCGCGCACCTCGTCGACGAGACGCTCTTGGAACAGGGGCAGTGAAACTGTTTGTGCGAAGGCGCTTGAGAAACCCCAGACCGAGATCGCGCCAATGACGCCGTAAGCGCTTGGAACTAGCAGCAATCCCGTACCGGCCAGTCCCACGATCGTTGCGGCAATAATCGCGGCAGGTCGTCGGTCACCCTTGGCTGTGGCTCTCAGTCGACCGGCGGCAGCCCCCCCGGCTAGCGCGCTTAGCGATCCGGCAAGGATGGCAAGCACACCGAAGATGAAGCCGGTCGAAGAGGTCGAGACACCATAGCTGCGGATCATGAGCGAAGGCGCCCAACTGACCAGCGCGAAATCGCCGAGCGAGAGAGCTGCGCATCCAAAGTAGATGGGGGCAAGCTGTCTTCTTTGCCGCCAAATCCACGCCAGCGGTTCTGCCAGCGAATTGGGCGGTCGGCTAACAGCACGCATTGGTTCGCGGATGGAAACGATCGCTGCCGCAAGGAAAATTCCAGGCGTGCCAGCAATTACCATGACGATGCGCCAGCCAGAGAGTTCACCCAGCACAGGTAGTCCGCTGAATGCCTGGTGACCAGCCAGCTCAACCAGTGCCCCGCCCAACAGAAAGGCAAAGCCGTTTCCGGCGATCATTCCGAGCATCAGCAGCGCCAGCGGCATACTCCGCCGCTCGGGTGGGAACATATCGGCGAGCATCGATACCGCAGCGGGCATAAGCATTGCCTCGCCTGTGCCGACAGCAACGCGCAAGATGACCATCGACTCGAAATCACGAGCGAAACCGGTCGCAATCGTTGCGATGCTCCAGATCAGTATTCCGAAAATGATCATGCGTTTGCGGTTGTGGCGGTCGGCCAGCCAACCTGCGGCAACACCCATGGCAGTATAAAAGACCGCAAACGCTGCACCTACAATGATGCTAAACTGCGCATCGCTAATGCCAAGTTCGCGTTCGATTGGATCAACGAGCAGCGAAAGTATGAAGCGGTCAGTGTAGGAAACCATTGCGGCGACAGTGAACAGTACAGCTGCCCACCAGCCAGCTCGGGAAGAGACGGTTGCTTTGGCGTTGGTCGAGGTCATTGCGAATGCGCCTCAACTGCTTCTGGTCGCCATAGTCGCAGCACTTTCTTGTCGATCTTACCGATCGGCGTGACCGGCAAGGCTTTGATGAATTCGATGCGCTTGGGAACTGCGGCTGCACCTCGGCGCTCCCGGACAACACGCGCGACCTCAGCAGGATCAGGCGTGTTGGTTAAGTCCACAGGGACGATGAATGCTGTAACGGCCTCGCCCCAATGCGGATCATCGATGCCTACCACGCCGCAGGCCAGAACCCCCGGAATACCTGCAATGACCTGCTCAATCTCGTTCGGGTAGACGTTGAAGCCGCCCGTGATAATCAGATCCTTAGTGCGATCGACGATGCTGAGGTAGCCGTCTTCATCAAAGCGTCCCACGTCGCCAGTTCGAAGCCAGCCATCACGCATCGCTTCGTCAGTGTCTGCTTCACGCCGCCAATAGCCCTGCATCACAAAGGCCCCACGGACACATATTTCCCCGCATTCACCAGTGGGGACGGGCGCGCCATCTGCATCAACAAGTTGGATATCCACACTGGCCAGCGGCACTCCACAGGAACCCAATCGATCTGGACGACTCAGCACATGCTGTTCCCGGGCCAGATAAGCGATGCAGGTTGGCGCCTCAGTCTGGCCATAGAGTTGCATGAACAATGGTCCGAAAATCTCGATCGCTTCAACAAGACGCGAAATGGCAATCGGCGCGCCGCCATATATGATCGTTTCGAGCGGCCCAAGATCGAGCCCAGTATCCTTTGCAAAGTCGATTAACCGGTAGATCATCGTCGGGACGAGGAAAGTTGCGGTGACGTTGTGCCTGCGCGCATAGTCCGCCAAGCCCGCCGGCTCGAATGAAGGTAATAGATGAAAGGTTCCGCCTCTCAGCCATGCAGGGTAGCATAGCATTCCCGCTGCATGTGACACCGGAGTGACGGCTACGACATTCGTGGGACTCGGCCATTCCCATTCACTTGCTGCCATCAAAACCGTTGCCAGAGTCGAACTGTGGGTATGGACGACTCCCTTTGGCCGGCCGGTGGTCCCCCCAGTGTAAGCAATCACCGCGATATCACCGAATTGAGCGACTGACTCAAGTATGGACGGGGCGGCTGTATTAGCACGCGCCACAAGGTCGATGCCTTGTTGGGCTGCACCGAGAGTCGCAACCTGGATAACACGGTCCAGATTCATCGCCAACAATGCTACTCGCTCGGCCTGCTCAGGTGCGACCAGTATGACGTCAATCTCGGCATCGCTAAGGATGTAGGCCAGATCCTCGTCGGACATGAAGAGCGAAACCGGCGTGACGCGGATGGCGGCAACCATAGCTGCAGCATTGGCAATAGCGGTTTCGGGAAGGTTTGGCGCCATAATTGCCAGGGCCCCGCCACGGGCGAGCCCGAGCGAGCCAAAGGCCGAGATGAACTGAGAAATGCGATTGCCCAGTTCGGCGTAAGTGAGTGAACCTCCCGGCCATTCAAGCGCAATGCGAGGATGCCAGCGTTTACAGGCTCTCGCGATGAGAGATCCCAGCGACCCGCCCAACTCGATCCCCATTCTTGATTCTCCACCGCACCGGACACGACCCCTTGCTTATATCGGTCAAAACCAGGTTACAATCATATATTGACCGGCTGGCCGGTTAATGACAGTTTCACTGCACCAATTTGGGGGAGAAACGAAATGATTCGTCGATCGATTGCTTGGGCGACCCTGGTCACTTTGATGGTCTCAGCTGCGCCTGCAGCCCTCGCGCAGAATACGCCCGCAGCAGCGGACGATGCACAGGACGACAAGGCGCCTGATGAAATCGTGGTCACGGCCCGGAAGGTCACCGAGCGCCTTCAGGATGTGCCGATCGCGATCTCGGCAGTCTCAGCCGACAAGATTGCCGAACGTGACAATGTGCGGGTCTCGGAACTGGCAGCTGCTGTTCCCAACGTAACATTTAGCGGTGGTCCACTTGCCACTATTACCGTGCGCGGCGTCTCGAGCCAGTCACGCTACAATCCCGGATTCGACAGCGGAATTGGGGTCTACATCGACGGTGTGGTACAAGGGAAAAGCTACACATTTGACTCCCCGCTCTATGACGTCGAGCGGGTCGAGTTCCTTCGCGGACCGCAAGGTACACTCTTCGGCAAAAATGCAATTGGCGGAGCGATCAGTATCGTCACGCGCAACCCGAGCTTCACGCCCACCGGCCAATTCGAACTTTCAACCGGCAGCTTCAACCGTTTCGAAGCACAGGGGTTTATCTCAGCGCCGCTCTCCAGCAGTCTTGCGGTAAGTGTGGGCGGATTTCGGGTTAAACGGGATGGCTACGTCCGTAACCTGATCGACAATCGGCGCTTCGCAAACGACGATAGCTACGGGGGCCGTGCAAAGATCCTTTGGAAACCCTCCGATCTGGTCAAGCTCGTTTTGTCGGCCGACTACCTGAAAGAGGACAACTACGGCTACGTAGATGAGATTTCTGCCGGGTATGGTGGACCGACTGGACGCTATGAAAGCAACGTCGACACCCCTAATCTCGCCCGGCGCAAGACCAAAGGACTCGCGCTAACAGCTGACATTGAAACTGGCTTCGGCGCGACCCTTACGTCAATTACTTCTTATCGATGGGCCGAAAACCAGAGAACCAATGATTCCGACGTCGGCCCACTCTCGATCGTCGTAAGCGAGTCTGCGTCCAAGCAGACCCAGTTTTCGCAAGAGGTGCGTTTGTCCGGCAAACTCGCCGAGCGTATCAATTATTTGATCGGCGGTTATCTCTTCCGCCAGGATACCGATAACTTCGCACAAAGTACGTTCGGTCCTGACAGCAGATTTGCACCGCTCAGGGGGCAGGTCGGCAATACCTTTGGCGAGGCTGACACTGAAGCAGTGGCTGCGTTCGCAAGTGTGGATTGGGAACTTGTCGATAAGCTGACTGCCACTGTCGGCATTCGCTACACCGACGAAGCCAAGCGCCTCAATTATCAGCAGATAGGCTTTCCGCTGATCGGCGCCCCCAACCTGCCGCAGGAGTTTGACAGGATCAGCGCGACAGATGTTTCGCCCACCTTTACGCTTCGCTACCAGCCGTCACGCGACATCATGGTATATGGCACGGCTTCGAAGGGCTTCAAGTCGGGTGGATGGAACGTCGACAACATCACTTCGCCGCGCATCACGACTTTCAAAGCCCTGCGTTTTGGTGACGAGAGCCTTTGGAACTATGAACTGGGTATCAAGGCACAGTTCCTCGACAATCGCGTCACGTTCAACGCCGACGCCTTTCGGCAGGATTATTCCAACATTCAGACGCCGCAGCTTACCCAAGTCCTCGGCGGTGGCGGTGCTGTCGTAGCTATCGTGACCAACGCCGCATCGGCCCGACTGCAGGGGTTGGAAGCGGAACTGACCGTGCGACCGACCGGCATTTTGACGGTGAATGGAGTACTGGGCTACACCGATGCAAAATATAGCAGGTACACCGACGGGGCGCTGAATTTTTCCGGAAACCGGCTGCCCGGGGCTCCCAAGTGGACTGGCAACCTGTCGGCGACCTTGCGAGTCCCGGTTAGCGACGACTGGTCGCTGCGCGCGCGCGGCGAATATCTCTATCGCTCGAGTACGTTCGGCGATCGCGAGAACTCGGCAGCTCGTACAACGCCGTCATATGCTTCTATCAACCTCTCGGCTGGCATTTACGGCAAGCATTTCGACCTCGTCGGCTTTGTCAACAACCTCGCCGACAAACAGGACGTAATCCTGATTTCCGAAGGTGGGTTCCCGGCTCCGCTTGGTGTCGGGTTGAACACGCTGGTTACCAGGCAGCTGGGGCGTACCTGGGGCTTACGGCTTGCTGGCCGTTTCTGATTTCGAAAGGCGCGGATCTCGCCCCAGTGCCGGGGATAAGGCTGGGATCCGCGCTTGATCTCCGATCGACCAAGTGTAAGGTCAACGCGAACCTGAGGCGGAGATGACAGTATATGGTCGGAGTTAGGGCTAAGGACCATGAAGATAAAAAGCGTTTGATCCTAGATACTGCCTCGGGTCTCTTCGCTCGGCAAGGCTTTGCGAAAACCTCGATCTCTGAGCTCTCTTCAGCCTGTAGAGCCTCCAAGGCTTGGATCTATCATTATTTCCCGACCAAAGAGGACATTCTCTTAACACTGCTGCGTGACTTTCTAGAGGTCGTTCGAGCTCGACTTGGAGCGATCGATATCGAGGAGCTTGCTCCCGAGGTCTCACTGCACAAATTCATCCTCGAATGCCTGCGGATCTATGACAATTACCGCATCAACTACCCGGTTTTGTTCAATGAAATGTCGGTTCTGACTAGCGAGCAGCAGGAGGAGTTGCGCGCAATCGAGGACGCACCAGTTAAGCTGCTAACAGCAATCGTAGCCAAGATCAGACCGGAGATCGCCCCAGCTGCAGCTTTTCGTACACCGATAACCTTGCTCATCTACGGTACGATCAACTGGACCTACACCTGGTATAATCCAGACGGGAAGCTGAAGCTCGAGCAGCTTGCCGATCTCGTGTGTGATTTCGTCCTTGGAGGCATTCAAACCGTTGACGTCGGGTGAGGGCGTCGGGGCGGATCGTTCTCGGCACTTCTTGAATGGGTCTGATGGGCTGAGCCGGACCTTATGATCGCCGGACTTGAAGTTTGAGGCCGGCCCATTTGAGCCCCGGTTGAGCTGCTTCTCGGATCCGTCAGCTGAACGCCTGTTCGTGGACAATCATTCTGCGCCTTGACCGCCTCGAGAGTTCTTATCGGGAGCGTCTTTGACGTACCCACCGATTTCGCCGTGATCATAGACGAGCTTTCCGAATTAGGCGGCTGAAGCGGCTGCGCCCGGGACGATCACTAGTCAGGATGAGCCCTTTGTCTTGGCATGTTTGCAGATCTTGCGGCGGGGCAACTCACGCGTCTCGAAATGACTGACGGTGTTCCGCTAGGATTGCCTACAAACAGCTAAGAGGAGGCTTGGCGACCTTTGCGACCGCTCAGCCCTAATCCACCACGTGACTGCAGCTGAAAAGTCCGCGAGGAACGCCATTGATTCCGTCAAAGATCGTCAGACTGCATTCATCGTAAGCAGATCGTATGCCGCCACCAACTCATTGTCTTGGTTGGTTACGGCTACCGACCAGCGGACCTCTCCCATCTTCGGACTCCGCAAGGACTTGGCCTTCGCTGTGAGGGCAACCTTGATGCTCTCTCCCGGTTTGACGGGCTTAATGAAGCGAAGATTTTCAAGTCCGAAATTAGCGAGGACCGGGCCCGGCGCCGGGTCGACAAACAAGCCTGCAGCGAACGACAGGATCAGGTAGCCGTGGGCCACCCGTCCACCGAAAATCGGGCTTGCAGCTGCCGCTACCTCATCCATGTGGGCATAGAAGGTGTCGCCAGTGAAGTGCGCGAAATGCTCGACGTCATCAAGAGTGATCGTCCGCGATTCTGTCTTCAGGGTGTATCCGAGTTCGAGCTCCCCGAAGCGTTTCCTGAAGGGATGTGCAATTGCTTCAGTTTGCGGAGCGCCAGGCAGCCATTGCCGCACCACAGTGCTTAGACTGCGCGGGCTTCCCTGTAAGGCGCTGCGCTGCATGTAATGCTTGACGGCGCGCATTCCCCCCATTTCCTCTCCGCCGCCAGCTCGTCCAGGGCCGCCATGGATCAGCATGGGCAGCGGCGACCCGTGCCCGGTCGACTCCTTCGCGCAATCTCGATCAATGAAGGCGAGCCGGCCGTGAAAGGCCCCGGAGCCCAATACAAACGCGCGAACCACGTCTGGCGAATGGGAGAAAACCGAAAGAGCTAGCGATCCGTTACCGCGATTGGCGAGGGCAAGAGCGTCCCCTGGGTCATCGTACGGCATCAGGGTGCAGACAGGGCCAAAGATCTCCAGATCGTGCACAACTTTCGCAGTCCAGGGATCGTCATTCCGGAACAGAAGAGGGGATTGATAGGCACCTAGCACCGCATCGCCGAGGGTCTCGACGGTGTCAATCGAACCGAATATCAGTTTGCACTCTGTGGCGAGTTCGCGGGCCTTGGCGCGCACGTCTTCCCGTTGGGATATCCCGACGAGCGCTCCCATTGTCACGGTATCATTTGCAGGATCGCCAATGACAACCTTGCTGAGACGATCCTCGATCTCCTGCTGGGTGCGATCAAGCAGTCCACGAGGCACGAACGCTCGACGGATCGCTGTACACTTTTGTCCTGCCTTGACCGTCATCTCTCGAACGATTTCCTTGACGAAAAGCCCGAATTCGGGGCTGTCCGCATCTGCGTCGGGTCCCAGGATGGAGGCGTTGATCGAATCGCGCTCCGCTATGAAGCGCACCGCTTCTCTGGCTATCACTGGGTGGGTTTGCAGTTTCACGGCGGTGGCGGCCGAACCCGTGAAGGAGACCACATCCTGGCAGCCAAGGTGGTCTAATGTGTCGCCCACCGGGCCGACGATCAACTGTAGTCCGCCTCTTGGTAGTACACCTGTTTCGATCATGATCCGGACGGCGTGTTCGGCGACCTGGGCAGTCGCGGTGGCTGGCTTGACTATAACCGGGATCCCGGCAAGCAACGCTGGTCCCAATTTTTCAAGCATGCCCCAGACGGGGAAATTGAAGGCATTAATGTGCAGCGCTGCACCATGGAGGGTGGTGTAGACATGCTGACCGACGAAAGTGCCTTCCTTGCCAATCTGCTCCAGTTCTCCGTCAACAATGAGAACGTCATCCGGCAGCTCGCGTCGGCCTTTTGCGGATATGGAAAAGAGCGTTCCAGCTCCACCCTCAATGTCGATCCAGCTGTCGCCTCGCGTTGCACCAGTTGTTACAGAAAGTGCGTAAAGCTCTTCCTTTCGCTCGATAATTGCCTGCGCCAGTGCTTTGAGGATGTTCGCGCGCTGGTGAAAGGTCATCGCCCTGAGCGCGGGGCCACCCACGGAGCGAGCGTGCTCAAGCATGGCCGCGAAATCGAGGCCCCCACTACTAGCAAGGGCCACCACTTCGCCGTTGATGGCCGAGACGACCGGTTGTTCCGCGCCGACACCGCTCACCCAAGCGTCTACGCTGTAGTTCTGCAGCCTGATGGTCATATTGATTATCCGTTTGCAAGTGATGGGCGGATCATTGTCCGGTGAATTTGGGCGCGCGTTTTTCCATGAAAGCGGCAACCCCCTCCTGATAGTCGTGGCTACGGCCCAACTCGCGCATGAGATCGCGCTCCAAGGCGAGGGCATCGTCAAGTGTGCGGTCGTAGGTGTTTCGCAAAGCCATCTTGGTCTCAACCAGGCCACGGGTCGGACCAGCGGCAAGGCGTTTGGCCAGCTTGATGGCTTCACTCTCCAGAACGTCATCGTCGACGCACTTCCAGATCATTCCCCACGCCTCGGCCTGCTCGGCCGAAAGCGGTTCACCAGTGAGCGCGAGGCCAAGGGCGCGGGCTTGACCCGCAAGTCGCGGAAGGACCCAGGTCCCCCCCGAGTCCGGGATCAGACCAATATTGGCAAATGACTGAATGAATTTTGCGCTGCGTCCGGCCAAAACGATATCACAGGCAAACGCGATATTTGCTCCTGCACCGGCAGCCACCCCATTGACCGCACAGACGACCGGTCTCGCCATCTCAGCGAGTCGCTTCACCAAGGGCGAATAATAGGTATCGACAGCGTGCCCAAGGTCGATCGCGTCGCTGCCGGGCGCGACGGAACTATCCGAGAGATCCTGACCTGCGCAGAATCCTCTTCCCGCGCCTGTCAAAAGGACCGCACGGACTTCATCGGACCGCTCGATATTGCTCAGCGCATCTGCCAGCTCTTCATGCATCTGGACGGTGAAGCTGTTGAGGCGCTCCGGACGGTTGAGCGTGATCTTGGTCACGCTCTCGTCGAAGTCGACCACGATGGTCTCATAACTCATAGCACCTCCCATCATAGCTCGACTCGTTATGAATTAACTGCCCGGACGGACAATGAATGGCAAGCGGAATTAGCGGCGAGAGCTTTACGCGCGATTGCAAGCGTAGCGTTCTCGCGTTTCGTTCCGGGCCGGCTTACCAGCTAAAGACCGGATCTGGGTTGGATCTGCTGACCCGGGGATTCATTACGTTGTAGTTCGCACTCGGCCGCGTGGAGCTGTAGGCGTTGCCAGGCCAGGCGCGCTCTGTGCGCAGAACGAGCCTTTCAACAGGCAGGCTCCTCGAATTGCACTGTCGGAGTGCGATGCACTCGCCGATGACCTCGTTTCCCAGCCACGACAGCATAAATTAATTGACCATTCGGTCGATCAAATCTATTTCAAGTTGCCAGCAGAGTCCAAGTGCAACCCTCAATGGCTTGGTGTCTGCGTGCAATCCGCGAGCTGGCTATGGCTCATGTCGACAAGGCTGAGGCAGGCTGTTCTGAGGATGATGTCAACCTGCTGATCGACCCGACCCTGGTCGATCGGAACCGGAGCGAAAGAGACCATGTACACGACGGAACTCGGCAAACCCGCCGCAGAACATCCCGCACTGGTCGAAGATCCTGATCTCCTGGCTGCGTTCGAGGCAAGGGTCGCGGCGGATGACTTCATCGAGCCCAATGATTGGATGCCCGACGGCTACCGGCGCACACTTGTGCGCCAGATTTCGCAGCACGCTCACAGCGAGATCGTGGGCATGCTTCCTGAGGGAAATTGGGTAACTAGAGCGCCCAGCCTCAAGCGCAAAGCGATCCTTCTGGCCAAAATCCAGGATGAAGGTGGTCACGGGCTCTACTTGTATTGCGCGGCAGAAACGCTCGGAACAAGCAGGCAAGAGATGATCGAGGCGCTCCATGCAGGCCGCGCCAAGTATTCAACGATCTTCAACTATCCGACTTTGAACTGGGCGGACATTGGAGCGATAGGATGGCTCGTCGATGGCGCGGCGATCATGAACCAGGTGCCGCTGCAGCGTGCATCATACGGTCCGTATGCGAGAGCCATGGTTCGCATATGCAAGGAAGAGAGCTTCCATCAGCGACAGGGCTACGATCTCTTGCTCTCGATGGTCAATGGGACCACCGAACAGCGCAACATGGCGCAAGACGCACTTGACCGCTGGTGGTGGCCAGCGCTCATGATGTTCGGCCCGCCTGACGAGAATTCGCCCAACAGTGCGCAATCGATGCGCTGGCGGATCAAGCGCGAGACAAACGATCAACTGCGTCAGAAATTCGTGGACGCGACCGTACCGCAAGCTGAACTGCTCGGCCTGACCATTCCGGATCCGGTCCTCAAATGGAACGAGGAACGGGGCCATTATGATTTCGGCCCGATCGAGTGGGAAGAGTTTTATGCGGTTGTGCGCGGCGAGGGGGCTGTCGCGAAGGAGCGTATGAGTGCGCGGCGAAAGGCCTGGGATGAGGGCGCATGGGTGCGCGAGGCTGCCGATGCATTTGCGGCGAAGCGATCTGCCCGCGCAGCCGCATGATCTGAGAGTGAGGTTAAAATGAAGGACTGGCCGCTTTGGGAAGTATTTGTCCGGGCTCGCGGCGGATTAGAGCATCGACACGCAGGCTCGGTGCATGCACCTGACGCTGAAATGGCGCTGCGTCATGCCCGCGACACATATACTCGTCGCCTAGAAGGAGTCAGCGTTTGGGTCGCCCGATCAGCCGATATAGTCGCTTCCGACGGGGCCAAGAGTGAGCAGCTGTTCGACACCGCAGCAAACAAAATCTACCGCCACCCATCCTTCTATGTGCTTCCTGAATCCGTGAACCACATGTGAGGACTGTGATGGACAATTCCCTGTTTCGCTCGCTTGTCCAGCTCGGCGATGACTGCCTGGTTCTGGGTCAGCGATTGTGCGAGTGGTGCGGGCGTGCCCCGACAATCGAAGTTGATCTCAGTCTGTCGAATTTGGCACTCGACATGATTGGTCAAGCGACACTCTTGCTTGACTATGCTGGTGAAGTTGAAGGCAGTGGCCGGAATGCAGACCGCCTAGCGTTTCACCGCGATGCAGAGCAATTTCGCAATGCCTTACTCGTGGAGCAACCCAACGGAGACTTCGCGCGAACGATCGTGCGTCATTTTCTCTACGCGACCTATGCCGAAGCCCTGTTCGAACAGCTCTCCCATTCGCGTGCCGATCGACTCGCCGAGATAGCTGCAAAGACGGTTAAAGAGCTGCGCTACCACGCCGAATACTCCGCAGATTGGATCGTTCGGCTTGGGGACGGGACTGCAGACAGTCGAAGTCGGATACTGGATGGTTTGGAGTGGCACTGGCGTTTCATCGACGATCTGTTCCACGATGATGAATCCTGGATCGATTGTGCCGAAAGGGGCATAGTTCCGCTGAGGCAGGCCTTGCGAACCGATTTCGAGCAAGCCGTTGGAGCCGTGCTTGCGAAGGCAGGACTGGTTATGCCGGAGAAGGTCCGGGGTGTTGAAGGTGGTCGGGGCGGACGCCACAGCGAGCACCTCTCAATGATGTTGGCGATCATGCAGGTCCTGCCTCGTGCTCACCCAGCAGCGACTTGGTGAGGCCAGTGAACGCGGCGAATGAAGTCGGTGCTCAGATTGCCAAGGCGCTTTCGCAGGTGCCAGATCCGGAGATTCCGGCAGTTTCAATCGTTGAGCTCGGAATAGTTCGAGAAATTGGTTTGAAGGATGGCCTATCGTGGGTCAGCATTACGCCAACCTATACGGGATGCCCGGCAACGGACGTGATCAGGCAAAATGTCCGAGTGGCACTCGACCAAGCCGGTCTTGAGTCTGTCGAGATCCGGACCGTCCTTACTCCGCCTTGGTCAACCGAAATGATTACGCTCGAAGGGCGGGAGAAACTGCTTCGCTACGGCATTGCGCCCCCCGAGCCAGCGTCGGGACAAGCGGCATGTCCACGGTGTGGTTCACGTAACACCATGGAGATATCCCGCTTCGGGTCAACACCGTGCAAAGCCCTGTGGCAATGCATAGAGTGCCGTGAGCCGTTCGATCGTTTTAAATGCCATTAGGAATTAGCTATGTCGTCAATGTTCCATCAACTTGCCATTGCTGAGGTTCTTAAGGAAACCGAACACGCGATCACAGTTCGCTTTGCCGTGCCATCGGACTTGTCCGACCAGTTCGAGTTCGAGCCCGGCCAACACCTGACCTTGCGAGCCATGATTGATGGAGACGATGTCAGGCGGAGCTATTCGATTTGCTCGGCACCTCAAGACAAGGAGCTGCGCATTGCCATCAAGCGCATGAATGGCGGAAAATTTTCGAACTGGGCGCACGACAATCTGGTTGCAGGCATTTCAGTCGAAGCTCTTGCACCAGCCGGTGCCTTCACCTGGGCTTTCGACAGCGCCCGCAAGGCCCATTATGCGATGTTCGCGAGCGGATCTGGCATCACGCCCATAATGTCCCTGTTGCGATCGGGGCTAGAGGGCGAGCCGAGCAGCAATTTCTCGTTATTCTATGGCAACCGCGATGTTAGCAGCATTCTCTTCCTCGAGGAATTAGCCCAATTGAAGAACCGCTATATGGACCGGCTCGCGGTGCACCATTTCCTCTCGCGCGAGGACGATGAATTCGTCTTACTGAACGGCCGGATCGACATGCCGAAAGCAGCGGCAATCATTGAGCATTTTCTCCCCAGTGATGCCATCGATGCAGCTTTCATCTGCGGACCCGAGGCGATGATGGAGGCTGTCGAAACTGTGCTCAAATCTGCCGGTCTTGATCAGAAGCTAATCAAGACCGAACGCTTTGCGGCGGGTGAACTTACCGTTGAACGCCGGGCCATCGTGGAACGGCTCGAAGGGGCCGCCGCAGGAAATCCCATCCGGATTACCGTAAACGGCAAGACTCGAACCGTACGGTACGATCCCAAGCTCGAAACAATTTTGGAGAACTCCAGGGCTGCCGGACTGCCAGCCCCATTCGCGTGCAAGGCGGGCGTCTGCGCGACGTGCCGCGCGCGAGTAATCAAGGGTGAGGTCGAAATGATTCGCCAGTTTGCCTTGTCACAGGACGATATTGAACGGGGCTATATCCTGACCTGCCAGGCCATTCCAATTTCGGATGATGTCGATATTGATTTCGATGCTTGAGATGCGTGGTCGCTAGCTCACTTCCCGTCCAGCGAGTGCCATTTCGAGGGCCATATCGGCCAGATCGGCGTAGGTGAGCTTTCCGCTCTGGTCGAACCAGTTGCTTGTCCAGTTAATCATCCCGAAGATCAGCATCGTCTTGACCCTGGCGGTTGCGGGGTCGGCCAGCTTATCGGGAAAGACGCGAACGAGCAGCGACTGGACTGCGTCAACGATCTTTCGTTGCTTCGAAACAATTTCCTTTCGAACCGTCGGAGGCAAGTTGTCGAGTTCATGAAGCAGGACCTTCTGCCGATTGGCCGCGCCAGCATAATGCTCCAAGAAACGATGGAGCATTTGCCGCAGTCTCTCATCAGCCGACATAGCGTCTGCCAGGACCTCAGAGGCAGTGTTGAGCAATACATCAATATGGGATGACATTACTCCTGCGAGGACATCTTCTTTAGACGGGTAGTAATGGTACAGCAGCGATTTCGACGCTCCGCAGGCGTGGGCAATGTCCAGAACGGAAGTGCCTAGGAACCCTTTTCGTGCAAAAAGAGCGGCAGCATGATCGAGGATCGCCTCTTTGCGATCTTCGTAGTCGGCAGCCTGGGTTCTGGCCATAACAAGTCTTTCATCAGGTCCGGGAATCTCTCCCCGACTAGGCCATTGCGTGGGGGGGTCAAGGTTCTCGAGTATCAAACGGCCCTGTAATTGCGTGTATCTGTCAAGCCTGATTGTCGATCCGAACCGGGGTCATGCCCCTTTTCGAGGTCATAGCCTCATGATGATGTCCGGGCGGGTGCCTCAACGTGCGCAATTCGGTCCTCAAGGTCCGCAGGCGTTTGACCGAGGTCACCGCAACCACCGTCCCAGTGGATCAACGCAGATTTGACATCAGGCCCGCGTGGTCCAAGGTTGGGTAGCCGCGCAGAAAGAGCCGGACTCTACCTCTGCCTGGTAACAATCAGGGGAGCACGTCACATCCAAAGAAAGGGATCCGCGCCGGCGGCGACCATCGTGCCAGTTTTCTCGAATCGATCATAGTGCCGTCTTCGCCGTGTGTAAAGTAGCAGCACCGCGCCAGAAATTTTGGCTGAACCTCTATCAACCCATCTTCATTGCTCATCGCCGCCGGAATGGTTCGCACGCCACGCCGTCGCCGTCTCCATCCATCTCTGGCCGATATCCCGGCTGACCGCGGTATAAAGGCGCGGCACCCGCTGCCCATGCCGCATTGCAATTGCGGTAATAGACGCCGGACGGCGCCGGCGAGGCAATAGGCTGACGCGCGGCGGACGCCTGCGGCTTGGGCCGATGGGCCCTGGGATTGGCGGCCCGATAGTCGGCCGGCTGTTGGAAATCGGAATTCCAGATGCCCAGTTTGAGGGCCTTGGCGCGCGCCTCGGCGCCGAGATAGCGATCGCTAAACTGAGGCAACGCAACTGCAAGGCCCGCTTCGACCATGGCTTGGCCCAGATCTATCTGCCGCGCGGTGCAGCTGGCGACGATCCGGTCATAGTCATCGACATCGCGCTGCTCACACCGCATTTCGGCACCATTGACCAGTTGCGCCAGTTTCGCCGACGCTTCTGTGCCGCATGCCCAGCTTTGTCCCTCGCGCGCGCAAGTCTGGTTGAGCTCGGGGGCGTCCACACCGTGCAAGCGGATGACGATCCCCGCCATATTGAGAGTGTCGCCGTCCATCGCCCGGGCCGAGCCACTAATGTCCTGCGCGAATGCGAACGTCGGCGTCAGCGCCAGCCCGATTACAATGAACCATTTCATGGGAGATAAACTAGCCCGGTCAGCTTACCAATTCCTTGAACATCCTCGATCGATTGAGCCGAATGTCCGCTATGCAAATATTCGCCCCCAAGACCGACTGACAGAATTGGCGATAGCCCGATCGACCAAGGCGCCGACCGCCCCGAAGTCCTTTGCCGCGGATCTGGAGCCGGTGACGGCCACGACGGTATTGGCCGAACCTTCAGACCAATGCCGAGCGCGCCGACTCTTCTACGCTCCCGAACGGCGCTTCTGCATTCCCTTGATGATATCTCCAAGAACCAAGCGGTCGCGCAGATCGAGAGATTTCAGTTGACGGTAAATTACGAGCAACTGCTCGTCATCGCCATCTTCGTCCGGCTTCTCACCGACAAGGTGAGCGATGGACACCTCAAAATAATCGGCGAGCTTTCGGACGAGTTCGATCGACGGATTCTTGGCGGTGCCTTTCTCAAGCTCCCAGATATGGGCTTTCGACGCACCAATAGCGTCAGCCACTTCCTGAAGCGATTGCTGCTTT
This sequence comes from Sphingopyxis sp. C-1, assembly GCF_001047015.1. NCBI lineage: Bacteria > Pseudomonadati > Pseudomonadota > Alphaproteobacteria > Sphingomonadales > Sphingopyxidaceae > Sphingopyxis > Sphingopyxis sp. C-1. The sequence goes on from NZ_BBRO01000002.1 coordinate 1,372,084, forward strand.
GAAGTGCGAAGGTTCTGCAGCCTCATCGCCAACGACACGCCCATGACCTCCTTAGACCGAACTTACCATGAGATCGGGGACATAGAAATCAACGATCGTTCGGTCAAGTGAACGCTTTCGTTCGATCGATTGACTTCGCCTATCGTATGATATATCGAACGATATTGTTACTATCTGTCATACTGGAGGTGCCGCGTGGACCATAGCCAGCATAGCATTGCCGAGCCTCGCGGCTGGGCCGTCCACTCGGCGGAACTCAATGCTCTTGGATCAACTATCCGGCGGCTGATGAGCGAGCGCGATACGCGCGCAGAAACCATCCGGTACAACACCATGAGGCCTTGTCGGGGGCGACTGGCATTGATGTTTCAAACCAAGCGGGAGAATAGGCATGGCTAAGAATACCATCAAATCGCAGGCGCTTGTTCCGGCTGAGCGGTGCCAGGCGACCGTACGCAGGAAAACGGCGACGCTAGTCGTCGTGCCCGCGACGGCCGACACGCTGCTGCCGATCCTCGGCTCCGAATTCGCCGCCGAGAAGCTGATCGGCGACGGAGGCGATGTCACCCAAGAGGGCGGCGTCGGTCTCGTCACCGGCCGCGCCTATGCAACTCGCGAATGCGTCGTTCCCGCAGAAGAAATTTTCTACGATCAGGCTGCTCGACCCGGTGGCAAGGGCGCGTGGCTCGGAGAGGCGGACAAGGTCAGCTGGCGCGATACGGCGAGTGGATACGAATGCATCATGTTGCGCAACACGGACAATGGCTTTCTCTGCGGATATGTCGGCATTCCCAAGGATCACCCTCTCTGGGGCTGGGATGCAAACGCAATTCCGCCGGACATCGGGATCGATGTGCATGGCGGTCTGACTTATTCAAGACTGTGCGAAGAAGGGCCGAGTCCGACGCGTCGGTTAGCCGTCGAGGCGCGCCGCATCTGTCACGTGACATTACGACCGGCGGTCTACCATCCGGTAGAACACGCAACCGACCACCGGGTCGAAGATACGCATGCGTGGTGGTTCGGCTTCAGTTGCGATCATGCCTACGATCTTATTCCGAACGCCAGGGCGAATTCCTCCGGATCGAAGTCCTCGGAGCTTGGACGGATATATCGCGACGACGCATATGTTGTCAGGGAAACGGTCGCCCTCGCAGCTCAGCTGCGAGCAATCGCTGAAGGAGGCGCGGCGCCCGCGCGCGATGGCGCGCCGCCGCCGCTCGGCCTCGACCCTCGTCGCGGGGGTGGCCGTGGCTGATTTTGAGCGTCACGTCGGCGAACTCCCGTGGGGCTGGTGGCTTCGAGCCAATCCGCGCGGCTACGAGGATGCGTCTGGGCGAATTTGGGCGAGCGTCAGGGACGCCTTCTGGGAGGGAGAACTTGGATTCCCGCCGGTCCACTTCGCACCCGAACAGCATGAATTGATGCTGAGGGTCATGACCGCGATCAATGCGCGCTGGTTTGGCACGGAGAGCAACCACGATGTTTTCGGCGGGGACATGATGTTCTGGCGATTCTATCTGTGCTGGCTCGCCAGCATCGGTATGGTCGAGACATCGGCGGGGAGGGATCTATTCGGTGGGGGGCTGAGCTCATTGGGCGGGTCCGTCCTCATGATGCTGCAGGCCACGCGCGAGCCGGAATTCGAGCGCTTGCCAATGGCGGCGGTTGTTGCCGCGGTAAGTGCGAGCGCGGGGCCCGACGCCGAGGCACGGGAGCGGGCGCTGATTACCTTTGAACAGCAGGTTGGATTTCGTCGCCATCTGTTCGCGCGCGAAAATCTGGGAAGGCGATACCTGGTGACGTTGACCGGACTTACGGTTGGCGCGCGGATGCCGACGCGCAATATCGCGTGGTCGCAGTCCTTCGCCGATGCAAAATCGCGTGACGACCTTTTCGCCTGGCTCGCCGAGCGGGTGCACCGTTGGGATGATTGGGGGGGAATTGCCCACCGAAAGGGCGCGTCTGCGCTGACAAGCCATTTGTTGTCAATCATCGTCGGCGCGGGCGATCTGTCTCGGTGATCACTCGGCGCTGGAACGATGCGGCTTAGCCATTGGTCGAGAGTTAGAGTCCAAATAGAATACCACTTCGCCGGGATTTGCGTCGCGGATGCTCTTGATGATCTTTTTGCCGATTCCGTTCCACTTCAAGGCCCAGTGGTCGCTCACGTCGTGGAGTCGACGGCCGACGGCGAGCGTGCGAGCGGTGGCAAGAATGTAGCATTCGCGGACGACAATACAGGTTTCGCCGGATTGGTTCATGCTAACGATAAAAAGGCTGTCCAGATCGATCCTTAAACCAACATCTAGATCATCAAGCAAAGTTCCGATCGCGGTCGGTTAGCGTTCGATAAATGTGAACTCGCAGGCAAGCCTTTAGGTAGCGCGGCTAAAGCAGTGCACCCCTATATACAACGCTCCACGCAACCTCAAAGCGTCCAGAAGTGTGGCGAGCGCGGCGCGCGTTGTAGATTTACAACGACTCTATTGGGATATTCATCGCAGAAGCTCTCGATAATGCGATTGTTGATGCCATTGTAGGCCAGAGCCCAATGCTCAAACAAATCACCGAGTCGGCGCCCGATCGCGAGCGTACGAATCGTTTCGGCGATTGGAGTGGCGAAGAGGTCAACGCTGTCATAGCCGATAGAAAGCTTGTCGATTTCGAGATACCCTCCCACGCTGAGCTTTTTCGGCAGCGCGTTGAGCGCGGTGCAGCCGTCGAGATTAAGTTTTCCAAATACTATCAGACGCTCTGGCAGCGCAGTGAGCTCGGTACAGTATTTAAGTATCAGGTCTCCACCTATGTTCAGATTCTCCGGCAACGCGGTGATAGCCGTGCAGCCGGAAAGGTCGGTATCTCCAGCAGCGCAAAGATTGGGCGGCAACGCGGTCAATGCGGTGCAACCTGTGAGGTCGAGATATTCATCTACTGCTAGCCAGTCGGGGAGCTCGCTAAGCGCGGTGCAGCCCGAAAGGTTGAGCGTTCCGCTTATATCCAACCCATGCGGTAATGTGGTGAGCGCGGTGCAGCCACTTAGGTCGAGAAAGCGCACGCCGGTCAGGCCCTCCGGTAACGCGGTGAGTGCCTCGCAACCGTGAATGTCGAGACAGCCGTTCACGTTCAAATCCTCAAGCCGCAGCACGCCGTCAACGATGTTGTGTCCATTGTACTTAATAATCTGCGTCACATCTCATCTCCCAAGCAATTGGCAGACCCTCAAACTCGTCTCGGCTTGGAAATCTGTTCCCCCTCCGCGGCGATGCACGCACGGCGCACCTCAGCATCCCTCCGCGGCCGCGTCTATCAACCGAACTTCGGGGCAAAATTGGCAGCCCGTTCCATAGCCGGGAGGCGTTGTCAGATGTCGTAATCGGAACAAATCGCTGCCAGTTGCTCTTGGACGTCCGGATGGTCAACGGCGCGTTCAAACATGCGGGCGATCGGAGGCAATCTCGGGGCCTCCCTCAGCCGAACCTGTCCGTCCGGCCTCCGGACGTAAAGGCGCCGAAGTTTTTGCGGGCCCTCTTTAAGCCACGTGACAAGCTCGCGGGCAGTGACTGCGTCCTCGCGCCGTGGCTGCTGCATGGGCGGCCAAAACCTTCCGTCGTCTCTAGCGATTGCTGGTGCAGGAACCGCCAACGACAAAGGTTCGACAACGGCGGCTAACGTCTGCATGTCATTTTCAATCTTTGCGTCGGCAACGTGCGCCTTACTGAGCTCGGCGGTGAGCCAGCGGTTCACCTTGTCGATCTTGTTCGGATCGCGCAGATAGCTGCAGATGAGGTGCGTAGTGTCCGACGTCGCGTCGCCTCGGCGGATGATGGTCTCCAACTGCCTGATTGCATCCTCGCGATTACTGATCGCTCGACGAAGCGCTTCCTGCTCATCGGCAGAGAAAGCATCCATTTCGAACCCGATAACGCTTGTTGAGCGCTCCGCCTTCGGCCGCGCTTGGGGACGTGAAGCGGTAGGTAAAGATCGGATCATCTCATCATAGAAGAGTCGTGCGATCGCAAGCCGGAGCTCCGCCCAACGCAGGGCGTTCGCCCGATTGTCGGAATATTTGGCGATATACTCGTCGTGCGCTCGTATGAAGTAGCCTTCAGCCCTGCGCAATTCACTGATCGTCGCCTCAGGCTTCAGGCCAGGGTTGCGCAAGGTCTTGCGGAGGTCGGCGAAAGCCGGTCCATTCAGATCCTGGCCCGCGAACATGGTTTCGATCGAGACGGGTTTGCCACTCGCTTGGGCGGCTTGGATGATGGCGACTTCAAGCTCGCGCGTCAATTTTTCCATCTGGGCAGAATGCGCAGGCAACCCTTCGACGATTACGCGCGCCATGGCCTCTGCAAGCAAGTTTTTCATACTTATCTCCTTGCTTAGTCGGTAGGTTGGAGCCCCGGTGAGCGACGAGCCATTCTGTCGCTGATAAGGCACGGTTCGTCGCCAAAACCTGACTTTCAAGCTCGTTGTTCCGCTTCAAATTGCTGCGTGGATATTACAACAGGCATTTGAATATCCAAAGATCGGATATTGGAAGGATTTCGCCGCCACCGAGATCGGGTATCGTTGCAAACCAGATAGTATCTGAAGCGGATATTTGATCGTATTGAGCAATATCCGATTTGAATTCAAAATCGTTTATCGAAATATCTTTCGGAATATCTGTAATGTATCCAGAATATCCCAGTAAGATATCGAAAATATATCGAGATTAAATGAATTTTTTTTGCGCAATAGGCTAACCTCCCATTCTTCGATTGTGGAAGTTAGCAGCAACATGATATCCTTCGGATTAGGAAGGTCGGTTTCGCTCGGGACTTCCCGAGCGGGCGCCTGCCGCGGGCTGGTGGGAGGGGCGCGGCCCGCCCTTGGAAGCGTGGACTGGAGATCATGGATCCGATCGGAACTTTTCGCAGGCGCGCAGCAAAGCGGATCATCCGTGACTTGCCGCTCGACCTGGCGGAGACTGAACTCGACGATCCCCTGGGGCTCCTGCGCGGCAAGGTTCGGGCCAGCCTTGATTCCGCGCAGCGCTGGGAACGCGGGAAAGCGGCTCCTGCCCGGCGCGCATGGTTCGGCATTCCTTGCGTGCCGGACATATCGCGGCTGACGAGCGCGGCGGGGGAGCGGAGCTTCCACCTAGCGCGCAACGTCACTCGCGAGCGATCGGCGGCCGCCTTCGATGATTATGCGACGGGTAAGATCGGCGATCCGAATGCGGAGCCGGAGCTGGCGTCAGAGGAGCGGCCCGCAGCGACGTTCGACCGCTACACGCAGGATCATGGCCATGACGACCGCCAGATCCTCGTCACGACGCTCGATCCGGATCCGGTCAAGCGAGCCAGGCAGTGGGACGCGGTCGAAGCGCATGAGTTTGGGCGGCGCAAGAATAAATCCGCCGGACCGCCGCGTCTCAACATTAAATTTGAACTCGCGCCTGCTTTTTTGGCGAGCGCTGCGCGTCGCAACGATTGTCCGGAAGGTCTGCGTGACGTCCTCAATGCCGAGCAGAGGCGGGTGGATGGCGGCAAGGAGCTCAGCAAAAAGCGCCAGTTGGTTGGCGTGCCATGGATCGATCCGGAGGCGCCAGCCGCGCTGACGTGGCTCGCGGCGCTGCCCGGCTGGCCCGCTGCGGATCCGCCGGTGAAGCTCAGCGAAGGTCGCGGCAGCTATGCAGTCATCGCGGGCGAGGCGGAGCTGCCCGCCGATCTCGACGGTGCGGCGCACGAACGCATTCTCTTTGGCGCGAACGCCTGGGTGCAATCGCTCGCCAATTCTGACAGCGGCGATGCTGACGCAAAGCGGGTCGTGCCCGCCCTGTTCGTGCGGCATGAACCCGACGCGCTCAATAACCTGACGAACTGGCACCTGCACTTCCAGGTCGGTAAGCGTACGGTGACCATCGATGGCGACGGTGAACTGGCGTTTGACGCCCACGTCGTGACGCAAATCGCGACCAGCTTCATGAAGCCGTTCCGCTGCGAGATCGCGCGTCTCGTCAACATCGAACTGAAGGCCACGGACGCTGACTATCGGCTCTCGCCAGAAACCTACGCCAAGATGGGGCTCGACGCGCAAACCATGCGTAAGGTCGGTGGCAAAGCCACCGTACTCGAACGCGCCGGGGATGCGCAGGATGTGTCGCTCGACAATGCAGCGATCGGCTGGACGCGCCTGCTCGCGCAGCATGTGGCAAAGCGCGATGCGGATCTGGCGGATGCCGATACGGCTTTCGAATTACGCGAAGCGCGCGTGCGCGAAGTCCGCACTTCGGACGACCGCGACCGGCTGGAGCGGCTCGCGCGCGAGCTTCGCGATCGCGAGCATACCGCGATCCGGCGGCGCGCCGAGGCCGCCGAGATCGAAACGCTGTGCGCTATGGCGCGCAGCCATCCGCGTATCGTTGCGAGATTTGCTCCGGGCTATGCCGACAAGGCGCGTAAGGACGGACACGATACCTATCTGTCGAACGCGTGGACCCGGCGGGGTAACGAGGCCGAAGCCTATCTCGATGAACTCGAACAGGAGTTGGTCGTTGAACAGGCCGCGATAGCCGAGCGCCGCGAGCAGGCGAAGTTTCTCGAACGCGCCGCCGCCGATCTTCGCGAACGGCTCGAGCGAGACCTGGGACTTGCGGTCCAGGACACTGAACCGACCCGCGTTGCCGACGCAATCTTGTTCCGCGAGCCCAACTCCCGAAGGTTGGTCGACCCCAATGCGGTGATGAAGCGCATCGCCGAGACGCCGCTCCTTCTCAGCGAAGTCGACGGACGCTTGGTTGTGCTTCCTGCCGACGATCCTCAGGATTTGATCCACGGCGTCGATTTGAATGCCGCACCATATCGAAAGCGGCTTCCGGCGATCCGCGATACCCAGCAGAAAGAACTCGCCCAGGTCGGCGCGTTGTTGGCGAAGCGCGGGCCGGCAGGTCTGGATGATGATAATCTCGGCGACAAAAGCGCGTGGCTGCAGACGGCGGTGAGGCGCTGGCGCGATACGCCCGAGATTGGGCGGCGGATTAAATTGCGCGATCTGCGCATTCAGGCGACCCGCGAAATCGCATCAGACCGCCAGCGGGATGCCGACCAAGAATTTGCACTGTCGCCGCCTCGCGCGCTCGATCAGCCCTTACCGACCATGGCATCGCTCGGCGCACGTGGACTCGATATGGTGGGGCTGGGCGAGATCACACCTGGCCGCGAACCACAGCCGGTGCCCGCATGGCTCTCACCGCGCGCAGAACTGCCGCAAGAATATGATATTTCCGCTCACGAAACTGTCCCCGTCGCGGCGAAGCAGGCGACGACTTTGCGCGATGTTCGCCGTGATGACTATCGTCCCATCCATCACAACGGGCGGGAACAGTTTGCTGATCTGTATGAGCGGCTTGCCGACACCTCAATCAATGGGCCATTTCCCGACAGACCGACCAATGACCAGCTTCAGGCGCTTCGATCGGTGATCGAAACTTATCCTGTTCGCCTCGCGCGCTGGCGCGGCGCGCTGCAGATCGATGTGCGCGACGACCCCCGCGACTGGTTCGATACTCCGTATATCCGGGGCACCGCGGGTCAGGACCTGTTGTCCTCGATCGTCGATAAGCGTGTGCAGATGTTCAGGAACCTACCCGATATCGATCCGGCGCGCCGGCCAACGGCTTGGGACGTGGAGCAGAAGCGACGGGCATCTTGGCTTGATCGACCTGCCACGCACGTCGCGCCGGTGCCTGCCGAATTAATGGACGCCTACCGAGATGCCGATCCTGCCGTGCTGTGGCGTCGTGCGCCTGTCCCTTTTCTGTTCGCGCGGCGTGCGGATGCCGAGGCACCGGACACGGTGGAGACGCTGCGCGACGCCCTCGGGTCTCGCGCGGAGTGGCTGGCACGGCCCGACTTACGCGCCCGCACCCGCGCCGCCTGGTTCGTCCAGCAGGAGACGCGGAGCGATATCCTGCATGATCTTATGGTCGATTCCGGCTTGCGGCCAGCCGCGCCGCTGCGGGCAAACGAAGCGGACCGGTTGCTGCACATGGGCGATCCGCTGCTCGACGAAGAGTGGCTGCTGGTCAAGCGCGGTTCGGTGCGGTTCGATCCGCCGAAGGCGGCGGACCGGTTGAAGCGCGCGTTGGCATCGGCGCGATCCAGCGAGGATATGGCGGCTGCCGCGGCGATCATGGCGTTCGGGATCAAGCGGCGAACAGCGAAACAAAATGCGAAACGGTCGAAGCCATCGAAGGGCCGTCATCCCTACGATCGCGGGCTGCCCGGCCGAGAGCCCGGCGGGCGCGGACGCTGAAGGCCTCATCGTCAGGAAATCCTGCTCCTTGTATTTACTATCACCCCCAAGACGATGCGAACACCGTTGTGCGTTCCCGTAGTTCTTTCTGGCCGGGATCGCGCGCTCGCATAGAGGATTCCGATTACCCAGAGAAACTTCGCAGCTATATTAAAGATTTATTCATCTTTAGGGTCTATATGCCCGGCACAGTTGCGAACATGCGGCGGGGATAGCATCCCAAGTCGGTGACCTATGAATTTGTGATTCGCGCCAATTTTCGAGCTCCGCATCTGCTGATGCGGGCTTGAATGGCGTTCGAGGTCATGAATGAACCAGCCTAAATATTGCTGCCAAGCAGCCATGGCTTCGCTCGCCGAGCGAGGAAACCATAGCCATGGGAAATGCACATAACACAAAGCAGTCGAATAAATTATCCCTTACATCCCCCGCACTTCCCCGCGGTTCGGATGTCTGGGCGAACGCTTCTCCTTCCGGGCTGTCAGCGGCAAAATTGCCGTTCGGCGGCAAATCGTCGAATTGCATCGGTTCGAAGGTTAGTAGCGGTTCGGCCGGATCGTCAGTCCGCCAGGAGCCTGGAGGCGAAAGTCGTGCTAACCTAATTGTTGAATTGCGCGAAGCGCGCGTATCAAAGGGTTGGTCGCGAAAGGTCATGGCCAAGCATGTCGGAGTGTCGCCCCAGACAATTACGCGGCTCGAAAAGGGTGTCGGCACCGTGTCAACGCTAGTGGCGGTCATGGACTCGACCAATTTTATGCTGACGGGCCTAAGTGCCGGTAAGACGCTGTTCGAAAAGCTCCGCAACACTCGCATCAAACACGAAAAGTCGCTGGAGAATTTGGTTAGGCGAACCGGACTGTCGCACACGGCCATCCTCGACCTCGAAAATGGTGCGGGCTCAGTTGAAGACCTGCTGCGCCTGCTGGCAGCGCTTGCGCCGAGAGCTCGGCGTCAAGCTCCCGCTCGAGCGTATTGGGCGCTGGGTCAGAAGGAAGATCGTGATTCCCGCTTCACCCCGCCAGATTTCATGGACAATATTTATAAAGCGTTTGGCGAAATAGATCTCGATCCATGCGCTCACGAACTCAGCCCTGTCCTGGCGCGCCGTAAGATATTGGCCAGTAGGGGCGGCGACGGACTTAGCCAGACATGGTCAGGGCGTCTCGCTTTCGTCAATCCGCCGTACTCATGTGCTCTGCAGTGGCTACGCCGAGCTCATGAGCAATGGTCAGCTGGCCACGTTGACACCGTTGTGTGCCTCGTTCCGGTCAGAACAGATTCGGCATTTTTCCACGAGGTTTTGAGCTTGGACGCCGATATCTTCTTTCTTAAGGGGCGCGTCAAATTTCTGAAACCGGACGGGACGGCGCAGCAAACGCCCTTCAGCCTTATGGTGTTAACCCTTGGAGCAAACGCAGAACAGCGAGCTCGCTATGCGCAATTAGCAGCCGGATTCTGGTCGCTAAGGCGTCAGCCAAATGACACTGACCTCTAGCGGGAAGGCGTAAACCTCGAAACGGAGCTCAAACCCGGCGAGGGTCTCGATAACGTGCGATACGCCGCCATCGATACCCTCGCCGGGTCGCATGCGCTGATGATGGGGTTTCTTGTGGAGCTCGCGTTCTTGAGCAAGTGAACGGGGCCGCTGCGTTCGGGGCAGTCTCGCTCAGTCTGAGCCCATTGTCTCCTAGCCTCTAACGACCAAAATAGTCGAAGTGGCGTTCCCAGTTCGCTGTTGGGAAGCGGGCGGCGAGTTCGACCGGCTTAGAATTGATTGTCTAAGTGTCAGAAAGGCCTGCTGCTCAAAATCAAAATCACCCCTCCGGTGAAACCGCAGAACGGCTTCGCATGTCCGCCGGATGGAAAAGCGGAACGCGGCTGCGCGCCCGCCGAACAGTGGAGACGCTGACGCGGGAAGCGAGGAACAGGGTGAAAGGAAAAGAGGCAGGAGTTCTGTCTCGGATCCCTGATCCTCCGAAAGGAGAATATCGTGAACGAATACCAACTTCCCAAATGCCTACAGGTCATCGGTCTGGCGTGCATTCCCGTTAACGACATACCAGACGAGCATCCGGCGCTGGCACGCAGGCCGGTTGCGGCGGCGGTACTGACGATGGTCGATCAAGATGATGGTCATCGCTGGATCAACACGATCTGCGTCTCCGACGCGCGCAAGTCGGAAATCCCATTGCCGCACTTGCTCGACAAGACGCTGTTGCCAGGGGTTGTCCAGATCGCGTCCACGGCCGATCGCATGACGCTGGCGATGGACGCGATCAGCCGGCGCTTCTTCGTCGAGCCGGCTCTTGCAGAACTCTGCTTTGGCGAGACGGCTGTCGATCCCTCTGCAATGGGTGACCATGGGTTCGATGAGCGAACAGCGTGCCGCCGCTTCTCGATCCCGATGCCCGAGATCGGCGATGCGGACATTGAGCTTGCCTGGTCGCGCTCGGCGCCGGCGGCAACCGAAGACCATGCGCTTCGCGTCGCGACGGCGCGGCTAATGCTATGGGCGCATGTCGAAGCGTTCCGCAGCGCGCGACCGGAACCTTTCTTCGAGACGATGCTGGCCCTGCGCGACTGGATCGACGCCAGCGAGTATCTGAAGGCCGCGCTCGCCGATATCGGGAACTCACGCCCAATCCGCCGTGCAGACTCGTTCGCGCATCATTATCGCGACTATCGACAACGCCTTGCTGCGGGCGATGAGACTGCGCGATGGGTCAGCTTCGAAGACGGGCTGTTCCATGCCTGAGCGAGCGTAACTCGTAAGCCCACCATGGAAAGACAAAATGGCCTCGCTGCTCGGGTCGCGTGAGCAGCGAGGCCTGCGAGCGTGCATATGCACAACGCTTCGCATGCGATGGGCCGCTGTCATGCCCGTCAGGGCACGGTCTAGCGACCAGCGTTAAATATCCGGTGAATCGACGTCCAGCAGCCGCTGCGGCGCCGTCTCGCCATCCCTCCATCACACATAAACTCAGCAAGGGGACCGCAGCGATGCGGTCCCTTTCTCCTTTATAGAAAGACGTACCAAATGACGACCATCCACAACATCCGACCGTTCAACACCCGCTATGTGATCCGGGACCGGTCAAGCCGTTATACGCCCGAACTCTTGCGCACCCACCGAACCGCGCAGGCGAGCTACGCTTACATCAACCGCCAGAATAGCGTCGATGAATGGGGGCCGACGCCGAACTGGGCGTCGCGCTCCGACCTCGCGACGGCGGGCCGATGTGCTCCTGCCCGCGCCGCTGGACCCAAGCTGGGGGGAATTGCGCTGTGGGCACAAGCGGACGAGAATGCAGCCCGGTATCGGCCCGACGAGCCGACCATCGCACATTGCGTCGGTAGTCTGCCGCGCCATGAGGATCTCGCCTTCTGGCGCAATCTGGTCGAAGGATTTGCCGAGGATTATTTGGTCGCCCGCGGGATGGCGGTCGATTGGGCCATCCATCACCAAGCGGAAAACGACGACCAGCCGGAGATCGCGCCGCACGTGCATCTCCTCATAACCTTGCGAGGATATGATCCGGAGCACAGCGATTACGGCAAGGTTCGGCAGAACTGGCTGCGGACGGAAAACTCCCGCAAGCGCCTCGCGGAGCGCTGGTGGAACTGGACCGGGATCGTCCCGCCGCAATATGTCCTGGCGGCAGCGACGTCCCAAATCTCCGGCTGAGATCGTGGCGGCACCGGGCACCGACAACGCCTGGTGCCGCAAATCCCGAATATCGCGCTGCCGTTTCTGCCGCTTTGGAAGGAACGGACCGCTATGCATGCCGGCCCGACGAGGAGGAGAGGAATTGAGCGGAGGAGGTGATCCGAAGATCAGAGGAGAAAATAGAATGTTTATCGTTGAACCAATTGCCGTGGTCGTTGCCGTGTATGTCACGGTCATTTTTATGCGCGAAATGTCGCGCCTGTTTGCATTGCTAATCGTCCGGCTCGCTGACCGGCTGTTGGCAGCGAGGCACGCTGGCTTGGTGGAAGCGCTTAACGGTCGCCAAGTCCCAGCGAATTGGGCCGTGGCGCCACAAGATCGCAAGATGTTGAGCGCCGCCATGCGCTCGACAATGCGTGTGACCACGTTGCGTTCGCTCTATCCCGTCAGCCGCTGAAATCCGCTATTGCGCCCATTCTGCCTCCAGCTTTCCATAAGATATGGAGGCGGTTCGCGTCCCCCGCAAAACACAGGGATCTCTGACATCGAATCGTAAAAATTGCCGAGCCAGCGCCTCCGAGGGAGTTAGGGCCTCCGGGATGGTTTTTCGGATGAAGCCTTACTTCCCTGTCAATTCGCGATAGAGAAACACGATTCCCGACTTCGACAAGTTCGGATCGGGCAAAGTCGAACTCTCTCTAAGCCGTGATCGCAGGCGGCCCGGCGTCGACGCAAGGACCATCAGGAATTCATGCCGTTTCACTCGGAGAGCGTCGCCGGGTTTATGAATGGACCTTGTCACAACGACGAGCTACTGCAGTGGAACGGCACTTCTGGGTAGCCAGAAATTTTTTTGCGATTGGCTGGTACTCGCTGACGAAGGGCAGGTTCGCTGGAACTTTCTTAGGCGATTGCGGCCGTTTGCGCCCGAGGGATGGCTGCAGCCCCCTATTGGCGCGGCGCCACCATTTGTGAAAAGGGGGTCTAACCTGCGCAGGACGGGCGGCAGGAGATTGTCTTATCGGTACTATATTGATTACGTCCTTCTGAAGGACAATCAAGACCAGCGTCTTCTTACTCCGCAAGCGGCTTTGACAGGGCTTGAGCTATGGCTGACTCTGGATACTGAGCAAGCTTTCAATCGAGGTTGCCGGCATTGTGATCTTGATGTCACTGGCGGCAACGAACCCCACGCCGCGACCGGTAGCATAATCAAGGAGTGAACATGACTGGAAAACCGCTGCATCCCGAAACCTTGGCGTTGCATGCCGGGTGGCGCGCCGATCCGACGACAGGGTCGGTGGCGGTACCGATCCACCAGACGACCTCCTACCAGTTTCGAGACACAGACCATGCCTCTGCGCTGTTTGCGCTGCAGGAGATGGGAAATATCTACACCCGGATCATGAATCCGACAACCGACGTGCTCGAACAGCGCATCGCAGCCTTGGAAGGCGGCTGCGCAGCGCTCGCAGTCGCGTCGGGCCAGGCCGCATCCGCTCTCTCCATCCAGAATCTTGCCAAGGCAGGCGACAATGTGGTGAGCTCGACCGCGCTCTACGGCGGCACGTGGAACCTCTTCGCCAACACTCTGCGCGATCAAGGGGTAGAGGTGCGCTTTGTCGATCCCGCCGAACCCGAGAATTTCCGGCGGGTTACCGATGCGAAGACGCGCGCCTACTACGCTGAGACGCTGCCGAACCCCAAGCTTGAGGTGTTCCCGATCGCTGAAGTCGCGGCCATTGGCCGGGAAGCGGGAATTCCGCTCATCATGGACAATACAGCGGCCCCGCTGCTCTGCCGCCCCATCGAACATGGCGCGGCGATCGTCGTTTACTCAGCGACTAAGTATCTCGGCGGTCACGGCACCTCGATTGGAGGACTGATCGTCGACGGAGGCACCTTTAATTGGGAGGCCGCCGGTGATCGGCAACCCGCGCTCAACAGTCCTGACCCATCCTATCATGGCGCAATATGGACGCAGGCGGTGAAGCCCATGGGTCCGGTCGCCTACATCACTCGCGCGCGAACCGTTCTACTGCGTGACCTTGGCGCCGCGCTCTCACCTTTCAATGCCTTCCAGATCCTTCAAGGCATCGAAACCCTCCCGCTGCGCATGCCACGGCACTGCGAGAATGCGGCCAAAGTCGCGGAGTGGCTCGCCGGACGAGCCGGTGTCACACGTGTCATCCACCCTAGCCAGCAGTTGGGGGACTCTCGGGCGCGTGCCGAGTATTACCTAAAGGGAGGGTTCAGCGGATTGCTGGGCTTCGAACTAGCCGGGGGCGTGCAGGCGGGCCGGAAATTCATCGATGGCCTCAAGCTCCTCTATCATGTCGCCAACATCGGCGACGCGCGCAGTCTCGCTATCCACCCCGCGTCTACAACCCACTCGCAACTTGACGCCGAGGCACAGCTCGCGACGGGTGTCTCGCCCGGCTATGTCCGCCTATCGATCGGCCTCGAGCACATTGACGACATCCTTGCGGACCTCAATGAGGGGTTAACAGCCGCAGGCTACTGAACCGGACGGCCGTCCGGGAAATCCGGAACAGGAAAAATTGCTGTGGGCGCCCGTCTGGCCGGTTTACCACTGGCATACGTGTCGCACCGGACGAAACGTACTCGCTCTAATTGGGTGATCGCGGCTTGTGTCGACCTTAATCAGTGACAAGCTTTACGGCAATTTGCCCGGTTCGTTCATGATATATTCCAATGGGATTTGCACTCACCCAAGACTTCGGCAATGCCATCTCTCCGCCGGCCGTCAGGGTCGACCATTTTCACCGAAGTGCGGCTATTAAGCGATCTAGGGTGTGCACCCTTCGGTTTCGACGCCGATCCCGTCAGCAGTGGCAGTAGGACTTGAATTCCAGACCTAGACAGTTAAAAAACAAAGCACTGAAATTGCAAAAATCGAAATCTATCAATATTAATTCATGTTCTTCGTCGTAAGCCAGTATTGTCGCGCATTCGGTTTATGAAACCGTTGACCTTGACCTCGCATTAGGTTCAATGTGACAGGAGCACAGGGAGCTGCGGACAATCGAGCACTGCTCGTGTGGCGCCCCCCAGAATGAATTCTCGCAGTCTGGAATGGCCGAAAGCGCCCATTACCAGAAGGTCTGCGCCGCCTTGCAAAGCGCGGTCTTGTAGAGCCTGACCGATCGTGGCTTCGCCGAGTTGGATCTGCTCAAAATGGGCGTTTAAGCCCTTTTGCGCGAGCGCCGTCTCTATGACATTGGGATCGGAGCTGGACTGAAACTTCTTCTCGCCTCCCACACACACCAGCGTCACCTCTTCGGCAAGCCGCAGAAAGGGTAAGGAATCATGGAGGGCTCGCGCAGCTGTCCGACTGTGATCCCACGCTACCATCACCCGCCGGCAAGCGAAAGTTGCTCCACTGTGAGCTGGAACGATGACGACAGGGCGGCCTGATTCGAACAAAACATGCTCTGCGACTTTCCGTTCGCTGAGGAAGATACTTTGGTCCACTCCTATGACGATTATATCATGTAGCCTGGCCCGATCGCCAATGAAGGAAACCATGCCGAAGGCATGCGCCCACTCGGTCAGGGTTGATGCTGACACACCGCGCTCGCGTGCTTCAGCTGCAATGAGTTCCGCCAATGCTGAGGTGTTCTCGCGCCGTAAGGCGGTTTCCTTATCGTTCTGTTCTCCGGTGCGCCCGTCCCAAGCTTGTGGCATCAGAAAGTCTGTCTGCGGCACCAGAACATCAAGATGGGCGCTTAAAGCAGCCGCTGCGCCAATGGCGAACGCAACGGGGCCGCTATCGAGCTTGGAGCCTTCGAGTGATCCGTAAAGCATGAGGGTGTGGTTGGACAAGACTGAGTTCCTCTCTGTTTTTGGCGGTCATACGCTATGGTCGTTTGCCGCAATTCGGCATCCTGTGAAGGACCAACGAGAATGCTTCTGTTCCCGCAATTTCGTGCTCGGTCCGTTGAATTCCCCGCAGTTTCTCATCCGGTTTCCGCCGCGCCGCGTGTTTTCCAGAGCGAATAGAATATCCCGCCCAGAATGAGGGCGAAAGTAACCGCCAAGCTTATTACCGGCGGGAATTTGTCGCCTTGCATCAGGAAGTCCGAGACAAAAATCTTTGCGCCGATAAACACCAGCACGAGCGCCAGGGCATATTTGAGATACTGGAACCGGTGCACCATCGCAGCGAGCGCGAAATATAGAGCGCGCAGCCCGAGGATCGCCATGATGTTTGATGTGTAAACGATGAACGTATCAGTGGTTATCGCGAATATCGCAGGCACACTATCAATGGCAAACACGAGATCGGCCAGGTTGATGATAACAAGCGCAAGAAACAACGGCGTCGCTGCACGCACCATCTTGCCGGTTTTTTCATCAGGCACGTTCACAAAGAAATGCTGATCATGCAGCTCCTTGGTGACGCGCATATGCTTTGAGATGAACTTGACCACCGGGTTCTTCGCAACGTCCATCTCCTGGTCGCCGGAGAAGAGCATTTTGAACCCCGTAGCGATCAGGAATGCCGCAAAGATGTACAGCACCCAATAATATTCCTGCACGATGGCAGCACCCGCCGCGATCATAACGCCGCGCAGGATGATCACGGCAATGATGCCCCACAAAAGCGCGCGATACTGGTATTTCCGAGGGATAGCGAAGTAGGTGAAGATCAGGCTGATTACGAAGACATTGTCGATCGACAGAGCCTTTTCGATGAAGAAACCGGTGTAATATTGCATGCCGCTTTCGGCGCCCTTTTGGACCCAGACCCAAAGCCCGAACACGAGCGCAATACCGATGTAGAAGGCCGATAGCTTCAGGCTCTCGGAGATGCCCATCTCCCGATCTTCCTTGTGCAGAACACCAAGGTCAAACGCGGTGAGGATGACGACTAATCCGATGAAGGATAGCCAGAACCAGACAGGAGTCCCCAGCCAGTTCATAATGAGAAAGTCCATGCACTCACTCCGATCGAAGGCCCCATCGTCGAGCCGGTAAGTTCCAATTCAAGACGTCAACTGGCCACAGATGACGCAATTTGCGGACGATGTTCACCGCCTGAAAAAGACCGGCGCATGCTAGTGTGATAACAGGACGGGGAGTCTAGGGTGGTCCAATATGGTTTTTGTCACGCCGCCAAGTACAAACTCGCGCGCCCGCGAGTGGCCGAAAGCTCCCATGACAAGCAGATTGGAGGCGTGATGCTGGCAAAAGGCCTGAATCGTCTCTCCGGCGTCGCCGCCTTCAAGCGGAAGTTCGATCGCTTCCGCCTTCAGACCATGAAGCGTCAGGTTGCGAACGGCATCGGCGGCAGAGGCCGCGCGGGACAGGTCCTTATCACCCACAATCTGCACCACCGCGATCGACGTGGCCATGCCGGCCAGCGGGATCGCGTCGGCGAGTGCCCGCGCTGCCACCCGGCTTCCATCCCACGCGATGGTAATGCGATCGAACGTCAGTGCTGACGATTTGAGTTCGGGCATCAACAGGACCGGACGACCCGATTCAAACACCAGGCCTTCAGCGAAATATTCCATGGCCGCATATGGGTAGATCGGGATTATCGACAGATCATATGTTCTGGCCCGCACCGCAAATTGCGAATGACTGACCGACGAGCGAATATCGATGGCGAAAATCTCGCCCATCAACTCGGGCGGAACATGCGACCCGAAGCTTTTTCCGAGTGCATCAGCGTTTGCGGAGCTCTTTCTGTTTTCCTCCGCGACGATCCCATCAATGTTGACAAGTTTATTCGCGAGCCAGTTCGTCGCTTGCGGGATATGAACTTTGCAGACGCCCAGTGACAAGCGTGCAGCGAGACTGACCGATAGGCTCGCAGCCTGCTCAATCGCCCAATTGGGTGGGTGCCGGCTTGCAGCAGAATGTCATGCACAATCATTTGCCTTCGCTAAAATACCGAGCGCAATTTTTCACACAGTTCGCTGGCTGTAGATCCGTAGTTTCCCGAGGCGGCGTCGATGTTCATGAGGAACCTGCGAACCTAAGCGGCAGGGACTTCGAAAAAATCGACCGCCCCGCTTGCTAGTTCGTAGTAGGCGCCCACGACCAACAGCTCTCCCCGCTTTTGCGGATCGAGAATGATCGGCGACGCGTCTTCGCGCAGTTCGCGTACCACGTGCCGCACATTCTGCCGTACTGCTGCTTCGATGCAGCCGTCGCCGCAGGTTCCAGCCTCGAGAACGGCCGGGATGATCGGCTGGATCATCTTGCCGATGTTGCCGGGAAACCGGGCATTTTCCCGCACGACCGCCATAGCGGCTTGGACCGCGCCGCATGCCTCATGTCCCATGACGACGATCAACGGGACACCCAGGACCGAGACTGCAAACTCGAGGCTGCCCAGCGCCGACGTGTCGAGCGTGTTGCCCGCGTTGCGGACAATGAACAGTTCCCCAAGCCCGCGGCCGAACAATAGCTCGGGCGGCACCCGCGAGTCAGAACAGCTCACATAGGCTGCGAACGGCGACTGTCCCGCTGCCAGACGCAGCCGAACTGCCCGATCGAGCGGTGGTTGCAAGCGGTCGTCGCTGAGGAAGGCGCGATTGCCCTCGCGCAGCACCGCCAAGGCTTCTTCGGGACGGATCATGTTTGCACCAACGCAACGGTCAGAACTGCAGATGTCGTCACCCAGCCCGCATATATGGCCAACTTGAACCTGGAAAAGCTCACAATCGCGCTCCTGGCTTCACCCGTTGTGATCGGTTCGGCGCCTGAACAGCCCGCTGGGCAGACGGATAGCGAAGGAGCTCGGCGACATCCTTTGGGGCTACCGACATCAGTCGAACAGCTCAGATAAAAAGGACTTCTTCCGCTTGTCGGGCCGGTACCGGTAATCGTCGTCCCTGTGATAGGCATCCGGCCGATAGCCGGGACTGGAACGCGGTGCCTCCCGCGGCTGCGGCGCAGCCTCGCGCACGCTCCGCTCGATGATCTTGTCGAGTTCGCCGCGATCGAGCCATACGCCGCGGCGCGTCTGGCAGTAGTCGATCTCGACCCCGGCGCGGTCGGACAGGGTGAGCCCCGTCCGGCAAAGCGGACAGGGCATTGCGGCGACGTCGGCTGCGCTGCGCATGGCTCAAGCCATCCCTTCTGGACGGGATCGAATAAGACGGTGCAGGCGATCCTTCACCGCGAGCTTCAGCTTCTTCAATTGCAGCAGGCGAAAGGGATCGGGTGCTCGCCGCTTTTGCTCGCGGCGGATTTCTGCGTCGAGCCGACTATGTGCTAGCGTCAGCCGGTAAAAGAACGGATTCATTTTGCCTCTCCAATCGATGGTTTGATCGATCGGCCAGCGCGCAATCTCCTCGCTAGGCCGTGGAGATTGGCCTGGGCCGATGCGGTCCGACATCGCGGCTGCTGGGAAAGGCAGCCACCAGAGGGGCCCGGTCCGCGAGAGTGATATTGCACGGACCGCCGATAGAGATCCAATTGGATTTTGCCGTTAAGGTAATAGCCAAAGCCTATCGCATTGGTTGCGGTTAAAGCTCAACCCATCAATTGTTGGGCGTCCGTGCCGATCCGTTCAGCGATGAAGCGGTAAGCATCGCTATAGGCGGCTCCCGTCCGCCAAGCGGCAGCTATGGTGCGGGTAAAGTCCCAGCCTTCGACCTCAAGCACAACCGAACCTTCGCGGCCCAGCACATCGGTTCGGATATAGAGTTCAGGCAGCACCGCGAGCCCAACTCCGGACACGGCCATCTGATGAATGCTGTCCAAGCTGGTGCCTTCGTAATCTCGCAGCAACTCCATACCGAAGCCGGAACAGATCTCCGAAACTTGGCGATGGAGGTGATGACGCCGATCCAGGCAAAGCACTTGCAGTCCTGCCAGATCATCGATGTGAAGGGTTTGCTGGGCAGCCAGTGCATGGTCGGACGCCGCGACGAGCAGGAGCCGCTCGTCAAACAACGGCGCGACTTTCAGGTCGACGCCATCAATCGGAAGGGGACTCAATAGCATGTCCAGATCTGCACGTGACAGTTCAAGCGCCTGCTCTTGCGGAATTCCATCGCGGATATGAAGACGCAAATCTGGCTGCTCGCGATGGAGCGCCGCCACGATCGGCGGCATCAAATAGGGGCCCAAAGTAGGCGTAACTCCGAGACGAACGGTGCCGACCAATCGTTCGCCCGCGCGCCGCGCCAGATCACGAATATCCCGCACCTCGACGACGAGCCGCCGGGCCCGGGCGGTGATTTCGCGGCCGATTGGGGTGAGCTGTGCACCCGACGAGTGCCGCTCGATCAGAACGACGCCAAGCCTAGCCTCGAGGGCATGCAATTGCTGACTCAAGGTTGGCTGCGAAACATTGCAGGCCTGCGCGGCGCGCCCGAAATTGTTGAGGTCGGCGACTGCGACGAGATATTCAAGCTGGCGTAATGTGGGCATCACTTAACCTTGCTGTTGGCCAAGCGGCCTAAGTCGCTCCAATCTCATTCTCATATGGTGGGGCGGGAACGGCCGCAATTAGTTATGGGTTCAACGCTCACCGCTGTTGACGGTGTTTCACCTGTCAGCGCGTAAATTCATTAGATTGCTAAGGACCGCCTCAAACGTGGCGTCGAGAAGTGAAAAATACTAGGAACTTATAGATCATCGTTGAGGCTTTGAACGATGCGGCTCGCGACGGTATCGATATGGCGTGACGTCACCCATGAGACAGACCGACAAATGGCGATTATCTTCGTTCGACACCCAGAAGCTGTCAGCCCGCAAACGGCCAATAGGCGTCGTCACAATGATATTCGGAGTGCAGCGATCAGGGCGTCGCGCGCAATGGCAACGCGCGGGTGGCGCAGCGATGAGCGCGCCCAGACGAGGTAGAATGCGTTGCGCGGCACCGTAATGGGCGCGGTTATCTCGATCAGTGTGCAGACCGCGCGTTCGCTGCGGGTGAGATAGCCGGGTAGCACGGTCCAGCCGAGGCCCGCGCACAATCCCGACCGTAGCACTCTCAAATCAGGCGCGGTCAGGGCCGGCTGGTTCGTCAGTTCGATCTGGTTTGCTTCGAGCCAGGTTCGCAGCAGCGGCCGGTCGAGATCGTAAGCGAGGTGGGCTGTTTGATTGAGCCCTTCAGCCAGCGGCAATGCGGCAATCCGGCCCGCCACGGCGGGAGATGCTACGGCGCGCAGGTGCTCCTCGCCCAGCGCATGGAAGGCCAGCCGCGGATCTTCGGGTTGCGAGGCGGTGACGGCCAGATGTACCTTGTCTTCGAGCAGCATGGCATACAGCGCATCGCGCCCGCCGATATGCAGGCGCAGGGCCAGCCCCGCATCCAGAAGCGGGGCCAATCGGGGCGTGATCATCTCTCCCAGCAAGTCCGACGGCGCGGCAATATGGACTGTGCCTGAAATGCGCGACGAACGGGCCCGCGCGGTGGCCAGGGCCGATTCCGCCGTGTCGAGGCTATTTCCGATCGAAGCTGCGAGGTCGTCGGCAATCGCTGTCGGTCGAACGCCCCGCGAATGGCGATCGAACAGGGGATGGCCCAATTGCGCTTCCAGCGAGGCGATGTGCTGCGAAGCCGCCGGTTGGGTGATGCCGATTGTCCGGGCCGCCTCGCTCAGGGATCGACGACGGTAGACTTCGACGAAAGTGCGCAACTGCAAAAGGGACATTCTGGTTCCATAAACGGATTTATGGTCGTCCGCTATTCCCCTTGGATTTTCTGATGCCGCATTACGCATATCTTGGTCGCGGAAAGGAACGACGAATGCGCTCGCCGCCAACTGCTGAAAGCCCACTGCTGCCATTGCAGTTGGTCCGGCCGCACCGGGCGCGTTCGCTCGTGCCCGTTACATCAATGAAAAGGACAATTGACGATGACCCGCATACTCATGGTAACCACCTCCGCCGACCGCATGACCCCCGGCACGGAGCCGACCGGTGTCTGGCTCGAAGAGCTGACGACGCCTTATTACGCTTTCCGCGACGCAGGCGTCGAAGTGACGCTCGCCTCCATCAAGGGCGGCGCGGTTCCGGTCGATCAGCGCAGCGTCAACGCCAACGGTGAGAATGATGCCTCGGTCGAGCGCTATCTGAAGGACGCGGCACTGAAGGCGGAGGTCGCCAATACGCACGTCTTCACCAGCATCGATCCCGCCGGCTACGACGCGCTGTTCCTGCCGGGCGGCCATGGAACCATGTTCGACTATCCCGGCAGCGACGAACTGGCGCGGCTGGTCGAGGGGTTCGATCGCGAGGGCAAGGTCGTTGCCGCCGTCTGCCACGGGCCGGCCGGCCTCGTGTCGGCGAAGAAGGCCGATGGGTCTCCCTTCGTCGCCGGTCGCCGCGTGGCGGGCTTCACCGACAGCGAGGAGCGTGCGGTCGGGCTGGACAAAGCGGTGCCGTTCCTTCTCGAAAGCCGCCTCCGGGAGCTGGGCGGGAAGCATGAAGGCGGTCCCGACTTCGCGCCCTTTGCGCTTCGCGACGGCAATCTCGTGACGGGCCAGAACCCCGCCAGTGCGACCCGCACCGCCGCGCTGGTGATGGAAGCCCTCCAGCAGAAAGCCGCCTGAGCCATGCATTATCTCCACACCATGGTTCGCGTCGCCGATCCCGAAGCGACAATTCGCTTCTTCAACCTGCTGGGTCTCGAGGAGACCCGGCGGATGGAGAATGAGGCAGGTCGCTTCACCCTCATCTTCCTCGCTGCCGACGAGGACTTTCGCGGCGAGGGCGAGCGCGCCGCCGCGGAGGTCGAGCTGACCTACAATTGGCCGCGCAAAGACGGCAGCGCAGGCGAGACCTATTCGGACGGCCGCAACTTCGGTCACCTCGCCTACCGCGTCGACGACATTTACGAGACCTGCGCACGATTGCAGGCTGGCGGGGTGACCATCAACCGCCCGCCGCGCGACGGGCACATGGCCTTCGTCCGCTCGCCCGACGGCATCTCGATCGAACTGCTCCAGAAAGGCGATCGCAAGGCCCCGGCCGAGCCGTGGGCGTCGATGCCGAACACGGGCGAATGGTGAGGGCCCAGCTTTTCGAACCTTTGACGGTCGGCGGGCTGCGGCTCGCCAACCGCATTCGGTGGTCGACGGCCGTCTTGTGACAGGCCAGAACCGGCCTCGATCCGCGTCAGCAGATCCCCGTGGATCCGAATTACCAGGTGCCCCTGGCTCGGACCGTCAAGGACGCCGGGACAATGCCGGTCATCCCGGTCGGGCTCATCACCGATCCGCAGTAGGCCGAGGAGATCCTGGAGAGTGGCGAGGCGGACGCCATCGCCATCGCGCTGACTGCGCTGTGGGACCCGCGCTGGCCTTGGCACGTTGCCGCCGCACTCGGCGCGGCGGTCGCCGCGCCTCCTCAATATCTCCGTTCCGAGCCGCACGAGGCTGGACTGATCCTGAAGGAAAAAACGTCATGACGCTCACCGCCAAACTGCTTCTCGCCGCCGCCGTCACCTCGCTGTCCGCCTGTGCGACCACTCGCGAGATGGCCGCTCCGAAGATCGAGCGGGTCGCGACCTTCGAGGGCGCGATGCCGACCGGAGTCACCGTCGCGCCCAATGGCCGGGTTTTTGTGAACTTCCCGCAATGGGGCGACAATGCGCCGTTCACGGTCGCCGAACTGGTCGACGGCAAGGCCGTGCCCTATCCCGACGCCGTCACCAACCGGCCCGATCCCTCCGACCCGGCAGGACACTTCATCTCGGTCCAGAGTGTGGTCGCTGATGGCGCCAACCGGCTCTGGGTGCTCGACACGGCGGCGCCCAATTTCTCGAAGCCCCAGGCTGGCGGCGCGAAGCTCGTCGCCATCGACCTCGCGACCGATCGTATCGTGAAGACGATCGTTCTGCCGCCCAGCGTGGTGCTCGACACGACCTATCTCAACGATGTTCGCTTCGATCTCCGCAAGGGCGCTGAGGGCGTCGCCTACATCACCGATAGCAGCAACGCGGGCGTCGGCGGCATCATCGTCGTCGATATCGCCAGCGGGCGTTCGATCCGCCGCCTGTCGAACCATGCGACTACCAATCCCGAGCCCGGCTTCACCCCGACCGTCGAAGGCGCGGTGCTGATGAACCGCCCGGCCGATGGGCCCGCGACGCCGGTCGCGATCGCCAGCGATGCGATCGCGCTCAGCGCCGACGGCAGCATGCTGTATTACGGCCCGCTGTCGGGCCGCACGCTGCACGCGGTGCCGACGGCCATGCTGCGCGACCCCGCGGTGTCCGAGGAGGAACTCGGCCACGCGGTTCGCAGCTTGGGGCGCAAAGGTGCCTCGGATGGGATAGCCGAAGACGACCGGGGCCGCGTGTTCGCCGGCGACTACGAGAACAACGCGATCCGCGTGCTCGACCAAGGCCGTTGGTCGACGGTGGTCAGCGACCCGCGCATCAGCTGGCCCGACACACTGTCGATCGGCACGGACGGCTACCTCTACTTCACCGCCAACCAGCTCCACCGCCAGCCCGGCTTCCACGGCGGGCGGGATCTGCGCCGCAAGCCCTATGAACTGCTGCGCATCAGAGTGGGCGCCGGGCCCGTCCTGTTGCGCTCGCAGTGATCCCATCAGGCCGGGCAGGCTCGACATCGCGCCTGCCCGGGCCTTCCCAATGGAGACCTTCTATGGTTGAGCCAATTGTCTCTGACCCGACGGTCGAGCGCTTTCTGCCGCAAATTGCCGACGCGGTCGGCACAGACTTTGCCGCATACCGCAACCACATTTACCGGGTTATGAGCTACGCAGCGCACTTCCTTGGCGACGATCCGAGGGGACGCGAACATATCGCCTTTGCACTTGTTTTCCACGACGTGGGCATGTGGACCGACCACGAATTAGCCTACCTGGAGCCGTCGGAAGTAGTGGCCGAGCGCGTGCGAGCCCAGCACGCGGCGCATCTCGATGCCGCACTCGTCGCCAACATCATACACTGGCATCACAAGCTACTGTCGTTTGCAGGGCCAGACGCCGAGATCGTGAACGCCGCGCGCAAGGGCGACTGGATCGACGCAAGCATGGGCATGGTGCGGCATGGCGTGACCCGCAAACAGGTGGCTGCCATAGAGAAGGCAATACCCGTATTGGGCTTCCCGGAGGTGCTAATGCGCCTCTCCAAAGATCTGCGCCATGGCAACCGTTTCGCCGGACTTTGGCGGGTACTCACTCGGGTCTACAAGGTTTGACCGTTGAAGGTGCGAAGGCAGAATATCTCGCTCGCTGACTGAAAGCCGAATGTCCGCTAATGATGTCGTGGACGGCTCTCCATCCCCCTGCGGTATGAACCGCAGGATGAGCTGGAAGGAGAGCCACGATGGAGAAGATTGCGACGATCGGGTTGGATATCGCGAAGTCGGTGTTTCAGGTCCACGGTATTGATGCCGCAGGAGAGGTCGTGGTGCGCAAGCGCCTGAGCCGAGCGCGGGTGATTCCATTCTTCGCCAAGCTGCCGCGGTGCCTGGTCGGTATCGAGGCTTGCAACACCTCGCATCACTGGGCCCGCGAGCTGATCGCGCTGGGGCACGATGTCCGTTTGATGCCGGCGCAATATGTGAAGCCCTATGTAAAGCGCGGCAAGAACGACGCTGCTGATGCTGAGGCGATCTGTGAGGCGGTGACGCGGCCCACGATGCGGTTTGTCGCGGTGAAGACGCCGGAACAGCAGAGCGTTATGATGCTCCACCGGGTGCGGCTGATGCTCAACCGTCAGCGTACTCAGCTATCGAACGCGATGCGGGCGCATATGTCGGAGTTCGGGATCGTGGCGCCGGTCGGACGTATGGGGCTCGAGCGCCTGCTGGCGATCATCGCCGACCGAGATGATGAGAGCATACCTGCCGATGCCCGTATCTGCCTCGAGATGCTTGGCGCGCAGCTGGCGGTCGTGAAGGAGCAGATCCTCGAGAACGACCGTCGTATCCGCTCCAGTGCCCGCGAGACGGAAGTTGGGCGGCGGCTCATGGAGATACCCGGCGTCGGGCCGCTGCTTGCGAGCGCCTTCGTTGCCAGCGTCGCCGACCCTCGCATGTTCAAGACGGGCCGTGACCTCGCCGCGTGGATCGGCCTGGTGCCTCGACAGAACTCTAGTGGCGGCAAGGAGCGGCTCGGCGGCATATCGCGCGCGGGCAACCGATATCTGCGCCAGATGCTCGTAGTTGGTGCGATGGCTGTCATCCGCCATGCCGAACGACATGGCACCAAGCGGGCTTGGCTGCTGCAGCTTCTATCACGGCGCGCGACAAAGGTCGCTGCGGT
Organism: Sphingopyxis sp. C-1; assembly: GCF_001047015.1. NCBI lineage: Bacteria > Pseudomonadati > Pseudomonadota > Alphaproteobacteria > Sphingomonadales > Sphingopyxidaceae > Sphingopyxis > Sphingopyxis sp. C-1. The sequence continues at coordinate 1,398,284 of NZ_BBRO01000002.1, forward strand.
CGCCCTCGCGAACAAGACCGCGCGCATGGTCTGGGCGCTGATGACGAGCGGTGAGCATTATCGCGAACCAGTGGTGGCACACGCGTAGGAGATCAGGCGCCGCGAGCCGTGGCGCCGACGATGTTGGGAAGGGCGGATAGGAGCTGATGCACGAAGCCGGTTGAAACCGCCGGATCAGGAAAACCCATTTTGGCCGGTGCACCTCGAGTGCGAGCTAATGGTCGGGACCCGATCCGCGCGAAAGGCATCATGGCCAGCGGCGATCAACAATGCCGCATCAAAGGCCGGACACATGGCCGCACCAACCAGCAGGTCGCATCGCACCTAGAAACCGCTTGCCAACGGAGGGCCGTCCACACACGGCCATCTTATGCCTTGGAAATTCCAGTCAAATTTTGATCAATGTGTGGCACGGTTACGATGTTATGAAAAATGGCGACCCCCGCACTTTCGACGTGGCGCTCGCCAAGCATAAGCTCGCCCTCGACGCTTAATGGAACCGCCTGAGGATCCTTAGCATAATTGAAAGCGAAAATATGGTCGCCCGCCTGCCGAAGACGCAGGCCTTCTGGTAAATCGTGGGTGGTTAAGTCGGTGTTGCTAATGGCGCGAACAAGAAGCTCGTGCACGAGATTCTGCGTCGGCCAAGCGCCAAGATAGCGGATACCGCCCGCGCGCCAGCTGGCAATCGTGCCATCCCCAGCGATCAACTCGGGCTCGGCGTCGGTTTCCAAATGTTCCAACCATTGCGTGATTTGCCAGTCGTCGCCGCAATGCTCCAAACCGGGGCGTAGGCTCTCGACCCGCGCGACCTTGCCCGGGAACAATGGGCCGGGTGGCAGCCCGTTGGGAATTGCAAAATCAGAATCGCGACTGCACGAACGTGGTCCGATGATAACCTGACCCTTGAATTGCTCCAGATTACGCAGCAGTATCTCAGGCACGATCGGCAAGCACGGGACGACACACAGCGCATAGCCGTCGAGCGATGCGGAAGGATGGACGATATCAACGTTCAGCCCCATTCGGCGAAGCCCCGAGTAAAAATCGAAAGCCGCCCACAGCGCTGATAGACCGGCCCCTTGCGGCTGGATGCTTGTCACCCAGTCGGCCTCATATGAAAATATCAAGGCAACGTGTCGGGGCGCCGAGCCCAACGACCCGAGTTCACGAATCTCACTGGCAACCTGTGCGACCTCTCCCAGTGCTGGGGCTGACCCATCATCGGGTCGGAGCAGGCCGGCGTGCAATTGTTCTTGCCCGAACGGCGCTTGTCGCCAGCGAAAATAGCTGACCAATTCAGCGCCATGAGCCATCGCTTCCAAGGTCCAGAGGCGGACCATCCCGGCCATGGGCGCTGGATTATGCCGCGCCCAGTTTACTGGTCCCGGCTGCTGCTCCAAGATCCACCACCGGCCGGTCGCCGCACATCCGCGATACAGATCATGATGAAAAGCCGCGATGTCGGGATGACCTTGGCGCGCGTAAGCAAGCTTCTCAGCGTCCGAAAAGCGGAAAGACTCGAGAAAGCCAAGCGGGTAACTGTCCCATCCGACCGCGTCGAGATCGGCCGCGACGGCGTGATGGTCGAAATCGGTGAAGAAACCCATGAAATTGTGGGTTACGTCGCGTCCCGGCGACAGCTCGCGCAAAATATCGACCTGCGCCCGGTTGAAGGTCTCCACCTCATGCGACGCAAAGCGGCGAAAGGCCAGCCAATGCGCCGGATTCGCCTCGGTGACCGTCAGATTGGGCAGTTCAACTTCGTCGAAGGCACGGTACTCCATGCTCCAGAAGACATTCCCCCACGCTGCATTGAGCGCGCCTATCCCGTCGTAACGGGCTTCCAGCCAGCGCCGGAATCCGTCTCTGGCCGCATCGGAAAAGCTCTGCACCGTGTCATGACAGCCATATTCATTGTCGGTCTGCCATGCGACAATGGCGGGATGCCGACCGTATCGCTTCGCAACCGCGCGAGTGATACGCGCCGCCTCGGCGCGGTAGCCAGCATGGCTGAAACAATAGTGGCGCCGCGATCCAAATTTGCGGGGCTTCCCGTCGCGGTCTACCGCCAGCATATCGGGCATCCGATCCACCAGCCATTTGGGCGGCGTCGCCGTCGGTGTGCCGATGATGACACCCAATCCCGAGTCGTGAAGCGTTTCGATGGCGCGATCGAGCCAAGCCCAGTCAAATCGTCCCTGTTCTGGCTCGATCCGCGACCAGGCGAATTCGCCGATGCGCACATGCGAAAGGCCGGTTTCGACCATTCGGCGCGCATCTTTCGCCCACTGTTCTTCCGGCCAGTGCTCGGGATAATAGCATACGCCGAGCCGCATGCGCTGGTGCGGACAAATCGCCCTTGGACTGCTGATTTTCAATTTTCTTGCTCTTCCGATGCCGACTGGCCAAAAGTCTATTGGCGAAACATCCAATTAAATCCGCGCACCGGCGTATTTCCGTGAACGGTTCGATCGAGGTACGTCGACGTGACTGATGCTCTTAAGAGACCGACCAAAACGTCGCGAAAACGCGTTCGTCTGGCGCCGCAAGAACGGCAGTCGCTGATACTCGATCACACTGCGGAAATCGTCGCCCGCGACGGCGTTTCGACGCTGTCGATGGACAGCATCAGCCGGCAAGCCGGTATCAGCAAGTCGCTGGTCTATAATTATTTCCCGAACGTCACCGATCTTTTGCGGCAGTTGCTGCAACGCGAATGGCGGCGGCTGCGTCGGCTGCAAGCCGAAGCTGCCGAAAAGGCGGAAACCTTTGAGGGGTTGGTACGAGCGGTGACGCATGTGTACCTCAAATATATCGATGAGCGCGGGCTCCTGATCGAGCGCCTGCAAGCTGAACCTTCCGTCTCCGCCATTCATGATCCGACCGAATTCGGCCGCGACAGCGCCGTCGATTATCTCGCCGACATTGTCGCCGATCATTTCGGTCTGCCGACCGACATCGCTAAGGCGGCTACCGATATCAGCTTTGGCTTGCCAGCGGCAGCGGGGGCGTATCTGCTGCAGCGGAAAATGAGCCGCAAGGAGCTGGAAGATCTGACGGTGACGATGATCCTTGGAACCTTGAACGAGCTCAAGCGCGATTACACGACCCGGCGGCAGCCGATCCGGCGGCGCCGACCGCAGTTCTGATCCTGTCATGCGGCGACCATAAGCAGTTCCGGTGTGTTCACCTGCGGCGTTTCGCCGCTCGCACGCGTGGGGCTCAGACCAAATTCGGCCTGGATGGCCTGCAGAGGCTGATCCAGCCGATCTTCGAAGCGGATAAACTGAATGCTGCGCGCAGACCGGCCATGGCCCCAGCCGTCGGTGATCGCATCCATGGCAGGCTTGATCAGATGGGGATCAACTAACGCCATATGGCCGGTCACGACGGCAATCCACATCGCCGCATAAGGAAAATCCATTTGCGCGAGTTGAAAAGCCTGGAGCGCGAGTTCGCCCAGCGGCGTCGCTGGATATCCCGTCAATACATGATGAAGATCATGCGTCTGAAACCCGCGTAAAACCTTGTAGGCCAGCGCATCAGGCATTCGGTCGATCTTTCCGCTGGCGCGCAGCTCATCGTGCCGTGCGCGATATCCCGCTGCCAACTGTTCGACCAAGTCATTCTCAACCATGAACGCGCGATACGCATGACCGAGCGTGCCAGGCTGGCAGTCATCCAGCGTGGCGAGGCGGAAGTCGGGCGCCAGCCATGCCTCCCGTGCCAAAGGTCCGTGCTCCGGATGATCCAGAATGGCGGCTTCATATTTGGCCATGGCGTCCGCCGGTGCGGTTTCCCACCATTCGTTGTAGAGCCAGTCGACGCCATGGCTGTAGAAATTGTCGATGCTTTTGAGAAATTTCTCACCAAATCCGCGCTCGATGGGGGTGATCATAAGGGTCTCCTGAAAATTGAGGCGCGCTATTTTGCGAGCGTTCCACCATCGACGGGCACCAGCGCGCCGGTCATGAATGCCGCGGCATCGCTCACCAGAAAGGCCAGGACGTCCGCAATTTCTTCAGGCGTTCCATAGCGACCCATTGGCGTGCCCTGCGCCAGCTGCGGTCGCGCCGCTTCAGGGTCGCTCGGCGACAAGCGGCGTTCGAGCTGGAACATCATTTCGGTCGCGGTCGGGCTGGGGCAGAGGGCAAGCACCCTTACCCCGTCGGGCGCAAGGGCGATCGCGGCTGACTTCGTCATGCCGTTCACCGCGAACTTGCTGGCGGTATAACCGAAAATGTTGCCGCTGCCGCCGAACCCCGACACCGATGATGTGTTGACGATCACCCCGCTGCGCTGCGCCTGCATGCAGCGGCCGACATATTTGATGCCAAGATACACGCCGCGAACATTGATAGCCATGATCCGGTCGAAGTCATCTTCGGGATAATCGATGGCGTTGGCGATAGCGCCGGAAATTCCTGCGTTGTTGAAGAGGATATCGACCTTATCTCCCAAGGTAAGAGCAAGATCGATCGCGCCTTGCCAATCGGAAGACTTGACGACGTCGCCGGAAAACGCTGCGACCCGCCCCGCCGATAAGGCAGCGGAATAGTCGGCGTCCGGACGGTCGAACGCTACGACGCTCGCACCCCCCGCGCAGAGCCTTTGGACCGCGGCAAGTCCAATGCCTCGCGCCGCACCGGTGACGATGGCAACACGGCCCGCCAGCGATTGTTCGATCATGATAGTTCAACCTTTTCGTCTGGAAGCAGGGGGTGCTGCGCTACAAATTCGGTGATGAGCTGCGCGCAGCGCGCGGGTGCATCGCGGTGCGGCACATGGCCGGCATCGGCGAGCCGTTCCAACCGGGCATCACGACACGCTTGGACGGCGGCCTCGGCCATGGCTGGTACAAACACAGTGTCCTGATCGCCCCACAGGATCAAAGCGGGGGTCTCGATAAGAGGGGCTGGTACCGAAGCGGGCGAGGGGGCGCAGACATCGACGGCAGGCACGTCAAAGGGCGCGGCGCGGTACCACGCCAGCATCGCCTGCCATACGCCTGACCGGGTCCACGCCTGGCGATAGGCCTCCAAATCGGCTTCGTCGATCTGACCGGCTTGCCGCGGCGCGCTCAAAAAACGATCGAGAAGGGCTTCGACATTAGCCTCTTTGAATACGGCGTCAGCCTCGGTGGACCGTAGGAAGCGAATATATTGGGAGGCTAGACGCTGGTCTGCGTCATGCCATATTAGGTGCTGCAATACCGCCGGCGGAGCGGCGTTGAGTGCGATAAGTCCCGCGACGCGCGCAGGATGGCGCTCCGCGACTGCGAAAGCCAGAACGCCGCCCCAATCATGGCCGCATATATAGGCGCGGGGGATGTCGAGCGCGTCCAGAAGCGCAACAACATCGCCGACCAGAAGATCGAGCCGGTAATCGGCGACGGATCCGGGTCGAGAGGTTCTACCATAGCCTCGCAGATCGGGTGCGATCAGACGAAATGTGCGCGCCATGCGATCCGCCAAGGGGCGCCACGCTGCGGCATGGTCGGGAAAACCGTGGAGAAGCAGCATGGGTGGCCCGCTGCCCTGCTCCAGATAATGTATGTCGAGGCCGTCGACGGGAATGGTTCGGCTTTCTCGCTTTGCCAACGTGACACCGCAGGGCATATCCGTACCGGTCATGCCGCCGCGCCGTCGGCTACGCTTCGATAAGCAGTCCGGGCCGTATCGATGAGCTGACCATCGGGTTTCGCCAACATGGCGCCAACGGTCACCCCGGCACTTGGTCCCGGTTGAAGCAACTCAAAAATATTGCCGTCGGGGTCGCGGCCGAAAGCGACCCGCGCAACGCCGAACTTCATCGGGGCGCCGTGCATTTCGACACCCGCCGCCGCTAACCGCGCGTAGTCGGCGTCGATGTCATCACTCTCGAAGCAAAGGTGATTCCAGCCTATTTCGGCGGCATTCCGCCGTGCTACGGAGATTGTCGCGGGCTGCCGATATTGCCAGAATTCAAGCTCCGCATTGGCGAGACGGAGCCACGCTCCGTCGAACTGGACGTCTGCGATCCCGGCAACGATGTCGAATTTGCGGTCGGGACCGAAGCTGCCGCGCTGATGGACATCGATCCCGGTCAGCATCGCATAAAAGCCGCTGAGGCGTTCGATGTCGGGCGTCACCAGAGCGGTGTGGGCGAACCAGGGCCGCGTTGCTGCCGGCGGCGCCCAGGGCGTGCCTTCCAGTTCGAGCAAATTGCCCTCGGGATCGCGGATGTACGCGTAACTATTTCCCGTCCCTAATCCCGCGGGCCGTGCGTGCGCGCTGGCACCGGCGGCGCGCAGTCCGTCGAACAGGGCGTCGGAAATGTCAGTTTGAAGGCAGATATGGCGTATGCCCGCAGAATAGACTTCGCGGTCAGGACCATTGCTGCCCCGTTCGGCCGCGAACTGAAATATCTCGAGGCAACCCAGCGCCCCTTGCAAAAACGCCCCCCGGGCTCCGGCGTTGGGCAATTGCAACATGGTGCGACTGGCGTCGTTGTCGGCAATTTCGAAGCGGTAAAGGAGCGTAAAACTGCGCTCCTGGGTATAAAATGCGAGAGCCAAGTCGAGATCACTAACCGACAGTCCGGTGTGATGAATACCGGTGATCATGTCAGGCCTCTCCCGTGCCGACTGTGGCAAGTCGCGCATCGATCTCGCCGCGAATGGCGCGGTGGCGTTCCGCCGTCAGGCTGTATCGCCAAGACAAGGCTGCCGCGATGAGCACGAGAACGCAAGGGATGAAACTATAGCTGATGGTCAGCATGAACAATGGTTGTGCGCGCGTCTCGCCCGCTGAGGTATAGCCCACGGCGCCGAGGATCAGCAGGGGAAGCCCGGCTCCAAGCGCATAGCCCATCTTTTGCACCATCGCGATGGCGGCAAAAAACAGTCCTTGCTGACGGTCGAGGGACTCGGCGGTATCGATATCGACGGTGTCGGCAACCATCGCGTTGGGCAGTATTAGCACGCCGCCGTAACAGGTCCCCTTCAGCAGGAAGAGGGCGGTAAAGATCGCCGTGCCGCCGACGGGCACAAAAAACATCAGGGCATTCGTGATTGCCACGATCACGAATGCCACCGTCAAAGCGCGATGCTTTTCGACGCGTTTGGCTAGCCATACCCAAAACGGAACCAGCGCCAGCGCGGTCAGGAAATAGAGAAAATAGATGATACCGATGTTGCTGACGCCAACGACATCGCGAGCGAAAAAGATCGTGATCGTCTGCCGGAATACCTCGCCAATCGTGGCGATCAGCACCACGGTCGTAACCAGCAGAAAGGCGCGGTTCGACCCCAGCATGCGGAGCGCGCTGCGGAGATCGAAAGGCACTTTGCGGATCGGTGCGGCAGGTTCGGGAACCAGAAAAAATGCGATAGCCGCACAGACCGGAAGCGCGATGAAAATGAACGTGCTGATGGCGGCCATGACATCCGCGCTCGTCGCGCCCGGCTGCAACAGCACATAAGCCGGAATCAACGTCGATATGATCAGGCCGAGGATACTGAAAAACTGCGAAACAGAGCTGATGCGTGTTCTGAGGTCATAGTCCGACGAGAGCTCTGCCGCCCAGGCATTATAGGGCAGCTGGATCAGGGTGAAGCCGAAATAGACGAGCGATACCGCCAGCAGGAAATAAAGGATATCGACCCCCGGGGTGGGCCGAAATAGCATATAGACCCCGGCCAGCATGGTGACTGTGCCAAAGAGCAACCACACCCGCCGACGGCCAATGCTGGGGCGCCAGCGATCCGACAAGATGCCGATGATCGGGTCGGTCACAAAGTCGGAGAGTCTTGCAATGATCAGGGCGACGCCAATCATCTGCAAGCTCAGGTTGAGCTGGCCGGAATAAAGCGGGGCCAGATAAATAGCGATCGGTAGACCGATCGTGCCGAGCGGTAGTTGCACCGAACCAAAGGCGACAATTCTCCAGAACCCAATGGCGGGATCGATGGCTGCGGATCGGGTCACGCGCGCAGCGCCTTACACGCGCGACGCATGTGAATTATGCATATCATTCGAGCCAGTGGCACTGGTCTCTCTCCTTTTACCAACCGCCTTACATCGGAAAGATGGAATGACCGCCGTCAAGAACCAACGCCTGGCCGGTCATGAAATTGCTCTGCTGCGACGCAAGATAGACCGCGATCCCCTCCATATCCTCCAACTTGCCTATTTCACCCGATGCGGCGCGGCGGCGGCACGCATCCTGGAAAGCCTTAGGGGTATTGAGCGACATTTCGGTCTCGATGAAGCCGGGAAGTATGGCGTTAACCTGGATGGTCTTTGGTCCCAGTTCGACTGCGAGAGAACGGACCAAGCCGGTGACTGCCGCCTTGGTCAGGCAATAGCCTGCGGAGTTCGGTAGTCCCAGAAGCGCCGCTACCGACGAGGTGACGACAAGCTTTCCTTTCGCCTTCCGGTCCAGCCAATGGCGCGTGGCCAGCTGGAACGTGTCGATAACGCTCAATATGTTGAGGTCATTCGTGGCCGTCCAGGAGTCGCGGTCGAGATCGACAAAGGCACCCCGGACGCCCGCGCCGCCTGCATTGGCAAAACAGCTGTCGATGTGGCCAAAAGCCGCGACAGTTTCTTCGAAGGCAGCGGCTGAAGAGGCTTGATCGGTGACATCGGCCACAAAGCTTCGCGTGGTCCCGCCTAATTGTTGCAGGGCATCCACCGCCGCGGCATTTTTTTCCTCGCTCCGGCCCCAGATCGCCACGCTGGCGCCCGCGCGCGCAAGTCCAGTGGCCATCGCGAGGCCAAGCCCCCCATTGCCGCCCGTCACCAATGCGACATGGCCGCTGAGATCGAACAATTTTCCGCTCACGGTCATTCGCCTGCTTTCTTATGATGCATTTCTAATCCTCTTGCCCAGCGGCGCTGAAATCCGCGCCAATATTCGGGTTGATTATCGCCAGCGACTTGTCCTCCCCATTGCTGGCCAAACCGGCTTGGCCATTGGCCATCGTTGGAGACGGCCGAGGGCAAATCCAGATAGGCAGATTTGCTTGAATCGCCCTTGAGCTGGCGATCTAGAAAGGCGACGATGAAATGTTGGTTGATCGCCGCGATCCGATCTTTGCGCCAAACCGGATCGGTCAACGATTCGATGACTGCAAACTCGGCATTGGGGGGCAATGGCAGTGCGTTCCCGGCAATATTGTGAGCGGCTTCGCGAAACACGAGCAGGTGGCGACTACTGCCCTTGCTCTGCTCAAAAAGCCTTTGAACCCCTTGTTTGAAATCGACGACGTCGTCGCCATCGCCGCTGATGAAGAGTAGCGGTGTTTTTAGTTTGCTGAGTTCGGCATCGCTCCATACGCCTGCCTCCGGTTGACCGCCCCACGGCGCAATCGCGACGATCGCGGTTATCTGGGAGGCGAGCGACGGGTCTGGCGCGGGCATCGTACTGCGGACGGCCGGCGGTAGTTGGGCGAAGGCGGGCGCTACGGGATCGATCGCCGCGCCCGCGGAAATAAGCGCGCCATAACCGCCCATCGAATAGCCGATAAGTCCGACGGCGGAGCCGTCAATGCGCGCCGCGATCGCGGGCGCGGCCAGCTTTCCTGTCAGCAGAGCCTGCATGACCTGCTGCTGGTCCGAGGATCGGGTCAAAAGCACCGTTCCGAACGACGTGGCAAAGGAGGCGGTGTCGCTAAACGGCAGATCGCGATGATCTATCGAAGCGACGATGTAGCCGCGGGACGCCAGAGCCTCTCCGAGCCCGCTGAAATGCTCAGCCCAGCCGCCATAACCGTGCGAAATCACAACCAGCGGGTACTTTAGAGACGTTGCAGGAGGCGCGCCCACCACGGCAATCCCTGTTGCGGCGAGTTCAATCGGCCGCTGACCGGGCAGGGTGTGCGTATGACGATAGGTCGTCGGCAGAGTAGAGGCTGAAGCCGTCGCAGGATACCAAATCCGAATCCCAACTGAACGCGCGCCGACCGCCATTTCCTGATATTCGGTTCCGACGCCATAATCTCCCAAGCCTGACAATGCGGGCATTTCCACTGAAGCTTGCCGTGCTCCAGGCTGCTCGGCGTGAGCAGTCCCTTGCGTCAGCGTCAGCGCGGCTGCAACCGCAGCGGCGGCAAGTCGGCGGGCGACTCTAGTCACAGCGCCGCGCCGCGCCGCGAGCCGCCCGAAAGCGGCCGGCGAAGGATATGTCCTTCGCCGGCCCAGGCGGAGAGGCTGGTCGCCAGATTGGACCAGTTGGTGCTCAACGGAACCCGACATGCAAGCTCACGCCGAAGGTGCGGGGATCGAGCAGAAACGCGCTGCGAAAGCTTCCGACGAGGTTGGAATTGGCCTCAAGGAAGGTGATGCTGTCTTCATTCGTCAGGTTTTTAACAAAGGCGGTCAGGCTCCAGTCCTTGTCGCCGTTGGCAACCTGGACCGATGCATCGAGTTGTTTCCAGCTGCCGACGCGGTCGGCCGGAACATTGAACTCGCGCGAGTAGAAACCCGTCTGCGAGTAGAAATCGACCCTAGGACGTACGGTCCAGTCATTTCCGGCTTCGATCGTGTACTCCGCGGCCAGCTTGAGGGTGCGGCGCGGCGCATTAGGCAGCTGATTGCCCTTGATCTGAAACAACGCACTGCCGCGCGTCGGATCGGAGGACCGAAAATCGCTGCGGATCGAGGTGTCGAGCAGGCCGAGGGACGCTTCGAGGCGAAGCGGATCGGTTGGCGTCAGGACCAGTTCGGCCTCCAAGCCGCGAACCCGTGATTTGGGAATATTTACGTTCGCCACCGCCGTGCCGACGAGATTGCCGACGATCAGGTCGGAATAGTCGTAGTTGAACGCCGCAAGGTTCAGGCGGCCATTGCCGTTGAGGAACGTGTTCTTGATCCCAAGTTCATAGGAATCGATCGCTTCCGACCCAAAGACCGGGATCGTGTTGTTCCCGGGGTTGAAGCCGCCCGATTTAAATCCCCGCGAGAAGGACAGATAAACATTTGTGTCGGCTGTGAAGGACAGGTCGGGATTCCAGCTGACGATGGCGCGGCCCGTGACCTTGTCGAATTTTTCGTCACCGATGAAATAGGGGCCGAGCACGAAGGTGCCCGACGCGGTTTCGATATGCTTCTTATCTTCGGTATAACGAAGGCCGCCGGTCAGCTTTATAGTCGGCGTGATATCGAAATAGGCTTCGCCAAACACCGCGTAGGATTTGACCTGCCCCAAGCGGGTGTCGAATTTCGAAACGGCGCCGCGGGTCAAATTGGCAGGCGTCCATGTGTCGACATAGCCCGACGTCCGCGCGTTCAGATAGAAGCCCCCGAAAATGAAATTGAAGGGTCCGTCAAACTGTGAAGACAGGCGCAGTTCCTGGCTGAATTGGCGCGCGGTGCCGCCCCCCGTCTGCGACGTGCGATAGTCGGTCGTTGTGACGGGCCTGCCAGAGAGCAAATAGGTCAGCACGCCATTGCCCTTGCCGTCATTCGGCACAACCAGCGTACCAAAGGTGCCCGGATTGAAGGCGTTGGGTCGGTAGCCCTGGTCAAAATCGCGCTCGCTGGTGTTTTTCCCGTCGCGCAGTCCGGTGACCGAGGTCAGGGTCAACGCTCCGAATTTGTGACTCATCTCCAGCGTGGCAAGAAAATCCTCGGCCTTCTGAAAGGGCCTCACGTCGATGGCCACTTCGCGAAGGTTGCGCGGATTGGGCGCGAATGTTCCGGCACGCACGACGCCGGGGAGCAGAAAGCTGTCGATGAGGAAATTGCTGGTCGGAAACCCGGTCGATGCCGACGCAGGCGAACAGCCGAATGCCGGGTCGGGCGTGCAGAGCGACTTGGCAGCGTTCTGGCGATTCGAATCTTCCTTAAAATAAGTCAGGGTGAGATCGATCAGCGTCGAGGAGGTCGGCTCGAAGCGCGTGCTCGAGCGTAGCGTGAACTGGTTTCGCCCATCGACATTAGCGCTGTCGAGCAGATTTTTCGTATAACCGTCGCGGTTGATGTAGTTCGCGGCGAAGCGTTGTGAAAGCCCGGGAGCGAGCGGAATGTTGAGCGCCGCGCTGGCACGTACGCCGCGCGGGCTTTCGCCCTGCAGATCGACATAGCCTTCGAACGCGTCGGTCGGTCGCCGGGTCACAAAGTTTACCGCGCCGCCGGTGGTGTTGCGGCCAAAAATCGTCCCTTGCGGCCCGCGCAAGACCTCGATGCGTTCCATGTCGAAGAAATCGCCAAAGCTGCTTCCCGACTGGAGGAACACGCCATTGACGAGAACGCCGATATTGGTGTCGCCTGTGCCGCCAAAGGATTGCGATCCGACGCCTCGGATCGTCAAGTTGCGGTTGGCGGAAAGCGTCACGTTCGGCGCGTTGAACTGCAGATCCTTGCTATCTTCAATTTTTGCGGCCTCGAGGGCGGCAGCATTGAGCGCCGTGATCGCGATGGGAACGTCCTGAACGTTTTCGGCCCGCTTTTGTGCAGTGACGATGATCGTGTCGCGATCGTCGGCCTCAGCGCCGTCCGCTGGGTCGGTTTGGGCTAGCGCGGTTGTGGCGGTCAAAGCCCACAATAGCGCAATTGCCGAGGAGCCCGCACTGCAGTTGAATCTTTTGGACATTTTTATCCTCCCACCATTTTTGTTGACGCCTTGTCTAATATAAATGGACATATAGTCAATAGAGAGATTGCATCGGAGCTTTGGGCGGCATTATGGCGCCATTTAGCTCGGCATATTGTAGGCTTGTTGACCAAATGGACCAATAAGCTATTCCTCGATTTGTCGACTTCGGACTTGCCTCGGTCGATGCATTCCGGCGGGGAGTCGTCGAAAAACCCTGCTGTGAAAGGGAGGCCATGTGTCAGACGGTTCGGAATCGCAGCGCTACGCGGACGACGGGCAATGATTGTCCGATCCGAGCAAAAGCTCGCGAACGGCCGGACATTGACGAAGTGGGAGCTTATCAATCGCTCCGGTGCCAAGGTTGCCGTGATGGATTTGGGCGCAACGCTGCTGTCGGTGACCGTTCCCGATCACGGCCAAAAATTGGGCGACGTTACGCTCTGCCATGCCCGGCTCGACGACTATCTGACGCATCGACAATTTTTCGGGGGCATCGTTGGGCGCTACGCCAATCGTTTGGCCGGCGCCTCGTTTCGCCTTGGAGGGCAAAGCTTCAGGCTCCAGCCCAACGAAGGGCCTAACTTGCTGCACGGCGGGGAGGATGGCTTCGACCGCCGCTTTTGGCGAGGCGACATCGTGGAAACCCCCGATGGCGAAGGCGTGCGTCTGGAAATACTCTCACCCGACGGCGATCAGGGTTTTCCAGGCGAGCTTCGGGTGACCGTCACCTACGTTTGGACCGAGGATAATCGCCTGATTACGGATTTCTCGGCGACGACAACCAGGCCATGCCCAGTGAACCTCACCCTCCATGGGTATTGGAACCTTGGCGGCGATGAGGCAGGCAACGGCATCGGTGAGCATCAGCTGCAGCTTTTCGCCGATCAATATCTGCCGCGAACGGCTGATGGAATTCCGACCGGAAGCATTGAGAGTGTTACGAATACACCGTTTGATTTTCGTGTGTTTCAGACACTGTCAAACCATTTTGAACGGCTCGACGGCCAAGCGGGGGGCGATGTTGGTATCGATCATTGCTGGGCGGTCTGCGGGACCGGACTGCGTCCGGCAGCACTTCTTTATCACCCGGCATCGGGCCGCGCGTTGACCATCGAGACCGATCAGCCGGGCATCCAAGTTTACACCGCGGATCATCTCGATGCCACGGTTCTGCGCCGCGGTGGGCTGCCCTGCGAGCCCCGCTGCGCGATCGCTTTGGAAACGCAGCAATTTCCCGACGCACCAAATCAGCCTGATTTTCCCGACCCGACTCTCAGCCCCGGGACAATATGGCGCAGCCGGACGGTTTATTCCTTTAGCGTGCGCTGATCTGTACGCGATTGTTCCGTATGAGATGAGCGCCCGGTGAAGGCGAAACGAGAAACGCAAGTTGCGGCGCCATGCCAGCATTACGCCAGAATGCCGCCAATGCAGCCTCAACAGCGCTTGTTCTGCCTTGGGCGAAGATGGCAACGACGCATCCGCCGAACCCGCCTCCGGTCATCCGCGCGCCGCCCGCGGCGCCGATGGCCGCGTTCAGGCAATCGACCAGCGCGTCGATCGCGGGCAGGCTGACGTCGAAATCGTCGCGCAGCGAAGCATGCGAAGCGCGCATGGCGCGGCCAAGCGCAGTCAGATCGCCTGCGGCCATGAGGTCCTTGAACCGATGGGTGCGTTCGTTCTCGGCGACGACATGGCGCGCTCGCCGGAAGGAAATTTCGTCGAGATCCGATTTGGCATATTCGAGCGTGGCAGCGTCCAGATCCCGCAAAGCCGCGACGCCATAATGATGGCTAGCCGCGACGCATTGCTGGCGACGTTCATTATATGCGCTATCGACCAAGCCGCGCGTTACGCCCGAGTGGACGATCATGATCGCCGTTCCAGGGGGAAATGGCACGGCATAGGTCTCGATTTTGCGACAATCGATGAGCAGGGCTTTCCCTTCCTCGCCGAACGCTACCGTCAGTTGATCCATCAGGCCGCAATTGCAGCCGACATAGTGATGCTCCGCCCACTGGGCCGCACGCGCGATGCGCGTCCGGTCAGGCGCGTCATCCCCGGCGAGCGCTGCAAAGCCCAGCGCCGTCGCCACACCGAGCGACGCGGACGACGAGAGCCCGGCACCTTGCGGGATGTTGCCCGCGAGAGCGACATTCGCGGCGGAAATCGGCAAGTCGAATAGCGGCATCGCTGCGGCGATGCCGCGGACGTGGTTCTCCCAGCTGCCATCATCCGCTTTCGCAATAGCACTGCCGAGCGTGAAAGATCCAAGCGGGCTATCGAGATCCAGTGATGCTGCCTCAATGCAATCGTCGTCGCGGGGCGACAAGGCTACGACCGTCCCGCATTCGATGGCGCAGGGCAGGGCAAACCCATCGTTATAATCGGTGTGCTCGCCGATCAGATTCACGCGGCCTGGCGCAAATGCGATAACGCTTGGTTCGTGACCATGAAGATGGCGAAAACCGCGCACCACGCGGTCAACCAGGTCTTCCTTTGCGCTCATCTCGAACGTTCCTGCTGGGCGAGCACAGGGTTCGCTGCCCGCAGCAGCTCCGCAGCCTGCTCGGGCGTCAGATCGCGCTGCGCCTCGGCGAGCATCTCGTACCCCACCATGAATTTCCTTATTGTCGCAGATCGCAGGAGAGGTGGATAAAAGTGGAGATGCAGTTGCCAGTGGTCCTGAGAGCCGCTGGCATAAGGCGCGCCATGCCACCCCATGGAATAGGGGAAGGAACAGCCAAAGAGGTTATCATACCGCGCGGTTAGCTCGCCGAGGACCGCGCCGAGATCGTCGCGCTGCAACGATGAAAGGTCTTCGATCCGCTGCACTTCGGTCCGCGGGATGACCAGTGTCTCAAACGGCCAGGATGCCCACCACGGCACGATCGCCAGCCACGCGTCACTCTTGATCACGACGCGCGGGCCGTCGGCTTCGCGTCGGGCAAGATCGACGAGCATCGCGCGTCCATGCTGTGTATAATATTGGAGCTGTGCGCGATCTTCCACCGCCGGTTCGTCGGGAATATGACTGCTCGCCCATATCTGGCCGTGAGGATGCGGATTGGAGCAGCCCATGGCTGCCCCCTTGTTCTCGAATATTTGCACCCAGGCGTAACGCTGTCCGAGATCGGCCGACTCTCGGGCCCAGGAATCGATGACGCTGCGAATTTCGGGTTGCGACAATTGTGGAAGCGTTTTGGAATGATCGGGCGAGAAGCACATCACGCGGCATTCGCCGCTCACTGGTTCCGCCCTTAGCAGCGGGTCATCGATGCTGATGGCTCCGCCTTGAGACGAAAGCGCGGGGAAGTCGTTCGAGAATACCCACGGGCCGCAATAATCAGGGTTTACCGCTCCGTTGGCGCGCGTATTTCCCGGGCATAGATAGCATTCCGGGTCATGTGCAACCGACAGGCGCTCCACGTGATCTTCTGTTCCGCCCTGCCAAGGCCGCTGCGCCCGGTGTGGGGAGACCAAGATCCAGCGCTCTGCGAGCGGGTTATATCGGCGGTGAACCGCCATCGACCGATCCATATTGCTGTTCCTTGCAGCGATTGCGCACAAATATCGGCCACCCTGATCATGACGATGACCATGAACGCCTGCGGACCGCGGAAAGCGCATTATGCATTATTGACGATCTATGCAATAAGCGCGATGTGATGGTAATGAGCTATCTTCCGCCAGCTGTCCGCCTCGATCGATCTGCCCAGTCGATGATATTCGATCTGCGCCGCGGCGCCGCTGAACTCGTGTGGCTCGGTGAGCCACTGCCAGCGGACCAGGATCTTCTGGTCTTTTGCAACAGCGCTCGGCAAGCCCGGCGCCCCTCGCAGCCCGATGAACCGGCGCCGTTTTCTATATTGCCGCAAACAGGAAGGGGCTATTCTACCACGCCCGCCGTGGGCTTGATGCGCCGCGGAACTTTGCTGCCTTTGCATTTGCGTCTGGTCGAAGTCGCACAATCTCCCGCGTCGCTTCGTTTCATCCATCGTGATGAGGCGAATGGTATCGGCATCGATGTGTCTTGGCGGGTTCTGAATTCAGGGGTAATCGAAGCGGGCGTCCGCCTGACCAATTTCGGTAGCGAGCCGGTTGACGTCCTGGGCCTGGCCTCGCTTGCGCTCCCACTGCCAAGTTGGGCCAGCCATGCGACACGATATTCAGGGCGCTGGGCTGCGGAGATGCAGCAAACGCGCGTCCGGCTCGCCGACGGTGGAATTGCAAGCGCTTCCTATGGCGGACGACCAGGCTTTGGTGGTGGCAACTGGATACGGATTGAATCGGCCGATATGGGTGAAGACCATGGCCATGCGATCGCCGCTCATCTCGCATGGAGTGGAGATCATTGGCTGAGCGTAGAGTGCAATGCTGACGGCCGTGCGATGCTGATGATGGGGGGGCGCCTCGACCCCGGCGAAATCAAGGTTTCCCCGGGGCAGAGCTGGGAGAGTCCGCGCGCCCTGTTCGCCGTCAGCAGCCAGGGCGCGATGGCGAGCCGTCATGCTTTTCATCGCCACGCGAATACCGAAACTTTGCCGGACAGCAGCCGTCGAACGCCGCGAAAGGTCCATCTTAACAGCTGGGAAGCTTTGGGGTTCGCAATGGATTTGCCAAAGCTGACCGCGCTGGCAGACGCAGCAGCTGCGATCGGGGTCGAGCGTTTCGTCGTCGATGACGGTTGGTTCAAGGGCAGGCGTGACGATCGCACCAGCCTGGGCGATTGGATGGCGGACCCCGATGTGTTCCCGGCAGGCTTAAAACCGCTTACCGATCATGTTCGTGCCCTCGGTCTCGATTTCGGTTTGTGGGTCGAGCCAGAAATGGTCAGTCCGACAAGCGATCTTTATCGTCGCTGTCCGGACTGGTGTATCCACATTTCCGGGCAGGATCGTCCCACCCAGCGCAATCAGCTCGTTCTCGACCTGACGAAGGTGGAGGTGAGCGATTACGTCTACAAGTGCCTCGATACGCTCCTGTCGGAAAACGAAATATCCTATTTGAAATGGGACCATAATCGCGAACTGTTTCCGCTGGCAGAAAAAGGGCACGCGCAAGTTTTAGCGCTTTACGGGTTGCTCGACCGGGTCAGGGCCGCGCATCCGGATGTTGAGATCGAGACCTGTGCCAGTGGCGGAGGCCGGGTCGATTACGAAATCCTCCGCCGCTGCGCGCGATATTGGGCCAGCGACAACAATGATGCGATTGAACGGCTTCGCATCAACTCAGGGTGGTTCGATTTTATGCCGCTTGGCGCCACCGGCAATCATGTGGGGCCGAACCCAAATCCGATAACCGGACGCTGTTTACCAATGGATTTCCGGGCGAAGGTCGCAATGTTCGGTCATATGGGCGTAGAGGCTGATCCGGCTTCAATGTCCGCGTCCGACAGGGCGTTGCTCGCTGCGCATATCACGCTCTACAAAGAATGGCGGGACGTCATTCATCGAGGTTCGCTCACCCGGATAGCTGAGAACCTGCCAAGTGCGTTCGGATATCTTGCGTTGTCCGGGGCGCGTGGCCTTGCACTGGTGGCGCAAACGAAATTCGCCGATCATTATTCGTCTCCGCCAGTCAAGATGCGCGGATTAGATCCCGCGGCGAGCTATCGTATCAGCCTCCTGCTTCCTGGAACTCCACGAAGCGATGGACGGGTCGCCCAAACTGAGCTGTGGCATTCCGGCACGGTGAAAACCGGGCTGGAGCTTTTGCGAGCAGGTATCCTGCTCCCGGATTCGGGGCCCGAGACGGCCTGGTTGATTTCGCTTGAGCGGGTTGCTTAATCACGTTCGGTTTTGATCTGCTTTAAACCAAGGACACGTAATCAACTTTGGGCAGGCGTGGATACGGTACCTATGAGGACGCGGAAACGATGCGGGCCAATCAGGGGATCGTGCGCAGTATTCTACAAAGTGGGGACGAGGGGCTTGAGAACGGCAACGGGGTCAAGGCGCTGGCGAAATCGGCGTGTCTTGGGTGGTCGTGGGGGATGGATCCGAAGGACCGAGGCTGCGGCTAAGCTGGGTCGAGACTGGAGGCCCGCCCGTTACTCCCCCGTCTCGCCGCGGGTTCGGTACCATGATGTTCGAGCATAGTCCCCGCATTGCGCTTAGCGCGACGGTGATAACCGAGTATCTCTCGGAGGGTTTCCACTGGGCTGTCGAAGCCCCTGTCGGACGCGTGCTCGTCGATTAGGCAGTTCGCGCAATGACACTCGCGCATTATTCGAATTTGAGCTGCGTCAGTGCATGACGGAGGGTCCCATAGTGCGTTTTCTCCGGGACAAGTCGTAGGTCCGCGTTCGGCAGGAGCCTCTCTAGCCGTTCCGCCATAGGCAAAGGGGTCCAGCTGTCTTCGGTTCCCTGCCAGATCACCGTTGCTGCCTCGACGCGCCTCGGAACATCGGACCAAGGGGTCACATAGGCCAGGACTTCACGGCGATAACCTTCGGCGCCCCGCGAAAAGCATGTCTGGAACAGGGTGATAATGCGGTGCCGAACATCGTCGTCGGCAAGATCGGGGTCGTCGGCTCCCTTGAACAAGGCGGCGTAGAGCAAATCCGGTCTTTTTCGTGCAACCCAGGCCTGGACTGCCGCTAGGCAGCCAAATATTCGGGGATGCGTCCTTGCGAGGGCGAAGACCATCCGTCCTGCCATCAAGTCCAGATGTTCGGTGCCGTCCAGTGGTCCGGCTGGGGAGATCAGATCTATCCGGGCTATTCGCTCCGTCGTGCGCGCTGCAACTTCTATCACCGCTCTAGCTCCGAGCGAGAAACCGATGAGGTACACTGCACGCCCCGATGCATGGCGCTCGACGTTTGCTGTTAAGTCATCGAAATAGGCCGGGGCCGCCAAGTCGGGCTGGTCTGCGGACCGATCCGGCGTGTAGGCGCGCGAGGTCCAATCCGGTGCAGCGCCGAAAAGCGAGAGCTCTTCTGGGCCGCCGGGATATCCGTGCAGGTAAACGATGACGCCGTCGGTGGTTCGGTTCATGGATCAGCCGTTGTGAAAGATTTATCATATCGCGAAGACCGAACGGGAAAAGACACCATAATGACCTTTGGCTGGTTGCGACCTAGGGGGCGGTCATTTCTTCTTCAGTATGATGTGCGGCAAGCGCATGACCGCTAAGTCGATAGTGCGCTCACAAACTGCCAGTTTGCTCTCGGCCAGATCTCGCGAGATGTCTCCCTAAAGTATTCTACATGAATTTTTACTATTGGGTGGCTTCACGAAGGCAGGTTCCGAGCCACATCTGGCAAAGCCGACGTCAAACCGATATGATGAGACGCAACCTTTCAGTTTCAAGGTCTTCATTCGGGATGAACGATCCAGTCGAGCAGGCGTTGAGTCATTTGCGAAAAATGGCTCCGCAGGGCACGGCCGACACACGTTGGCCCATTACGTTAAACTTCCATCCAGACATCACTGTCTCCGGGCAATTAGTCATCGAACGATTAGCTGACGATGGAAGCTACCGATCGCAATTTGAGACCGGCATGAGCAGCGGCGGCCTTACGGCCTATCCGGGTGGTGACCGCTGGAATTGGGAAAGTCGGATATTCGGCGGCGCCTATGATGACCAAGATGCTTTCTTCCGACCAAAATACGGTGCGCTAAATTATCGGTATGATCCGGTTGGAGGATCGCGTCGCTTTGGATCCTCCCATTTTCGTTTACGTCCGCACGTTCGTGCGCGAACCTCATTCAGCTACCCGGATAGCCATCTGGAGCCGAAAGATTTTGCCGTTGATGATGTTCAGCCTTTGGTTACGCTGGCCGACGAGAACGCACTTTCACTCGATCCGTGGCTCGACAACTATATCGAGGCGCATATCCACGGCCCGGTTGCTATAGAAGCAGATGTCGAGGCTCTAATCCTCGACCCCTCCTTCAAGGGCACAAGTATCGAGGATGTCGCTGCCTCGCTTGGCTGCGACGTGGAATGGCACGAAGGTTTTCGCCTTTCCCTAGAAAATCTCGACCAATGCCAACTGTATCGAGGCACTGCCGCGGCCGACGCAATTTCTGAAATTGCCGAGGACGCATGGGTAACACCCGCGCTGCTCTGGCGTGCTCGCGACACCGTGCTCGACTACCAAACTGCGAAATGGGTTTGGCACTGTATAGCACGATACGGCTATCGATGAATCGATGGCAGATTCTGCGCGCGCCGATTAACTCATTGAGGGGTCGCGGTTGGTGGCGAGCTGTCATCTAGCGCAACTAGCTGCGAACGTCCGCTTCTCTGTATTAGGCGCTTGGAAGCTGCCAGTCCGAAATCGGCCAGGTCCAGCGGTTCATTGTCAGTCGACGGAAAGTTTGGCGAATCGACTCCTGCCGGGCGGGAAGCGGACGCTACCGTCCCTGAAGGCGAGCCTCTTCCAATGCGCCAGCCATCAGCTGGGCTATCTCGAGCTTAAAGGCTGCGATGTCGGGATAGTTCGTCTGAAATGAGGTCTTAACGCAATCGCTTGGGTCATCTTTGTCGGCAATTTCTACACGAACGACTAGGTCACCCCGCGCGTTGGCTGGCGCGATCTCGATTCCCAAGACCTTCTCATAGCCATCGCCCACACCATACCCCCACTCGCAGGACAGAGGAGCGCGCGGGGCAATTGGATAGACCCCGAGCGTGTCACCAAACTCTTTGACATCCTGCCACTGCACCCAAAACCCTCCGATGCCAGATCGGCGCTCAGTGACAACTCGCATTTCAAGCCAACCAAAATCGTCAAGCACATGGGTGGGCGTTCCGTCGTATTTATATCGAAATGTCAGAAAGCTCATTGGGCTTTGTTGCCTCAAACTGAAATGCCCGCAAGTGGTCGCATTACTTCGTTCGTGAGAGACCCTGACGAATGTCGGCTATCTTGTATGGCCGCCCGGAACCTGCCGGTCTGAAATCGGCCAGAACAAGCGATAGCGTTCGAAGGCAAGCTTCAAGTTGCTCGTGCAACCGGAATGCGGTGGGGAGCGGCTCTATGAGTTGTTGGTCGCCGTTGGGTTGCGCCGACCCGCCACAGCCTCTAGATTGGGCGCTCGATCAGCCGGAGACTTTCGTCATGAACAATAACCTGCCCGCAACGCCGCCCCGCCTTGCCGCCAGGAAAGTCCTTGTTCATGCCTTCGATCACGATCTCCAATCTCAGCTGGTTCACCCCTGACGGCCGTGCCGTCCTCTCGGACCTCGATCTCAATTTCCCGTCCGAACGCGCGGGCATCGTTGGACGAAATGGCGTCGGAAAATCGACGTTGCTGCGCCTGCTGACGGGCGACATCGCTCCCACCGCGGGGCATATCGCTATTGACGGAAGCATCGCGATGCTCCGCCAAACGGTGCAGGTGGAACCGACCGAAACGATCGCCGATCTTATGGACATCGGTCCCGCGCTCGCGCTGCTGCGCAAGGCCGAACAGGGGGAGGGCACGGTTGACGAGATCGCCGACGCCGACTGGACGCTGGAAGCCCGCATCGACGAAGCGCTGGCCCATGTCGGCCTGTCCGTCCCGGCTGATACCCCGCTCGCGACCCTTTCGGGCGGCCAGCGCACCCGCGCCGCGCTCGCCGGCGCGATATTTGCGGCGCCTGATTTTCTGTTGCTGGACGAGCCCACCAACAATCTTGACCGCGACGGCCGCGAAGCGGTGCGCGACCTGCTCCGCGGTTGGCGCGGCGGCGCGATCGTAGTCAGCCACGACCGCGAGCTGCTCGAAGATATGGACGCGATCGTCGAGCTCACCGGGCTTGGTGCCGCTCGCCATGGCGGCGGCTGGAGCGCCTATCGCGACCGCAAAGATATCGAGGAGGCGGCCGCCGAAGCCGAACTTTCAGGCGCTCAAAAGGAACTCCGCCGCGTCCGGCGCCAGGCACAGGTCACAGCCGAACGGCAGGCGCGCCGCGACAATGGCGGTCGGCGAAAGGCGGCGCGTGGCGACGAGCCAGCAATCTTGCTCGGAACGCTCAAGCGCCGCGCTGAGGAAAGCGTGGGCGCAAACCGCCGCCTCGCCGAGCGCCAGCAGAGCGAGGCCGAGGCCCAACTCTCGACCGCCCGCGCGAAGATCGAGATTGTCGACCCACTCTCGGTTGGACTGCCCTCGACCGGCCTTCCTTCGTCGCGCACGGTCCTTTCGTTAGGCCATGTCACCGCCGGCTATGTCGAGCGGAAATCCATTATCCGCGATTTCTCGTTCGCCGTCACAGGCCCCGAACGTGTTGCGATCACTGGTCCCAACGGATCGGGTAAATCTACCCTCCTCGCCCTCGTCGCGGGCACCCTAGCGCCTTGGTCGGGCGAAGTTCGCGTCTGCGTTCCCTTCGCGCTATTCGATCAGCGCGTCGGCCTACTCGACCCCGCGCATTCGATCGCCGAAAATTTTCTCGGTCTGAATCCCGGGACGACGAACAACCAGTGCCGTGCCGCACTCGCGCGCTTCCGCTTCCGCGCCGACGCCGCCGATCAGATCGTCGGCACGCTCAGCGGCGGGCAGATGCTCCGCGCCGGCCTCGCCTGCGTCCTCGGCGCGCCGCGCCCACCCCAGCTTCTGATTCTCGACGAACCCGGCAACCATCTCGACATCGAGTCGCTGGCTGCCGTCGAAACCGGCCTTGCCGCCTATGACGGCGCGTTGCTCTTGGTCAGCCACGACACGGCGTTCCTCGGTGCAATCGGCATAACGCGAACGATCGAACTAGACCGGACCTGAAACCTACGGCGAGAAAGTACGTTTGGGGGGGGGGGGGGGGCCATCCTTTTGCCCG